>CAVPJG010000001.1:0-68008 GCA_963705205.1 uncultured Thermoleophilia bacterium
GCACGACGTCGTCATGATGGGCAGGTACGGGCGCCTCGGCTGGTTCCGGCGCCCGAGGGCCGCCGACCGCGAGGTGGTGGCGCGCTGTCTGGACGAGCTCGGCATCGCCGAGCTCGAGAAGCGCGCCATCGGCGAGCTCTCCGGCGGCCAGCAGCAGCGCGTGTTCCTGGCCCGCGCGCTCGCCCAGGAGCCGCACGTCCTGCTCCTGGACGAGCCCTTCACCGGCGTCGACGTGGGGGCGCGCGAGGCTCTGCTCACGTTGCTCGCGCGCCTGCGCGCCCAAGGGATAACGGTGCTGGTCAGCACGCACGACATGCAGACGGCGGCGGACCGGTTCGAGCTTGTCGCTCTCCTGAACAAGCGGCTGATCGCCTACGGCGCGCCGCCTGACGTGTTCACGCCGGCCCACCTCAGCGAGGCCTTCGGCGGCCAGGCGCTCTTCCTCAGCGGCATGGTCGTCATCGACCAGTGCTGCCCTGGCCACGTCGGGGACGGCGAGGACCACCGGCACAGCCACGAGCCGCACGCGGGGCCGCGATGATCGCCTGGTTCACCGACCCGTTCACGCTGGAGTTCATGCAGCGCGCGCTCATCGCCTCGCTGATCGTCGGCGTGCTCTGCTCGGTGATCGGGACGTTCGTCGTCCTGCGCGCGATGGCGTTCCTCGGCGACGCACTGGCCCACGCCATCCTCCCCGGCGTGGCCGTCGCCTACCTGCTCGGCGCGAACCTCCTGCTCGGCGCGCTCGTCGCGGCCGTGCTCGTCGCAGTAGGGATCGGCGTGTTCTCGCGCCGCGGCGGCGTCAAGGAGGACACGGCCATCGGCATCCTCTTCGCCGCGGCCCTCGCCCTGGGCGTCCTGCTCATGAGCACGGTCCGGTCGTACTCCGCCGATCTCACGCACATCCTCTTCGGCAACGTCCTTGGGGTGAGTGCGGGAGACCTCTGGCTGACGGGGATCCTCGCGGTGATCGTGCTGACGGTGCTCATCGTCTTCTTCAAGGAGTTCCAGCTCGCCTCGTTCGATCCCGTGCTCGCGCACATGCTGGGCAAACGGCCGGAGACGCTCCGCTTCGCCATGCTCATCCTGCTGGCCCTGACCATCGTGGTGGGACTGCAGACCGTGGGCGTGGGATTGGTCGCCGCCATGCTGGTCACCCCGGCGGCGACCGCGTACCTGCTCACGCGGCGACTGGCGGCGATGATGGCCGTCTCCGCCGTCGTCGGCGCCGCCTCGAGCGTCGCCGGCCTGTACGCGAGCTACTACCTCGACGTGGCGTCGGGGGCGGCGGTCGTGCTCATCGCCACCGCCGCCTTCCTGCTCGCGTACGTCTTCGCGCCGCGCCGCGGGCTGGTCGCCCGCCAGGTCGCGCGGCGCGCCGCCTGACCCGCCGCGCGGCGCACGACCTGCGGCACGCCGCCGCCCCATCACGCACGCGAGACGGCTCCTTTGGATCTCCGCGAGGAGATCAAGCGCCACAGACGCCGGTGGAACCCTCTCGTCCCGGCGTCCTGTAGTACTCCGCGGACTGGCACACGCGAACGTACGCGCAGATGTACGTGTGTGCACTTGCGCGTACGTCCGGGCGTGCGCATGCGCGCGGGCATGCCTTGCTCTGCCCGGCGCCGCGTGAAGCCGCCCAGCTGCTCGTGACTGCCGGCTGATCGTGACTGCCCGGCGCCGCCTGAGCCGACCCGCAGGCCAGGCCGCCGTTTCGCCTCTGCCCGGAGCGTGAAATAGTGCCAGCAGGAACCCGACGAGGAGGGACACGATGGCGACCACGCTCGTGCTCGGCTACGACGGATCGGACTGCGCCAGGAGAGCGCTCGCGCACACGGCCGAGATCGCGAAGCACCTCGACGACGGCGAGGTGTTCGTCGTGAGCGCGTACGAGTTCTCCATCGGCTACGTCCCCATGGGCATGACCGACTCGCCGCTCATGATCAGCGCCGAGTACGATCAGCACGTGGACATGGTGCGCGCCTACGGCGAGCAACGGGTCGCGGAGGCCGTCAAGGAGCTCGAGGCGGCAGGCGTGCGCGCCGGCGGCGGCGTGTTCGAGGGCAGGGCCGTCGACGTCCTGCTCGAGCAGGCGCGCGAGAAGGACGCCGCGGCGATCGTCGTCGGCAGCCACGGCGAGGGCGCGATGTCGGCCGCCTTCCTCGGGTCCACCGCCCTCAAGCTGCTGCACCACAGCGACATCCCCGTGCTCGTCGTGCCGCGCCACGAGAAGAAGTAGCGGCGAGGCGGGAGCTTGGTGGAGGAGGCGTGATGGCCGCATGGCGCAAGCCCGACGAGGATCTCGTCCGGCGCCTGGACGAGACGGTCGCGGCGCTCGAGTTCGACCAGCCGGTGGACTACCGGCCCATGTTCGGCTGCCCGGCGTACTTCACCGGCGGCAATCTCTTCGCCGGCGTGTGGCAGGAGACGCTGATGCTCCGCCTCTCCGAGGACGACCGGGCGGAGGTCACGGCAGCGGGCGGCGGGCCGTTCGAGCCCATGCCGGGCCGCCTGATGAAGGAGTACGTCGCCCTGCCGCCGTCCATGGTCGCCGACCGGGACGCGGCGGCGGTGTGGGTGCGCAAGGCGGCGGCGTACGCCGCGTCGCTGCCGCCCAAGAAGAAGCCGCGCAAGAAGAAGGCGTAGGCGCGGCCGCAAGGGCCGCGCCTACGCCGCTTGGCCTCCGCGGCCGGGCGCTCAGCGCCGCTGCTGCGACTGACCAGGCGTCGGGTTGGGCTGCGCCGGCTTGGCCGGCACCGGCACGATGCCGGCGAGGTCGCCGATGACATTCACCAGACTGCCGTCCGCCGGGACGACGATCTTGGCGTTCTGCCAGAACGCCTTCTCCACCGTCTCGAGCTTGCGCAGGACCTGGGCGTTGCCGACGAAGTACCTCTCGGCCGCCTCGTTGACCAGCTGGATGGCCTGGGCCTCGCCCTCGGCGGCGAGGACCTTGGCCTGCTTGATGCCCTCGGCCTTCTTGATCTCGGCGCGGCGCTGGCCGTCGGCCTGCGTCTCGGTGGCGGTGGCGTAGTCGACGGCGGCGATCTTCTCGTTCTCGGCCTTGACGACCTTGTTCATGGTCTCCTGCACGTCCGCCGGCGGGTCGATCTCCTTGAGCTCCGTGCGCAAGATCTCGAGCCCCCAGTTGGCGGTCTCCGTGCGGAGCGTGGTGCGCAGCTCCTCGTTGATGCGGCCGCGCTCGCTGTTGGCCGACTTGAGGCTAAGCGTGCCGATGATGTTGCGCAGCGTGGTGCGCGCCAGCTGCACGATCTGCAGCTGATAGTTGGCGACGTTGTACTGCGACGCCTTGACGCTCTCCTCGTCCGGCTTGACCTTGAGGTAGACCTGCGCGTCGACGCGCGCGTTGAGGTTGTCGTTGGTGATGATGGTCTGCGGCGTGGCGTCGACCAGGGTCTCGCGGATGTCCACCTGGAACATGCGCTCGATGCCGAACGGGATGGTGAGGTGGATGCCCGGCCCCGCGAACCGGTTGTACTTGCCCAGGCGCTCCACGAGGCCGCGATGCGTGGGACGCACGATGCGGATGCCCGAGAGGATCGCGACCACAATGAACGCGATGACGATGACGATGATGACGAGCGCTGCCCAGCCCATGTCTGTCTGCCCCTTTCGATGCGCCCTGACTCCGGGCCATGCTGGCCGGACCGCGCGCACGATGAAGTTCACAGCCGATGCTAGGGTTGTTCCCACGCGATGGCAAGGACTCACGCGGCCGCCGGCACGGGATGGTGCCGCGGCCGGCGGCGGAGCAGGCTAGAGCCCGAGCAGCCCGGGAACGTCGAGCACGGAGTCGATGACGAGGTCGGGCGTGCCGGAGGCACGGGCGAGCTGATCTTCGCGGAACTTGCCCGTGCGCACGAGAACGCCCGTGACGCCCACGGCCTGGGCGGCGAGGACGTCGTTCTCCACGTCGTCGCCGACCATGGCGACGCGCTCGGCCGGCAGGCCGAGCGCGTCCAGGCCGGCGCGGAACGACCCGGGCGCAGGCTTGCCGAGGACGACGGCCTCGAGCCCCGTGGCGGCCTCGAGGCCGAGAAGGTACGCCCCGGCGTCCAGCTTCTCGCCGCGCCGGGTCATCCAGAAGAGGTTACGGTGCATGGCGACGAGCTCCGCGCCGCCGCGCAGGAGGGCCAGGACCTCGTTGAACGTCGAGAAGCAGAAGGAGTCGTCGGCGCCCGAGACGAGCACCACGTCCGGCGCCTCGTCCGCCCCGACCATCGCGACACCCGCGAGGTCCTCCGGCTGCGCGTCCCCGATCAGGAAGACGCGCGCGCCCGGACGCTCCGCGCGCAGCCAGGCGGCCGCCAGCACCGACGCCGTGAGGATCTCCTCGTCGGCGAACGGGAACCCGGCCTCGCGGAGGACGGCGCCGAACCGCGCCTGTGGCAGCGCCGTCGTGTTGGTGACGACGCGCAGGGGCACGCCGGCGGCGTGCAGCCGCGTCACCGCCTCCGCGGCGCCCGGCAGCGGCGTCCAGGAGACGCCGAGCACGCCGTCCATGTCCAGGAGCAGGCCGTCGATGTGGTCCAGCTTCACTGCCTGAGCCTATCTCACGCCTCGGCGACCCGCCCAGCGCGCCCGGCATCGTCGAGCGCTACCCGGGCGGCGGACCGTTGCTCGAGCGGGTCCAGTCGCAGCGTGACCAGCGCCGCGACGAACGCGAAACCGCAGCCGATGAAGAAGGGCACCTGGTAGCCGACGTAGTTGAGGATCAGACCGGCCGCGACGGGCACCACGATGGCCGTGGCGTGCAGCAGGGTCACGCCCATAGCAAGGCTGGGTGCGATGTCGGCGGGCACGGCGATCTTGCGCAGGTAGGTCGCCGCGCCGATCGCCGAGAACGGCGCGATGAAGCTGTAGACCACGTAGAAGGCGCACGCCAGCCAAACGTTGCCCATGAGCGCGTAGCCGCCGAGCGCGACGATGTAAGCGACGTTGATGGCCGAGAGCGTGCGCCGCTCGCCGTGGCGGTCGATCATCCGCCCGGCCCACGGCGAGAACAGCATGGCGACCACGGTCGAGCTGATGACGACCAGCGAGACCGCGGACACCCCGAGCCCGAACCGGCTCACCAGCACCCACAGGCCGAACGAGAAGAACAGCTGCTGCCGGGCGCCATCCAGCACGTTGAGCGCGTAGTAGTAACGATAGTCGCGCCTCGCCACGATGCGCTGCCGGGGCATCTGCGCAGCGATCGGCTTGCCCTCGTGCAGGTGCGGGAAGCCGACGATGGCCGCCGCCCCCAGCAGCGCGATGAGGCCGCAGGCCACGTAGACCTGGGTGTAGGCGTCCTGCCACGCGAGGAAGAGCAGCATGACGGCGCCGGTCCCCACGAGCGCCCCGGCCTGCCCTATGCCCGCCATGACGCCCAGCACGCGGCCGCTGTGAGCCTCCGCCGACAGGGTCATGCCGAGCGCGACCTGCGTCTGCAGCACGGTGTGGAAGCCCAGGCTCCCGAGGACGACCCAGGGGAGGACGGTCCAGAAGCTCGTCGCCAGCGCATACCCGCCGACGCCGACGCCGAGGACGACGAGCGCCAGAGCGGTGAGGCGCTGCTGCGACATGCGGTACAGCAGCGCCGTGACGAGGATCAGCAGCAGTCCCGGGATCTCGCGGATCGCGGTGAGGTAGCCGAACTGCGGACCCGTGAAGTGCAGCACGTCGGCGAAGTAGTTGGTCGTCACGGCGTTGCTCGTGTTCATCGAGAGGCCGAAGGCCAGCGACATACCGGCCAGCAGGATGGAGCCACGACCGACGGGCGTCCGCCACACCGCCGGCAGGCGCCGGACCTCCCCGATCCGGATCAACTGTGTTGCTCGTCCGAAGCTTCGGTGGGGAGCACAAGATCTAGTTGCCACTCGGGGATGCCGAGGTCCTGAAGGACGCGGCTGCGGACCTTCATGAGCGACGACCTCAGCCGCTCACGTTCCCTCTTCGTCAAGACCGAGAACACCCGCTTGTCGGTCTCGTTGTGCAGGGACGCGTTGAAGACGTCGAGTCCCTTCTCGGTGATCTTCGCCACGATCCTCGAGCGTCCGGACGTCTTCTCTCTCGTGATCAGGCCGTCGGCCTCCATCCTCTTGAGCATCTCGGTGACGGAGTGAAGCTCCCGGAAGAGGTTGCGGGAGATCTCGACCGGGGTGGCACTGCCGCCGTTGCGCTCGATGGCGTAGAGGACCGCGCGCCGGTCGTTGCTGATGCCGTACCGCGCGTAGTCGCGCTCGCGCGCCCGCAACATGGCGTCCTTGGTCTGGGCGATCAAGACCCAGAGCAGGAAGTACTCATCCACGACCGGCGCGTGATCGATGTCGGCCATGCCTACTCCCAACCTCGAACGCTCATGCAGGGCGTGGCCATCCTAGCATCGGGCGAGCGGGCCGTGCGCGGCTGCTCAAAGGGAGTGGTGAAGGACCGCGGCTGGCCTCATGGTGCCGGAGCCGGGACTCGAACCCGGACGCCGCCAGCGGCGACAGAGGATTTTAAGTCCCCGGCGTCTACCAGTTCCGCCACTCCGGCACGCACGCATCATATGCCGTGGGCACTGCGCGAAACGAGTCCTGCACCGGGTGCGGAGGCCGCGGCGGAAGCGCCGCGGATGCCGGGCCGCGCCGTCGGTCAGGCGGCCGGGCCGAAGGCGCCGGTGACGAACAACCACGCGGCGAAGGTGAGCAGCGGAGCGACGATGACGTGGCGACGCGTCAGGCGGCGCAGCAGCACGTGGGACCTCCCGGGACGGACGGAGTGCTCGGCAGCAAGCTACAGGCCGTTGCCGGGACGGTCAACCCGGAATGATCGGGGGAGTCCGCGGGGCGCGGGAGTCCGCGGGGCGCGCCGGACGGATCAGGACGGCGTCAGGGAGCCGTCGGTCAAGGCGAGCGCGGCGCCCTCGAGGAGGTCGGCCTCGCTGACGCTGACGGCGTCGAGGCCGAACGCGCGGCACGCCTCACGAGCGATGAGCGCGCCGGCGAGGATGACGTCCTCGCGGCCGGGCTGGATGCCCGGGAGCCGGCCGCGCTCCGCGCTCGTCATCGCCGAGAAGCGGGCGATCGCGCCGTCGATGTCGGCCAGCGAGAGCACGTGGGCCTGCACGCGTCGCGCGTCGTACTCGATCATGCCGAGCTTGTCGGCGACGAGCGTGGTGTAGGTGCCGGCGACGCCGACCGCACCGCGGACCGCAGCGCGGAGGTCCGCCGGCACCCCGCGCTCGATGGAGGCGACGACGTGGCCCGTCAGGGCCGCGATCTCCGCCGCCGGAGGCGGGTCGGCGTGGAGGAAGCGCTCGGTGAGCCGCACCACGCCGACGTCAAGGCTGCGAACGAACGCCGGCGGCCGGCCGGCGGAGCCGATGGCGAACTCGGTGCTGCCGCCGCCGATGTCGACGAGCAGGAGCGGGTCGGGCGCGCGCTCGTCCAGCCACGAGGTCCCGCCGCGGAAGGCGAGCCCGCCCTCCTCCTCCCCACTGAGGATCCGCCACGGCAGGCCGAACTCGTACCTCATGGCCTTGAGGAACTGCTTGCCGTCGAGAGCGTCGCGCACGACGCTGGTGCCGATGAGGAGACGACGGGCCGGGCCGTAGGCCTCGAGGCGTGGCGCGTATCCGGCAAGGCAGGCGTGAGTCCTCGCAACGGCGTCCGCGTGCAGCCGGCCGGTCTCGTCGACGCCCTGGCCCAGACGCACGACCGTCGTCATGCGCTCCGCCTGCGCCACACGCCCGTCCGTCACGTCGGCCAGGAACAGCCGGCAGGTGTTGGTGCCCAGGTCGACGACGGCGACTTTCATGCCGCACCATCCCGCACGAAGGCGGCACAGCGGCGGTCGTCGCACCACGGATCGGTGACCTCGGCGAGGATCGCCTCGCCGAGCGCGTAGCCCGGCCGCGCGAGTGCGTGCGCGACGTGCGCATGCAGGCACTTGACGGCGAGCAGGTCGCTCACACCGCCGACGCCGCTGGTGAGCGAGGCGCCGCCGTCCACCATGGCGAGCCCGTGCGCATGGACCAGGTCCGCGCGGCGAACGGCGGAGTCGGCGGCGGCGTCCGCCGCCGAGCGCGCGAGCCCGGGCTCGGCGGCGAGCCGGGAGGACCAGCGCGCCACGCCGCCGTCGCTCTCGAGCCTGCCTACGGCGGCGGTCAGCGTCGGGCACGTGCAGTAGTACAGCGTCGGGAAGGGACGGCCATGGCCGTCGTAGGGCAGGTCCTCGACGACAGCCGGGTACCCGAACGGGCAGCGCGCCGCGACGGCGCTCATGGCGTGGGGCGCGCGGCCCAGCTGGCCGGCGACGACGGCGGCGTCCGCGCCGGCCACCAGCGGCGGCGCCTCGCTCACGCGCGCCTCCCCACGGCGGCGCTGATCACCGGCGCCTCAGTGCAGCAGGGTGCGCCACAGGTCCTCGATGCGGTCGAGGACGGAGATCGAGGCCTCGACCGGCGGCGTCGCCGTGCTGAAGCGGTTCTCCTCGTCCTTGCCCGGCAGCCCCTTGATCACGAAGACCTGGGTGCCGGGCGGCACGAGCATCGAGTCCGAGCGGGCGAGCTGGGCGATGTAGGCCTTGGTGGCGAGGAGGTCGACCTCGCGCTCGAGCGCCGCGTGGTCCCGGCGGGCGGCCTGAAGCTCGGCAGCGGCCTTCTCGTAGCGGTCCTGCTGCGCGAAGAAGTCGCGCAGCGGCGTGACGTAGAATGCGGCGCCGACGACCAGCAGCACGAGCAGCGCCAAACGCCCGAAGTGCGGACGCGGCGCGTAGCGGCCCGCGCCGGCGGGCGCGCGCCGCGAGTGCCCCGGTCCGGAGCCCGCTGTTGAGGTCGCCTGGGCCACGCTCTCCTGTTTCCGGCTCGCCATCTGCCGCCCGCACTGCGCAGGACGGCCCCTTCTCGCCCTAAAGGTTCGCGGCCGCCGGCGTGTGTCCCTGCCCGGCGGCCGCGAACCCTGGGGTCACGCGTCTGTGTGCGCGTCTACTGCTGGAGCTGCTGCAGGCTCTGGTCGGCCTGCTTGCCGGCCTCGGACTTCGAATCGATCGCCACGGCCTTGGTGAGCGCGACCTTGGCCTGGGCGAGCTGCTTGTCGGCGGTCTTCGTGTCGCCGGCCTGCTCGCTGATCCGGGACTCGTGGCTGAGGAAGATACCCTTGTTGAGCCAGCCCTTCTGGAAGTCGGGGTTGGCCTTGAGGACCGCGTCGATCTGCTTGAGCGCGCCGGAGATGTCGCCGCTGTAGAACTGGGCGACCGCCATGTCGGTGCCCACGCCCGGATCGGTCGCCTGCTTGGCCCACGCCGCGGCATAGATCTTGGCGGCGGCGGCGAAGTACGCGCCGCCCTGCTCGAAGTCCTGGTTCTGGAAGGCGGCGTCGCCCTGGTCGTAGAGGTCGTTGGCGCGGGCGACGAGCTCCTCGTAGCTGCCGCTGGTGTCGGCCTCGACAGCCGCGACAGGCGATTCGCCTTCGCCGGCGTTGAGAGTGCCGGCCGCGTCGCCGCCGAAGCCGCCGGAGATCATGAGGACGACGAGGATGACGACCACGGCGAGGGCGCCGAAGCCGCCCCAGATGACGAAAGGTGACAGGCGCTTGGGGCCGCCCTCAGCGGCGGCGGTCTGGCTCGCGGCCGCGCCGCCTCCCTGCCCGGCGGCCTTGCCAGCGCCGGTCTTGCCGCTCAGAGCGTCCTGCACGCCGGCCAGGTCCGCGCCGCACTCGGGGCAGAACTTGGCCTTGCCGGCGTCGTTGCCGCATTCGGGACAGTACATGCTTACGCTTCCTTTGGGTCAGGGTGGGTCGTGGTAGGCTCGACCGCGATACGGCCGGCGGTATCTGAGGAGACAGTTTGAGGCACGAGAGGCCACTTCTGCAACTCGTGGACCAGCTCTACCCCCCGAGCGCGTGCGTGGACGTCGCCGGGGAGGTGGCGCGAGGTCTGGAGCGGGCCGGTCTGCATGCTCTGGTGACGCGCGGGGCGCGCGTCGCGATCACGGCCGGCAGCCGCGGCATCCGCGACCTCCCGGCCGTGCTCGCCGCCGCGGTCGCCGCCGTCCGCGAGGCGGGCGGCGACCCCTTCGTCGCGCCCTGCATGGGCAGCCACGGCGGCGCGACGGCCGAGGGACAGCGCGCGGTGCTCGAGCGCCTCGGCGTGACCGCGGAGAGCGTGGGCGCCGAGGTCGTCTCGTCCATGGACGCGGTGTCCGTGGGCGAGAGCGCCTTCGGCGTACCGGTCTGGGCGTCGCGCGACCTTGCCGAGGCGGACGGCGTCATCGTCGTGAACCGCGTCAAGCCCCACACCGACTTCCACGGCGAGGTCGAGAGCGGCCTCGTCAAGATGCTGGTGGTCGGCGCCGGCAAGCACGCCGGCGCCCTCTCGGCGCACAGCCTCACCGTGCGCCACGGATTCCCCGCCGTGCTCGCCGACCACGGCGAGCGGCTGCTCGCCGGCCTGCCCGTGCTGTGCGGGATCGCCGTGGTGGAGGACCAGCGCGAGCAGACGGCGCTGCTCGAGGTGTTGCGCCCGGACGAGTTCTTCGCGCGCGAGCCCGCCCTGCTCGAGCGCGCGCGCGGATTGCTGCCGCGGCTGCCGTTCGCCCAGCTCGACGTCCTCGTCGTGGACCGGCTTGGCAAGGACGTCAGCGGCGCCGGAATGGACACCAACGTCATCGGCCGGGTGTCGTTCTGGGGCGGCGGCGACCGCCCTGCCGAGCCGCGCATCACGAGGATCTTCGTGCGCGGCCTCACAACGGCCACCCACGGCAATGCCTGCGGCATCGGTATGGCCGATTTCACCACCGTCCGCTGTGCCGCGGAAATCGACCGGGCGGCGACCGGAGTGAACTGCATCACCTCCAACTGCCCGGAGGATGCACGCATCCCCATCGCCTGCGCGACGGACCGGGAGGCGGTCGCGGCGGCGGTCCAGACGGCCGGCGTCAGGGATCTCGGCGAGGTGCGGCTCGCGTGGGTGAGGGACACGGCGCATCTGGAGCGGATCGCCGTGTCGGAGGCCCTGCTGGACGAGGTGCGGGCCGGCGAGACGCTGCGCCCCGCCGGCCCGCTCTTCCCTCTGCCCTACGACGAGGACGGCGACCTGCGGTCGCCGTTCTCCTGATCCTTCTCGCGTTCGCCGAGCTCGACCCGGCTTGCGCGGGCCTCACTGCACATGGCGGAGCAGTCCTGCCACGGGCGCGGGACCGCTGGGCGTCCGAGCCACCATGTCTTCATCGCGACAAGCACGCCCGGGCGCACGCCCAGAGATACAACAGTACCCCTGGGCGTGCACCCGAGCGTGTCAGCACCTCGCACGACACCATCCCCCCGGCGCGCTCCTATCGCCGTGCGCGTGACCGGCGCTGTGATCGCCGGGCGACCCGCGCGCCCCGAACCTACCGCAGGTTGTAAAAGGCGTTCATCCCCGGGTAGTAGGCGACTTCGCCGAGCATCTCCTCGATGCGCAGCAGCTGGTTGTACTTGGCCACGCGGTCGGTGCGCGCCGGGGCGCCGCTCTTGATCTGGCCGGCGTTGGTGGCCACGGCGAGGTCGGCGAGCGTGGTGTCCTCAGTCTCGCCGGAGCGGTGCGAGCACACGGCGGTCCAGCCGGCGCGTGTCGCCATCTGGATGGCGTCAAGCGTCTCGCTGAGCGTCCCGATCTGGTTGAGCTTGATAAGGATGCTGTTGGCCGAGCCCCTCTCGATGCCCTGGGCGAGGCGCTCCACGTTGGTGACGAACAGGTCGTCGCCGACGACCTGCAGGCGGTCGCCCAGCTTCTCGGTCATGAGCCTGAAGCCGTCCCAGTCGTCCTCCCAGAGGCCGTCCTCGATGCTGATGATCGGGTACTTGCCGACCAGCTCCGCGTAGTAGTCGACCATCTCTGCGGAGGTGAGCTCGCGACCCTCGCCCTCGAGGACGTAGCGCCCCTTGCCATTGTCGTAGAAGCTCGAGGCGGCCGGGTCGAGCGCGATGCGCACGTCGGCGCCGGGCTCGTAGCCGGCGGCGTCGATGGCCTCCATGATCACCTGGATGGCCTCTTCGTTGCTGCCGAGGTCGGGCGCGAAGCCGCCCTCGTCGCCGACGGCCGTGCTCAGGTTCCTCTTCTTCAGCACGCCCTTGAGGCTGTGGTACACCTCGGCGCAGATGCGCAGCGCCTCCTCGAAGCTCTCCGCGCCGACCGGCATGACCATGAACTCCTGCAGGTCGACGTTGTTGTCGGCGTGCTTGCCGCCGTTCATGATGTTCATCATGGGCACCGGCAGCGTGAAGGCGTTGACGCCGCCCACGTACTGGTAGAGCGGCAGCTCGAGCGCCGCCGCGGCGGCGTAGGCGGTGGCCAGCGAGACGCCGAGGATGGCGTTGGCGCCCAGCTTGGCCTTGTTCGGCGTACCGTCGAGCTCGATCAGCATGCGGTCGACCAGACGCTGGTCGGTGGCGTCGAAGCCGACGATCTCCTCGGCGATCACGTTGTTGACGTTGTCGACGGCGGTGCGCACGCCCTTGCCGAGGTACTCGCCGGTGTCGTCGCGGAGCTCGACCGCCTCGTACTCACCGGTGGACGCCCCGGAGGGAACGTCGGCGCGGCCGACGGCGCCGGACTCGAGCTCGACCTCGACCTCGACCGTGGGGTTGCCGCGGGAGTCGAGGATCTGCCGTGCTGTGACGTCGATGATGGTGGTCATTGCGCGGGGTCCTCCTCGCGTTGGCTTGCCGGGGCGCATGGGACGCTATCACACAGGTCGTCACGCAACCGTTCGCACACATTTGGCGCAGCGTGACGCCGGGAACATACCCGGTGTGGGACACAGAAGGGGGAGATCATGGACGTTCCCTACTACACGTGCGAAGACTGCGGCGCGGCCTTCACCAAGACGGAGCTGCTCCCGGACGTGGAGGAAGACCTGCTCTCGTGCCCCGAGTGCGGCGGCCTCGATATCGGGCTCGTCGAGGAGCCGGCGGCCTGAGACGCCGGGGTCAGGCGCCGGCGTCCGCGGGCGGCTCGCCGCCCGGACCCGACGCTTCTCCGCCCTTGGCGCGCTGGTAGTACAGCTCCTGCGTCTGCAGGTCGAGCGATGACCAGTCCCGGCCGTCGGCGGCGGCGAGTTCGGCCGCCCCCGTCACCCTGCGTTCGAAGCGGTTGCCGGCCTCACGCAGCGCGAGCTCCGGGTCCACGTGCAGCAGCCGCGCGACGTTGACCGTGGCGAACAGCAGGTCGCCGACCTCGTGGGCCACGCGCGGGTCGGCGCGGTGCGGGTCGGCGGAGACGGGCGGCTGGACCGACGCCTCGGGCTGTACGGCCACGGCGGCCTCGGCGGCCGCGGCTTCGTGGAACAGCTCGGCGAGCTCGGCGTGCTCCTCGGCGATCTTGGGGAACGCCTCGGCGGCCGAGTCCCAGTCGAAGCCCACGCTGGCGGCGCGCTGCTGCAGCTTCTTGGCGTACAGCAGCGCGGGAAACCCGGCCGGCACGTCGTGGAAGATGCCCTGCCGGCCCTCCTGCTCCACCTTGATCCGCTCCCAGCGGCTCTTGACGGCCGCGGGCGTCTCGGCGACGGCGCCGGCGAAGATGTGCGGGTGCCGGCGGATGAGCTTGACCTCGATGTCGTGCGCGACGCTGGCGAGGTCGCCGGCGCCATCCTCGCTCAGCATGAGCGCGAGCAGCACGACCTGCAGCAGCAGGTCGCCGAGCTCGCCGTGCTCCGCCTGAAGGTCGCCGGCGGCGATGGCGTCGGCCAGCTCGTGGACCTCCTCCACCGTGTAGCCGACGATGTCCCGGGGCGTCTGCTCGCGATCCCAGGGGCACTCCACCCGCAGCACGTCCACGATGCGCTTGAGAGAGACCAGCTCCTGGCCGAGCAGGGCGTCGTCGAAGGCCTGACCGGCGGGCACGGTGACCAGCGCGAGCGCCGGCGCATCCCCGGATGCGGCGCCGGCCGCGACGGAGGCGGCCCGCCGCCGCAGCTCGCGCGCCAGCTGCGGCCCGCCGGAGCCGGCAAGCGCGACCACGACCTCGCCGGCGGCGGCGCTGCACAAGAGGTCGTCGAGGCCCTTGCCGTCGGCCGGATCCAGTTCGAGCAGCCGGCCGAAGCCGGGGTCTGCGGCGTCGGCGACGAGATCTCTGAGCTCACCCTCGAGGCCCGCGGGAACGAAGACGGCGCCGCCGCCGGAGAGGGCCCGCAGCGATGCTACGGGCGCCAGTCCGGCGGCGGCGCCGATGTACACGAGCGTGAGGCTCATCGCCGCGCCCGCCCCGGCGGTGGCGCTTACGGGGCCGTCGTGGCCGGCGGCGAGGCGGCCGGGCTCGGCGACGCGGTGAGCAGCGCCGGGTCGAAGCCCGCGGCGTACGCGATGCCGGCGGCCTCCATGGCCGTCTTGAGCCAGTCTTCCCAGGCCGTGGCCTGCTTCTGGTACTTGAGTTGCTGCTCGATGGTCGCCTTGGCCTCTTCGAAGGTCTGCTTGCTCCCCGGGGTCTTCTTGGTGACCTCGATCACGTGGTAGCCGAACTGCGTCTTGACCGGCTGCGAGACCTCGCCGATCTCCAGAGAGAAGGCCTCGTCCTCGAACTCCTTGACCATGCGGCCCTTGGGGAAGTTGCCGAGGTCGCCGCCCTTGGTCTTCGAGCCCGGGTCGGTGGAGTACTCCTTGGCGACCTTCTTCCAGTTCGCGTCGCTGCCGTCGGCCTCGAGGAGATCGCGGACCTCCTCAGCCTCGGCCTTGGTCTTCACGAGCACGTGACGGGCATCGACGCTCTCGGGGACGTTGAACTGCGACGTGTTGTCGGGGTTCTCGAAGTACTTCTTGAGGTCGGCCTCGCTGACCTTGATGTCCGCGTAGACCTTCTGCTGCACGGCGTCCTGCAGCATCTGCGCCCTGAGCTGCTCCTCGAGCTGCGGCTGCGTCACGGCCTGCTCCTTGAGCAGCTTGTCGAGCTTCTTCTGGCCGCCGACCTGCTGCACGATCTGCTTCATGCGCTCCTCGAGCTGCTTGTCGGTCACGGTGACCTTGAGCTCGGCGGCCTTCTCCTTGATGATCTCGTTCTGGACGAGGTAGTTGACGATGCTGGCCTTGAGCTGGTTGTACTGCGCCGAGCCCTCCTCCGGGAACGGCGGCGCGCCTTCCTGTGACTTGTACTGTGCCTCGGCCTGCGTCCAGATCTGGTCGAACTGCTCCTGTGTGACCACTCCGCTGCCGACGGCCGCGACGGCGCCGGCGGGGACCTTCACTTCGTCGCTGCCGCAACCGGCCACGAGCAGCGCCGGCAGCACGAGGGCGAGGAGGGCCACACCAACGATGAGCTTCTTCATAGGTTCTCTCTCCCAGGGATCGACGACCTGTCGTGAGACACACGAGAGGCGAGTATAGCATCGAGCGTAGCCTCGACCCACCGCAGCAGCGGAGGCTCCTGGCCCTCCCGATGGACGGCCAGCACATGGTCCTTCTTGAAGTACGTGGCACGCCCGTTGGAGGTTCGCAGACGGGTCGCAGAAGCGTCGTCGAGGTCGACGCCGTCGACCTGCAGGCGGCTGCCGCGGTAGGCGGCGGCGGTTGCTCCCAGCTCCGCCGCCTTGATACGGATCGCCTGCAGCGTGATGAGGTTCTCCACCGGCTCGGGCGGCGCGCCGAAGCGATCGGCGAGCTCGGCGCGCACGTCGCCGAGCTCGCCGATCGTGCGCGCCCGGGCGATGCGCCGGTGCGCGTCGATCTTGGTCGCCTCGTAGGCGATGTACTCCGGCGGCACGTAGGCGGTGACCGGCATGTCGACGCGGACCGGCGCGGCGATCGCCGCCTCCTCGCCGGCCAGCTCGTTCACCGCCTCCTCGAGCATCTGCGCGTACATCTCGAAGCCGACCGCGGCGACGTGCCCGCTCTGCTCGTCGCCGAGCAGGTTGCCGGCGCCGCGGATCTCAAGGTCGGCCATGGCGATCTTGAACCCGGCGCCAAGGTCGGTGTGGTCGCTCAGCGTGGTCAGACGCGCGGCCGCCTCGCTCGTCAGCAGGTCGTCACTCGGGTAGAGCAGGTAGGCGAACGCGTGCGCGTCGCTGCGCCCGATGCGCCCGCGGATCTGGTACAGCTGCGCGAGGCCGAGCATGTCGGCGCGCTCCACGACGAGCGTGTTGGCGGTCGGGATGTCGATCCCACTCTCGATGATCGACGTGGTCACCAGCACGTCCGCCTCTCCGGCGAGGAACGCCAGCATGACCTTCTCGAGCGTGCGTTCGGCCATCTGCCCGTGCGCCACCAGGACGCGCGCGCCGGGCGCGAGCGCGCGCACGTGCTCGGCCGCCCGGTCGATCGTCTCCACGCGGTTGTGCAAGTAGAAAGCCTGGCCCTCGCGGGCCAGCTCCTTCTCGATGGCGACGCGCACCAGGTCGTCCCTGTACTCGCCGATGTAGGTGCGGATCTCGTGCCGGCCGCGCGGGGCCGTCTCGATCACCGAGATGTCGCGGATGCCGCTCAGGCTCATCTGCAGGGTGCGCGGGATGGGCGTGGCCGAGAGGCTCATCACGTCCACCTGGAGCTTGAGGTTGCGCAGCAACTCCTTCTGGCGCACGCCGAAGCGCTGCTCCTCGTCGACGATGACCAGGCCCAGTTCCTTCGGCCGCACGTCCGTGCTCAGCAGGCGGTGCGTCCCGACCAGCACGTCGATCTCCCCCCGGCTGAACGCGGCGAGCGTCCTGCGCTGCTCGGCGCCGCTGCGGAACCGGGAGACCATGCCCACCCTGACCGGCAGGTCGGCGAAGCGCTCCTCGAACGTCATCCAGTGCTGCTCGGCCAGGATGGTCGTCGGGACGAGGACGAGCGTCTGCTTCCCGGCCTCAGCGGCCTTGAACGCCGCGCGCAGCGCGACCTCGGTCTTGCCGTAGCCGACGTCACCGCAGATGAGGCGGTCCATCGGGTGCGGCGCCTCCAGGTCGTTCTTGACCTCGTCGATGGCCTCCGCCTGGTCGTCGGTCTCCTCGTAGGGAAAGGCGTCCTCCAGGCGGCGCATGAGCTCGCCGTCGGGCGGGAACGCGAAGCCGGGGATGGCCTGGCGGGCGGCGTACAGCTGAAGCAGCTCGCCGGCCATCTCGACCACGGCCGTGCGCGCCCGCGTCTTGACCGTCTGCCAGTGCGTGCCGCCGAGCTTGTCGAGCGACGGCGTCGCGCCCGACGCTCCTACGTAGCGGCTGACCTTGCCGATCTGGTCGTGCGGGACGAAGACGCGGTCGTCGCCGCGGAACTCGAGGAGGAGGTAGTCGCGGGTGACGCCGGCGACCGTGCGCGTCTCGATTCCGGCGAAGCGGGCGATGCCGTGGTCCTCGTGGACCACGTGGTCGCCCGGGCGAACGTCGAAGAAGGTGGTGAGCCGCGTGCCGGCCGCGAAGCGGCGCTCACGCGGCGCCGCGCGGATGAGCGCGCGCTCGTTGACGACGGCGAGCTTGAGGTCCTCGGCCACGAAGCCGTCGCGCAGGGGCGCGGCGACGAAGTAGAGCCCGGGGGCCGCCTCGCCGCCCCGGGCCAGCTGCCCCGGCGTCACGACCTCGGCCGAGATGTTGCGCAGCCGGAAGGTGGCGCGCTCGGCCTCGCCCTCGTGGCGGAACACGACGAACAGGCGGTAGTCGTCGTTGACCAGCCGGACGAGGTCGCGCTCGGCGCTGGCGAGGTCGCGCGCCGCGAACTGCGGGCGAGAGGCGGCGAACTGGAGCGGCTGGTCGCGCTGCACGACGTCGAGGTGCAGCGCCTTGGTGAGGAGGGCGCGGGCATCGGCGAGCGGCACATACAGCCGCTCGCGCAGGCCCGCGCCCGGCACGGCCGCCGCCACCTCGCCGTCGAAGTCGGCGAGCGCGCGGTAGGTCTCGTCCGGGTTGAAGACGGCCCAGCCGGCGCCCGCCGCGGCGGCCAGTGCGCCCAGTGTCGTGAAGCGGCCGGCCAGCGCCGCGAGCGCGCGCACGGCCGCGCGGCGCTCGAGCTCCTCCGGCGTCTCCTCGCGGCCCTCGCGCTCCCACTCGGCCACTGCCTGATGCAGCCCGCTGACGTACTCCGGCTGGGACGCGTCGGCCTCGAACGCGGCGAACACGGTCGCCGCCTCGATCTCGCCCGTCGTCCGCTGCGAGTAGATGGAGAAGGTACGCAGGCGCTCGACCTCGTCCCCCCACAACTCCACGCGCAGGGGGTCGCCGAGCGCGGGATAGACGTCGATGAGGCCGCCGCGTACGGCGAACTCGCCGCGGGCGCGCACCTGCTCGATGCGCTGGTAGCCGAGCGCGGCGAGACGGGCGACCGCGCCGTCGAAGTCGATCTCATCGCCGGGAGAGATGGGAAGGGGCCGCGGCTGGAGCTCGAGCGGCAGGAACCGCTCGAGCAGCGCCACGGCCTCGGCGACGACCACGCCGCCGGCGGCGAGCGCCGTGAGCGCCTGCTGGCGCTCACCGACGACGTGCGGCGAGGGCGCCACGTCGGCGCCGTACAGCACGCCGCGCGCAGGCAGTACCGGCACGGCCACGTCGAGATAGACGGAGAGGTCGGCGGCGAGCCGCGTGGCCGCCTCGCCGTCGGGAGCGACGACGACGTACCCGCCGCAACCCGCCAGGGCGGCGGCGAGCACGTATGGAGCGTAGAAGCTCGGCGCGTACGCACCCGCGCCGCGCCGCAGCCGCGGCGCGGCCGCCTCGAACGTCTCGTCGTTCAACAGGTAGTCGAGAAACACCCTTTGACCTCCTCCGGGCGGCGCCTCACGCTCCGCCCGCGGCGCGCCGGCCGGGGGCCGGACACGCCGAACGCCCCGCACGCCTCACGGCGGCGGGGCTCTCCCCATTCTAGCCGATGACCTGCCGGCCGGAGCGTGGCCCGGCGCCACGACGGCCGGGCCCGGGCGTCAGCGCCGGGGGACCGATGCGGCGACCGGCGCCACACCCCCGACGACCACCGCGGCGCGGCTCGCCGTCGCCTGGCGGCCGCCCGCGACGTCGTAGGCGCGGCCGCGCACGCTGTACCGGCCGCGCGGCCAGCTCGCCCGAAGCGCCCATTCCCCACGCTCGCCGACCGCGACGGCAGGGATGCGGCGGTGAGCGATCAGTCTGCCGGCGGCGTCGCGCAGGCTGAGCTCGACGATCGCGCTGGCGCTGGAGAAGGCCGGATCCGTGAGCCGCCAGCGGATCACCGCCTGCGCGCCGCGCCCCACCGCGTCGCCGCGGATCTCCACCCGCGGGGCCCGCCTGTCCGCGGCGCCGGCGGCGTCCACGAACGCCTTGAGGCACACGTTGGCGCGCGACAGACCCGTGCGGCTCGTCAGGTCCTTCCACGACGAGCCGTCGGCGCTCACGTACGACTGCCCCGCGCGCGCCCGCGGAGAGATGAGGTCGGACGGCGCCTCCACGGGCACGGGCTCCGCCCAGCCCGGCGTCGTCACGCGGACGGCGGCCACGAACGTCTCCCCCGCCGTCACCGCAGCCGGCTCCTCCAGGCGGACCGTGTGGTACCCGGCCACGGAGAGAGTCCCGGTGGCGGCGTCCGGAGCGGCCGCGACACCCCGCAGGGCGCGCGCGACGCGCACCTGATACGCCGTGCCCGGCACGGGTGCGTAGAACGAGACCGCCGTCACGCGACCGGTGCCGGCGCCGGTGAAGCGGTTGGCGAACCACGCCTGCTCCCCGCCGTCGGCGGTGATCCAGCGGCTGCGGCCGAGCGCGTCGTACTGGTAGACGGCGTCGTAGTTGCCCGCGGGCTCGACGCCCGAGAACACCACCAGCGCATCCCCGATGGTGGCGTCGTAGTAGGAGACCCAAAGGTAGCCCTCGTCGGCGAAGTCGGCGCCCCAGCTGTTCTTGATGAGGAACGCACCGTCCCCGGGAGGCCTCGACCCCGCAAGGAAGTCAGACGCCGGGTAGGCGTCGTCCCAGCCCACGACGAGGATGTGGTGGTTCGGCTTGCTGCGAGTGGCGTTGAAGTAGGCGTGGGTCGACGCGTTCCATGACTCGAACTCGTCCTGCACGTGGAAGTCGACGGCCGCATCCAGGCCGCCGTAGTTCATGACCGCCCACTTGACGGCGTCGTTGTCCAGGGGTCCCTGCCGCTCGGGCAGGAAGAGCGCCTCCTGAAGGTGGCGCACGGCGGGCAGGTACGGCGGCGACTTGCCGGGACGCGGGTACGGATCCGAGGACTCCCGAACGGGACCCTCCCAGCGAGCGTAGTAGGCGAGCGCCAGCTCACTCGGAGCCATGCCCTCGTAGTCGAGCCGCGAGGACATGTGATTGGCCAGGTTGTTCTCGGAGAAGTCCAACGGCAGACCCTCCTTGCGGAGCACGACCGACTCCAGCGAGCCCATGGCCGCCATGATCCAGCAGGTACTGTAGCTGTCCTGCGAGCGCACGGCGGTCAAGCGGCCCTCCGCGCGCAGGTCGAACGCCGCCGGGTACGGGCCCGCGGTCTCCCAGGGCGCTGCGCCCGGGGACGAGGCCGCGGAGCCGGTGCCGGCGAACGCGGCCGTCGCGGGCGCCGGCGCCGCGCCGGCGGCGCCCTCCGGCAGGTCGCCGGACAGCGCGGCCAGCGAGGCCAGCGCGACGACCAGCAGAAGACAGGTTCCCGCGCGCCGTCTCACGAGGCGCCTGAGTACACGAGGAAGATCATGCCTCTCTTATCCCCCGGGACGGCGAGGCGAGTCAAGCCGGGTTCCCCGGCGTCGCGTCGCATCGTAGTATGAGGTGCAGCATGGGAGGGACAGTCATCGCAGATGCGCTCCCGGCGCGGGCCGGCGCCCGGGGCACGCGACACCGGCGCTCGCGCGTCCTCCTCCTGCTCCTCGCGCTGGTCCTCGCGACCGCCTCCGGGGGAGCCCTCTGCCCGGCTCCCGCCGTCGCCGGCGTCGACGACGCCATCGTCGCGTCCCTGCGGCAGGCCGGCCTGCACGGCTCGGGCACGGGCGTCTACGTCTGGGACCTCGACGCCGCTCTCCCGGTCTACGAGCTCAACGCCGGCACCAGCCTGACGCCGGCGTCCAACCTCAAGATCGTGACCAGCGCGGCTGCGATCCTCGATTGGGGCGTCGATCACCGCTTCGCCACCGAGCTCTACGCCGAGGACGTGCCGGGCGCCGTCGGCGGGGAGCTGCGTGGAGATGTCTACCTCCGCGGGCTCGGCGACCCGAGCCTCTCGACGCGGGCCTACCAGCAGGACGTGTTCGGCATGACGACCGCGTCGTTCGAGACCTTCGCCAGGGCGCTCAAGCGTGAGGGCGTCAGGAGGGTCCGGGGCAGGATCCTCGGCGACGCTTCCTGGTTCGACAAGCTCAGGACCGTGCCGTCCTGGAAGGACGGGCTGCAGCTCGAGTGCGGCCCGCTCTCCGCCCTGTCCGGCAACCAGGGCCTCAACAACGGCAACCGTGTGAGCGCTCCGGCGACTTATGCGGCCAAGCTCATGAAGCAGGCGCTCGCGAACGCCGGCGTCCGGGTCACGGGCCGTCCGGGGACGGCCAAGGTGCCGGACACCGTGACGGTCGTCGATCGGCAGTACTCGGCGGCGCTCCGCGGCATCCTCAAGCACATGAACAAGGAGAGCGACAACGCCTTCGCCGAGATGCTGCTCAAGGGGCTCGGCAAGGAGTTCTACGGCGACGGCAGCACGGCGGCTGGGACCCGGGCGAGCAAGGCCGCCCTGCACGCGCTCGGCGTCAAGACCGGCACCTACGTCGTCCAGGACGGCTCGGGGCTGAGCTACGGCAACCGGATGACCGCCGAGGGCGTGGTCAAGGTGCTCGGCGCCCTGCGCCAGCGCGACGACTTCGACGACTTCTACGACTCGCTGGCGATCGCCGGCGAGGACGGCACGATCCACGACCGCATGCGCGGCACCGCGGCCGCCGGCAACGCGCGGGTCAAGACGGGCACGCTCAACGTCGCCATCTGCCTCTCCGGGTACGTGACGAGCGCCAACGACCACCTGGTCGCGTTCTCGATCCTCATGAACGGCGGGTCGCTGGACTGGGGGCGGGCCACCGAGGCACAGGACGCCATCGTGGTGGCCCTCGCCAGGTCCACGCTGCCCGGCGAGCCTGTGCTGGCGGTGACGCCGGTGCTCCGCCAGCACTCCGTCTCAGCCGTCGAGACGGTTCACGGCGTTGGCGGCGGCCTCAAGCCCGGCGTCCAGCCATAGCTCGACCGCGTCGGCCGCCGCGGCCGTCACCCGGTCGACCTCCGCGCTGCTCTCGCGGAACGGGCTGAGCACGTACTCAGCGACCACGTCGGGGTCGGTGCTCGGCGGCCGATCCACGCCCACGCGCAGGCGCGCGTAGCCGGCGCCCAGCAGCCCGGTGATGCTCTTGAGGCCGTTGTGACCCCCGCTGCCGCCGCCCTCCATGAGCCGCAGGCGCCCGAACGGCAGGTCGATGTGGTCGTGCACGACGAGCACGTCCTCGAGCCGCAGCTTGACCGCGCGCAGCGCGGCGGCCACGCTGCGGCCCGAGTCGTTCATGAACGTGGTCGGCTGCAGCAGGAGCACGAAGCGCCCGCTGACCACGCCCTCGGCGCAGCGCCCGTCGAACCCCCGCCTGGCGCGCGGGACGCCGTGCCGGCGCGCGAGCTCCTCGACCACGCGATAGCCGACGTTGTGCGGCGTGCCCTCGGTACGCCGGCCCGGGATTGCCCAAGCCGACGACGAGGCGCTCGACGCTCGCTGAGGGGCGGAACACGGCCACGATGCCTCGCGGTCAGGCGGCCCGCCGGAGGACGATCAGGCCTCGGCCTCGTCTTCCTTCTTGCCGACGAGCTCGGGCTCGGCGGCAGCGACCTCGGCCCCTGCGGCCTCCTCGCCCTCGGCGCCCTCCTCGACCTCGACCTTGCGCGGCGGCAGCACCGAGCAGAGGACGTCCTCTAGGTCCGCCAGCACCTCGATACCCTCGGGCACCTGCAGGTCGGCGACCTTGAGCGTCTCGTTCATGTCCAGCTCGCTGATGTCCATGACGAGGTGCTCGGGGATCGCCGTCACGACGCCCTTGACGGTGACCTCGCGGACGGCCTCGTCGAGCATGCCGCCGGCCTTGACGCCCTTGGCCTCGCCCTCGAAGCGGATGGCGACGCTGGTCTCGATGGTCTCGTCCAGCCGGATCTCCTGGAGGTCGACGTGGACCACGTTGCTCTTGACCCTGTCGAGGTCGAGCTGCTTGACGATCGCCTTGTGGCCGCGCTTCTGGCCCTCGAAGGTGACATCGAGTACGGCGTGCGTGCCGGCGCTCGTGCTCAGCGCCTCGCGCAGCGCGTGCGGCTCGACGGCGATGAGGACGGCGTCCTTGCCGTGCCCGTAGAGGACGCCCGGGATGAGCCCGGACTTGCGCATGCGCCTTGCGGCGCGGGAACCGGTGACGTCGCGCTTGTGCACGACGATGCTGACGTTGTCCATGTGTGGTCTCCTAGAACAGCTGATTGTCGCCGGCGAAGATCTCGCTCACCGACTCGTCTTCGAACACGTTCCTGATGGTACGGGCGAGGATGTCGGCCACCGACAGCACCTTGATCTTGGTGTCGTCGAAGCCCAGCTTGATGTTGATGGTGTCCGTCACCACGACCTCTTTGACCGGAGAGCGCCGGATGCGCTCGCAGGCAGGCCCGCTGAAGATCCCGTGGGTCGCGGTGACGTAGACCTCTTTGGCGCCGTTGTCGTACAGCGTGTCGATCGCGCTCGTGACGGACCCCGCGGTGTCGATGATGTCGTCCACGATGATGGCGATCTTGTCGCGCACGTCGCCGATGAAGTGCAGGGTCTCGGCGACGTTGTGGTCGGGACGCATCTTCGTGAGCACGGCCAGGTCGCACCCCGGGACGCGGTTGATGAACCGCTTGGCGAGCTTGACCCCGCCGGCGTCGGCCGAGACGGCGACGAGGGGCGTGTCGCCGAAGTCCTTGTAGCGGAAGTAGTCCGCCAGCATGGGCACCGCCGTCATGTGGTCCACCGGGATCTCGAAGAACCCCTGGATCTGGCCCTGATGCAGGTCCATCGACAGGACGCGGTCCACCTTTGAGGCCTCGAGCAGCGTGGCGACCAGGCGCGCGGTGATGGGCTCGCGGGCCGCGCTCTTCTTGTCCTGCCGCGAGTACGGGTAGTACGGCATGACGGCGGTGATGCGCTTGGCCGAGGCCAGCTGCGCCGCCTGGATCATGATGAGCAGCTCCATGAGCTCGCCGTTGATGTCGTCGGACGGCGACTGCACGATGAACATGTCGGAGCCGCGGACGTTCTCCTCGAAGCGGGCGTAGATCTCCCCGTTGGAGAAGGTCTTGAGCTCGACGTTGCCGGGGGCGACGTCCAGCTTGTCGGCGATCTTCGCCGCGAGGACTGGGTTGCTGCGCCCCGAGAAGATCATGAGCCGCTTGCGCGGCGAGGTCACGCAGCAGGTGCTGTCCGCCACCGTTCGCCTCTCTTCCGTTTCAGACGCCGGACCGGTCCACGATTGTACCAAAGCGCGAACGCGAGCGGCCGTGGCTCAGTGAGCGGTGCATCTCCGGCGCACCGCTCGTTGACTTGGCTTCGCTGGTCATTGAGCGGTCCCCCTTCGACGGCCCGCTCGTTGATCCGGTTACGTTTGTCAATCCTGCTCGCGCAGGCGGCGGGCGGCGCGGCGCCCAGCGTAGCCCTCGATGTTCTTCTGCTGCTCGCGCGCGACGCCGAGCGCTCCCGGTGGCACGTCGCGCGTGATGACCGAGCCGGCCGCCGTGAACGCGTCGTCGCCGATGGTGACCGGCGCCACGATCGTCGTGTCGCTGCCGGTGCGCACGCGGTCGCCGATGTACGTGGCGTGCTTCTCGTACCCGTCGTAGTTGGCGGTGATGTTGCCCGCGGCGATGTTGCTGTCCACGCCGACGATGGCGTCGCCGACGTAGCTGAGGTGCGGCACCTTGCTGCGCTCGCCGATGCGGCTGTTCTTGATCTCGACGAAGGTGCCGGCCTTGGCGCCCTCGGCCAGCACCGTGTTGGGCCGGATGTACGCGAACGGCCCCACGCTGCAGCCCGAGCTGATGACGCACTCGTACAGGTGGGAGGTGACGACGCGCGCGCGGTCGCCGACGAAGGCGTCGCGCAGGAAGCTCCCGGGGCCGACCTCGCTGGCCGCGCCGACGGTGGTGCGCCCGAGCAGGTGCGTGTTGGCGCGGATGAGCGTGTCGCGGCCGACCTCGACCCCGTAGTCCACGTAGGTCGTCTCGGGGTCCTCGACCGTGACCCCCGCCAGCATGAGCCGCTCGAGCAGGCGCCGGCGCATCGCCGCGTTGACGACGGCGAGTTCGACGCGCGAGTTGACGCCCATGCACATCTCCTCGTCGTCGCTCTCGAAGGTGGCGACCTTGAGCTCGGCGTCCAGCAGCAGGTGCACGGCGTCGGTGAGGTAGAGCTCGCCCTGGGCGTTGTCGCTGCCGAGGCGCGCCAGGGCCGGCCGCAGCGCGTCGCTGCGGAAGACGTACAGGCCGACGTTGATCTCGTCGATCTCGCGCTCCTCGCCGGTCGCGTCCTTGTACTCCACGACGCGCTGGATGCCGCCGATCTCGTCGCGCACGATGCGGCCGTAGTGCGCCGGGTCGTCGAGGTCGACGGTGGTGAGCGTGGCGGCTGCGCGGGCGTCGAGGTGCCGCCGGTGGAGGCCGGCGACGAAGTCGCCGTCGACCAGCGGCACGTCGCCGTACAGCACCATGACGTCGCCCTCGAAGTCGTGCAGCGGCTCCAGACCGGCGCGGACGGCGTCGCCGGTGCCGCGCCGCTCCTGCTGCACGGCGCGCTCGCAGCCGACCGGCAGGATCTCGGCGGTCGCCTCCTGGTCGGGGCCGGTGACGACGACGATGCGCTCGGGCGAGACGCTGAGCGCCGCGTCGATCACGTACGAGAGCATGGGGCGTCCGCACACCTCGTGCAGGACCTTGGGGACCTCGGACTTCATGCGCGTGCCGAGGCCGGCCGCCAGGATCACGACGGCGAGCGGCGGGCGCTTGGTGTCTGCTGTGCTCATCTGGTTCACCTTGGGAATGTCGCCGGGGCAGGGCCTGCCGGCTCTCGCGTGGCGTGACACTGGCTGGGGCGGGAGGATTCGAACCTCCGGATGCCGGGACCAAAACCCGGTGCCTTACCACTTGGCTACGCCCCAGCGCCTGACGGCCGGGGCGCCGCGAGGCGGCCAGCCGCCCGCCGCGAAGCGGCAAGTTAATGTATCACGCAGGCGGTTTGCCGCGCCCGCGCCTCGCGTCCGGCTTCGTGCGGCCCTCGGGCTGCAGGTCGGTCACATACCAGGCGCGGGCGGGCGCAGCCGCCTCCCGCGCCTTCAGCGCCTGGTCCTCGCCGGCGAAGACCCCGAAGCAGGCCGCGCCGCTACCGGTCATGGCGGCGGCGAGCGCTCCCGCCGAGCGCAGGCGCTCGATGAGCTCGCGCACCTTCTCCTTCCGCGCGATCACGCTCGCCTCGAGGTCGTTGGCGACGAGCGTCGCAACGTCCTTGGGCGTCGCCGCGGCCTGGACCGCGCCCGAGAGCAGCCTGGCTCGCGACGCGAACTCCTTGAGCGTCACCTCCGCGTCCTCGTCGCGCCAGCGGTACACCGCCGCGGTGCTGAGACCAAGGTCCGGCATGGCGACCACGAGGTGCAGGGCCGGCAGCTGCACCGCCTTCAGCACCTGACCGCGCCCCATCGCCAGCTGCGCGCCCGGCCAGAGGAAGAAGGGGACATCGCTGCCCACGGCCGCAGCGGCCTCGTAGCGCACCCGCAACGAGAGGTCGAGGTCGTACAGGCGCTCGAGCGCGATCAGAGTCGCGGCGGCGTCGGAGCTGCCGCCGCCGAGGCCGCCGCCGTGCGGCACGCGTTTGTCGATGGTCACGCGGACTTCGAACGAGCGGTCCAGCCGCCGCTCGAGCTCGCGCACCACCTTGGCGGCGAGGTTGTCGGCGCCGGGGGCGACGTCGCACACGACGTCGAGCCCGGCGCCCGGCGTCTTCTCCACCGTCACGCGATCGGCCAGCGACACCGGCAGCATGAGCGAGGCGATCTCGTGGAAGCCATCCGGCCGCACCGGCCCCACCAGCAGCGCCAGGTTCAGCTTGGCAGGCGCCACGATCTCAGCGCGGTCCGCCACGCGCGCTCCGCCGTCAGTCGTCATCGAGGCATCCTCCCGTCAGACTCGGTCTCGCGGACCGGATGCGACACACCGCCGTCACGCCCTGCCGACCGTGCGCGCGAACGTCAACCACTGCGGCGGCGCGAGCTCCTCCGGACGCGCCGCCTCGCTGAGACCCAGGTCTTGCAGGGCCGCGCGCACGTCGTCGCGGCTCAGCGTGATGCGCGCGTGAGCGGCGCCGCCGAGCGAGTTGACGAGCGTCTTGCGGCGCTGGCCGAACGCCAGGCGCACGAGGCGTGAGACGGCGGCGTATTCGTCGGAGCCGGGCGCCGCGGTGGCGTCCCGCGCGCCGGGATCGGCGTCGCCCGCGGCCTCGCGACGCACGAAGGTCACGAAGCTGGACTCCACGCGCGGGCGTGGCCGGAACGCGGAGGCGGGCACCGGCCGCGCCTTCTCGAGCCGGCAGGCCAGCTGCGTGAGCACCGAGACCGCCGCGTAGGCCTTGGTGGAGGGCACGGCGAACAGCCGCTCGCCGAGCTCGCGCTGCACCATGACCGCCCAGCGCCGCACCGAGGGCAGCTCCGCGATGGTCGTCATGATCAGCGGAATGGCGATGTTGTAGGCGAGGTTGGCGACCAGCGCCGTGGGCGGAGGCTCGAGCGCGCCGAGGTCGGCCTTGAGCGCGTCGCCGGCGTGCACCACGAAGCGCGGCTCGGCGGCGGCGAGCTCCTCGAGCCGCGGCAGCCAGCGGCGGTCGATCTCGAACGCGTGCACGAAGCGGGCGCGCTCGAGCACCGGCCGCGTGAGAAGGCCGCCGGCGGCCCCGACCTCGAGCACCACGTCGTCCGGGCTCACCCGCGCCTGGTCGACGATGGCGTGCAGCACGTTCTTGTCCACCAGGTGGTTCTGGCCGTAGCGCCGCAGCGCGTGCGGCCGCGGGGGGCGACTGCGGTCGCCCACGGGCATCAGTCCGCCTCCGCGAGCCCGAAGACGCGGCGCGCGTTGGCCGTGGTGAGCGCGGCGAGGTCGTCGACGGGCACGCCCCGCACCTCGGCAACCAGCGCCGCCGTATGCGCGACCCACGCCGGCACGTTGCTGTTGCCGCGGTTCGGCACCGGCGCCAGGAACGGCGCGTCCGTCTCCACGAGCAACCTGTCGTCCCGCACCTTCGCGGCCGCCGCGCGCAGCTCGGCGGCGTTCTTGTAGGTGACGTTGCCGGCGAAGCTCGCGTAGTAGCTGCGCTCGTTGCACTCGTCCACGTACCGCGGCAGCGAGTAGCAGTGCATGACCACCGTGAGGTCGCCCGCCTCAGCGGCCAGCTGCGCCATCGCCTCGTCGCCGGCCTCGCGCACGTGGACCACCAGCGGCAGCCCCACGCGCCGCGCGAGCGCGATCTGGGCGCTGAACGCGGCGCGCTGCGCCTCACGCGGAGAGAGGTCGCGGTAGAAGTCCAGGCCGACCTCGCCGACGGCGACGACGCGCGGGCTCCGGGCGAGCTCCTCGAGCTCGCCGAGGTACCCCTCGTCCAGCAGGTGCGCGTCGTGCGGGTGCAGACCCACCGTGGCGTAGACCCCCGGCTCGCGGCCGGCCAGCTCTATCGCCTGCCGCGAGCTCGCCAGGTCGATGCCGATGGTGACCATCTGCTCGACGCCCGCGGCGCGCGCCTCCCGCACGGCGGCCGCCGTGTCGGCGATCATCTCGAGGTGGCAGTGCGTGTCGACGAGGCTCATGCGCGAGTGTCCGGCGCCGGGGCGGACCGTGCGGTCACGCCGGCGCCTCAGCCGGCGGTCTCGAGCCGCGGGAACAGCGGCGGGCCGGCGACCACAGTCGCGGGCGTCAGCGCGCTCCAGGAGGCCTTCTCGAGCAGGAGGTCGGCGTCGCCGCATGCCTGTCCGAGCCGCATGAGCACCTCCACCGCCGTCACCGGGATGACCGGATACACGGCCAGCGCCACCAGGCGCAGCCCGGCCGCCAGCCCGTTGAGCACGGCGTCGAGGCGGCCGGCGAGGGCCTCGTCCTTGGCGAGCTTCCACGGCGCCTCTTCTTCCACCAGCCGGTTGAGGCGCCGCACGTACTCCCACACGGTGTCGAGCGCGGCGGTGACGTTGAGTTCGGCGTACTGCTCCGCGCTCCGGGCCACCATGGCCTCGCCCTCGGCGGCTACCGCCGCCAAAGTCTCACCCTCAGGTCCAGCCTTAGGGATGACCCCGTCACGGTACTTGCCGATCATGCTCGCCGTGCGGCTGAGCAGGTTGCCCAACTCGTTGGCGAGCTCGTTGTTGTAGCGCGCGCGCAGGCCCTCGAGGCTCACGTCACCATCCTGCCCGAGCGTGACCTCGCGCATGAGGTAGTAGCGCAGTGGCTCGGCGCCGATCTCCTCGATGACCGCGAACGGGTCCAGCGTGTTGCCGCGGGTCTTGCTCATCTTCTCACCGGCCACAAGGAGGTAGCCGTGGATGAGCTCGCCCGTCGGCAGGCCGTAGCCGGCGCTCATGAGCAGGGCCGGCCAGATGACGGCGTGGAACTTGAGGATGTCCTTGGCGAGAAAGTGGAACGCCGGCCAGTAGCGCGCGGTGAGGTCCTCCCCGGGGCGCGCGTAGGTGAGCGCCGAGAGGTAGTTGATGAGCGCGTCGACCCAGACGTAGATGACCTGGTCCTGGTCCCACGGCACGGGGATGCCCCAGGTGATGCTCGAGCGGCTGATGCTGATGTCCTCGAGGCCCTGCTCGATGAACGACAGCGCCTCGTTGTAGCGCGAGCGCGGCCTGACGAAGCCCGGGTTGGCGCGGAAGAACTCGGCCAGCCGGTCCTGGTACCTGCTGAGCAGGAAGTAGTAGTTCTCCTCCTCCAGCCACACCGGCTTGATGCCGTGCTGCGGGCACATCCCCTCGGGGGTGAGGTCGCGCTCGTACCAGAAACCCTCGCAGGCGGTGCAATACAGGCCGCCATAGGTGCGCTTCTCGATGTCGCCGGCGGCCTGCAGCTTCTCCACGAACCCCTGCACGAACGCCTCGTGCTCCGGGTCGGTGGTGCGGATGAAGAAGTCGTTGGACGCGCCCACCGCCGCCGCGAGCGCGCGGTACTTGGGCGCCATGACGTCCACATGCTCCTGCGGCGTGAGCCCGCGCTCCTCGGCCGCCTGGGCGATCTTCGTGCCGTGCTCGTCGACGCCGGTGAGGAAGAACACGTCCTCGCCGCGCTGGCGGTGGTGACGCGCCAGCACGTCCGCGGCGATGGTGGTGTAGGCGTGCCCGTGGTGAGGCTCGCTGTTCACGTAGTAGATGGGAGTGGTGATGTAGGTGCTCACAGACAGTACTCTAGCGTCTTCCCGTGGCCTTCGCGGCCGCGCCGTAGGACCCGATCTGCTCGCCCAGCGACCAGTACTGGCCCTCGACGTAGGCGATGGGCGTCAGCTTCTTCGTCTGCACGCGCCCGCGTGCGTCGAGGACGTCCTCGTCGTACTGCACGGCGACGATCTCGGCGATGTACAGGTCGTGCGCGCCGAGCTCCAGCTGGTGTCTGACGACGCACTCGATGTTGACGGGGCACTCCTCGATGAGCGGCGCCGCGACGCGGCTGGCCGGCGTGGCGGTGAGGCCGAGCTCCTCGAACTTGTCGTGCTCGGCCCCCGACCACACGCCGGCCAGGTCGACCTGCTGGAGCTGCCCGGCGCGGGGCACGTTGACGACGAACTCGCGCGCCGCGTTCACCAGACGGTGCGAGTGCCGCGATGGGCGGATGGCGACGCTCAGCATGGGCGGAGCGGAGCACACCGTGCCCACCCACGCGAGCGTGATGATGTTGGGCTTCTCCTTGCCGTGGCCGGCGACGCTCAACAGCACGACCGGCGTCGGGAGCAGCGCGGTCGACGGCTTACGCTCGATCTTCATCACAAGCCTCCCTTGGGTCCGGTCGTAATGGTACCCCAAGCGTGGAATCGCAACGTCTCTGGCGCCGGAATCACGACATTCGTAGAATGGGGTGGCCGAATGAGCACCGAAGCGACTCATCGAGCGGGGCGCCGGAGGTGCACTGCTCAATGAGGCCCAGGTTCATGGAGCGAGGCGCCGGAGGTGCACCGCTCAAAGGAGCCCCATGCGCAGACAGTCCCTGGACAAGACCGACATCGCCATCATCGGGCACCTGCAGAGCGACGGGCGGCGCCCGTTCACGGCCATCGCCAAGGACCTGGGCATCTCCGAGGCCAGCGTCCGCCAGCGGGTGGCCCGGCTGCTGCGCACCAACGTCATCCAGATCGTCGCCGTCAGCAGCCCGCTGGACCTGGGGCTGATGTGGGCGCAGATCCACCTGCGCGTCAGGGGCGACCGCATCGAGGCCGTGGCCGCGGCGGTCGCCGAGCTCGCGCAGGTGGACTACGTCAGCATCTGCGCCGGCGACTTCGACATCATCGTGGGCTTGGTCGCCCACGACCGCGAGGAGCTCCTCGACGTCCTCGTCAACCACATCCGCACCATCCCCGGCATCGAGCAGGCCGACTTCGTCCTCAACCTCAAGATCCTCAAGGACAACTACGAGTGGTCGCCGGGCGAGCCCCCGGCGACGGTATAGGGAGGCGAGAGCCATGGGCGATCAGACGCGCCCGCACGTGCACACCCCACCCCCCGGCCCGAAGAGCCAGGCGCTCATGAAGCGGGGTGAGGACATCATGCTGGGCGTGTCGCTCATCGGAGCCTGGCCGCCGAGCCACTTCGTCTCCCGCTACCGGGACGGCTGGTTCCTCGAGGACGTGGACGGCAACCGCTACATCGACTGGCTGGCCGGGTGGGCGTCGTCTCCCCTGGGCGGCAACCACCCCGAGCTCGTCGAGGCGGCCCACGGGGCGCTCAAGGAGTACGGCACCGAGTGCCTCTCTTCGCTCACCACCTGGCATCAGTACCAGCTCGCCGAGAAGCTGGTCGAGATCGCGCCCAAGCCGCTCTGCAAGGTGGTGTACGACACCACCGGCAGCGAGGTCGTGGAGAACGCGGTGCGTATCATGCGTGAGGCCGCCGGCCCCGGCCGTCCCTTCGTCATCACGTTCCTGGGCAGCTTCCACGGCGGCAACTACGGCACCGGCGCCATGGGACCGCACAACGCCCACTACAACCACGGCATCGAGCCGTTCATGAGCGGCTGGGTCAACGTCCCCTTCCCGACCTGCTACCGCTGCCCATACCACCTCGACTACCCCGCCTGCGACATCGCCTGCCTCGACTACATCGAGGAGATGATCCTGCGCTACAAGGCGACGCCCGACAGCATCGCCGGCGTCAACGTGGAGTTCATCCAGGGCGAGAACGGCATCCAGATCCCGCCGCCGGAGTGGCCGGGGCGACTGTCTGCCCTCTGCAAGAAGTACGGCTGGATCCTCTACAACGACGAGGTCCAGGAGGGCATGGGGCGCTGCGGCGAGTGGTTCCTCATCGACGCCTATCCGGACGTGGAGGTGGAGCTGCTCTCGCTGGGCAAGGGCACCTCGGGCGGCCTCATCCCCATCTGCTACACCCTGGGCTCGGCCCGCATGAGCGAGCCGGCCGGCGAGCTCTATACGGGAGGCACCTTCGCCGGCTCCCCGGTCGGCTGCGCCGTGGGCATCAAGCTCATCGAGATCATCAGGCGCGACAACGTGCTGGACAACGTCAAGGAGATCGAGCGCATCGCCAAGGCGAAGTTCGGGGCGATGCGGGACAAGTACGAGATCGTCGGCGACGTCCGTATCAAGGGCTGCTACCAGTGCGTCGAGTTCGTGGAAGACAAGGACTCCAAGACGCCGGCCCACGACCTCACCCGTGAGGTCGTCTACGCCATGGAGCGGCGCGGGGTCATCCCCATCTACGAGCCGGCGTTCAACTGGTTCCGGCCCACGCCGGCGCTCAACATGCCGCCTGAGCTGTTCGCGCTCGGCTGCGACATCGTGGAAGAATGCGTCGCCGAGGTGAGCAAGGAGCACGCCAAGGGCATCAAGTGACCCGTTCGGCGCCCGCGGCGCCGCGGCGAAGGAGACGAGCCGATGACCTACGATTCACTGCCGTTCAGCGGCATCGCGACCTTCTTCAAGGCGCCGCTGGTGCCGCTGCCGACGACGGCCGACGCCGACGTGGCCGTCGTCGGCATCGGCTGGGACGAGGGCACCACCAGCCGGTCGGGCACGCGCATGGGGCCTCGCGCCCTGCGCGAGGCTTCCACCCTCTACGCCTTCCAGCGCGGCGCCGAGCCGTTCTGGGACGGCGAGGCCGGCGTGGAGCTGCTCGGCGGCATCCGCTGGGCGGACGCAGGCGACGTAGCGCTCGGCCCCATGTGGTCGCCCGAGCGCTACCACAACGCGGTGATCGACAAGCTGCAGCCGATCATGAGCTCGGGCCTCTTCCCCGTCACGCTCGGCGGCGACCACTCCATCGGCTACCCGGTGCTCAAGGCCCTGTACCAGGCCAGGGGCGGCAAGCCGGTGCATCTGGTCCAGTTCGACACGCACATGGACTACTGGGACGAGGAGGGCGGCTCGCGCTTCTCCCACGCCAGCCCCATCATCCGCAGCCACGAAGCCGGATTCCTCTCCGGGCTCACGCAGTACGGCATCCGCAGCCTGCACACGCCCGGCGACAACATCGCCCTCGCCCAGAGCCGCGGGGCGCACATCTTCTGGTGCCAGCAGGCCAAAGACGCGCTGGTCGACGACCTGGTCGAGCACCTCCCCAAGGGCGGCGACGTCTACATCACCTTCGACATCGACGCCCTCGACCCGGCCATCGCTCCGGGCACGGGCACGCCCGAGCCCGGCGGCTTCAGCTACTACGAGGCCAAGGAGATCCTGCTCGCCGTGTGCGCCCGCTGCAACGTGGTCGGCTTTGACGTCGTGGAGGTGGCGCCGCCGTACGACGGCCCCGGCCAGGTGACATCGCTGCACGGCGCCCGGCTGATCCTCGACACCGTGGGCGCCGTCTTCCGGAGGCGCGCGACGCTGGGGTAGCGGCAGGAGCTACTACGCCGCCGCCTCGACCGTCGCGACGGCGGCGTTGATCTGCGCGACGACCGCAGCGGGATCGTCCACCTCGAGCACCAGGCGGTCAAACGCCTCGTCCACGAGATCGATCACGACCGCCTTCTCGGGATGGTGGACATCCCAGAACTCGTGGCGGCCGTGCACCAGCATCGAGCCGGCGGCGACGGCGTAGCCGAGCAGCAGGTCGGTGCGGCCCGCCCCGAGCCAGGGGCCGTGCCGGTGGACATAGGGGTCCAGCCGCGCGCCCGCGACGTGCGCGAGCGGTACGATCATGCGCCTGCGGGTCGTCCAGACGATGTCGAGTCCGTGCAGCGTCACCCTCAGGCGCCCCTGATCTATGTCGATGTGGGTGTTCATGCCCGGAGTATTCCCGCTTGCGCGGGCAGCTGACCGGCGGCGCGACGCCGGAGAGGGCGGGCGGTGGACTGACCGTGGGGGAACCCGCCCGCCCCGTCCGGCGTCACGCCGGCAGCAGCACGGTGAACACGGAGCCCTGGCCGACGACGCTGGTCGCCTCGAGGCGGCCGCCGGCGCGCTCGACCAACCGCTTCACGATGGAGAGCCCCAGCCCGTTACCCTCGAGCTCGCGCGTCTCGTCACGCTTCTCGCGGAAGAACTCGTCCCAGAGCCGCGCCAGGTTCTCCTCCTTGATGCCGATGCCGGTGTCGGCCACGTCCAGCCGCAGCCATCCGTCCTCCACCGCGACGCGCACCGTGACGGTGCCACCGTCGCGGTTGTACTTGACGGCGTTACCGACAAGGTTGCTGAGCACGAGGCGGAGGTCATCGGGCCGGATGAGGGCGGGCGGCAGGCCCGCGGCGAGGTCCGTGGTCACCGTCACGCCGCGCTGCGCGCCCCCTTCGCCGGCGAGCTCCACGACCTCGTGCAGTACGGGCGCGAGCGGCACCAGCTCGGGCTCCTCACCCTCGGGCGCCTGCTCGCTGCGAGCAAGCGTGAGCAGGTCGCGGATCAGCTCGACCAAGTTATCGATGCGGTGGTCGGCGCGGGCGATCATCGGCAGGTACGGGCCGAGGTCCTCGCCGAGGCTCTTGTCGGTGACCACCTCGAGGAGGCCCTTGATGGACCCGAGCGGGCTCTTGAGCTCGTGCACCATCATACGGATGAACTTCTGCTTCTCCATGGCGAGGCGCCGCACCTCGCTGATGTCGCTGAGGGTGAGGATGCGGCCGCGCTCCTGCCCGCCTTCGTCGCGGAAGGTGACGATACTCGCCATGTACGTCCGTTCATCGAGCTCGAGCTGGCGCACGGTGCGGTCCTTGGCCGGCGCGGCCAGCTGCTCGCAGAGCGGCGCCAGGGCGCCGCCGCCGAGCAAGTCCTGCGCCGGCCGCATGAGCACCTCATCCTCTCCCAGCCCGAGCAGCTCGAGCATGGGCGGGTTGGCGAGCGCGACGTCGCCGGCCCGGTTCACGACGAGCACGGCGTCCCGCAGGGAGCTCACCAGCGAGTGCGTCTGCGTCTTCTCCTCGGCGAGCGCGAGCAGGCTCGCCTCGTGCTCCGCGCGCAGGCGCTCCGCCTCCGTGCGCGCCTGCTTGTGGCGCAGCAGCGTCGCCACCACGCCCTCGAGGTCGTCGGGGCTGAACGGCTTGGGGAGGAAGAAGTCCACGCCCTGGCGCGTGGCGGCGATGGCGGTGTCGATGTTGGCGTAGGCCGTGATCATGCAGACCATGGCGTCGCAGCCGCGCTGTTTCATGGTCTGCAGCAGGCTGAGGCCGTCGGTGTCGGGCAGCCGGTAGTCGAGGAGGGCGACGTCGTAGCTGCGCTCGCCGAGGGCCCGCGAGCGCGCCGGCGCCGTCGCCGGCCTCCCCCACCTCGTAGCCCTCCATCTCGAGGATCGTGCGGATGCCGCTGCGCACACCGTACTCGTCGTCGACGATGAGGATGCTGCCCTCGGCCATGGTCGTCTCCTCTCCCGGCCCGCGTCAGACGGCGGCCGGATCGCCGGCCGTTGCCGCGGCTCCGGCGAGTTCCTCGATGACGGCGAGCACCTGCGCGCCGGTCACCGGCTTGTCCAGGAACCGGGCGAGCCGGGACCACTCGCGCAGCCCCGTGGCCTCGCCGTCGAACCGCGTGCCGGTCTCGGCGGCGACGCCGCTGAGCATGACGAGCGGGATGTGGCCGAGCCGCTCGTCCTTGCCGATGCGGTACCCGAGCCGGAAGCCGTCGTCGACGTGCTCCATCATCAGGTCCAGGAAGATGATCGCCGGGGTCTCGGTCTCCAGGAGCACCAGCGCCGCGTCGGGGGACTCGGCGATGAGCACGCGGTAGCCGCGCGCCTCCAGGTACACCTGCTTGCTCTCGAGGAAGTCCCGGTCGTCGTCCACGAACAGGACAGTCGCCTGGGTCGTCATGCTGTCGCTCCCTTGTCGTCGATCAGCGCGGTCTGCCCGCCGACGTGGGTGCTGGGGAGCTCCACGTGGAAGGTCGTGCCGCGATCGGTCTCGGTGTCGAACCAGATGGTGCCGTTGTGCATCTTCACGATGCCGTAGCTGATGGGCAGGCCGAGGCCCGTGCCCTTGCCGATGCTCTTGGTGGTGAAGAAGGGCTGGAACACCTTGTCGCGAGCGCTCTGGGGGATGCCGGCGCCCTCGTCACTCACGGCGATGTGGATGCGCCCGCTGCCCTCGACCTCGTGGGCGCTCACGCGCACCGTGCCGTCACGGTCCTCCATCGCCTCGACCCCGTTCTTGACCAGGTTCACCAGCACCTGGGTCATCTGGTCGCGGTCGAGGTCGGCGCGCAGGCCGGGCTCCACGTCGACGACGAGGTCGACGACGTGGCCGTTGGGCTGCACCGTGGCGGCGGCGGAGTCGACGGCCTGCTGGAGCACGTCGTGTACGTCCACGCTGCCGAGGTGCACGCGGCTCTGCCGCGCGAAGTCGAGCAGGTTGCCGACGATCTTCTTGCAGCGCTCGCTCTCCTCCGCGACCAGCTTGAGGTCGTGATCGAGGTCATCGCGGTCCTGGAGCTTCTTCCCCAGGATGTGCGTGTACAGCAGGATCGTGCTGAGCGGGTTGTTGAGCTCATGCGCGACGCCGGCCGCCATCTGGCCCATGCTCGCCAGCTTCTCCGTGTTGATGATGTGCCGATGCACGTCGCGCATCTCGCTCCACGGGACGTTGAGCTCGATGCAGACGCGCTCGGCCTGGTCGATCATGAACGGCAGGCACATGGCGTCCTCGGCCATGCCGGAGTACACGGCGACCGCCTTGGCGCGACAGGTGGGATAGCCGCAGGCGCCGCAGTTGAGCTCGTCCTCCGGGAAGAACTTGTTGGTGCGCGCGAGGATCTCGCGGATCTCGTCCTCGGTCGGCTCCTCCAGGCGCTGGTCGTCCGGCGTGTAGACGCGGCTCAGGTCGAGACCGGGGAAGCGGGCGGCCAGAGGGTCGTCGAGCTCGCTGCGCACCTCCACGGCCGCCTCGGCCTCGCGGCGCCGGCACTCGGCCACGTACTCTCCGACGCGCCGCTTGCGGAGCAGGCCGGGCTCGGAGGAGCTGATGCCCGGCCCGCAGTAGCAGCCGCGGCACATGAGGGCCTCCACGAGCAGGGTCTGACCCGTGTCGGCCTCGCTCAGGCTGTCCAGCACCTCGACGGTCTCGTCGTGGCCGCTCACGACGAGGACGTCGGGGTCGAGCATGCCTCGGTCCATGCCGGCGCTCTCGAGCAGGCCGCCGGGGAGCGGGAACACCCGCGCCCGGCCGGCAGCCGGCTCGTCCCACGCGGCCTCCGAGGCCGTCGCCGGATCCGCTCCTCGCGCCGCCAGCAGGCGGTGCGCCTCCTGCAGCGTCAGGACCTCATCGATCACGGGGTCCAGCAGCGGGTCCCGTGCCTCGGCCTTCTTGGCCACGCACGGGCCCACGAAGACGCAGCGCACGTCCTCTCCGTAGAGCTCCTTGACGGCCATCGCGGTCGCGATCATCGGAGAGACGATGGGCACGAGCCTGTCGGTCAGCTCGGGGTGGTACTTGCGCACGTACTCGGCGACCGCCGGACACGCGGTGGCGATGTGCACGCCCTGCGGGTTCTCGTGCAGGTACTCGGCGTAGGCCCGGCTCACCAGGTCGGCGCCCTGGGCGACCTCCACGACGTAGTCGAACCCGGCCGCTCTGAAGGCGCCGACGAGCTGCCCGGCGCGCACGCTGAAGCCCGCGGGGAAGGACGGCGCGAGCAGGGCGGCCACGGGCGCGTCCTCCTCGAGCAACCACGTCGCGCGCTCCAGCCCGCTCAGGTAGGACTTGGCGTTCTGGGAGCAGACGAGGGTGCAGTTGCCGCAGGCGATGCAGCGCCCGTCGACGACGAACGCCTGTCCGTCCTCGATGCGGATCGCCTCCGCCGGGCAGTCACGCACACACGTGTAGCACCGGCGGCAGTTCTGCTTGATCGTGGTGATGATCGCTCCGCTCATGTGACCTGCCTCAGACTGCCGCGGCTTTGGGGCTGCGGTCGGTATAGCCGCGGTGCAGGAGCCGGTGGCTGACCTCTCCGAGCGGACGCCCGAGCAGGTCCTCGTACAGCGCCTGCACCTCGGCGTTCTCGTGAGAGCGGCGGGTGCGGGAGCGCCTGTCCACTTCGTAGAGGCGCTCCAGCCGCTCCTTGACCGCCTGCGTGTCGGTGGCGTAGGGCTGCCCGCCACCGCCGATGCAGCCGCCCGGGCAACTCATGACTTCGACGAAGTGCAGAGCGGCATCGGGTGCCAGGAGCCCGTCCACGGACTCCTTGACCCGCCCGAGGCCGTTGACCACGGCCAGGTTGAGCCGCGCGTCGCCGGCGGTGACGGTGAAGCGGCGCACACCCTCGGCGCCGCGGGCCTCGGCGACCTTGGGGCCGCCCTCGAGCTCCTGGCCCGCCACCAGCATGTACGCGGTGCGCACGGCCGCCTCCATCACGCCGCCGCTGCCGGCGAACAGGCGCCCGGCGCCGGTCGCCTCGGCGAACGGCGCGTCGAGCGGCGCCGTCTCGGAGAAGCGCGCGAAGTCCACGCCGAAGCGGCCCCAGAGGTGCTCCAGCTCGCGCGTCGTGAGCACGTAGTCCACGTCGCTGAGGTCCTGCGCCTCGAACTTCTTGGCCGTGCACGGCATGAGCGAGACGACCACCAGGCGCTTGCCGCCGAGGTCGGTGTGCTTCGGGTAGATCTCGCGGATCAGCGCGCCGGCCATCTGCTGCGGGCTCTTGCACGTGCTCAGATGCGGGATCAAGTCGGGACGGTGCGTCTCGACGAAGTTCACCCAGGCTGGGGAGCAGCTGGTGAACATGGGCAGCACGCCGCCGTTCTGGATGCGGTCGAGCAGCTCGGAGCCCTCTTCCATGATGGTGAGGTCGGCGGCGAAGCTGGTGTCGAAGACGGCGTCGAAGCCGACACGCTTCAGCGCGGCGGCAAGTCGCTCGAGCATGACGCGGACACCCTCGCTCTTGCTGTGACCCTCGAGCAGGGTCGCCGGCACCGCCGGAGCGACCTGTGCCACGACGACGGCGCCGGGGTCGGCCAGCGCGTTCACGACCTCGTCCACCTGGTCGCGCTCGACGATCGCGCCCGTCGGGCACACGCGGGCGCACTGACCGCAGTAGACGCACTCGCTCACGTTGAGGCCGATGGCGAAGCCGGGTGCGATCTTCGTCTTGAACCCGCGCCCGGCGAAGTCGATCGCGCCCACGCCCTGCACGTCGTGGCAGGTGGTGACGCAGCGGCCGCAGAGCACGCACTTGTTGGGGTCGCGCCAGAGCGCCGGGGAGCTGATGTCCACCGGGTGCTGTTTCACAGCGCCGACGTAGCGACGCTGGCGGGCGCCGACATCCGCGGCCAGCGTCGCCAGCTCGCAGTCGCCGCCGCGCACGCAGCTCAGGCAGTCCTGCGGATGGCTAGCGATGAGCAGTTCCATGATCGCGCGCCGCGCCTTGAGCACGCGCGGCGTGTGCGTGTGCACAGCCATACCCTCCGTCACCTCGAGCGTGCAGCTGGTGAGCAGACGCGGGCTGCCCTCGACCTCGACGACGCACATGCGGCAGGAGGCCGCCGGGCTCGGGGCCCAATCCAGGGAGCACAGGTGCGGGATGTCGACGCCGGCACGCTGCGCGGCCTTGAGCACGGTCTCGCCGCGCGCGGCCTCGATCTCTTTACCGTTGATGGTCAGATTCATGGTCGTTCCTCTCAGGCCACGGCCAGCACGGCCCGCTTGGGGCAGGAGTCGGCGCAGGCGCCGCAACCGGTGCAGCGGTCGACGATGATGGAGTGGGCGAACTTGCGCTTGCCGAGGATCGCGCCGCTCGGGCAGTTCTTGGCGCACAGGGCGCAGCCGGTGCACAGCTCGGGATCGATATCGAAGACCCGGAGCCCCGTGCAGGCGCCGGCGGGGCAGGCGCTCTCCATGACGTGCGCCTCGTACTCGTCGCGGAAGAACCTCAGGGTGCTCAGCACCGGGTTCGCCGCGGACTGGCCGAGGCCGCAGAGGCTGGTCTCCTTGACGGTCTCGGCCAGCTCCTCGAGGTGGAGGATGCCGCGGAACCGCTCCAGGCGGCGCCTGTCGTCGCCGACCGGACGCTCGGTGAGCTCGCTCAGGATCTCGTGCATGCGCGTGGTGCCCTCGCGGCACGGCGTGCACTTGCCGCAGCTCTCGTTGCGGATGAACTCCATGAAGAACTTGGCCACATCGACCATGCAGGAGCGCTCGTCCATGACGACCATGCCGCCGCTCCCCATCATGGCGCCGAGTTCCTGCAGCGTGCCGTAGTCGGTCGCGACGTCGAGGTACTCGTCCGGGATGCAGCCGCCACTGGGACCGCCGATCTGCACGGCCTTGATGTGGTGGCCGGCGGGGGCGCCGCCGCCGATGTCGTAGACGACCTCGCGCAGGGGGATGCCGACGGGGACTTCGACCAGGCCGGTGTTCTGCACGCGGCCGGAGAGGGCGAACACCTTGGTGCCGGCCGCGTCGCCGTACCCGAGGTCGCGGAACCACTCGGCGCCGTTGCCGATCACCGCCGGCACGTTAGCCAGGGTCTCGACGTTGTTGAGCACCGTGGGGCAGCCGTGGAGGCCGGAGACGGCAGGATAGGGCGGGCGAGGACGAGGCATGCCGCGCCCGCCCTCGATGCTCGCCAGGATCGCCGTCTCCTCGCCGCACACGAAGGCGCCGGCGCCCATTTTGATGGTGATGTCGAAGTCGGTGAGCGTGCCGAGGATGTTGCGCCCGAGCAGCCCCGCGGCACGGCACTGGCGGATCGCCTCGCCGAGGCGCTCGATCGCCAACGGGTACTCGGCGCGGCAGTACACGTAGCCCTTGGTCGCGCCGATCGCGTAGGCTGCGATGAGCATGCCCTCGACCACCCGGAAGGGGTCGCTCTCGAGCACGGCGCGGTCCATGAACGCGCCCGGGTCGCCCTCGTCGGCGTTGCAGATGAGGTACTTCTGACTGCGCGGCTGGTCCAGGGCGACCCTCCACTTACGGCCTGTCGGGAAGCCGGCGCCGCCGCGCCCGCGCAGGCCGCTGGCGATGACCTCGTCGCAGACCTCGGCCGGAGTCATCCTGGCCAGCGCCCTGGCGGCGGCGCGGAAGCCGCCGGCGGCCAGCGCCGCATCCAGGCTGGCGGGGTCGACGACGCCGCAGTTGGCGAGCACGACTTTGGTCTGCCGCGCAAAGAAGGGAGCCTCCCCTATCGGCTTGACGCCCCGGTACAGGTCGTCCGGGTCGTCGTAGCGGCCGAGGAGGAAGCGGTTGTGCAGCTCGCCCTCGCCGAACACGGCCAGGAGGAACTCGTCGATCGTGTCCGGCCCCAGATCGCAGTAGCTGAGGCGCACGCCGTCCGTGGTCACCAGGTCGACGAACACCTCGCGCTGGCAGTAGCCGACGCAGCCCGTCTCGATGATCGGCACACGCAGGCCTCGCCGATCGAAGTACTCGTTCATCTTCTCGATCACGGTGAGCGCACCGTTGGCGCGCCCGCAGGTGCCGGCGCCGACGTAGAGGAGCATGCCGTCGCCGCCGCGGCGGGCGCGCTCGCGGCGCGCCGCTCGCGTCTCGGCACAGGCGTGGTCCTGGTGGCAGATGGGTCCGTGGTCGACGCACTCGATCGCATCGGCGCAGGGCGCGCCCGGCGTGTGGGTACAGCGCGTGCAGCACGGGTTCATGAGCTCGCTGTGGTTCATGCTCATCTCACTTCGTAGGTGGTCCATGTCAGGCCGCGGCCTCGTCCTCGGCGTCCTTCTGGTCCGCTGCCTCGACTTCGTCCAGCAGCGCGTCGAGCCTCTCGCTGGTGAGGTGGCCGTAGAACTCGCCGTCCAGCCTGATCACGGGGGCGATCGAGCAGGCGCCCAGGCACGCGACGCTGATGACGGTGTAGCGGCCGTCGGCCGAGTTGCCGTCGTCCCGCAGCTTGAGCCGGCGCTTCAGGTGCTGGGCGAGCGCGAGGCTCTGCTTGACGTGACACGCCGTTCCCCGGCAGAGCTCGATCACGTGCTCGCCCAGTGGAGCGAAGCGGAACTGGTTGTAGAACGTCGCGACGCCGTAGATGCGGCTGACCGGTGTCTCCAGGGCCTCGGCCACGAGGACCATGGCCTCGGTGGAGAGAAACCCCTCCTCCGCCTGGATCTCCTGCAGCAGCGGGATCATCTGCTCGCGCGTGAGCTGCTCCCTGCGGCCGGCGATGATGGCTTCGGCGGCGGTCACGGCCGTCACGCGCCCTTCGTGCCGGCCTCGTCCGCGTCCGCCAGCAGCTCGGCGATCGCGGCGGCCAGATCGGCCAGCTTGACCGGCTTCTCCAGGAACTTGGCCGCCGGCCACTCCCGGTACATCATCGGCTCGAAGACGTGGGTCTTGGTGTCGAGCTCCTTGGTGAACCCGCTCATGATGATGATGGGGATGTCCGCCGTCTCGGGGTCTTCGCGCAGCTTGAAGGCCACGTTGAACCCGTCGGTGTCGTGATCCATCATGATGTCCAGCAGGATGAGGTCCGGCCGCCTGGCCGCGAGGCGCTCCCGCCCCTCCACACCACTGTGGGCGGTGTCGACCTCGTAGCCGCGCGCCTCCAGGAACGCCTTGACGCCCGCGACGAGGTCGCGGTCGTCGTCCACCATCAGGATCCGCTTCGCCTTCATTACTCTCCTCCTCTGTTCCGCGGCATACTCGGTCTCCGCCGGTGCCAGCCGTTTAGTTATCGTCTTCACAGTGAACCCATTCACAGTAGCCTCGAAAAAAACACAACCTTCCAGAGTGTCCTGACCGTGCCTCACTCCGTCATCCCCCGCGCCGGCTCACCCGGCTCGGCCGACGACGCCTGTGCGTCGGCCTCGCTGCGCGCCAGGAACGACAGCATCTCGAGCTTGGAGGTGATGTCCGTCTCCTCGACGAAGCACCCCGCCGGAGCGCTGACGCGCTTGGGCACGAAGTTGAGGACCGCGTGCACACCGGCGGCGCAGACCCGGTCGACGAGCGTCTGCAGCCCCTCGGGCCGGGACGCGAGGATCGCCATGTGCACGTCGAACTCGCGCAGCACTGTCTCCAGCTGGTCGACGTGGTAGCAGCGGCGGCCGGCGAGCACGCGGCCCACCTTCTCGCTGTCGACATCGAAGGCCACGGCGATGTGGAAGCCGCGCTCCTCGAACCCGCGGTAGGAAAGGAGCGCGCGGCCCAGGTCGCCGACGCCGAACAGGGCGACACTCTGGCTCTCGTCGGTGCCGAGGATACGGCTGATGGTGCGGCCCATCTGGTACACGTTGTAGCCGCGGGAGATGTTGCCGAAGGTGCCGAAGCTGGCGAGGTCGCGGCGGAGCTGGGCCGGCGTGACGCTGACCAGCTCGGCGAGGTCGTGGGAGTGGATGTTCTCGATCCCGTCGCGGTCGAGCTCCTCCAGCACCTTGCGATAGATGCTCAGCCGCTCCACGGTCTGCAGCGAGACCCGCTTGGCCGGCCGCTTCGGCGGGGTCGTGGCGTCAAAGCCGGCCTGTCCACTGGTGATCAAGGTTCCTCCCACGGTTCCTTCGACTGTGATTGTATTCACAGTAGTCGACGGCTGTCAACCGGGACGTGAGCGACGGGTATGGGAGGAGAAGTGCGGCCGCGCGCAGGCTAGCGGCCCAGAGCCGCGGCGAGCGCGGCGATGGCGGCGGGCGGCGTGCCGCAGCACCCGCCGACGATGCCCGCGCCCAGGGCCGGGTACGTGGCGACGACGGAGGCGAAGTGCTCGGGGGTCTCCGCGTACACGGTCTCCCCGCCCTCCAGCCGCGGCTGGCCGGCGTTGGGCTGCGCGTACGTCACCCCGCCGCCCAGAACCGCCATGATCGGGACCAGTTCGGCCATCGGCTCGGCGGTGATCTCGCAGTTGCAGCCGACCAGGTCGGCGCCCGCGTCCTTGAGCGCGCGCACGGCGGCCTCGGGGCTCACACCCATCATCGTGCGGAAGCCCTTGGCCGCGGGCTTGAAGGTCATGCTGGCGAGCACCGGCCGGCCGGCCGCGGCGGCGACCGCCGCCTCGACCGCGACGGTGGCCTCGGTGAGGTCGAACATGGTCTCGATGTTGAGGAGGTCGACCCCGCCGGCGATCAGGGCGCGCGCCTGCTCGGCAAACGTCGCGCGCAGCGCATCCGGCTCCGCGCTGCCCATGGGCTTGACCATCTGCCCGCACGGCCCGATGTCGCCGGCCACCCAGCGGCCGGGGAACTCGCGATCGCGGACCCCCACGGCGAGGCGGGCGCCGGCCTCGTTGAGCTCCACGGCGCGCGCCGACAGTCCATGCGCCTCGAGGCGCATGGCCGTGCCGCCGAAGGTGTTGGTGTTCACGACGTCCGCGCCGGCGGCGAAGAAGCTGCGGTGGATGTCCTCCACCTCGGCCGGGTGCGAGACGTTCCACTCCTCCGGGCACTCGCCGGCGGCGAACCCGCGCTCCATGAGCGCGCGGCCCAGCCCGCCGTCCAGCAGCAGCGGGCGTGCGGCGATGAGGGCGAAGAGGTCCACGGCCCTGAGTCTAGCAGACGAGGCTCGTCATCCCCCGCGGGCCGCCACCTCCCGGGCGACCCGGTCCGCCTCGCGGCGGGCCATGCCAAGACACACGTGGAGCGCCGCGGCCGTGTCACGCCGCGAGAGGCCGCGCGCCAGCAGCGCCGCGGCGGCCGCTTCCGCCCCGGGCCGCCGGGCGGCGCCTTCGTCGATGGGCCGCCCGAGGTCGATCACCAGGGTGATCTCCCCGCGGACCGCGGCCGCCGGACCGACGTCGGGGCCCGGCACCGGATAGCGCTCGCTGAGCTCGAGCAGCGTGCCGCGCACGACCTCCTCATGCGCCTTGGTGAGCTCGCGGCAGACGGCGGCGCGGGCGTCGGGCAGGTGCGCCGCAAGGCAGGCGAGGCTGCGCGCCAGCCGCTGGCCCGTGTCGAAGGCGACGACCAGGCCGCCCGTGCGCTGCCATGCCTTCAGCGCCGCCTCGAGCTCCCGCGCGCGCCGCGGCAGGTAGCCGAGGAAGCGGAAGCCGTCCCCGCCGAGCCCGGCCGCCACGAGCGCCGTGAGGACGGCCGAGGGGCCGGGCAGGACGGTCATCTCGAGTCCCTCACTCACGACCTTCTGCACCAGCAGCATGCCGGGATCCTGCACCCCGGGCATCCCGGCGTCGGTCACCAGCGCCACCGTCTCCCCGGCGCGCAGGCGTCGCAGGATCTCGTCGGTCTTCTGCAGCTCGTTGTGCTGGAAGAAGCTCGTCAGCGGCGTGTGGATGTCGAAGTGGCTGAGCAGCTTGCGCGTGCGGCGCGTGTCCTCCGCGGCCACCAGCTGGGCCTCGTTCAGCTTCTCGAGGACCCGAGGCGAAACGTCCCCGAGGTTGCCGATGGGCGTTGCACAGACGTACAGCACGGTCACCCCTCCTTCAGAGAACGCTCGATGAACAGGACGTCGACGTCCCGGCCGCGGACGCGGGCGTGCCCGCGGGCGGCGCCGGCCACGGAGAACCCGAGGGCGAGGTGGTACGCCAGCGAGTCGAGGTTGTCGGCACGCAGGTCGGTGAAGATCTTGTCGTAGCCGAGGGCGAGCGCGGCGGCGAAGCTGCTCCGCGCGAGCGCCGCCCCCACCCCCCGGCGCCGGTGCGCAGCGTCCACGTACGTGCCCATGGTCGCCACGTGGTCGAACGCGGTGGTGACGAAGGTGTTCCAGGGGATCACCGTCTGAAAGCCGACGATGTCGCCGGCGGGCGTCTCGGCGACGTGCACAAAGGAGCGTGCCGGCAGGCTCTCGATGTAGGCGCGCTCCTCCTCGACCGAGAACGTGGTGTCGAGCAGGGTCGGACTGCCGCCGCGGATCACGCCGTTCAGCACGGCGGCGACGCCGGCGGCGTCGGCCGGCCCGGCCTTGCGGACGCGGACGGCCGTGGCGCTCACGCCGGCGGCTTTCGTACCACGACCATGACCTCCATCTCGTCGAGCTCCACCGGCCGGCGGCCCCAGTCGCCCGCGGTGCCGCCCCACACGTGTTCCACGGTGAAGCCGGCCGACCGGCACAGCAGGACCAACTCGCTCGGCACGTAGCCGCGCTCGCGGATCGGCAGGCTGCGTGGCCCGTCCTCGGCCTGCCACTCCATCGCGTAGGCCTGCGTGAGCGTCGCAGGGTCGAACTCGCCGCGCGCGACCTGCTCGGGCGTCGCGTCGCGGATCATGCGCAGGCCGTTGAGGACCGTGAGCACGAACGGCGCGCCCGGCCGCAGGGCGGCGAAGGCGCGCGCCAGCACGGCGGCGTCGTGGTCGAAGGGGTCGTCGCTGCCGAGCAGTCCGAAGGACCCCTCGCAGAGACACGCCGCCGCGTCGAACGCACGCCCGAGGTCGAACGTGGTGGCGTCGCCCTCCACGAGCTCGAGATCGACGCCGGCCTCGTCCGCGGCCTTGCGCGCCTCGCGCAGCATACCGGACGAGATATCCAGACCGGTCACGACGAGGCCGGCACGCGCCAGCTCCACCGCGTGCCGGCCCGTCCCGCAGCCGATGTCGAGCACGGACGCCCCCGGCTCGAGCCCGAGCACGTCCACGAGGAACGCCGCCTCGCGCACGCTGTCTGCGGTGAACACCTCGTTCATGTACTGCGGCGCGTAGCTGTCGAAGAACTCGCGCCAGACGTCGTCGGTCATGGTCCCTCCGTCGTCGACCCTTCCCATTCTCTCAGGAGTGGGGCCCCGGGGCGAGGACCATCCGGCCGCCGGCGCCGGCGCGGTATGCTAGCCGCCATGGACGAGCCGCAGCTACGCATCCGCCCCGGCCGCGCCGCCGACGCCGACGCCATGGCGGCCCTGTGCACGGAGCTGGGCTACCCATCGTCCGGGGCGCAGGTCCGCCAGCGGCTAGGGCGCCTCGAGGACGTCGAGTATGGCCTCTTCGTCGCCGAGGGCGCGGGAGGCGAGCTCGCCGGCGTCATCGCCGTCCACACCCGCCTGCTCCTCGAGGACGACCCGTTCGCCGAGCTCACCGTGCTCGTCGTCACCCAGGACGCGCGCGGCGCGGGCACCGGTTCGGCGCTCGTAGCGGAGGCCGCGCGCTGGGCCCGCACCCGCGGCCTGGCGCGCGTCTGGGTGCGGGTGAACGTCGTGCGCGAGGCCACGCACCGGTTCTACGAGAACCTGGGCTTCCACCTGCACAAGCAGCAGCGCATCTACGAGCTCACACTGTGAAGCGCATCGTCCTGGGCGACTGCCTCCGCGTCCTTCGCGAGTTGGACGAAGGGTGCGCCCGGCTTGTCTACTTGGACCCGCCCTTCAACACCGGCAAGGTGCAGAAGCGCACGCGCCTGCGCACGGTGCGTGACGCCGGCGGCGACCGCACCGGGTTCAAGGGCGAGCGGTACCGCACCGAGGTGCTCGGCAGCTCGGCCTGGCGCGACGCCTACGACGACTACCTCGGGTTCCTCGCGCCGCGCCTCGCCGAGGCGCGGCGCGTCCTCGCACCCGACGGGTCGCTCTTCTTGCACATCGACCCGCGCGAGGCGCACTACTGCAAGGTCCTGCTCGACGAGCTGTTCGGCCGAGCGTCCTTCATCAACGAGATCGTGTGGGCCTACGACTACGGCGCGCGCTCGCGCAGCCGCTGGCCGGCCAAGCACGACGTCATCTTCTGGTACGCGCGCGACCCGGCCCGGTACGTGTTCCGGTACGACGACATCGACCGGGTGCCGTACCTGGCGCCCGGCCTCGTGGGCCCGGAGAAGGCCGCTCGCGGCAAGACGCCCACGGACGTGTGGTGGCAGACCATCGTCAGCCCCACGGGAGCGGAGAAGACCGGCTACCCCACGCAGAAGCCGGTCAAGATCCTCGAGCGCATCGTGCGCGTACACTCCGACCCGGGCGACCTCGTCGTGGACCCGTTCGCCGGCAGCGGCACGACCGGAGAGGCGGCGGCGCGGCTCGGGCGCAGCTACCTGCTGGTGGACGAGAACCCGGAGGCGGTCCGCGTGATGCGCGAGCGCCTCGCGTGGGACGCGCCCGAGGCCGTCGTGGGTACCGGGCCCGCCGGCGGCTCCGCCTCGCCGCCTACGCTGCCGGTCGAGCCCGCCCCCTGAGATGCGACGGGGCCGGCTCCTCGCGGAGCCGGCCCCGGTGACGTCACAAGCGTCTGAGGAGGATCACTCAGGGACGATCGCGTCGCTCGGGCAGGACTCGACGCAGGTCGCGCAGTCGTCGCACTTCTCGGGATCGATGACGTAGATGTCGTCGCCCTCGGAGATAGCCTCGTTGGGGCACTCGTCGATGCAGGCGCCGCAAGCAAGGCACTCATCGGTGATCTTGTAGGCCATGTGGTGGTGTCACCTCCTGTAGGCGCGCCGCGAACACGGTACGCGCGGGATTCCAGGGTCCATTTACGGGCATGACGGAGGCGAAGTCAAGAACGGCTCCGGCCCCCGCGTCAGCCCGCGGCGTCGCCCGGGAACAGCTCCGTGAGCGCCAGGGCCACGGCGCCGATGAATCCGGCGTCCGGTCCCAGCGCCGCCGGGACGACGCGCACGCGGTCGCGCGCCGGCGGCAGGGCCCGCGCGGCGAGGACGCGGCGGGCGGGAGCGAGGAGCAGTTCGCCCGCCGCCGCGGCGCCGCCCCCGATGACGATGAGCTCGGGGTCGAAGATGTTGGAGAGCGTGACCAGCCCGGCGCCGAGGTACTCGCCGGCGCGCTCCAGCACGGCGATCGCGCCGGCGTCGCCTTCGCGCGCCAGGTGCGTCAGGAGACGGCTGTCGACGATGTGGCCCTCGGCGAGGGCCCTGCCGAGCGCCGACTCGGGCTCGAGACCGGCGGCCACCCGGGCGGCCGCGCCCAGAGCGGGTCCGGCCACGTACGCCTCGAGGCAGCCGTGGCTGGGGCAGTTGGCCGGACACTCCGGGCCGTCGACGTCGATGATCATGTGGCCGATCTCGGCGGCCGCTCCGCTGGCGCCGCGCAGGGGGCGGCCGCCAGTGATGATGCCGCCGCCCACGCCGGTGCCGAGCGTGAGCATGAGCATGTCGCTCGTACCGACGCCGGCGCCGTACGCGTGCTCGCCGATGCCGGCGGCGGTGGCGTCGTTGTCCACCACGACCGGCACGCCGAAACGCCGCTCGAGGTGGTCGCGCAACGGGACGTCGGCGAGCGGCAGGTTGACCGACTCGACGACGCGCCCGGCGGCGAAGTCGACCATGGAGGCGACGCCCACCCCGATGCCCTCCACCCGACCGGAGCCGTGCTCCAGGTCCGCGAGGCAGGCGTCGATGCCGCGCAGGCAGGCCTCGGCCGAGCTCACGTCGGTGAGCGTGGTGAACCGGTCGAGGATCTCCGGCGTCTCCACCCCGGAGCGCGAGCGCGCTCCGGGCGCGGGGGCCCGCCCTCGCACGAGCGCGGCGGCCACTTTGGTGCCGCCGATGTCCACGCCGACGACGATGCGCTCGGGAGCCATGACGTCCCCGAGCTTACCATGGTGTAGACTCGGGACTAGAGGAAACGCCCGCTCACGGGCGTAGTCTGCAACGGCACCCGGCTTCCCCGCCCCCCGAGACCATGCGCTTCGATGTCGCCTGCGTCCACGGGCCGGAGGCGCGCCACCACATGGCGAGACAGGACGAGGACAGAGAAGGGGCGAAGCCCTACAGGACGTACAAGGCCGGCCGCGGCAGGCGCAGCCAGCTCGACGACGAACTCGCGGGAGCGCGGCCGGCGCGTGCGCGCCCTCCCGTCCCCGACGACGCAGACGGCGGCGGCGCGTACCCTCGCCAGTCAGACAAGGCGTACCACACCTACGGGCCCGCACCGGCCGACGGACGCGCGGCCGGCACGAAGAGGGGCGGAGGCGGTCCCCGCCGCCGGCGCCGCTTCCGCTGGTGGTACGTCCCCGTCGGCGTCTTCGCCCTGCTGGTCATCTCCGGTGTCGTCGTTACCGTCCTCGCGTGGCCCGGGTACCAGAGGTTCGACCGGGCCGTCGACAAGGCCAACAAGCGTGTCGACAAGCAGACTCGCGCCCAGCTCGCCGCGGACGGCGGCTGGATCTGGCGCAACGGCACCACGGTGGCGCTGTTCGGCCTGGACGAGGCAGGCCTGCCGGCGCATTCGGACACCATCCTGCTGATGCACTTCGACGCGAAGTCGCACACGATCAACCAGCTCTCGATCCCGCGCGACACACTGGTCGACGTCGAAGGGTACGGCCAGCAGAAGATCACGCAGGCGATGTGGTTCGGCGGGCCGTCGCTCGCGCTCAAGACGCTCAAGGACTACACGGGCGTCCCCATCAACCACGTCATGGTCGTGAGCTTCCAGGGCTTCCCTCGGCTCGTGAACTCAGTCGGCGGCATCGACATGTACGTGCCGCAGACCGTCACGACCGAGGCGGGCTCGAACCGTCGCCTGGTCACCTTCGAGAAGGGCATGCACCACTTCGACGGCAAGAACGCGATGCTGTACGTGCGCATCCGCAAGGCATACGCCGAGGGTGACTTCACGCGCGCCAAGCGCCAGCAGGCGTTCGTCGACGCGCTCCAGAAGAAGATCGTCAAGACATCCAACATCACCAGGCTGCCCGAGATCGGCACGCACTTCATGAGCGGCGTGGCCACCGACCTCACCACCAACCAGATCCTGGAGCTCGCCTACCTGAAGTGGCGCGCCGGCGGCGGCAAGAAGCAGGTGCTGAAGGGCGAGTTCGGCTGGAGCGACGACGGTCAGGCAGTGGTGCTGCCGCCGAGCGACGCCGCCAAGCAGAAGGCCATCGACCGGTTCCTCGGGGAGTGACGCCGCCGCGGCCCTCCCCGGCCGCGCCGGCTGCGGACGCACGTCGCCCGGCTCAGCCCCCGTCGCCCACGTAGCGCACCGCGACCAGCGCGAGTCCGCGGGCGGGCGCGGTCTGACCCATGCGGTGGCGCTCGCCGGAGGCCAGCGCCGCCGCGAACTTCTCCAGGCTCATGCGTCCCTGGGCAACGTCGACCATGGAGCCGACGGCCACGCGGACCATGGTGTGGAGAAAGCTGCCGGCGCTGATCTCGAAGTGCCAGCGCCGGCCGTCGCCGTCGGGCGTCGGCCCGTCGTCGGTCCACGCCGCGGCCGTCACCTCGCGCACGCAGTGGTGGTAGAGGTGCGCGGAGGGCGTGAGCGCGGCGAAGTCGCGGCGGCCCAGAAGCAGGTCCGCCGCCGCCCGCAGTGCCGTCCCGTCCACGCCGCCGCGCAGCACCCATACGTAGGCGCGCTCGCGCACGGGCTTCACCGCCGTGGCCCAGAGGTCGTACCGGTAGCTGCGGGAGGCCGCCTCGCGGGCCACGAAGCCGGACGCGGCCGGCGCCGCCTTGAGAACGGCGACGTCCGGCGGCAGGAGCGCGTTGAGGGAGAGGCGCAGGCGCTCGGGCAAGAGGTCCCGGCGGGCACAGGAGAACGACGCCACCTGCGCCCAGGCGTGCACGCCCGCGTCCGTGCGCCCGGCCACGCTGAGACGGACGCGCTCGCGCAACACCGTCTCGAGCGCTTCCCCCAGCACGCCCTCGACCGTCGTGTGCCCCGGCTGCCTGGCCCAGCCGCGATACCTCGTGCCCTCGTAGGCGAGGTCCAGGCGCCAGGTCGTCCCGCCGGAGGTCTCGTGACTGCCGTCCACGCCCGGCATCCTACACGAGCAGCCCGAGCGCTATGACGGCGGCGGTGACGGCCAGGAGCACGACGTCGCCGGCTCCCGCCTTGAGCGGCCGGAGCCGTGTGCGCACGATACCGGGGCGGTAACAACGCGCCTCCATGGCGAGCGCCAGCTCGTCGGCGCGCCGGAAGCTCAGCACGAACAGCGGCGTGAGCACCGGGACCAGCGCTCTCGCCCGCCGGATTGGACCGCCGCTCCCGAAGTCAGCCCCTCGCGCGCGCTGGGCGCGCATGATCTGCTCCAGTTCCACCAGCAGTGTCGGGATGAAGCGCAGCGCGATGGTCACCATGAGGGCGAGCTCGTCGGTCGGCACGCGCAGCCGGCGGAGCGGGCGCCCCAGCCACGCGAGCCCATCGGTCAGCGCCAGGGGAGCCGTCGTCAGCGTGAGCACCGACCCGATGAGCACCAGCACGACGAGCCGCAGGCTGAGGAAGGCGGCGAACTCGAGTCCCGCCCAGGAGAAGTCGAAGACCCAGAAGCTGAAGAACGGCTCGCCGGGAGCGAACAGCACCTGGGCAAGGAACGTGAGCGCGATCAGCCAGAGGAGTGGCCGGAACGCGCGCCAGAACCAGACCGCGGGCACCCCGCTCAGCAGGTACGCGATCACGCCGGCCGCGGCGAACACAGCCAGGCCGGCGAACGAGTCGCGCACGAACAGCGCGACCGCGAGCGCCGTCACGGACACGAACTTGGCGCGCGCGTCGAGCCGGTGGATCACGGAATCGCCGGGATAGTACTGCGCGATCGCCGGCCTCATCGCAGCGCCTCCGCGGCATCGGCGACGGTGCGCGGCGCTCCGGCCGGGTCGCGGCCGAGGCGGCGCCAGAGCCGCACGAGGAAGGGCTCGTGCAGCCGGCTGGCCGCGAGCAGCTCCCGGCCGCTCTCGCCGAAGTCCCACGGGCCGGACGCCGCGACACGTCCGGAGTCGAGTACCAGCAGCTCGTCGCAGAGCGCCCAGGCGAGGTCGACGTCGTGGGTGGCCAGCACCATTGTCACGCCGTCCCGGCGCAGGCGCCGCAGGATGCTCGCGAGCTCGCGGCGCGTCGCCGGGTCAAGGCTCACGAACGGCTCGTCGAGCAAGAGGAGGCGCGGTCGCATGGCGAGCACGCCGGCGAGCGCCAGGCGGCGCTGCTCGCCGCCGGAGAGGGCGTAGGGATGCCGCCCGCCGAACTCGGCCGGCGGCAGCCCGACCAGCTCCATCGCCTCGTCGACGGCGGCAGCGACCTCCGCCTCGGGCCAGCCGAGGCAGCGCGGGCCGAACGCCACGTCCTCCCGCGCCGACACCGCGAACAGCTGCAGCTCCGGCGTCTGGAACACGAGGCCGACCTCGCGCTGGAGACCCGTATAGCCGGGCGCCCCGGTGGCCGCGCCGTCCAGCAGCACGGCGCCCGCTTCCGGCGCGTCGAGGCCCTTGACCACCTGCAGGAGCGTGGACTTGCCCGAGCCGGACGCGCCGAGGAGCGCCAAGGACCGGCCGGCGGCGAGCTCGAAGCCGACGCCGCGCAGGGCGGCGATCGGCGCGCGCGCCTCCTCGTAGCTGAAGGCGACGTCGCGGCAGGTGAGCGACATGCCGCGCGCCGCGCTCGTCACATCCACTGCGGGTGGGGCGTCGCTCACGGGGTCCGCCCCAGGTCGCGCACGAGCTCGTCCAGGGTCAAGGGCAGCGGCTCGAGCCGACGCCCGCGGGCGGCGAGCTCGAGCGCCAGGTCGCCGGCCGCAGGCAGTCCCAGCCCGAGACGACGGACCAGGTCGCCCTCGCCGAACAGGCCACGCACGGCGCCCGCGTACACCACGGCGCCATGGTCGAGCGCGACGGCCCGGTCCGCGCCCACGACCTCATCCATCTCCTGGGTCACGTAGACCACCGCGAGGCCCTCGGCGCGCAGGCCGCGGACCGCGTCGAGGACCTCGGCGCGACCGGCGGGATCCAGCATGGCCGTGGGTTCGTCGAGCACGAGGACGCGCCGCGGCACGGCCAGGACACCGGCGAGCGCGGTCCGCTGCTTCTGCCCCCCGGAGAGCAGGTGCGGCTCCCGCTTGCGCAGCTCCGTGAGCCAGAACCGCGCCAGCATCTCGTCCACCCGCAGCCGGATTTCGGCGGGCGGCCACGCGAGGTTCTCGAGGCCGAACGCGACGTCGTCCTCGACGCACTCGGCCACCAGCTGGTTCTCGGGGTTCTGGAACAGCACGCCGACCTCGCGGCGCGCGGCCATGCGGCCGTCCTCGGTGAGAAGGTCGTGGCCGCAGGCGACGGCGGCCGCGGCGGAGGCCGCCTTCTCCAGACCGCCGAGGATGCGCGCAAGGGTGGACTTGCCGGAGCCGTTGGCGCCGACGACGGCGACGAACTCGCCCGCGGACACCGTGAGGTCGAGCCCCGCCAGCGCGTCGAAGGACGCCCCCGGGTACCGGTAGCGGAGGTCGCGGATCTGGAGGAGCGCTTCAGGCACTTCGCTGGGGGGAGCGGCGGAGGGCGTCATGACCGCCGAAGCTTACCGCATCGCCGGGCGCGTCCCCGGGAGCCACGTCCCGCGCTCCGGGCGGGCTGCCGACGGACGCCGTCGCCCGGCTCCGGAACGACGAAGGGGCGGGAGGCCCTTCGGCCGCCCGCCCCAACGTCCACCACTTCTGCGGCCGGCCGTCAGACCAGCTCGATGTACGCCTGCTCGCTGCCGTCGCCGGGGCGCGGCCCGAGCTTGATGATGCGCGTGTAGCCGCCGTTGCGGTCGGCGTAGCGCGGCGCCACATCGTTGAACAGCTTGTAGACGATCTTCTTGTTGCGCAGCATGGCGATCGCCTGCCGGCGGGCGTGGACGTCGCCGCGCTTGCCGAGCGTGATGGCCTCCTCGACCATGGGGCGCACCTCTTTGGCGCGCGCCACGCCGGTCTTGACCTTCTCGTGCTCGAGCACCTGGCAGGCCAGGCCCGAGAGCAGCGAGCGACGCTGGCTCGGGGCCATGTTGAACTTACGGCCTGAGTTCTGATGGCGCATGTTACTCGTCACCCCGGAGTGAGAGCCCGCGCTCGGTGAGCTTGTCCTTGACCTCGTCGATGCTCTTCTTGCCGAAGTTGGGGATGTTGAGCAGCTCGGCTTCTGTCTTGGAGACCAGGTCGCCTACGGTCTGGATGCCCTCGCGCTTGAGGCAGTTGTACGAACGGACGCCGAGCTCGAGCTCTTCGATGAGCACGTCGTCCATGCCGCCACCGGCCGGCGCGGAGGTGAGCCCCTCGATGGGGAACTCCTCGTTACTGCGCGTGCGGTCGGGGTCGGTGAAGATCGACATCCGGTCGACGAGGATCTCGGCGGCCTCGCGAAGCGCCTCCTCGGGCATGAGGGCGCCATTCGTCGTGATGTCGAGGATGAGCTTGTCGTAGTCGGTGCGCTGGCCCACGCGGGCGCTCTCGACGTGATACGAGACGCGCTTGATCGGGCTGAAGATGGAGTCGATCGGGATGACACCGATGACCGTCTCCGGGGTCTTGTTGCCGTCGGCGGCGACGTAGCCCGTGCCCCGCCGGATGGTGAGCATCATCTCGATGGCGCCGCCGTCGGACAACGTCGCGATGTGGTGGTCCGGGTTGAGGATCTCGAGCTCGGCCGGGATGTCGATATCGGCAGCCACGACCTTGCCGGGCTTGTCCTTGTACAGCCGCACCTGGACCTCGTCGAGCTCGCCGTGCAGGCGGCAGACCAGTTCCTTGAGGTTGAGGATGATGTCGGTGACGTCTTCCTTCACGCCCTTGATGGTCGTGAACTCGTGCGCCACCCCCTCGATCTTGACGGAGCTGACAGCTGCGCCCTCGAGCGACGAGAGCAGGACCCGGCGCAGCGCGTTGCCGAACGTATGCCCGAAGCCGCGGTCGAGCGGTTCGACCTCGAAGCGCGCCCGGTTGCCCGCGAGCTGCTCGCGCGTGATGTTGGGCATCTGAAACTGTAGCAACTGGCCTCCTGTAGAGTCTTCGCCGCGGGTACGTTGCTGCAGCGGATTACTTGGAGTACAGCTCGACGATGAGCTGCTCCTGCACCGGGGCGTCGATCTCGTCGCGCTCGGGAGCGCGCAGGACCTTGCCGGTGAGATTGTCGTGGTCGACCAGGAGCCAGGGCGACACCGACGACGTGAGGTCTGTCGCCGCGCGCACCGTCTCGGAGGCCTTGCTGCTGGCACGGATCGCCACCACGTCGTCCGGGCGGACCTGATACGAGGGGATGTCGACCTTCTTGCCGTTCACGGTGAAGTGAGCGTGCCGCACGAGCTGACGAGCCTGACGGCGCGAGGCGCCGAAGCCGAGCCGGTAGACGACGTTATCGAGGCGCATCTCGAGCAGCCGGAGCAGGTTCTCGCCGGTGATGCCGTCCTTGCGGCTGGCCATCACGTAGTAGTGGTGGAACTGCTTCTCGAGCACCTGGTAGTAGCGGCGCGCCTTCTGCTTCTCGCGCAACTGGAGGAGGTACTCGCTCTGCTTGATGCGGCCGCGGCCGTGCTCGCCCGGCGGGTACGCACGCCGTTCTACGGCGCACTTGTCGGTGAGGCAGCGCTCGCCCTTGAGAAAGAGCTTCTCCGACTCACGGCGACACTGCTTGCACTGCGGTGATGTATCTTTCGCCACGTGGACCTTCCTAGACCCGGCGACGCTTACGCGGGCGGCAGCCGTTGTGCGGCACCGGCGTCACGTCTTTGACACTGATGATCTCGAGGCCGGCGGCCTGCAGCGAACGCACCGCGGTCTCGCGGCCTGAGCCCGGCCCGCGCACGAAGACCTCGACCTTCTGCAGGCCGTGCTCCATGCCCTTCTTCGCGCATGACTCTGCGGTCACTTGCGCGGCGAACGGGGTGCTCTTGCGCGATCCCTTGAACCCGACCGACCCGGCACTCTCCCACGCGATGACATTGCCTTCCTTGTCGGTGAGCGTCACCTGGGTGTTGTTGAACGACGTCTTGATGTGCGCCTGGCCGACGGCGATGTTCTTGCGGACCTTGCGGCGCTGACGACCTTTGGCTCTCTGAGGCTTAGCCACTCTGCTCTACTCCTCCGCTCTCTGCGGTCACTTCTTGCGCTTGCCGCTGATCGTCCGCTTCGGACCCTTACGGGAGCGCGCGTTGGTGCGTGTGCGCTGCCCGTTCACCGGCATGCCGCGACGGTGGCGGATGCCCCGGTAGCAGCCGATATCCATGAGGCGCTTGATGTTCTGCGAGCGCTCCCGCCGCAGGTCGCCCTCGACGGTGACTTCACGGTCGATGGCGTCCCGCAGCTTGATGATCTCTTCTTCCGTCAGATCGCGCACCTTGGTGTTTGGGTCGATGCCCACTATCGCGAGTACCTTGTTGGAGGTCGAGCGGCCGATGCCGTAGATGTACGTGAGCCCGATCTCCACCCGCTTCTGCGGCGGGATGTTGACGCCTGCGATACGTGCCATGCGGACTTACCCCTGCCTCTGACGATGACGCGGGTTCGAGCAGATCACTTGCACCGTGCCGTGACGGCGGATGATCTTGCACTTCTCGCACATCTGCTTGACTGACGCTCTTACCTTCATCGGTGATCCTCGCTGGACGGGCGCGGCAGGCCTTGCGGCCGTGGCACACCGCCTCCGGGCGACTCCTGGCGAGCCGCTACTTGAACCGGTACGTGATCCTGCCTCTGCTGAGGTCGTAGGGCGACAGTTCGACCTTGACCCTGTCGCCGGGCAGGATGCGGATGTAGTTCATGCGCATCTTGCCCGAGATGTGGGCGAGCACCTCGTGGTTGTTGTCGAGGTGAACACGGAACATCGTGTTCGGCAGCGCTTCGACAACCTCGCCTTCGATCTCAATGGCTTCTTCTTTGTTCGCCATACTCCCCACTCGTCGACAGACAGCGGCCTGACATACTACCACAAACGGCGTGCCTCACAAACCACGCCGCCGGTGGGGGCGCGCCGGCCGATGCCCGCGCCCTGGTCTTCTCTGCCTACACTCCCGCGCCGTCCTTCTCCGAGCGGCGGCGCGTGAGCACCCGCGGCCCCTTCTTGCCCACCGCGACGGTGTGCTCGAAGTGCGCCGAGAGTGACCCGTCGGCCGTGTGGATCGCCCACCCGTCGTCGGCGAGGACGACCTCGTGGGCGCCGGCGTCCACCATCGGCTCGATGGCGAACACCATTCCTTCTTCCAGCCGCGGACCACGGCCGGGGTCACCATAGTTCGGGATCTGCGGGTCTTCGTGCATCTCCTTGCCGACGCCGTGGCCGACGAGCGAGCGCACGACGCTGAATCCGGCCGCCTCGACGACCTCCTGCACGGCGTGTGAGATGTCGCCGAGGCGCCGGCCCTCACGGCACTCGGCGATGCCCGCTTCGAGCGACTCGCGCGTGACGTCGAGCAGCCGCCGGGCCTCAGGCTCGACGGCGCCCATCGGCAGCGTGACGGCCGAGTCGGCGACGTAGCCATCGAGGGTCACCCCGACGTCGATGCTGAGCAGGTCGCCCTCGGCCGCCCGGTACTTGCCGGGGATGCCGTGGACCACCATGTCGTTCGGCGACGCGCAGATCGACGCCGGGAAGCCGCGGTAGCCGAGGAACGTCGGCACACCGCGGTGCTGGCGGATGAACTTCTCCGCGACGCGGTCGAGCTCGCCCGTGGTCACGCCGGGCGCCGCCGCCTCCGTGAGCGCGTCGATGCAGTCCGCGAGGATCGCGCCGGCGGCGGCGATCTTGGCGATCTCTCCTGCCGACTTACGTACGATCACGCAGCGAGGATCCGCTGGACCTGCTCGTAGACCTCGTCCGGCCGCTTGCCGCCGCCGAACGCGCTCTGCAGCACGCCCTTGTCGGTGTAGTAGCCGACGAGCGGAGCCGTCTGCTGCTCGTACACGGCGATGCGGTTGCGCACCGTCTCCTCGTTGTCGTCGGCGCGCTGCACCAGCTCGCCACCGTCGACGTCGCAGACGCCGTCGGCCCTGGGTGGGTCGAAGGCGACGTTGTAGATCTTGCCGCAGACCGCGCACGAGCGGCGGCCGGCGATGCGCTGCACGAGCTCCTCGGCGGGCACCTCGATGAGCACGACGTGCGTGATGCCCCTACCCGCCTCGGCGAGCATGGCGTCGAGCGCCTCGGCCTGCGGGACCGTCCGCGGGAACCCGTCCAGCAGGAAGCCCCCGGCGGCGTCGGGCTCGGCGAGCCGGTCGCGGACGACGCCGATCACGACCTCGTCCGGCACCAGGGCGCCGCTCTCCATGTACTTCTGCGCCTCGCGGCCCATCGCGGTGCCCCTGGCCACGGCCGCGCGCAGCATCTCACCCGTGGAGATGTGCGGCAGCGCGAAGTCCGTCACGATGCGCTCGGCCTGGGTGCCCTTGCCCGCGCCGGGGCCGCCGAGAAGGATCACGTTGCGCTCGGTCATCTCGTCACCTACTTGAGGAAGCCTTCGTAGTGCCGCATGAGGAGCTGCGCTTCCATCTGCCGCATCGTGTCGAGCGCGACGCCCACCACGATGAGCAGCGAGGTGCCGCCGAAGTAGAAGGGGACGTTGATCGGCGGCCGCGACAGCAGCCACGGCAGCACGGCCAGCGCCGCCAGGAACAGGGCGCCCGGGAACGTCAGCCGCGTGAGGATGCGGTCGAGGTACTCGGCGGTGGGACGGCCGGGACGCACGCCGGGGATGAATCCGCCGTACTTCTTGAGGTTGTCGGCCTGGTCGATGGGGTTGAACGTCACCGCCGTGTAGAAGTACGTGAAGATGATGATGAGGATGGCCTCGCCGATGATGTAGAGGAAGGTGCTCGGCCCGAAGGTCCGGTTGAACCACCCGCCGATGCCGTCCGTGCCCAGGAACTGCGCGAACGTCGGGATGATCATCATGACCGACGAGGCGAAGATGACCGGGATGACGCCGGCCATGTTGACCTTGAGCGGGATGAACGTGCTCTGGCCGCCCATCATCCGGCGTCCGACCACGCGCTTGGCGTACTGCACCGGGATGCGCCGCTCACCGGTCGTGATCCAGATGACCCCCACGACCACCGCCAGGCCGATGACCAGGAACAGGACGATCGGCACCAGGTCCAGGGTGAAGAGCTGCGCAGCGCCCGACGGGATGCGCGAGACGATACTGATGAAGATGATGATCGACATGCCGTTGCCGATGCCGCGCGCGGTGATGAGCTCGCCGAGCCACATCACGATGACGGCGCCGGCCACGAGGCTGGACACGATCAGCGCGGCGCGCCACCAGTTGAGGTCGGGCAGAGCGTCGTACTGGCGGAACAGCACGATGTAACCGAACGACTGCACCAGCGAGAGACCGACGGTGAGCCAGCGCGTGTACTTGGTGATCTGCTTCTGACCCTGTTCGCCCTCTTTGGCCAGCTCCTCGAGTTTGGGAATGACCACGGTGAGGAGCTGCATGATGATCGACGCGGTGATGTACGGCATGATGCCGAGCGCGAACACCGCCACCCGGCTCAGCGCGCCGCCGGAGAACAGGTCGAGGAAGCCGACCACGCCGGCCCCGCCCTCTTCGAAGAACTGCTTCAGCGCGTCGAGGTCGATGCCCGGCACGGGCACGTAGGACCCGAACCGGTAGATCGCGACCATCGCCGCCGTGAAGAGGAGCTTCGTGCGAAGCTCCGGGATCTTCCAGGCGTTGGCGAGCGACTGCCAGAGCTTGTTGTTCACGACAACCCCCCGGGGCCGGTCAGAGAAGCTCGGCCTTACCGCCGGCCGCCTCGATCTTCTCGACGGCGCTGCGGGAGTACATGTGCACGCGCACGGTGAGCGCCACCGTGAGCTCGCCGCCGCCGAGGACCTTGATGGGCGTGCGGGTGTTCTTGACGATGCCCTTGGCGACGAGCGCCTCCGGGGTCACCTCGTCGCCGGCCGCGAACGCGTTCGCAAGGCGTCCGACGTTGACCGGCACCGCGTAGGTGCGGAACGGCCCGATGGGCATGCTCTTCTTCATGTGCGGGCCGCGCAGCTTGCCGAGGCGCATGTAGAGCGGCATCTGCCCGCCCTCGTAGCCCGGACGCACGCCGCCGCCGGAGCGGGCGTTGTAGCCCTTGTGGCCCTTGCCGGCCGTCTTGCCCTGGCCGGAGCCCTTGCCGCGGCCGAGGCGCTTGGTGGCCTTGGTCGAGCCCGGGTTGGGGCGCAGGTTGTGGAGTCCCAGTTCCTCTGTCATGTCACGACTTCTTCGCTGCAGGGCGCACCTCGACGAGGAACGCCACGTGGTTGACCATGCCGCGGATCACGGGGGTGTCCTCGTGCACCACGGTGTGACGGATACGCTTGAGACCGAGCGCGCGGAGCGTGCCGCGGTGCTCCGGCTTACGGCCGATGGCGCTCTTGGTCTGCGTGATCTCGATGTAGTCGGCCATCTGCCTCAGGCCTCCTTGACATCCGCAGCCTCGGCGGCCTCGGGCTTGCGCTGGTCGAGACCCAGCACCTGAGCGACCGAGATGCCGCGCAGGCGCGCCTGGCCCTCAGGCGTCTTGAGGGACTGCAGGCCAGCGACAGTCGCGCGCACCAGGTTGATGGGGTTGGTGGTGCCCAGCGACTTGGTGAGGATGTCGCGGACGCCGGCCAGCTCGAGCACCGCGCGGACGCCTCCGGCGGCGATGACGCCGGTACCGGGCGCCGCCGGCTTGAGCAGCACGCGGGCCGCGCCGTAGCGGCCGATCACCTGGTGCGTGGTGGTCGTGCCGTTGTAGCGCGGCACGGTGAACAGGTTCTTCTTCGCGTCCTCGATCGCCTTCTGGATCGCCAGCGGCACCTCGCGCGCCTTGCCGTAGCCGGCGCCCACATGCCCGTTCTCGTCACCGACGACGACCAGGGCCGTGAAGGAGAACCGCCGGCCGCCCTTGACGACCTTGGCGACGCGGTTGATATCGACGACGCGCTCTTTGAGCTCGTTGCCTTCGCTGAATGATCCTCTAGCCACGGGGTCCTATTCTCCTTGTCAGAAAGCCAGGCCGCCCTCGCGGGCGCCCTCGGCGAGAGCCTTGACTCGGCCGTGATACAGATAGCCCGAGCGGTCGAACACGACCCTCTCGATGCCCTTGTCCTTGGCGCGCTGCGCAAGCAGCTCGCCGACCTTCTTCGCGACCTCGGCCTTCTTGAGACCGGAGCCGTCGACCTCGCTGGAGCGCGCGGCGACGATCGTCGCCGCGGCGGCGTCGTCGACGAGCTGGGCGTAGATCGCCTTGTTCGAGCGGAACACCGACACGCGCGGGCGCTCGATGGTGCCGCTGATGCGGCCGCGGATGCGGCGCTTGCGCCTCGCCCGGGCCTCTCTGATGCTGGTTGCGCTCATCTTCTGGTCGTTCCTCTTCTCTCAGGCAGCGCTAGGCGCGCTTGCCGACCTTGCGCTGGACGTACTCGCCGGCGTACCGGATGCCCTTGCCCTTGTACGGCTCGGGCGGCCGGATGGAGCGCACCTTGGCGGCGACCTCACCGACGACCTGCTTGTCGATGCCCCTGACGACGACCACGGTCTGCTGCGGCGTCTCGAAGGTGATGTGCTCCGGCGGCTCGATGACCACCGGGTGGCTGTACCCGACCAGCAGCTCGAGAGCGTCGCCCTTGACACTGGCGCGGTAGCCGACCCCGACGATCTCGAGACGCTTCTCGAAGCCGTCCGTGACGCCGGTCACCATGTTGGCGATGAGCGTCCGGGTGAGCCCGTGCAGCGAGCGGTGCTGACCGCTGTCCGTAGGCCGCTTGACCTGGATGACGCCGTCGCCGACCTCCACCATCATCTCGCGGGGGACCCGTTGGGTGAGCTCACCCTTGGGACCCTTCACGGTGACGACGGCGTTGTCGTACTTGAACTCCACGCTGCCGGGCAGCGGGATTGGGGCTTTTCCGATCCTCGACATGTCCCGTCCTTACCAGATGAAGCAGATGACCTCGCCGCCGAGGCCGAGTTTCTGCGCCTCAGCGCTGGTCACGAGGCCTCGCGACGTGGAGATGATGGCCGTGCCGAGCCCGCCGAGCACCTTGGGCAGCGTCTCCTTCTTGGCGTAGATGCGGCGCCCGGGCTTGGAGACCCGCTTGATGCCGGAGATGACGCGCTCCCGGTTCTTGCCGTACTTGAGCTCGACCACGATGACCTGGCCGTGTTCGCCCTGCTTCGTGTCGTAGCCGGCGATGTAGCCCTGCTCCGTCATGAGGCGAGCGATCTCGGCCTTCATCCTGGAGGCCGGGATCTCGACCGTGCTGTGGCGCGCGGTGCTGCCGTTACGGATGCGCGTGAGCATATCGGCGATGGGGTCCGTCATTGACATGGTCCTCGCCTCCTCACCAGCTCGACTTGGTCAGACCGGGGATGACGCCCTGGTGCGCCACTTCGCGCAGACAGATGCGGCAGAGCCCGAACTTGCGGTAGTAGGCGCGCGGACGGCCACAACGCTGGCAGCGGTTGTACTGCCGCGTCTGGTAGCGCTGCTTGCGTCCGGCTTTCACCACGAGGGATGTCTTGGCCATGCTTCAGATGCTCCTAGTTGGAACGGAACGGCATACCCAGCTTGGCCAGCAGGGCGCGCCCTTCCTCGTCCGTCTTGGCGGTCGTCGTGATGACGACGTTGAGACCGCGGAACGTCTCCACCGAGTCGTAGTCGATCTCGGGGAAGATGGTCTGCTCGCGCACGCCCATGGCGAAGTTGCCGCGCCCGTCGAACTGGCCGGGGTCGATGCCGCGGAAGTCGCGGATACGCGGAAGGGCGATGGAGACGAGCCGGTCGATCATCTCGTACATGCGCTCGCCGCGAAGCGTGACGCGGCAGCCGATGGACATGCCCTCGCGGAGCTTGAAGCCGGCGATCGACTTGCGCGCCTTGGTGATCGCCGGCCGCTGGCCGGTGATCAGCGCCAGCTCTTCGACGGCGTCGTCGAGCAGCTTCGCGTTCGTCTTCGCCTCGCCGACGCCCATGTTGAGCGTGACCTTGGTGACGCGCGGGACTTCCATCACGTTGCGGTAGCCGAACTCGTCTTTGAGCTCGGGCACGATCTCTTTGAAGTACTTGTCCTTGAGCCTGGCCATCTGGTTACGCCTTGTCGATGTCTTTGCCGCAACTGGCGCGGCGGCACGTGCGGACCTTGCCGCCTCCCTCGGTCAACCGGTACCCGACACGGGTGGGCTGGCCGCAGGAGGGGCAGACGAGCATCACGTTGGATGCGTCGATCGGGGCTTCGCGCTCGATCACGCCACCCTGCGGGTTGGTCTTGGGATTCGGCTTGGTGTGCTTCTTCACCATGTTGAGCCGCTCGAGGACGACGCGGTGCTTCTCCGTGTCGACGCGGCTCACCTTGGCGGTCTTCCCCGCCTCCTTGCCGCTGATGACACGCACCTGGTCGCCCTTCTTGATCTTCATGTTGGCCATCACAGCACCTCGGGAGCGAGCGACACGATCTTCATGAAGTTCTTCTCGCGCAGCTCGCGGGCGACGGGACCGAAGATGCGGGTCCCTCGCGGGTTGTTCTGGTTGTCGATGAGGACGGCGGCGTTCTCATCGAACGCGATGTAGGTGCCGTCCTTACGACCGAACTCCTTCTTGGTGCGCACCACGACCGCGCGCACGACGTCGCCCTTCTTCACGCTGCCGCCGGGCGTGGCGACCTTGACGGTGCCGACGATGATGTCGCCGACCGTGGCGTAGCGCCGCTTCGAGCCCCCGCGGATCCGGATACAGAGGATCTCGCGTGCGCCCGTGTTGTCGGCGACTCGTAGTCTGGACTCAACCTGGATCATGTGCTTCCTCTGCCGGAATTCTTACTTGGCTTTCTCGAGGACCTCGAGGAGACGCCACCGCTTGGTCGCGCTCAGCGGACGCGTCTCGACGACCCGCACGAGGTCGCCGACGCCGGCCGCGTTCTGCTCGTCGTGAGCGTGCAGCTTGCTGGAGCGGCGTACGACCTTGCCGTACCGCTCGTGCTTCTGCGCCACGTCGATGCGCACCACGATGGTCTTGTCCATGGCGTCGCTCACGACGATGCCACGACGCTCCTTGCGGCCCGGCACCTTCTCGGGCGCCGTGCGCTCGGCCTTGGCCTTGCTGCGCGCGGCCGAGACCTTCTTGGCCGGCTTCGTCTCGGGGGCCACGGCCTTCTTGGCGGTCGTCTTCTTGGGCGCGGCCTTCTTCGCCGCCGCCTTCTTCGCCGCCGGCTTGCGGGCCGCGGACTGCTTGGCAGCGGGCTTGCCGCTGTCTGTCTTCTTCGTCGTCGCCATCAGGCTTCACCACCGGCGTTGCGCTCGTGCTCCCGCTCGGCCTGCATGGTGAGCAGGCGGGCGATCTCGCGGCGCGTCGCATTCAGTTTCATCGGGTTGTCGAGCTGCCCAGTGGCATGCTGGAAGCGCAGGTTGAAGAGCTCCTTGCGCGTGTCCTTGAGGCGCACGATGAGCTCGTCGTCGGAGAGCTCGCGGAGCTTGCTAGCCTTCAAAGAGACTGCCCTCCCTCGTCACGAACTTGCACTTGATGGGCAGTTTGTGGGCCGCCAGGCGCATGGCCTCGCGGGCCACAGGCTCGCTGACGCCGGCCAGTTCGAACATGACCTTGCCCGGCTTGACCACGGCCACCCACGACTCGGGCGAGCCCTTGCCGCCGCCCATGCGCGTCTCGGCGGCCTTCCGCGTGACCGGCTTGTGCGGGAACACGTTGATCCACACCTTGCCGCCACGCTTGATGTAGCGCGTCATGGCGATACGGGCTGCTTCGATCTGACGGTTGGTGATCCAGCCGCGCTCGATCGCCTTCAGGCCGTACTGGCCGAATTCGACGGTCGTGCCGCCCTTGGCCTCGCCGGCCATGCGGCCGCGCTGTTGTTTCCTGTGCTTGACTCTCTTCGGCAGAAGCATCGTCTACGTCCTCTCCCGTCAGCTCTGCTCGGTCTTGGGCGCGTCTGGCTTGGTCTCAGGCTTGGTCTCAGGCTTGGGTGCATCGGCAGGCTTGGCCGTACGGTTCGGAGCCTGACGACCCATCGGCGCCTTGGGGCCCACGGAGGGCCGCTGGCCGCCCGGGCCACGACCCGGACCACCGGGACCGCGACCGGGGCCGCCTGGGCCACGACCCGGACCACCGGGACCGCGACCGGGGCCGCCTGGGCCACGACCCGGACCACCGGGACCGCGACCGGGGCCGCCTGGGCCACGACCGCCGGGGGCGCCGTCGCGGCGGGGGCGACGGTCGCGACCGCCGCGGTCGTCGCGGCGCTGCTCGTCGCGCTCCATGCGCGCCTTGGCCTCATCCATGGGGTAGCCCTCGGGCAGGATCTCGCCCTTGTTGATCCACACCTTGACGCCGATACGGCCGAAGGTGGTGCGGGCCTCGCGGAAGCCGTAGTCGATGTCCGCGCGCAGGGTATGCAGCGGGACGCGACCTTCGCTGTAGTGTTCGTTGCGGGCCATCTCGGCGCCGCCCAGACGGCCGCCGCAGCGCACGCGCATGCCGGCGGCGCCCGAACGCATGGCGCTCGTCAGGGCGCGCTTCATCGCGCGGCGGAAACTGACGCGGTTCTCGAGCTGCTCGGCGATGGACTGGGCTACGAGCACGGCGTCGAGCTCCGGACGCTTGACCTCGATGATGTTGACCTGGACGTTCTTCCGGGTCATCCCGTGGATCTCTTTGCGCAGCGCGTCGACCTCGGACCCGCTCTTGCCGATCACGATGCCGGGGCGCGCCGTGTGGATGTCGATGGTGATGTTGTTCTGGTCCTTGCGGATGATGATGCGCGATAGACCGGCGTGCGAGAGCTTGCGCAGGATGTGCAGGCGGATGCGCTCGTCCTCGGCCAGGAACTGCTTGAACTCCTTCTCCGTGTACCAGTGCGACTTCCAGTCGTGGATGACGCCGACGCGGAAGCCGCCGGGATGCACTTTCTGGCCCATTAGGAACGGCCCTCCCTTTGCTCGACCGCGACGGTGATGTGGCTGCTGCGCTTGCGGATGCGGTTCACGCGGCCCATGGCCCGGAACTGCCACCGCTTGAGGGTAGGACCCTCGTCGACGCGCGCTTCCTTGACATACAGGTCGTCGGCGGAGAGGGCGTTGTTGTGCTCGGCGTTGGCCACGGCGGAGTCGAGGACCGCGGCGACGAGACGAGCCGAGTTACGGTTGGCGAAGAACAGCACGCTGCGCGCCTCAGCCACGGACTTGCCGCGGATGAGGTCGGCCGCCTCGCGCGCCTTGCGCGGTGCGACGCGAACGTATTTCGCCTGTGCTCTGACTGCCATCGATGATTACCTTCTCGCCGAGCGGTCACCCTTGATGTGACCGCGGAACGTACGGGTGAGCGCGAACTCGCCCAGCTTGTGACCGACCATGGACTCGCTGACGAAGATGGGCACGTGCTTGCGCCCGTCGTGGACAGCGATGGTGTGACCGACCATGTCGGGGAAGACCGTTGAGGCCCGCGACCAGGTCTTGATCATCTTCTTCTGGCCGGCGGCGTTCATCTGCTCGATGCGCTTCATGAGGCGCTCGTCGACGAACGGTCCCTTCTTTGCTGACCTGCTCAAAAGGTGCCTCCTGCCTTACCCGCGCTTGCCGCGTTTGCGGCCGCGGATGATCAACTTGTCCGACGCCTTGTGGTTGGCGCGCGTGCGATAGCCCAGCGTGGGCACGCCCCACGGCGTCACCGGATGACGGCCGGCCGTCGTCTTGCCCTCGCCGCCACCGTGCGGGTGGTCGACCGGGTTCATGGCCGTGCCGCGCACGGTCGGGCGCACGCCGCGCCAGCGGGTGCGGCCGGCCTTGCCGCCGGAGAGGTTCGAGTGGTCCGAGTTACCGAGCTCGCCCACCGTCGCGCGGCAGGCGAGACGGATGCGCCGCAGCTCGCCGGAGGGGAGACGGACGACGCCGTGGCCGCCCTCCTTGGCCTGCAGCTGAGCGCTCGTGCCGGCGCTGCGGACCAGCTG
>CAVPJG010000002.1:0-55114 GCA_963705205.1 uncultured Thermoleophilia bacterium
CAGCCCCAACGCCACCGGCTCGCTGTGGTCGCCGCTGCGCAAGACGGGGCCCGGACCGTGCCTCGGCGATCGAGAAGCCTGGTCACCTGACCAGTCAGGAGACTGTCCCCGTGCAGGGCGCGGCCGCGCCGACCGTCCCGTAGCCTGCTGACTGTGGTCGGAGCGCGACTCGGTCATGGGGGCTCGTGGATCGTCCTGGACGGCGACCACTGGGTCACGAATGGGAGCCGGGAAGGGGAGATGGTCATGGTGCAGCAGACCACGGTCTGGGCGGCCTTCTGCCTGGTCGCTCTGGGGCTCGCGCTCTGGCGCCCGCGTGCCGGGCGTAGGGCTCTCGGCGTCGTCTTCGTCGTTATGGCGGTCGGCGTCAACGTCGTGTTCGTCCTGGCGGCGCCCGACGGGTTCGTGGACCTCGGCACACGTGCGCCGCTGTTTCCCCCCTACGAGTGGGTCTTCGAACATGTGGTCGCCAGAGCCCCTGTGGCCTTCGGTCTGCTCACTGCCAGCTTTGAAGTGACCGTCGGGTTGCTGATGATCGCTGGTGGCCGGTGGGGAGGCCTCGGCCTTCTCGGCGGCATCGTCTTCCTGCTGGTGGTCTCCCCGCTGGGTCCGTGGACGGTACCGAACCTGATCATGGCGGCTGCGCTCGGTGCCATCCTCCTGCGCGAGCCGGGGCTTCTGGCGGGGTCTCCGGACGCGAGGCGGGTCGACCTTGGCAAGGACGGCGCGCAGAAGGCAGCGACGGCATCATGACCGAGCGGGCCGAGTCGATCGGGGCGCGGCTGGAGCTGTCGTCGAGCGAGGACGGCACCTGCGTCCGAGCGGTCTGGCGCCCGTAGGCGGGGGCATCTGCCCATCTGGCCAGGGCCAGGACTCTCCGCATCGGCAGGTCGGATTCTCCCCCGTTGGCGGGCGCGCCCGGCTTCCCGTGGAGCCACACTGAGGCCACGACCACATCGGCGATCCGGAGGGGCATCGGAGGCTGGGAGCCATGAAGACCACGACAGTCATAGGGAAGCTGGAGACCACAGTCGATCGCACCGCGCGGCATATGGCGGCAACGGTCACGGCCACGAGCGGCATCACCCATGGTCTCGTGGCCGTCAGGGCCGCTTGCAGCGATACCAGCCGCTGGCGGCGGCAGCGCCCCGGCGCGTTCCGGCGTTGGTTCGCGGCTCGGCCGTCATCGGCTGCTGTGCTGCGCGAGACTCTCACTGCCTATCTGACCGCGAACCGCATCGACGATGCGGCTTCGCGAATGATCGTGCTCTGCGCCGACGAAGCGCTCATCAACGCGGTCGCGCACGCGGCGGGCAGCCCCGTGGGCGTCTTCGCCGACCTGCGCGACGACCGGTTCACGCTTGAAGTGAGCGATGGGGGTCCAGGGTTCGACCCCTCGCAGATCGACACCGACGCAGAGCCCGACCTGATGGGCGAGCACGGACGCGGGCTCTTCCTGATCAACAACCTCATGGACGAGTTCGAGATCCTCTCGGACGGACGCGGCACGACGCTGCACATGGAGAGGGACGTGACCGGCGTCCGCCAGGTGTCCGTTGCCCTCACCCCCAAGCTCGCAACCTCACCCGAGCTGGCAGCTGCCTAGGATGCCGCCGCAGGCGTCACCCAGGGGGATCATGATCCCGCGGACCATCCACGCACGCCTGGAGATGTGGATCGCGCTGGCCCTGTGCGGCACGCTGTTCGTGGCCGGACTGGCGGGCCTGGTTCTCCCTGACCGGCCGGCCTACGCCGAGAGCTTCGCCCCGGACCGGCTCCCGCTCGTCGCCGCCGGTGTGGCCGCGGCGGGGATCGTCCTGCGACTGACTGGACGCCCCCGGCTGCCGCGCCTCGGCCGCGCCCTGAGCTGGGGCGGTCTCCTGCTGCTGCTGTGGACGGCCAGCGGGCTGCCGCTCGATCTGTTCCGCATCGCGAGCCTCGTCGTCCCGGGTCTCATGCCGCCCGGCGTCGACTGGCCGGGGCTCGCGACCCGGGCGCTGGCTCTCGCCGCCCTCGTCGTGCTCGCTCATCTCACCTTGGCGCGCCCGGCCGCCGGCTCCCGAGCGGTCTCGTGGTACGGCTACGCGGCGCTGGCGCTCGCGCTGCCCTACCCGGTCCTGAAGACGTGGTGGGCACTGGGCGGCTCGTTCGGGCTCAGGTGGCCGGGCGCGCACGGCCTGGCCGGCTCGTTCACGCTGTGGCTGCCCGCTGTCCCGTGGCTGTTGGCGGCCGCCCTGTCCCTGCTCCTGGTGCGGACGCCGCGCCGGCTGCCGCGCCGGCTGTTGCTGGCCGCAGGCTGGTCCGCCACCGTCGTCGTCGCCATGATCGGTCCGGCCGCCTGCTGGACTCTGCTCAGCGAACTGATCGCCGGCGATGCGGACTTCGGCGCCATGTATGGCTGGGTCTTCGGTCTCTTCTACGGCAGCTGGTTCCTCTGGGCCATCGCCGCCGGCGCCGCCACCCGTGCGTATCAGGTGCGAAGTGCGGCCCTGCGGATGTCCTCGCCGACGTGACCGTTGGCCTACCCTCGGTATCTCGACCAGACCGAGCGGCGGGAACTCGACGAGCAAGGAGCCCGGTACGCCGTCCGGCGGTTGGCTTCCGTGGGCCTGTCGCCCACGCAGTCCGTCGCGGGTCTGGGCTTGGGCGTAGCGAGCTACGCTGCTCCGCGCATGCCGCGATGCAGCCTGCGAGGCGACGTACGCTTGACTGCTCGCGGACCGGTCGTAGATGTTCTTCATACGAGAGTCCTGAGATGTGCAGGATGCACACGGGGCAGAGATTCGCCAGAGGAGATCCGCGCTCACCGACAGGAGGGGGTTCATCGTGACGGAGCGGTTTGGCCGGGACGATCCCGACGCGGCGGGGGCCGCCTGGACCTGGCCCGAGATGGGGCAGCGCGGCGAGGGGTGGGCGGCGCTACAGCTGGCCCTCATGGCCGCGATTGCAGTGGCCGGGATGCACGGGTGGCGCTGGCCCTCGTCGACCCGCAGTCTGCGCCTGCTCACGGCCGGCCCCGCGGCGCTGGCCGGCGCCTATCTGCTCGCGGCGGGGATCGGCGCGCTCGGCAGACAGCTCACACCGTTTCCCAAGCCCGTCCAGCAGGCGAGCCTGAGACGAGATGGGGCCTACGGACTCGTCCGCCATCCCATGTACGGCGGAGGCCTGCTCCTCGCCCTCGCCTGGGCGCTGGTCTCATCGCCCGCCGCACTGGCCCCGTGGGCGGTCACCGCACTGTTCCTGGACGCCAAGCGTCGTCGCGAGGAGGCGTGGCTCAGCGAGGAACAGCCCGACTACGAGGCGTACCGGCAGGAGGTCCCACACAGCCTGGTGCCGTTTGTGTGGTGAGCTGCACACCACAGCCAACGCTGTATCTCGGGGCCCGACGGGACTAGATTCAGCACAGGGCCAGGATCCGGAGGGGAGCTATGAGCGCGGGAATCCTGGAGGGGGAGACGCAGTCGCTCGCGGCGTCCGGACTTGAGCGGTCGTTCGCTCGCCAGCACTACATCGACTGGCTGCGCGTGCTGGCCGTGCTGCTGCTGTTCCCGTTCCACACCCTGCGCGTCTACAACCTCGAGCTGTGGTACGTGAAGGCCGCTCGTCTCTCGACGGCGGTGACCTACCTGCTGGACTTCATCTCTGCCTGGCACATGCAGCTGCTCTTCCTGCTGGCCGGCGCCTCGACCTGCTTCGCGCTGCGCAAGCGCGGCAACCGGCAGTACGTGGGCGAGCGCCTCCTGCGCCTGGGGGTCCCCTTCGTCTTCGGCGTCCTCGTCCTCGTCCCGCCGCAGTGCTACTACGGGGCGCGGTCCAATGCCGGGTACACCGGTTCGTACTGGGACTACGTCTCAAGCGGCGACTTCTTCCGGTTCAGCTCTGAGGCCCACAGCGACTACTACGGTTACTTCGGCTTCGGTCAGCTCTGGTTCATCATCATGCTGCTGGTGCTGTCCCTGGTCGCGCTGCCGCTGTTCGCGTGGGGGCGGGGCGGGCGAGGCGGCGCCTTCCTGCAGGGCCTCTCGCGCCGCCTTGCCCGCCCCGTCTGGTGGTTGCTGCCGGCGTTTCTCGTGTTCGTCGGCGACGCGCTGCCCGACCCGACCGGCGAGGGCATCTGGTACTACCTCGTCTTCTTCGTGCTCGGCTACCTCGTGGTCCGCGATGCGGCCTTCGTTGAGTCGGCCGAGCGCTTCCGTCTCCCCGCCCTGGCGCTGGGTCTCGCCCTCACCGTTTGGTGGTCTCTCAGCCAGAACTTCCGCGACTCGCTGCCCGACCCCTCGCCGCAGCTCGCCGCGATCGTCTATCTGGGCATGATGGGGACGTGGCTGATGATGGTCGGGCTGCTGGGCTACGGGAAGCGCTATCTCGACCGTCCCTCACCCGCTCTCGCCTATCTGGCCGAGGGGTCGTACCCGGTCTACGTGCTGCACCAGACGGTGATCGTGGTCCTCGCCTTCTACCTCGTCGGCTGGGCGGTGTGGCAGCCGCTGCAGTGGCTGGCGCTCCTGGCGCTCTCGGTGCTCGGTACGTTCGCGCTCTACGAGGGCGTACGGCGCTGGTCGGTCACCAGGTTCCTGTTCGGGATGCGGCGCAAACAGCGGCGGCCTGCTGAGGCGGGGAAGGCGGGACGAGCGGCCACTGGCGCCGCGGAGACGGCGGCGGCGACCCGCCAGGGCATCGTGGAATGACGACCCCAGGATCTCCACCACCGGTTGGCCTCTGGTCGCCGCTTCCAGCTTCTCTCCCGCACGACCCATAAGGCCAGCGGGCCTCTTCGGCGTTCGGCTGGTCGCGTACGCGGCCCCGGTTACTTCACCGCGAATCGGCGCCAGGTCGTCACGACATCGGCGGTGTCCGGCGTCGCCTCGACCATGGCGCGGATGCGGAAGAGACCTCGCTTCCTCACGGTGAACGTCCAGCTGTAGGTGCCGGTGGCGCCGATCGTCTCGAAGTGGTCCCTGACGTCGGCCCACTTGCGGCCGGCCTTCACTTGCCACTTCACGAAGACGTCCTGGCCGGCAAGATCGGTCGGTGTCACCGTACCGCTCACCCTGAGCTTCCGTCCGAGGTTGACGAACCCTTTGCTGAGGCCGCTCAGCCTGAGGGTGAGCCTGGGCTTCGGCAAGAGCACTGACGCCGCCGGCCGCCAGAAGCTGCTCGATCCGAGGTCCGGCGTGAGGACAGTGCCCTGGGAGAGGGCGCGGTAGGCTGCGAAGGGTACCGGGGACGGCACCGTATAGCTGTACGCGCCTTCGCTGAACATCCCGGCAGCGGTGGTCACCTGGGTCAGGTCCGTGAACTCGGTGTCGGCCCAGAGCCGTTGCTGCAAGTAGACGGTGACGTCGGGGAGCCCGACCTTCAACATGTAGGACCCGCCGGGACCGTCGACGAAGCTGACCAAGCCCGGCTGCCAGAGCTTGCCCGTCAGCGCGAGCCCGGCGGCGGACGCCTTCCCACCGAGTGACAGACCAGGAACCCTCAGCGACGCCGGATGCGGGCTCATGCCGCGGTGGCAGGTGGCGCAGTCGGTGACGGCGTCCACGAGGACGCCGTGGGGAGCTGGTGGTCCATCCGGCGGCTCGGCATGACAGTCGACGCAGGTCGCCGCCAGCGCCGGCGAGGCGACGACTCCGAGCAAGGCGACCACGCCCAGACAGAGGGCCACCGCCATCACTGGTTTGTGTCTCACGAGTCCCTCCTCCGTCGTGGCCTCCCGGCAGCCCGTGGAGTCGTCTCATGACGGTCTACGTCCGGACCCCGGAGAGTTCAAGCGTTTGTCGTCCGTGCAGGAGGCCCGCGGATCCGCCCCATGCATCACAAGTGGGGACTTGCACCCTCGATGCGGGTCGGCTAGCTTGCCACCATGGGATACACGGTCTTCCGCCCTGAGGGACGCGCGTTCGAGCCGCCGCAGCGAGGCGACCTGCGACGGGGCCGCGCGTCGCTCTCCGAGGCCCTCCGCGAGATGCGCGCCAACATCTGGCGCCTGCCGGCCGGCGCGCGCGGCACGCGCCACCTCGAGCGCGTCCAGGAGGAGATGTTCGTCGTCCTCGAGGGCGCCGCGACACTCCTCGTCGGCGACCCGCCCGAGCGGGTCCAGCTCCCGTGCGGTTCGGTCGCGGTCGTCGAGACGGAGACCGCCCTGCAGCTCAGGAACGAGAGCGAAGCGGAGGCGGTCGTCCTGATCGTGGGCGCCCCTCCGGTGCAGGGCAAGGCCGAGTACCTGCCCGACGTGGACTAATGCACGGAAGAGCTATTGAGCACGCCGCCGGGCGTAGGGCCCAGGGCGGCGTGGACTAATGCACGGAAGAGCTATTGAGCACGCCGCCGGGCGTAGGGCCCAGGGCGGCGTGGACTAATGCACGGAAGAGCTATTGAGCACGCCGCCGGGCGTAGGGCCCAGGGCGGCGTGGACTAATGCACGGAAGAGCTATTGAGCACGCCGCCGGGCGTAGGGCCCAGGGCGGCGTGGACTAATGCACGGAAGAGCTATTGAGCACGCCGCCGGGCGTAGGGCCCAGGGCGGCGTGGACTAGGGAATCGTGGGACACGCGACGAGCCTGGGGCACGCTCATCAGGACCTGGCGAAGCGCCTGCTGCGCGGGCCCGTGGCCATGGTGGAGCCACAGGATCCGGCTGCGAAGCAGGCCTGGCGGGAGATCCTCGAGACGCTCTTCTCGCCCGACGACGCCGCCCTGGCTGCCCGCCTGCCGGTCGTTCCCGTCACCATCGACGACCTCGCCCGACGCACCCGCATGGACGCCGGCGCACTCCGCGCCCGCCTCGACGCGATGGCCGGCAAGGGGCTCGTCCTCGATCTGCACGACACGCGGACGGGCGCGACGACGTACATGCTCGCGCCTCCTGTGGTGGGGTTCTTCGAGCTCTCCATGATGCGCCTCGACGACGGGCTGCCGAAGGCGCGACTGGCCCGAGCCTACGAGGCCTACATGGCCGGCGACAGCGCCTTCGACGAGGAGGTGTCGGGCGCCCGTACCCTCGTCAGCCGCACCCTCGTGCAGGAGAGCGCGCTCTTCGACGACCCCACGTCGGAGGTCCTCGACGGGGAGCAAGCCACCTCGTATGTGGAGCAGGCCGCCTGCCTGGCCGTGACGGACTGCTTCTGCCGCCACGTGGCGACGCATCTGGGCACGGCCTGCGACTATCCCATGGAGACGTGCATGAGTCTCGGGGCGGCGGCGCGCTACCTCATTCGGCACGGCCACGCCAGGCAGATCAGCAGCGGTGAGGGCCGCGAGCTGCTCGAGGCCGCTCGCGAGCACGGCCTCGTGCACATCGCCGACAACGTGCAGCGGGAGCTGAGCTACATCTGCAGCTGTTGCTCCTGTTGCTGCGTCGAACTCCGCTCAGCTCAGAAGGGCATGCCGGTGATGCAGCCGAGCGCGTTCCAGCCCACAGTCGACGATCATCGGTGCACGGGCTGCGGCAAGTGCGTGCGGGCGTGCCCGGTGCAGGCCATCTCGCTCGTGCTCCGCCAAGGCGCTCGGCAGAACGACGGCGACATGGCCGCGACACGACTCATCGGCGACGTGGATCGCGACCGCTGCATCGGCTGCGGCGTCTGCGTCGGGGCGTGTGGTGAGGACTCCGTGACCATGGTCCGCCGCCCCCGAGCGCCCCATGTCCCGCTCAACGCCGTCGAGTACCTCACACGGCGGATGCTCGAGCGGGGGAGGCTGGCGGACCTGCTCGTGGACGGCGCGGCGGGGCGAGGACCGGCGTTCGCCAACGCGGTCCTCGGAGCCATCCTGTCGCTGCCGCCCGCTGCGAAGCTGCTCGCAAGCGAGCAGGTGCAGTCGCGGTTCGTCGAGTTCGCCCTTGCCCGCTATCAGCCGCCCGCCGGGTGACGAGCGTCTTGCGGACCCCAGGATCGGCAGCGGTGGCGACGCGTGAGCGTGGTATACTAAAAGAGTCAGACCAACGCGGCTTCACACGACGGCACGCTGGCCCCAAGGCCGAGGCGAGGAGCGTCGAGGTGAAGGTCCCGCTCAAGTGGGTCTGGGAGAACGACCCCCAAGAACTCCCCGATGATGATCATGCGCGCTGCATCGCCGCGCCCGGCGAGCGCTATGTCGCCTGTGGCGGGCAACTGTTCGCACTCACGACGCGCCCTCATGCCCGCCTCTCAGCGTCGCGACGCGTCACCTCCTTCTCGACACTGCAGATGGAGTATCTCGGCCTCGACTGGCCGCGTGGCCTCGCGCAGCAGTACTGGGGCTGTGACCCGTTCGACAGCGGGCCGCTGGCCGGCGAGGCCCAACAGGCTGCCGGCCTCGCCCTGCTGGCGACTGTGGCGGGTGCGCTGGCGGCGGGCTCGGCGGTCCGCCCCGGGTCTTCGTCATCATCGCGGGTCGGATTCGACGACCTGAGGCGGCCGCTGCGACCGCCCGGGTGGCCTCCTCGCCGACACGCTCGGCGCGCCCCCCGACCCGCGCTGCTGCCCCTCACGGTCGGCCGCGGCGGCGATCACCGCTAGCGGGTACGCTCACGCGCAAGACCTACTCGGCTTCTCACGACGGCACGGCGGCCCAAGTCCGAAGAGGAGAGCGCCGACATGTTCTGGCGGGGCTTCGGCTCGGGCCGCCCTCCGGTGACCGGCAGCCATGCCGTCCTCGCTGGTCTGCCGACCCTCCGCAAGCCGGGCATCATCCGTCTCAGCCTCGATATGGCTCGTGCCGGGCCGGCAACGTTGCGTCGGCCACGAGCAGGCCCACGACCAGACCCGCGGCGATCACCAGTACGGCCGCGAGGATCTCGAGGCTGCCCGTGGCGCTGCGCAGGAAGGCCGAGATGCCGCGGAAGCCGAGGGCGCCCGGCACCAGCGCGAGCAGGCCCGGCACGAGAGGAAGGGCAGCCGGCCGGTTGGTGAGCCGAGCGAACAGGTTGCTGCCCAGGCCCAGCAGCAGGCTGGCGACGACGACGCCGATCGTGGGACCAAGCAGCCAGGCGCCCAGGCGCGCGCCGTAGACTGCAACAGCCACGGCGCTGAGCACCACCAGGAAGTCGCGCGGGCGCGAGTTGGTCACGATGAGAAGCACGGCGGAGCTGGCGACGAGGGCCAGGACGGTCAGCCACTGTCCCGGGACCTCCCTGGCGGGGCCGGCGGCCGGCACCCAGCCAAGCTTGGCGAAGATCGCGTAGCCTATCGCCACCCCAAGCCCCAGGCTCACGAGCGAGACCGTCGCGCCGGCCAGCCGCGCGGACCCCGAGACGAGGTGTCTTGCGGCCAGCTCCGCGACGCCCAGGGTGATGCTGAGGCCGGGCAGCAGCAAGATGAGCCCGGCCAGCACGACCGTCGCGAGATGGAAGTGTGGCAACGCGTGCCCCAATGCCAGGGTCAGCACCGCCGCCAGAAAGCCGGCCAGCAGTTCGACCAGGCTGGTGAGGCGCTCCGTGCGCCGGGCAAGCACCGAGAGCGCTCCCACGGCGAGGCCGACGGGGATGGCAGCGGTCAGTTCGTGCGCGCCGCCGCCAAGAAAGACCGCGATCGCGGCGGCGCCCACACCCGATGCCAGCACACGCATGTACCAGGGAAAGCGGAGCGGATGAGCCGTGATGAGCCTGACCTCGGCCAGCCCCTGGGCGGCGGACTTGCGACCGCGCGTGACGTCGATCAGCGTCTCGTCGAGCAGGCTCAGGGCCTCGAGGTCGATCCCAATGTCGCGGGTGTGGAGCAGCACGGTGTGCATGGCGGCGCCGTGACCGTAGGCGACGAACACCGCGGTGGGAACCGTGAAGAACGCGACCTCCACGCCCAAGGTGCGGGCGCAGGCCTGCAGCCCGGTCTCGAGGCTGTCGGCGGTCTCGCCGTAGCGCGAGAGAGCCGCGGCCATCGCACCGAGAAACTCCATGCGCGGATCATCTGGTGTCATGTGCTGCTCATCGTCTCGTTTCGCCCAGGGTGTAGTACGCCCAGTCGTCCGGGACCTCATCAAGCAGGATGCGGTCCTCCGCGTTCATCTGGTCCCACAGGCGCGTCCCCGGCAGGTGTGTCAGAAACAGCGCGTTGAGCATGTTCGCTCCATACTGATTGGCCGTCTCGGCGACGCACCTGCCGATGCCCGGTCCGTCCACGTCCAGACCGATGAAGGAGCCCACGACCAGGATCTTGTGCCGCTGGATCCGCCGGACGGAGGCGCGGAAGTCGCGGCCTCCTTGAAGGTTGAACCTCTTGCCGAGCTCCCGGAGCCCCTCCGGCGTGGGGGACTCGAAACCGATGAACACCCTCTGCATCCGGCTCCTGCGGCCAGGGTCATCAGTTCCTCGTCGTCGGCGGCGAGGGACGACACCTGCAGAGACGTTCTTGAGCCAAGCTGCGGGAGGCCCGCCGCCCGTGAGGGCAGCGGGCCTCGTCAGCGGCCGGACCGAGACCTACGAACGACGCTGCGGTGTGCCGGCGCGAGCGTGCGACGAGCAGAGACTGGCGGGGTTGTAGGCCGAGAGGATGGTGGTGCAGCCCCCTACCTCACAGATGCGCCCGCGCCCGTAGGACTTGATCCGGTCGCTGATCTTGCCGGTGGCCGGGAGGATGAACCCGCCTGCGACGCGGGACTTCACGAGTGGGATGGAACGGTGCAGAGATAGTCCATGGGTGGACCCTTCCGTAGACTGTACCATTCTACGCTGATTTTCGTAGCAAAGCCAGCCGGCTGGCCGCCGCGACGCTGGAACGCCGACGCTGACATCGCTTCGTCCGCTCCATGAGCACGACGCTTCAGAATCTGCTATACTCTTCAGAGACGGGCCGAGTGGGCCCGCAGGATTGCGACGTGACACACCGCATTTCTACGCGGAAGTCACGTCGTTTTTGTTTGCCCCGAGTGGGCGAAGGGATTTGATCAGTATGGCAACAGGCAAAGTAAAGTGGTTCAACGCCGACAAGGGCTATGGCTTCATCGAGCACGAGGGCGGCGACGACCTCTTCGTTCACTTCTCGGAGATCCAGAGCGAGGGCTTCAAGTCTCTCGACGAGGGTCAGGCCGTCTCCTTTGAGCAGGGCACCGGCAAGAACAACAAGCCGCAGGCGACCAACGTGCGGGTGCTGTCGTAACAGAGTCGGCGTCAGCATCGTAGCTAGACCTGAAGACCGGGCGGCTCGCAGAGCCACCCGGTCTTCTCGCTTCACGTGCGCCTTCGCCGAGCGTGGCCCAACGGACTACCGACTGGCAGGACGGGTAACGGAGGCCTATCATTAATGGTTGGCGCTGCACAGGCCAGAAGAACAGGCACGTCCACGGGCTGAGTGCCGGTAGGTCCGGGCCGAGAAGGGAAGCGCCGTGAAGATCCGCCTCATCGAACCTGCCCCGCCCAGCATCAACATCCTCTCGTACGGCTTCTATCCGCGTCTCGGCCTGCCCCTCATCGGTGCGGCGCTCAAGGCCACCGGCCACGACGTACGCATCTACGCCCCCCAGGCCGCGCCCATCGACCGCGACGACGTCGCCTCGGCCGACCTCGTCGGCATCTCGACGACCACCTCGACGGCGCCCACCGCCTACGCGCTGGCGGATGAGCTGCGGGCCGCCGGGCTCCCTGTGATCATCGGCGGCCCCCACCCCAGTTTCGTGCCCGACGACGCCATGCCGCACGCCGACTACGTTGCCCGCGGAGAGGGCGGCGACGGCCTCATGCTGGAGCTCCTCGAGGCGCTCCGCGGCGAGCGCGAGCTCGAGTCCGTCAACGGGCTGTCCTTCTGGCGTGACGGGCTCCCCGTGCACAACGAGCTGCGCGAGCGTTGCGCCGATCTCGACTCGCTGCCGATGCCCGACCTCTCCTTGATCGTGGGCTCGGAGCGCATGCGGGAGACGCCGATCATGACCAGCCTGGGGTGCCCGTTCGACTGCACCTTCTGCACCGTGACGATGATGTTCGGCCGCAAGTATCGAATGCGCAGCCCGGAGAGCGTCATCGCCGAGCTGGAGGCCAAGAAGCCGAGCTCGGTCTTCTTCTACGACGACAACTTCGCCGCCGACAAGCGGCGGCTCAAGAAGATCCTGCAGATGATGATCGACCGCGGCATCAAGCTGAAGTGGCAGGCCCAGGTGCGCACCGACGTGGCCCGCGACGAGGAGTTGCTGACGCTCATGCAGCGCTCCGGCTGCCATCGCCTTGCCTTGGGGTTCGAATCGGTCGACCAGGCGACGCTGGACAGCTACGCGAAGTCGCAGACGGTCGAGGACATCACCAACGCGATCGCCGCCCTGCACAGCCACGGGATCCATGTGCACGGCATGTTCGTCGTGGGCGCAGACAGCGACACCATGCGGACGGCCCGCGACACCGTCGCCTTCGCCGAGCGCTACCGCATCGACAGCCTCATGCTCAACGTCCTCACGCCCGGGATCGGCACGAAGCAGTACGAGATGATGAACGGCGGCGAACGTGTCTTCGAGCGCCGCTGGCAGTTCTACGACGGCCAGCACGTCATCTTCACGCCGCAGAACATGACCGCCATCCAGTTGCAGACCGAGGTCATCGACGGCTATCGGCGGTTCTACTCTGTGGGCAACATCGTGAGACCCCTCGTGCGCCTGCGCCTCGGCACTTCCCTAGAGCGCTTCTGGGGCCGGCTGTACATCCACCGTTGGCAGAAGGACCCCGCGAACCGGGAATACGTTCGGGAGCTCGGTGAGCGTTCTCACGGCGCCTCGGTCGTTGGCCGGCCCGCTGCCGAGCCGGTCGCGTGCATCCGGGAGGGTGCGGCGAGCGGCTGAGCGATGACGTGGCGGCCGACGGAACGTATCCGCGGCCACCAGCGTCTCTTGCTGTATAACGTCAGCATGGGGGCAGCCGGCGGGCGCCGTCTGCCCGCCGTCGCAGCCAGTTGGAGGCGATCCTCATGTCGCGCCCCGCTATGACACCCGCCAGCCGACCCGACAGGCACTCCCCGCGGCGCGGCGCGGTCTCGCCCTGGATGGCGCTCGCCATCCTGGCGCTGCTCGCGCTCGCGGCGCCGTTGCTGCTCGCCGCGTGCGGCACCGAGGAGGCTCCGCCCCCCTCCGACGGCACCCCGACGGAAGCCTCGCCGGGGACCGAGACCCCGGCGGCGAGCCCGTCGCGGTCAGAGACGGCCACCGGCGAGACGACCGTGCTCGTCTACTTCCTGCGCGGCGAAGAGCTCGGCACGGCCGAGCGGACGCTGCCGAAGACGGTCGCGGTCGCCAGGGCCGCGATGGAGGCCCTCGTCGGGGGCCCGAACGCTGACGAGAAGGCCGCCGGCCTCGGGACGACCGTCCCCACGGGCACCAGGCTGCTCGGCATCTCCGTCGACGGCGCCGTCGCGACCGTCGACCTGTCGGACGAGTTCGCGTCGGGCGGCGGCTCGCTCTCGATGACCGCACGCGTCGCACAGGTCGTGTACACGATGACGCAGTTCAAGACGATCAGGGCCGTCGCGTTCATGCTCGACGGTGAGCGTGTCGCGACGATCGGCGGGGAAGGCGTGATCGTGGAGGACCCGCAGCGCCGCGCCGACTGGCAGAGCTTCGAGCCGCCCATCTTCGTCGAGCGTCCCGGCGTCGGCGCGACCCTGTCCAGCCCCTTCGTCGTCCAGGGTCGCGCCACCGCCTTCGAAGCCACCGTCAATATCGACCTGCTAGACGCCGGCGAGCAGGCGCTCGTCGAGACCTTCACGACGGCCACGGAGGGCGCCCCCGGCCGCGGCGCGTTCAGAAAGAGGATCGCCTACTCGACGGACAGCGACACCGGCTGGCTCGTGGTCTACGAGGCGTCGGCCAAGGACGGCTCGCACCTGAACGAGGTGCGGATCCCGGTGTCGCTGCTCTGATCAGGCCTCACCGGGACGTCGTCGCCCGGCCGGCCACGCCCGGGGTGATGAGCGACCGCGAAGCGGGCATGGTGCTCCTGGCCGACCCAACGCACGAACCGCTGAGGTGACAGGTGGCTGAGAAGGAACCGAACGACCGCTACGACGTGGTCGTCGTCGGAGGCGGACCCGCCGGGCTGGCGGCCGCCATCTACACGGCGCGCCAGGGCCTGTCCACGGCCATCATCGCGGGCGAGCTGGGCGGCCAGCCGCAGTGGGCGAGCCACGTGGAGAACTACCTCGGGTTCGAGCTCATCGCCGGGAGCGAGCTGGCTGATCGCTTCCGTGCGCACGCGCGCGGCTTCGACATCGACACCTTCGAAGGCCGGTATGCCGACGCGGTCGTTCCGTCCGACGGGTCCTTCGAGGTCCATTCGCGCGAGGGGCTGCTGTTGCGGGGACGCGCGTTGATCATCGCCAGCGGGCGCGCCCCCGTGCGTCTTTCCGTCCCCGGCGAGAAGGAGCTGATCGGGCGCGGCGTCAGCTATTGTGCCTACTGCGACGCGGCTTTCTTCCGCGGCCGCCCGGTCGCCGTGATCGGCCCTGGTGAGTCAGCGGCCGAGGCCGCGCTGCAGCTCGCCGCCCTCGACGCCCGCGTGATCCTGGTCAGCGAGCAGGAGCTGCGTGCCCCACAGGTGCTCCTCGAGAAGCTCGAGGCCGACCCGCGTGTAGAGATGCGCACGGGGCTGCAAGCCAGGAGGATCGAGGGCGAGGACCACGTCACCGCGCTGGTGGTGCAGGACGACGAGGGAGGAGTGCTGAGCCTCCCCGTGGATGCGGTGTTCATCGAGGCCGGCTCGATCCCCGCCGGGGAGTTCACCGGCGGCCTCGTGCGGGTCAACGATGCGGGAGAAGTGGAGGTCGGGCGCGATCTCATGACGAGCCGCCCGGGGATCTTCGCCGCCGGTGACGTGACGGACGCGCCCGGCAAGCAGATCATCATCGCCGCCGGCGACGGCGCGAGGGCCGGCGTCGCGGCGGCGAAGTGGCTGCAGCGGCAGGAGATGTGAGCCAACTCCCCCTGCTCGTCATCGCGCCGCTGCGCATCGAGCGCGCGGCTCTGCGGCGCGGTCTGCCGGACGCCCGGGTGCTGCGCTCCGGTTTGGGCGCCGCCCGGGCGCAGGCCATGGCGCGGGCCGCCGCGCGCGTCCCGGCCCGCGCGGTCGCGGTCGCGGGGTTCTGCGGGGCGGTCGTTCCCTGGCTGCGCGCCGGGGACGTGGTGGTCGCCGGCGAGGTGCGCGGTCCGGACGGCGTCACGAGCTGCGACAGTCTGCCCCTCGTCGAGGCCCTCGCCGCCTTGGGGATCGAGCGCGTCCACACCGGGCCGGTGGCCTCCGCCGACCACGTGGTGCGGGGTGCCGCGCGCGGCGTACTTGCACGCGAGGGCGTGCTGGCGGTCGACATGGAGTCGGCGTGGCTGGTGCCGGCCGCGGCGGGGAGGCCGTTCGCCGTCCTGCGCATCGTGCTCGACACACCGTCGCGCGAGATCCACCGGCCGCTCGTCACGCTCGCCGGCGGGCTCGCCGCCTGGCGCGCTCTGCGCCGTGCTGCGCCCGCGCTGGCGGTCTGGGCCCGGGCGCTGCCCTGAGCACCTGCTCGACCTGTTCTGACCGCGCCGCTCCGGCGCAGCCGCGCTACCCGCGGCTGCCGGCCGGCGCGAGCTCCAGCCGCTTCAGCATCTCGAGGTAGTCGCGGTTGCCTCGCTCCTTGCGCCAGCGGCGCAGGAACACCCAGTACCAGCTGTAGAGCGCCATGGTCCCGTAGCGGAACGTGGCCAGGTACTTGAGCCACTGGCGGAACGAGTAGAACCGGGCGTAGGCGCGCCACACCTCGGCCTGCAGGGTCTCAGGGGACATCTGGCCGGGGCTGAAGACGACGTGCTGACCGTCGAAGAGGTCCCAGTGGCGGTCGAAGATCCGGTCCTGAGCGTCCAGCTCGTCGAACAGCGGGGTGCCGGGGAGCGGCGTGAGGATGTTGAGCATCAGGGTGCTGATGTCGTGCTTGCGCGCGAACCGGGCGGTGTCGCGCACGGTCTCGGCGGTGTCGCTGTCGGCACCGAGGACGAACATGCCGTGCGTCTTGATGCCGTAGCGGCGCAGCGTCTCGAGGGCGCGGACGATGTCGGCGACGCTCTGCGACTTGTCGAAGCCGTCGAGGGTCTCCTGGCTCACCGACTCGAGGCCGAGCGCGACGCGGTCGCAGCCGGAGTCGCGCATCAGCTCGAGGAGCTCGGGGTCAGAGACCACGTCTGTGCGCACCTGAGCCGACCACGGGACGCGCCGGCCGCTCGCGATCATCATGCGCAGCAGCGTCTTGAGCCGGCGCTTGTCGGCGGCGAAGTTGTCGTCGTAGAAGAAGATGGACCGCGGCTGCTTGGCCTCGATCTCGGCCATGATGTGCTCCGGGCTCCGGTAGCGGTACTTGCGCCCGAACATCGCCGTCACCGAGCAGAAGTTGCAGGCGAAGGGGCAACCCCAGCTCGTCATGATCGGCGTGGTGCCCTTCTGCTCCGAGGAGCCCGCGATGAGCGTCAGGTCGGGCACCGGCAGCGTGTCGAGGTCCCGGCACGCCTCGCGCTCCGGGTTGTGAATGGCCTCTCCATCTCGCGTGAACGAGAGGCCGGAGATGGTGTCGAGCGGGCGCCCGCCCTGCAGGGAATCGATCAGCTCGAGCATCAGGGCGTCGCCGCCCTCGCCGCGCGCTACGTAGTCGGCGTGCTCCAGCGCCTCGTCGGCCATGAAAGTCACGTGCGACCCCCCGACGATGGTGGGGAGGCCGCGCTCACGGACGCGCGCGGCGATCTCGTAGGCGGCCGGCGCCGTCGACGTGGTCGTGGAGATGCCGACGATGTCCGCAGTCAGCAGGTCGTCCCAGTCTATGGGCGAGAACTGCGGGCAGTAGATGACCACATCGTGGCCGGCCGCCTTGAGGCCGGCGCCGATGAGCGGCAGGCCCAGGCGCGGCAGAAAGGTGTACGACCACATGTGCAGGTGGGCGGGGGCGGGTTCGATCAAGCGGATCTTCATGCGGGGTCACTTTCTCGCGGAAGGGGAACGCAGGGTCGCCGGCGTGTGCGCGGCCGATCCATGCGGGGCTACGGGGTGGTCGCTCGAGGTGAAGTCTCGGCCTCCTGGGGACCTGACGTGCCGCCGGGTGTGTGCTGGTGCGGCGTACCGCGTTCCGCGGGCCCGGAGTCCCCCGACGCGTTGCTACTCGTCTCAGAGTACGACAAACGCACGCAAAGGCAACCGTGACGCGAGGTTGCCCTCGGTGGCGCCGTTCTGGTAGGACCTTGCGCCATGGCGTACGTGTATCCCACCACTTGGTTCGGAGACGGCCTCGTGCCCGCCTCCGACGCCTCCTTGAGCATCACGAGCGCCGCGGTCCTCTACGGGCTCAGCGTTTACACCGTCCTGCCGGTCACGGTCTCGAGTGATCGCGCGCTGGTCGCCTTCCGCCTCGCCGATCACTACCGCCGGCTGGTCAACTCCGCCCGCATCATCGGCATCGACACCTTCGAGCCGGCGTGGGACGAGGGGCGCTTCGCCGCCGCCGTGACGGAGGTCGTGCTGGCGAACCGAGTGACGGAGGACGTCTTCGTGCGCGCGAGTGTGCACGTCGACGCGGAGCTGCCGGGGACGCGCTCGCGCGGCATGAGCACGCGCCTCAGCATGTTCGTCTACACGGCGGAGCCGATCCTGCCGCTGGACGGCGCGCGCCTCAAGACCAGCGTCTGGCGTCGGATCCCCGACTACGCGATCCCGTCGCGCTCCAAGGTCAACGGCGCTTACGTCAACTCGGTGCTCGCCAAGCAGGACGCGATCGACAGCGGCTACGACGACTGCATCTTCCTCGACGCCGCCGGACACGTCTGCGAGCTCAGCGCGGCCAACATCTTCATCGTGCGGGACGGGACGCTCATCACGCCGAGCACCGCGAGCGACCTGCTCGAGGGCATCAACCGCAGCACGGTCCTGCTGATCGCGGAGCACCTCGGCATCCCCACTCGGGAGCGGGAGGTCGACCTCACCGAGCTGTACATCGCCGACGAGGTCTTCGCCTGCGGCACCTCGACCTACGTGGCGCCGGTCACGGAGGTCGACGCGCGCACGGTCAACGGCTGCCGCGTCGGTGCCATCACGGAGCGCGTCCGGGAGCGCTACCTGGCCGTCCTCCGCGGTGAGGACGCCTACTACCGGCGCTTCGTCACCCGCCTGGGCTGACGCCGTGTCCCGCGCCTGCGTCACCTGGCTCGGGTGCGACTGGGCCCAGCGCCCGGCGTCGCGGTCACGTTGTCGGGTGTCCTCTTGCCCGCGCGAGGGAATACATAGTTGCATGAGCAACCGTCGGCCCTGGAGGATGGTGCCGAATGCCCGCAGTCACTACTCCCAAGACCTTCGTCTGCGGGGTCTGCAGCGCGACGCTCAAGTCGCAGCGGGACCTCGACAACCACATGTGCCTGCTCCACGATGATTGCGGCGAGGCGCATCTCGGCACGCCGATCACGTTCCGATGCGTCACCTGCGGGGAGGCGTTCACCCTCCGCAGTGACCTCTTCTCCCACCAGAAGGAACTGGGCCACGGCCATCCCGGTGAGTGGGACAAGGCGCGGCCGGCGGGGGCGGAGCGCCCGCGCCGCCGGCCTCAGGGTCGCGGCCGCTGAGCGCGGCGCGTCTCGCCTCGATCCGAGACTCGGGAGCCGGAGCCGTCCGCCGGCTGCGGAAACACCTGGGCGATGCGTCTCTCGTGCTCGAACAGTACGGCGTGGTCGACGTCCTCCCGCAAGCGCCCGAAGAACCCGACGGCCGTGACGTCGCGCGCCCTGAGCAGGGCACGGCCGTCGGGTACCGCGAGGAGCTGGCGCCTGCCATCGGAGGTCTGCTCGCTGATGCCGGGGCCGCTGATGTCGGGTCCCCAGGTGAGCGCGATCTCGCGCTCGAGCGCGAGCATGCGGGACATGACCAGCAGGTCGTCCCGCGTCTCCTCGGGGTGGGTCAACGGCCTGTCCGGCAGCCGGTCTTCCGGCCCGAGGACGGAGTCGAACGCGGTGGCCGCCGGCGGGGGGGCCTTGCGGTCGTCCTGTCGTGCTCGCGTCGCCATCTCCTGGATCTCCTGGAGATGACGTCCCACGCGGCCGGCTCGCCGCAAACCCGAGCGGGAGGCGCCGACGGCCGAGGAGCCACCGGCGCCTTCGTCTCTCCGTGGCGAAAGGGGGAATCAACCGGGTGTCATCTGGTCTCGAGCCAGGAGGACGACATGGTCGACAAGAGCACGCTGGACGCCTGTCTCAAGGACATCAGCTTCCCGGCGGACGGTCACACGATCGTCGAGTGCGCCGAGGCCAACAGCTGTCCGCGCGACGTGCTGTCGCAGGTACAGGCGATGCCGTCACGCACCTTCGGCTCCGAAGAGGAGCTTCTCTGCAGGCTAGGAAGCATCGACTTCTGTCACCTGAGCTGAGCGCGTGACGGGGGGCGGCGGTGTCGTCCGACACCGCCGCCCCACGCCCCTCTCGCGCTCTGACGAGGTGGTCCGGCGCAGGTCACGAGGGCGCCGCGTTGTCCGGCTTCGGCCGGCCGAGCGGCGCCTTCGCCTTGGACGGCTTGAGCTCCGAGGGCCGGACCCAGGTACTGCCGTCCGGCCCCACCCGCACCGCCTTGCGCAGCGCGCTGCCCTTGACCAGTTCCTTCCAGGAGAGGAACCAGACCGTCCAGCCGTCGTCCCACTTGCCGCCCTTGGGGCTGCCGGTGACGGTCACGGGGTCGCCCGGTATCGACATGCCGTAGTAGTCCTGCGCCCGCTCCGGCGCCAGGTTCACGCAGCCGTGACTCACGTTTGCGTAGCCCTGTGAGCCCACCGACCACGGCGCCGCGTGGATGAAGTCGCCGCTCCAGGTGAAACGCACCGAGTGCGGCACCTGGATGTCGTAGTCCTCCCCCACCATGTGCTGCGGGTTCGCCTTCTCGATCGAGAGATAGGTGCCGTTCGGCGTCTCCTTGCCCGGCCTTCCCGTGCTGATGGGCCACGTCGCGTAGAGCCTGCGGTCCTTGTAGACCTTCATGATGTGGCCGCTCGCGCTGGCGACGACGATCAGCGAGCGCCCGATACGGAAGTCCTGCCGCAGCGTGTGCGTGGCATACACGCCGGGCGAGAGCTGCACCCCGTCGAAGTGGCCGACGAAACCCACCCGGACGTTCTGCGGCCAGTAAGCGCGGGGCCGGAACCAGAGCGCCTGGTCGCCGTCCCAGAACCAGGCGCCGACGATCTTCCTGGAGCTCGTCAGGACGATCGCGCGCTCCACCGCCTTCTTGTCCTCCACCGGCCGGCTGAACGAGAGCATCACCGGCATGCCGACGCCGTAGGTGACGTTGTGGCCCTCGAAGATCTGGACGCTGGCGGAGGTGTGCGGCGTGAGGGTGCGGAACCGGCTCACTTTGGTGATCGTGCGACCCTCGGCGTCCCTGGCGGTGGCGCGCACGACGTACTGCTTCCCGGTCGGGAGCGACCAGCGGCTGCGCCAGCTGGCGGCCGTCGGATCGAGCTCGCCGGCGACGGCGCCGTCGCCGCTGCGCGCCGTGACCGAGACCAGGGTGCCGTCCCGGACCGTGACGCTGATCCCGCGCTGCGGCTTGGCCTGGCGGAGGCCGTTCTCGGGAGTGATGGTGATGTGCGCGGCCGAGAGGGTCGGGGAGGGGGAGGGTGAGGCCTTGTCGGCCGTCCCCGGGGAGGAGGCGCTGCAGGCGCTCGCGAGCAGCACCAGCGCGAGCGCCGGTACGATCACCCGTGCGCCGCCACGCCGGCTCCCGCCGGCTGGGTGGCGCCTTGCGATCCGTGCGCGCTTCCGCATCCACCTTCGTTCGCCGCGTCCGGTCACCGGCCTGCGTCTGCCGTCCGAAGGGCTTGCGACGACGTCACCCCACAAGCAGCTTCAGGGCGGCCGCCTCGATATCCGCGGACGCGATCCCGGCCGCCGCCATGAGCTCGACCGGCGTCCCCGACCCCGGGAGCCCGCCGACGGCGAGGTGCTCGACGCGGAACTCCTCGTGCAGCGGGGCGAGGGCGGCCAGAACGGCTTCGCCCAGGCCGCCCTCCGGGTAGTGGTCCTCGACGACGACGATGCGGCGCCCGGCGTCGCGCGCCGCCGCCGCCAGGCCCTCCGCGTCGAGGGGCTTGACCGAGTAGAGGTCGATCACCCTCGCCGGGATGCCGCGATCGCTGAGCCGCTGTGCGGCCTCGAGGCACGTGTGCAGCGTCACCCCGGCCCCCGCGAGCAGGACGTGGTCGCCGGCGGAGGCGTGCAGGAGTTTGGAGCCGCCGACCGGGAACTCCTCGTCGCTCGGGTAGAGCACGGGGTAGGCGCCGCGGGTGGTGCGCAGGTAGCTCACGCCGCCGAGCTCGGCCATGGCGGCGGTGAGCGCCGCCGCCGAGGTGGCGTCGCTCGGGTAGAGCACCGTCGAGCCGTGCACGGCGCGCAGCGCCGCGAGGTCCTCCAGGCCCATCTGCGACGGCCCGTCCTGCCCGATCTCCACCCCGGCGTGCGAGCCGCACAGGCGGATGTCCGCGCCGGAGACGGCGGCCATGCGGATGAAGTCGTAGGCCCGCGTGAGGAACGCCGCGAAGGTCGCCGCGAAGGGGATGTAGCCGCGCACGCTCATGCCCACGGCGGTCCCGATCATCTGCTGCTCGGAGATGTACATCTGGAAGAAGCGGTCCGGATGCGCCTCTCGGAACTGCTCGGTGAAGGTGGAGTTGCCGACCTCCCCGTCGATGGCCACGACCTCGGGCCACGCGCCGAGCGCCGCGAGCGCGTCGCCGAACGCGGCGCGCGTCGCGACCTTCATGCCCATCTCGTACTTGGGCAGGACGATCGGGCGCCGCCGGCGCGCCGCCGCCACCGGCTGCGGCGCGCGCGGCGGCGTCTCGACCCGGTGGTCGCTCACGCCGCCGAGGGCGCGGATGGCGGCTTCGGCGACGTCCACCTTCAGCGGCTTGCCGTGCCAGCCGACGGTGTCCTCCACCTCGGGCACGCCCTTCCCCTTGAGCGTGCGCGCGAGCACGACCGTGGGCAGCTGTGAGCGCTCGGACAGGGAGAGGGCGTCGTCGATCTGCGCGAGATCGTGCCCGTCCACGACGACGGCGCGGCAGCCGAAGGCCTCGACGCGCCGGCGGTACGCCTCCAGGTCCCACTCCAGCTCGGTCGGCCCCGCCTGCCCCAGACGGTTCACGTCTACGATCGCCGTGAGGTTGTCCAGCTTGTAGTGCGACGCCTTGTCGAGGGCCTCCCACATCGAGCCCTCGGCCATCTCGCTGTCCCCGCAGAGCACCCAGACGCGGTAGCCGGTCCTGTCCAGCCGCTTGCCTGCCAGCGCGACGCCGACGCCGTCGGGCAGCCCCTGCCCGAGCGAGCCGGTGGCGACGTCGACCCAGGGGAGCGCCGGCGTGGGGTGGCCCTGCAGCCGCGACCCCGCCCGCCGGTAGGTCTCCACGAGCTCGCGGTCGTCGATCACGCCGACGGCCTTGTAGAGGGCGTAGAGGAGCGGTGAAGCGTGTCCCTTGGAGAAGATGAGGTGGTCGTTGTCGGGTCGGTCCGGCCGGTCCCAGTCGTAGTGGAGGTGCCGGACGAAGAGCACGGCCATGAGGTCGGCCGCGGAGAGGCTGGAGGTGGGGTGGCCTGAGCCGGCGGAGGCCACACTGCGGATGCTGTCCACGCGCAGCTGCCGCGCCAGCTCGCGGGCGGCCTCGAGGGCCGGCCGGGCGGCGTCTGTGGGAAGAGCGCTCATCGTCGATCTCCTCGTCGTTCTCGTCGCTGTGCGACTGTCTCGAGCGACCCCCCGCCTTGACTTGTGCTTTCCCGCGGGGGGCGGCAGCATGCGGGCCGGGAGTTGCGCGCCGGGCACTCCGCCCGCTCGTCGCCGTCCCGCCGCAGGCGCGACGGCGCGGTGTTTGTGCGGTCCGCGACAGGGCACGTGCAAGGCAGACGGGCGGCGCGGCAGGACCCTCCTCTGTGCGCACCGCCCGTCCGAAAGAGGCGACGAGGGGACAAGACGACCTATGGCGACGCTGTATGCAGGCACATCGGGGTACGCGTACCCCTCGTGGAAGCCGGACTTCTACCCCGCGGATCTCCCGGCCGCGCGGTTCCTGAGCTACTACGCCGGCCGGCTGAACTGCGTGGAGATCAACTACACCTTCCGGCGCATGCCGTCGGAGAAGGCCCTCACGGCGTGGGCGGAGGCCACTCCGCCCGGCTTCGCCTTCGCCGTCAAGGCGCACCAGACGATCACGCACCGGAACCGGCTCAAGGAGGGCGCCCGCGAGCCGCTGGAGTACTTCCTGAGGACGCTCGCACCGCTGCGCGACGCGGGGCGGCTCGGTCCGGTGCTGCTGCAGCTGCCGCCCAACCTCAAGCTCGACCTCGGGCGTCTGGAGCGCTTTCTCGAGCTGTTGCCGCGCGACCTGCGCTTCGCGTTCGAGTTCCGCGAGCCGTCGTGGTTCCACGAGGAGGTCTACGCGCTCCTGCGCGCGCACGACGTTGCGCTCTGCGTCGCCGAGGCGGAGAACCTGACGGTCCCGGATGTGGTGACCGCGGGCTTCGCCTACTACCGCATGCGCAAGCCGCCCTACGACGAGGCCGCCCTGGCGAGCCTGCGCCGCCGCGCCGAAGAGCTGACCGGCGGCGGCCGCGACGTCCACGTCGTCTTCAAGCACGAGGAGGAGGCGGGCGGCGCGCTCGAGGCGGAGCGGCTGCTCAAGGCCTGACGAGCATCCGCTTCGCGCCGCGACCATGGTGCGTCGCCGTGCACCTTTGCACGTTCTTCGTCAATTCGTAACCAATTTGCGGTATGGTTTCAAATTACCGCCACGGACCAGCGACGAGTGAAGCGAGGCAGCGCCATGGACCCCAGTGAGTTCCATGCCCCGGGTGCCGGCAAGATCGTGACCTCTCCAGAGGGGTACGCCGCCTTCGTGCCTGCGCCGCTCCCGCCGCGCGTCTCCTACACCAAGGACCTCGTGCTGGCCCTGTCGCGCGCCGACGCCGCGCTGGGAGAACTCTCCGGCGTCGGCGGCGAACTGCCCGACCCGCAGTTGCTCGACGCCTCGTTCAAGCGCCAGGAGGCGCTCTGCTCCGCGCGTATCGAGGGCGCGCTGGTGAGCCTCTCCGACCTCTATCTCGATCAGGTCGGCGCCGCGCGCCAGAGCGTGCCGCGCGACCACCTGCGTGTGGTCCGCGCCAGCGTCTCCACGCTGCGCTTCGGCGTCGAACTGCTGCGGGAGGAGCCGCTGTCGCTCGAGTTCATCAAGGCCCTGCACGAGCGCCTGCTGCGCGGTGAGGTCGGCGGCGCGCGCACGCCGGGTGAGTTCCGCACCTCGCAGAGCTGGCTCGGTCCGCCCGGCGCCACTCTGGCGACGGCGACGTACGTGCCGCCGCCGGTCGACCTCCTGCCCGAGGCGCTGGCCGCGTTCGAGGAGTTCCTGCAGCAGCGTGGCAGTGTGCCCGAGCTCATCCAGTGCGCGATGCTCCACGCGCAGTTCGAGAGCATCCACCCCTTCGTCGGGGGCAACGGCCGTCTTGGCAGGCTGCTGATCATCCTGTTCCTCATGGAGCGCCGGCGCCTGACGCGGCCCCTGCTGTATCTGTCGGCGTTCCTCGAGGGCCACCGAGACGAGTACTATGCGCTGCTGCAGCGCGTGCGCACGCACAACGAGTGGACGCCGTGGCTCACGTTCTTCGCCGTCGGTGTGCGCGAGTCGGCCGAACGCGCGACCCGCCAGGCGCGCGCGCTCATCCGCCACTACGAGCGCGACCGCGAGAAGGTCAAGGGCCACGCCCTGCGCCTGGCCGACGAGCTCTTCCGCACGCCGGCCATGACGGTGCCCGAGGCCAAGCGCCTCCTCGAGGTGACCGACCCCACGGCGCGCCGCGCGGTGCGCGAGCTCGAGGCGCGCGGCCTGCTCATGGAGTGGTCGGAGAAGCGCTGGCCGCGCGTCTACCTCGCACGGCACGTGCTCGACGCCGTGCTGCACCCGCTGGAAGACCTGCGCAGTGGGCCGGGCACGGCCGACAAGGGCACGGTGGTCAAATCCGAGACTGCGCAGGAGAAGCCTGTGCGCCGCGCCGACCGCCTCATGGCGGAGGCCATGGACACCATCGACGCGGCGCGCGCGAAGGGCGTGCAGCTGCGCCTCACCGGCGGCCTCGCCGTCCGCCGCTACTGCACCGACCTCGAGTTCATGGACCGCGAGTACTCCGACATCGACTTCGTCGGCCGCTCCGACCAGAAGAAGGACATCCACGAGGTCTTCGAGACGCTCGACTACACGGAGAACCGCTACGTCACGCAGTCGACCGACTCCGGGCAGCTGCAGTACATCAAGAACGAGGCCCTGGAGGGCATGAAGGCCGAGGCGAAGGCGGTGGCGGCCGGCGAGCGCGGCTCGTACGAGCCGCCGCTCGTCGACCACATCGACATCTTCCTCGACATCATGCGCATGGACCACGACATCGACGTCAGCGAGCGACTGGAGATCGACGACTACGCGATCTCGCCGGCGGACGCGTTCATCGCCAAGATGCAGATCGGAAAGATCAACCAGAAGGACGTCCACGACGTCATCGCCCTGGTCAAGGACGTGCCTCTCCGGGACGTGGACGACGACGCGTCCCTCGACCTGCTGCACATCGCCGAGGTCTGTTCGCACGACTGGGGGCTGTACCAGGACATCACCACCAACCTCGACATCGCCCTTGCCATGGTCGACGACTACGGGCTCACGGAGGCACAGCAAGACCGCGTGTACGCGCGGCTCGCCGCCATCAAGGAGTCGGTCGAGAGCGCGAGCAAGACGCTCCGCTGGCGCCTGCGGGCCACGGTGGGCGAGAGGGTCGCCTGGCGACGCGAGATAGAGGACACGGAGGGGACCCAGATCATTGCGCCGGAGTGGGACTGGCGTCGCGACCTGGGCTAGGGGACAAGGGGGGCACACGCATGGCGGGCATGGTTCCGGAGGACGTCTACGAGCTCACTGGGGTCGCAGACCCGAGGCTCTCACCGGATGGGACGACCGTGGCGTTCGTCGTCGGGTCGGTGGACAAGGACGCCAACGAGTACAGGGGCGCGGTCTGGCTGGCGGCGGCCGACGGGTCGGCGCCGCCGCGCCGGTTCACGGCCGGCGCGAAGGCCGACGCCGATCCGCGTTGGTCGCCGGACGGCACGCGGCTGGCCTTCACCTCCAACCGTGCGGACAAGACGTCGCAGCTGTACGTGATGCCGGTGGCCGGGGGCGAGCCGCGCAAGCTCACGAGCCTCAAGGAGGACGTGACGCAGGCGGTGTGGTCGCCGGACGGCACGCGCCTCGTCTTCGTGGCGCGCGTGCGCGACGCCGCCTACGAGGAAGAGGACGACAAGAAGCGCCTGCCACGCCGCTTCACGCGCCTGCAGTACAAGCTCGACAGCGTGGGGTGGACGGCCGACAGGCCGCAGCACCTCTTCGTCGTGCCGGCGGACGGGTCGGTCGAGCCGCTGCAGCTCACGGACGGCGACTACGAAGACCACTCGCCGTGCTGGTCGCCCGACGGGCGGACCCTCGCCTTCGTCTCCGCCCGTCACGAGGACTGGGACCTCGGAATGGTCAACGACGTGTATCTGGTGGACGTCGCCGGAGGAGAGACGCGGCGGCTCACGCAGGGCGGCGGGAGCATCGGCAGCGTGTCCTGGGCGCCGGACGGCTCACGGCTCGCCGTCGAGCGCTACGACGGCGTCTACGACGACCCGAAGCACACCGACATCGCGCTGGTCGACCCTGCGGACGGCGCGATCACGCCGCTCACCGCCGCACTCGACCTGAACTGCTCGACCTACCCCGGGATGCGTGAGCCGCTCTGGGATGGCGACGGCATCGTCTTCGTCGCCGAGGACCACGGGCGCGTGCACGTGTACCGGGTGCCCGCGGACGGCTCCGGCGAGCCGCGCCTGCTCGTCGCCGGCGAGCGCGTGGTCACCGGCCTCGACGTCGCCATCGGCCGGCTCGTGTTCACGGCGAGCGAGCCGGCGCGGCTGAGCGAGCTGTACGACGGCGGTCCGGCGGCCGGCGGGGACGAGGACCCGGCAGCCGTGGGCCGGCGGCTCACCTCCGCCGGCGACGCCTTCTCCACCGGGCGCGAGCTGGTGCGGCCCGAGCGCTTCACCGCCGTCTCTGCGGACGGCAGCGAGGTGGACGCGTGGATCATGCGCCCCGCCGGCTACGAGGAGGGCGGGAAGTACCCGACCCTCCTCAACATCCACGGCGGGCCGTACGGCCAGTACGGCGTCGGCTTCTTCGACGAGTTCCAGGTCTACTGCGGCGCCGGCTACGCCGTCGTGTTCAGCAACCCGCGCGGCTCTTCCGGCGGCACCGAGGCGTGGGCTCGCGCCATCCGCGGCCCCGGCGACGAGGGCCCGGGCTGGGGCTCCGTGGACTACGACGACTGCATGGCCGCCGTGGACGAGGCGGTCCGCCGCTTCGACTTCGTGGACGCGGAACGCCTCGGCGTCATCGGCGGCTCCTACGGCGGCTACATGACCTCGTGGATCGTCGGCCATACCGACCGCTTCAAGGCTGCCGTCTCCGAGCGCGCCGTCAACAACTTCGACTCGCAGTGGGGCTCCAGCGACCTCGGCTGGGACTTCAAGGGGTACCTGGGAACGTTCCTCTTCGAGGACGTGGAGACGTACCTCAGGGTCTCGCCCTCCACGTACGCGCAGGACATCCACACCCCGCTGCTCATCCTTCATTCCGAGGAAGACCTTCGCTGTCCCGTGGAGCAGGCCGAGCACCTCTTCGTGACGCTGCGCCTGCTCAAGCGGCCGGTGGAGCTCGTGCGCTTCCCCGCCGAGTCGCACGAGCTCACACGCTCCGGCAGCCCCCTCCACCGCGTGCAGCGCTTCGACCTCGTGGTGGAGTGGTTCGACCGCTACCTCAAGGGCTGAGGCGGCCGATACAGTGGACGCGGAAGCTTTCGGCGGGCGGGCCAGCGGCCATCTGGTGACGGCCGAGGGCGGCCATTCCCGCGCTATCGAGGACACCGAGGGAACGGACGTCATCGCGCCGGAGTGGGACTGGCGGCGCGACCTGGGCTGACGCGTCCGCCGCCGGCCGACGGACGGCTCGGCGCCGCCTGGAGGGCATACACTGTGCGCGAGGACCCGCGAGCGAAAGGCGGCAGGCCATGGCGTACGTGCTGATCGAACACCGGGTCGGTGACTTCGAGATCTTCAAGAAGGTGTATCTGGACGACGCCGGGCGCCGCGGGCGGCTGGGCTCCAGGGGTGGCCTGGTCTTCCGCGTGGCCGACGACCCGGACAACGTCATCGTCATGCTCGAGTGGGACAGCGTGGAGCACGCCCGCGACTTCGCCGGCTCGCTGGAGCTGGAGCAGGCGATGGAGTGGTCGACCAGCAACGTCGCGACGCCACGGGTGACCGTCCTCGACGTGGCCATAGAGTCGCCGCGCTGAGCGGCGAGAAAGGCGGCAGGCATGGTGTACGTGGTCCTGGAGCATGAGATCCACGATTTCGAGACGCTCAAGCAGGTCTACACCGACGACGCCGAGCGTCGCCGGCGCATGGGCTGCCGGGGCGGGCGGATCTGGCGCGGCGCCGACGACCCCAACATGATCACGGTGATCATGGAGTGGGACACGGTGGAGAACGCACGCGAGTTCGCCGGTTCGTTCGAGCTGGAGCAGGCGATGCACTGGGCGACCGTCAAGGCGCCGACCACACGCGTGACGGTCTACCAGGAAGCGCACACCTCGGCGTACTGACCGGCGCCGCGGTGCGGACCCGCCGGCGCGCCGGACGCCCGTTTCGGGCCGGCCTCCCGGTGAAATGACGGGAGCGAAGACGGCGGGACGCCGACGTCCGCCGGCAGCCGAGCTAGGAGGACCACCATGGCCGACGAGTATCTGCCCGACGTGTACCTGGGCTTCCGCGAACACTATCCGGCCGTCGCCGCTGCGCTCGACGGCCTCGGCGAGGCGGTCGACGGGGCGGGACCGCTCGACGAGCGTGGCGTGCGCCTCGTCAAGCTCGGCCTCGCCGTCGGGGCGCTGGCCGAGGGCGCGGTGAAGTCGAACGCGCGCAAGGCGCTGGCGGCCGGCGCGTCGCCGGACGAGGTGCGGCAGGTCGGCATCCTCGCGATCACGACCTGCGGGTTCCCGACGGCCATCGCCGGCCTCGGCTGGATCGACGAGGTCCTCAAGCCCGGCTGAGCCGCGGCGCGTCTCGCGGCGGCCGCGGCCTCACCAGCCGACGCGGCCGCCGTCGCGCGCGACCTTCTCCTCGCAGATCCGCGTCATCGCGGCGCGCACTGCGCGCGCGGCCAGCCAGCCGACGGGCGTGGCCGGGCCGGCGTAGCCGAGCTCCTCGCCGCGGCCCGTGCAGGCGACGACGACGGTGTCGGTCGACGTCCCGCTCGCGGCGTCTCCGTCCGGCGTCTTCACGTTCCACGCGGCGAGGGTCATGGTCTTGGCTTCCGTCGCCGTGATGACGGCGTTGACCATCGCCGCCGGCGTGAGCGCGCCGTCCACGAGCAGGACGATGTTGATGGTGCCCGGGCCCGGCGCTACGGCGCCGTCCGTCGGGCCCGCCCCGATCGGCGGCGTCAGGCCCGCCGACGACGTGTTGCTCAATCCCACGGAGACGACGGCGGCCACCGCGAGGTCGCCGAGCCGCTCGACGGCGCAGCGCGCGAACTGCGTGTACGCCGCGGTCATGAGCCCTACGAACGGCTCCCGGATGCCGAGCTCGGCGGCGACGGCGGCGAGATCCTCGTCCGGCCGCTCGCCGTCGTACCGGTCGTCCACATGCACGTTGAGGATCTCGCGCGCCACGCCGTACCCCCCGCCCACCACGGCCGAGCCGAGCACCCGCAACGGACGCTCGCTCGAGATGCGTACGGCCTGTTGGCCGGCGGTGACGGTGACGCCGGGGAGCGGCTGGAGGTCCTCGTTCACGGTCCTTCTCTCTGGAGCGGGGCGGAGCGCCCGCCATCCTACCGCACGCCCGGCCGTCCTCGGCCCGATGTTTGAGCGCCCGGGGAGCGGCCAAACGTGAAGGTAGCCCGGGCACGTCTCCGAGGGCCCGGACACAAGGAGAACACGATGCCACTGTTGACAGGATCCATCGAGGCCGACGTCCCGGTCTCGTTCGCAGACCGCGAGTGGAGAGAGTTCATCGGCCGGTCGGTCTACGACCGCTTCCCTGAGGGGTACGAGGACCTGCGTTCGTCGCTTGCCGAGCTGGACGCCGACGACGGCCGGGTCACCATCGCCGCCCTTGGCGACGGGAGGGCGAGGGTCGACGTCGAGATCGACTACACCCCGCGTGACCCCGCCGACCCGGGGAGCGACGTGGCGCGCGCCCAGCGCGAGCTGGACCGCGACCTGGACAAGTACCGCGACTTCGTGCGGCGCCGCTGCGACGAGGAGCTCTGCCGCCGCAACTGACGGACCCGCGCGGCCGGCCGGCCGCGCCGGCGCCGCCCGCCCCGCGCCGGCGGCCGGGTCGGCCCCTCTGGCCCAGCGCCGCCTCTCCGTGCTCACGCGTGCGCACACGGGTATAAGAGGACTGAATCTATCCTCTTTACCCGAGCGAGGTGACCTATGAGTCGTGGCGGAGCGCCCGCGTTCGCGGATCGGTCCAGCCTGTCCGTTCTCCTCGAGGAACCGCGCTACGAAGTGATCCCCGTGCAGGGGATCGAGCAGAAGGTAGCCGCCCTCCCGTACGGCGCCACCGTGACCGTGACCGCATCGCCCTCGCTGGGCCTCGAGCGCACGCTCGACGTGAGCACCGCCATCGCGGCACGCGGCTATCGCGTGGTGCCGCACTTCGCCGCGCGCATGGTAACGGGGCGCGGTCACCTCGAGCGGCTCGTACAGCGCCTCGAAGGGACCGGGATCCGTGAGGTGTTCGTGATCGGCGGCGACGCCGACCCTCCGGCGGGCGACTACGCCGATGCCGGGGACCTTCTCGAGGAGCTCGCCGGGATCGCGCACCCCTTCGCGCGCATCGGCATCGGGGGCTATCCGGAGGGCCACCCGCTCGTCCCGAACGAGCGGCTGCTCGAGGCGCTCCTCCGTAAGCAGCCGTTCGCCAGTCATGTCGTGACACAGCTCTGCTTCGACGCCGGCGCCCTGGCCGCGTGGGTTGCGGACATCCGCGCCGCCGGCGTCGAGGTGCCGGTGGTCGTCGGCCTGCCCGGCGTTGTGGAGCGGCGCAAGCTCGCCGAGATCTCGCTGCGCACCGGCGTGGGGTCGTCGCTCAGGTACCTGCGCAAGCACGGCCGCCAGATCGTGACCCTCGCGCGCTCGCGCCGGTACGACCCGACTCCTCTCGCCGAGGCGGTGGCGGACCACGCTGCGGACGAGACGCTCGGGATCCGGGGCGTGCACCTCTTCACGTTCAACCAGGTGGAGCAGACGCGGGACTGGGTGGCCGGGCTGGCGTAGCCGGGCGGATGCGTCACGGGACCGGCGGTCCCGCCTCCAGTTCATCCCTCGGCGGCGACGCCGCCGCACGGAGAGACGGCGCCGTGCCGAGCAGCGATCCGACCAGGATCAGCGGCATGCCGACGGCGATCCCCAGCGTGAAGGGCTCGCCCAGGAGCGCGACCCCGAGCAGGACGGCGACCAGTGGATTGACGTAGGTGATGAGTGTGGTGCGCGCCGGCCCCACCTCACGGATCAGCGCGAAGAAGACGAGGAACGCCACCGCGGTGCACACCACGGCGAGCACCGCGACCGAGCCGATGGTCTCCACGGAGAGCGACGCCGGCATGGTCGCGATGCCGGCGGGCGTGTACAGCACCGCGGTCACCACCAGCGACGCCGTGATCACGCCGATCGCCGGCAGGTCAGCGAGCCGGCGGCTGATGAGGATCGGTCCGGTCGCGTAGCACAAGGCGACCACGATCGTCTCGGCGATCCCCAGCGCGTCGCTGGAGGCGATGTCCAGGCCGACCAGGGCGACGACGCCGGCGAACCCGACGAAGAGCCCAGTGAGCCGGCGCGCGTCGAGGTGGTCGGCCACCCCGAACTTGCGGTACAGCACCGCGCCGATCAGGGGTACGGTGGCGATCAGCAGTCCTGCCAGCGAGCTCGAGATCCGCTCCTCGGCGTGCGCGAGCAGCAGCCACGGGATGCAGAGCTCGACGAGCGTGTACAGCAGCACCCAGGGCCAGGTGCGCAGCACGCCGCGGAGCTCGCCGCGCCGCAGCGCGAACGGGAGGAGCAGCAGCGCCGCCGGCGCCGTGCGCAAGAAGACGAGCGCCGGCGGCGGCAGCTCGCGCACGGCGACGCGGATGAACAGGTACGGCACTCCCCAGATCACGCAGAGGGAGATGAACAGCAGCCAGCCTTTGCGCGACACCGGGACCCTTCCGTAGGACGTGCGCCGCCCATCCTATCGCGTACCGGCGAGGCGCCCGGCAGGACGGGGCGGCCCGCGGCGCGATACAGTGGCGGAGCGTGCCCGGCCATCACCCGGGTCGACAAGGCGACGGTCAGCGACCGGCAGAGGAGACGTCATGGATGTGTTCGAGGCCATCGAGAAGCGGTACAGCGTGCGCGGATACAGACCCGACGCCGTCGAGGACGAGAAGCTCACCAGGGTGCTGGAGGCGGCGCGGCGCGCGCCGACCGCCGCCAACAAGCAGCCGTTCCGTGTGCTCGTCGTGAAGACGCGGGGCAGGGAGGAGGAGCTGGCGAGAGTCTACGGCCGCCGCTGGCTCACGCAGGCCCCGCTCGTGATCGCCTTCGTCGCGGTGCCCGGAGAGGCCTGGCGGCGCATGGACGACAAGCCCTACGACGAGGTCGACGCAACCATCGCCATGGACCACCTCGTGCTTGCGGCCACAGCCCTCGGTCTCGGCACCTGCTGGATCGCTGCGTTCGACCCGGACGCCGCCCGCGAGGTCTTCGCGCTTCCGGACGACGTCGAGCTGGTCGCCCTCACGCCGCTCGGCTACCCCGACAAGGCGCCGGCCGCCACCGGACGCCGCCCACTCCAGGAGCTCGTGCGCTACGAGCGCTGGTGACGTCCGGAGACTGCCGGCCCGGGTTCCCGGGTAGGAGCAGGGCATAGCGTGCAGGCGGCCGCCATGTGGAGGCGGGCTTGGGATTCGTGGACGAGACCATCATCGTTTCCGTGGACGTCGCCGACGCGTACTCGCTCTGGCTCGACTACGAGAAGTACCCGCGCTTCATGGAGGACATCGACGAGGTGGCGGTCATCGGGTACTGCCGCCTCCGCTGGAGCGGCGTGGTGTGCGGCGAGACCCTGGAGTGGGAGAGCGACGTCGTCGACCGCATCCAGGACACGCGCCTGCGCTGGCGTGCGGTGGACGGTCGCGAGACCGGCGACGTCGACGTTCAGAAGCTCGACCATCGCCAGACGCTCGTCCACTTCCAGCTCGAGTACGAGCCCTCGGCGTGGGGCGTCGACCCCGCCCGCCTCGAGGAGTGCCTCCGCACGCGCGTCCGCACCACCCTCAGCGCGTTCAAGGAGCTGGCGGAACGCGTCGCGGCGTAGGCTGCCGCGGCAGGAACGTCCCGCCGCGCGGCGAACCCTTGCCACGGGGTCGCCGGCCATACCAGTGCACATTGGCTCGCTCCGCTGGTCCTTCTCAGCTCACGGCGGCCCCTGTTCCATGTGCCGGGTTGAGGCCTTGTGAAGCGGCCCTCATAATCGTCACTTGGCCGTTGACGGCTGACAAGGGAGTGCTCGTCCCATGATCGTCTTCGAAGACGTCACCAAGATCTACGACCCGGACGTGGTCGGCCTCCAGGACTTCACCTGCCACATCGGCAAGGGTGAGTTCGTGTTCCTGGTGGGCGCCTCCGGTTCCGGCAAATCCACGCTCATCAAGCTGGTGCTCAAGGAGCTCGTGCCCGACTCGGGACGCATCCTCGTGGCCGGCCGCAATCTCGGTACCCTGCGGCACAGCAAGGTGCCGCTGCTGCGGCGCAACATCGGCTGCGTGTTCCAGGACTTCAAGCTGCTGCCCAACAAGACCGTCTACGACAACGTGGCGTACGCGCTCGAGGTCGTCGGCGAGCCCCGGCGCAGCATCCGCCGCAAGGTCCCGGAGATCCTCAGCCTGGTCGGCCTCAACGACAAGACCAACAGCTACCCGCACGAGATCAGCGGCGGCGAGCAGCAGCGCGTCAGCGTGGCGCGGGCGTTCGTGAACCACCCGCCGCTGCTCCTGGCCGACGAGCCGACCGGCAACATCGATCCCGAGACGGCGGTCGGCATCATGCAGCTGCTCGTGCGCATCAACCGCACGGGCACGACCGTCGTCGTCGCCACCCACGACCGCGACATGGTCAACCGCATGCGCCGGCGTGTCCTGCAGCTCGACGTCGGGCGCCTGGTGCGTGACGAGCGCCGGGGCGGCTACGACCAGGTCGCCGAGGTCGAGGAGCAGGAGGCGCTCACGTGAGGCTCGGTTTCTTCCTCAGCGAGGCGTTCGGCTCGATGCGCCGCAACTGGGTCATGGCCATGGCGGCCGTGATCACCGTGTTCATCAGCACGGCCATCCTCGGCGCGGTGCTCGTCACGCGCGACAACCTCAACCAGGGCGCGACCAGCCTCAAGAACCGCGTCATGATCGAGGTCTTCATCAGGGACGAGGCCACCGACGAGGAGAAGGCGGCCCTCGAGCAGAGGATCCAGTCCATCCCCGAGATCAAGAACTCCACGTACATCAGCAAGCAGGAGGCGCTCGAGCGCTTCCGCAAGCGGTTCGGCGAGCGCATCGTCCAGAACCTGCCCATCAACCCGCTGCCCGCAAGCTGGGAGATCCAGGTCAACGACGCCAACCAGGTGGACGCGGTGGCGGCCAAGTTCTTCGACGACCCGGCGGTCGACAACGACCCGGGCACTCACAACGGCGTCAAGTACGCGCGGGAGACGGTGCGCAAGATGCTCGGCACCATCAACCTGATCGGCATCGGGATGTGGATCGCCACCGGGATCTTCGCGCTCGCGGCCGTACTCCTCATCAGCACGACCGTGCGCCTCAGCATCTTCGCCCGGCGGCGCGAGGTCGAGATCATGCGGCTGGTGGGGGCCACCAACTGGTTCATCCGCTGGCCGTTCGTGCTCGAGGGCTTCATCACCGGCCTGATCGGAGCGATCGTCGCCGCCGGGTTCGTCTGGCTGTGCAACTGGGCGCTCAGCAACTGGCTCAAGAGCAGCGACATCGACTTCCTCAATGTCCGGGTCTTCAGCATGTGGTGGCAGAGCGGCTCCTGGCCGGCGGGCCTGCTGCCCACGCTCGCCGTGCTCGGAGCCGTCCTCGGCGCCCTGGGCAGCATGGTGGCGCTGCGGCGCTACCTCAAGACGTGAGGCGCGTGGCGGCGCGCCGCTGAGCGAGAGTCGGGGCGCGAGAGGACGCCGGCCACGGCTGCCGAACTCTACTCTTTGCCATGACCAGTCCGCGCAGACCGGCCAGCGCAGCCGGACCGACGAGGGTGACCACGAAGGCGCACCGCCTACTCATCGCCGCTCTCATCCTCGCGACCGTCGCCCTGGCGCTCGCCGGGGCTGTCGCGACGAGCGCGCGCGCGGAGACGGCCGCCGAGCTGCAGCAGAAGCTCCGGTCCGCGCGCGCCAGGATCGAGGACGCCAAGGAGCACAAGGCGACGCTGAACGAGCAGATCAGCGACCTCGACGGCAGGCTGGCCGCGATCCAGAAGAAGCTCGACGGCCTCGGCGGCCAGATCGCCGCCGTCGAGGAGAGGCTCTCAGTCACGCGCGAGAAGCTCGCCGTGCTCCGCAAGGAACTGCGCCTCAAGAAGCTCGAGCTCGAGGCGGCGCAGGCCGAGCTCGAGCTCGAGCAGCGGAACTTCGCCGAGCGCGCCGTCCTCAGCTACAAGAGCGACGACCTCGGCTACGTGGACGTCCTTCTCGCTTCATCCAGCTTCGAGGACCTCATCAGCCGCGCCAACGTGATCCACGATCTCCTGGGCGGCAACAACGCCCTCGTCGGCGGCCTCGAGACGGCGCGCAACGAGGTCGACGCGGAGAAGGACGCCATCGCCAGGCGCGAGGGCGCCGTCGCCGACGCCGCCCAGGTCCTGCAACAGAAGAGCGACGAGCTCGCCGCCCTGCGCGCCGCCCAGGCGGCGAGCCAGGCGGCCGCCCTCGCCGTGCGCCGGCAGAAGCAGGGCGCGCTCAAGGGCGTGAACCAGGACCTCGCCGAGCTCGAGCGCCAGGAGGATCAGCTCCTCGCCGAGAGCCAGGCGCTCGCCGGCGTCATCGCCGGGTCCTCGGGCAGTGGCCAGGGCACGGGGAGCCTCATCTACCCGGTGAACGGGCCGATCACGTCGCCGTTCGGCTGGCGCATCCACCCGATCCTCCGCTACAGGAAGTTCCACACCGGCGTCGACTTCGGTGTCGGCTACGGCACGCCCATCCGCGCCGCCGACAGCGGCACCGTCATCTACTCCACGTGGATGGGCGGGTACGGCAACGTGGTCATCGTCGACCACGGTAACGGCCTGTCGACGCTGTACGCGCACCAGTCGAGTGTGGCCGTGGGCAGCGGGGCGCGCGTCACGCGCGGGCAGACGGTCGGCTACGTGGGCTCGACAGGGTTCAGCACCGGTCCGCACCTGCACTTCGAGGTGCGGGTCAACGGCAACCCCGTCGACCCCATGGGCTACCTCTGAACCGGCGCGCTTCGTTTGCCGCCCCTCCTGCGACCGACTACCATCTACGGTTGATGCGCGCGCTACGCACCATCATCGTCGTCCTTCTCGTCTCGCTCGGGTTCCTCGGCGGCTACTTCGTCGGCTGGTACCTGCACGGGGAGAACACCGTGCGCCTCAGCCCCACCCAGCAGACGTCGGCCAAGGAGGCCGGTGAGCTGCAGCAGCGCATCATCGAGGAACTGCAGGGCCGCTACTACCGGCCGGTGAACGTCAACAAGCTCTCGGACGGCCGGGGTCAGCGGCATGCTCAAGTCACTCAAGGACCCGTACACGGTGTACCTCTCGCCCAAGGAGGTGCTGGAGTTCGAGGAGAAGGAGCGCGGCTCGTACTCGGGCATCGGCGCCTCCCTGCAAGAAGACCGGGGACGGCCTCGTCATCACGTCGGTGTTCGAGGGATCACCGGCGAAGGCGCGGGCCTCGCCCCCGGCGACCAGATCCTCAGCGTCGACGGCAAGTCCACCAAGGGCGTCGCCATCGAGACCAGCATCAGTCGCATCAAGGGCGAGGAGGGCACCACCGTCGTCCTCAGCGTGCAGCCCAGGGACAAGACGAGGCCCGCCAACGACGTCAAGGTCGTGCGCAGGACCATCGAGATCCCCGAAACGAGCAAGCGCATCATCAACGACAGGGGCACCAAGGTCGGCTACGTGCAGCTCTACGAGTTCGGCGGGCTCGCCGGCCGGGACGTGCGCGAGAACGTCGAAGAGCTGAGCAAGAAGGGCGCTCAGTGGTTCATCCTCGACCTTCGCTACAACGGCGGCGGGCTGCTCACGCAGGCCGTCGACGTGACCGGGGTCTTCCAGACCGGCCTGGTCACTTCCACCGCCGGCCTGCACTCCCCCGAGGAGGAGCTCACCGCCACCGGCCCGGTCGCGACGGACAAGCCGATGGTCGTGCTGGTCAACGGCTTCTCCGCCAGCGCCTCGGAGATCGTGACCGGCGCGCTCAAGGACCACGACCGCGCCACCATCATCGGCACCAAGACCTTCGGCAAGGGCCTGGTCCAGAGCATCGTCGACCTGGGCAACGGCGCCGCGCTCAAGCTCACCACGGCGGTCTACCTCACGCCCGACGGCGTCAACATCAACAAGAAGGGCATCACGCCCGACATCGTCGCGCCGGACGACCCCAAGACGAAGAAGGACGACGCGCTGCAGCGCGCGCTGCAGTACATCGCCGCCCGGGAGAAGTAGCGCGATGAGGCCTGCGCGGCGTCCGGAGGAGCCCCAGGACCGCGCCCGGCCGCTGCCGTACCGCGTCGCCCGCTGGGGCAAGTTCTGGTCGCTCGAGCCCCTCTTCGCCGACCAGCGCTCCTATCTGGTCGCCAAGGGCGGCACGCCGCCCAGGCTCGACGACCTCGTGCTCGCCGTGCCCTCGCACGGCGACCGGCGCCGGATCGTCGAGGTCCTCGGCGGCGCCGACGACGTCACGGCCGTCCTGCGCGCGTTGCTGCACGCCAAAGGCGTGCGCCAGGGGTTCGCCGACGCCGTGCTGGAGGAGGCGGCCGCCGTCAAGGGGCGCGCCGCGCGCCCCGACCACGGCCGCCGCGACCTCACGGCGCTGCCCACGTTCACCATCGACCCCGACACCGCGCGCGACTTCGACGACGCGATCTCCGTCGCGCGCGAGGGCGAGGGCTACCGCGCGCACGTGCACATCGCCGACGTCTCCTACTTCGTCGACGACGACGGCGAGATCGAGCGCGAGGCGCGCCGCCGCACCTCCAGTCTCTACCTGCCCCTGTTCGCCGAGCCCATGCTCCCGGCGGCGCTCAGCAGCGACCTCTGCAGTCTGGTGCCCCGGCAGCCGCGCAAGTGCGTCACCGTCGAGTTCAGCTTCGACGCCGGGGGCCGGCGGACGAGCACGCAGTACTACCGCTCGCTGATCAGCAGCGACCACCGGCTCACCTACGGGTTCGCGGACACGGTGATCGGGCCGGCCGGCGTTGCCGCCGGCGAGGGCGTGGACGACCCCGCCGGCGCACTCGCGGCCGCGGCGCCGCTCGCCGACCCCAAGGCGGCAGTGGCCGCCCTGCCCGGCGCGCACCTCGTCGCCGGCCGGCCGGAGCCGCCGCGCGACGTGCCCGACGCGACCATGGCGGCGGACGACGCGCTGCGCGCGCAGCTGCTGCTGGCCGCCGAGCTCGCCGGGGTGCTTCGCCGCCGGCGACTCGCCCGCGGGGCGCTCACCATCGGCTCGTTCGAGCCCGAGTACGCGTTCGACCACGCGGGCGCGCTGAGTGGAGCGGCGGCGCGTCCCGAGACGCCCTCGCACGCGCTGGTCGAGGAGTTCATGCTCGCCGCCAACGAGGCCGTGGCGGAGTACCTGCTGCGCAAGAAGGCGCGCACCCTGTACCGCGTGCACGAACCCCCTGAGCCGGCCAGCACGCGCGAGCTGCTCGACCAGCTGGAGGAGCTCGGCGTACCGACGCCGGCGTTCGCCAGCGGCCCGGCGGTGCGCGCCGCCCAGCTCCAGGAGGCGTATGGGCGGCTCAGCCGCCTGGTCACCGAGACGAGCGCCCGCGAGAAGCGCGGCCGGCTCGCCTGGTCCACGCTCATCCTGCGCTCGCTCAAGCAGGCGCGGTACGGACCGGTCAACCTCGGCCACTTCGGCCTCGCCAGCCCGGCGTATCTCCACTTCACCTCGCCGATCCGGCGGTACCCGGATCTCGTCACGCATCGTGCCCTGCTGTACCACCTGGGCGAGGCGGGCTCCGAGCTGGGAGACGCCGAGCTGGCGACCGCGGCGGACGACTGCTCCACGCGCGAGCGCGACTTCTCCCGCTTGGAGCTCACCGGGGACGACGTCGCCCTGTGCTTCCTCCTCGAGCGCAGGCTGGAGGCGGAGGGCTGGGAGCAGGTGTTCACCGGCGAGATAGTGGGGCTGGTGGGCGGCGGGCTGTTCCTGCGCTTCGGCGAGGTGTTCGAGGGGTTCCTCTCCTCACGCCGCCTGGGCGGCGAGCGCTTCGAGGTGAGCGAGCACGAGACGGCGCTCGTGGGCGAGGCGACCGGCATCCGCTTCCGGCTCGGCGACCCGGTCGACGTCAAGGTCGAGCGCGTCGACCGGCTCTCCGGCAAGGTCGACCTCGCGCCGGCGCATCCGGGGGGCGGCCGCACCGCGACCGCTCCCGGCCGCCGTCCGGCGCGCCGCACCACAGGCTCGCGCCCGCCGCGCCGCCGCGCCCCCGGGCGCGAGACCTACCGCAAGAACCGCTGAGGCGGCCGCGGCGGCGTTCCGTGCTCGCCCCGTTCCGCCGCCCGCGCTCCCGCTCGCTTCCGATGGGATACCCTAGGCGCATGACACGTGAGACCGGGATCAGGCGCGTCGCGGAGAACCGCAAGGCGCGCCACGACTACTTCATCGACGACACCTTCGAGGCCGGCATCGCGCTGGTCGGCACCGAGGTGAAGTCCCTGCGCGAGGGGCGCATCAACCTGCGCGACACCTACGTGGAGGTGCGCGGGAGCGCCACCTCGCCCGAGCTCTTCCTCGTCGGCGCCCACATCAGCCCCTACGACCAGGGCAACATCTGGAACCACGACCCGCTGCGTGCGCGCAAGCTGCTCCTGCACAGGAGCGAGATCGAGCGCATCGCCGGCAAGGTACGCGAGAAGGGCTACACGGTCGTCCCGACCAAGGTGTACTTCAAGGACGGGCGCGCCAAGGTGGAGATCGGCTTGGCGCGGGGCAAGAAGCTGTACGACAAGCGGCACGACCTCGCCGATCGCGACGCCAAGCGGGACATCGAGCGTGCGCTTCGCGGTCGTGGGGAAGACACGCGATAGGAGCCGGCGTCATTCCGTGGCGCCGGCCTGACGAGCTCTCAGGGGGGAGGCTCCCATGGATACGCTGAGTCAGGAGCAGATCGCGGCGGCGCTGGGCGAGCTCGACGGCTGGGGCCTGGATGGCGAGGCGCTGACGCGCACGTTCCGCTTCGCCGACTTCGTGCACGCCATCGGCTTCGTCGAGCACCTCGCCGAGGTGGCCGAGGAGCAGAAGCACCACCCGGACATCGACATCCGCTTCAACAAGGTCACGCTGCGCCTCTCGAGCCACGACGCCGGCGGGATAACGATGCGCGACGTGCAGCTGGCGGAGGCCATCCAGCGCCTCATGTGACGGACGGGTGGGCCGCCGAAGCGCCGCGTCCGGCGCCGCCGTCTCCGCCTCCTGACCCGCCATGCTAGAATGCGCAACCGTGCCCTCGTAGCTCAGGGGATCAGAGCGCGCGCCTCCGGAGCGCGAGGTCGAAGGTTCGAATCCTTCCGGGGGCACCAACCGTTGTCACTATTACTACGTTCTCCCTGTAAATGACCGACTTCTGCTGTCCGGTCGCCTACCCGATCGCTCTGTCACCGTGACGGCTCAGTGGACTTAAGGGGCGTGGTCAGGGGACTTCCCGTTCTGCCGAAGAGACTCCGAGCACACCGCCGCCAACCGCCGACGCATTCCCACTCACGCCCAACACCGCTACGACGTTCGGATCCCGTCCCAGATCAGTCCGTCGACGAGGAGCGCCGCCTCTTCGGTGGTCAGCCCGCTGATCCGCAGAGCCTGCTCGTCGCGGATCGCCCGGGACATGTACCTGAACAGCTCCGCGAGGAACCGCGTGTTCGTTGGCTTGATCTCCCCGGCCTCGACGGCGTCGTCGAGCAGATCCACGAACCGATTCACGAAGCGGTCCGAGACGGCCTGGTAGGCGAGGTGCGTCGAGTCGAAGCGCTCGACGTCCCTGCGGAACGCCAGCGATAGGGGATGCAGGCTTTCCGTCGTGGCCAGGTAGTAACGGCGGGCGCGCTCCGACGCGGTCTTGCCCTCGCGCGCGTGAGCCTCAGACCGCTCGAGGACGACTTCGCCCCAGCGAGCGAGGGCGAGCACCAAGAGGCTGTCCTTGCTCGGCGCGATCTTGTAGAGCGTGGACTCGGAGCAGTGCAGCTCGCGCGCCATCTCCGAGGTCCGGACCCCGGCGAAGCCGCGCGCGGCGATGATCTCCATGACGCCGACGAGCAGCTCCTCGCGCCGCCCGTTGTCGAGTCGCCTGCGCACCTTGTGGCCTCCTGCGCCGTCGCCGCCAGCAGCGACCATCGCACGTTCCGGGCCACGCCGCAACGCCGCTGCTGCACATTGCCTTGGACAACGCTGAAGGTAGAATACTACGGCTTTCGACTACCCAAGAGCTGGCTTCCAGACAATCAGGACAGGGAGGGTGCCGTGCCGAAGACAGTCGCCGAGCTGGTCGCCGAGGCAATGGCGCAGGTCGAGAACGTCGCGCCGCAGGACGCCGCCGCCGAGGCGGCCGCCGGCAAGGCGGTCTTCCTCGACGTGCGTGAGCCGGTCGAGTGGGAGCACCACGTCGCCGGCGCCGTCCAGGTGCCCCGCGGCATCCTGGAGTGGGTCGCCGATCCGGCAAGCCCGCGCCACAGCGCGGAGCTGGACCCGGCCCGCCGGGTGATCGTCTACTGCCGCTCCGGGCATCGCGCGGCTCTCGCCGCCGCCACGCTCAAGACCCTGGGCTACGAGAACGTCGCCAACCTCGAGGGCGGCTTCGCCGCCTGGCAAGAGGCCGGCCTGCCCGCAAGCGAACATCACGACGGGATCTGAGAGAGAGGAAGAGCCATGCCTGAAACGATCGTGCAAGGGAAGACGCTCCACACCGTCGATCTGGACTGGAACGAGGTCTTCTTCACCAACTGCCCCATGGTCTCGGCGAACAACGTCGACCAGGAGCTCGGCTGGTGCAAGACCGACTTCAAGAAGATCGGCGTCGACTACTCGTTCTTCCGCAGCCGCCGTGGCAACGACTTCTACCCGCACTACATCCACAACCTCGACAACCTCTTCCGCTTCGGCGGCCTCTACCCGCCGATCGCCGTCAACGCCGACGTCCGCAAGACGCGGCTGCTGGGCGCGACCTGGGTCTACGAGGGCGGCGCCATGTTGGTGCGCGCCGGCGACCCGGTCTACCGGATGGCGGACCTCAAGGGCAAGAAGATCGGCCTCTCCAAGAGCCTGAACACGCTCAAGAACGACTGGTGGCGCATCACCGAGCACATGGGCATCGAGAGCATGCTGCGCCTGAACGGCATGAGCATGGACGACGTCGAGATCGTCGAGTTCCCCTACCCGGACGACTGGTACGGCGACCCCAAGATGCTCGAGCCGATGATCAACCCGACCGACCTCTGGGCCCACCGCGACCACAAGCACGACCTCGCCTTCCGCCCGCTCGAGATGGCGCTGCTGGGCGGCAAGGTCGACGCCATCTACACGCTGAGCAAGCAGTTCCAGCACCTGCAGGAGGCGACCGGCCAGATCAAGACGATCGAGGACCTCTCGCGCTACCCCGACTGGACGGCGCAGGTCGCGAACACGCCCGCGATCATCACCTGCACCGACGTGATGGCCGAGGAGCACCCCGAGCTCGTCGTCACCTACATGAAGGCGATGATCAAGGTGGGCCGCTGGGCCAACGAGAACAAGCACGCCGCGGCGGCGATCCTCGACCGGCAGACGTTCTACCGCGACGCCGAGGACACCTACCAGGGCATCAAGCACGTCGACATGGTGCCCAACCTCTCGCCCCAGAACCTCGCCTGCATCAAGATCGCCAAGGACTTCATGGTGAGCAACGGCTACATCAAGAACGACTTCGACGTCGCCGAGTGGGCGGCGCCGCAGTTCTTCGAGCAGGCCGCTCAGGAGCTGATCGAGGAGGAGTGGAAGAAGCGCAGCGCCTTCAAGCTTCCTGAGGTGACCGAGGTCGATCTGTCCACGCACCACCGGCTCGGGTAGCCGCAGGCCGACTGAAGGAGGCGTGACCATGCCAGTTCAGGAGATCCCCGAGACCAACAAGACCAGTCTCGGGCTCTACGCCACCCCGATCGAGGCCTACGAGATGTGGAAGGCCGACCCCGACGGGGTCCACTTCCTCGACGTACGCACCTTCGAGGAGTACATCTTCGGCGGCCACGTTGAGGTGGCGAAGAACGTGCCCCTCGTCTTCCCCAGGTTCGACCCCAAGGGCCCGTCCATGCCGGGCCGGCCACCCGGGTGCTCCGGCGAGGCCAACCCCGACTTCATCGCCAAGGTGAAGGAGGCGTGCGGCCTCGACGAGACGATCCTGGCCATGTGCGCGACGGGGGGCCGCGGCGCCATGGCCGTCAACGCGCTCGCCCAGGCCGGGTTCACGAAGGTCTACAATATCGTCAACGGCTTCGAGGGCGACCGCGTCGACGACCCCGGCAGCGTCTACCACGGCAAGCACATGCGCAACGGCTGGAAGAACGAAGGCCTCCCCTGGGGCTACGACTTCCATCCCGACCTGATGTGGGTCGATTGCGAGAAGTGAGGACGAGGCCGCCTGTCACTACGGCACGGCTCGGATAGCTGGCCGGCTCAGTGTGTCAGGCCCGCCTTCGCCGGCGTTGCTCGTGTGCCGGCGAAGGCGACCTCACTAGTCCCGCGCTAGAGGGAGAAGCACGTGGCACGCCGTCGTAGGGGCAGCATCAAGCTTGCACACGACTTGCGACCGGGCGTCGTCGACCTTCGGCACATGGGCTACAGGGCGTCGACCAGCGACCTCAGTTCGTGGCGAAGGTTCGAGAGTTGTCCACTCAGGTGCACCACATCCCTTCAGCGGCGGTCGACGCCGTGATGTTCACCGTGCGGCCAACGGGGTAGGACGCAAGGCATGATCAGGACGACGCCGTTCCACGAGCGCACGGCGGCGCTGAACTAGACCCAGCTCTGGGAGCCACTGGTCGGGCCTCCTCGTCGCGGAAGTACCAGCTGACCGAGAAGGCCGAGTACTTCGCCGTCCGCACCGCGGCCGGCATCTTCGACACGAGCCCCTCTTCAAGTACCGGATCAGCGGGGCCGGGCGCGGAGCGGTTTCTCGGCGGGCGTGCTGGCCCGCGACATCCGCGCCTGCCCGGCCGGGCGGGCCCAGTACACGTTCTGGTGCGACGAGCGCGGCTTCGTCGTCGAGGACGGCGTCATCCTGCGCCCGCGACCCGACGAGTACATCCTGACGAGCCGCCGAGCCCAACTTCGCCTGGTTCGCCGACCGGACGGGCGCCGGGACGGTCAGTATCGAGGAGGTCAGCGACGAATGGGGGCGCTGGCCCTGCAGGGTCCGCGCTCGCGGGACCTGCTCGCGAGCTCGTCCCGCCGTCGGCGCGCCTGCCGTACTTCGGCTCGCTCGGGCGAGATCGGCGGCGCGGAGGTCACGTGAGCCGGACCGGCTACAGCGGCGACCTCGGCTACGAGATCTGGGCGGCGCCACCGACGCGCTTCGCGTCTGGGACGCTCTCTGGGAGAGCGTGCCGGGCTACGGCGTACAGCCGTTCGGCCTCGCGGCGCTCGACATGCTGCGTATCGAGGCCGGCCTGCTCCTCCTCGAGGCCGACTTCGATTCCAGCCGCTTCGCCTGGAACGACCCCACCGCTCCACGCCGCTCGAGCTCGGCTGGGGCTGGATGTGCGGCGATCTCAAGCGCGACGACCGGGCCTTCATCGGCCGGCGACGCGCTGGAGCAGGAGCCGCGGAGAGGGCCTCGCGCTGGGCCATGCGCGGCCTGGTCGTCGACTAGCAGGACTGCGACCGTGTCTACGACGAGGCGGGCTTGTCCCGCCAAAGGACCACGCGCCGGTCGGGCGAGGAGTGGCTGGTCTACGACGACGTCGGCACCAGCAGCGGGTCGGCTACGTCGACGAGCTTCATGTACTCGCCGGTGCTCCAGCGCCACATCGCCATCGCCCGGGTGCGCCCGGACGTCGCGGAGCCCGGCACCAGGGTCAGGCTCGAGTTCACCGTGGACCACCAGTACGTACAGGTGGCCGCGCAGTGGCCCGGCTGCCGCTGTACAACCCGGAACGAAAGACGGCCCCGAGATGATGGCGACGAAGAACGAGACCCGCCAAGACCACGAAGAGACCTGCCGGGCCGGGCGCGTCGCGCGCCGACCGAGACCTAGGACGCGATCGTCGTCGGCGGGGGCCACAACGGACTCGTCAACGGCGCCTATCTGGCGAGGGCCGGCCTGCGGACGCTGGTCCTGGAGCGGCGCCACCTCGTCGGTGGCGCCGCCATCACCGAGGAGCTGCGTCCCGGCTTCTGGTTCACCACGTTCTCGTACGCGCTGTCGCTGTTCCGGCCGCAGATCGTCCAGGAGCTGGAGCTCTCGAGGCACGGCTTCATGCCGCTGCCGATGACGTCGACCTTCATCCCCGATGGAGAACGGCGAGCACCTGTGGCTGACCAAGGACCACGCGGCCAAACCTGCAAGGAGATCGCCCGCCACAGCAAGCACGACGCGGACGCCTATGACGCGTACAGCCACGACATGGGCAAGGTCTCCAGGCGTTCAAGCCGCTGATGGACCGGCGCCGCCCGAACCTCTTCAGCGACGACCCCGAGGAGCTGCTCGCGCTGGCGGAGCTCGGCGCGCGGGTCAAGGCGCTGGATAAGCGACGTGCTGCACAACGCCGCTCCGGCTGCTGACCGGATCGCGGCCGACTTCCTCGACGACTACTTCGAGAGCGATCTGCTCAAGGGGTACCTGGCGTGCTCCAGCACCGTCGGCACGAAGGTCGGTCCGCGGTCGCCGGGCTCCGGCCTCTCGCTGCTCTTCCTCTCACTTGGCGAGCACGACGGAGAGCTCGGGCACCTGGTCGTTCCACAAGGAGCGGCAACGGCGGGTTCACCCAGGTGCTGGCGCGGGCGGCCGCTCGTTCGGGGCGGAGATCCGCCCGAGGCTGCGGTGGCAGCGTGATCACGAGAACGGCCGGGCGACGGGGGTCGCGCTCGCCGACGGGACCGAGTTCCACGCCCCGGTGGTGAGCTCCGCGCTCGACCCGCGGCACACGTTCCTCGGAGCTCGTCGACCCTCGGGAGCTCCCGGCCGACCTCGTGAGACGCGTCCGGCGGTACCGCTTCCAGGGGGCCTCGTCGAAGGTCAACTTCGCCCTCGCCGGGCTGCCGGAGTACCCGGCTCTGCCTGGCCGCGAGGACCATCTTCCGCGGGTTCGCCAACATCGCGCCGTCGATGGACTACCTCGAGCGCGCGTTCGACGAGGCGCAAGTACGGCTGGTACAGCTCGCGGCCGTACATCGACACGTGCCATCCAGAGCACGATCGACCCGGACATGGCGCCCCCCGGCAAGCACGTCATGTCCTGCTTCATCCAGTACACGCCGTACGAGCTGCGCGAGGGCGACTGGGAGACCGAGAAGCAGAACCTGGGCGACATCGTCCAGCGGACGCTCGAGTCGTTCTTCCCCGGGTTCGGCGACCTCGTGCTCCAGCGCGAGGTGGTGACGCCGCTCGACATCGAGCGGACGGTGGGGCTGTCCGAGGGCAACATCTTCCCGGCGAGTTCTTCGCGCCGCAGATGTTCTTCTTCCGCCCGGCGCCGGGCTGGTACGCGGATACCGTACCCCGATCGCCGGCTACTACCAGTGCGGCTCGGGCACCCATCCGGGGGGCTGCGTGATGGGCGCTCCCGGCAAGCTGGCGGCCGGGCAGATCCTCAAGGACCGCGCCGGGGGTGGGCGCTCCTAGGTCCGGCGCTCCTCGCCCCGTCGCTGGGATACGCTTGTGGGCATGCAGGCTCGTCCCCCGGCATCCGCCTACGCCGCCGCCGTCGGCATGACGTTCGCCTTCGGGCTCTCGTTCGTCGCGACGAAGACGGCGCTCAAGGGCTTCGAGCCGCTGCTGCTCGCGCTGCTGCGCTTCACCCTGGCGGGCGGCATCCTCTGGGTCGTGTGGCGCCTGCGGCCGGTGCGCGAGCCGGTGACGCGAGCGGAGCTCCGCCGGCTCGCGCTCGTCGGCTTCGTCTCCCTGACCGTCTACTTCAGCTTCGAGAACACCGGGATCGCGCGCACGAGCGCCTCGGAGGCCGCGATCCTCATCGCGACGATCCCGATCTTCGTCGCGCTCATCGGCGCGTTCCTGCCGGCCGAGCGGCCCACGGGCCGCCAGTGGGCCGGGGTGCTGCTCTCGTTCGCGGGGATCGTGGCTCTGGTGCTCGCCGCCGGCGGCGCGGGCGGCGGCTCGCTCACCGGCAACCTGCTGGTGCTGACCGCCTCGCTCTCCGCCGGCGTCTACAGCATCCTGGCGCGGAGGCTGCTCGTGAGCCGCTCCGCGCTGTTCGTCACCGCCTGGCAGAACCTGTTCGGAGCGCTCTTCATGGCGCCGCTGGCGCTGGTCGAGGCGCTGGTGCTGGGCGTGCGCCGGCCCACGGTCCCGGCGGCCGGCGGTGTGCTCTTCCTCACGGTCGTCTGCTCGATCGTCGCGTACCTGCTGCTCAACTACGCGTTCCGCTTCCTGCCGGCGAGCCGTGTGAGCGTGTTCATCAACCTCACGCCGATCGTCGCGGTGGCGAGCGCCTACGTGCTGCTGGGCGAGCGGCTGACGGCGGGACAGGCGCTGGCCGCGGCCGTGGTGGTGGCGGGGGTGTGGCTGACGAACAGCGGGAGACGCGCGGCGGGGGACGAGCCGGAGCTCAGAAGTCCATCGGCAGGATGAGGTCGCACTCCAGCGCGGCCACCATCCGTTCCACCTCGTCCTCGAAGTTGCGCCGCGTCATCAGGTCGGCCTCACGGGCGATCGCCTGCGCGCCCTGGTACAGCTCGCGGTTCAGTTCCTCGACGGAGGCGCGACCCAGGGTCACCTCGCGCCGCGTCTCGCACTCGGGGCAGCGGAGGATCATCGTCCAGCTGGCCGGGCCGGAGCGGTCCCAGTCCATCGGGTAGACGAGCGGGCTGCCACAGACGGGACAGTGATGCGCGTCGGGGTCCTCGCGCGGCGGCGGGGGGACGCGGCAGGGAGCCGGCGCCGCTCTCGTCGGCGCCGCGGCCGCGGGGCCGGCCGACGCCGGCGCGGCGCTGCGCGCCCGGCTGGCGGCTTCGAACACGATCATCTCGACCCGGGTGCCGTCGGGGAAGATGAACAGCTCGATCCTGTAGTCGGCGTTGCGCACCAAGCGCCTCCGTAGCCTCTCCGTTGCCCTCTCGCACTCCACCTATCGGACGCTCCCCGCCGGCGCTTGAGTGCCGTGTGCGCATGATCGCCGGCGGCGCGGCCGGCATTCACGAGCGCGTCGTCTGGACAGTGCCGAGCGCGGTGGGGAATACTACCGGGGCGCCTCACCGCGCTCCGACATGACCGTCTCCTCCTCCGACAGCCTGCACGCCCCCGCCGCCCTGCCCATCGGGATGTTCGACTCGGGCATGGGCGGGCTCACCGTGCTGCACGAGTGCCTCGTGCGGCTGCCGGGCGAGCACTTCGCCTACGTCGGCGACACGGCCAGGTTCCCGTACGGCGAGAAGCGCCCTGCGGAGCTTGAGCTGTTCTCGCGCCAGATCACGGCGTTCCTCGAGACCGTCCCGGTCAAGCTCGTGGTCGTCGCCTGCTACTCGGCGACCTCGGCGGCGCTGCCGGCGCTCCAGGAGCAGTTCGAGACGCCGATCATCGGCGTGGTGATGCCGGGTGCGCGCGCGGCCGTGGAGACCTCGCGCTACCGCAAGATCGGCGTGCTGGCCACCGAGGCCACCGTGGCCAGCGGGGCCTACCCGCGAGCTATCCGCGGCCTCGACTCCGGCGCCGCGGTCATCCAGCAGGCCTGCCCCGGCCTGGTCGACTTCATCGAGGCCGGGGACGTCGCCAGCCAGGCGCTCGCCGATGCGGTGCGCGGCTTCACCGAGCCGCTCAAGGCCCAGCGCCCGGACGTGGTGATCATGGGCTGCACCCACTACCCGCTGATCGCGCCCATGCTGCAGCGCTTCCTCGGGCGCGACGTCACGCTCATCAACCCGGCGGCGGAGATCGCCCGCGAGGTCGAGGTCATGCTCGTCCGGCAGGGCCTCGAGCGAACGGGAGACGCCATCGGCTCCTACCGCTTCTACACGACCGGCGACGTCGAGCGCTTCCGCGACACTGGCGCGCGCTTCCTCCAGATGCCGCTCACGCGCGTGCGCGCGCTGCCGCTCGAGCGCCTCGGCGAGCTCGTCGCGCCATGACCAGCAGGTTCCTCGTGCGGGCGGCCGTCTACGCCGCCCTCTACGCCGCGCTCACCCTGGCGCCCGGCCTCAACGCGTTCGCCTACGGCGAGGTGCAGTTCCGCGTCGCGGAGGCGCTCATGGTGTTCGCCTGCTTCGACCCGGCGGCCGTGCTCGGGCTCACGATGGGCACGGCCATCGGCAACCTCGGCAGTCCGATGATGCCGGTGGACGTGGTCGTCGGGGCGGCGCTGACGCTGGCCGCCGCCGTCCTCATGTACGTCATCGGCCCGCGCGTGGTGGCCTTGGCGATGCCGGTGATCGTCAACGCCTTCGGCGTGGCCGCGATGCTCGCGCTCATCCTCGACCTGCCGTACTGGGCGAGCGCGCTCTGGGTGGGTATCGGCGAGGCCGCGGTGCTGTTCACGCTCGGCCTCGCGCTTCTCCTCGTGGTGCGGGGGCGCCGCGAGGTATTCGGCTTCACACGACCGGCCGCCTGACGCGGCCGCGGCCGCCCCGGTGGCGAGGAGGACGACGTGAGAAAAGGACGCAAGGCCGACGAGCTCAGGCCGGTGCGCATCACGCCGGCGGTGGCCAAGTTCGCCGCCGGCTCGGCGCGCATCGAGCTGGGCGACACGCACGTCTTCTGCACGGCCTCGCTCAGCGACGGCGTACCTGGCTGGCTGCGCGGCTCCGGCCGCGGCTGGCTGACCGCCGAGTACAGCATGCTGCCGGGGGCCACGCCCACACGCACGGCGCGCGAGGCGGTCCGCGGAAAGCAGAGCGGGCGCACCATGGAGATCCAGCGGCTCATCGGCCGCAGCCTCCGCGGCGTGATGGACATGGGCATCATCGGCGAGCGCACCATCGCCGTGGACTGCGACGTGCTACAGGCCGACGGCGGCACGCGGACGGCGAGCATCACCGGCGCCTACGTGGCCGTCTATCAGGTCGCGCTCAAGATCAAGGACCTGCTCGGCCTGCACGAGCTGCCGCTGTTCGACTCGGTCGCCGCGGTGTCGGCCGGCATCGTGGACGGCGAGGCGCGCCTCGATCTCGACTACGAGGAGGACTCGGCGGCCGAGGTGGACCTCAACGCCGTGATCACCGGCGACGGCCGCCTCGTCGAGGTGCAGGCCACCGCCGAGGGGGAGCCGTACTCGCGCGCGGCGCTCGACGGAATGCTCGACCTCGTGACCGCCGGCGCGGCCGCCCTCGCGGCCGCCCAGGCCGCCGCCTGCGCGGAGCTCGAGCAGGCCTGATGCGCTTCGTGCTCGCCACCGGCAACCGCCACAAGGGCGCGGAGTTCGCGGCGATCCTCACGCCGTGTCGCGTCGACGTCATGCCGGTCGGAGTAGAACTGCCGCCCGAGGGCGTCGAGTCGTTCGCGGAGAACGCCCTCGGCAAGGCCGAGGCGTTGGCGCGGGCGGTCGAGGGCGACCCCGCGCTGCTCCGTCAGCTCGGACTGCGGCCGGACGAGGAGGTGCTCTTCCTCGCGGACGACTCCGGGCTCGAGGTCGAGGCGCTGGGCTGGGCGCCGGGCGTCACCAGCGCCCGCTACGCGGGCGTGGACGGGCCCGGCGCCGACAGGGCCAACTACGAGCGCCTGCTGGGCGAGATGAGCGGCCTTGCCGGCCCCCTCGCCCGGCGCGCGCGCTTCGTCTGCTCGGTTGTCGCCGTCGCGACCGATATGACACACTACCGCGCAACGGGACACTGGTGGGGCGCCATCGCAGAGGCGCCGCGCGGTGAGGGCGGGTTCGGCTACGACCCCGTCTTCGTTCCGGAAGGGTCAGACCTGACTGTGGCCGAGTGGCCGCAGCAAGCCAAGGACCAGGCCAGCCACCGCGCACTGGCCGGCAGGGCCCTCGCCCGAGTCTTGCGACGGGAGGGGCTGCTGCATGGGGACGAAGGCCAACGGGTCGACTGACGCGGCGGTCGTCCTCGACGACCGCCACAACCACGCGCTCAAGTCGCGCGCCGCCGCAGTATCGATCGCATCGAACGCGACGCTGATCGTCTTCAAGCTCGTGGTCGGCCTCATGTCCGGGTCGATCGCCATCCTCTCAGAGGCTCTGCATTCTGGCTCCGACCTCGTCGCGGCGCTCATCGCCTTCTGGTCGGTCCGCCAGGCGGCGCAGCCGCCCGACGAGCGGCACCACTACGGCCACGAGAAGGTCGAGAACCTCAGCGGCGTGATCGAGGCGCTGCTCATCATCGCAGCCGCCGGTGTGATCATCTACGAGGGCGCGATGAAGATCTTCCACGGCCCGGAGCTGGACCACATCTGGCTAGGCATCGGCGTGATGACGATCTCCGGTGTCGTCAACCTGATCGTCTCGAAGAAGGTGCTGTACCCGGTCGCCAGGCGCACGGAGTCCGCCGCCCTCGAGGCCGACGCCGCTCACCTCCTCACCGACGTCTACACGTCGTTCGGCGTGGCCTTCGGCCTGCTGCTCGTCAAGCTCACCGGGTGGCCGTACTTCGACCCGATCGCCGCCATCGCCGTGGCAGTGCTGATCATCAAGACGGGCTACGACCTCGTCATGCAGTCGACCCGCGTGCTGCTCGACGAGACCCTGCCCGACGACGAGCTTGACGAGATCAGGCGCTGCGTGCGCGAGCACCGTGGCGACATCATCAGCGGCTACCACAAGCTCCGCGCCCGGCGCGCCGGCAGCCGCAGGCACGTCGACCTGCACGTCGTCGTCGACGCCGACCTCACAGTGACGCAGGCGCACGACATCGCCGAGCACATCGAGGACGACATCCGTGGCTGCATCCCCAACACCGACGTGCTCGTCCACGTGGAGCCGCGGTCGCCGGACAGGTCAGAGGACGCCTGAGCCCGGGCCTGGCGGTGGCCGCGGCCGGCGTCCCGCCGTCAGCTGAAGAGTGGTGAGAGCAGCAGCGCCGCGCTCATGCCGATCAGCGTGACGGTGAACCCCCAGGCGATCACATTACGCAGGCGCCCGTTGACGTGCTCGCCCATCACCCTCGGGTCGTTGATCATGAGCAGCGTGAAGATGAGGATCACCGGCAGCAGGACGCCGTTCAGCGACTGGGCCACGAGAATGACGCTGACCAGCGGCAGGCCCGGGATGATCGCGACCGCGGCCGGCACGAACATCAGGAACGTGATGAGGCCGTTGAACACCGGCGCCTCGCGGAACGAGTTGTCGAGTCCGCTCTCGAAGCCGAAGGCTTCGCAGACCACGTAGGCTGTGGCCAGCGGCAGCACGCCGGCGGCGAGGATCGAGACGCTCAGCAGGCCGATAGCGAAGAGGTACTGCGCCGCGGAGCCCAGGAACGGCACCAGCGCCGTCGCGGCCTCCTCGGCCGACTGCACGACGATCCCGTCCTCGTACAGCGTCGCGGCGCAGGCGATCACGATGAAGAAGTCGATCGTCGTCATGAACACCGAGCCGGCGTAGATCTCGTACTTGGTGTACTTGAACTGCCGCCACGGCACCTTCTTGTCGACGACCGCGGCCTGGATGAAGAACTGCCCCCAGGGCGTCAGTGTGGTGCCGACCGCGGCGATGACGGTGAAGATCCACAGGCTGTCCCACGAGATGTAGGGGTGTGTCGCGCCGTGCAGCGCCTCGCCCCAGTCGGGCTCGGCGAGGATGCCCGAGACGACGTAGGTGAGCAGCACGAAGCCCAGGACGAGGAGCACCCGCTCCACTTTGCGGTACGAGCCGCGGGTGACCAGTAGCCACACACCGATGGCGACCGCGGGCACCGCCACGTACGAGGGCACGTGGAGCAGCCCGCTGGCCGCGGCGACGCCCGAGAACTCGGCCACGGTGGTGCCGAAGTTGGCGACCACCGTGACGAGGATCGCGAGGGCGGTGATCTTGAGGCTGAAGTTCTCCCGGATGAGCCCGGCGAGCCCGCGTCCGGTCACGACTCCGACGCGGGCGTTCATCTCCTGCACGATCGCCAGGATCGGCGTGATCAGCACGAGCAGCCAGATCATGCTGTACCCGTACCGGGAGCCGATGACCGACCAGGTGGTGATGCCGCCGGCGTCGTTGCCGGCGTTGGCGGCGATGAAGCCCGGCCCCACCATCGCGAAGATGACGAGGAGCCGGGTGCGGCCGACCCTGCCGGCCAGCCGCAGGCCGCCTACCCTTCGCGGAGTCTGCGCCATCGAGGCCTCCTCAATGGAAGATCCTCGGCAGGCGCTTCTTCCACGCCAGCGGGAGCACCAGGTCGATGGCGTCGTCGATGGTGATGATGCCGTGCAGCTCGCCCTCGGCGTCCACCACCGGCAGGGCGAGCAGGTTGTACTTGGCGATCACGTTGGTGATCTCTTCTTCGCTGGCTTCAAGGCCCACGGAGACGGGGTTCTCCGTCATGAACTCGCGCACCTTCCGGTCCGGCGCCGACATGACCAGCTCGCGCAGGGAGAAGACGCCGCGAAGGTGCTCGGAGCGATCCACCACGTAGATGTAGTAGACCGTCTCGGCCTCTTCTTCCTGCTCGCGCAGCCTCTCGATCGCCTTGTAGGCGGTGTCGTCAAGGCGCGCCCAGGCGTAGTCGGTCGTCATGATGCCGCCGGCGGAGTGCTCCGGGTAGCTGAGCAGCTCGCGCATGTCCTCGGCGTCGTCCTTCTCCATCATGTCGATGAAGTGCTGGCGGCGGTCGTCCGGCAGGTCCGCCAGCAGGTCGGCGGCGTCGTCCGGCGACATCTCGTTGAGGATCTCGCTGGCCTTCTCATCGGGCAGGTCGAGCAGCAGGGAGGCCTGGTAGGACGGGTGCAGCTCCTCGAACGTGTCGGCGGCGAGGTCGTCCTCGAGGGCGTCGAACACCGCCGCGCGCTCCTCCGGCGAGAGCTCGTGCACGAGCTCGGCGATGTCCGCCGGGTGCAGCAGTTCGAGCTTGGTCTGCGGCACGGCGAGGCGCACGGCGGCTTCGTCGGTCTGCTCGATATCGACGTCCTTCCAGTCGATCAGGTGCGGCTTGGGCTTCTGCCGCGTCTTGGAGATGCGGTCGCCGACCTTGGCAAGGCCGACGCGGCGGAGGATGGCGTTGCTGGAGACGTCCACGGCGGCGACGTGCACGAACGGGCCGTTGCGAAGCAGCTGGATGTCGTTGACACGGATGACCTTGCGGCCCTCCGTGTCGACAAGCTGCTTGTCGAGGAACGTCGCTGAGAGGTGGAGCTCGTCGGTCTCGAGCTCACGCTCGGCCAGCTCGGCGGCGGGGATGCGCAACAGCAGGCCTGACTCCTCGAAGCTGCTGACGGCGTCCCACGGCGCGAACAAGGTCTTGCCGCGCCGGCGCACGCCCACGGCGGTCACCCGCGGGTAGGCCTGTGTGGTGTTGACCACCAGGTCGTGGAGCGTCCCTGCGGACTTGTTCTCAACGTCTTTGACGGGGCTGCCGAGCAGCTTGCTCAGGTAGAACACAGGCCTCACCTCCTTCGCGTGACCAGCGGTCACCGGACATACAAAAGCCTCCCTGGCCGGGAGGCTCCGGGCGCGCAGAGCGAAGGGGCGATCCT
>CAVPJG010000003.1:0-28056 GCA_963705205.1 uncultured Thermoleophilia bacterium
TCGTCGGGCTGCGTCCGGGGATGCGCCCTGCAGCCCTGGCGGCCGGCGCCGACGGGTTCATCAGCAAGATGGACGCCCCCGACCTCGTCGTCGGCGTCCTGCAGCCCTGTTGCAGGGCCACAGGTGAGACCACAGGGGGTCTGTCATGAACGAGTCCAGCGCCGTTCCCATCAGCTCGTGGGCCAGCACGGTCCACGCGCCAGGACCCGTGCGTCGCGGCAGTGCCCGGGATGGCGGGGCGCTCGTCGGTCACGCCTGCGCGCTGCACCCTCGCCCAACGCAGCCCGATGTCGATGAAATCGGCATGCGCTGGGCGACCGCCTGGTACCGCAACATCCAGTCAAGAACGTCGAGGTTGGGGGATGGTCATGTCGCAGCGTAAAGACAACGGGAAGACGGGGGCCGGGAGAGGCAGCGGCTTCACCGAGCGCCTCGCGCGCAGTTGCGCCACCCATCCGTGGCGCACCATCGGGATCTGGCTGACCGTCATCGTGGTCGCCGTCCTCAGCATGGGCCCTCTGCTCGGCAGCGGCCTCACGTCAGAGTCGAAGCAACACGGCAGGCAGCCCGACAGCGCCATCGCGCTGCAGCTCATCGAGGAGCGCATGACCGGCGCGCAGAGGATGACGGACTTCGTCATCGTCCAATCCGCCACCCTGACCGTCGACGATCCGGTCTACGAGGCGTACGTGACGGGCCTCGCCGGCAAGATCCAGGAGCTCGGCCCCGCGGTCGTCGACGGCGCCGCGACCTACTACCAGACCGGCGACCCGACGATGGTGTCGCAGGACAAGCGCTCGACTCTCGTCGCTGTCGTGATGGCGGGCGACATCGACAGCGCCCTCGAGAACGTCGCATCGCTGCACCGCCTGGTGGCGAACAGCGGCAGCGAGGGGTTCACCCTCGCCCAGACCGGCCAGGCCAGCCTGAACCAGATGGGCAACGAGCTCGCGAAGAGCGACATGGAGAAGGCCGAGGTCTTCGGCGTCCCGGTCGCGCTCGTCGTGCTGGTGGTCGTCTTCGGCGCCCTGCTGGCCGCGTTCATGCCGCTGGTGCTCAGCATCATCAGCATCCTCCTGGCGCTGGTACTCGCCGGCCTCATCGGCCAGCTCTACCCCATGAACACCTTCATGCTGAACATCCTCACCACGATGGGGCTCGCCGTCGGCATCGACTACACCCTGTTCATCATCAGCCGCTACCGCGAAGAGCGCGCCCGCGGCCTCGAGAAGATCGACGCCATCGCCGCCACCGGCGCCACCGCCAACCGCGCCATCTTCTTCAGCGGCCTGACGGTCGTGCTCGCCATGCTCGGCATGGTCGTGGTGCCGGTGGACATCACGATCAGCATGGGCGTCGGCGCGATGCTCGTCGTCGCGACCACGCTGCTCACCGCGCTCACCCTGCTGCCCGCCGTGATGGGCCTGCTCGGCGACCGCGTAAACGCCCTGCGCCTGCCCTTCGTCGGGCGCCTCGCCGCGCGCCGCGCCCACGGCCACGAGGGCGTCTGGGAGCGCCTCTCGCACAGCATCATGCGGCGGCCCGTGGTCTGGCTGGCCGGCGCCGTCACCCTGCTCCTTCTGGCCGCCTCGCCCATCCTCTTCATGCAGACCGGCAGCACCGGCATGACCGCGACCGGCTACCCCGACGACCAGTACGCCAAGCAAGGCTGGGACATCCTCGACCGCGACTTCTCCCTGGGCACGGCGAACCCCGTGCAGATCGTCGTCGACGGACCGGCGGACGCGGCGGCCGTCAAGGACGGCGTCGCCCGCCTCCAGACCGAGCTCAGGGGCGACGGGCGCTTCGGGCCGGCGCAGGTCGCCGTCAGCAAGACCGGCGACCTCACCGTGCTTTCGGCGCCGCTGGCCGGCGACCCCGCCGCCGCGGCCACGCAGGACGTCATCAAACACCTGCGCGAGCGCGTCGTGCCGGCGGCCTTCGGCGTCACCGCCGACCACGTGTACGTCGCAGGCACGACCGCCGGCGTCGTCGACTACCTCGGCTTCTTCGACACCTGGCTGCCGATCGCGCTGGCCGTCGTCCTCAGCCTCAGCTTCGTGCTCCTGCTTGTCGCCTTCCGCTCGCTCGTGATCGCGGCCAAGGCGATCCTCATGAACCTGCTCAGCGTGGCCGCCGCCTACGGGCTGATGGTGCTCGTCTTCCAGAAGGGCGTCGGCGCCGACCTGCTCGGCTTCACCCAGGTCGACACCATCGAGGCCTGGGTCCCCCTCTTCCTCTTCAGCCTGCTGTTCGGGCTCTCCATGGACTACCAGGTCTTCCTGCTGAGCCGCATCAAGGAACGCTTCGACCAGACCGGCGACACCCGCGAGGCCGTGGCCTACGGCATCGGCCGCACCGCCGGCATCATCACCGGCGCCGCCGCGATCATGGTCTGCGTGTTCGGCGGCATGGCCACCGGCGAGCTCGTCATGTTCCAGCAGATGGGCTTCGGCCTCGCCGTCGCGATCTTCCTCGACGCCACGATCGTGCGCACCATCATCGTGCCGGCCGGCATGGAGTTGCTCGGCGACTGGAACTGGTACCTGCCGCGCTGGCTGCGGTGGATCCCCGACGTCAGCGTCGAGGGGCACGCGCCCAGCAGGCACCAGCCCGGCGCCGCCCCCGTGCCTGCCTTCCGGCCGCAGCTTGAGCCCGCCTACCGTCGCGAGAACGGGCGCACCACCGTGATCGAGTAGACCGGGAGTCGTCCCGGACATCCCGGGGCGCCGAACGAAACGAGGGGGCGGGAGGCCTACGGCGCCTCCCGCCCCCTCTGCGTCACGTGCAAGGGCAACGGCACTCGTCGACCCGGACGCGTTTGGGAACCACGTGCCACTCCGTGCTCGGCCGCCTTGGACCGTGATGGGGCGTCTCGTCGGCCGGCGTCACTGCGACGCCGGCCTGCCCACCGGCATCAGGTAGAGCGGCTCCTCGTCGCCACGCATGCCGAGCGTGCGTTTGGCCACGTCGTCATCGAAGGCGCCGATGGCCACTGTCCCCAACCCGAGAGCAGTGGCCTGCAGATAGACGTTCTCCGCTGCGTGACCGACCTCCATGTAGACGTAGCGCCGCCCGCGCTCGCCGTACTTCTGCGTGGTCCGCGAGAAGACGGCGGCGAATGCCAACGTGGCCGGCGCGTCGGCCACCGCCGACTGCGAGAGGGCGGCGCGGGACAGCTGCCCGCGAACGGAGCGATCGACCACGACCTGAAGGCCGTGCTGCCGGGGGACGTAGCGATAGACACCGAGGGCAAGGCCGTCCACTTGCTCGGCGGCCACGTAGACCTCCAAGGGGTAGAGCGCCCCGGCTGAAGGGGCGCTCCGGAGACCGTATCTGCGCTCGGTGATCCCCTGGGCGGCCCAGAGAAGTTGTGAGAGCTGCTCGATCGTCAGCGATGTGGCGGCGTAGTCGCGCACCGACCGTCGGGCCGCAAGCGCCTCCTCGACGGACGGTGACCCGCTCAGACTGGGCGCAGGGAGACGAATCATCGACTGTGCCGACAGCGATGTCTCGGGCGTCGCCGACGGTGTCGGGGAAGGCCCGTCGGAGCTCCGCGCACACCCGGACAGAGCGACGCTGACGAGAAGAAGCCCGGCAAGGACCCGCCCGGGTCCCGGTCCTGTCAGGAGGCGTCGCTTCCCTATGCGTGTCACCGCACTACCGCACGGAGTCTCCAGGCCAGGAAGAGCAGAGCGGTGCCGGCCGTGAGGCCGCCGAAGACGAGCACCCACGGCGTGCCGCCGCTGGCAGGCGGGTAGCCGGTCGCCGGGAGGCCCACCGCCCCGCCGGTCTGTGTCCTGCCGAGCGCGGACATGTCCGTCGGAGCCGATGTGCTGTGGTGCATCTTGACGGTGTTCTTGTGGCAGGTGGTGCAACTGAACCCACCTGCGTGCCTCCGGGCGCCAGGATGACAGCTGGTGCAAGCGCCCACGCTGGGCGTCGGATCGTGGACGGCGTCGGCGTGGCACGAGAGACAGTCGGCTGTGCCGAAAGTGCCCGCGCCGTGGCACCGGTTGCACGTCGACGGCACGGGCGGGATGTTCATGCCCGTGTGGCACGACGTGCAGTCCACCCCGTCGTGGCTCGTCTGTGCGCTCGCCGTCACGCCGTCGTGACACGCGGTGCATCCGGGGGCCGTCAACGACTGGGCGTCGTGATGGGGGGACGACCCGGTCACGGTGTGGCACGTCTGGCACGGCTGCAGGTCGGACCCCAGGTGAGGGGTCGCGTGCGGCGTGATGTCGTCGGTGTACTGACCGCCACCCGCGTAGGTGTGGCAGACGCCGGTGCAGGCGGCCTGGTCGGTGCCCGGGGCGACCCCAGGCTTGTGGCAGGTCCAGCAGTCGAAGCCCGCAGGCGACACCTTGCCGGCGTGGCAGGTGATGCAGGCTTCGTTGGTGCCCGGCTGGCTGATGCCGTCGAGGTGGCAGGAGTCGCACGCGATCCCAGCGTGCCCGAAGTCGGTGAAGGCGAACGCCGACGAGGCACTCAGCAGGAGCACCAGCGCGAGCAGCGAGAACACCGGCAGCGCGACCAGGAATGGCCGCCCCCGACCGTGCCTGCCCTCAGTGACTCGACCCATGGCTCCTCCTTGGTCGATTGCGACGCTGACTGACGGTATGGGAGGTGTTTCCGGAGCTGATCGTCTGCGACAAGGCTAGCACCAGGTATACGCCACTGTGCCGTCAAGCAGAGACACGGACCCTTCTGCTGAAACCAGTGAGAGGGCATCCCGCGACGGTCTACGCCGCACATCGGGACTTGACCCCGCGGCTTCAGAGCTCAGGGGCACAACGCAGCTACCGGAGCCGCACACCGGTCTCCGCGGCAGGAAGTCGGCGAGTCCTGCCGATTCGGAAGTTCCGTGCGCGAGTGCGCACGACCGGAAATCGCCAGATGCAGGGAGTGTTGGAGGCGGCGACCGGAGTCGAACCGGTGATGGAGGTTTTGCAGACCTCTGCCTTACCACTTGGCTACGCCGCCCCGGCGCGGTCCTCTCAAGCGCGAAAGGCAGACGACAGAGCACATCGCCTCTGTCCTCTGCCTCGTCCCCGAGAGGGGGGTTGGAGCGGGTGAAGGGACTCGAACCCTCGACCTTCTGCATGGCAAGCAGACGCTCTAGCCAACTGAGCTACACCCGCAGCAAGGCGGGATGCTACCAGAGGGCGCGCCGGGGCGCAATTCGTGCCCGGGGGGCTGGATGGGCGCCGCCGCAGCCCGGGGCGGCGCCCTCTCACGACTTACTGCCGGCCTTCCTGAAGCGGCGGATCGTCAGCCTCTTCCTAGGGCGGCGCGCCGCTAGGTGGTCGCCGCGTCGATCGCCTGGTTCACAAGGGCGTCCGCGGCCGCGTTCTGCTCGCGGCGCACGTGCTTGACGTCGACCTCGTGGAACTTGCTGAGGAGGAGGCAGGCCTGCTGGTGCAACGGCTTCAGGCCTGCGTCCTTGACCTTGTACCGGCCGTTGACCTGGCGGACGACGAGCTCGCTGTCGAGGAACACGTCGAGGTGCTCGACCCCGCGGTCGAGCGCGATCTCCAGGCCGGCGATGAGGGCCTGGTACTCGGCGACGTTGTTGGTCGCCTTGCCGATGTAGTCGGCGAGCTCCTCGACCACGTCGCCGGCGGCGGTCAGGAGGCGCGCGCCGATCCCGGCCGGGCCGGGATTGCCGCGCGCGCCGCCGTCCGTGTAGAGGCGGAAGCGGTCGTCGTCGCGGTTGACGGGTCGAGCAGGCTCGGGGTTCACCGGAGCGGCAGACCCGGCCGGCGCCGGTGAAGCCTGGGGTTCCGCCGCGGACTCTGCGCCCGGCGCGGGCGCCTCGGACGGTGGCACGGGTGCACGTGCCGGAGTGACGGCGGCGGCCGCGCCGACACCGGCGGCCGACTCCCGCCAGACGGCCACGGCCGGGTCGCGCCAGGTCTCGACGGTCGCCGCCGGGCCGAGCGCGTCGCGGAGCCGCTCCGCCCAGCGCACCACGCCCTCCTGCTCCGTCACGCCGTGCGGCGCGTCGATCAAGGCCAGGCCCTGCGCCTGCGCCGCGCGCGCCTCGTGGTACTTGACGTCGCCCGTGATCAGCACGTCGGCGACCTGGGCCACGCCGCGGGCGATGGCCTCGGCGCCGGAGCCGGGCAGGACGGCGACGCGACGGACGGCGCGGCGACCGTCGCCGGCGTAGCGCACCGACGGCAGCCGCAGCACCGCCGCGACCTCCGCCGCAAGCGCGGCGAGCGTCGTCGGAGCCGGCAGCGCGCCGAGCCGCCCGAGGCCCAGCGAGGCGATCTCGTTCTCCAGCGGGACGACGTCGAACGCCGGCTCCTCGTACGGGTGCGCGGCGACGTAGGCGCCGACGACGCGGCGGCGCAACCGCCGCGGGAACACCACTTCGAGCCGCAGCTCGCTCACGGCCTCATCGCGGCCCGGCTCCCCGGCTGCGGGGTCCGTGCCCTCGCGGCCGAAGAACGTGCCCTGGCCGCCCACCGACCACGAGCAGTGCTCGTACTCGCCGATCACGCCGGCGCCGGACGCGAACAATGCCTTGCGCACGAGGTCGGCGTCGTCCTCCGGCACGAAGCCGACGAGCTTGAGCACGTCGGCCGCCGCCGGCGCCAGCGGCGCGGCGGCCTCCAGGCCGAGCAGCCCGGCGATGACGTCGGCCATCCCGCCGCGGGCCTTGTCGAGGCTCGTGTGCGCGGCGATGACGGCGACGCCCTCGCGCGCCGCGCGCAGCGCGAGACGGCCGGCGAGCGTGTCGTCCGAGAGCCGCTCGAGCGGATCGAAGATCAGCGGGTGGTGGCTGACGACGACCGGCGCGCCGAGACGATGGGCCTCGTCGAGCACGGCGTCGTCCACCTCGAGCGTGACGAGCACGACCGGCGCCACGTCCGCGGCGCCCGCGGCGCCGCACGGCAGCTCGTCGTCCGCCGCGCCCACCTGCAGCCCCACGTGGTCCCAGGGCTCGGCGAGCGCGAACGGCGCGAGGCGGTCTATCGCGGCGATGACGTCACGTACCTGCATGTCGCGAATACTACCCCGCATATACACTCGCCGCATGACCGGCAAGACCATCCGCCCCTGGCTCGTCGTCCTCGCCCTCGCGCCGGGCGTCTTCCTCACGCTCGCCGACGCCACCGTGATGAGCGTGGCGATCCCTCTCATCATCCGCCGTCTCGAGGGCTCCGTGATCTCGGTCTCGTGGGTGATGAACGGCTACAACCTCGTGCTCACCGTGCTCTTCCTGACGATGGGCCGGCTGGCGGACCGCTACGGCCACAAGCTGCTCTTCGTGCTGGGCCTCGCGCTGTTCACCGTGGCGTCGCTCTTCTGCGCGCGCGCCGAGAGCGTGGACGCGCTCATCGCCTGGCGCGTGGTGCAGGCCGTGGGCGCCGCGGCCGTGGTGCCCACGGCGCTGGCCCTGCTGCTCCAGGCGTACCCGGAGGAGCGGCAGGGATTCGCCGCCGGCCTCTTCGGCGCTCTGAGCTCGGCCGCCGCCGCCGCCGGCCCCGTCCTCGGCGGCGTGCTCGTCCAGCGCTGGGGCTGGCCGGCGGTGTTCTGGTTCAACGTGCCGGTGGGCGCGCTCGGCGTCGCGATGGCGCTGACGCTGGTGCGCCGGCGCGGCGGACAGCGCTCGCGAGAGCCGCTCGACTGGGCCGGCGTCGGCCTCGTCACCGCCGGGCTCTTCTGCCTCACGCTGGCGATCATCCAGGGCAACGACTGGGGATGGACCTCGGCGGTCATCCTCGGCCTCTTCGCCGCCGCCGCGGTGGTGCTCTTCGTCTGGACGTGGTGGGAGCTGCGCACCCCCTCCCCGCTCTTCGACCTGCGGCTCTTCCGCAGGCGGACCTTCGCCGCCGCGAGCTCGGCGATCATGACGGTGGACACCGCGCTGATGGGCACCTCGTTCATGCTCGTGATCTTCATGATCGCGATGATGAACTACACGGAGCTGAAGGCGGGGCTCGCCATCGCCGTCCTGCCGGCCGCGGTGCTCGTGCTGACGCCGCTCGCCGGCTGGCTCACCGACCGCGTCGGGCCGAGGATACCGGCGGTGACCGGGGCGCTCGTCGCGGCCGCCGGCCTGGTCGCCCTCGCCTCCCTGCAGAGGACGGACCCGCTGAGCGGGGTCCTGTGGCGCAGCGGGCTCGTGGGCGCCGGCATCGGGCTCTCGCTGCCGGCGCTGCTCGCCGCCGGCATGAGCGTCGTCCCCGGCGGCGTCAAGGGCGCCGGCTCCGGCATGCTCAACACGGCGCGGCAGCTCGGCTTTCTGCTCGGCGTGGCGATCCTCGTGGCCGTGTTCGCGCACACCATGAACGGCGCCGTGAACAGCGCCGCCGACAAGGGCCAGGCCCTCGTGCGCGCCGACGCCTCCCTGAGCGAGCCGGTCCGCGCCAAGCTCGCCGACGCGCTCGACGAGGCGCGCACCATCGACGCGACCGCGGGTATGAGCGAGCTGCGCCGCGTCGCCCACCCCATCGCCGAGGACATCGGGCGGGACGTCGGCTTCTTCGAGGGCCTGCGCCTGTTGGAGCTCAAGGACGTACTGGAGAACCTGCTCTGGGACGAGGTCTCGTACGCGTTCCGCTGGCCGTTCCTGGTGGCGGCGATCGCCGCGGCGCTGGGCGCACTGGCGGGCGCCTTCCTGCCGCGGCGCCTGCCCCGTCCCACGCCGTAGCATCCGAGGAGCGCGCCCGCAGCCACAGCGCGCACGTATACTGGCCCGGTGCCCGCCCAGGAACTGATAGCACGCCTCCCGACGCCCGTCCGGGACCACCTCGCCAACGTCCGGGAGAACCTCCAGCTCGTGGCCGACCTGGGGTACGCCGACGCGGCGCTCGCCGTGCCCGACGCCCTCGGCGAGCTGGTCGTGGTCGCCGACGCGCGGCCGCGCACCGCGGCCGACCCCGTGCCGGCGACGCGCGTGTCCGAGGGCCTGGCGCGCGATGACGAGCCCGAGGCCTACGACGCCCTCGTCAGGCGCCGGCCGGTCCTGGGGACGAGCCGGCGCCTGCCCGGCGGCTTCACGGGGTCCACCGACGCCTATCCCCTGGGGCTCCCCCGGCCGTACGCGGTCCTGCTGCGCACCTACGGCGAGCAGACCGAGGCCACCGCGAGCCGCATGGAGACGGCGTTCATCGACGCCGCGCGTGACCTCATGCAGACGCTGCGCGGCGGGCCGCTGCGCGACGCGCGCACCGGCGGGCCGTTCTCGACCGAGCGCCGGCCCGGGGACGGCGTGCTCCGCGCCAGCCCGGGCGGCGACGTCCTCTACGCCTCGCCCAACGCGGTCAGCATCATGCGCGACGCCGGGGTCGAGGGCCGCGTGACCGGGATGCGCGCCTCGGAACTGCCGGGCGGCGCGCTCAGCATCGCCCCCCTGCTCGGCGGCTCCGGCGGCATGAAGACCGAGCTCGAGCTCGGGGGCCGCACGCTCGGCTACCGCTGCATCGCGCTCACCTCGGGCGCGCTGGTGCTGGTCGAAGACCTCACGGAGGCGCGGCGGCGCGAGCGCGAGCTCGGCGTCAAGGAGGCGACCATCCGCGAGGTCCACCACCGCGTCAAGAACAACCTGCAGACCATCGCCTCCCTGCTGCGCCTCCAAGCCCGGCGCAGTGGAAGCGACGAGGTGCGGCGCGCCCTGGCGGAGGCGGTGGAGCGCGCCGCCGCGATGGCCACCGTCCACGACATGCTGGCGCACTCGGCGGAGGAGTGCGTCGACTTCGCCGAGGTGGCGCGGCGCGTGGTGGGCCTGGTACGCAGCAGCGTGGTGGGCGACGACCCGCGCTTCGCCGTGCGCGTGTCCGGGGTCACCGGCCCCGTCGACGCCGGTCCGGCGACCTCACTGGCCCTGGTGCTCACAGAGCTGGTGCACAACTCGCTGGAGCACGCGTTCGGCCCGGTCGATCGCGGCACGGTCTCCGTGGACCTCAGCCGCGACCCCGAGGGCCTCATGCTGATCGTCCGCGACGACGGCCGGGGCCTGCCGGCAAGCTTCGACCCGGCCACCTCCAAGGGCCTCGGTCTCTCCATCGTGCGCACCCTGGTGGAGGAAGACCTGGGCGGGACGCTCTCGCTGACCTCCGGCGAGGGCGCGGGCATCGCCATCCGTGTGCCGCTGGGCAAAGGCGGGGACAGTCCGTGACGACGAGGAGGAGGTGTGGCGCGTGCGCGTGCTGATCGCCGAGGACGAGGCGCTGATCCGCATGGACCTGCGCGAGATGCTCGAGGAAGAGGGCCACGAGGTCGTCGGCGAGGCACGTGACGGCGCGGAGGCGCTCACGCTGGCCCGCGCCGCGCACCCAGACATCGTCTTCATGGACGTCAAGATGCCCAACGTCGACGGCATCGAGGCGGCGGCGGCGATCGCCGCCGAATCCATCGCGCCGGTGGTCATGGTCACGGCCTTCTCCCAGGAAGGCCTGGTGGACGAGGCCGCCCGCGCCGGCGCCATGGGCTACGTGGTCAAGCCGTTCTCCCGCAACGACATCGTGCCGGCGATGCAGGTCGCCGTGAGCCGCCACGCCGAGATGAGCCTGCTCGCGCAGCAGGTCGGCGACCTCGAGGAGCGCCTCGAGACGCGCAAGCTGCTCGATCGGGCCAAGGGGCTGCTGATGGCCAACGGGCTCAGCGAGCCGGAGGCGTTCCACCGCCTGCAGAAGCTGGCGATGGACAAGCGCAAGTCACTGCGCGAGGTCGCCGAGGCGGTCGTCACGGCGCACGAGGCGATGGAGTAGAGGCGCATCCGGGCAGGCCGCGAGCCCGCTGGAATCGCTTCTGCGCACAACGGGTATGTGGTAACCTGTGGGACGGCACAACGGCGTGCCGGCTTGAGATGAGAGCAATGGCGCTCTCCGGTCTTTGACGACCGGGGGCGCCTTTTTGTTGGCCCCGGATCGACTGTATGGAGCTCGGCGCAGCCGGGCAGCTGAAACGGAGGCACGACATGACGACCAGCGGCTACAACCCGACCGCGATGCCCGGCCCCGAGACGCGCTACATCCCGCGCATCCCGGACTTCACGCCGCGGAGCACCGACGGCATCGTGACCGACGGCTCGAAGACGGAAGGCGACTGAGGCACTCCACGGCCTCAGGCGGCCGCGGCGTACAGGCCACGGCGGCAGACCGCCGGGGGGCGGGGCCCAAGGGGCCCCGCCCCCCTTTTCGTTGCCTGGCGGGCGGGGCGACGGACGGGGCGGTCCTCGGGCTCAGACAGACGGAGGGCGCATGCGCTTGAAGAGGGCGGCGATGTCCTCGCCGCCCTCCCCCGCCGCCTGCGCCCGGCGACAGTACTCCACGAAGGCGCCGGTCATCAGCGACGCCAGGCCGGCGTCCGCGAGCGTCCGCCGCCGGCGTTCCGACCCGACCAGGTGGACGTCCACCGTGGCCTGGTCCCCGGCGTAGTCCTCCTCCTCGACGCGACGCGCGGCGTCGTCGATGTGGTCGAGCAGGAGCGCCGCCATGCCCGGCATGGCGGCGGCGAACTCCACCGGGGCAACACCGCGCGACTCGGCGAGCGCCGCGGCCTCGAGAAAGCCGGCCAGCGCCGCGAAGTAGAAGCCGAAGGCCGCGACGTACACCACGTTCGGCGGGCCGGGGTCCTCGCCGTAGTAGCGCTGCGCCCCGGCGAGGTCCGCCAGCGTGGCGGCGTGCTCCTGGAACGCGTCGGCGTCGCCCGCGTACATGATCACCGTATCCGGCCGTCCGATGTGGCGGGGATACCCGAGGACCCCACCGGCCAGCATGCGCGCGCCGGCGGCCTTCACCCGTGCCACCTGCGCACGCACCTGCTCCTCGTTGCCGTTGGTGAGCTGCACCAGGGTGCGCCCGGCGAGTGCGGCGAGTGCGCCGGGCGTCGCGAGGACCTCCTCGGCCGCCGCGTAGTCGGTGACGCACATGAGGACGAGCGGTGCGGCGGACACGGCCTCGGCCGGCGTCGCGGCCCTCGCCGCGCCAGCCGCGGCCACCGCCGCCGCCCGCTCCGAGTCGTTGCGGTTCCACACGGTCACCGAATGGCCGCGCTCCAGCAGCACCCGCGCGAGCGTGCCGCCCATCGCGCCCAGTCCGAGCACGCTCACCTGTGCCATGTCGTTCCTCCTCGCCCGGGCGTCAGCCGGCGCCGCCTGCGACGACGGCGATCGACTCCTCGAGGATGGTCAGCCCCTCGTCCAGTTCCTCGCGCGTGATCGTCAGCGCCGGGAACACGCGGATCCCGTTGCCCTGGGTCTGCCGCACGAAGGCGCCGCGCCGCAGGCACTCGGCGGCGACCGCGGCGGCGGCCTCCTCGCCGGTGAGCTCGACGAGGAGCAGCAGGCCGGCGCCGCGGGCGCCGGCCACAGTCTCGGGGAAGCGCTCGCGCCAGGAGCCCATGCGCGCGAGCGCCTCGCCGCCCAGCTCCTCGACGCGCGCCGGGACCTCGTCGTCGATGAGGTGCCGGATGACCGCCTCCGCGACGGCGCAGGCGAGAGGGTTGCCGCAGTACGTGCCGCCGTGGTCGCCGGCCTCGAGCCGCGCGGCGACGGCGTCCGTCATCGCGAAGGCGCCGAGCGGGAAGCCCCCGGCGATGCCCTTGGCCATGGTGAGGAAGTCGACCTCCGCCCCGGCAGCGCCGGTCGCGAACAGGGGCCCGGTGCGTCCGAACCCCGTCTGCACCTCGTCGACGATCAGTAGACTGCGGTTCGCACCGCAGAGCCGCGAGAGCTCGCGCAGGTAGTCCGGCGAGGGGATGCGCACGCCGCCCTCGCCCTGCACCGGCTCGACGATCATCGCCGCGACGTCCTCGTCGAGCGCCGCCTCCACCGCGTCCGCGCGGCCGTAGGGCACGAACCGGTAGCCCGGCATCTGCGGCCGGAACTTGTCGCGGTGCCTCGCCTGCCCGGTGGCGGAGACCATGCTGATCGTGCGGCCGTGGAAGCTGCCCTCTGTGGCGATCACCTCGGTGCGGCCGGTGGCCTTGCGCGCGAGCTTGACCGCCGCGTCGTTGGCCTCGGCGCCGCTGTTGGTGAAGAAGACGCGGGTGAGGCCCGGCGGGCAGGATCCCGGCGAGCAGCTCGAGCAGCCGCGCCCGCGCCGGGGAGTACGTCAGCCCGGAGTCCGGGTTCTGGATGATGCGCGCGCCCTGCTCCGCCAGCGCGCGCACGATCACCGGGTGGGCGTGCCCGATGGAGGTGACGCCCCAGCCGGCGGTGAGGTCCAGGTACCGCCGGCCCTCCTCGTCCCACACCCACACCCCCTCGCCACGCGCGATCGAGATGGGCGTCTTGGCGAAGAACGGCGGCATGTGGGCGTTCTCGACGGCGATGGTCTCGGGGGTCCCCATGGTCTCCTCTGGCGTGCGGGTGGCGATCCGGCCCGGCCATTCTCCCACGCGCGCTCACGCGCGCGAAGCGGCGGCGGCGCGGGCGGCGGCGTGCGGGGCGCGCTCCCGCCCGCCGCCGCCGTACGCGCGGGGGCGCCGGGGCTCTCGCCCCGGCGCCCCCGAAGAACGCGCCTCTCGTGTACTACCGGATCACTCCGGCGGCACCTCGAGGAAGGCGTAGTTGACGTCGATGCCCTTGCCCTTGTTGTAGGCGCGGCCGATCCAGTAGCCGACCAGGCAGACGAGGAAGATGCCGGCCACGACGAGGTACGGGGTGGTGCCCTTGAGGCCGTAGTTGGCGTTGGTGAGGAACACGATGAGCGCGGCCAGAGGCCGAAGAAGAACCCGATGACGCCGAAGATGGTCACCAGCGGGAACCCGCCGAGCGTGTACTTGGCGCCCGGGGAGGCCTCGTACAGCGCCTTGGCGCGGTACGGCAGCAGCGCGGCCGCCAGACAGCTGATGGTGAAGACGTAGCCGCAGGCGAACGTGACGCCGAGCGTCATCGAGTACCACTGCGTCCAGTAGTTGTAGCCGAAGATCGCGACGCAGCCGAGCAGGAAGTAGATGACGTGCGCGTTGACCGGCGAGCGGAAGCGCGGGTTGACCTTGGAGAACCACGCCGGCAGCGTGCGGTCGAGCGACATGCCGACCATGATGCGGGTCATGCCGATGTAGCAGTTGCAGGTGATCTGCAGCGACGCGAGCATGAAGCTCACCGCGACCAGGATGACGATGATCGGGTTGGGCGAGATCACGATCGCGAACATGCCGGGGAAGGGCAAGACGCTGCCTATCCCGTCCCCGGATGCGCTCACCAGGTAGTAGTACGAGTGCGAGACCGCGTTGAAGAACTCGGTGCCGACCGCGCGCTCCTGGCCCAGGCGATGAGGGCGAGGACGACGCCGACGGCGATCATCGAACCGACGATGATGAACATCTGGTTCTTGAACACGCGGGCGCCCTTGATCTCACCGCCCTGCTGCACGCTGTAGGTGGCCCACTGCAGGCTGGTCCACACGATCGGCGTGGCGAGCAGGATCGCCCCGATGGTGATGGCCGGCGCCAGATCGACGCCGGCGTCGGCGACGTCGTTCTGGAGCCACTGGTAGTAGTCCGTGCGGCCGTCGACGAAGTTGGAGAAGCGAGTTCATCGCGGCGGCGAACTCGGCCGGCGTGGTGCGCAGGAACTGGACGAGCAGGATGACGACGAGGATGCCGGTGGCGGCGAACATGAAGTACTGCAGGCGCACGTAGTTCTTGAAGCCGGTGACCAGCAGGGTCGCCATCGCGGCAGCGCCGATGATGCTGATGATCACGTGGCCCTGGCCGCGTCTGCGCCCACACGGCGGCGTCGATGAGGCCGGTGTTCTCGTAGTAGACGCCCAGGCCCATGAAGAGCGGCGCCACGCCGAGCATGGCGAGGAGCCAGCCGGCGAGGGCGACCCACTGCAGGATCCAGATCACGAACCCGCTCATCACGACCGGGAACCCGATGGCGCCGCCGAGCACGCGGCTCTGGAACACGTAGTCGCCGCCGGAGCGCGGCATGGCCGTGGCCATCCACACGTAGGCGAGCGCGATCGGGCAGCTCAAGCAGGATCGCAGCAGGCAGGCCATCCACACCGAGACGCCCGGGAACGCCGCGGGCGCCCACACGAACGTCCACGGGAAGATCACGCCCATGGTCAGGAAGTTGTACATGAACGCCGACCAGGGCGACATCACCCTGGACAGCCCCGAGGCCTTGCGGCTGAAGACCTCCGGTTTTGCTGCGGTTGTGGCCATCTCTTCCCCCTGTGTCAGTCTCTAGGACTTTGTGACAGATACGTCCGGCGCCGGCGAGCGGCAGCCTCACCCCGACGTCATCTGATAACCGACGATCTTGCCCGGCTCGAGTGTCAGGATGCACCCCCTCAGGATCCCCTCGCCGTACTCGCTGCCCGGGTTCACCACGGTGCGTGCGCTTGATCTTGATGAGACCTCGCGACTCGTGGATGTGCCCGGAGAGCGACGAGCAACGGCTGATGGCGCTCGATCACGTGGCGGACGGCATGGCTCCCCGCCGGCGCCGACTGCGGCACGCCGGCGACGACGACGGGGGCCGGCGGGTCCGTCGACCAGTCGAGCTTCGGGCAGTCGTCGAGCGTCGAGTCGTAGGGAGGCACGTGGAAGTTGAAGATCGCGCTCGTGAAGTCGTCGATACCCTGGAGCGACCTCCTCCAGGTACTTCTCCAGTGTCTCCTCGTCCGTCTCGCGCGGTGTGTCCCACGGAGTGGGGTTGCTGTAGCCGCAGTTGGCCATCGGGAAGGTGTCGTCGAGCATGACGATGCGGCCCTCGCAGTTGATGACGCGATCGCTCTGCTTCTCCTCGAGCGTGTCGACGAGCTCCTGCGGGTCGTCGTTGCCGCCGGTCACGTACATCTTGATGTCGGTGCCGGCGAGGCGCTCGTCGGCGAGCGCGATCCAGCGCTCGAGCCGCGCGTGCGCTTCCTTCTTGAAGGCAGCGTCGACGAGGCTCTGGTCGGCCTGCATCGCGCGGATCTCGTCCTCGCCCACGACCACGTAGTAGAAGCCCAGCGTCTCGATGCGCTCCTTGAGCGCCGCGAGCTCGTCCTCCCCGTTCAGGTGCGTGAGCTCCTCCTGGAGCGTGACGCGATAGTGCCCGCCGCCCTCATCCACGATGGGCACGAGGAACTTGCCCTCGATGTCGCCGCCCATGATCAGGTGGTCGACCTTGTAGAACTTGGCGCGAGTTGACGAACTTGCGGTACGTGCGCTCCGACCCGTGCACGTCGGTCATGAAGAAGATGCGGATGCGCTTGCCGCCGGAGCCGCCCTTTTTGCCGAAGAGTCCCATGCGTCATCCGCCTTCAATCGATCTCGTTGTACCACTTGACCTTGTCGCCCACCCGGGCGCGCAGCTTCCAGCGCGTGCCCTTGGGGTAGTCGTCCATCGCGCTCATGAGCTCGGCGACGCGCGTGGTCACGATCTGCTTGTGCGCGTCGTCGAGGTCGAGGTGCGGCAGGTAGTCGCGCACCTTCTCGAGGTTCATGGTCGTGGTGCGCCACAGCCCCCACTCGCCGGCGCAGAGCTTGCCGACGTGCTGCGCGTTGATGTGGTCCTCGTCGTCCGCGCAGATCTCGTGCTCGAGCAGCAGCATGATCGTGTCGATGATGTCCTTCTCGTTGATCTTGACGATCTGCATCTTCTCGAGCAGCAGCTCCGCCAGCGGGATGGTCGGGATTGTCGACCTCGAGCCGGCCCTTCCAGGGGATGGGATGGCAGAAGTCGAGCTTGTCCATGAACACGTCGACGTGGATGTGGCTGGTCGGGTTGTTGAAGATCAGGCGGCCGCCCTCGGCGTGGAAGGCGTTGATCTCCATGTCCTCGTCGTAGCCGAGGGAGACGAACAGCTTGCGGATGGCGTCGTTCTGCTTGCCATAGCCGGCGAAGTCGATGTCCGTGTACACGCGGTTGAGCTTCTCCTGGATGTAGCCGTACTCGGGGCAGTGGTGCCAGAAGGCGAGCGCCCCGATGACGCGCAGGTGCACGCCCGCTGCCTCGCCGGCCTTGACGACGCGGAGAGCCTCCTCCTGGAACGCGCGAGCCATCTCCGGGTCGACCTTGCCCATGCCGACGTCCGGGCCGACTTCACCGGCCGGGCGCGTGCCGTCATCGTTCATGCGCTGCTCCATTTCCACCTACACCGTTGCAAGCCACGACGCGAACTCGGGCCTCGCAGCATTGGCGCGCAACCTCGCCACCCGGTTCATGCCGTAGTCCTGGAAGTCGAAGTCGATCTTCGAGAGGCGCACCTGGATCCACGCCCAGATGCTCCACCAGAGGTCGGCGACGATCTTGTGCAGCATCATCCTCGCGTACCGCTCCTCGCTGAAGGACCCGCAGTATCGCGTGATGATGAAACGTTCCTCGTCATCAGACAAGGGGTGCTCGACGCAGAAGTCGCCGAGGTCGAAGTACGGGTCGGCCATGCCGCCGTACTCCCAGTCGATGACCCACATGCGGCCGCCCGGCTCCAGGATGAAGTTCTCGGAGAGCAGATCGCAGTGACAGGCGACGGGCGCGGGTTGGTCGCGCTCCATCGCCTGCTCGATCCTGTCGCCCAGGCCGAGCATCCAGTCCATGTCGTCGGGGAAGGTCGCGTCCACACCGCGCGCCATGTCCAGGTACTCGCGGATCATGTCGAACACGTGGATGTCGTTCGCGAAGGCGGCCTTGTCGTGGTAGGCGCGCATGATGTCGACGACCTTCTCCAGCCGGTCGGGATGGCCGGCGAGGTCCTCCGGGTGCATCGTCTCGCCCTCGATGAAGGGGACCACGGTGCACATCTCGGGCTCGAGCATGTGCAGGATCGGCGGAGTGACGCCGGCCTCGGCCGCCGCAACGGCGTTGCGGTGCTCGCGCTCGCGGTCGATGAAGCGGTCCGTGCCCTGCCCGGGGATGCGCATGACGTACTTGCCGCCCCACGGCAGGTCCGGGCGGCCGGACACCGTGACGACGTAGTTGTGATTGGTGATGCCGCCGCCCAGTGTCTCGACCTTCACGTCGAGGCCGTCCCAGTCCGGGATACGGGCGATCGCCGCCTCCGGGGTCAGATGCTCCGCCACTGCCACCTCGTCCACCCTTTCGTCGTCAGGAAGTCTGTCATGCCGGGACCACTTCACACTGGGGCCCGGCGCGCTGGATCTGCTTCACGACCGCGGGGTCGATGCCGTCGTCGACCAGGACCACGTCGATCTGGTCGAGCGGGCAGATGACCAGCGGGCCGACCAGCCCGATCTTGCTGGAGTCGGCGAGCACGATCACCTCGCCGCGCGTGCGGCGGATCATCGCCAGCTCGATGGTCGCCGCCGCCATGCTCGGCGAGGTGAGCCCTGCCCGCACGTCCAGGCCGTCGGCGCCGAGGAACGCCTTGTCGGCGTAGACCTGATTGATCATGTCCAGCGGCCAGGTGCCTTCGACGGCGTCCAGCTGTGGCCGGTACAGACCGCCCAGGAAGAGCACCTCGAGACTGAGGCCACGAGCCTCAGCCGCCACGGCGAGGCTGTGCGTGACCACGCGCGCCTCGAGCTCGGGGTCGACGTGGCGCAGGATGCTGACGACGGTGGTGCCCGAGCCGAAGAAGACCGTATCCTGCGGCTCGATCATCTCGGCGGCCGCGGCGGCGATGGCGTCCTTCTGCGCGGCGTTGGCCGCGGCGGCTTCATCCCAGCGTGACTCCGCGGCCAGCTGCTTCTTGATGACGGCGCCGCCGTAGGTGCGGGCGAGCACGCCCTCCTGCTCCAGCAGGAGCAGGTCGCGGCGGATGGTGATCTCCGAGACGCCGAGGTCCTCGCTCAGAGCCGGCACGCGGACGGCGCGCTGGTCCTTGAGTGAGGAGACGATGTGTGCGCGGCGTTCTGCGGGCAACATCTCTCGCGGCGCCGGTGTCGCCACCTGCTCCCCCTTTGAAGCCTTACGTCTGCGGGCCATCAATCATCAACAATCACTACCGTTCAAAGATGATCGCATCCTACGACCAGATGATCACGTGTCAAGGACGTTGCACATGCCGACCTGACCGATCGTGAATGAATCCTGCACGCGCGTGAAGGGTGTTGAACGCCGGGCGCTCACGCCGGAGCGCCGCGGGAGGAGTGCCGGCGTCCCGCATGACGGGCATACCACGGGCTAGGCGAGCGAAGGAGTGAGCGATGCCCGGATACGACGTGGTCGTCATCGGCAGCGGGACGGCCGCCCAGAACGTGGCGCCGCGGTGTGCGCAGGAGGGCCTGCGAGTGGCGGTCGTGGACCGCCTCCCCTACGGCGGGACCTGCGGGCAGCGCGGCTGCGACCCCAAGAAGGTCCTGCTCGCGGCGGCGGAAGCCGTGGGCCGCGCGCGCGGTCTGGACGGCCGGGGGATCGTGGGCTCGCCCACGATCGACTGGCCGTCCCTGGTCGCGCGCAAGCGCACGTTCACTGAGCCGGTCGCCGAGAGGATCGAGGGCTGGATGCGCGACGCCGGCGCCGAGACCCTGCACGGCACGGCACGGCTGCGGAGCGCGCACGAGGTCCGGGTGGACGGCCGGACGCTCGAGGCCGCCGAGGTCGTCGTGGCCAGCGGCGCCCGGCCCATGGACCTGGGCATCCCGGGCCAGGAGCTCGTGACCACGAGTACCGGGTTCCTGGAACTGGAGGACCTGCCGCCGCGCGTCGCCTTCATCGGCGGCGGCTACATCACGTTCGAGTTCGCCTGGCTCGCGCGCATGGCCGGCGCCGCGGTGACGATCCTGCACCGCTCGGCGCACGTGCTGAAGGGCTTCGACCAGCAGCTCGCGGACGCGCTGGTCGAGCGGTACCGCTCGCTCGGCATCGACGTGCTCACGGATGCGCCGGTCCGCGAGGTCACCCGGCGCGGCGGCGAGCTCGTGGTCGTGCACGAGGCCGGCGAGGTCTCCGCCGACCTCGTGGTGCACGGCGCCGGGCGGGTCGCCGACCTGGACGGCCTCGGCCTCGACGTCGCGGGCATCACGGCCGGCCCGCGGGGGGTGCGCGTCGACGAGCACCTGCGGAGCGTGGACGACGCGCACGTGTGGGCGGCCGGCGACGCCGCCGACAAGGGCCTGCCGCTCACGCCGGTCGCCTCCAAGGAGGGCAAGGTGGTCGCGGCCGGGATCCTCGGCGAGGAGGCCGCCTACGACGGCCGCGCCGTCCCGAGCGTCTGCTTCAGCGACCCGCCCCTCGCCGCCGTCGGCATGAGCACGGCCGAAGCGGACGACCGGGGAGACGTCCACGTCAAACGTGCCGACGCGAGCGAATGGTTCAGCCAGCGGCGCATCGGCCAGACGCACGCCGGCATGGCGGTGGTCACGGACGCGGTGAGCGGCCGCCTGCTCGGCGCGCACCTGCTCGGGGTCAACGCGGACGAGGTCGTCAACGTCCTCGCCCTGGCCATCCGCCACGGCCTCACCGCCGCAGATCTCACGGCCATGACCTGGAGCTACCCGACGGCGGCGTCGGACCTGCCGTACGTCCTGGGCTGACCGCGGAGGAGACCGGGGTAGCCGGCGTCGCGGACGGCGCGCCGGCGCCGGTTCCTCAGCGCAGGCGCTTGTACTTCTGCCCGAGGGGCGCCGCCGTCTCGAACCAGCCGGGCACCGCGGCCTGGCGGAAGCGCCCGTACACAAGCCGGTCCGCCCGGCTCATCCACCAGCCGGCGCCGTGCCTGCGCGAGGCGATCTCCACGCACAGCCGGTGAAACGGCGTACGCACGTTGGTCCACGGGCACGAAGCCACGCAGACACCGCAGTCGGTGCCCGTGTCGTTCCAGACCGCGAAGCACGCCTCCGGGTTGATGCGCCACCGGCGCACGCCGCCCGCCGCGGCCGGTGCGCCGCGCGGGATCGCCGCCGTCGGACAGCTGTCGGCGCAGATCAGGCAGTCCCTGCAGAAGTCCTCGACGCCCACATCTCGCGGTCCGCGGTCGTAGGTCATCGGCAGGTCGGTGGTCACGGTCGCCAGCTTGAGTGCGCTGCCCAGCTCCTTGGTGATCATCAGCCCGTGGCGCCCGAGGCCGCCCATCCCCGCGTCGATGGCGACGGGGATGCACAGCACCTGGTAGTTCGGCATGACGTGGGCGCGCGCGGCGTAGCCGAGCGAGCGGATGTAGGCGGCGAGCGTGACGGCGACTGTCGCGAGACGCACGTAGACGCGCATCACCTCCACGACCTCGGGGAGCACCGGGCCCGTGGCCAGCATGCGCGGGCTGAGCGCCACGGCCACGCTCACGGCGTGAGGATGCTCGAGGACGATCGGCTGGCCCCAGCTGCGCGCCGGGTCGTGCCACGTCTTGCCCACATGGCTGTAGACGTTGGCGGGGTCGAGAGCGCCGATGCGCACGAGGTCCGCCCCGAGGTGGCGCGCGAAGCCCGCGACCTTCTCGGCCGCCCGGGCGGGGCCGATCGTGCAGCGGTCCGGGGCGACCGGGCCGTCGACCACGTCCTCCCGCCCCAGACGGGCGAGGAACTCGACCTGGCTGCCGAGCAGGGGAAGGTCGAGCGCGCTGCCGACGCGGCCCAGTCCCGGCAGCGCGCGCGTTGCGTCGTCCCGGCGACGGCGCCCGGGGTGACGCCGATAGTACTCGTCGTAGTCCGGCGTCCCCGCGATCAGCGTGTCGCGCGCCTGCACGTTGTCGCGCTCATCGAACCGCCGCCGCGGGCCTGTATGTCCTGGCGTCACCGTACCGCTCCTCCGCACCTCGTCGTTCGAGCGAGACCGCGCCGCGGGGGCAGGCCGTACGGAAGCGGGCCGCTCGGGGACGCCGCGACTATAGCCTGCCCCGGACCGGCGCGCCGCCTCCGGCGGCCGCGCTCCAGCCGCGCGCCGAAGAAGAAGTCGACGCTGAGCCCCCGGCCGGCCGGGGCAGACTGGAGGAGAATGGAACGGCCGGGAAGGTCGCCGGCAGAGGTCGAGCGAGCGGGTGCAGGGAGGCGTGGGTGCCGCAGACACGGGTCAGAGTACTCATCGTCGACGACCACGAGCTGGTCCGGGATGGCCTGAAGGCGCTGCTGTCCAGAGACCCGGCGATCGACGTCGTCGGCGAGGCGTCCACCGGGCTGGAGGCGCTCGAGCTGGTGCCCCGCCTCCTCCCGGACGTCGCGCTGATGGATCTGCGCATGCCGGTCATGGACGGCGCGGAGGCGACGGCGCGGATCCGGGACGCGTATCCGCGCGTGCAGGTGGTGATCCTCTCGGGCGCCGGCGACAGCGCGCTCGTCGACGCGGCCCTCGAGGGCGGAGCGGCAAGCTACCTCATCAAGGATGCGCGCCCCGATGTCCTGACGCGCGCGATCCACGAGGCGGCCGCCGGCGCGGCCGGGTAGACCACGAAAGACGAGGACCGTGCGGCTCGTGGAGCCGCACGGTCCTCGTGACCAACCAAGTGCGTGGCGCGGTGCTACGAGATGATACGCACGTTCGTCGCCTGCGGCTTGTTGTTCTTGCCGGTGCCCGCCTCGAACGAGACGGCCTGACCCTCGTCGAGGGACTTGAAGCCCTCGCTCTGGATCTCAGAGAAGTGGACGAACAGATCGTCGCCGTCGGCCTGCTCGATGAACCCGTACCCCTTGGCCGCGTTGAACCACTTCACTTTGCCTGTTGCCATGCTGATCAAGTCCCTTCGCCCTCACTCGGGCAAAAAAAGACGTGACTACCGCGCCGAAATGCGGTGTGTCACGTCGCAATTCCGCGGGCCCAACTCGACCCGTCGCGCGAGAGTGTAGCAGATGGCGAGCGATGGCGCCCGTTCGAGCTCTCTCGGGCTCGGCCTCACGTCGCCCACCGTCGCGAACGAGCGTCACCGGCACCGGCCTGCTACACTGGCAGCCTCGCTCCGCTCGTCGCCTGACGTCTCTCTTGCTCGACTCGGCGCCCGCGTCGCCCGCCGCGAGCGGCGGATGCCGGCGCCCCGGCTCCTCCGCGAACTCGCCGTCCGATCACCTGGGCGCAGGGCCAACGGCAGGAGAAAGCGCGTGCCCGAACCGGCTCCGGCAGACGAGACCACCGCGCCCTCCGTGGCGCTGATCGACTGCGCCGAAGTCACGTGCCTCATCGAGGAGGGCCACGAGCTGGGCTGCCTCAGCAGCGGCGATGTGGCGATCGCGCTGCGCGACGTCGAGGTCACCGCCGCCCAGCTCGAGGAACTGCTCGTCGTCCTCGCCGAGATGGGCATCGAGATCATCGAGGACGACGCCCGCGCCGAGACCGATGCTGCCGGTGAGGCCGCGGAGGACGGCGACACCGGGGCGAAGCTCGACCTTTCCGTCAAGGCCGTGAGCAGCGATCCCGTGCGCCTCTACTTCCACGAGATGGGCAAGGTGCCGCTGCTCACCGGTGTGGAGGAGGTCGCCCTCGCCAGACGGATCGAGCGCGGCGACGCGGCCGCACGGCGCAAGCTCATCGAGTCCAACCTGCGCCTCGTGGTCAGCATCGCCAAACGGCATGCCGGCAGGGGCATGCCGCTCCTCGACCTCATCCAGGAGGGCAACCTCGGGCTGATGCGCGCCGTGGAGAAATTCGACTACCGGCGCGGCTTCAAGTTCAGCACCTACGCCACCTGGTGGATCCGCCAGGCCATCACCCGGGCCCTGGCGGACCAGTCGCGCACCATCCGCGTCCCTGTCCACATGGTCGAGAACATCCAGACGTACGTGCGCGTGCAGCGGCTGCTCATCCAGGAGATCGGCCGCGAGCCGGTCCCCGAGGAGATCGCCGCCGAGATGGGGGTGACGGTCGCGAGGATCCGCGAGATCCAGAGGATCAGCCAGGAGCCGGCGAGCCTCCACCAGCAGGTCGGTGACGAGGGCGACTCCCAGCTCGGCGACTTCGTCGAGGACACCAAGTCGGCGGCGCCCGTTGAGGAGGTCGCCGAGATCGTCCAGCACGAGGAGATCATGGCCGTGCTCGGCCTGCTCTCGCGCCGCGAGCGCACCGTGCTCCGCTTGCGCTTCGGCCTCGACGACGGCCGCCCGCGCACGCTCGAAGAGGTCGGCCAGGTGTTCGGGGTCACGCGCGAGCGCATCCGCCAGATCGAGGCGCGGACGCTGGCGAAGCTCAAGGCGATCCGCGAGGCGCAGTGCCTGCAGGAGTACCTCGAGTAGGACCTCGTGGCGGCGGCCGACGGTACCCGCGCGGCCGCGGGCACCGCGCTCTCAGCCGCTGTTCAGGCGGTGATAGAGGCCCTTGAGGCGGCCGAACAGCTTGCGGTACTCCGCGTACCCACGAGCGTAGACGACGGCGGCGTCCGTGGGCACGAAGCTCTCCGGCACGGGCACGAGCCCGGGGACGTCGTCGAGCGCCAGCTCTCCCAAGCAGATGCGCGCCCATAGGGCGACGCCGCGGAGCTGCGCGTTGCGCGGGTCCGCGACCTGCTCGACGGGCCGCCCGAAGACGTCGGCGTAGATCTGGCACCAGAGCTCGCTCTGCGCCCCTCCGCCGAGGATCCGCACCTTGGGGACGGGGCGCCGCAGGAACTTCTCGTAGGCGTCGAACAGCCAGCGGGCGTTGTAGGCCACCCCCTCGAGGACCGAGCGCACCAGCATCGTGCGGTCAGACCGCAGTGAGAGGTTGAGCCAACCGGCGCGCACGACCTTGTCCTCGGCCGGGCTCCGCTCCCCGTTCAGCCACGGCGTGAACAGCAGGCCCTCACACCCGGCCGGAGCCTGCGCCGCAAGCTGTATGAGGTCGTCGAACGAGGGCGCCAGGACCTCGGCGGCGGCGCCCTCGGCACCGATCCCGCTGCCGCCGCCCATGAGGCCGTCGTTGGGCGCCACGATCTGCTCGCGCAGCCAGTGGAGCGCGGCGCCTCCCGTCTCCTGGTTGTTCACGACGATCGGATGCGCCGCGTCGATGCCGGGGACCGTGGCGATCTGGTGCAGGATGTCGGTGCGCTTGAACGGGACCCGGGAGCTGATCCACGCCGTCGTGGAGATGGCCACATGGGTGTCGTAGGGCGCGATGGCGCCCGAGCCGATGACGGCGGCGTGCAGGTCCGGGACGCCGCAGACGACCGGCACGCCCGCGGCGACCCCGAGCTCCTCGGCGACGTCCGGGAGCAGCGACCCCAGCACCGCGCCGGTGGGCAGGAGCTCGGGGAGCCTGGACTTCTCCCGTCGCGCCCGCACCAGGAGCTCGTCGACGTAGCCGAACGGAGCTCCGATGCGGTTGTCCGTGAGCCAGGAGGCCAGCATGGACGCCGGGGTGGCAGCGGCGCGGCCGGTGAAGCGGAGCCCCAGGTAGTCCACCGGCTCGAGGATCACCCTGGTCTTCTCGTAGACCTCGCGCAGGCGCTCCCGGAGCAGCAGCGCGTGGCCCGTGGGGTCGGCGCCGCTGGGAGACGGCGCCCCGCCGGTGATGCGCACGAACGGCAGCACCTTGTGCGGGGCGAAGCCGCCGATGTTCAGCGGGCCGCCGATGACGTCCCGCGCCAGGTCACGGGCGCGCGTGTCGGCCCAGAGCAGGACCTCCCCCACCGGCTCCCCGTCGGCGCCCACCGGCACCGACGATCCGTACTGGCCGGTGATGGCGACCACGTGCAGCCGGCTTCCGTCGGCCCCCGCCCCGGAGATCGCCTCGAGCGCAGCCGACCTGAGCCCGGTCCACCACTCGACCGCGTCCTGGGTGGCGGCGCCGTCGAGGCCGATGCGGGCGCGCACGGGACGGAAGGCCACGCGCAGCACCTCGCCCTCGAGCGAGACGACGGCGACCTTGGGCCCGCCGTTGCCGAGGTCGACGGCGAGGATCCAGGCCTCGCCCATCAGGCGAGACCCGGCTCGTCCGGCAGGTCGTGCATCGCGTCGAGAAAGCGGACCATGGCGAACTTGACCATCTCGGTGCCGAGGGCCGTGCCGCCGAAGCCGTACACCGCGCCCGACAACGCCTTCTTGCCTTTGTGCTCCTTCGCGTACTCGACGGCCGTGCGCAGCGCCTCGAGGTACTCGTCTGCGAGGCCGGGGCGCGAGTTCGGGCGCGTGATGCAGAAGTGCAGCGCCGGCGGCAACTGCAGGGCGATCATCCGCCAGCCCTGGGCGATGAGCGAGTCGTTGACCAGGTAGATGTCGAGGTCGTCCGCCGCCTTGTAGGCGATGAGGAAGAGGGGATCCCCGATGACCTCGAGCTCGGGGATCCCGTCGCGGATCCCCTCCTTGATGGTCGTCGCCGTCTTCATGATGGCGTCGGCGGCCGCGAGATACCCCGACTCCCCCGTGGCCACCAGCGCGGCCCACGTGGACGCGAGGATGCCGCCGCTGCGCGAGCCGGCGAAGCCCGGAGAGACGTACAGCCCGCCGGGCCAGGTGGGGTACGTGAAGTACTGGTGCTTGCGCAGCCCCTTGTCGCGATACAGGAGGACGCTCGAGCCCTTGAGGGCGTAGCCGTACTTGTGCGTGTCGGCAGAGATCGACGTCACGCCCGGGACGCGGAAGTCCCACGGCGGCACCTCGTAGCCGAGGCGCTCGACCCACGGGAGCAGCCAGCCGCCGAGGCAGCCGTCGACGTGCATGCCGATGCCGCTGGACTGCGCCAGCTCGGCGAGTTCCTCGATCGGGTCGATGAGACCGTGCGCGTAATTGCCCGCGCTGCCGACCAGCGCCACGGTCTGGTCGTCGACGAGGTCGGCCATGGCGGCGACGTCGGCGACGTAGCCGTCGGTGAGCGGCGCGTGCCGCACCTCGATGTCCATCCAGTGCGCGCCCTTGTCCAGCGAGCAGTGCGCGGTCACCGGCATGACCAGGTTCGGCCTGGTCACGCCGCGGGCGCGCGCCTGCTCCCGGTACGCGTAGAGCGCGGTCATCAGGCTCTCCGAGCCGCCGCTGGTCACGACGCCGATACCCGTCCCGTGCAGGATGTCGGAGGTCATGGCGATGATCTCGCCCTCGAACTTGGTCGCGCTCGGGTACATGTCGCGCTGCAGGACGTTGGCGTGGGAGAACTGGTCGAACACCTGGCCGAGGAAGTGATAGTGAGCGTGGTCGCCGGCGTAGATGCTGCCCGACACGGTGCCCCTGTCGCCGAGCTCGTCCTCTGCGTGTGACAAGCCGGCGACCTCTGTGAGGATCGCCTCCCTGTCGACGGGCTCCGCCGGCACGCGCCGGAAGGTCTCGGTCGTGCTTCTGTACGGGTAGAGGTCGCCGAGGATCTTCTCGAGGCCAGTGTCACTCACCTGTCTCACCCTTCCCTGCTCGTCGGGAGTACGTCGCCCTTGATCACGTTCCCGTCGAACACGGGCACGACCTCCACCTGGTCGCATGCGAACGAATACGGGATCACGTCGTCCAGCTCCAGCCTCTTCAGGCGGTGGCGCTGGGCAGCCTTCTCGATGTAGGCCAGCACATCGCCCTCGGCCAGACTCCAGAGATCCATCGACGCATGCGCCGAATCACACTCAGATCGAAACAGGCCTGTGGCCAGCAGTCTCTTCGTGAGCGCCCCGGCAAAGAGCGCGTCCTCGAGGCAGAACTTGTTCTTCCACCCCGAGCACAGGATGACCACGTGCTTCTGCTGCCTGGAGAGCCATTCCGTCAGTGCCGAGATGTTGATGAAGGCTCCGACCGCGATGCTGCTGGCGCTGCGGGCGATGGTGAGCGCCCGCGTGCCGTTGGTCGTGCAGTAGACCAGGGTCCTTCCGCCGATCCTGTCCCTGGTGAAGCTGAAGGCCGAGTTCCCAAGGTCCGCGAAGTCGAGCTGCACGCCGTCCTTTTCGGAGGCCACCAGGAATCCTTCCGCTTTGAGCCGTCGCGCCTCTTGATGAGTCGCGACGGGGACGATCGCCTCCGCCCCGTTCGCGATGGCGGTGCAGATGGTGGTCGTAGCGCGCAGGATGTCCACCAGCACCACGACGAAGTCATCCTTGGTCAGGATGTCCTGGAACAGCCCGGGGAGAAGCACACCTCGACATGCCTCTTCTCCTGCACGTCAGTCATCCTTTCCTCCCGCCAGCGGCCAAGGGTCACCCTAGCCGATGGGGCGACGGCGGTCCACGAGCGAGCGGGCAGCCCCGTGCCAAGGCATGAAGGCCTCTTCCCTCTGCCCGAGATGCCGTCCAACGTTTGTTTTCGTCGTCTCGCTCCTATATAAGAACCATACTGCAATAAGCATGTGCCGGTCGTGGAATGGATGAGACTCGCCGGAGCTTCCTTGCGGGAATC
>CAVPJG010000004.1:0-100176 GCA_963705205.1 uncultured Thermoleophilia bacterium
CAGCTGGTGCAGCCGGGCGCGGCGCTCGTGCCGGCGGCGGAGCTGGCCGCCCGCATCGCCGGCCTGCAGGCGGCCCTGGCCGTCCAGGGGCTCGACGCCGCGCTGTTGCAGCAGAACGCCGACCTGTACTACTACGCCGGCACGGTCCAGCAGTCGTCCCTGTACGTGCCGGCCGAGGGTGAGGCGACGTTGTTCGTGCGCAAAGTCCTCGAGCGCGCCCGGCTCGAGTCGGCGCTCGGCGGGATCGTCGCGCTCGCCTCGCCCAGGGACCTCCCGACGCTGGTGACCGGGCGCTACGGCCGCCTGCCCGCGCGTCTCGGCCTCGAGCTGGACGTGCTGCCGGTGACGCACTTCCGCCGCCTCGAAGGGCTCTTTCCGGAGGCGGCGTTCGAGGACGTCGGACGGACCATCGTGCGGCAGCGGGCGGTCAAGTCGGCGTGGGAGATCGAGCGCATCGCCGCCGCCGCCGCCGTCGCCGACGAGGTCGGCCGCCTGATCCCAGGCCTCCTCGAGGAGGGTCTCACCGAGGTGGAGTTCGCCGGCCGCGTGGAGGCGGAGGCGCGGCGGCTGGGTCACGAGGGCCACATCCGCATGCGCGGGTTCAACCAGGAGATGTTCTACGGGCAGCTGCTCGTCGGCGTCAGCGGCTGCGTGCCCAGCTACCTGGACACGCCGCTCGCCGGCACCGGCCTCAGCCCGTCGGTCGCCCAGGGGGCGAGCTTCCGCCGCATTGGCCGCGGCGAGCCGATCGTCTTCGACTTCGTGCCCGTGCGCGACGGCTACATGGCCGACTTCACGCGCATGTACACGCTGGGCCCGGTGGACGCCGGGCTGCTCCGGGTCCACGACGCCGCCCTGCGCGTGCAGGAGGCGGCGACGACCGCGGCCCGTCCCGGCGCGCCGTGCCGCGCCGTGTGGGAGGCTGCCCGTGCCGCCGCCGCGGACGCCGGCTTGGCCGGGAGCTTCATGGGACACGGCTCCGGCCAGGTCCCGTACGTGGGCCACGGCATCGGCATCGAGCTCGACGAGCTGCCGGTGCTCACCGGCAGCGGCCTCGAGCTCGAGGCCGGCATGGTCTTCGCGCTCGAGCCCAAGTTCGTCTTGCCGGGCGTGGGCGCCGTCGGCATCGAGAACACCTGGGTGGTCACCGGCGACGGCGTGGAGCGGCTCACGCATGCGCCGGACGTGTTCACCGCCGTGGAGTGATGCCGCGGGCTCGGGTCCCGCGACAGGATCTCCCGGGGTGGGGAAGAGTGGACGTACCGGATCAGCACTGAGGACGGAGGAGAGACGATGAAGCAGCTGGCGCCGGACGTCTGGGCGTACACCGTCGACGCCGAGGGGTTCCCGACGCTCTCGACGGTGATCCTCACCCCTCGCGTCGCCATTGTCGTGGACACGCTGACGGGCCCGGCAGAGGTCGCTCCGGTCGCCGAGTTCGTTGCGAGCGAGGCCGGGGAGCGCCGGGTGGTCGTCGTGAACACGCACCACCACTGGGACCACGTGTTCGGCAACGCCGCCTTCGCCGGGGAGGACATCGTCGCGCAGCGGGGGTGTCCGCGCCTCATCCAGGCCGAACTGCAGGGAGGCGACGAGTCACTGCGGCTGCCGCCGTCCGAGGGCGTCCCGCTCCCCAACGTCACGTTCGGCGACCGGCTCACCTACAGCGACGACGGGGGATCCGTCCACCTCATCCACACGCCCGGCCACAGCGAGGACTCCATCGTGGTGTTCCTCACGGACAGCCGGCTGCTGCTCGGCGGCGACACGGTGGAATGGCCGCTGCCCAACTTCGGGCAGCGCGACGGCCGTGACGACTGGGTGCGCACGCTGCGCCAGCTCAAGCAGCTGCCGGCCGACCTCGTCGTACCCACCCACGGGCCGGCCATGGGCAAGCAGATCATCGATGCCAACGAGCTCTACGTGACCGGCGTGTACGATGCCGTGGCCGCGGCCAAGGCGGCGGGCGCGGCGCGAGGCGAGCTCGACCTGCCCGCCGAGCGCTTTCTCGCCAGTGGCGTCGCCGTCGACGACGTGTACGCCGCCTCCCACCGTGACAACCTGCTCTGGGCCTGGGACGAGGTCTGAGGCGCCGCCGGCACGGCCGGCCGGCCGGCCTCGCGGCCGGGAGTGCGAGGAATTGGACATTGTCCTCCAATTGGTGTACAAAGGACACCATGAGGCTCTCGACTCAGGCCGACTACGCGGTCCGCGCCGTCTTCGAACTGGCCCGGCACGACCCCGGCGTGGTGCTGCACACCGGCGACATCGCCGCGGCGCAGCGCATCCCGGGGCCGCGACTCGCCAAGATCATCCACGACCTGGCGCGCGCCGATCTGGTGCGCACGCAGCGCGGACACCAGGGCGGCGTGACGCTCGCGCGACCGGCAGCCGACATCACCGTGCGCGACGTGTACGAGGCGGTGGAGGGCCCCATCCTGCTTTGCCGGTGCCGTCAGCGGGTAGAACCGTGCGCTGACGACGGGTGCGACACCCATGACTTCTGGCGCGGTGTCGAGACGCTCCTCACGGAGGAGCTGCAGACGATGACGTTCGCGGCCCTGACCGACGCGCGGAGACGCGCATGCGTCTCCAGTGGCCGCCCGCAGGCGACGGGGAGGTGACAATTCATATGGCAGAGATCAAGGAGCAGGTCGAGAAGGCCCTGGGCGACATCCGCCCGGCTCTGCAGGCCGACGGTGGAGACATCGAGCTGGTCGACGTGCTGGACGACGGCGTCGTCCAGGTGCGCCTCCAGGGCGCCTGTGCGGGGTGCCCGATGTCCCAGCTCACCCTGACCAACGGCGTGGAGCGCCACCTCAAGAACGTGGTGCCCGGCGTGGAGCGGGTCGAGAACATGGGCTTCTGAACCGGCGACGACGTGTGCGGCGGCCGGCGGGTGACCGGAAGTGGTCACCCGCCGGCCGCCGCCGTTTCGCGGTCCGGTCTCGCAACCGACGTTCACGTTCTGGGCATATACTGTCAGACCCGGACGAGTAGAGCCGGAGCGGCGTCCGTCGCCCTCCGGAGTCGAGGAGGTACGCAGTGAGGGGCCCACAGGACCGGACGCGCGCCGAGGAGTATCACGGCAGGGAGGTCGTGAAGCAGACCACCAGAGCCGCACAGGAGGAGTTCACCGGAGAGCTGGAGGCGAAGGCCGAGCTGGCCGACGCCGACCTGCGCGACCCCTCGCTCTACATCAACCGTGAGCTCAGCATGCTCGACTTCTTCGAGCGCGTGCTGGACGAGGCCCGTGACACCCACAACCCGCTGCTCGAGCGGGTCAAGTTCGTCGGCATCGTCGGGTCGATCCTCGGCGAGTTCTTCATGGTGCGCATCGCCGGCCTGCGGCAGCAGGTCGAGGCCGGCGTCACGGAGGCGTCGGCCGACGGGTACACGCCGCAGCAGCTGCTGCCCATCGCGCAGCAGCGCGCCCTGGGCATCATGAAGGCCGCCCGCCAGTGCTTCAGCGACCTGGTGCCCGAGCTCGAGGCGGCCGGCATCCACATCGTGGACTACGGCGCGCTCGACGCCGGGCAGCGCGCCGCCCTGGACAAATACTACGAGCAACAGGTCTTCCCGGTGCTCACGCCGCTGGCGTTCGACCCCGGCCGGCCCTTCCCGCACATCTCCAACATGAGCCACAACCTCGGCGTGCTCGTGCGCGACGGCAACGGCGACGATCACTTCGCCCGCGTCAAGGTGCCGGACAGCCTGCCGAGGCTCGTCCCAATGGCCGCGCCCGCGGGCGTCGAGTCGAGCGCGGACGGCGTGGATCACAAGTGGTACACCTGGCTGGAGCAGGTCATCGCCGCCAACCTCGCCACGCTGTTCCCGGGCATGGACGTGCTCGAGTCGCACGCGTTCCGCGTCACTCGCGACGCCGAGCTGGCGATCCAGGAGCTGGAGGCGGACGACCTCCTCGAGACGATCGAGCAGTTCGTGCGCCGCCGCCGCTTCGGGTCGGTCATCCGCGTCACCATCGACGAGGTCATGCCGGACCCGGTGCGCGACATCCTCGCGGAGAACCTCGAGCTGGGCGAGACCGACATCTACGCGGTCCGCTCGCCGCTGGGCCTGAGCAGCCTCTGGGGCGCCGGCTCCATCGACAGGCCGGACCTCAAGTACGCGCCGCTCGTGCAGTCGGTGCCGCCGTCCCTGGCGGGGCTGGAGGGCAGCGAGCTGTTCGCCGCCATCCGGCACCGGGACGTGCTGCTGCACCACCCCTACGACTCGTTCGACCCCGTTGTCGAGTTCCTGCGCGCGGCCGCCGACGACCCCGACGTCCTCGGGATCAAGCAGACGTTGTATCGCGTGGGCCGCAACGCCCCCGCCGTCGAGCAGCTCATGGAGGCGGCGGCCAACGGCAAGCAGGTCGCCGTGCTCGTCGAGCTCAAGGCTCGGTTCGACGAGGAGAGCAACATCGGCTGGGCCAAGGCGCTGGAGCGCGAGGGCGCGCACGTGGTGTACGGCCTGATCGGCCTCAAGACGCACTGCAAGGCCCTGCAGGTCGTGCGCCGCGAAGGCGACAGGATACGCCGCTACACGCACCTCGGCACCGGCAACTACAACAGCGTGACGACCAAGCAGTACACCGACCTGGGCTACCTCACCGCCGACGACGACATCGGCGCCGACGCCAACCTCGTCTTCAACCACCTGACGGGCGGCGGACAGGCGACGGCGTACCGCAAACTGCTCGTGGCGCCCGTCAACCTGCGCCAGGGCATCGCCGAGCGCATCGAGCGCGAGATCGCCCACGCCGAGGCGGGCCGCGAGGCTCATCTCATCTTCAAGATGAACTCCCTGGTGGACAAGCCGATGATCCGCAAGCTGTACCGGGCATCGCAGGCAGGGGTCAGGATCGATCTCAACGTGCGCGGCATGTGCTGCCTGCGGCCGGGCGTCCCCGGCGTCAGCGAGACCATCACCGAGCGGAGCGTGGTCGGCCGCTTCCTCGAGCACAGCCGGGTGTACTGGTTCCGCAACGGCGGTGACGAGGAGGTGTTGCTGGGCAGCGCCGACCTCATGCCGCGCAACCTCAACCGCCGCGTCGAGATCATCTTCCCCGTGCAGGACAAGGGCATCGTACGGCGCTTGCGGGACGAGATCCTGCCGACCTACATGAACGACAACATGAAGACGCGCGTGCTCGGTGCGGACGGCTCGTGGACGCACATCTGGCCCAAGGACGGGGAGGAGCCTCAGAACGCGCAGGAGTGGTTCGTCGCGCGGGCGCGCGAGCAGGCGCTCGACGAGAGCGAGAGCGACTGATGCGCCTGTACTTCCTGCGGCACGGCAAGGCCGAGAGCCGGGCGGAGTGGCGCGGTGACGACGCCGCCCGGCCGCTCACGGCCGAGGGCGAGGCGGCGCTGCGGCGCGAGGCGAAGGCGCTGCGCGCCCTGGACCTCGCGCTCGACGCGATCGTGACCAGCCCGTTCGCGCGCGCCCGCCGCACCGCCGAGATCGTCGCCGACGAGCTCGGCATGAGCGGGCGCCTCACCGACGACGACCGGCTGGCGCCGGGGTTCGACGTGCCGCGCCTGGAGCAGCTGCTGGCGGCGCACGGGCCGGCGGAGAACGTGATGGTGGTCGGGCACGAACCCGACTTCAGTGAGACGGTCGCCGAGCTCATCGGCGGCGGCGACGTGGTGATGAAGAAGGGCGGGCTCGCCCGCGTGGACGTGGCCGCGCCGGCGGCCGGCGGCGGGCAGCTCGTTTGGCTGCTCACGCCGTCTCTTCTGGGGAGCAGATGACGATGGAGGTCGAAGCCAAGTTCCTGGTGCCGGACGAGGAGACCCTCGCACGTCTCCTGGAGACCGCGTCGCTGGCGGGGTACGACGTCGAGCCGGGCGAGCCCCGCCGCGACGTCGACACCTTCCTCGACACCCCCGACCGCGGTCTGCTGGCAGCGGGCTACTACTTCCGCCGCCGCGAGACCGGCGACGGCGTGCGGCTCACGCTCAAGCAGCTGGTCGCGCCGTCCGACGGCGTGCTGCGCCGCGAGGAGATCGAGGCGCTCGTGGCCGCCGACGTTCCCGTGGCGGAGTGGCCGGCCGGTACTTTGCGCGAGCGCGTGGAGCAGCTGATCGGGGACCAGCCGTTGGAGGCGCTGCTCACGCTCTCACAGGTGCGCGTGGCGCGGGTGGTGCGGCGCGGCCGCACGGAGATGGCCGAGCTCAGCCTCGACCGCGTCACCGCCAGCGCCCCCGATGGCGACCGCGGCTGGCTCGAGGCGGAGGTCGAGGCGCGCGGCCGCGGAGGCGACGATGACGTCGCCGCGCTGGCGGCCGCGCTGCGCGACGAGTGGGGCCTCGTGCCCGAGGGCCGCGCCAAGTTCACGCGCGCGCTCGAGCTCGCCGGGGACGAGGACGACGGCGTGCTCATGAGCGCGGCCGAGCGCGTCGTGCACGAGGAGCAGGCCTCGGGCGAGGGCGCGAGGGCGCGCCGCGCGCAGGCGCTGCTCGCGCTCGACCGCGGCCTCTCGCAGGTCGAGGCCGGCCGGGTGGCCGGCCTCTCCGACCGGCGCGTCCGCTACTGGCTCGCGCGGTACCGTGTCGAGGGCGCCGGCATCTACGACGACGAAGCCGTCGACCCGGGGACGGACGCGAAGTCCGCCGCCGCGCCGAAGAAGCGGCCCGACATCCTGCCCTCGGACACGATGACGGAGGCGGCCGCCAAGACGCTCAAGTTCCACCTCGCCAAGATGCTCGAGCACGAAGAGGGCACGCGCCTCGGCGAGGACCCTGAGGAGCTGCACGACATGCGCGTCTCCACGCGCCGCATGCGCATGGCGCTGCGCGTGTTCTCCGACTACCTGGACCCGGACGTGCTGCGGCCGGTGCTCAAGGGGCTGCGGCGCACCGGTCGCACGCTCGGCGCCGTGCGCGACCTCGACGTGTTCGACGAGAAGACGCAGGTCTACCTCGACGGCCTGCCCGACGAGCACGCCGGCGACCTCGACGGCCTGCTCGAGGCCTGGAAGGCCGAGCGCGACAAGCAGCGCGAGCGCCTCGTCGCCTACCTCGACGGCAAGCGCTACCGCCGCTTCGTCGAGCGGACCCAGGAGCTGCTGGACGGCCCCGCCGAGGCGCTGGCGCCGCGCAACATCGTCACCCCGCGCCCGCAGCGTGTGGCCCAGGTGCTGCCCGGCGTCCTCTACAAGGACATGGCCGTCGTCTGGGCCTTCGAGGGGCAGCTCGGCGGGCTGGAGACGCCGCTGCCGCGCTTCCACGCGCTGCGCAAGGCGTGCAAGGGCCTGCGTTACACGCTCGAGTTCTTCGAGGACGTGCTCGGCCCCGGTGCGCGCCCGCTGATCAAGCGCGTCAAAGGCCTTCAGGACCACCTCGGGGACCTGCAGGACGCGGTCGTGACCTGCGGCGTGCTGCGCGACTACATCACCTGGGGCACCTGGCGCCACGAGGGGCACGAGCTGCCCGGGCCGATCGAGATCATCGTGGCGGCGGGCGCCGCCCGCTACCTCACGGCGCGCCAGGAGGAGATGGAGCGCCTGGTGCTGACGTTCCCGGAGGCGTGGCCGACGGTCGCCGGCAGTGAGTTCAGCCGCGAGCTCGCGGCGGTGATCGCCGAGATCTGATCGCGCGCGGCGTCCGGGCGGACGCCCGCGCATCAGCCGTCCGGCAGCGGCACGGCGATCACGCCGAGCGGGTAGCCGAACGCCTTCTCGAGACTGTCGCGTCGCCGCTCGACGGCCCATTCCTCGAGACTCCAGTCGCCGGCGGGCTCGAGCTCGAGCATGAGGCTGCCGGCCTCGCGGCGCAGGCGTGCGTGCGCGATCGCGCCGGTGTGCCCCCGGTCCAGGTACTCCGCCAGCCGCAGGAACGCGCCGAGCCGCCGGACGACCTTGCGCGAGCGCCGGTCCAGTCCCGAGAACGCCTCGAACCGGGGCGCGGGGAGGGCCTTGCGGTGGAAGTACGCGGTGGCCGCCATGACGGCGATCTCCTCCTGGTCGAACCCCACGAGGTCGGCGTGCCGGATGAGGTAGTAGGTGTGCTGGTGGTGGCGCGTGTAGCTCAGGAACGTGCCGATGTCGTGGAGGAGCGCGGCGTACCCGAGGAGCTCGCGCTCCTCCGGGCCGAGCCGGTGCAGCCCGGTCGCTTGGGCGGAGTCGAAGAGCTCGAGCGCGAGCCGGGCGACCTGGCGGGCGTGCGGCTCGTCGAACGAGGTGGCGCGCGCGAGCTGCAGCACGCTCCGCTCGCGCACCCCCGCGCCGTGCCTCAGCTCGTGCTGGCCGGCGCGCCCGAGGTCGTCGAGCAGCAGCCCCTCGCGCAGGCCGCAGTCGTCAAGCGCGAGGATCGCCTCGATGCCGAGGTCCTCCAGGAGCGCGTCGAGGATAGCGGCGCCGGCGACGATGATGTCGGCGCGCGCCGGCGTCAGGCCCGGCAGCGCGCGCCGTTCTGCTGTCGTCATCTCGCGGAGGCGCTTCGCCACCACGCGCAGGTCCTTGCGCGCGAGGGGCTCGTCGCGTCCCGGCGTGCGCCCGTGCAGCGTGCGCGCCGCCACGGCGGCGAGATTCACGATGGTGCCAGACGTGCCGTTGGCGGCGGCGTCCGGCCGGCCGAGGTCTCGCAGCGTGTGCTGCGACGTGAGGCGCACGCGGTGCTTGAGCGCCTCGTAGTCCTCGGCGGTGTAGCGTCCGTTGCCGTCAGGCCGGGGGCCCTCCGCGGCCAGCCGGATGGCGCCGAGGGCGATGGACTCCACGACGTCGGCGCCGGAGGCGTCGCCCACGGCGACTTCCGTGCTCCCGCCGCCGATGTCGATCACCAGCGCGCGCCCGTCGACGTGCACGCGGCTGAGGAGACCGAGGTAGATCAGCCGGGCCTCCTCGCGGCCCGAGACCACGTGCACCTCGAGCCCTGCCGTCTCGCGCATGAGGCGCACGAACTCGGGGGCGTTGCGCGCCTCCCGCGTGGCCGCGGTCGCGACCGTCACGAAGCGGGTCGCGCCGTGGGCGCGCGCGAGGTCGGCGAAGCGCGCACACACGGTCGCGGCCCGCTCCATCGCCGCCGGCTGGAGCAGGCGCACCTCACCGAACTCGCCCTCGCCCAGCCGGACGGTCTCCTTCTGCATGCTGAGGACCGTCCAGGAGTGGTCGGGCGCGAAGCGCACCACCATCAGGCGCGCCGAGTTGGTGCCGATGTCGATGTACGCCGCCGTCTCGGCGGCGACCGGCGCGCCGGTCGCCGGAGAGCTCGTCGTCGGCGCGCCGGCGGTCACCTCAGGCCTTGGCCTTCTTCTTCGCCTTGCCGCCCTTCGCGGACTTCTTCTTGCCGCCCTTCTTGACCGCGTCGCGGTCGGCCTTGAGCTTCTCGAGCCCCTCTGCCCGCCCGTACTTGCCGATGTAGGCCTGGGCGATCTCGCACTTCTTGCAGCCCTTGCCGCAGCAGTCCTTCCACTCTTTGCGGCTGAACTCGTTCTTGAGCTTGGTCACTGGGCGCTCCCTTCACGCTGTCCGGTGGTGCATGGATACCGCGGGGGAGAGGTGCGAAAACGCGGACGGCCGGCGGGCCCGCCCCCGGGACCGCCGGCCGCCCGGCCGTTCATCGGCGCGGATCCGTCGCTCAGGCGTCGCCGTAGGCGTCGAGCTTGACGTCGTCCGCCACCGCGTACGCCATGTCGGTGCACGCGGCGATGTCGTCGAGGGTGTAGCCCACGGCGACCTCCTCGAGCACCCAGCCCTTGCCGGGGAAGCGGCGGAACAGGGCACGCTCCGTGATGATCACGTCGGCCTCTTCGGCGCCGGTGAGCGGGAACGTGCATCGCGTCATGAGCTTTGAGGCTCCGTCCTTGGAGCAGTGCTCGCTCACGATGTGGACGATCTTCGCGCCGGTGATGAGGTCCATCGCGCCGCCCATGCCGGCCAGCATCTTGCCGGGCACGATCCAGTTGGCGATGTTGCCCTTCTCGTCCACCTGCAGCGTGCCCAGGAAGGTCGCGTCCACGTGCCCGCCGCGGATCATGCCGAACGAGGTGGCGCTGTCGAAGTAGCTGCCGCCGGGGATGAGCGTGATCGGCTGGTTGCCGGCGTTGGCGCGGTCGCGGTCCTCGCAGCCGGGGTCCGGCGCGGGGCCGACGCCGATCGCGCCGTTCTCGGTCTGGATGACGACGTCGACGCCCTCCGGCACGTAGTTGGCGATGAGCGTGGGGAGGCCGATGCCGAGGTTGATGATCTGCCCGTCCTTGAGCTCCTGTCCGGCGCGGGCGGCGATGACCTGCTTGGCATTAGCCATTGAAGACCTCCTCCCGGAGCGTGCAGTACTCGACGTTGCCGCGCACCACCGCGTCGACGAAGATGCCCGAGGTGTGGATGGCGTTGGGGTCGAGCTCGCCGAGGGTGTAGAGGTTCTCGACCTCGGCGATCACGTAGTCCGCGCAGGTGGCGGCCGGCACGTTGAAGTTCCGCGACGTGCCGCGGTAGATGAGATTGCCCCACGTGTCTCCCGCGTGCGCGCGGATGATCGCGACGTCCACCTTGAGCGCCGGCACCAGGATGTACCTCCGCCCGCCCAGCTCCACGATCTGCTTGCCCTCTTCGGCCACGGTCCCGATGCCGGTGGGCGTGAGGAAGCCGCCGAGGCCGGCGCCGCCGCAGCGCATCATCTCGGCGAGGGTGCCCTGTGGCGTCGGCTCGACCTCGAGCCGCCCCTCGTTCATCGCCTTGCCGATCTCGGGGGTGGTGCCGATGTGGCTGGCGACGACCTTCTTGATCTTGCCCTGTTTGACGAGCTCGACGACGCCGCGCTCGCGGTAGCCGGCGTCGTTCTCGTAGATCGTGAGGTCGCCGACGTCCATCGTCTTGAGGTGGTCGATCAGCGTGAGCGGATCGCCCTGGCCGATGAAGCCTCCGACGGCGATGCTCATCCCGCTCTTGATGCGGGACATCGCCTCCTCGATGGGGACCACCTTGTTCTTCGGCACCGTTCGCTCCTTTGCACGGAAGAGGCCGGCGCTCGAGGCGCGCGCGACGCGCGCCGGCCGGGCAGCTGCGTCGACTGGAAGGTTATCACCTGGCGGGCGGTTGCCGGCGGGAAGAGACCGGACGTACTGGCCAGCTTCGCGGACTCTGCCTGCCGTTTCGCTATGCGGTCAACACGTCCACGATACGGAACACGCATGGCCCTTTGTGCGCTTCCTCTCGCACTGTATACTTCCCGCGGCGCAACGGAAAAGGAGGGCGGTTGTGACCGCAGTCACCGAGTCTGCAAGCGTCGGCGTCATCGGCGGGTCCGGGTTCTACGAGCTCCTCGAGAACGCACGCGAGGTGGCCATCGACACGCCGTTCGGCGAGCCGTCGGATTCCTACTTCCTGGGTGAGATCGACGGCGTCCGCGTCGCGTTCCTGCCCCGTCACGCGCGGGGGCACCGTATCCTGCCCGGCGAGGTCAACTACCGCGCCAACATCTGGGGCATGAAGGCGCTGGGGGTGCACTACGTGCTCTCAGCCAGCGCCGTCGGCAGCCTGCGGGAGGAACTCGCGCCGCTCGACGTCGTGGTGCCCGACCAGCTCTTCGACCGCACCAAGGCGCGCCCGAGCACCTTCTTCGGCGACGGCGTCGTCGTGCACATGGGCTTCGCCGACCCGTTCTGCCCCTACACCAGCAAGCTCATCGTCGAGGCGGGGCGCGAGGCCGGCGCCACCGTGCACGAGGGCGGCACCTACGTCTGCATCGAGGGTCCCCAGTTCAGTACCCGCGCCGAGAGCAACGTCTACCGGCAGCTGGGCTTCGACATCATCGGCATGACCAACCTGCAGGAGGCCAAGCTGGCGCGTGAGGCGGAGCTCTGTTACGCCACCATGGCGATGGTCACCGACTACGACGTGTGGTACGAAGGCGAAGAAGACGTGACGCTGGAGACGGTGCTCGGGAACGTCCGGCGTAACGTCGCCACGGCGCAGGCTATCGTCAGGCGCGCCGTGGTCGCTCTCGACCAGCAGCGTGACTGCTCGTGCCGGCACGCGGTCGAGTTCGCGGTCAACACGCCGGCGGACCTCATTCCGCCCGCGACCAAGCAGAAGCTCGACCTGCTCATCGGCAGGTACCTGGGGTAAGGGCAAGAACCACGGGCGCTCACCACGCGCCCGCGCAGGAGGGGTCCAGAAAGGAGCGGCACTGTGTCTTCGTTCGTATCCAACAACGCCATACTCGTGGCGGTCATCTGCGGGCTGATCGCCGTGATCTACGGCGTCCTGCTCATCAGGTGGCTCCTCAAGCTGCCGGCCGGCGACGAGGTCATGCAGCGCATCGCCGGCGCCGTGCAGGAGGGCGCCAAGGCGTACCTGGCCAGGCAGTACCGGACCATCGCCATCGTCGGCGTCGTGGTCTTCTTCGTCCTGCTGGTGGCGCTCGGCGTCGGCAAGGACTGGACCTACGGCTGGCACGCCGCCGTGGGCTTCGTCATCGGCGCCTGCCTCTCGGCCGCCGCCGGCTACATCGGCATGATGGTCAGCGTGCGCGTGAACGTTCGCACCGCGGAGGCCGCGCGCCAGGGTCTCGGCCGGGCGCTCACCGTCGCCTTCCGCGGCGGCGCGGTCACCGGCCTCCTGGTGGTCGGCCTCGCGCTGCTCGGCGTGAGCATCTACTTCTGGGTCACCGGCGACGTCGCCGCGCTCGTCGGCCTCGGCTTCGGCGGCAGCCTCATCAGCGTGTTCGCGCGCGTCGGCGGCGGCATCTTCACCAAGGCCGCCGACGTGGGCGCCGACCTCGTCGGCAAGGTCGAGGCGGGCATCCCCGAGGACGACCCGCGCAACCCGGCCGTCATCGCCGACAACGTGGGCGACAACGTCGGCGACTGCGCCGGCATGGCCGCCGACCTCTTCGAGACCTACGCCGTCACGGCCGTGGCCGCGATGCTGCTGGCGTTCCTCACCTTCCGGGGGTCCGTCGACGTCACCGGGATCGCCAAGGGCCTCATCATCAACGTGGACGCAGACGTGGTCTACAAGCCCGCCGTACTGTACCCGCTCGTCATCGGCGGCGTGAGCATCATCGCCAGTATCATCGGCACCTTCTTCGTGCGCCTCGGCAAGAGCAACAACATCATGAACGCCCTCTACAAGGGTCTTGCCGTGTCCGCCGTCATCGCCATCGCGCTCTTCTATCCGATCACCGAGTGGATGCTCGGCAACGCGGCTGCAGCGGCCTTCGGCGTCCCCAGCGTGACGCGTCTCTTCCTGGCGGCCGTGACCGGTGTCGTGGTCACCGCGCTCATCGTGGTCATCACCGAGTACTACACGGCGGCGCGCTACAACCCTGTGAAGAGCATCGCCAAGGCGAGCCTCACCGGCCACGCCACCAACATCATCCAGGGCCTCGCCGTCTCCATGCAGTCCACCGCGCTGCCGGTGCTCGTCATCGCCGGCGGCATCCTGGTCAGCTACACCGCCGCCGGCGGCGGGCAGGCCGGCCTCTACGGCATCGCCGTCGCCGTCATGGCCATGCTCTCCATGACCGGCATCATCGTCGCCATCGACGCCTACGGCCCCATCACCGACAACGCCGGCGGCATCGCCGAGATGGCGAACATGCCGGAGTCGGTGCGTCAGACCACCGATCCGCTCGACGCGGTCGGCAACACCACCAAGGCCATCACCAAGGGCTATGCGATCGGTTCCGCCGGCTTCGCCGCCCTCATCCTGTTCGTGTCGTACACGCTCGACCTGCAGGAGCACTTCCTGAAGAAGTACGACTTCAAGGACACCATCTCGTTCATGATCGACAACCCGTGGGTGCTCGCCGGCCTCTTCATCGGCGGCATGCTCCCGTACCTGTTCGCCTCGCTCTGCATGACCGCCGTCGGCAAGGCCGGTGGGCAGGTCGTGGAAGAGGTCCGGCGTCAGTTCCGCGAGATGCCCGGCATCATGGACGGCACCCAGAAGCCTGACTACGCCACGGCCGTCGACATCGTCACCAAGTCGGCGATCAACAAGATGTTGCTGCCGGCGGCCATCCCGGTGCTCGCGCCGATCGTCATCGGCCTCGTCTTCCGCCAGCACGGGTACGAGGTGCTCGGCGGCGTGCTCATGGGCTGCATCATCACGGGCATCTTCCTGGCGATCAGCATGACTTCGGGCGGAGGCGCCTGGGACAACGCCAAGAAGCTCATCGAGGACGGCGAGTACGGCGGCAAGGGCTCCGACGCCCACGCGGCCGCCGTCACCGGCGACACGGTCGGCGATCCCTACAAGGACACCGCCGGCCCCGCCATCAACCCGATGATCAAGGTCATCAACATCGTGGCCCTGCTCGTCATCCCGTTCCTCGTCAAGTGAGCGAAGGCGGCGGGCGGCTCCTCGGGGCCGCCCGCCGCCTTCTCATCAGCTCCGTCTCCGTCTTAAGACGGAATGCCTGCCTCCTGCATTTGTCGGAAGTTGCAGGCGGGTGTACATTGAGACTCCAGAGGCCGGCTCGCCTACGGCGGGCCGGCTTCCTGCTGACATGCTGAGAACCAGACAGATCATCCTCGTCGTCACCGCCATCCTGGGCGTCCTTCTGGTCGTGCGCGGCGCCTGGGGGGGCCCGTGGCCTCCTTCGATCCAGCTCATCGCCGGGATCCTCCTGCTCGTGGTCGCCGGCCTGCGCTGGTGGACCTTGAGGTAGTCGGGGGCGCGGGAGCCGATGGCGCGGAGAAAACATCGCGAGGGAGAGAGCCTGCAGAAGGTGCTGGGGGTCCCGGCGCTCTTCAGCACCGCCTACGGCAACGTCGGCTCCTCGATCTACTACGCCTTGGGGCTGGTGGCGTTGTGGGCCCTCGGCGTCACCCCCGTCGTCTTCCTGCTGACCGGCCTCCTGTTCTGCACCACGGCCTGGTCGTACGCGGAGGCGACGGCGATGGTCCCAGAGGCCGGCGGCTCCTCGAGCTTCGGCCGCCGGGCCTTCAACGAGTTCGTCAGCTTCGGCGCCGGCTGGGCGCTGATGCTGGACTACATCGTCACGGTCGCCATCAGCGCCTACTTCGTGCCGAACTACCTGTCCGTCTTCTGGCCGGCCCTCAAGACGCAGCCGTACAACTCCATCGGCGGCATCATCACCATCATCGCTCTTGTGGCTCTCAACGTCGTCGGCATCAAGGAGGCGGCGCGCCTCAACATCGTCCTCGCGCTGCTGGACCTGGGCACGCAGGTGCTGCTCATGGTCATGGGCATCGTGCTCCTGTTCGAGCCCAAGTTGCTGATCGATCAGGTCCATCTCGGGGTCGCGCCCACGTGGTCCCACCTCATCTACGGCATCTCCATCGGGACCATCGCCTACACGGGTATCGAGACCGTCTCGAACATGTCGGAGGAGGCGGCCAACCCCGACCGAGACGTGCCCCGGGCCATCAACTTCGTGCTCATCGCCGTCCTCGTCGTCTACCTGGGCATCTCGATGACCGCGCTCTCCGCCATGCCGGTCAAGCCGAACGTGTTGCCGGTCGACGCCAAGACGGGCAAGACCGCGCCGGTCGAAGTCGTCGCCAAGAGCGCCGAGGAGCCCAACGGCCCCTTCGTGTTCAAGGGCACGCCGCCGCCGGGCAACGAAGGCAGGGACGTCTATGTCCCCGCCGAGTTGCGCGGCAATCGCTGGGTCACGACTCCGGAGGCGCCCAGCTCGGAAGTCTTCGTGCAGGATGGGAGGACGTACACCAAGGTGTACGGCACCATCCTCGGCAGCGTCTACAAGGAGGACCCGGTCGTCGGCATCGTCCGCTTCCTGCCGGCGGACCTCAGCTGGCTCAAGACCATCCTCCTGCCGTGGGTCGGCATCCTGGCCGCGACGATCCTGCTGATCGCCACGAACGCGGGCCTCATCGGTGTGTCCCGCCTGGCGTACTCGCTCGGACAGCACCGGCAGGTGCCGCCGATACTCGGCCGCGTCCACCCGAAGCGGCTCACGCCCTACGTGGCCATCATCGCCTTCGGGGCGGTGGCGTGCGTCCTCCTCCTGTTGCCGGGCAACACCATCAACCTGCTCGCCGACCTGTACGCGTTCGGCGCCATGATCTCGTTCACGGTGGCGCACGTCTCCGTGGTCTGGCTGCGGCACACGGAGCCCGACACGCCGCGGCCGTTCCGCACGCCGCTCAACATCCAGATCGGCAAGATGTCCATCCCGGTGCTCGCGGTCATCGGCGGGCTGGGCACCTTCACCGTGTGGTGCGTCGTCGTCGCGACGCACCCCTTCGGCCGCACCATCGGCTTCATCTGGATGGGCGTCGGCCTCTTGATGTACGTCGCCTATCGCAAGGCCAAGGGTTACTCGCTCACCAAGACGCTCGACAAGGTCGTCGTGCCCGTGAGCATGCAGGCGGACATCGACTACCACCAGATCCTCGTGCCCATCACGGGCTCGCGCATCAGCGACGAGATGATGGTGCTCGCCTGCCAGCTGGCGACCGAGAAGCAGTCGGCCATCGACGGCCTCTACGTCATCGAGGTGCCGCTCAACCTGCCGCTCGAAGCCAGCCTCGTGAACGAGCGGGCCAAGGCGGACAAGGTGATGAAGGCGGCGGCGCTCATCGCCTCGCAGTTCAAGGTCAAGTTCACCCCGCACGTGGTCACGGCGCGCTTGGCCGGACGCGCGATCGTCGAGGAGGCGGCGATGCGCCGCAGCGAGGTGGTCGTGCTCGGCACGACGCGCAAGCGGCGCGTCGGCAACCTGACCTTCGGGAGGACCACCGACTTCGTGCTCGACCACGCGCCGTGCGAGGTGCTCCTCAATCTCGTCCCGAGGGACTATCCTACAGAGGGCTCGAGCGTCATAGACGGGCTCGAGCAGCGGGGGCCGGCCGGCCCCATCGCCTCCGGCGATCCCAAGGCCGGCCCGGGCATGAAGGACTGAGGAGACTGCAATGCATGTCGTGATCGCCGGCTGCGGCCGTGTGGGGTCGGGCCTGGCCCGTGACCTGGTGACGCAGGGGTTCGACGTCGCCATCATCGACGAGAGCCCCGACGCGTTCCACCTGCTGGGCGACGACTTCCCCGGCGAGTTCGTGGTCGGGCGCGCGCTCGACTGGGACACCCTGCGCGAGGCCGGCATCGAGACCGCCATCGCCTTCGTCGCCTGCACCGACGGCGACAACACCAACATCGTCATCGCCCAGGTGGCGCAGAAGAAGTACGGCATCAACTGCGTGGTCGCGCGCGTGTACGACCCCCTGCGCGCCGAGCTGTTCGCCCAGGCCGGCATCCGTACGGTGTGCCCCACGCGCGACGTGCGCATCGCGCTCTTCGACGCCGTCCGTGCCTGTCAACTCCCCATCGCGGAGGGCTGATCCATGTTCGTGCTCATCGTCGGTGGCGGCAAGGTCGGCCTCAACACGGCGCGGCAGCTCCTGCGTCTGGGTCACGAGATCGTCCTCGTGGAGCAGCGCTCCTCGCGCTTCAGCATCATCGCCGAGGAGCTGGGCGACGAGTCGCTGGTGTTCGGCGACGGCACCGAGGTCTGGGTGCTCGAGAAGGCCGGCATCGGGCGTTGCGACATGATCGTGGCCGTCACCGGCGACGACGAGGACAACATCATCATCTCGCAGGTGGCCAAGCTCAAGTTCGGCGTCCCCAAGGTGGTCGCCAGGGTCAACAACCCGTTCAACCAGCCGACCTTCGACCTGCTCGGCGTGGAGGCCACCATCTGCGCCACCACGGCGCTGCTCAACCTCATCATGCACGAGCTCCCGGTGCACAAGTTCGTGCACCTGCTCTCGCTGCGCAGGCAGAACCTGGACGTGGTCGAGCTCGAGGTGGGCGACAACTCGCCGTTCGCCAACACCTACGTCCAGGACATCGACCTGCCGGAGGGCGCGCTGCTCGCCGCCATCGTGCGCGCCGGCAAGGCGCTCGTCGCCCGCGGGTCCACGGAGATCCTGCCCGGCGACTACGTGCTCTGCCTGCTGCCGCCGGACAAGGAGCGCGAGCTCATCAAGGTCTTCCTGCCGGACGAGGACATCGAGCGCGTGCTCCTGCAGTCCGAGCTGGACACGTCCGAGGGCTGAGAGAGGGCGCCCGGACCGGGCGCGTGCCCCTGCGCGGCGCGCGCCCGGTCCGCCGTCCGCTCAGGCCGCGGCTCGGCCCGGCCGGCCCGCCCGCTCAGGTTGAAAACCCGCAGCCTCGCGGATAGCATGTCGAGGCCCTTCCGGGCGCTCCGTTCGTCCGGCGGCGAGGTAGCTCAGTTGGTAGAGCACACGACTGAAAATCGTGGTGTCGTCAGTTCAATTCTGACCCTCGCCACCATACTCCCCTAGAAGTACGAGGCAATCCGGTAGCGCGGGCGGCACGCGTTCTTGACGCCCAGATGGGTGCCGTCGGGAGGGGCGATCGAGCCAGGCGGCGAGGCGCAGCCTTGGGCCGGCGGGGCGCTCAGCCGGCGGCCGCGTGCGGCACCGGTTCGGGGATCCGGAGCCCCTCCGCCTGACGGTACGTGACGTAGTCGGCCAGACACTCACGCAGCGCAGCCTCCGCCTCGTCGTGGGTCGCCCCATCACCGACGACCTCGGGGATCTCGACGAGGCGCACGACCCAGTACGGCTCAGAGTCGTCCTCTCGCCACTCCCACACCCGGCCGTAGGGGAGCTCCAGGTAGTAGTTGGGGTCTCGGTTCACTCCGGCTCCTCGGCCTCTGATGCGAGCACTCGCCCGGCGAGGCGTACCGCGTCGGCTACCAGGTAGGGGCGCGGCTTCCGCGACCTCGACACCGCCAGGGCGAGTTCTGGATACGCAGGATGACGATAGAACGTGTGCCCGCCGCTGTCACGTCTCTGGAACCCGAAGCCGACCAGGAGCGTGTCGACATGCTGCGCGGACCACCCGGCCGTGCTCCGGCTCATGGCCAGGAGGAGCCGGGTGGCGCTCCGTGGATAGCTGTCCAGGGGGTTCTGTGCCACGGATCGAGGCTACGCGGAGGGCAGACTCTAAGCGAGGGTCATGGAGGGTCCAGGGAGTTGACGTTCGTCTCGGGTGCGTCGAACTTCCCTGGCGGAACCGCGCCTGAAGCGAGTGGAGTGCTCTTTCCGACGCACGTCAGGCCTCGGCGACTCCTCAGGGCGCTTGCGATGACCAGAGCACGTTGCGCCTGGTGATGAGCCACCCCGACCGCAGGCACGAGTCGACTGAAGACGAGAGCCCCCGTCCGCTCATGCGGTCACGCCCTGACCCCTTCCGTCACCTCACTCTGCTAGCCTTCGGGCCATCACGGGCGTTCGGCCTTGGCGCGATTCGGGAGGCGGCGTGCACACAGCAGACGACTTCGGCCGGTACGCAGGGCACCCGATCAGGCTCGAGTACGAGCAGGCGAGGCGCGACGGTGTGATCTACACCGACTGGGTGCTCTTCGTGGACGAGCGCATGCTCTACCTGGGCCAGGACGGCAGGTTCGTGAGGCAGGTCCTCGGCCAGGACTTCGGGGCCTTCATCCATGAGGCCTTCCGGCGTGCGGGCATCACCACGTCGCCCCAGAGCCCGCGGCTCGCGGGCGACTTCGACCCCGACCTGCTGCGCGCCAGCCTGGCGCGTGGTGTCGTCGAGGGCCTCAGCGAACGCTACGCCACCGAGGGCGAGGACTTCTTCGAGGTGCTCCAGGCCCTCGACCCCTGGTCGCTCACCGTGCAGTGATGGAGTGAGACGGTGGCGGGCCGGCCCGGCGCTCATCGAGTACATGGGCAGCGTGAGCGTGGCTGAATGAACGTCACTCCACCGCACCGCATCGACCGTGCGTCGGGCGCCGTCTCGCTGGAGGAAGTCGCGCGGGTGATCGAGGGCTTGAACGAGATCCTGGGAGCCTGACACGGAGCAGAAGAGGGCGCACCGCGAGCAGGTCTGATGCTGACACGATCCGCGCAGCCGGACCCCGGGCGGCAACCGGTCGCCTGCAGGTGATACTCTCGCGCGTGGGCCGGCGCAAGAGCGCCGGCGAATGTGCACGGGTGAGAAGGGACACGCATGCCGAAGAGCAAGGGTCAACCACGAGCGTCCAAGAAGGGTCGTCCCATCGACCCGGCGCGGCGCCGCTACTGTTCCTTCTGCAAGGAGAAGGTCGACGAGGTCGACTACAAGGATGTGGCGACCCTTCGCCGCTTCGTGACCAATCGCGGCAAGATCAAGACGCGCCGCGTCAGCGGTGCCTGCCGCCGTCACCAGCGCCAGGTCGCGACGGCCATCAAGTTCGCGCGTGAGATGGCCCTGCTGCCGTATACGGTCTCTGTCAGCGGGGACGAGAAGCGTGGCGGGCGGCGCGGCCGCGACTGAGTAGCCTTACCCCACCCGGTCGGCTACGGGATGTACCCAGTGGAACTCGAGGCAGTCGTCGATCACCGCGGGGATCCCCTGGTACACCGACGGGTACTTCGGCGTCATCTCGAGGTCGTCCCACACCAGTCCCTGCTTGACTGTGATGTGCACGTTCCATCCCCGGACGGCGTCGGGAGTGTAGAGCGATGGATAGCGGCTCAGCCGACGGATCGGGGTGAGCATCGCGGTCCCCATCAGGGCCAGCGACTCGGGCGTGCCGATACTGCGGAACCGTGGGTAGTACTTCTTGATCTCGGCGAAGAAGTCGTTCCAGTTCACCGGCAGGTCGTCGGCCACCGGGCTGATGCCCGTCCAGCCGGTCTCTGCGGCGGCGATGAGGAGCCGGGCGGCGTCGTCGACGTGCAGGTGGGCGAAGAGGTTCCTGCCGTTCCCCGGAAAGAAGACCAAGCCGCGGCGGACCTGGGCGAACATCAGGTCACGGACCCCGTAGACGTGCGGGAGGCGCAGGACCGCGAGGTCGATGCCGGCCTCGCGCGCGATGTGGGTCAGCGCGCGCTCCGCCTCGATCTTCGCCCGTCCGTAGCCGTGGCGCGTGAATGCCGGTGTCTGCTGGTCGACGGGGGCCTCCTGGCCCTGATACACGAGCAGACTGCTCGCGTACACGAAGCGCCGCACTCCGGCGGCGACGCAGGCGCGCATCAGCGCGACCGAGCCGTCGACGATCGTCGGACGCACGAGGTCGTACTCCTCGAAGATCGCCCTGGCCCCCAGGTGGATCACGGTGTCGACGCCCTGGACGGCGCGCGTCAGGCTCTCCGGGCTCTCCAGGTCCCCTTGCATGAGCTCCGCCCCGAGCGAGGCCAGGAGTGCGCCGCGCAGTGGCCGGCGCACGAGGAGCCTCGGGCGAACGCCCTTCTCGCAGAGCTGGCCGGCCACCTCGAGGCCGACGAAGCCGGTCGCGCCGGTGACGAGCACGCGGCCCATCTCGTTCGTCATCACCCCGCCTTTCGTCGACGTCACCGAGTCCGCTGCGGGCTCAGCAACGCTGCCGGTAGTGTAGCCGATGCCGGCTGACCCGGGAGGCCTCAGGTTCTCCGCCCCCGAGGCCGATAGAATCCAACGATGCCGCCGCGACGACTCCTCAAGCTGAAGCACGAGCGGACCGATCTGGGGTTCCTCAGCGCCAGCCTCTCCGAGGATGGGGATCGCGGCACGAGCTGGATGCTGCGCGTGGAGTCGCCGTCCAGCTTCGAGGAGTTCCACGATCACCTCGCCGACGGCTCCTCGATGGCGCTGAGCATGGTGACCAGGGACGGCGAGCAGCTGCGCGGCGAAGCCTACGTTTCGAGCATCAGCGACGGCGTGGACACCGCGACGGTCGTGGTGCTGGCGGGCGCCGGGCCGCTGCGGCGCGCCTGACGCCGCAGGTGCCGGCGGGATCAGTCCGGGAAGACCTCGTCGCCGACGAGCTCGCGCACGCGCAGCATGTCGAACACGCCGCGCACGGCCGGTGAGAGGTTGCGCGCGACGAGCGGCGTGCCCTGGCTCTTCAGGTCGAGGGCCAGCCGCACGAAGATCCCCGTGCCCGACGAGTCGATGAACTCCACGCCGGCGAAGTCCAGGGCGACCATCTGCGCTCCGCGCGCGGCCTCCGTGACCGCCTCGCGCAGGGCGTCGGCGCAGTCGAGGTCCATCTCGCCGGCGAGGTAGACGGTGGGCGCCGGACCTTGGGCGATGGAAGTGCGCAGCATGCGATCTCCTGGGTCAGTGGACCGTGCGGTCCAATAGTAGCGTAGTGCCGCCCGGGCCGGTATGGAGCGCGACCGCGTCCAGGTAGTCGAGGATGATCTTGTACCCGTATCCCATGGACGCCTGGCCGCCCTTCGCCGGCGGCTCGATCCAGTTGAGGAAGTTGAGCCCCGGCCCCCGGTCGGCGACGACGAAGCGCAGGCGGTCGTCGAGACGAAGGACGCGCATGTCGCCGTGGCCGCCGCCGTGCAGCAGCATGTTGGTCACGGCCTCCGAGATGCAGAGGATGGTCCGCTGGCGGTTGATGTCGTCGACTCCCGCCTGCGTGAGGACCTCGTCCACGGTCTCGCGGGCCCGCTGCAGCTCGGCCGTGTCGCGGATCGCGAACGCGACGACCGGCCGTCCCCGGCCGACCTCGCCCGCGATCTCCTGCGCGTCGAGGATGCGGAGCTTGCCGCAGGCGACGGCGGCGGCGAGGTTGTTGAGGATCTCCACGAGGCTTCGCCGGTGGTCGCCGTGGTGCCGCTGCCAGCCGTTGGTGCGGATGCTGAGGATGTCGCAGCGGTCGCCCTGGGGCACGAAACACAGCTCGTCGGCGACGAAGTCGTCCGACTGCGACACCGCGTAGCACATGAAGGTGTCGTGCGCGAGAGCTTCGTGAGCGTGGGCGACGAGGTCCTCCTGGGGGAGGTCGGGCTCGAGCGTACCGATCACGGCCTCGACGCGATCCGCGCCGGCCCGGTAGCGGTACACCTGCAGCGAGGCCGGTGTGGGACTCGTCTGATCGGCCATCCTCGCTGACTCCCGTCGTCGTCGTCCCTCGCCGCCTCAGAGGAGGCGGACGAGCAGAAGGGTGGCGTCGTCCGTACGGGAGCTGTCTCCGCGGAACGCGACGATATCGCCCCACACACCGTCAAGTGTGTCACGAACGGGTGCGTTCTGACAGCGCTCCAGCGAGCGCTCCAGGCGTTCCAGGCCGAACAGGCACCCCTCGGGGTCGCGCGCCTCGGTCAGGCCGTCGGTGTACAGGGCGACGGTCGCGCCGGCCTCCAGGGTCAGGGTGTCCTCGGGGAACCGCAGCCCGGTACGCACGCCGAGGGCGGCGCCGCGCGAGGGCACCTCCGTCACACCGTCCCCGCCGGCGACGAGCACCGGGTTGTGGCCGCCGCCGGCGACGACCAGGCTGCGGTCGGAGGGGTCGTAGACGGCGAGGGCCAGGGTGAGGAAGTAGGGCAGGCGCTGCCCCTCGAGGTCGCGCGTGAGCCCGTCGTTGACCTCCGCCAGCACGTCACCGGCGCGCTTGCCGGGGGCGATGGCGTCGTGCAGCAGCGAGCGCGCCATCGCCATGATGAGCGCGGCGGCGAGCCCCTTGCCCATGACGTCGCCGCAGACGATGCCGAGGCGTCCGTCTCCGAAGGGGATGTAGTCGTAGTAGTCGCCGCCCATCTCCCCGAGGAACTCGATACGCTGCTCGAGCGCGACTCCGGCCACCTCGGGGATCGCGACGGGGAGGAGGTCGGTCTGGATGCGGCGCGCGCGCTCGATCTCGGCCGCCACCTTGAGCTGGGCCGCGCGCAGTTCGTCGTGCAGGTCCACGGACGCCGCGAGCTCCCTGTGGAAGCTGTCGCGCTCCGCGTCGAAGGTGACCTTCTCCCTGGCCCGCTTCACGTAGATGTCGTAGGAGTAGTAGATGAGGTACAGCGGCGGGATACCGAGGAGCATCCCGGGCACCCCGAGCCAGAGGTAGAGCGCCGCCACCAGCAGCGCCAGCGTGGAGCCGGCGAGGTAGCCGGGCAGGGCCCACTGGTAGTTCTGGCGCCAGACCCTCACGGCGCCCCCGTCCTGCGTCGAGAGCGCGATCACTCCGGCGAGCAGAGCGGTGTGGGCGAGGAAGTCGACGATCGTCGCGCCGAAGGTCGGCAGGACCTTGGTCATGAAGGCCCCGCCCTCGGGCGTCAGGGCGAGGTACAGGAGCCCCGCGAGGTACGTGGACACGACGTAGTTGCCGACGTTGAAGGCGATCTTGACTGGGTCGCGGGTGACCCACGCGGCGGTGATCCCGCTCACGGCGGCGACCGCCATCGCGGGCCACAGCCCGAGCACGATGAGGCACGCGAGCACGGGGACGAACGACAGGGTCACGTCGCCCACCCAGGGCAGCTTGATCTCACGCAGGTCCGTGAGCGTGGCGAGGATCATGAACGCCACGATGTCGAGGGTGAAGGCCGCCGGCTCGTTCAGGGCGGCGGCGACGGAGACGCCGGCCGCCGCCGCGCACACCAGGGCCACGTACAGCGAGACGGCCGTGCGTCTGCGCACGGCCGTCTCGTCGTGACCGATGGCCTCAGGGGTCTCGGTGGTGCTCACTGCCCTTCGACGAGCACGGTCCACCGGAACTTCGTCCACTGGTACTCGGTCCACCGGAACTTGGTCCACCGGAACTTGGTCCAGGCCACGTTGGTCCACCGGAACTTGGTCCAGCGGAACTTGTTCCACGAGACCCCCGTCCACCGGAACTTGGTCCAGCGGAACTTGGTCCAGCGGAACTTGGTCCAGCGGAACTTCGTCCATCCGTACTTCGTCCATGCGACCTTGTCCCAGGAGGCGTAATCGTCCTTGGTAAGGATTGTCGTTCCGTCTCCGACATCCTCCGAGAGGGCGTAGCCGTTCGCCTGCGCATCGCTCTCCAGAGCGCCGGCGGCGTCGATCAGGCCGGCGCCCTGCTCAAAGCGCGTGGCGCCGGGCAGGGCGTCGGCGGTGCCCATCATGCGCACCTTGACGTCGTCCGGGCTCAGGTCCGGGTCCTCACCGATCATGAGGGCCGCGACGCCCGCCCCGACCGGCGCCGAGGTGCTGCTGCCGGAGAGCATCAGGTAGCCGGGCTCGGCGTCCGCGGGCGCGCCCGGCACGTAGCTCGCCACCGGGATCAGGTTCTGCGGGAATCCGGTGTCGATGTAGGAGCCCTTCACGCGCAGCGAGATCAGCCGGTTGCCGGGAGCCACCAGGTCGGGCTTGGCGTACTCGTCCCAGAGGGTGGGGCCGACGGAGCTGTAGAAGGCGACCGCGTCGTCGTCGAGGGACGCGGTCTGCCGTGTGTCGGTGGCGCCCACGGTGATCACGTAGGGGCTGTTGCCCGGGGAGAGGATGCCGCCTGGGCCGAACTCGCCCTCGTTGCCGGCCGCGCACACGACGGTGATGCCGTTCTTCCAGGCGAGCTCGACCGCCTGGGCGATCGGGTCGAAGTCGGCCGGGGCGACCGGGTTGCTCCCGATCGAGAGGTTGAGCACACGGATGTTGTACTCGTCCTTGTGGGCCAGGGCCCAGAGGACGCCGGCCATCACCGCGGACGCGCGTCCCTGACCGGTGCTGTCGAGCACCTTGACGCCGACGATGTCGGCGGCCGGCGCGACGCCGCGGAACTGCACCGTCGCGTACCCGCCCTGGTCGAGCGGCAGCGACGCGGTGCCGTCGCCGGCGATCAGGCCGGCGACGAAGGTGCCGTGGCCGGCATCGTCGTACGGCGTCTTCCGCTTGTGGACGAGGTCCTTCCAGCCGACGATGCGGCTGCTGTCGAGGTCCGAGGTGGTGGCGATGCCGCTGTCGAGGATCGCCACGCCGACGCCGGCGCCCGAAGGGCCTCCGGCCGCGGGCGCCGCCACCTTGTCCAGGCCAATCGCCAGGTTGGTCACGTCCATCGAGCTCGCGTAGTCGAACCCGAACACCGGGTTGTCGGCCACGATGAGATCGACGGAGTCGCTCGCGGCAAGAGCGTCGATCTCCGCCTCCGTCAGATACGCGGCGACGGCGTCGAAGCCGGCGAGGGTCGTCGTCTCGACGCCGCTGGGCACGGTCCGTCCGACCACGCCTTGAGCACCGGGGTCCGTGTACACGATGACGGGAACGGCGTCGCTGCCGCCGGTGGCCGCGAGGACGGTCGCGACGCTGTCGTCGATCTTGCCGGCCTCGTCGTCCGCGGCCAGTGCCGTCGAGGGCACGGCCAGCAGACACAGCAGCGCCGTCGCGAGGACCAGATACTTGGCTCGCATCTTCATCGCCTCCACACCCGTGCTCCTTCTGCCTGGGACCCGCGAGAGGCGCTGGTCGCTGGAAGCGAGATCCGCGACTGCGAACGTCGGGTTCGGCAACCGAGCTATCTTGATCATCCCAAGACCTCTGGCTTTGCGTCCCTGCCTCACGACAGGTTTGCCTTTGTCGTTCATCGACCCGTATCGGCTTCTCGCGCGAGAAAGTTGAGCACTCCCTAGACGGATTGGCAGCGCAAGTGTCGCCGCCGTGGATACGGGCGCGGCGGACGCCCGGCCCCGCGGCCCTTTTCGGGCTGTGACGGTCCGGTTCGTACGTGACGGTGATAGACTGTGGTGACAACACCCAGAGACCGGGGGGAGCCGACGCGTCAGGCGGCCACCCACGGTGTCGAAGCCGCCCGGCACCATCCCTCCGGCACAACGACGACACAGCCGCGCGCGCAGTGGACGCCGGCGCGCGACGACAGGAGGGAGGAGATTGGATGAGCCATACGGGTGGCCTTTACACCGCTGCTCAGAAGCAGGTGATCAATCAGATGCTCAGGCTGGCTGCCAGCGACGACAAGCGCAAGATCGTCAGGGCGTTCCAGCTCGCTGAGAAGATCACGCCGGACAAGCACAAGAGCTCAGTGCGGTTCGTCACGGAGAAGGTCCAGGATGACCACCCGGCGCTGCTGATCGCCAAGCACGTCACCTCGAAGCTCAGCCCGCGTTGCCGCGATGCCTTTATCGAATGCCTTATCGTGAACACTCTTCTTCGCGGCGTCGACAAGCGGATGAAGCTCGTGGAGTCGACCGGCAACAACGCGCCGACGACGATCCTCATGAGCCCTACGATGCGCTGCAACCTGACCTGCGAGGGCTGTTACGCAGCGGAATACTCGCCCGACCAGGACCTCGACCGCCGTCTGATGCAGAAGATCGTGGACGAGGGCAACGACATGGGCGTCTACCTGTTCACGCTGCTCGGCGGCGAGCCGTTCATGTGGGACGAGCTGCTCGACTTCGCGCGTGAGAACAAGGACGCCTACTTCCAGGTGTTCACCAACGGCACGCTCCTCGATCACGACACCATCGACGAGCTGGCCAGGGTGGGCAACATCGCTCCCATGCTGAGCCTCGAGGGCTCGCCGGAGCTCACCGACGAGCGCCGCGGAGACGGCGTCTACGAGCAGATCATGGAGATCATGGACCACCTCGGTGAGGCGGGCGTGCTCTTCGGCTACTCGTGCACCGTCACGCGCCACAACTGGCAGGCGGTCGTGAGTGACGCGTTCGTGGACCCGCTCATCGCCAAGGGTGCGCTCCTGGCGTGGCACTTCCTCTACATGCCGGTCGGGCGCGACCCCGACACCAGCATGATGCTCACGGCGGAGGAGCGGAACCGGTTCCGCATCGACATCCACCGCATCCGCGACACCAAGCCGCTGTTCCCGATCGACTTCTGGGGCGACGCCCCGTGGGTCAAGGGGTGCATCGCCGGCAAGCACTACATGCACATCAACAGTGGCGGCTGGGTGGAGCCGTGCATCTTCACGCACTTCGCCACCGACAACATCCGCGACGTCAGTCTCCTCGAGGCGTTCAACTCGGACTTCTTCAAGGAGATCCGTCGCCGGCAGCCGTTCAACCACAACCTGCTCATGCCCTGCATGTGGATCGACAACCCGACCCAGGCGCGCGAGATCATGGCCGCCACCGGCGCGAAGCCGACGCATCCGGGCGGGGACGTCATGATCACCGACCTGCAGGCCGAGCTGGACAGGTACGCCCGGTCCGTCGACCACCTCTACAGCCCGATCTGGAGCTGCTTGAGCGCGGAGAAAGAGGACGCGGCCGACAAGCACGCCAAGACGGCCGCGATGGTCCGGGGGACCCGGCGCGACAAGATGCCGGTCGGCTGACGCCGGCAGCGTGAGCGTCCGGGCGGGCGGCGGGGCCGAGGGCCCCGCCGCCCGCCCTTTGCGTCGGGCGTGCCGGCTGCGGTCGCGAGGGGAGGGACCGAGGCCGTCGCGGCGCGCCGGGACGCCTAAGGGAATCGTGGTACCCTGTCGAAACCTGAAGTCAGCCGAAAGAGCCTATGGCGAGACCTCATCCCCACAAGCGCACCGCGCGCCTCGCGACGATCTTCATCCTCTCCGTCCTGGGTGCGGTCGCGGCCGTCTGGGCGGCGCCGCGCGTCAGCGGAGCGGTCGAGGCCTGGATGAGCACGCCGGCGGTGGAACTGCGCACGACGAGCCTCGGTGCGGCGCTCCCGGTCGTTCCGGCGACCGGCGATATCGGCGGCCGCGCGGCGGCGATCGACGGCCCGGCGCCGGCCGATCCCGCCGCGCAGCCGGGCGACTCCCTCGCCCCGGCCGATCCCGCCGCAGCCGCGACCATCGACGCCGGCATGCGCTTCACCATGGCCGGCGTGCGCTGCGCGCCGCCGGCGCGCTCCGGCGAGGTGCTCGTCCGGCTCCGCACCAGCGAGGACGGGCAATCCTGGAGCCGCTGGTACGCGGTCACGCTCGAGCGGGTCGCCGAGGAGGGCGGGGAAGAGCAGGCGTTCACGGAGCCCATCTGGATCGGCGACGGGCGGTATCTCCAGGTGGCCGCCGAGGCCACCGCCGAGGGAGAGCCGACCGCCGTGCGCCTGCGCGACGTGCGCGTCGTGACCATCAACAGCACCGAGGACGCCGACCGCACGGCAGTGGTCGTCGGCGTCCTGCGCAGGGCGGCCGCGGCCGTCGCCGGGCTTCGCCTCACGTCCGACGCTGCGGCGATGACGACCAAGCCCGGGATCGTGACCCGCGCCGGCTGGGGCGCCAACGAGTCTTGGCGCTCCGGGTCGCCCGACTACGCCGCGGTCAAGGTGGCGTTCGTGCACCACACGGCCAGCGCCAACGGCTACACCGCCGCGGAGGCGCCCGCGGTCGTCCGCGGCGTCTACGCCTACCACACCAGGTCGCTCCACTGGAGCGACATCGGCTACAACTTCCTGATCGACCGCTACGGGACCATCTACGAGGGCCGCTACGGAGGGGTCGCCCGCGGCGTGCTCGGGGCGCAGGTCCTCGGGTTCAACACCGGGAGCACGGGCATCTCGGTCATCGGCACGTTCAGCGACTCCACACCGCCGTCCCGCACGGTCACGGCCCTGGAGCGGCTCCTGGAGTGGAAGCTCGACGTCCACCACATCGACCCCCAGGGAACGGGGACGCTGCGCTGCGGGTACGGTCAGAAGTTCGCCACCGGCCAGCGGGTGGTGTTCCCGGCCATCGCCGGCCACCGCGACGCGAACTACACCGACTGCCCGGGGGGCAGGCTGTACGCGCAGTTGCCCACCGTGCGCAGGGTGGTCGCGCGCACGGGCCAGCCCAAGATCTACGGGTTCATCGTCTCCGACCCCTCCATCAGCCCGAACGGCGACGGGGTGCGCGACCGTACCACCATCGGGTTCACCGTCTCCCAGAGCGCCTCCTGGACCGTCTCGATCTACGACGAAGCGGGCCGGCTGGTGCGTCACCTGAGCGGCGAGGGCACCGAGGTGGAGACGACGTGGGCCGGCTACGACGACGACGGCGCGGCGCTTCCGGACGGCGTGTATACGCTGCAGGCCGACGCGACGAGCGCCGCCGGCGTGGCGCGACCCGCGACCGCCACCCTGCGCCTGGACTCGGTCGCGCCGCGCATCGAGAGCGCCTCCATCGCGCCCGACCCCTTCAGCCCGAACGGCGACGATCAGGAGGACATCACCCGGCTCGCCTTCGTCCCCGGTGAGTCCGGCACGGCGCGCGTCTCGGTGGTCGGCGCCGACGATGCCGTCCTGCGGCGTGTGAGCGGCTGGACGAGCGTGACCACGGCTGCCCAGCGAGCCGCCTGGGACGGGCGCGTCTCCTCCGGCTCGACGCTCGAGCCGGCGCCGGAGGGTGAGGCGATCGTGCTGCTCGAGCTCCGCGACGGCGCCGGCAACACGACGAGCGCCAGGCGTAGTGTCACCGTGGACCGGACCCTGGCGCTCCGCTCCGTCTCGCGCAAGACGTTCTCTCCGAACGGAGACGGCGTGCACGACAGCGTCACCCTGTCGTTCCGGCTCACGCGCGCGGCTGAGGTGGCGGCGATCGTCGTCCGCCAGGGGTCGGCAATGCGCACGACGCGTCTCGGCAGGCTGGCCGCCGGCGGCCGCAGCGTCACGTGGGACGGCAAGCTCGGTGGGGGAGGCACTGCCGCCAGCGGCGCCTACTCATTGAAGGTGACCGCGGCCGGTGCGCTGGGGGTCACGTCCGTCGCGCAGCCGCTGACCGTCGACCTCGCTCCGCCGAGACTGTCGGCGCCGGCGACGGCGTCGGTCCGGTACGGGAGGACGGCGAAGATCGCCTACACGGTGCGGGACGCCTTCAGCCCGAAGGTGAAGGTGAGCGCCACCGTCACCGATGCCAGGGGGCGCACCGTGGCCACCCTGGCGCTGGGCTGGGTCAAGCAGGGCGTCGGCCAGGTCTGCGCGTGGAAGCCGAGGGCGCGGAAGACCTACAAGGTGACGTTCAAAGCGCTGGATCTGGGCGGCAACCGTCAGGCCGCCCCGGCGGTCACGTCGGTCAGGGTGCGCTGAGCACTCGCCGGCTGGACCGGGCGCGGATCCTTGCGGGCATGCAGCAGCCCCGGTCCCGTACCCGGGACCGGGGCTGCTGATCTGCGTCGTCGCTATCTGCGACCCGGCGTGCCGGCGTGCCGGACAGGCGCCGCGGGCGCGCGCAGCGTGCGTACAATCAGGACGACGGCCGCGATGATGCCTACCACCAGCGCGATACGGAACGCATACAGCAGCACCACCGCCGCCCATGCGAGAATCTGCCAGACCATCGTGGCCCCTTCCGTTCGCGCGGACCGCCCTACGCGGCCCTACACACACTCTTCCCGTCACGGGCCGAGGGTCCTATAGGGGTAATGCCTGAGATGGCACTGGGGTTTGGGCGTAGATGCGGGGGCGGATGCAGCGCTTCCGCCCCCGCATCTGACCGCGATCAGGCCTCCGCGTGCTCCCGCCGCCAGCGGCAGTGCGGCATGGGGCAGGCGGCCATGCGCGCGGCGTCGCAGACCTCACAGCGCTGCTCGGCCATGCTGACGGGCAGGTCGAAGCACCCCTCGGGCGACTCGCCGAGGCGCAGCACGGCGTGCAGCGCGCGCGAGACGGCCTTCATGTCGGCGAACGTGTCGGCCTTCTCCGGCAGGTCGACGAGGCCCATGCGGACTGCGCGCTTGCGCACCCTGCCGTCTGGGACGCATGCAAAGCGGTCGAGCGCCTCGTCGTCCCACAGCCCGTAGCGGCGCATCTCGCGGACCGCCCAGAAGGCGCGCGACTTGAGCGCGCCGCCGGAGGCGGCGTGCAGTACGTCGACCGCGACGTCCGGGTCCGGTGGCTGCGGCAGCAGCCGGCCCCAGGTGTCGCGCGTCTCCGCGAGGCGCACGAAGTCGATGATCTTGCCCTTGCTGTCGTTGCGGGAGACCGGCGGGTCCAGGGCGTAGCGCTTGAGCTCGAACTCGCCGGCGAACAACGCGTCGACGACCGCGGCGTCGGCGAAGCGCCTCCAGTCGGCGTCGACGACGGAGTCCGGCGCCGGCTGGGCGGCGAGCGCTCCGTAGCACAGGAGCGTGAAGAAGAGGCGCGGCTGCTCGGCCTCGTCGGACGAGAACCTGTCGCGCTGCTCGGCGTCGAGGATCTCGGACGGCAGCTTCTGGGCGGCCAGGAACGCCTGCCCGAGGAACGCCACGTTCTCGCGGCGTTCGCGGTTGGTGAGCGTGGTCGATTCGTTCACGGATGCCCCCACGGGTCAAGTGATGTACCGAGGGCGGCCGGCCGGCGCGCCGCAGAAGCATGCTAGGGGCACGCCGGCCGGCCGCACAGGCTCACGAAGCCGGCTCGAGGGTGACCTTGCGGATCGGGAACGGGTCACGTTGGCTCACCGGCCCGGCCACGCCCGGGGGCCTGCGCGTTGACGACAAAAGCGGACTCATATAGTCTGTTTTCAGCCGGTTTGCTCCGCGCGTGCGCGAACGGTAATCTTTGCAGTCGGCGGGGCGCTCGGCTCCCCAGGGAGGACCACGTCTTAACACCCATGACCACGCTTGGCATCGATATCGGCTGCATCAGCCTCAAGGCCGCGCTCGTCGGCCGGGCTGGCGACCAGGACCTCTTCCGCGACCTTCTCTCGCAGCACCCGGACCTCTTCCAGACGCCTCGTGACGGCCTCACCCTCGTCGGGGACGCGCCGGTGCTCGTGGCGCGCTACCGGCGCATCAAGGGCAGCCCTGCCGAGGCCGCCGAGGCGCTCCTGAGCGAGGTGCTCGCCGTCCTGCCGGAGGGCTCCGTGCGCGGCGCCCGCGTCACCGGCTCCGGCGGGCGCCTGGTAGGAGCGGCGCTCGACGCCTCGTTCGAGAACGAGTTCAAGGCGATCACGCGTGGCATCGCCGCGCTGTATCCCGAGACGCAGACCATCTTCGAGATGGGCGGCGAGACCTCCAAGTTCATCCGCCTCGAGGCCAGCGACATCGGGTGCGCCGGCATCACCGACTACCAGACCAACGGGGACTGCGCCGCCGGCACGGGGTCCTTCATGGACCAGCAGGCCAGCCGCCTCCTCTACGACATCGAGGACGTCGGCGACATCGTGCTGGACGCCGGCAAGGCCGCCAGCATCGCGGGGCGTTGCAGCGTCTTCGCCAAGAGCGACATGATCCACGCGCAGCAGAAGGGCTATCAGCCGCCCGAGGTGCTGCGCGGTCTCTGCGACGCCGTCATGCGCAACTTCAAGGGCACCATCGCCAAGGGCAAGGTCGTGGAGCCGCCGGTCGCGTTCATCGGCGGCGTGGCCGCCAACGACGGGGCCGTGCGCTCGTTGCGCGAGGCCTTCGCGCTGGACGACGGCCAGCTGTTCATCCCCGAGTACCACGCCAGCATGGGGGCCATCGGCGCCGCGCTGATCGAGGCCGACATCGAGGCCGCGCGCGACTTCGCGCTCGCGGGCCTCGACACGGAGCGCCTGCCCGCGGCCGCCTTCCCGGTGACGGAGCCGCTCTCGATGGAGCGCGTCATCCTGCTCCGCGACATGGCCAAGCCGTACGTGTTCGACGATGCCTGCCAGGTGGTGGACGCGTACATGGGCATCGACATCGGCTCGGTGTCGACCAACCTCGTGGTCATCGACGACGAGGGTGAGGTCATCAAGGAGATCTACACCAAGACCGACGCACGCCCGGTGGAGGTCGTGAGCAAAGGGCTGGCGGACATCCAGAGCGAGATCGGCGCCCGCATCAACCTGCTGGGCGTCGGCACCACCGGCTCGGGGCGCGAGCTCGTCGGCGAGCTCACGGGAGCCGACATCATCACCGACGAGATCACCGCCCACAAGACGGGCGCCGACTTCATCGGCCGCAGGATCGGCAAGCAGTGCGACACGATCTTCGAGATCGGTGGCCAGGACAGCAAGTTCATCAGCCTCCAGGACGGCATCGTCGTCGACTTCGCGATGAACGAGGCCTGCGCAGCCGGCACGGGGTCGTTCCTCGAGGAGCAGGCGGAGAAGCTGGGGATCAACATCATCGGTGAGTTCGCCGAGCTGGCGCTCGGCTCGCCGGCGCCGATCCGTCTCGGCGAGCGCTGTACCGTGTTCATGGAGCGCGACGTCATGGCCTACCAGCAGCGTGGCGCCCGCCGCGACGACCTGGTCGGCGGACTCGCCTTCAGCATCGCCACCAACTACCTCAATCGCCTCGTGCGGGAACGGCACGTCGGCGACGTGATCTTCTTCCAGGGCGGCACCGCCTACAACGACTCCGTCGCCGCCGCCTTCAGCCAGATCCTGGACAAGGAGATCATCGTCCCGCCCTACAACGGGGTCATGGGCGCCCTCGGTATGGCGCTGCTCGCGCGTGAGCGCGTCAAGCGCACCGGCGAGCCCACCACGTTCCGCGGCTGGGACCTCGAGCAGGTCGACTACACCGTCGTCGACTTCGTCTGCAAGGCGTGCTCCAACGAGTGCGACGTGCGCCAGTTCACCATCGAGGGCGAGAAGACGTACTGGGGTGACAAGTGCTCCGACCGCTACCGCAAGCCGGCCAAGGTCGACAAGGAGCCGGTGATCGCCGACCTCGTCGCCTTGCGCGAGGAGGCCGTCATGGCCCCCTACGAAGCGGCGCGCGCGCGTGTGCCCGAGACGGCACCCACCGTCGGTTTCCCCCGCGCCATGTACACCTACGACCGCCTGCCGTTCTGGTCGACCCTCTTCGCCGAGCTCGGCCTGCGCCCGGTGCTCTCGCCGGAGAGCGACAAGCAGATCCGCGAGGCCGGCGTTGCGCTCACCGTCGCCGAGCCGTGCTTCCCCATCCGCGTGGCCCACGGCCACGTGCAGTGGCTCTTCAACGAGGGCGTGGACTGGGTCTTCGTGCCCAACCAGGTCAACGAGGAGACGGAGTTCGAGCAGTACAACTCGCACGCCTGCCCCTGGGGCCAGACGCTGCCGTTCGTGATCAAGACGGCCCCGGGCCTCCAGCCGCACAAGCACCAGATCCTCGACCCGCGCGTGCGCTTCCGCGACGGGCGCGAGGGCCTCGCGCGCGACTTCGCCGGCGTGGCGCAGAAGCTCGGCGTGAGCGCCGCGAAGCTGAGCGGCGCCTTCGACGCGGCCTACAAGGCGCAGGACGTGTTCCGCGACAAGCTGCTGGCCGCCGGCGCGGAGGCGCTGGAGCGCCTCGAGCTGGCCGGTGAGCTCGGCGTCGTCCTCATCGGGCGCCCGTACAACATGTACGACAAGGGCATCAACATGGACATCCCGCGCAAGCTGCGCAAGTTCTACGGGGTCAACGTGATCCCGCTCGACTTCCTGCCCATCCGCGGCATCGACATCGACCCCATCGTGCCCAACATGTACTGGAACTACGGACGCAAGATCCTGCAGACTGCGACCTTCGTGCGCGACAAGGAGCGGCTGCACCTCATCTACATGACCAACTTCAAGTGCGGCCCCGACTCGTACATCAAGCACTACGTGCGCGAGGCGTCGGGCAAGCCGTTCCTCACCCTGCAGTTCGACGAGCACCAGAACGACGCCGGCGCGATGACCCGCTGCGAGGCATACCTCGACAGCAAGGGGTTCCTCCGCTGGTGGTCGCAGGACGCGGCCGACGAGGCCGTCGCGTGCCGGGAGGAGGTGGCCGGTGTCGTCGAATAGGTCCGCCGGCGGCGCGGCCGCGCGTGAGGGCAGCCCGCAGGACCCCCGCATCCAGCAGGCGATCGCCGACTTTGGGCTCATGGGCCGCCGCCTCTACCTGCCGCAGATGCCCTACGGCGGCTCGTACCTGCTGGCGGCGGCGATCCGCTCGATCGGCTTCGACGCGTGGGTCACCAGCGACTCCGACGAGCGCACGCTCGACCTCGGCGGGCGGGTCACCTCGGGTGACGAGTGCTACCCGCAGAAGATCACGCTCGGCGACTTCCTGCGCATCATCGAGGACGAGGGCCGCGACAACGTCGCCTTCCTCATGCCGTCGGCCAACGGCCCGTGCCGCTTCGGCCAGTACCTGCACCTCGTGCGCGCCAAGTTCGACGAGCTGGGCTACGACGACGTGCCGGTGATCAGCATCACCTCGAGCGACGGGTACTCGTCCATCGGCGCCTACTCCCAGAACCTCATCCGTACCGCCTGGCGCGCGGTGCTCGCCCAGGACATCCTGATGAAGCTGCTCCTCAAGACGCGCCCTTACGAGCGCGAGAAGGGCGCGTCGGACGCGGCCTATCAGACCAGCCTCGAGGAGGCCGGCGAGGCCATCGCGCGCGTGGGCATCTCACACAAGGAACAGCTCGCGGGGCTCATCCCCGTGATGCTGCGCGCCCGCGACCGCTTCCGCGCCATCCCCGCGGACTACGACGCCACCCGGCCCCTCATCGGCGTCGTCGGCGAGATCTTCTGCCGCCAGAACACGTTTTCCAACTTCGACCTCATCCGCGTGGTCGAGGAGCAGGGCGGGGAGTGCTGGCTGTCGGACATCGGCGAGTGGGTCTGGTACACCGACGACGAGCACCGCCGGCGGCTCCGCGACGAGCACCGCCGCGTCAGCAAGGACGGCGCCATCCGCTTCATCAAGAACAGGATCATGCGCCGTGACGAACACGCCATGTTCGGGCCGTTCCACGACGACTTCGTCGGCTACGAGGAGCCGGAGGATGTGCGCGACGTCCTCGAGATGAGCTTCCCGTACCTGCCGTACACGGGCGCGCTGGGCGAGATGGTGCTGAGCAGCGGCAAGTCGATCTACATGTGGGAGAAGGGCGCCGACGGCATCATCGACATCAGCCCCTTCACGTGCATGAACGGCATCGTGACGGAGGCCGTGTACCCGAGCCTCTCCAAGGACCTCGACGACCTGCCGATCCGGGTCTTCTACTTCGACGGCACCCAGGGCGACCTGGAGCGCGACGTCGGGATCTTCATCGAGCTCGCGCGCACCTACCAGCGCCGCAAGCACAAGACCCGGCGCTACCCCGCGTACTTCTCCGCCTGAGGACGGCTCGAGGCATGGGAAGGGCCCCTCGCCCTGTTCCCTGGCGGTTCGGGGCCGGAACCAGGGGGGCGAGGGGCCCTGTGTCTACCGGGACGCGACGGGGGGGACGCCGCGCTCGGGACGGGGGATTCTGCTGTGCCGGGTCAGCGGCCCACCCAGCGGGTGCCGGCCGACACGTCGAACATCGTGTCGATGGGCACGTTCAGATGACCGCGTGCATCACCCGAGGGCGTGCTGACGGCGGAACCGGTGCCCTCGAAAAAGCGGCCGATCGAGCGGAACAAACGATTCTGCATGCTACTCACCCCTCCGGGTTCAAAGTCCGTCGCGGTCTGCGCCGAACGTCATGTCGTAGAGCATGAAGTCCTTGCCGCGGACCGGGCCACGGACTCCCTGAGGACGGGTCGCCACGCTTGTCACGGCGACCTTGAAGATGCGCTTGATGCCGGAAGAATACTCAGCCACGGCGACCCTCCTTCTCGAAAAATACCTTCATATTGTGTATCTCGGCACAAAGTGTATTTCCTGAAGTGGTTTCTGTCAAACGTGACAAACGCGATTACGGCCTGACGAAGGTCAAGAGGGAGACGGCGCGCCGTGGGGTACGTTCGTTGCAGGCAGCAAGAGCGGATCCGGGAGGACCACATGCAGACCGAGAAGCCCGTCGTCGCCGACCTGGAGGCGATGGTCAGCGTCGCCGAGCAGGGGATCGTGAGCAAGGCGATCGTCGAGAACGAGCACCACAAGATCATCCACTTCACGCTGGCGGCGGGGCAGGAGCTCAGCGAGCACACCGCCAGCGTGCCGGCGGTGATCCAGATCCTGCAGGGACGGGGGAAGGTCGTGCTCGGCGGGGAGGAGCACGAGGCTCGGCCGGGGATGCTCTTCTACATGCCGGCCGAGCTCCGGCACGCGGTCGTCGCATCGGGCGACGTCGTCTTCTTGCTCACCATGTTCCGGACGTGAACCGGGCCGGGCAGCGGGCGTAGGGCAACCGCGCTCTGGTGGCGTGGTCCTGGGCCGGCGCGCCTTCGGCGGGCGTCACCTCGCTCAGCCTGTGGCCCGGGCGCTCACGCGACGGCCACAGTGCCGCCGGACAGGGTCACGAGGCCGTCGCGGCGCAGCCCGTCCACGACGTCCTCGGCCTCGCCGGGCGCCATGCCGAGCGCCGTCGCCAGCTCGTCGAGCGGCTGCGGTCCCTGCTGGAGCAACCGCCGGAGCGCCCGCGCCCGCTTCTGTCGGCGCGAGCCCTCGAACGTACCCTGGCGGCTGCGCGAGGCGATGCCGGTGCTGCGGGCCGTGAGCACCAGCGAGCCGTAGTCCATCAGCGCGTTGTGCCAGTCGCGACTGCGGCCGCGCGGGAGCACCGCGTCCGCCACCGCCTGCAGGTCCCGGTCGCCGAGGTCCTCCGGCAGGCCGAGCTCGTGACTGAGGACGCGGCGCACGTTGGCGTCCACCGCGGCCAGGTCGTCGTTGTGCGCGAACACGAGGACGGCGCGCGCCGTGTACGGGCCGACGCCGGGTAGACCGCGCAGCCCGTCGAGGGACTGCGGCAGCTCGGCCCGCCGCCCGGGGAGCGCGGAGGCGACGGCCGCCGCCGCGCACTCCTGCAGCCGCCGCGCCCGGGTGTTGTACCCCAGGCCCTGCCAGCGCCGCAGCACGTCGGCGAGCGGCGCAGCCGCGAGGCTCTCGAGGTCCGGCCACTCCTTCAGCCACTCGACGAACCGCGGGGACACGCGCGGGACCTGCGTCTGCTGCAGCATGATCTCACTCACCAGGATCGCGTAGGGGTCGACCGGTACGCCTCCACGGCAGGTCGCGGCGGTTCTCCGCGTACCAGGCGAGCAGCCGCACCTGCAGGGCGCGGGCGACGCGCGGGGAGGGCAGCCCGGCTGTCTCGCCGCTCATCTGTCGACCGAAACGGTGACCATCGCCGAGAGCGTAGCAGAAGGGCGAGGCGGGCCGAAGCCCGGGGCCTCAGGCCTCCTCGTCGACGAGCTTCTCCCAGGCCGCGTACTCGCGCTGCAGGCGCTTCTCCACGGCGCCGCGCTCATCGAGGAGCCGGTTCAGCGCGTCGCGGTCGGCGTAGGTGTCCGGTTCGGCGAGTTCAGCGTCGATCTCGCCGAGCCGCCTCTCCGCCTTGAGGACCGCCGCCTCCGCGCCGCGCAGGCGGGCGCGCCGGCGGCGGGCCTCCTCGGCGCTCTCCTTGCCGCGGGTGACGGCGGCGCCGGCCGGCGCCGCCGCGGCCGCCCTCTTGCCACCGCGCGGCGGTTCCGGCGCCGCGGCCGGCGCGATGCCCAGCCGCTCGTTCCGCGCCTCCCAGTAGCGTGCCGCGGACAGGTGATTGAGCAGGCGCCCGTCCTGGATCTCGAGCACGCGAGTGGCGACCCGGTCGATGAGGTGCCGGTCGTGCGTGACCAGGAGGATCGTGCCGGTGTAGTCCTCGAGCGCGTCGGCCAGGGCCTCGACCGACCCCATGTCGAGGTGGTTGGTCGGCTCGTCGAGGAGCAGGAAGTTGGCGTCGCCGACGAGCAGGGTGAGCAGGCGCAGGCGGCTGCGCTCGCCGCCGGAGAGCATCTCCACCCGCTTCTCGACCTCGTCCGGACCGAACTGGAAGCGGCCCAGCAGGCCGCGAGCGCTCTGCTCGTCCTGACCCACGAGCGGCAGGACCGACTGCAGGACCGTGTCCTCCTCGCGCAGCTCCCGGCCTTGCTGGGAGTAGTAGGCGGGGCGCACGTTGTGGCCGAGGTGGGAGGCGCCGGCCGGCAAGCTGCGGAGGCCGGCGACCGTCTCGATGAGCGTCGTCTTGCCGGATCCGTTCGGCCCCAGGAGGGCGACCTTCTCGCCGCGCTCGAGCACCACGTCGACGTCGCGCACGAGCGTGTGGACGCCGATTGCATCGTCGGCGGAACCGACGCCGATCGCCGGCGCCTTGAGCTCGAGCACGACGCGGGCGGAGGGCTTGGGTTGCGGGAGCCCCAGCTTGAAGCTCCGCTTCTGCTTGGGGGGTTCCCGCAGCCCGGCCTTGATGCGCTCGATCTGCGTGAGCTTGGCCTTGGCCTGCTTGGCCTTGTCCTTCTTGGCGTGGAAGCGGTCGTAGAACCGCTGCAGCTGCTCGATCTTCTCGAGGTCCTGCTCGTACTCCCGGCGCATGAGGTCGAGCCGCGCCTCGCTCTCCCGGAGGTAGGTGGCGAAGTCGCCGCCCTGGGTCTCGACGTGCTCGTGCTCCACTGCGAGGACGCGCCGCCCGACCTTCTCGAGCAGGCGGCGGTCGTGGGTCACCAGCAGGAAGGCCCGTTCGTAGCCCGAGAGGAAGCCCTCGAGCCACTCCACCGAGTCGATGTCCAGGTGGTTGGTCGGCTCGTCGAGGAGCAGGAGGTCGGCGTCGGCGAGCAGCGCGCGCGCCAGCGTGACGCGCGTGAGCTCGCCGCCGGACAGCGAGAACAGGTTGCGCTCCAGCATCGCGTCGGGGAGGCCGAGGCCCTCCGCCACGCCGCCGAGGCGGTCGCGGTAGCCGTAGCCGCCGGCCGCCTCGAAGCGGCGCTGAAGCTGCTGGTAGGTGCGCATCGTGTCGCGTAGCTCGGGGCTGTGCTCGGCGAGGCCGGAGAGGCGCTCCTCGGTGGCGCGCAGGGCCGCCTCAAGCTCCACGGCCTCGCCGAAGGCCTCGAGCAGGTACTCGTGCACGGGGCGGTCTCGCTCCAGCTCGGGGGTCTGATCGTGGAGCCAGATGCGGCGCCCGCGCGCGCGGGCGATCGTCCCCGAGTCGGCGTGCTCGTCCCCGGAGAGGAGACGCAGAAGGGTCGTCTTGCCGGTCCCGTTGCGGCCCACCAGCACGGCGTGATCGTGCTGGTCGATGGAGAACGAGACGGTCGTGAACAGCCGCTGGCCGGCGTACGACTTCTCGACGTTGTTGAAGGTGACGATGCTCATGGCGTGGCCGCCGGCGGCTACGGCAGCGGGCGGGAGCGGCAGGATACCACCGGCCCGCGGGGACCGGCAACGTGCGGCCCCGGCGGCGAGCCTGCTACGCTGCACAGACGCTCCGAGCGGCAGGAGGTGCCCCACATGAGCGTCGGTAGCGCCCAGGACATCCTGATCGGCCCGCGGACCACCGTCTACGCCCTGCTGCTGGCGTACCCGTTCCTGGAGTCCTACCTGCTCGCCCGTGTGCGTGGCTTCGAGCGGCTGCGCGACCAGCGCGCGCGCACCAGGTGGGCGCGCGTCATGACCCTCGACGACGTCGGCGTGCGTCTGAACATGCCGTGGCGCCATCTGGTGCGGGAGATCGCCGCCGAGGTGGAGCAGGGCACAGGGAGGCCGGCGCGCGTGGCCGACGCCCCGCAGCGGGTCGTCGACGACGAGCGCCGCATCGGAGAGCTCCGCGAGATCGTCGACGGGTTGGAGGCCGGCGCGCCGCTGCTGGAGATGGCGGCGCGGTGGAGCGTCGCCACCGGCGACCTCGAACGAGCCGAGGTTGCCGCTCTCGACTCCGCCCTCTCCGAGGCGGCGCGCGCCGGTCGCGCCGGCGGCGAGCGAGTGGCACTGGCCGCTGCCGGTCCCGGCGACATCGCGCTCGCGGAACCCCCGCCGGGGCATCCCGTCGAGACGCTGCGGCGGGAGGCGCGCCACATCCTTCTCCTGACCGCGGGCCTCAGAGCCGAGATGGACCGGGTCGGCGGCTCGCCGCCGCGATCGCGGTGGCAGCGCGCCAAGCCCCTGGTCTCCAGACTCGCCGACAGGCTCTCGGCCGTGGAGCTCCGCTTCCGTCGCGAGCAGCAGGCCTGGTTCCCGGCTCTGGAGGTTCACGGGATCGAGGGTCCCCAGGCTCTGCTCGCAGCGCGCCAGGGCGAGGCGCTGGAGATGCTCCGCCGCCTTCGCCTGGCGGTCGACCGCGACGACGCGCCCGCGGCCGTCGAGGCCGGGACGCGCCTCGTGGACGCGCTCGAGGATCTGCTCACCCAGGATGAAGGGCTGCTCGAGCCCCTGGCGCTGCGGCACCTCTCCCCCGAGGATTGGGCGGCGGTCCGCGAGCTCGAGGACGGGGTCGGGTGGAGCCTCATCGCGCCTCCTCCTCCGTGGCCTGATTCCTGACCTGGACAGAGGGCTTCAGGCGTCTCCGCACGGGGGAGACAGGGTGCATGGACGGCCGGCACTTCGGAGATGGACTGCTCGAGACCCGGGACCTGATGGCCCAGGAGGGCCGCCGCGTGATCGACTCCGCTCGCGACCGCGGCGTCGTGCTCCGCCTGCTCGGCGGCTTCGCCGTCCACGAGCACTGCGGCGGCATGACGGCTTGCCGCCGCGACCACCTCGATCTCGACTTCGTCGGTCTGCGCCGGCAGACGCGACCGGTGGTCGAGGTCTTCGAGGAGCTTGGCTATGAGGAGCGGGTCCACGTGCGGCTGGCGACGCAGACCAGACAGGCGCAGTTCGTACGGGAGTGCGTGCACGGCGACGGGGCCGGAAGACGCGCCCACGGGGAGGACCACGTGGACGTGTTCTTCGACCGGTTCAAGCTCGACCACAGCGTCGATCTCCGTGGCCGCCTTGCTCAGCACCCGTACGCAGTCCCGCTCACGGACGCGCTCGTGACCAAGCTGCAGATGCACGCGCCCGAGCCCCGCGACGTCCGCGACGCGCTCCTCCTGCTGGCGGCGGCGGGCGCGGAAGGCGGCGGGGCCGGTGACGTGGACCCCGCGTACGTCGGCAGGCTGTGCGCGCGCGACTGGGGGCTGTTCTACGACGTCGCGCTCAACCTCCAGCGCTGCGCGCGGGCGCTCGATGAGGCCGGCCTGAGTCCCGAAGAGCGGGACCGGGTCGCCGGCCTCCTGGCGCGCCTCACCGGCGCCATCGACGCCGCGCCCAAGACCCTGGCCTGGCGACTCCGGGCCGGCGTCGGTACGCGCCGCCGCTGGTGGGACGTCGTCGAGGAACAGGGGCGTCGCTCGGCGTGATGCCGGCGCCCGTCGGCGCCGTTGAGCGCCCGCCGGGCCCGTCGCCTCAGCCGGCGGCCCGCCCCGCCTTGGTGCGCACGGAGAGCGACACGTCCTCCGTGCGCCCCCCGAACTGCTCCTCGACCTCCTCGTACCAGCGCACGCGCTTGCCGATGCGCGCCCGCAGGCGCCAGCGCAGCGTCTTGGCCTGCTCGGTCATCATGTCCTGCGCCAGCTCGAGCGTGCGGCGCACGCGCGCGGCGTCGCGGGGGCTGAGGTCGTAGTCGGCGACGTGCTCCACCACGGTGTCGACGTTGTTCATCACGTCGATGTACAGGCCCCAGTCGGCCGCGCACACTTCGGCGACGTGGTGCAGGTCCAGCACGCCGGGGTGTGGCTGGAAGTCGACGTACACATCCTTGACCAGCGTGACGATGTCGTGGACGTCCTTCTCGTTCAGATGGACGATCTGAAGCTTGCTGAGGAAGAGATCGGCCGGGTCGATGGCGTAGGTGTTGATCGCCAGCCGGTCGCGGAAGTCGACCTGGTGGTCCATGCGCATGGCATCGAGGAAGACGTCGATGTGGTCGCTGGGCGGGATCTCGGCGTAGACGGGCAGACCGTCGCGGGCCGCGCGGCTCCCGGCTCCCGGCGCGGAGGCGGGCGCCACGCCGGGCAGGAAGAACTGCAGCTGCCCGTTGCCGGTGGCCATGGCGACGTGGCGGTTCTCGACGTACCCGAGCCCGCGGAAGACCTCGCCGACCGCGACCACCTGGCGCTTGAGCCCGATCAGGTCGATGTCGCTGTACTCGCGCTCCGCGAACTCGAGGTCGATGGCGTAGTGCCGCACGGCCAGTCCGCCGGTGAGGCGCAGGACCACGTCCTGCCGGGTGCCGGCGTCGATGATCGCGTGCGCCTCCGCCATGAGGCGCTCGTGCCGGCGAAGCGTGGCGTCGAGCGCCGCGTCGTGCAGGCGGGAAGTCACTGAGGTGTCCAGTCGCAGCGGGCGGCGTCAGGCCCTGACCGCCCGCACCTTGACCTTCTCGAGGTCCATCTCGCCCAGACCCATGTCGTAGGCGGCCTGGACGTACGGGATGTCGGCGCCGGCGAGGCCGAAGAGCGTGGCGGCGTACGCGTCGGCCGCCACGATGTCGGCGCTCGCCAGCACGGTGTCGAGCCGCTCGACGTCGTTGAGGTCGCCGCCGGTGGGTCCGTTGGCCGTGAGCACGCGCACGGCGTCGACGACGGTGAGCGTGGGCCGGCAAACGCTGACGAGGTCGGCGGTGCGCTGCCCGATGTTGGTGTGGATGTCGCCGGCGTCGAGGATGACGCCGAGGAGGTTCTTGCCGCCGAGGCTCAGGCGCGTGGAGCCATGGTCCTTGGCGATCGGCACGTCGATGAGCACGTCGCACGAGAGCACGTCCGTGTAGATGGGCCAGGCGGACAGGTCGCGGCCGTCGGGGATGCGGAACTCGCGGAACCCGGCGGGCGACATGATCTGCATCTCCCCGCCGGCCCGCTCCACCGCGTCCTGGATGCCGCTCACGCGGTACGCCTCTTCGGCCGGGCTGGCGAAGGGCAGGTCCATGACGCGTACCCGGCCGGCCTTCGCCCGCAGGCACAGCTCAACGAGCGTCGCCACGACCTCCGGATTGGTGGTCGCGGCGTACTCCGGCCCGTGGTACCCGGAGCAGATGTTGGGCTTGACGACGACGTCGGCGCCCGGCCGCACGAAGGCCTCCATGCCGCCGAGCGCGGCGACGGCGGCGGCGGTGATCCCGGCGGCGCCGCCGCCGCGGGCGACGGACACCACGGACGGCGCGCTCTTGCCGCCGGGGGAGGGTGGCGGGGAGGAGAGGCGGCCCTCCCGCGGCGGGTCGGCCGCGGGCTGCGAGCCGCAGCCCGCTGCGGCCAGCGACGCTCCGGCGGCCGCCAGCCCGGCGATCTTGAGGAACTCCCTGCGGGTACAGTCGCGCATGCCTGGGCCAAGGGTAGCAGGCCGTGGCCGCGAACTCACGTACTGCCGGCGGCGGGAGCGGCCAGCCGGGCTGCGTCCACGACCAAGCGACAGGGGAGGAGCATATGAGCATCGGCGACGTGTTCGCCAGGGCGTGGGACCTGTGGCGCCGAGACGTCGGCTGGCTGATCCTCGCCGGTCTCGTCGTGGGGCTCATCATGGCGGTGATCTTCGCCATCGCGTTCGCGCTCTTCGCGGCCGTGTTCGCCGGCGCCGGCGTCACCATCGGCGCCGACCTCGCGGACGACACCACCTCGTCGCTCACCGGGCTTGGCGCCTCGCTGCTGGTCGTCGCCTTCATCGTCTACATCGTCGCCATGTTCCTCATCCAGGTCGTCGCGATGACGTTCTACGGAGGCATGTTCGAGATGGTGATCGGCGCCTACCGGGGCAACCGCGGCGTGGAGTTCGGGGACCTGTTCAGCGGGTTCCGCAAGTTCGGGGCCTACGCCCTGTATGCGGTCGTGCTCTTCGGCATCTCCCTCGGGCTCAGCCTCCTCAACGTCATCCCGCTCATCGGCGGGGTGATCTCGTTCGTCGTCTCGGTCTGGATCACGGTGATCTGGCTGTACGTCCTGCCGCTGATCGCCGACCAGGGCCTGGGGTTCGGCGAGGCCGCACGCAGCAGCAACCAGATGGTCAAGGGAGCAGGCTGGTGGTGGACGTTCGGCATGGTGGTCCTGCTGGGCCTCGCGCTGATCGCGGCGGCCGTCGTGATCCTGCTCGTCGCCTGGGGCGCATACCAGGGGAGCGAGTGGGCCGGGATCGCCATCGGTATCCTGCTGTTCCTCGTCTTCGCCGTCCTGTTCCCGCCCTACGCGATCTGCTACGTGAGCGTGCTCTACATCGCCTCCGGCGGTGACGTCGCCGTCGCCGCCACGCCGGCCGGCGGGTTGCCCGGCATCCCACCGGCCCCGCCGGCGCCACCTTCGTTCGGCACCCCGGCCTCGCCGACCCTCGCCGCGCCCCCTCCCGGCGCGGCGGGAGTGACGGCGCCGGTGGTGCCGCCGCCGACGGGAGCCGACGCCTGGAGGGCGGCGGCCGACCCGCTCGCGGGCCAGCCGCCGGCGCCCGCGCCGGCCGCGGCGGCGGCGGCGGACGAGGCCGCCGGCCCGGAGGACCAGTCCGCCGCGGTCGCGGAGCCGGCCGCTGTCGAGCCGCAGACCGCGGTCACGCAGGTGGACGCCGCGACTCCCGAGCCGCCCGCTCCTCCTGCCCCTCCGGCGCCTCCGGCGCCGTCTCCTCCGGGAGGAGGCGTCTGAGCCGCCTCGCCTGATCGATCGCCGTACGCAAGGAGACCGGGGCGCCTGGTGTGCCCCGGTCTCCTTGCGCGCCCGGACCTCCCTCATACGGCGCGGCTCATGGGCGCCGGGGCGCGGGCGAGGTCTCTGATGTCGAACGCCACTCCAGTAGAGTAACTTGATGAAAAGGATTACTTGACAGTAGAGCAGGGTATGTCTCCACCAGGCGATGGCGACCCACAACAGGGAACCGCAGCCTCGCCGGGCAGCGCCGGCGACACGCAAGACGAAACAGCTGGAGGAGACAAATGAAGACCCGGCACATCATCGCCATCGTAGTAGCCCTTATGGTGGTCCCGCTCGTCATAGCGGCCTGCGGCGGTTCGGACGAGGAAGCCGCGTCGCCGACCCCCTCGCCGACGCCGTCAATGGTGTTGAAGGACATCGTCGACACCGCCGTGGAAGCGGGCAGCTTCACGACGCTGGTCTCGGCGGTCCAGGCCGCCGGTCTCGAGGAGACGCTGCGCGGCGAAGGTCCCTACACTGTGTTCGCGCCCACCGACGACGCGTTCGCGGCGGTGCCCCCGGAGACGCTCGACGCTCTGCTGGCCGACCCGACCGGCGCGCTGACCGACGTCCTCACGTACCACGTCGTCCCCGGCAAGGTCATGTCCACCGACCTCAGTGACGGTATGCAGGCCGATACCGTCAATGGCCAGCCGCTCGACATCACGATCAAGGACGACGGTACCGTCATGGTCAACGACGCTACCGTGGTGACCGCCGACATCGAGACCGCGAACGGCGTCATCCACGTCATCGACACCGTCCTCGTCCCGAGCGAGTGACGGTTCACAGAGCCACCTGATCCACGGGGCGGCCGGCCATAGTGCCGGCCGCCCCGTCTGCGTACGGGGTCACCGGAGCCCGGGCGCGCTGGTGTGCAGCAGGCGCGCGAGCTCCTGCCACACGCGCGGGTCCTCCTGGCCCATCAGCCACGCGTACACGCCGCGGACGCGCCGGTGTCGCGAGAGCAGCATGCGGACCTTGGCGCGCACGGCTGGGGCGTCGGGGAAGAAGGCCTCGTGGCGGGCGCCCTCGCGGCGGTAGGCGAGGTGGAGCTCGCGCGACGCCGTGCGCGTCTCGCGCGGGTCGAGCTCGGCGCGGACCGCGCGCACGTCGTCCCATACGAGGTCCGTGGTCGTCGACCCGCGCCATTCGCGACCGTAGAACCCGAGCCCCATGACGATGCGGCGCGGCGCGACCTGCGTCTCCGCGAAGCTGAGCACGCGGTCCATCCAGTCGGGCGGGGAGAGCGGCCCCGGACCGGACCACGATCCCGAGTAGTTGTAGGTCATGACGCGGAACTGGTCGACCGCCCGGCCGAGCCGCGCCCAGTCCTGCCCGCGCGGGCCGTCCCAGCCGCCCGGCTCGCTCAGCTTGGGATAGACGTCCACGGCGATCAGGCGGTCGTCGGCGTGCAGGCGGGCGGCGAGCTCCTCCACGAACGCCGAGAACGCGTCCCGGCGCGGACTCTTGACCGCCTCCCAGTCCACGTCGACGCCGGCGACGTCGTACTGCCGGCACCAGGCCGCCACTGCCTCGGCATGCCGCCGTCGCGTCGCCGCCGTCCTCAGGATCGCCGCCGAGATCGCGGGGTCGAAGGTGTGCTGCGCTTGATCGTAGTCGGTCAGGGTGACGAAGACGCGGCAGTCCGCGTCCCGCGCCGCCTCGATGAACCCCGTGTCGAGGCGCGGCGCGACCACCGTGCCGTCCGCCCGGGACTGCAGCCAGTCGGCGCTGACCTCGTCGAGCGCACCCGCGTCCACTGCCCTCTCCAGCGAATCGCGATCGCCGAACGTCCAGGCGCCGATGAGGTAGGGGCCGTGCGGCCGGTCGTCGTCGAGTGCCGCGGCCAGCGCAAGGGCCACGGCGACGGCGATGATGCCCACGGCGACGATGACGACCAGGGCCGGCAGGCGCCGCCGGGGCCGGCGGGCGCGCCGCCGCGTGCTGTCGGCGTCGACGGGCATGCGCCCATGATGACGGCTGCGCGCGCGGCGCGAAACCTGCGGGACGCCGGGCCGCGAGGCTCCCTCGATTACGCTCGCCCCCCGGGCGGGTATGCAGCGGTCACACCTCGGACATCCCGCGACCTGTGAGGTCACCGTGAAGGAGAAGCTCGGCTCCACCAACGCGCTCTACCCGCTCGTCACTGCCATCGTCGGCGCCACCGTGGACGGCACACCCGACTTCGCGACCATCGCCCACGTGGGCATCGCCCACCTCAAAGGCATCACCCTCGGCATGGGCAACATCCACCTCACCAACAAGGGCATCCTTCAGAACGAGACGTTCAGCGTGAACCTGCCCTCGGAGGAGCTGGTCGCGCTCACCGATCACATCGGCATGGTGAGCGGCACCCAGGAGGACAAGAGCGGTCTCTTCGAGCTCTTCTATGGGGAGCTGGACACGGCGCCGATGATCCAGGAGTGCAAGGTGACGATGGAGTGCAAGCTCATCGACCACGTCAAGCTGCCGACCCACGACCTCTTCGTGGGCGAGGTCGTTGGCACCTATGCCGATCTGGATGTGCTCACCAACGGGATCGTGGACATCGCCAAGCTGAAGCCGCTGCTCTTCGACATGGCGAGCAAGAAGTACTGGGGTCTCGGCGAGCCGGTTGCCAGGTGCTGGAGCGTCGGCAAGGAGTGGAAGCCGGCGAGCTGAGGCCCGGCCGGCGGCGGGCGGCGCCGGGCGCGGGCGCGTCAGTCGCTCGCGCCCATCTCCCGCTCGAGCGCTTCCTTGGCGTTGGCCATCTGGGTCTTGAACTCCATGGGCTGGCGGATCTGCTTCAGGTTGTTGATCCCGGCCCCGGAGGAGGCCGTGAGCACGACGATGTCGCCGTAGTGCAGCATGCGACCGAGGACGGACTGCCTGAGCACGATGTCGGTGAGCTTCTCCAGCGACGAGTCGGCGACTCGCTTGCTCAGCACGCCCGTCGACTCGATGACCCTGCGGTTGGTGAGCACGTAGACGTTCATGCGCCACGAGAGGAAGCCCCAAGCGATGCGCACCGCGGGCACGATGAAGACGAGGAGCAGCCACCACACCCAGCCGGCGTCCGGCAGCCACCACACCCTGAGCAGGATGATCAGCCCGAGGACGGCCGCGGCGAACAGGATCCACTTGAGCATCTCGGCGACGAAGAACACCCAGTGGTGCCGCTCGGTGTAGAGGATCCTCTCCGCGTCGCCGAGCTGCTGCCGCACGTACTCGATGCTCACATGCCCTCCTTGCGCCCGGTGTCGGGTGCACCCTACCACGGCTATACTGAGCCCCGCAGTACCGGCCACCACAGGGGTCTTCTCGTGCGCCTCCGCCCTTTGCGTTTCGTGTCGTCGCTCGTATTATGCGTGGTCGCGCTGGGAGCGGCCGCGGCGCTGCCGCAGGCGGCCGCCGCCTCAGCGCCCGTCCGCAGCTATCGCGGCCTCGGTGCGTGGGTCGACATGTACGACGCGAAGGCCTGGGACGACCCGGCCGCGGCGGTCAGCGACATGGCGGGGCGCGGTGTCCGCACCCTCTATCTGGAGACGGCCAACTACCATCTGCCCGCGGATTCGGCCATCTTCCGCCGCGCCGACGCCGGCCGGCTGATCGAGGAGGCACACGCGCGCGGCATCAAAGTGGTCGCCTGGTACCTGCCGGGCTTCAAGGAACCCGCCAAGGACTACCGGCGCAGCATGGCGGCCATCCGCTACCGCACGCCGGCCGGCCAGCGCTTCGACTCGTTCGCCCTCGACATCGAGGCGAGCATCGTCAAGGACGTCGCCGTGCGCAGCAGCCGTCTGCGCGCGCTCTCCGGGCGCATCCGCGCCGCCGTCGGGGACGCGTATCCGCTGGGCGCCATCATCCCGTCCCCGGCGGGGATGGTCATGCACCCCGGCTACTGGCCCGGCTTCCCATACAAGGCGCTGGCGGACGTCTACGACGTGTTCGTCCCGATGGGCTACTACACGTACCACGGTGACGGCTACGCCAACGCCTACCGCGACACGCGCGACAACATCCGCATCATCCGGGAGCAGACCGGGCGTCCGGGCGTGCCGATCCACGTGATCGCCGGCGACGGAGCCAAGTCCTCGGCCAGTGAGACCAGTGCATACGTGCGCGCCCTGCGCGAGAACGGCGCCCTGGGCGGGAGCATGTACGACTGGGCCACGACCAGCGACGCGAGCTGGCGCCAGCTGCGCAACGTGCGCTTCAACCCGCGCCAGCGGCCGGTCCTCCCGCTGGCGCTGCCGGCGGTCGTGCCGCTCGGCTACTTCGGTGCAGACCGTTCGCACCCCAAGGAGGTCTTCTACGAGACCGCCCGCCAGCCGGGCGACGGGGTGCTGCGCTTCCGCCTGTACGACGCGCAGGCGGACGAGGTCCGCCTGGTGGTGAACTGGAAGGACATGGGCGCTCTGGCCGCCGGGCCTGTCAAGGCGTGGAGCCGAGTGCGCACCGTGATCCTGCCGGCGGCGCTGCTCGAGCCGGGGGCGCACAACGTCATCGGCTTCGTGGCCCGCGGCGACCACCCCGCCTGGCGGCGCTGGGGCGTCCGCGACGTCAGCCTGGCGGTCCCGTGAGGTCCGTCACCTGAGGTTCGCCGGCCGGCCGGCACTGCGCCATCCGTCGGCCGGCCTTCCGTCCCCCGCCCGCCGTCTGCTAACCTCCGCCCATGGACGCGGGTCATGTGGTCGTCGGAGTGGACATCGCCGCGAGCAGGCCGTGCGTGGCCGTCGCCGTGCGCGGCGGCCGCACGCTCGAGGCCTTCTCATGGGCGGAGTCGGACGACAGCCTCGCCGGCGACAGGGCCAGGCTGCTGGACTGGCTGGACGGCCTGCGGCCCGTGGCCGTCGGCGTGGACGCTCCGCAGCGGCCGCGGCGGGCACGGGGCGCGGCCGCCAAGCGGCCGAGGGCCTGCGACGCGGCGCTGTCGCACCGGCGCATCTCGATCTACCAGGTCCCCACGCGCGCCGTCGCCGCCGAGACGGACGGCCTGTACACCTGGATGGAGGCGGGTTGGGGGTACTTCCGTGAGCTGGGGCGGCGCGGCTACGAGCCGCCGGCCCCCGGCACCCTCCCGGGGGCGCTCGGCCAGGCGCCGGCCGCGCTCGAGGTCTACCCGCACGCCACCTTCGTCACCATGCTCGGCGGGACACCGCCGCCCAAGAGCTCTCGCGCCGGCCTCCGCGTGCGCGTCGCCGCGCTGCGCGGCGCCGGGGTGGTGTGGGACGAGTACTACGACCACGACTCGCTGGACGCGCTCGCCGCGGCGCTCACCGCGTGGCGCTTCGTGCAGGGACGCGCCACCCCCGTGGGCGACGACCGCGACGGCTACATCTGGCTGCCGGTGACGGAGCACGAGCTGCGGCCGTCGTACGGCCGACTCGCCGAGCGGGAGGCTCTGGCGGCCGCCCGCCGCCCCGGCGGCTGACCGCTCCGGCCTCACCCCGGGCTCTACAGCACGATCTTGTTGAGCGGGAACTCGACGATGCCCTCGGCGCCCACTTCTTTGAGCCGGGGGATGATCTCGCGCACCACGCTCTCCTCGAGGATCGTGTTCACCGCGAGCCAGCCGGGGTCGCTGAGGTGCGAGATGGTGGGATTCCTGAGCGCCGGCAGCACGGCGAGCACGCCGTCGAGGTCGCCGGTGCGCACGTTCAGCATCAGCCCGACCTTGTCGAGCGCCGTCATCGCCCCCTGCAGCAGCATCGAGACGTCCTCGATCTTGCGCCGCTTCTCCGGGTCCGCCCAGGCATCGACATTGGCGATGAGCTGGGTCGTGCTCTCGAGCACCGTCTCCACGATGCGCAGCTTGTTGGCGCGCAGCGAGCTGCCCGTCTCCGTGACCTCGACGATGGCGTCGGCCAGCTCGGGCAGCTTGGCCTCGGTGGCGCCCCAGCTGAACTCCACCTTGGCGGTCACGCCGTGGTCGGCCAGCCACCGCCGGGTGACGCCGACGAGCTCGGTGGCGACGATCCTGCCCTCGAGGTCGGCGGGCGCGCGTACCGGCGAGGCGTCGGGCACCGCCAGCACCCAGCGCACCTTGCCGAAGCTCTGCTTGGCGTAGACGAGCTCGGCCACCGTGTGCACCGTGGCCTCGTTCTCGACCACCCAGTCGCGGCCGGTGAGGCCGCAGTCGAGGGCGCCGTCCTCGACGTAACGCGCCATCTCCTGGGCGCGTACCATCATGCACTCGATCTCGGGGTCGTCGATGGCGGGGAAGTAGGAGCGCTCCGCGACCGTGATCAGGAAGCCAGCACGGCGGAAGAGGTCGATCGTGGCGTGCTCGAGGCTCCCCTTCGGCAGACCGAGTTTGAGTGTCATGGCCCCCTCCTTCCGTGGTCGCCGCGGCCGCCGCCCCGTGCGGCGACGCTGCATGACGCGGGCGCGAGTGTATCGCAGGTGAGCGGGCCGGCGCCGTGGTCGTGCGGCCGGGCGCCGCGTGACCCCTTGCGCGGCCCGGCCGGGATTGCATAGCCTGTCTGGGCGGCGCCGGGGGGCGCCGCGCGACCCTCGCCGGGGCGGGAGGTCGCCAATGACCTGCCGGCGCTGAAAGGTTGGCCTATGGCTGCGCATCCGCGATCGCTGTCTCGACTCCTCGTCCTGTTGGTCGTCCTAGCCCTTGCGGCGGGCCTCGTCTGGGGGCTCGGCGGTGCCTTCGCCGACTCGAGCCCGTCGCCGGCCGCCGGCACCGTCACTCTCAAGGTGGGGTGGACCACCGACCCGGACAACCTCAACCCGTTCGCCGGCATCGAGCAGTCCAGCTACGAGCTCTACCACATCGCCTACGACTTCCTCACCAACTACGGCGACAAGTACCTCGAGACCCAGCCGGGCCTCGCCGAGAGCTGGACCACGAGCGAGGACGGCCTCACCTGGACGTTCAAGATCCGCGAGGGCGTCAAGTGGTCCGACGGCGAGCCGCTCACCGCGGCGGACGTGGCCTTCAGCTACAACTTCCAGAAGGAGTTCGAGCTCACGAACTTCCTCTCGGCGCTCGACGGCATCAAGACGGTCACCGCGCCCGACGACACCACGGTGGTCATCGCGTGCGACAAGCCCAAGGCCGACATCCTCGCGATGTGGGTGCCCATCGTGCCCGAGCACATCTGGAGCGAGTTCACGACCTACGATGAGATCACCAAGTTCCTGAACAAGCCTCCGATCGTCGGCTCGGGCCCCTTCCAGGTGGTCGAGTGGCAGAAGGGCAAGTTCGTGCGCTGCGTCGCCAACAAGGAGTACTGGGACGGCGCGCCCAAGGTCGACGAGATGATCTTCCAGGTCTACAAGAACCAGGACACGCTGGCCCAGGATCTCAGGCTGGGGACCATCGACCTGGCGATCAACATCCCGCCGGCGCAGGTCAAGGCCCTGCAGGGAGAGGAGGGGCTCGAGGCCGACGGGTGCTCACAGAAGGCCTTCGACTACCTCAGCTTCAACTGCTACGAGGGTCCCTCGCTCGGCAACCCCGTGCTCAAGGACGTCAGGTTCCGCCAGGCCCTCAACTGGGGCATCGACAAGCAGAAGATGACCGACCTGGCCTACCAGGGGTATGCGGACCCGGCCACGTCGATGTTCGAAGTGAACTTCTATGACCCGAACCTCGACTGGCACTGGCAGCCGCCGGCGGAAGTGGAGTACACCTACGACCCGGCGAAGGCCAAGCAGCTCCTCGCTGACGCCGGCTACACGGACACCGACGGCGACGGCATCCTCAACGACCCGAACAACGGCGACAAGAACATCAAGCTGCGGCTCTGGTCGCGGATCGAGTCGCCGCAGAGCCAGGTCATGGGCAAGCTCATCACCGGCTGGTGGGAGGAGCTCGGCCTGGACATCGACTACTCCGTCGAGGACAACGGCGTGCTCATCGACGGCGGCTACAACTACGACGGCGACACGTACAAGCCCGACTTCGACATGTACATCTGGATGTGGCAGCCGAGCGGCTCCGACCCCGGCCGCCGGCTCGGGTACTTCCGCAGCGTGCAGATCGAGAACCAGAACGACGCCTGCTGGTCCAACGAGCAGTACGACGCTCTCTGGGAGCAGCAGTCGGAGGAGCTCGACCCGCAGAAGCGCAAGGAGATCGCCCACCAGATGCAGGAGATCTTCTACGAGGAGTCACCGTACATCTGCCTGACGTACCCCAAGTCCCTCCAGGCGTGGAACACGGAGCGGTGGGAGGACTGGCAGCGCATCCCGCAGCCCAGCGGCGCCGTCGCCTACATCAGCGACAACGTCAGCAACTACTACAAGGTGGCGCCGGCGACCGCGGAGACGGCGACGGAGACCGACAGCGGTTCCAGCCTCACCTGGGTCATCATCGTGGCGGTGGCCGTGATCGTCGTGGTCGCCGTCGTCCTGATCATCCTCCGGCGCAGGCCCAGGGCCGAGGAAGGCTGATCGGGGGGCCGCTCCTGCGGTGCTCAGCCGTGAACGCGGCGGGGCGGGCGCCGGCGGCGCTCCGCCCCCCGCGCGTACGGGGCGAAGCGGTTACGGCGTGCCTTGCTGGTCCCGGCGGGCGCCCGGCTGCTCGCGACGGCGCCCGGCGGTCGTCACCCGGGGACGACGGCGAGCAGCTCGCCGACCACGTCGCCGGCGTCGTTGGTGATCGGCGGCCGCGCGAGGCGGCGGAGCTCGTCGCTGAGGGCGTCGGCGCCGAGGACGGCCTCGAGCGCGGCCAGCCCCGCGGGCTCGTGCGCGCGGTCGGCGCCGTCGACCACCTTGACCGCGAGCCCGCGGCCGTCCGGCAGCGAGAAGCAGCTCAGTCCCTCGGCGCCGCACTTGCTGGTGGCGCCGGGGAGGGCGCGCATGATCTCCGTGTCGATCCGGCCCGGCCCCTCGACGAGCTCGGGACGCGCACGCATCGCGGCGCTGATCTCGGGGAGCAGCTCGGGCAGCAGGGCGAAGGTCGAGGCGGCGACGGTGACCGGAGTGGCGTAGCTGACGATGCCGCAGCCGTCGACGCCGGTCGCGACCGTCGCGGCGTCGAGCCCGGTGAGCGCCGCGAACGCCGCGAGCGCGGCCTGCTGGGCCGGGTGATCAGGACGCTGGTACGGGGGCACGTCCCAGCCGTGGTGCACGCAAGCGGCGAGGAACCCGGTGTGGTTGCCGGAGCAGTTGTGGCGCGCCTTGAGCGTGCCGTCGCAGCGCAGGTCCTGCTCCGAGAGCCCGAGGTCCGCCAGCATGCGGCGCACGAGGCCCGCCTGGAAGTCGAGGCCCTCGTGCGAAGCGCTCATGATGGCGAGCTCCTCGGCGCCCCAGCCGAAGCGCTCGACGGTCCCGTCGGCGAGCCAGGCCTGCGCCTGCAGCGGCTTGGCCGACGAGCGCCAGTAGGTCACCATGCCCGGGTCTCCCCAGCGCTCCACGATCTCGCCGTCCGGCCCCGCGAGCGCGGCGCAGGCGCGGTGCAGGCTCTCCACGGTCTGCCCTCTGCGGGCCTGGACGAGGATCTCGGGGTGCTGGACGGTCTTCGGCATGCGGCTGCTCCTCGGGACGACTGGCGCCGAGTCTACAGCCGGGATGCCTCCGACGCACCGCCAGCTGGCTGACGCACGGGAGAGCTGCCCGAGCGGGGCGCCACGCAGGGCCCGGCGCCACGGACGCGGACACCGGGCTCAATCAGGTAGCATGAGGACATGCAGTACCGCCAGTTCGGCAGGCTCGACTTCAGGCCTTCGGCGCTCGGCTTCGGCGCCATGCGCCTGCCCGTGCTCGCCGGCGAGGACGGCAAGCCGGACTTCAAGCGCATCGACTACCCGCTGGCGGACGCGATGCTCCACCGCGCCATCGAGGGCGGTGTGAACTACGTCGACACCGCCTGGATGTACCACGAGGAGAACTGCGAGGCGTGGCTCGGCGAGGCGCTCAAGGGCGGCTACCGGGAACGGGTCAAGCTGGCCACCAAGATGCCCGTGTGGGACGTCAAGCAGCCGGCCGACTTCGACCGCATCCTCGGCATCCAGCTGGAGCGGCTGCAGGCCGACCACATCGACTACTACCTGCTGCACTCGCTCGACGAGGCGCACTGGCGCTGCGTCGTCGAGCAGGACCAGCTCGCCGCGGCGGAGCGCGCGCTCGCGGACGGCCGCATCGGCCACCTCGGCTTCAGCTTCCACGGCACCTACGAGGACTTCGCGACGATCCTCGCGGCCACCGACCTCTGGGAGTTCGTCCAGATCCAGTACAACTACATGGACGAGGAGTACCAGGCCGGCCGCAGGGGTCTCGAGCTGGCGGCCGGCAAGGGCCTCGGCGTCATCGTCATGGAGCCCGTGCGCGGCGGCGCGCTGGCTGGGAACGTGCCGCCGCCGGTGCAGGCCGTGTGGGACGAGGCGCCCATCAGGCGATCCGCGGCCGCATGGGCGCTGCAGTGGGTCTGGAGTCATCCTGAGGTGTCGTTCCTCCTCAGCGGCATGAGCACCATGGACCACGTGGAAGAGAACCTCAGGCTGGCCGACGTCTCGCGGCCCGGGCTGCTCACCGGGGAGGAGCTCGCGCTCGTTGCGCGCGTGCGCGACCTGTACCGCGAGCTCAGCCCCATCCCGTGCACGTCGTGCCGCTACTGCATGCCGTGCCCCCAGGGCGTGGCGATCCCGGACGTGTTCGAGCTCTACAACGACGCCCACATGTACGACAACCTCCCGCGCCAGCAGATGGCCTACCGGATGTTCTTCTCCGACGAGGAGCGCGCCGACCGCTGCACGGCGTGCGGCGAGTGCGTGGAGAAGTGCCCGCAGGGCATCGCCATACCCGAGTGGCTCGAGAGGGCGCAGTCCTTCCTCGTCCCCTGCTGACGGCGGGCGACGGCGGGCGCGCCGCCGAGGCCTGCTACGGGAGGCGCGCGCCGTAGATGTGGATGTGGCTGAGGATCCGCGTGGCCGGCCCCGACTCCCACACCACGCGGCGACCGCTGACGGCGGGGAAGAGGCAGGTCAGGTCCTTCTGGGCGATGGTGACCACGCCGGCGCCGCGCGCGACGTTGCGCACGTAGATCCTGGCGCCGGCGACGTAGGAGACGACGAACTCTCCCCCGTGCCCGCCGCCGTCCCAGGTCACCAGCTCGCCGTCGACGCGAGGCCGAGCCCCGAGGTGCACGAACCTGCGCGTGCCCGTCCTGAGGTCGCGGAGCATGATGCGGCCGCCCGTCTCCCACCACACCACGCGGTCGCGGCTGATGTCGGGCATCCACTCGAACGTGCTGCGCTGCGAGACGATGAACTGGTCACCGGCGGGGACGTTGCGGGCGCTGATGTTGCCCTTGCCGGTGGTGTACACGGCGGTGTAGACGCGGCGCGACCCGACGGTGCGGCTGTCGATGCCTACGGGACTCAGGACGCCGCTGGTGGCGAGGGTGTAGGTCTTCCGTGCGGCGAGATCGCGCGCCCTGATGCGGTACGGCCCGGCGGGGTCGTCCGCCTCCACCCAGACCACCCAGTGATCCACGATCTCCGGGTACCACTTCACCGCGGCGCTACGCGCGACCACGAAGGTGGTGCGGGTGGTGATGTCGCGCCCGTAGATGTCGGTCGCCGTGCCGCCCTCACGGTTGCGCGCGTCGACCCACACGGCCACGTAGTGGACCTTGCCCGAGTCCGTGACGTAGCGCGTGACTGACGGGTTGTCCTGCTGTGCCCTGTTCGTGCAGATCGCGTAGTCCGTGCGCGTGCTGAGGTTGCGGCCGTAGATGTCGAGGTTGCCGTTGCGGTTGTCGGTCCAGACGACCATCGGACCGGCTATCTCCGGCCCCGCCTGACCGCCGATCTGGATGGAGACCGGGAAGGGGCGCGGAGCGGCCGCGGCGGCCGGGGCGGCGGCCGGCGCCAGCAGGGCCGCCGCTCCCGCGGCCACGACGGCCGCCAGGACCGCGAGCAAGGATCCCGCCCGGATGGTGGTGCTCGACGACTCCCTGGCCATGACCGCCCCCTCACTGTCGACCGACACTGCAAACATCGTACCCCGAACGCCCGGTGGCCGGCATCGCGTGGAGGTCAGGCAGGGACTGTGGCGCTGCAGGGTCGTCGGCGCCGCCCCCGGTCGCGTCAGGGGGCGGACGCTTCCCAGCGGGCCACGGCCAGGAACGCCGCGTGGATCTCCTCGTCGGTCTCGGCGCTCGCGTACGGCGCGAGTTCGCGCAGGAGGTGGGCGAGGTCGGCCTGCCCGGCGCAGGCCTCGTCCAGCGCGCGTCCCGCCGTGACGGCGGCGGCCGTCGCCGCGTCCCAGGCGGCGCGCAGCGCGGCCACCGCGTCCGCGAGCGTGAACCAGGCGCTGACGTACTCCTCCGAGTACCCGGCGGCCGGGTCTGTCGTGCCGGCGGCCAGCTCGCGCTCAGAGAAGCGCAGGTAGTTGAGGTGGGCGCCGCGCGCGGCCAGCGCCGCCGTCTTGAGGTTCGTGAGCGCCTCGTCGAGGCTCGGCGCGGTCGCGGCCGCGGGGGCGGCCGGAGAAGCCGACCAGGCGCCGTCGTGCGGAGGCGACGGCGCGGCCGGCTGTCCGTAGACCGACGGCGCGGGAGCGGGCGGAACCGCCGGGCCGATGGCGGCCCCGCCGCCGGTCACGGCCAGGCGCCGGCGCACCACCATGGTGCGCGCCGCATGGTCGCCCAGCCGCTGCCGCCGTCCGCTCGCCAGGCAGGAGATGCCGGCCGGGATGTACAGCAGCCACGCCTCGGGGATACGCACGAGGTTGCGCACGATCACGGCGCCCCCCGTGGGCTTGGATCCATCGGCCATGACGACGCGCATGCGGAAGACGAGCTTGCCTACGCTGGCGCCGAAGATGCCCTCGAGCACGGCGTAGTAGACGAACAGCGCGCCGAAGACGACGACGTTGGCCATGAGGTCGGACACGCCGAGGTCCTGGCTGAGGGCCTGGACCGCGGCGGGGTCCTGCGGGTCGATGCGACCCTGCGCCGCGAGCACGAGTATGTAGACCATCATGGCGATGATGAGGAGGCCGAACAGCACCACGGTGTCGACGAGGACTGCCGCGAAGCGCCAGCCGAGACTCGCGTATTCCACCTGTTCCTGGACGGTGACCTGCTGCATCGGCGCCGATTCTACACGGCCCGGCCGGAGCGCGACGCCGGGGACGGACCCGAGGGTGTGGACGGCACCCCGTCCGCGCCCCGTCTCAGGACGCGAGGACGTCCTCGAGGAGGGGCACGAGCGGCGGCAGATCGCCGCGCACGGTCTCCCAGAGGATCGCGTCGTCGATGCCGAAGTACTCGTGCACGACGACGTTGCGCACGCCACGCATGGTGCGCCAGGGGACCCGGGGGTGCGCGTCCAGGATGACGTCAGGGATCCAGCGCACCGACTCGCCCATGGTCATGAGGTTGCGGACCACCGCGTCGCGCGTGCGCGCGTCGGCGACGAACTCCTGGAGGGTCATCCCGTCCGTGTAGGCCGCGACTGCGTTGACGGCGGCGAGGATGTCGCGCACACGGAAGCGCCAGTCGCGGAAGCGCAGCTTGGCCTGGCGCTCGGCGTACCCGGGCTCGCGGAGGCGCTGGTCAGAAGGCACGGATCGCCTCCGCCACGATCTCGTCGCGCATCTCGGGGCGCAGGGCACCCGGCGTGGCGAGGTCGATGCGCGTGTCCATGACGTTGGTGAGGAAGTCGAGGAGGCGCACGTAGGCGAAGAGGCCGACGGGTGCGTCGGGCTCGAACTCGACCAGGAGATCCACGTCGCTGTGCGGCGTCGCCTGATTGCGCGCCGTCGACCCGAACACGGCGATGTGGCGCACCCGGTGCGTGCGCAGCTTCTCGCGGTTGCGGTTCAGGCGGCGGAGCGCCTCTCGGGACGTCATGCGCCGTATCGCTACCGGACGCGGCCGCCCGCGGCCGCCGACAGCCTACGCGAGCGACCCGCCCCGCGCCTTGCGCAGGCGGGCGAGGAACCCCCTGCCGAGGAAGCTCTCGTCGCCCAGGGCGCACAGCTGCGCGAACAGCGGAAGCGTGACGGTGAACGCGAGGACGCCGGGCGGCAGCCCGTCGCGCATCGCGATATCGGTGCCGCCGAGCACTGCCTCCGGCCGGTCCAGGTCCCGGAACGGGACGACGAGCTCGGAACAGCCCGACCCGAAGGGGACCGTGACCGGGTCGGGCTCTCCCCAGGCGTGGTGGTGGTAGGCGCCGTGCTGCAGCACGCAGAGCTGGTCGGCGTTGACCCAGAAGGTGATCGTCCTGAGATACCGGGCAAGCTGGGGCTTGAGCGGCCCGACCATGACGTTGGCGTGTTCGGGCCGGTACGTCGGCGCGTGGTCGACCCAGCCGGCCATGAGGTCGCGGCTGGCGCGCAGGCCCTCGTCCTTCCAGAGGAAGTCGATGAAGTCGTCGCGCTCGCGCACCCGGATCCCGAACAGCGAGCGCCCGCAGCCGCCACAGCCGTAGGCGTCGGCCGTGAGGTGCAGCGTCTCGCCCCTCTCCCAGCGCTTGTAGAAGGCGAAGAGACAGGGCCCCCGCCCGGAGCCCGTCCTGGGCGTCACGAGCGGCGCGAACGCCTCAGGGTCCGGGGCGTCGTAGAGCCCGACGAGCGGCGTGCGCAGGTCGAGCTCGCCGAGCAGGCGCGACGGATCGGGGAGCGGGGCGTGGTCGGCGGGCATGGGGCCTCCCTGGACTGCGGGCGGATGGACGGCGTCCGTGGCCGGATGGGCCGATTGTACGCCGTCAGAGCAGCCGCAGGAGGAGCGAAGCCGGCTGGCCGAAGTCGCGAGGCGGCACGCTCGCGCCGCCCCAGTCGATGCAGAGGGTGAGCCCGAGCGCGAAGAGCGTGACGGCCGCGAGGGCGACCAGCAGGAGGACGAGAGCGGCGGGCCGGCGATACGTCTGCATGGTCTGGCTATGCCCGCGGCGTGGCCCGGCCACTCCGGCCGCTCAGGCGACCCTGAAGTCGGCCCTGCTGCCGCTCTTGCCGGCAGTGATCTCCAGGCGCGCGTCGATGCGCTCCCGCAGGTCGCTCACGTGCGAGATGATGCCCACCAGGCGGCCGTCCTCGCCGAGCCCCATGAGGGCGGCGATCGCAAGGTCGAGCGACTCGTCGTCGAGGGAGCCGAAGCCCTCGTCGACGAACACGGTCTCGAGGTGGATGCCGCCAGCGTGCGCTTGGACCACCTCCGCCAGGCCGAGCGCCAGCGATAGAGCCGCCATGAAGCTCTCGCCGCCGGACAGCGTCGCGACGGGCCTGGCGATGCCCGTCCAGGCGTCGTAGACCTCGAGGTTGAGCCCGGCGGCCGACCGCCCCCCGAAGCGGCGGTCGGTGCGCTCGAGCCTGTAGCGCCCCTTGGTCATGAGGTGCAGCCGCTGGGAGGCCGCGACGAGCACGTCGTCGAGGAACGCGCCCAGGACGTAGCGCTGGAAGGAGAGGCGGCGCGGGTTGTCGCCGTTGGCGACGTCGGCGAGGCGGCCGATGACCTCGTACCGCTGGTGCACGGCCGATGCTTCGCGCTCGAGCTCCTCGAGGCGCTCGAGCTGCCGAGAAGCCGCGTCCGCGGCCGCGGCCAGCTCGACCGCGGCGGTGCGCGCGGAGAGCGCGTCCGCCGCCGCCGCGAGCGCCGCGGCCTCCAGGGCCTCGAGGTCGGGTGCGCTCACGCCTTCGGCGCCGGCGCGCGCGAGACGCAGCCGCTCCGCCGCCCGTGCGGCCGCCTCGGCGTGGTCGGCGATGAGTCCGCGCAGGCGCCCGACCACCTGCGGCTCGCGGCAGGCGGCGAGCCAGGCCTCCTCGTCCGCGAAGCCCGCCGCAGAGAGGCGCTCGGCCAGCTCGGCGCAGGAGGCGCGGACCTCCTCATCGGCCCTGTTGGACTCGGCGGCCGCCGCAGCCGCCGCTGTTGCCGCCGTGGCGGCGGCGGTGGCCGTCTGATGCGCCGCGCTCGAGGCGTCGCGGTGCGCGGCCACGAGCGTCGCCGAGCGCTGCTCGGCCGCGGCGATCGCCGTCTGCAGCGCCGCCGGGTCGGCGAACTCCGCAGAGGTCGCCTTCCGGCGCTCATCGAGGCAGGCCGTCGCGGCTGCCGCTGCGCTCTCTGCACGCAGCAGGCTCTTGGTGGCGGCGTCGCGCGCCGTCGACGCGCGGTCGGCGACGGTCCTGAGCGCCTCGACCTGATCCTGCCCAGGGGCTCGCGCGGGCAGTACGGCGGGGGAGGGGTGGTCGGTGGAGCCGCATACCGGGCAAGGCTCTCCGGCCATCAGGCCGGCGGCGAGGTGGCCCGCCTGGGCGTCGCGCCAGGCGGCCTCAGCCTCGGCCGCGGCGTCACGCGCGGCCGTCCACTCCGCTTCGGCGGCGGCCGCGACGCGGCGCGCCTCGCCGCAGACCGCGTCGGCGTCGCCGGCATCGGCCGCCGCGGCCGCGAGGTCCTCGGTCGCGCCCACGAGTGCCTTGAGCCGCAGGACCTCGGCCGCCGCGGCATCCCGTTCCGCGGCCTCGGCCTCGAGTCTCGCGAACGCGTCGGCTGCTTCGGCCGCCGCCTCCGCGCGGCGCAGGCGCTCAGCCTCGTGTGTCTCCGCCGCGGCGCGCCGCTCTGCGGCGCCGGCGCGCGCCGCGGTCACGCGCGCGGCGGCTCCGCTCACGGTCGCCGCCTGCTCGGCGGCGCCGAGCTCCGCCCTGGCGTCGGCGACGAGCTGTTCACGCTCTGCGACGGCCGCGGCCGCGGCCTCCGCGGCGGCCAGCTCGTCGAGACGGGCAGCCGCCTCGCGGCCACCCTGCAGCCGCGCCTGCGCCTCGTCCCGCGCGCGCTCCGCCGTCCCGGCGTGACCGGCTGCCTCGTCGGCCTCGAGCGTCTGGCGTGCGCGCCTCTCGGCCAGATCCTCGGCCGTCTCGGCCTCGGCCTGCCGCAGCGCCTCGGCGCGCTTGTCCTTGAGTGTGTTCGCCGCGTCGCTCAGTCCCTTGGCGGCTCTCTTGAGCTCGGCCTCGACAGCGGAGTAATGGCCGGTGTCGAACAGCGCCCGCAGGATCTGCTCGCGTTCTCTGGAGTCGGCGGCGAGGAGCCTCTGGAAGCGACCCTGCGGCAGCATGACCACCTGGCGGAACTGCTCGGCGCGGAACCCCAGCAGGACCTCGGACCTGGCGCTGACCCTGGACCACCCGGTCTCGAGGGGTCCGCCATCCTCCGCGTGGCCCTCGCCTGCCTCGCGCAGCCTCCACAGCGTGGCGGACTGGCCGTGGACGGTGACGCCGTCGCCTCTGAGCTTGGGCCGCTCCTGCTCCGGCTCGCGGACGATGCGATAGAGGTCGCCGCCGAGGGCGAAGTCGAAGGTCACCCGGGTGAGCAGGCCGGGGTCCGCGTGGTCGCTGCGCATGGAAGCGCCCGAGCGGCCCCCCTCGCTCTCGGGCCCTCCGCTGGTGACGCCGTAGAGCGCGAACGACATGGCGTCGAGGACGGTGGTCTTGCCTGAGCCTGTGGGGCCCGTGATGAGGAAGAAGCTGGCGCCTCGCAGCTCCGCGAAGTCCAGCGTCTGCTCGGTAGCGTACGGGCCGAACGCCTCCATGACGACGCGCAGCGGCCTCACGCGCGGGCCTCCCGGCGAGCGCGCTCGAGGTCGTCGAGGATGGCGGTGAGAGCCTGGCGGCGCGCGTCGCCCAGCTCGTCGTCGGTGACGTAGCCGAAGAACGACGCGAAGAGGTCGACGTCGCCGACCGAACCGGGGCGCGGCCTGTCACGGCCCTCGGCGCCGGGGTGCTCGTAGGCCGGGCGCTCGATCGCGAGCGCGTTGGGATACGCAGAGCGCAGCCGGCCGATGGGGTCGAAGAGGGCGCCGCCGTCGGTGAGCGAGGCCAGGATGTAGTCGTCGCGGCGCGGGTCCGCAGGGCCGCGCGCGAGCAACTCCGCCAGCGTGCCTTCAAGGCGGCGGACGTCGCGGCGCGGGGTGAGCGCGACGGTCTCGACGGAGACCGCGGCGCGCCCGGTCTTGCCGGGAGCGCCGCCGCGCGGGCCGATCTCGACGACGCACACGGACTTGTCGTGGGCGGCCTCGGCGAAGGAGTACTTGAGCAGCGAGCCGGCGTAGCGTGTCGTCTCGGAGCCGCACGTCTGGGGGCGATGGAGATGGCCCAGGGCGACGTACTCGAAGCCGTCGAGTACGCCCGCGGGCACCTGCTGGGCGCCGCCGACGCTGAGGGGCCGCTCGCTCTCGCTCTCGAGGCCGCCGGCCACGAACGCGTGGGCGACGAGCACGCGCCGCTCGTCCGGCGCGGCGGCGGCGAGCGCCTGCCGCACGCCGGCGGCCGCCACGGCCTGCTGGTCGTGGATGGCCTCGTCGCCGTACACGTGGCGCGCCTCGGCCGGGTCGGCGAACGGGAGCGCGCAGATGCGCACCGGGCCGTGCTCGTCGCGCAGCACGATGGGCGAGGCCGCCTGCGGCAGCTCGCCCACCAGGTGCAGGCCGCGCTCTCGCAGCAGGGTGGACGCGAAGCCGACGCGCACGGCGCTGTCGTGGTTGCCGGCGATGGCGACGACCGGGACGCCGAGGCCGGCGACGAGCTCGGTGAGCACGTGGTCCAGCAGGTCCACGGCCTCGGTGGGCGGCACGGCGCGGTCGTAGAGGTCGCCGGCGACGATGACGGCGGCCGGCCGCACGTCCTTGGCCAGCTCGACCAACTGCTCGAGCGCGTGCTCCTGGTCGCGCGTGAGGTGGACGTTGTGGAAGAGCCGACCGAGGTGCCAGTCGGCCGTGTGGATGAGCCTCATGGCGGCGACCCTACCATAGCGTCCGGACGGTGCCTGGGCTCATCCGACGACCCGGCGCGGTCTTCGGGCGGCGCACCCGGGGGCTCGCCGGCCCACGGGGGGATACAATGGAGCGCAGTGCGCACCTTCCGCCTCTCCAAGTCCCGCATCACCGCCGGCCTGCAGTGCGGCAAACGGCTCTGGCTCACCGTGCATCGCCCGGAGCTGGAGGCGTACACCCCCGACGCCCAGCGACGCTCCGCGGCCGGCCACGCGATCGGGGACATCGCGCGCGAGCTGTACCCGGGCGGCGTGCTCGTCGGCGACGGCGCGTCCCTCAGCCAGGCGCTGCGCGAGACGCAGCACGCGCTCGCGCGACCCGGCGACGTCACCCTGTACGAGGCCACGTTCCGCCACAAGGGCGTGCTGGTCCGCGCCGACGTGCTCGAGCGGCGCGGCGGTCTCTGTCGTATGGTGGAGGTCAAGTCGGCGACCCGTCTCAAGGAGTACCACCTGCAGGACATCGCCATCCAGGGGTGGGTCGCGGAGGGCGCCGGCGTGCATCTGGACGGCCTGAGCGTGGCCGTCATCGACACCGGCTTCGTGTACCGCGGCGGCGGCGACTACCGCGGTCTGTTCCGTGAGGTCCCCGTCGCCGACCAGGCGCGCCCGCTCATGGCGCACATCCCCGGCTGGGTGCGTGGTTTCAACGAGCTGCTCGCCGGACCGCTCCCGGCCAGGCGTACCGGACCCCAGTGCCGGCGGCCGTTCGAGTGCCCGTTCGTGGAGTTCTGCGAGGGGCAAGAGGGCAGGACCCGCTGCGCGCCGGGAGAGGAGCGCGGCGAGGACGGAGCCTGCGCGCTCGCGCCTGACCCGGCCCTGGGCAGCCTCGATCCGGCGGCGACCGCGTTCCTGGCGACGCTGCCGTACCCACGCTACTACCTCGACTTCGAGACGGTGCAGTTCGCCGTCCCCCTCTGGGCCGGCACGAGCCCGTACCAGCAGATCGTCTTCCAGTGGTCCTGCCATGAGGAGGAGCGGCCCGGCGTGGTCATCCACCGGGAGTTCCTCGACACGAGCGGCGAGGCGCCGATACGCCGTGCCGCGGAGACCCTGCTCGAGGCTCTGGGGGACCATGGTCCCATCTTCGTCTACCACGACTTCGAGAAGTGGCGGATCATGGAGATGGCGGCGATGCTGCCCGATCTCGCGGCGCCGCTCAACGCCGTGGCCGGCAGGCTGATCGACCTGCTCCGCCTGACGCGCGACCACTATCAGCACCCGGCCCTGAACGGGTCGTACTCGCTCAAGAACGTGCTGCCGACCGTCGACGCGGAGCTGGACCACGCGCTGCTCGAGGAGGTCCAGGACGGCCTCTCCGCCCAGGCCGCCTACCACGAGGCCGTCGACCCGGCGACGCCGGCCGAGCGTCGCGACGTCCTGCGTGCCTCGCTCCTCGAGTACTGCGGCCTCGACACGTTGGCGCTGGTGCGCGTGGCGCACCGGTTCGCGTCGGCGGAGGCGGTGTCGTGACGCACCTCACCGAGATCGACGCCGGCGACGGCCGTCACGTGCCGACGCTCGCCGACATCCTGCCGCAGACAGGCGAGCTGCGCGCCCTGTTCATCGGCAAGACGCCGTCACCGGCCAGCGTCGAGGTCGGCCACTACTTCGAGGGCAGGATGGGCCGGGGTCTGTGGAAGCGGCTCGGGGACGCAGGCATCCTCAGCGTGCCGCCGGGCAGCTACGGCGACGACGTCCTCCTGGCGGCCGGCTTCGGAGTCACCGACCTGTGCAAGGTCCCGCGGCCGTTCGGCGACGAGCCCGGCCGCGAGGAGTACGAGGCCGGCTGGGAGCGCCTGTCCGGCGTCGTCGCACGGCTGCGGCCGCGCATCCTCGTGTTCGTGTACAAAGGGTCGCTCGACAAGGTGCTCCACTTCTCCTTCGGGTGGGAGCACAAGAGCGGCTACGGCTTCAACGACGACCTGGCGCGGACGTTCGGGCGCCGGGTGTTCGCGTTCCCGCTGCCCGGCGTGTCCTGCACGGCGCGTGAGGCGCAGCGGCACATGACCGACCTCGCCCGGGCATTCGAAGTCCTCTGAGGGAGAAGATGACATGAAAGTGGTGGCGTTCAACGGCAGCGCGCGCAAGGACGGCAACACGGCCGTCCTGGTGCGCCGGGTGTTCGCTGAGCTCGAGTCCGAGGGCATCGAGACGGAGCTCGTGCAGCTGTACAACAAGGGCTTTCGCGGCTGCACCGCGTGCCTCAAGTGCGCCGAGACCCAGGACAGCACCTGTTCCGGGCTCGCGGACGACGGGGTCAACGCGTGCATCGCCAGGATGGTCCAGGCGGACGGCATCATCATCGCCTCGCCCACGTACTACGCCAACTGCACGGCGACGACACAGGCGCTTCTGGAGCGCGCCGGGTACGCCACGCGCAAGAGCGGCAATCCGCTGGCGCGCAAGGTGGGCGCCGCGGTGGTCGCCGTGCGGCGCGGTGGCGCCATCCACGCGTTCGACAGCATCAACCACTGGTTCCAGATCAACGAGATGATCGTGGTCGGCTCGAGCTACTGGAACCTGGGCATCGGTCTCGGCAAGGGCGACGTGGAGCAGGACGAGGAGGGCATGGAGACCATGGCCGCTCTCGGCCGCCACATGGCATGGGCGCTCAAGAAGCTGAACGCCTGACGCTTCCGGGGAGCCTGAGAGCGGCGGCGAGCCGCCGAAGGTCCTGACCTCCGGGCCCTCACTCAGACCCTCGGCGGCGGTCCGCTGGCTCAGATGCCGGTGTGCCTTCGGCGCACCGTCAGTCGGCGTGGCCGCGCCGGCCCCTCACGACTTCCCGTGCTTGATCTCGCCGATCCGGGTCGCGGGGTGGTGCATGGTCTTGTTGGTCCAGGACCTGGGAGGCTGGGTGACTCCCTTCCGGCCCTGCCAGCGCTCGTGCGGGTGCCCCGCCTTCTTCGTGGAGCCCTTCTGGCTGCGGTCATCTGGTCTCATCTCTGACCTCCGCCGATGACGATCCCACTCCGGTGGTACCCCTCCTGACCGCACCGTAACGCCGTCCGGGTCAGCTGCCGCTCTTGGGCAGGTACGGGACGATCCAGTTGATGAAGGCCTGCTCGCTGCGGGTCTGGGTGAAGAACGTGCCTGGTCCCGTGAGCGTCACCACGAAGCCCTCGCCCGAGAAGAAGAGCGACTTCATCCCGCCGACCTTGTGCACCTGGATCGGCATCGCCTCGTGCCACGCCACCAGGTGGCCACTGTCGACCGTGGACTGTCCGCCGGCCTGCAGGTCGATGCGGCGCAGAGCGCCGTAGGTCGCGAAGACCACCTTGCCGCGGCCGCTGCACTTGACGACGAAGAACGACGAGGCGCCGAACGCGCTCTTGAGGCCGCCCCAGCTGGTGTCGAGGTCGATGCCCATCTCCGAGGCCACGAACCCGTCGCGGTGATACAGCCAGGTCTCGCCCTGCTGGTCGATGTAGGACATGTCGCCGGGCAGGGAGTGGGCGAGCACGATCTCCCCGCCGGTGGCGGGAGCCGTGAAGGTGTTCATGAAGAACGACTCTCCGGAGATCGACCGCTTGAGGCCTTTGAGGATGCCTCCCTGCGTGGACGTCTCGATCTGCGTGCCCGTCGTCATGCTCAGCATGGCTCCGCCCTCGCAGCGGATCTGCTCTCCGGGCGCCATCCTCACCACCGCGACGGTGAAGGCCGGGCCGTTCTCGAATGTGACGTCCATGTGGTTCCTCCTCGGTCGATTCAGCCACCGTACCCGCCGGGCTTGAGGGGCAGACCTGTTTGCGGGCATACTCAGACCCTGACGCCCGTCCCCTGCGGCGGGCCCGGCCGGCACGACTGCGACGGGAGTACACATGTCCAGAGGGTTGTTCGCGGGGTTCTTCCAGACGTTGGGGTTCATCGTCGTCGTCCTCGTGGCGCTGTTCGGCATCTTCACCCTGGTCAGCTACCTGGCCGGACCGGTCGGAGGCTGAGGCCGGCCGCGGCGGCGCCCCCGCTGCGCGCCGTCCGCAGCGGCACAGGAAAGGAATCCGCGTGGCCCGTTATGTCGAACGCAGCCAGCACGACTGGTTCAGCACCTTCTGGAAGCTCGCCGTCTTCGTCGCCGTCGTCCTGGTCGCGATCCTCGTGGTGTATCCGTGGAAGGGCTTCCTGCCCACGTTCATCCTCATCATCGCCGGGCTCTGGATGTACATCAGCCTGGTCTCGCGCACGTCGGGGTATGTGTGCGGCAAGTGCGGCAAGGCGTTCCAGGTGCCCACCACGGTCAACTTCTTCACGCAGTCGGCGGTCGGCAAGAACCCCGACGGCACCTACTACAGCTACAAGAACCTCACGTGCCCCCACTGTGGCAAGCAGAGCAAGGCGCGGCTGGTCAAGCGCGTCGGCGCCCGCGAGGCCAAGGGCAGCGGGAAGCTGCTGAAGTAGGCCGCCGGCAAGCCGGCGAAGCAGCCGGCGGGCCGCCTCAGGCGCCGGCGGTGACCGGGGGAGCCTGAGCGGCCGCGGCGAGCCGCCGCAGGTGGTGGTCCACCACGGCGGCCACCTCCGCGGGCGCCGCCTCCACCACGTCCATCTCCGGCAGGCTGGCGAGGAAGTCCCGCCGGTAGCCCTTCTGCGTCAGACGGTGGTCGAGCACCACCACCACGCCGGTGTCGGTCTCGGTACGGATGAGGCGGCCGAACCCCTGCCGGAACTTGAGCACGGCCTCCGGCAGGTAGAAGCGCTCGAACCAGCGTTCGCCCGCCTCCTCGCAGGCCCGCCGTCGCGCACGGAACAGCGGGTCCAGCCGCGGGAACGGCAGCTTGGCGATCACCAGGCAGGTGAGCGCATCCCCCGGGAAGTCCTGCCCGGTCCAGAGCGTGTCGACGCCGAACAGGATCGTCTCCGGGTGGGTGCGGAACTCGTCGGCCAGACTCGCGGCGCTGCCGTGCAGGCCCTGGGCGAGCACGAGCACGCCCTCGTCCTCCACGTGCTCGCCCACCGCCGCCGCGACCCGGTGCATGTCCCGCGTGTTGGTGAACAGGGCCAGCGTGCGCCCGCCGGTGACCTCGGCGATGCGCTTGAGCCGCTCACCCTGGCGGCCGGCGAGCTCGTCGGGCCGCCAGGCGCCGCCGGGGTCGTGCTCAAGCACGAGCACCGCCTGCCGGCGGTAGTCGAACGGCGAGGCGAACACGTGCTCGCGCACGTCGACCTCACCGCTCAGGCCCGTCATGTCGCGGAAGTAGGCGAACGAGCCCGCCACGGTGAGCGTCGCGCTCGTGAGCACGGCGCTGCGCAGCCGCTCCCAGAGGATCTCCCGGATGCCCTCGGCCGGTGTGACCGGCGAGCGTGTGAGCGTCCAGCGCGCCGCGCCTGACGCGCTCCGCTGCGCGCTCTCGAGCTCCGCCCACGCGACCGTCTCGGGGCCGCCACCCTCGGGCACGTCGCCGAGCAGCTCCGCCGCCGCGGCGGCGTCGTCGGCGAGCGCGACCAGGGCGGACCGCTCGCGGTGGTCGTCGGGCAGCGCCTCGGCGCCGGCTGCCGCCGCGCTTGCCAGCTTGGCGAGGCTCTCCGCGAGCAGGCCGGCGTGCGTGAGGAACGCGTCGTGCGCGGGGAGGTCGCGCAGGCCGGCGGTGAGCCATACGGTGGTCGTGTACGCGTCCGCCTGCCGGCCCGCGCCGTCGCCACCATCCTGTGCGGCCGCGCCGGCCAGGGCGGCGATCGTCTCTCCGAGGCCGCGGCTCAGCGCGGGCGCCTCTTCGGCTGCGCGCTCGCAGGCGTCCGCGGCCGCCGCCAGCGTGCGTCCTTCGTCCGGCGGGAGCCTGCGCGCCACGGCGCGCAGGCGCTGCGGCAGCGGCCGCTGCCGGTGACGGCCGCGCACGTCGCCGAGGAGCTGGTCCAGGGAGAGAGCGTCCACCCTGTCGCTGAACGCCTCCGTGGCCTCGTGGTACAGCAGGTGCGCTTCGTCGATCACCAGGTCCTCGAAGGCGGGGAGCATGTCGCGGCCGGAGAGCAGCAGCGCGTGGTTGACGCACACGAGGTGGGCGGCGTCGGCACGCGCCCGCGCCAGGCGCCAGTGGCAGCCGCGGCGGGCGGGGCAGAAGCGCCCCAGGCAGGTCGCGCGCGACGAGCGGAGTTCTCGCGCCAGGTCGGGGAGGGCGGGGAGGACCTGCGTGGCCCTGAAGGGCAGGGCGGAGAGGTCCACGTCGCCGCGCCGGGCGCGTCCGGCGAGGTAGGCGAGCGCCAGCGTCCTGTCCCGGTCCGGGAGCGCCTCGCCCTCGGCGGCGACCGCTTCGTCGAGGCGCCGCCTGCAGAGGTAGTTCTCCCGGCCCATGAGCAGAGCCCAGCGCCAGCCGGGGGGCAGGGCCGCGGCCACGAGCGGCAGCTCAGTGCGGGCCAGCTGCCGCTGGAGCGCCTTGGTCTTGGTGCTGACGAGGACGCGGCGTCCGGCGGCCGCCCCGGCGAAGGCCGCCGGCAGCAGGTACCCCAGACTCTTGCCCATGCCGGTGCCGGCCTCGAACAGCCCGATGCCGCCGGCCCCGAAGACGTCGGCGACGGCCTCCCCGTACTCCACCTGGCCGGCGCGCTGCCGGAAGCCGGGAAGGCGTGCGGCCAGGCCTGGCTCGGCGCCACCGTCGGCGTCCAGCTCCGCGCGCCAGCCGTCCGGATCGACCGGCAGCACGGCCGGCGCACCCGGCCCCTCGGGAGGCTCGTCCGCCAGCAACGGCGAAGGCGCCTCGTCGGGCGCCGCCGCGCAGGCGTCGAGCACGGAGAGCGGCGCCCACGCGACACTCTCGAGCAGGCGCCGCTCCACTTCGGCGAGCCCGGCCGCGCGCCGCGCCAGGCGCGCGAGCACGGCGGCCGTGGCCTGGGCGTCCGGCAGCGCCCTGTGGGCGCGCCACTCGAGTCCGAGCTCCTCGACGAGGATGGGCAGCGCGTGGCGGTCGAGCTCGGGGTAGAGCAGGAGCGCCGCGTCGAGCGTGTCGAACCAGTCGCCGGTGAGCGGCGCGGCGCCGGCGCAGCGCGCCGCCGCGGCGAGGTGCTCCCGGTCGAACGCCGCGTTGTGGCCGACGAGCCTCGCGTCGCCGGCGAACGCGCGCAGACCCGCGAGGGCTTCGGCTGCGCGCGGGGCGCCGGCCACATCGGTGTCGGAGATGCCCGTGAGCCGGGTGATGAACAGGGGGATCGGGATGCCGGGGTCCACCAGCGTGGCGAAGGTCGCCGTGACGTGGAGGTCCTGGTCCAGCCGCACGGCGCCGATGTCGATGATCCGGTCCGTCCGGGGGTCCAGGCCGGTGGTCTCGGTGTCGATGACGACGAAGTGGGGACGCGGGCGGGACATGGGCCGAGGATAGCAGAGCAGGAGGCCGGACCCGCCGGCCGCCGGTCAGGCCGGGCGGCGGGCGCCCGGCGTCAGGCGGGCAGCCGCTCGATGGCCCCGGCGGCCATGGTGGCGACGAGGGTGAGAAGCTCGGCTTGGCCGTCGCCGGCGCCGCCCCCGAGGGTGGTGGTGAGGGTGACCTCTGACTCTTTGCAGGGCGCTGCGGCGACGACGACGTGCGCGGACCCGGTCTGCGCCAGCGCCTGGTCGGAGGGATGCAGACCCGAGGCTCCGGCGCTTGTGCCCGCGTAGCTCGCGACGCAGGAGATGGCGCCGACCGCCTGCGCCGAGATCTCGGCCGCGGCCTGCAACACGCCGGCGGTCCCGGTCTGCCCGTGCACCGTCCGGTAGCCGGTGGAGATGGTCTCGATGGCGTGCCGCAGCGTCAGGGCGTCCCGGTCGCTGCGGGTGAGTTGCGCGAACACGGTGGCGTTGTGCAGCGCGACCGCCGCCTGGGCGGCCACGGCGTTGGCGAGGCGCATCTCCTGGCGGCTGAACTTGCGCTCGCGCTGGTGGTCAAGCACCTCGATCAGGCCGATGCACTGTCCCTGGTGCACCATCGGCAGGATGAGCAGGCACTTGTCGCCGTCGCGGCGCATGATGGCGACCTCCGCCGGGTCCGCGTGCGGGTCGCTCACGTTGACGGTGATGCTCTCGTGGTGCTCGATCGCCCGTCGCGCCATGGGGAACTGGCTGAGCGTGTACTGCATGGTGTCCTGCTGGCGGTTGCCCCGGTCGTCGTACTCGGCACGCACTGACACCGTGCGCGTGGATTGATCGTAGTCCGAGATGACGCAGAGGTGCGCGTCGAGCAGTGTGGTCATCTGCTTCGCGATCTCGCGGAGCAGCGTTCCCGCGTCGAGCTGGCTGGAGACGGCGACGGCCGTAGCGACGAGCGTCTCCAGCTCTCTCTCGCGCGCGAGTCGCGCGGCGAGATGGTTGCGCCCGCCGATGAGGTGGGCCAGCTCGTCGATGTCCTCCTGTTTGATGCGCCGGTGGCCACCGGCGGTGCGTGTGCAGGGGAGGAACCCGGACGCGGTCCAGCGGCGGATGGTGTGCGGGGAGACGCCGAGTCGCCGCGCCGCGTATTGCACACTCAGATACATGCGCGGACCGTAGCTTCGCCTCGGCCGTGCGTCAAGCCCACGAACTTTCCGCGCTCGTCAGGTGCGAAGTTCGCCGGCCAGTCCATCTCCTTGAAGTACCAGCAAAAGAACCGGTTCGATGGCCGGGAATGAGGAGGAAGGCGCTTCGGTTTTCTCGTTGCTCCTCCGGCAACGTCCGGAGGAACGGGACGCTCAGCCGGCGGCGACGACGGCGGCGACCGCCGCGACGAAGTCGAGCAGCTCCGCCTGACCCTCGCCGGGCGCCCGCGAGAGCGTCACGGCGAGTGTGAGGTCGGTGCGCCCGGAGGGGTCGCGAGCGACGACCAGGCTGGCGTTGGCGCCGCCGCCGGGGCCAGTCCCGCTGGTGGCGTCGATCTTGCCGGCGCCAAACGCTCCGGCGCTCTCGCCGCCCATGCTGGCCACGCACGAGATAGCGCCCAGGGCCTCGCAGACCGCATTCGCCACCGCCGTGAGCACATCGCTGTGGCGGCTCCCCTCACCCAGGCGCGGGACGTGCCTGGTGAGGGTGGCGAGCGCCTCGCGCAGGTGCGCGACGTCCTCGTCGCTGCGTCGCCGCTCGGCGAACAGCTTGGCGTTCTGGATGGCGACCGCCGCCTGGCCGGCGATCGCCTCGGCGAGGCGGAGCTCCTGCCGGGAGTACTCGCGGGCGCCCTTCTGGTCCACCACCTCGAGCAGCCCGAGGCTGCGACCCTGCACCACGAGCGGCACCATGAGCAGGCTGCGGTCGCCCTCCCGCCGCAGCTCTGCCACCTCGGCCGGGTCGGCGTGCGGGTCGTCGACGTTGACCACGGCGGTGACCTGCTCTCCGAGCACCCGGCGCGTGAGCGGGAAGTCGCGCAACCGGTACGGGCTCGCGTCCGGGAGCCGTTGCCCGGCGTGGTCGTACTCGGCCAGCGTGAGGACCGCGTCGGCCTCGGGGTCGTACTCCGAGATCGCGCAGAAGTGGCAGTCGAGCAGGCTCGTCATGCGCATGGCGATCTCGAGCAGCAACTCGGTGAGGTCGAGCTTCACCGCGAGCGCGGTCGACGTGTTGATGAGCACGTCGACCTCGCGCTCGCGGGCGAGCTGGGCGGCGAGGTGGTTGCTGCCCCCTATGGCCTTGGCGAGGTCGTCGATGTCGTGTTCGTCGATGCGCCGGTGCCCGCCGGCCGTGCGCGTGCAGGGGAGGAAGCCGGTCGCCGTCCAGCGGCGGATCGTCACCGGCGAGACTCCAAGACGCCGCGCCGCCTGTTGCACGCTCAGGTACATGGCCGGAACCTAACCGCTTGCGGACGCCGCGTCAAACCGTACAGGTTTGCTCGAGCACATCGCACAAGTTTTTGAGCCTGATGGGGGCGGTGCAGGCACGGTTCTCGGCGGCGGTTACGATGGTTTCGACGCGCATATGCGCGCCCGTCGCGTCGTCGGATAGCATGGGGCCATGGTGGGCCGCCTGAGACGCTACCTCGACTTCCCCGGCCAGTTCTGGGTGCTGACGCTCGGCATCTTCATCTACGTCGGCGCCGCGGCCCTGGCCTTCCCGTTCGAGGCGATCTACCTGCGCCAGTACCTGGGCACGTCGATGACGATGATCGGCGTGGTCTTCGGCCTGGTCCCGCTGGCCGTGATGCCGCTGCAGTTCTGGGGAGGGCAGCTCACGGATAAGCTCGGGCGGCGCGTGATCATCATGGTCTCCGTGCTCGTGGGCGTCGTCTGGTTCGTGGGCTTCGCCTTCGTCACCGAGCTGTGGCAGGTGGCCGCGCTCGTCGCTCTGGAGAGCGCGCTCGGTTGGCCGCTCTTCCAGACGGCGAGCAACGCGATGATCGCCGACCTCCTGCCGCAGGAGCGGCGGCAGGAGGGGTTCGGCGTGACCCGGGCGGCGATGAACTTCGGCGTCGTCGTCGGCCCGGTCATGGCCGGCCAGGCGCTCGGGTTCGGCGTCAGCTACCGAGTGCTCTTCCTCTCCGCCGCCGCCGGCTGCCTGGCCATGGTGGTCATGATGGCGGTGTGGATCCGGGAGAGCCGCCCGGCGAGCGCCGCGGCGCGCGTCAAGCGAGTCGACGGCCACGGGCGAGCCGGGTACCGGGCAGTGCTGCACGACCGGGTCTTCGTCGTCTTCTGCCTTGCCGCAGTACTGCCCGTGTTCTGCATCGGCAACTTCGGTTCCATCTACGCCGTGTACATCACCGACTTCCTCGGGGTCTCCAGCAGCACCTGGGCCTACCTGCTCACGCTCAACGCCCTCATCGTCGTGGCCGTCCAGATCCCGCTGGTGAGCGCCCTGCGCCGCCGCAATCGCATGCTGCTGCTCGCCGCCTCCAGCGCGCTGCTCGCCGTCGGCATCGGCGGCTCCGCGTTCGCCGGGCCGGTGTGGTCCCTCGTGGCCTTCATCGCGATCCTGAGCCTGGGGGAGACGCTGCTGTCGCCCGTGGCGTCGACCGAGGTGGCCGACCTCGCGCCCGAGGTCGTGCGCGGGCGCTACATGGGCGTGTGGACGGTCGTGTGGAACGGTGGCGCGGCATTGGGCCCGGCGTTCGGCGGGTGGGCGATGGACACCGTGGGTGGGCGAGAGGCGTTCGTCGTCCTGCTCGTGGTGGGGCTGGCCGGCGCCGTCTGGTTCCTCGCGCTGGCGCCGGGCTGGGGCCGGCGACACCAGGCGAAGGCGGCGGAGGCCCGGGCGACGGCGTAGCGTCGCGCCCGGGCCTCCGCCGCAGATCTCAGAGGCTGAGCGCGTCCTGCAGGTCGCGGGCGTGCTCCTCCTCGACGATGAGGATGTCCTCGAGCGCGCGCCGCAGGCCGTACTCCTGCAGCATCTCCGCCTGGGCGATGCGCTCGCGATAGCGGGCGATCGCGTCGAGCTCGCCGTCGAGGTCCTGCTCGAGCATGGTCTTGGAGTCCGGCGAGATGAGCGCCTCGGCCACGTCGACGCCCGGCACGCCGCCGAGGAAGTCGATCTGGTCGGCCAGCGAGATGGCGTGGGCGTGCTCTTCGTTCGAGTGCACGACGAGCTCCGCCTTGATGGCGTCGTACTGCGGGCCGGTCATGGCGGCCGCGTGCTGCACGTACTGCACCAGCGCCTGGAACTCCTTGGCGAGGTCGCTGTTGAGCTCGTCGATGAGCTGCTCGCGGGTGAGCTTGCGGGGGGTGGGGCGCCGCATCTCGGCCGCCGTACGCGGCTTCGGCATGGCGCTCGCTTTTGCCGCCGTCTTCTTTGGGGCTGGCTTCGCCACGGGCTCTCCTCTCGTCGTGTCGTCGGTGGGCCGGGTGTCACGGCCCGGCCGCTGAGACAAGAGTACTGCAGCGGAACGGCGACGTCCGCCGGACAGCGTTGTCCGGCGGACGTCGCCGCGATGCCCTGCCGGCGCGGCTGCGGCAGGCCTGCGCGCCGTCAGTCGGCCGGGGCCGCCTCCGGGGCGGGTGTGATGTAGTCCTCATCGTCCTGGGCGTAGGCGCCGACAGGCCGTAGCCGGTCGAACGCCAGGTACAGCACCGGCACCAGGATCAACGTGAGGAACGTCGAGGTGAAGAGGCCGCCGATCACGACCACGGCGAGCGGGGTAGAGAGGAAGCCGCCCTCGCCGCCGATGCCGAGAGCCATCGGGATGAGCGCCAGGATCGTGGCGACGGCGGTCATCAGGATGGGGCGCAGACGCCGCCGCCCGCCTTCCATGACGGCGGTGCGGGCGTCCATGCCCTTGCGCCGGAACTGCTCGACGAGGTCGAGGAGCACGATGGCGTTGGTCACCACGATGCCGATCAGCATGAGCAGGCCGACGAGGCTCGGCATGCCGAGGCTGGTGTCGGTGATGATGAGGGCCAGTACCGCGCCCACCGCCGCGAAGGGGATGCTGACCAGCAGGATCAGCGGGTTCAGCAGGCTGCGGAACGTCGCCACCATGATGATGTACACGAGCAGGATGGCGACGAGCATCGCGATGCCCAGCGTGCGGAAGACGTCGTTGGTGGCCTCGGTGGCGCCGGCAAGCTCCCACGTGGCGCCTTCCGGCAACTCGACATCCGCCAGGGCATCCTCCACGGCCGTCGACGCCGCGCCGATGTTGTTGTTCACCGCCGTGGCGGTGATGCTCGCGGTGCGGGCGCCGTTGACGTGGGTCACCTGGACCGGCGCCCTGATCTCGACCACCTTGGCGATGTCACCGAGAGGGACCATGCCGGACGTTCCGGCGACGGGCAGCTTGGACAGCACCTGGCTCACGGCGCCGGGGAGCGGCGGCACGACGATCTCCCCGACCATCAATTGCGCCGGGAGCGTCCCCGCCGTGGTCGGCACGGTGCCAAGCGGGTAGCCGTTGAGCACCAGCGTCGTGTACTGGCTCAGGGTGGCCGGCGTCACGCCGGCCGCGGCGGCCTTCTCCTGGTCGACGATGATGGTCGCCGAGGGCCTCCCCTCGCTGAGGTTGGACGTGACGTCGGCGAGTCCCTCGACGGTCTCGACCTCGGCCAGGACGATGTCGTTGGCTTCCTTGAGCACCGCGGGGTCGCCGGCGGAGATGCGGACCTCCATGAGCGACATGCCGCCCATCGACGACGACGAGTCGTCGCCGGTCACGCTGATGGTGCCGGCGTTCCGCAGCTCGTCGACCCCGGCGCGCACCTCCTCCATGATGGCGTTCTTGTCCGCGTCCGGGTCGGTCGTGATCGCGAACGTGGCCTGGCTGGACGAGGCGTTGGTACCGCCCCCGGCGCCGAACAGGCTGCCGGTGCTCCCGCCGGTGACCTGGTAGATCTCGACGCCTTCCGTGTTCTTGAGGACCTCCTCGACCTTGGAGGCGGCCGCCATCGTGGCGTCCAGGCTGGTGCCCGGCTCCATGGTCTGGGTGATGCTCATCGTGGGCTGCTCGGAGCTGTCGAACAGGTTCGTCTTGAGCAGCGGCGTGAACAGCATCGTACCCACGAAGATCGCCGCCGCGGCGATGAGGGTGATCGCCTTGTGGTCGAGCGCGAAGCGAAGCGCCGGCAGGTAGGCGTGCTGCAGGGCATTGAGCTCCTTCTCGTCGCGGTGGCCGACCTGCCGCTTGGAGAGCAGCCAGGTGGAGGCGACCGGCACGACGACCAGGGCGACGACGAGGCTGCACAGCAGCGCGAACGTCACGGTGAGGGCGAACGGCCGGAAGAACTCCGAGGCCAGGCCGGCCACCATGCCGAGAGGAAGGAAGACGGCGACGGTGGTCAGGGTGCTCGCGGTGATGGCGCCGGCCACCTCGCGCGTGCCCGTGTAGGCGGCGCGCCGGACGCTGTCGCCCTCCTGCAGGTGCCGGTAGGTGTTCTCGATGACGACGATGGAGTCGTCGATCACACGGCCGATCGCGATGGTGAGCCCGCCGAGCGTGAGCATGTTGAGGGACTCGCCGCGCGACCACAGGATGATGAGGGCCCCGACGACGCTGAGCGGGATCGAGAGGCCGGCGATCACCGTCGACCGCCAGCTGCGCAGGAACACCCAGATGACGATGACGGCGAACATCGCGCCGAGGAGCCCGTCGCGCACCAGGGTGCGGATGCTGTCCTTGATGAAGACGGACTGGTCGACGACGGTGGTGATCGTGGTGTCGCCGCCCAGTTCACGGGTGAGCGCAGGCAGCTCCTCGGCCACGGCGTTCGCGATGTCGACCGTATTGCCGCTGCTGGCTTTGCTCACCGAGATCCCGACGGAGGACTCCCCGTTGGTCCGAGTGATGGCGGTGAGCGGCGCCGGCGCGATCTTGACGTCGGCGACGTCGCCGAGGCGTATGGGCTCCGCTGCCGCGGCGCCGGCGGAGCTCGCGGCCGCGGCGGCCATGGCGTCGGCCTCGGCCGGGACGGCCGAAGCGCCGCTCGTCGCGGCAGACGCCCCCGCTGCCGACGCGCTCGCGGGCGCGAGCACCAGCTGCTCGAGCGCCTTCTCCGTCTCGGCTCTGGCGCTCACGGTGATGGGGTAGACGATGCTGCCGGAGGTGACGCTGCCGGCGCCCGTCGTGACGTTGGCCTGGGTGAGGGCCGTCGTGATCTGCGTGGGCGTCACGCCCAGGGCCGCGACCTCTTCCGGCTTCAGCTCGATGTTCAGCTGCATCTGCTGCACGCCCGAGAGGGTGACCGCCTGCACGCCCTCGATGGACTGCAGGCGGGGCACCACGCGCGTCCCGAGCAGCGTCGCAAGCTGTTCGGGGGGCAGGGAGGACGTCACCGCCAGCTGCACGACCGGCATGTTGCCGAAGTTGAGCGTGGCGACCTCGGGAGCCATGGCGGTGGGGGGCAGCATCTGCTGCACGCCGGACACGGCCTGCTGGATCTCCGCCTGCCTGGCATCCATGTCCGTGCCGAACTCGTACTCGATGGTGATGATGCTCATCCCGTCGTTCGAGAACGAGTCGAACTCCTTGACGCCGCTCGCGGTCTTGATGGCCTGCTCGAGCGGCGTCGTGATGTTGCGCTCGACATCTTTGGGCGACGAGCCCTGGTCGACGGTGACGACGGTGAGGTAAGGGAAGGTGAGGTCGGGGATGAGCTCCTGCTTCAGCGATGTGACCGCAAAGGCTCCCACGAGGAGCACGGCCAGGACCGCCAGGCCGACGATGGAACGGTTGCGCAGGGCTATCTTCGTCAGCCAGCTCAAGTGATGCCTCCAGTGGTCAGGTGTGATGGATCGGCGTGGTCGGCGGTGCCGGTCGGTGACGCGGCCGCGCGGCGCTCGCGCCAGCGGGCGAGCAGCTCGGGCAGCTCCGCCTCGATGAACGAGGCGAACTCCAGGAGATCGTGCATCAGCGCGTAGTTCGACTGTGACTGGTCGCGGCCGGCGACGGTCTGCAGGCCGCGTGCGATCAGCCGGTGCATGGTGCGGATGTGGTCGATGGGGAGGATCTCGTCGGGGTCGGCGGGCAGCGCGCGGTAGAAGTCGCCGCGCTGCCCGGGCTCGCCGACGCGCTCGATGAAGCGGCTCCGCAGCAGCAGACGGGCGGCGCCGCTCACGGCGGCCTTGCTCACGCCCAGCCCTTCGGCGATCTCGGTCAGCGACTGGACGGGGGGATCGGACAGCAGCAGCCATCCGGAGACCCGTCCGGTCATCCGCGTGCCTCCCATCTGCTCCTGCAGCAACCCGAACTCCTCGATGAGCTCGCGCTGTTCCGGGGTCATCTCGGCGCGCATCGGCGACCGCCCTCCCTCACTCTGCTCGACAGCAAGAACGTAAACTACAGAGTGAACGCACTGAACGCAATCTCCTTGCGGCGTCGCGTGGGCGAGGTGCGAAGGAAGGGAGTCAGACGGCGCCGGCGAGCGCCGCGAGCTTGTCGGCGACGGCGGTCACACGGCCGCGCACCGTGAGCTCGTCGAGCCAGCGCGCGGGGATGCCGGACTCGCCGTACACGGCGCCGGCGAGGGCGCCGGTCACGGCGCCGGCCGCCGTGGCGTCGTTGCCCATGTTCACGGCCATGGTCACGGCGTGCTCGAAGTCCGCCCCGTGCAGCACGGTCCAGAGCGCCGTCTGCAGGGTGTCGAGCACGAACGAGGAGCTGACGATCTCCTCGGCCTCGGCCACGGGGGTCTCGCGCAGGACGGCGGCGACGCGCTTGTCCTCGTCGTCGAAGGTGCTGGCGATGGCCGGGATGTCCTCGGCGAGCTCGCCGTTGAGCGCCGCCGTGATGAGGTCGTTGAAGGCGGCGCACGACCAGCCGGCGAGCCGGTCGAAGTGGGTGAGCGTGGATTCGCGGAGCGACACCCTGTGGCGCTCCATCGCGTCGCCGCTGTAGAGGAGGCCGACGGGGGTGCAGCGGATGAGGCTCCCGTTGCCGGCCGTCGGCCCGCCGAGGATCTCGTAGGCCCGGCGCGAGGCGACGTCCCAGTGCGTGCCCGAGCGGTAGCTGATGAGCGCGGCGCGCACGGTGAGGCTCACGTGCCTCGGCTGGCTCTCAAGCCACGCTCCGAGGCGCGCCATGATGTCCTCTGGCTGGAACGCGCCGTGGTCGGCGAGGCTCTCGGCGAGACAGAGCATCATCTCGGTGGCGTCGGTGATCTCTCCGGGCGCGACGTCGTAGACGCCGCCGCCGATCATGTCGGTGATCACCCCGTGCTTCTCGACCACCTGTTCGGCGGTGAGGAACTCGGCCGGCGCGCCGAGCGCATCGCCGGCGGCGAGGCCGAGCAAGGAGCCGCGGAAGCGGTCGCGCAGGACGTCGGGCGCGGGCGCCGGGCTCACGCGAGCAGGTCCCTGGCGAGGCGCTCGAAGAAGAGCGCCTGGTAGACCACGTCCTCCACCAGGATACGCTCGTCCGGCTCGTGATCGCGGCCGCCGTCCATCGCGTGGAAGCTCTCCGCGAGGAAGGGCGCGAAGCCGTAGGCCACGCAGTCCGGGAACGCCTCGCGCACCCAGCGCGAGTCGGTGAAGCTGCTCGAGGTCATGGGCGCGAGGATGGCGTCCGGGACATCCCGGCGCAGCACCCGCCCGATGCTCTCGCTCAGGGCGGTGGAGGCGGGCGACGCGTTGGGGGTCGTCACGTCCACCCACTCGAACTCCCACTCGATGCCGAGCGGGTCCAGGACCGTGGCGACGTGGTCCCGCACGTCGGCGTGCGTCATCTCGGGCAGGATGCGGCAGTCGACGCAGGCCTCCGCCCGGGTCGGGATGACGTTGACGGCCTTGCCGGCCGCGAGGACGGTGGGGGTGAGCGTGGCGCCGAACAACGGCTCGATCAGACCGGCCACCACCGGGTCGAGCCGGCGGAGCTCGGCGCCGGCGGCACGCGCCGTGGCCGGATCCCTGAGGCGCGCGGCGAGCTCCTGGTCGGGCACGAGCATGTCGATGAAGCGCGCCGTGGTGTCCGAGACGATCGCCCCCGGCTCTGCGAGGCCGAGCGCGATGACCGCGCGCGCCAGGTCGAGCACCGCGCTGTGCTCCTTCTCGGGCACGGATCCGTGGCCGCCGCGGCCGCGGGTGCGGATGCGGAACTGCGCGAACGCCTTCTCGCCCACGGCGAGCAGGAATACCTTGCGCCCGTCCACCGGCAGCCACAGGCCACCCATGCCCTCGTTGACGAGGTAGTCGGCGCGCAGCGCCTCGGGCCGGTGCTCACAGAGCCACTGCACGCCGCAGTGCTCGCCGACCTCCTCGTCGGCGGTGGCGGCGTACTTGACGGCGCCGACGAAGGAGGCGCCCGAGCGCTTGAGCCGGGCGAGGGCGACCGCCTCTGCGGCCACCTGGTTCTTCATGTCCGTGGCGCCGACGCCCCAGACGGCACCGTCACGCACGGTGCCGGCGAACGGCGGCACGCTCCACTCGCCGGCGTCCGCCGGCACGACGTCGAGGTGGCCCATCATCGTCAGTGTGGCTCCCGGGCGGGCCCCGTCCAGCCTCGCGACGAGGCTCTGCCGGTCGGGGAGCTCGCCGTCGAGCTCGCTCGGGATGCCGTTCTCCGCGAGGTACGCCTGCACGACCAGGGCGGCCGCGGTCTCGTTGTCGTTGGTCGTGTCGACCTGCAGGAGTGCGGTGAACAGCTCGAGGACCTCGTCCTCGAGCGCCTGCCACTCGGTCTCGCTCAGACCGTACCGTGCCACGGTCATCTTCCTCCCGGGGGGTGGAACGACGTGCTGCAGCGTCATGATAGCCGTCTGTACTTCGCCCGGCGAGTCTCGTAGGCTCGGATGCAGGCAGGCGGACATCCGAGCGTGCAGGAGGGGACGATGAAGATCGCCGTCGTGGGTGCGGGTGCCATGGGCCGCTGGGCGGTCAAGGAGCTCGGGCTCGCTCCCGAGGTCGACGCTGTGGTCGTCGGGGACTTCAACGAGGAGCAGGCGCGGGAAGTGGCCGCGAGCCACGGCGGCGGCAAGGCCGCGGGCCGCTTCGTCGACGCGCGCGACCAGGAGAGCGTGCAGGCGGCGATCGCCGGCTGTGACGCGCTCGTCAACGCGACCCAGCACTTCTGGAACATCACTGTGATGCACGCCGCCGCAGCCGCGCGCGTGCACTACACGGACATGGGCGGCCTCTTCCACGTCACCAAGCAGCAGGTCGAGTTGCACGAGGAGTTCAGGCAGGCGGGCGTCACCGCCGTCATCGCCATGGGCGGGGCGCCAGGCGTCACCAACATCCTCGCCAGGTACGGCGCCGAGCGTCTCGACGTCGTCGAGGAGGCGCACGCGCTCTGCGGCAACGTGGACGACAGCGACTGGAGCGGCTACGACGGCTGGGTCGTGCCCTATTCCCTCGAGACCCTGTGCGACGAGTTCAGCGTCGTCGCGCCTGAGTTCATCGACGGCCACTGGGTCATGGACATCAGCGGAGGGGAGGGGGCGGAGGACCTCGACTTCGGAGAGCCCGCCGGGATGCTCGAGGCACACTACACGATCCACTCGGAGCCGTTCACCTTCTGGCATGCCTGGAAGGACCAGGGGCTCAGGTCGGCGACGTTCAAGCTTTCGCTGCCGGCCGAGTTCACCGGTCAGATGCGGTTCCTGAACACCATCGGCATGACGCGCACCGACGAAGTGGAGGTCAAGGGCGTGCACGTGCGGCCGCGCGACGTCCTCCTCAAGGTCGTGAGCGAGATCCCGCGTCCCACCGATGTCGTGCTCGATGACGTCGACTACCTGCTCGGCGTCGTGCGAGGGCTCAAGGATGGGCGCCGGGTGGAGTGGCGCGTGCGCGCCACCATCCCGGCGCACAAGGGGCACGGCGCCGGCGGCGGCGACGTGGACACCGGCATCCCGCCGGCGATCGTGGCGCGCATGCTCGCGCGCGGAGACATCGCCGGGCCCGGCGTCTTCGTCCCCGAGCAGGTCGTCCCCTGCGAGGCCTTCTTCGCCGAGTTCTCGCGCTGGGGCGTCACCATCGACGCGCAGATGCGCGAGCTGCTCTCCGCACCGGGCTGAGCGCCGCCTCGCGGGTCGAGCATCACCCGAGCTCGAGCTGCGTCTGCGGCGGCTGCCGCTCCACACCCAGGAGGTGCGCCATGCGTCGCGCGTTCTGCATGCCCCAGTCCTCGTAGTTGTTGTTGAAGAGGACGTGCACCGCCGGCGCCCGGGCTGCGAGCTCGCGCACGTGCGGGACCCACTCCGCGAGCTCGGCGTCGCTGTAGAGATACTTGAAGCGGTCCGACGCCGCGCCGGTCCGGCTCTCCCACGTGTCGGCGTTGCGCCCGTGGAGGCGGACCACGGCGAGGGGGGCGGTCGCGGCGACGAGGGGCGGTGTGCTGTTGGGGAACCCCTGCGGCTCGTCCACGGCGACGTAGGCGAGCCCGGCCTCCTCCAGCAGGCGCAGCGTGGCGGCGACGGACTCGTCCTCGAGCCAGCCGCCGCCGCGGAACTCCACCGCCAGCGGCCAGCCCGGCAGCCGCTCCGGCAGGGAGCGCAGGTAGTCGCGGTTGTCGTGAGAGCGGATGAACCAGGGCGGGAACTGGAAGAGCACCGCGCCCAGCTTGCCGGCCTCCACCAGCGGCGCGAGCGCCTCCCGGTGCAGCCGCCAGACGAGCTCCAGCTCGCGCTCGCCGACGTCCCGCGCGTACACGGAGCGCTTGCCGCGCAGGTCGTCCGGCAGGCGGTCGCGCAGCCAGTCCGGCAGCCGGTCGGGGGTCGCGGCGTGGTGGGTGAGCCACGCGAAGGCCTTGACGTCGAAGACGAAGTCGTCCGGGGTGCGGGCGACCCAGAGCTCGCTGTTGCGCACCGACGGAGGCGCGTAGTACGTCGAATCGACCTCGACGATGTCGAACTTCCCGGCGTAGTGCCGCAGGCGCGCCTCGGCGCTGGTGACCCCGGGGGGGTAGAAGCGCCCGCAGGCGATCAGCGTCGGGTCGGTCCAGGAACAGCTGCCGACGAGGATGCGTGCGGGCATCGTTCCTCCGGGTCGAGATGGTTGCGCGGCGTAGAAACGTTGTACCACGGGGAGCGCCGGGCCTATACTCCACGCGAAAGCTCAGTCGGCGCCACGGTCTCTGCAGACCACGGCCTCGGGCTCTTGGAGGCAGATGAAGGGGGCGCCGCCGATGGGCGGGCTGCGGAACACGGGCCCGCCCATCGTCATGACCGCCGCCGGCCGCCCGCGCCGCCGCCGGCCGCGTTGAACTTTGCCGGTGCGGGTCCTATACTCGCACTCCCTCAGTGTCGGAATGGCGGAATTGGTAGACGCGCTAGGTTGAGGGCCTAGTGAGGGTATAACCTCATGGGGGTTCAAGTCCCCCTTCCGACACCACCTTCTTCCTCCGCTCCGCCCGTCCCCGGTCGCGCGTGCCCGCGCACCGCGAACGGGTGCCGCGGCGCGTTCAGAGGCCGCGCCAGAGCGGCAGCCCGGTGACTTCGTCGTGCGCGCGCTCCAGGGGCTCGCCGACGAGCTCCTGCAGGATCAGCTCGCAGGCGAAGATCACGCAGCCCGGCGCGACGTGGCCGCCGACGCAGGCACCGTCGTGTCCCGCCAGCGTGGCGTGTGCGTGCACCGCCGTGGCGCCGTCGCGGCGCGACACGTTGCCGAGCAGGCCGACCAGCTCGACGGGCGCGTCGACGGGGAACTCGCCGTACTCGTGCGTCGCCTGGTCGTAGAAGGAGAGGCGCGCGGTCTGCAGGGCGCCGATGGCGCGCAGTTCCGCCGCCTGCATGCCGTGGGCGTCGGCCACGGCGGCGATCTCCTCCAGCAGGTCGCCGCCGTGCGGCAGACGAGCGACGACGCGGCGCCCTCTCGCGAACTCCCGTGCTCCCATGCCAGCTTCCTCCCGACTCCCTGGGGCCGGCCGTGTGCCGCCCCTCCGGCCGGAGTGTACAACCGAGACGGCGCCCGGGGCCGGGACCGTCGCCCTCCGTGTACGGGATCCCACCGTGGGGTATGTGGGTCTCGGGCCGTCCTGTGGCCTGTACGGACCGCACGTCACGGAGGATCGACATGAGCGAGACCCGCAACCCGCGCCATCCCGCGTCCGGCGACGTGCAGCAGTGGCGTGCCGACTTCGACGAGCTCGAGCTGCGCATGGACGCACTGCGACAGGCGTTCACCGAGGGGGTCCGCTCCTTCAGCATGACCGAGGAGCTCGTGGAGCGCATCCACGCGCGCTTCGACGACGTGGGCGAGCAGGTCCACGCCATGCACTGCACCTACCCCTTCGGCGGCTGGCCCGGCCAGGAGGACTGCCGCTTCGAGCCGCCCGTGCCCTACGAGAGCGACGCCCGTGGGGACCAGGACTGATCCGTGTGACGGATCGCCGGGTCACTACCGAGGTGCGCGGAGAGGTCTGCGTCATCCACTGTGGCGGCGTGGCCGGAGGCCGGCTGGCCGCCGACCTGCCTGACGAGGTGGTCCGCTGCCTCGGCACGGGCGCGTCCGAGGTCGTGGTGGACCTCGACCCCTGGAGGCCGATCGACGACCTCGGCCTCTCCGCTCTGCGGGCGGCCGCCCGGGCATTCGAGGGCGCCGGGGGCGAGCTGGTCGTCGCGGTCGAGGAGCCGGACGCCCGTGAGGCGCTCGCCGGGGCCGGGCTGATGCGCGCCGTGCCGCCGGCCCCCGGCCCTCCCGGCGGGGATGCGGAGGCGCCGCTGCGGGCGCCGGACCACCCCCGCTGGGAACACGAGTTCACCTTCCCGGCGACCACGCGCCAGCTGCGCGCGGCGCGCCGGCGGGTGGCCGCGTTCGCGGAGGTCGCCGGCCTCGACGGATCGGACCTGTTCGAGCTCAACGTGGCCGTGGCCGAGGCGCTTGCGAACGCGGTCGTCCACGGGTCGCCGCACGGCGCGGACGACGACGTTCGGGTGCGCTTCTTCTGCTACGAGGACGAGGTCGCCGTCGAGGTCGTGGACGGCGGCGACGGCATGTCCGCCACGCCGATCTGCGAGCCGGCGGCGGCGGCGACGAGCGGGCGGGGCATCCACTTCATGCGCGCGCTGGCGGACGCCGTGCAGTACACGTGCGGCCCCATGGGCACGCGCGTGCTGCTGGTCAAGCAGCGCTCGTGAGTCGTGGCGGGCCGTCCACCGCGGGCGAGCGGCAGGCTCACGGCGTGACGTAGAATCGCGTCATGGCCGACCCGCACCTGCACGACCGCCTCTTCCTGCTCGACGGCAGCAGCCTCGCGTTCCGCGCGTTCTTCGCGCTGCCCGAGTCCATCTCCACCCAGGCCGGGCAGCCCACCAACGCGCTCTTCGGCCTCAGTCAGATGCTCCTCAAGATCGTCTCCGAGTACCGGCCCTCGTGCATCGTCTGCGCCTGGGACGCCCGCGAGAAGACGTTCCGGGACGCGCTCTACGACCAGTACAAGGCGCAGCGGCCCTCCATGCCGGACGCGCTCTCGGCCCAGTGGAGCCTCCTGCCGGAGCTCATGGAGGGCTTCGGGATCGCCAATCTCGTCAAGCCCGGGTACGAGGCCGACGACATCCTCGGGACGCTGGCGGAGGAGGCCAAGCGCCAGGGCATCGGCTCCATCGTCGTCACCGGCGACCGGGACGCGATGCAGGTGGTCGACGAGGACATCTGGGTGATGAGCACCGGCCGCGGCGTGACCGACGTCAAGATCTATACGCCCGCCGCCGTGCTGGAGCGCTTCGGCGTCACGCCGGCGCAGATCCCCGACTACATCGGGCTCAAGGGCGACAGCTCGGACAACATCCCGGGTGTGCCGGGTATCGGCGAGAAGACCGCGGCGCAACTGCTGCAGCAGTTCGGCTCCATCGACGAGCTGTACCGGCGGCTGGACGAGATCAAGAGCGAGAAGCGCCGCGCGCTTCTCGCCGAGCACGAGGACGACGCGCGTCTCTCGCTGCAGCTCGCGACGATGGTCCTGGACGTGCCGCTCGAGCACGACCTCGTCGAGCTGGTCACGAGCTGCGGCTACAAGCTGCCCGTCGAGACGGTCGACGCCGTCTTCGACCGCTTCGAGTTCGCCAACCTGCGCCGGCGCCTGCGTGAGGTCTCCGGCGAGGCGGCGCCCGCGCCGGCCGCGCCCGCGAGCGTCGCCGGCGGACTCGTGCGGCTCGCGGCGGAGCCGGACGTCGGCCCTGTGGCCGCCCTGCTGGAGAAGGGGGAGGCCGCGCTCGCCTTCGAGCCGCGCGGCGACGGTGGCGGCCTCACCGTCGCCGCCCACGCCGGCGGCGAGGCGTGCCTGGTGGCGCCGGCCGACGCCGGTCGCGCCGGATCGCTCTGGCTGCTCGCCGGTCACACCGTGGTGCACGACGCCAAGGCGCAGCCCGGCTTCGTGCACGCGCCGCAGGGGCCGGCGTTCGACACCGCCGTCGCCGCGTACCTGCTCGCGCCGGAGCGGCCGGAGAAGGAGCGCACGCTCTTCGCGCTGGCCGGCGCCGACGAGGGCGCGCGTCTGGTCGAGGGACCGGCGGCCGAGGCTGCTGCGGCCACGCGCGCCACGCTCACCTGGCGCGTGGCCGAGGCCCAGCGGCCGCGGCTCGTCGAGCTCGGGCTCGAGCGGCTGTTCCGCGAGATCGAGCTTCCGCTCGTGCGCGTGCTCGCCCAGATGGAGGCCGCCGGCGTCAAGATGGACCCGTACCGGCTGGGCGAGATCACGGCGCGCGTGCGCGACCGCATCGACGAGCTCGGCGATGCGATCACCCGGCTCGCCGGCGGGCCGTTCACCATCGGCTCGCCGCAGCAGCTGGCCGAGGTCCTGTTCACCCGCCTCGGCCTCGAGCCGGCGCGCAAGGGCAAGACGGGCTACTCGACCGATGCGCGGGTCCTGCGCGGCCTGCGTGACCAGCACCCCATCGTGCCCGCGGTCGAGGAATGGCGGGAGCTCACGAAGCTGCTCAACACCTACCTCGAGCCGCTCCCGTCCCGCCTCGACCCGGCCACCGGCCGGCTTCACACCACCTTCAACCAGCTGGTGGCGTCCACCGGCCGGCTCTCGAGCTCCAATCCCAATCTGCAGAACATCCCCGTGCGCACGGAGCTCGGAGCGCAGATCCGCGCCTGTTTCGTCGCCGAGGAGGGCTGCAAGCTGCTGGTCGCCGACTACTCGCAGATCGAGCTCCGCCTGATGGCGTCGCTTTCCGGGGAGCCGGCGCTGCTGGAGGCCTACCACCGCGGCGAGGACGTGCACCGCGTCACCGCCGCGGCGGTCGCCGGCGTCCCGGTAGAAGAAGTCACCAAACGGCAGCGCGAGCGCGCCAAGGCCACCAACTTCGGCATCATGTACGGGCTCTCGGCGTTCGGGCTGTCGGAGCAGGTCGAGATGCCGGTCGAGGAGGCGCGCGCCTTCATCGACGCCTACTTCGCCAAGTACCCGCGCGTCAAGGCGTTCCGGGAGCGCGTGATCGCCCAGGCGACGCAGGACGGCTACGTCACCACTCTGTTCGGCCGCCGGCGGGCCGTGCCCGAGCTGCGCTCGTCCAACTTCCGCAACCGCTCACTGGGCGAGCGCCTGGCCGTCAACACCATCCTGCAGGGGACGGCGGCGGACATCATCAAGGTCGCCATGATCACGGTGAGCCGCGAGCTGGAGCGCAGGGGCCTCGCGTCGCGGCTGGTGCTGCAGGTGCACGACGAGCTCGTCGTCGAGTGCGCCGACGGCGAGATCGACGCGTGCCGGACGCTGCTCCGCGACGCCATGTGCGGCGCCCTCGACCTCGATCCCCGGCTCGAGGTCGACACCGGCGTCGGCGACGACTGGGTGGCGGCGAAGGCCTGACGGCAGCGCCGCCGGTCCGCGTCGCCTTCGCGGCGTTCGCGAGGTTCGATTCACCGCCCGGGGAATGCTATACTCCGCTGGTTTCGGCTCGCTGCGGTCCGCGGGCCTTTCCCATCTGTAAGCGATGGACCGCATACGTGACCGGGAGGCAACGACACCACATGGCAGACAAACCTATCGACACACAGCTTCTGGCAGCGAACGACCCCAGGATCGTCGAGGGGAGCGAAGGCTACCTCATCGAGGTCGACGGAGAGATCGTCCCCAACTACGACATGACGCTGACCAACTTCAGCGAGGGGGACATCGTCACCGGCAAAGTGGTCCGCATCGACAAGGACGAGGTCCTCGTCGACATCGGCTACAAGTCCGAAGGCGTCATCCCGGTCAACGAGCTCAGCATCCGCAAGAACGTCAACACCTCCGAGGAAGTCGCGCTCGACGAAGAGATCGACGCCCTCGTGATGACCAAGGAAGACGCCGACGGGCGCCTCATCCTCAGCAAGAAGCGCGCCAAGTTCGAGAAGGCCTGGAAGCGCATCGAAGGCGCCTTCGAGAGCGGCGAGCCGGTCACCGGCACGGTGATCGAGGTCGTCAAGGGCGGCCTCATCCTCGACCTCGGCGTGCGCGGGTTCCTGCCGGCCTCACTGGTCGACATCCGCCGCGTGCAGGACCTGCAGGAGTACGTCGGCCAGGAGCTCAACTGCCGCGTCATCGAGATGAACCGCAACCGCAACAACGTGGTCCTCAGCCGCCGCGCCGTCCTCGAGGAGGAGCGCAAGGAGGTCCGCCAGCAGATCATCGACGAGCTCAACGTGGGCGACATCGTCGAGGGCACGATCAGCAACATCGTCGACTTCGGCGCGTTCGTCGACCTCGACGGCATCGACGGCCTCATCCACATCAGCGAGCTCAGCTGGACGCACATCAACCACCCGTCCGAGGTGCTGCAGGTCAACCAGAAGGTCAAGGTCAAGGTGCTCGACATCGACCGTGACCGCCAGCGCATCAGCCTCGGCCTCAAGCAGACCCAGGAAGACCCGTGGCAGAAGATCGTCGCCCGCCACAAGGTCGGCGACGTGGTCGACGGCCGCGTCACCAAGATCGTCGCCTTCGGCGCCTTCGTCGAGATCTACGAGGGCATCGAGGGTCTGGTGCACATCAGCGAGCTGGCCAACCGCCACGTCGAGCGTCCGGACGAGGTCGTGTCCGTCGGTCAGCAGGTCAGCGTCAAGATCATCGAGGTCGACTCCGAGCGCCGCCGCCTCAGCCTCAGCATCAAGCGCGTGGACGGCGACAACGTGAAGCCGCTGCGCCCGCTCGCCCCTGAGCCGGGCGACGAAGAGGAGGCCGAGGAGATCGCCGAGGTCGTCGAGACCGAGGCGGAGGGCGAGGCAGAGGCGGAGGTCGCCGAGACCCCCGACGAGACCGAGGCGGCGGAAGAGGCCGACGAGGTCGTCGAAGCCGCCGAGGAAGCCATCGTCGAGGAGCCGGAGCCCGAGCCCGAGCTCGGCCTGAGCGACGACGTCTTCCCGGCCGGCGCGGCCGCGGACGACGACGAGGCGCCGGCTGAGGCGGCAGAGGAGTCCGCGGACGCCTGACGCTTCGAGGGCGGGGCGGCGGGAGCGCGACGGCGCTCCCGCCGCCCCTGCTCTGCGCCGGAGACTCTCATGAGCACACCCAGTAAGCACATCCCGCTGCTTGGCCTGACGGGCGGCATCGGCTCGGGCAAGTCGACCGCGCTCGCGTACCTTCGCGAGCTCGGCGCGGCCACCATCTCGAGCGACGACATCGTGCACGGCCTCTACTCGAACGGCGACGTGGTCGACCGCATCCGCGAGCACTTCGGTGACGCCGTCGTGGACGGAGCTGGCGGGATCAGCCGCCCGGCGCTCGCCGGCATCGTCTTCTCGGACGAGGCCGAGCTGCGCTGGCTGGAGGACCTGCTCCACCCGTTCGTACGCAGAGCGGTCGACGACTGGATCCAGGACCGGAAGAAGGCGCGGCCGCGGCCGGCGCTGATCGTGGTTGAGGTCCCGCTGCTGTTCGAGGCCGGCTTCGACCGGCGTTTCGACTTCATCATGCTGATCACGGCGCCCGACGACCTGCGCCGCAAGCGCCTCGCGGCCAAGCTCACCGACAGCGAGTTCCTGCGCCGCCGGGCACAGCAGATGCCGGAGGAGGAGAAGATCAGGCGCAGCGACTTCGTGTTCGACAACACCGGGTCGCGCAAGGCGCTCAGGGAGTTCGTGGGGCAGACGGCGGCGAGCATCCTCGCCGGCGAGCGACCCGCCGTGGGGGACGGCGCCGGCGAGAGCACCTCGTGAGGCGCGCCCTCATCGGGCTGGTCTTCGTGGCGGTCGCTCTCTTGGCGGTGCTGGGAGCGGCCCGCTGGGTCGCGCCGCTGTTCGCGAACGGCGGACCCGACTGGTACACGAGGACGGTCTATCCGCTCGAGCACACCGGCGCGATCCTTGACGGCGCGCGCCGCTACGACCTCGATCCGGCGCTCATCGCCGCCGTCGTCTACGCCGAGAGCCGTTTCGACGAGCACGCGCGCTCGTCCCAGGGGGCCGTGGGCCTGATGCAGATCCTCCCCGAGACGGCCGAGCAGATCGCCGACGAGTCCGGAGGCGTCAGCTTCACCACCGCCGACCTCGAGGACCCACGGGTGAGCGTGCGCTACGGGTGCTACTACCTGCGGCAGGCGCTGGACGCGTTCGACGGCGACGTCCGCGCCGCCGTCGCCTCGTACAACGCCGGCGTGGGCGTCGTCTCGGAGTGGCGCGATGACGCGTCCGCCGACGGACATGAGCTGCGCCCCCGCGACATCCCGTACCCGGAGACACGGGCCTACGTCAAGAAGGTCCTCGAGGCGCGCCGGGTATACCGAGAGACGTACGGCGATCACCTGCAGCCGTAGGCGGCCGTCGCCGCGCACGGCACGGGCGCGCCGCCGGGACGTCCTTGCGAACACGTGTTCGTATTGGTAGAGTCGAGGGCGCATGACCGAGTTCACGATCAAGGCCTCCTACGGCCTCACCGGCGACCAGCCGGAGGCCGTCGACGCCCTCAGTGAGGGCGTGCTCCGCGGCGACCGCTACCAGACGCTCCTCGGCGTCACCGGCTCAGGCAAGACCTTCACCATGGCCAACGTCATCGCGAGGGTCAAGAAGCCCACGCTGGTCATCGCCCACAACAAGACCCTGGCGGCACAGCTCTGCAACGAGTTCCGCGAGTTCCTGCCCGACAACGCGGTCGAGTACTTCGTCAGCTACTACGACTACTACCAGCCGGAGGCGTACGTGCCGGCGCAGGACCTCTACATCGAGAAGGACTCGTCCATCAACGACGAGATCGACCGCCTGCGCCACGCCGCCACCACCGCGCTGTTCCTGCGCCGCGACGTCGTCATCGTCGCCAGCGTGAGCTGCATCTACGGCCTGGGCTCTCCCGAGGACTACCTCGAGAAGATGGTCCTCCTGCAGGTGGGCCAGACCGTCGAGCGTGACGAGGTGCTGCGCAAGCTCGTCGACATCCAGTACGCGCGCAACGACTTCGAGCCCGCGCGCGGCAAGTTCCGCGTGCGCGGCGATTCCGTGGAGATCTGGCCGGCCGCCCAGGACACCGCCATCCGCGTGCAGCTCTGGGGCGACGAGGTCGAGCAGCTGGTGAACTACGACCCCGTGAGCGGGGAAGTGCTCGACAGGCCGCGGCACGTCGCCATCTACCCGGCCACGCACTTCGTCACCAACGACCCGGCCATCGAGCGCGCGCTCGTCGAGATACGCCGCGAGATGGAGGAGCGCTGCGCCTGGTTCGAGGAGAACGGCAAGATCCTCGAGGCGCACCGTCTGCGCCAGCGCACCCAGTACGACATGGAGATGCTGCGCGAGCTGGGCTACTGCAGCGGCATCGAGAACTACTCCCGCATCCTCCTCGGCAAGCAGCCTGGCTCCACGCCCAACTGCCTGCTCGACTACTTCCCCGACGACTTCCTCTGCTTCGTCGACGAGTCCCACATGTCGCTGCCGCAGATCCGCGCCATGTCCGAGGGCGACCGCTCACGCAAGCAGCAGCTCGTGGACTACGGCTTCCGCCTGCCCAGCGCGCTCGACAACCGGCCGCTGCGCTTCGACGAGTTCCTCGACAAGGTGCCGCAGCTCGTCTTCGTGAGCGCCACCCCGAGCGCGTTCGAGCTGGCCAACAGCGTCAACGTCGCCGAGCAGATCATCCGGCCCACGGGGTTGGTCGACCCCGAGGTGCAGGTGCGGCCGACCGAGGGGCAGATCGACGATCTCATGAACGAGATCCGCCGCGCGCGTCGACAAGGACCAGCGCGTCCTCGTCACCACGCTCACCAAGCGCATGGCCGAGGACCTCACGGACTACCTCGTCGAGAACGGCTTCAAGGTGCGCTACCTGCACAGTGAGGTCGACACGCTGGAGCGCATCCAGATCGTCCGCGACCTGAGGCTCGGGGAGTTCGACGTGCTGGTCGGGATCAACCTCTTGCGCGAGGGACTGGACCTGCCCGAGGTCACGCTGGTCGCCATCCTCGACGCCGACAAGGAGGGGTTCCTGCGCGGGCAGACGAGCCTCATCCAGACCATCGGCCGCGCCGCTCGCAACATCGACGGCACGGTGATCATGTACGCCGACAAGATGACGGCGGCCATGGAGGTGGCGATCGGCGAGACCGATCGCCGCCGTGCCCGGCAGACCGCTTACAACGAGACGCACGGCGTCACGCCGATGAGCGTGGTCAAGGGCGTCAGCGACATCTCCACGATGCTCAGCGACGCGGCGGCGGTCCCCACCAAAGGCCGCCGCGCCGCCAAGGCCGTGGCCAAGAAGGTCGCCATGCCGCGCGCCGACCTCGAGAAGCTCCTGGCGAGCCTCGAGGCCGAGATGTTCGAGGCGGCGGACCAGCTCAAGTTCGAGTACGCAGCCAAGCTGCGCGACGAGATCAAGGAGCTCAGCAAGGAGCTCGCCCGGAGAGGAGAAGCGGTTGGCTGACGCCATGCATCTGCAGAGTCTCATCACGGCGGCCGAGGGCTTCGGCGCCGACCGGGCGGCGCCGGTGCCGGCGACGGCCGTGGTCGTCGACGACCGGGTCAACCTCAAGTGCCGTGTGCCCCTGTGCTCGGGGTACGGGCATAACCTCATGTGCCCGCCGGCCGTCCTGCCGGCGGACGCGACCCGCGACGTCCTGCGCAAGTACCAGGACGCTCTGGTGGTCCAGCTCGACATCCCGGTCACGCAGGACTGCGTGGACGAGCAGCTCGGCGGCAAGACGTACGCCCAGGCCAGATCGGACGCCGAGCAGATCGACGGGCTCCGCGAGAGCCAGAACCGGTTCGCGGAGCTCATGACCGACCTCGAGCGCGCCGCCTTCAAGCTGGGCTACCGCTACGCCGCCGCGTTCTCCGGCGGCGAGTGCGTGCTCTGCGACGAGTGCGTGGGGCAGGGGTCGGGCGAGCCCTGTCGGCACCCGTTCAAGGCGCGTCCGTCCATGGAGGCCGTGGGCATCGACGTCGTCGCCACGGCCGAGGCGGCCGGCCTCACCGTCGAGCTGCCGGCCGCGGACCACCCCGCCTGGACCGGCCTCCTGCTGATCGACTAGTCGGTGAAGCCGAACTGACGTGCGGGCCGCCGTGAGGTGGACCGCACATTGACCCCGTCAAGTTTGAAGAACAGACCACAGACAGCGACAGTGAGAGTATGACCAGCGACCTCATCATCACCGGCGCGCGCGAGCACAACCTCAAGGACATCAGCCTGACGCTGCCGCGCGACCGCTTCATCGTCATCACCGGCCTCTCCGGCTCGGGCAAGTCGTCACTCGCCTTCGACACCATCTACGCGGAGGGCCAGCGCCGCTACGTCGAGAGCCTGTCGGCGTACGCGCGCCAGTTCCTCGGGCAGATGGACAAGCCGGACGTCGACAGCATCGAGGGCCTTTCGCCGGCCATCTCCATCGACCAGAAGACCACGTCCCGCAACCCGCGGTCCACCGTGGGCACCGTCACGGAGATCTACGACTACCTGCGCCTGCTGTACGCCCGCGTCGGTCATCCGCACTGCCCCAACTGCGGGCGGCCCATCTCCGGGCAGAGCGTGCAGCAGATCGTCGACCACATCTGTGAGCTCGAGCCGGGGACGCGCTTCAGCGTCGTCGCCCCGGTCGTGCGCGGGCGCAAGGGCGAGTACGGCAAGCTGTTCGAGCAGCTCCGCGCCGACGGCTTCACGCGTGTCGAGGTCGACGGCGCGGTGCGCGAGCTCGAGGAAGAGATCGACCTCGACAAGAAGTACAAGCACGACATCGCCGTCATCGTCGACCGGCTCGTGATGAAGGAAGGGCTGAGGCGGCGGCTCACCGACTCCGTCGAGACCGCCGCCGCCCTCGCCGACGGCCTCGTCGACGTGGAACTGGCGGGCGACGACGCGCGCAGGCTCACCTTCAGCGAGAAGTTCGCCTGCGTCCACTGCGGCATCTCATTGCCGGAGATCGAGCCGCGCATCTTCAGCTTCAACAACCCGCACGGCGCCTGCCCCACCTGTCACGGCCTGGGCTCCACGCAGGAGATCGACCCGGGCCTGGTCGTGCCGGACGGCTCCGTCAGCATCGACCAGGGCGCCTTGCTCCCGTACGGCCAGCTCTCGTTCGGGTGGCTGGAGCAGGTGTTCGAGAGCGTCGCCAAGACGTTCGGCATCGACACCAGCGTGCCTTGGGACGAGATGCGGGAGGAGGACCAGGAGCTGTTCCTCCACGGCACCGGCAAGGAGCGCATCCCGCTCAGCTACCGCAACTACCAGGGCCGCATGCGTCACTACACCTCGAGCTTCCCGGGCATCGTCAAGCACCTGCAGCGCCGCTTCGCAGAGACTGAGTCGGAGCAGGTCCGCCAGAAGATCGAGGAGTACATGGCGGATAGGCCGTGCCCGGAGTGCCAAGGGGCACGGCTCAAGCCCACGAGCCTCGCCGTCACCGTGGGCAGTCAGAACATCCATCAGTTCACGCTGCTCAGCGTGCGCGAGGCGCTCGGGTTCCTCGACCAGCTCGCGCTCACCGAGACCGAGCGCCTCATCGGCGGCCGCGTCATCAAGGAGATCGGCGAGCGGCTGCGCTTCCTGAACGACGTCGGCGTCGGCTATCTCAGCCTGCAGCGCGCCTCCGCCACGCTCTCCGGCGGCGAGGCGCAGCGCATCCGGCTGGCGACGCAGATCGGTTCGGCGCTCGTCGGCGTGCTCTACATCCTCGACGAGCCCAGCATCGGTCTGCACCAGCGCGACAACCGCCGCCTCATCGACACGCTGCTACGGCTGCGCGATCTAGGCAACACCGTGCTGGTCGTCGAGCACGACGAGGAGACCATGCGCCTCGCCGACCACATCGTCGACATGGGCCCCGGCGCCGGCGAGCACGGCGGCCGCGTGGTCGCCCAAGGCACGCCGGCGCAGGTCATGGCCGACCCCGAGTCTCTCACCGGCGAGTTCCTCGCCGGCCGGCGCAGCATCCAGCTGCCCGGCCAGCGGCGCATGCCGCTGCAGTGGTTCACCGTCCGCGGCGCCCGCATGCACAACCTCAAGGACATCGACGTCTCGTTCCCCGTGAGCGCGTTCACGTGCGTCACCGGCGTCTCGGGGTCCGGAAAGTCCACACTGGTCAACGAGATCCTGCACAAGGGCATGGCGGCGCGCCTCAACCGCGGCACCAAGCTGCGCGCCGGCGAGCATGCCGGCATCGACGGCGCCCAGCACCTCGACAAGGTCATCGACATCGACCAGTCGCCCATCGGGCGCACGCCGCGCAGCAACCCGGCCACGTACACGGGAGTGTTCGACCACATCCGCCAGTTGTTCGCGCAGACGCCCGAGAGCAAGCTGCGCGGCTACAAGCCCGGCCGCTTCAGCTTCAACGTCAAAGGCGGCCGCTGTGAGACCTGCAGGGGAGACGGGCAGCTCAAGATCGAGATGCACTTCCTGCCCGACGTCTACGTGCCCTGCGAAGCCTGTCATGGCAAACGCTACAACCGTGACACGCTCGAGGTGCGGTACAAGGGCAGGAACATCGCCGAGGTGCTCGAGATGAGCGTCGAGGAGTCGGTCGAGTTCTTCGCCAACGTGCCGCGCATCGCGCGGCGGCTCCGGGCCCTGGACGAGGTCGGGCTGGGCTACGTCAAGCTCGGCCAGCCGGCGACGACGCTGTCCGGCGGTGAGGCCCAGCGGGTCAAGCTGGCGAGCGAGCTCAGCAAGGTCGCCACCGGCAAGACCCTGTACATCCTCGACGAGCCCACCACCGGCCTGCACTTCCAGGACATCGACAAGCTGCTCGAGATGCTCCAGCGGCTGGTCGACCAGGGCAACACCGTGGTCGTCATCGAGCACAACCTCGACGTCATCAAGAGCGCCGACTGGGTCGTCGACCTCGGCCCCGAAGGCGGCGATGAGGGCGGGCGGGTGGTCGCGACCGGCACGCCGGAGGAGCTTGCCGGCCTGCCCGACGTCTCGCACACCGGCGAGTTCCTCGCACGGGCGCTCGCCGGCGCCGCTTCGCGGAGGCAGCCTCCGGCACCGGCGAAGAAGCCGGCGAGCAAGACGCGCGTCTCGTGAGCGCCGGCGGCGATGCCGTCGTGGTCGCGACGGCGCCCGACGCCGTGAGCGGCTCCCTGCTGGCGGCCGCGCTCGAATCGGCCGGCATCCCCGTCATGGTGCGCGAGGGCGGCGCCGGCTGGCTGTATCCGGGGGCGCAGGGCGGCTTCGGGCCCGTGAGTGTCCTCGTTCCCGCGTCCGCTGCGGCCGACGCGCGCGCGATCCTCGCCGAGCTCGACGCCGGAGGCTGAGGCCGACAGGCACGGGGCGACGCTCCTGCTGCGTCGCCGCGGCCTCTCCCGGCGCGCCCCGGTCCCTCACGCGCCCGGCGTGCATCCGAGCCCGGCCGCTCACGTTAGTTCCTGCATCCGGGGGGCACGGTTAACCAACAGCGGCGCCAGTCTCCGCGCGCGCCGCCGTCCGACAGCAGGAGGTCAGCACATGGCCAGAACGGCAGAGCCCGTCATCGAGGTCGGCGACCTCGTGAAGATCTACGGCGGCGATACTCGCGCCGTCGACCAGGTCAGCTTCGACGTGGACCGGGGTGAGCTCTTCGGCTTCCTCGGTCCGAACGGAGCCGGCAAGACCACGACCATCCGCATCCTCGCCACGCTGCTGAAGCCGACGTCCGGCGCGGCTCGCGTCGCCGGGTTCGACGTCGTGGCTGACCCCGCCGACGTGCGCAGGCGGCTGGGTCTCGCGATGCAGACCCCGACCCTCGACGCCTTCTCGACCGGTCGCGAGACGCTCGAGCTGGCGGGCCGGCTGCACCGCATGTCCAGGCGCGATATCCGCGCCCGTACCGACGGCCTGCTCCAGCTGATGGGCCTCGAGGCGGCGGCGAAGAAGCTCACCGGGACCTACTCTGGGGGGATGAAGCGCCGGCTCGACCTCGCCGCGGCGCTCATGCATCGCCCCGAGGTCCTCATCCTGGACGAGCCCACGGAGGGCCTCGACCCGCAGAGCCGCACCGCGCTCTGGGAAGAGCTCGAGCGCATCAACGCCGAGGGTACGACGATGTTGCTCACGACGCACTACATGGAGGAGGCGGACCGCCTCTGCACGCGGCTGGCGATCATCGACAACGGCCACGTGGTCGTCGAGGGCAGACCCGAGACCCTCAAGGCCGGGGTCGGCGCGGACACGGTGACCCTCCAGCTCGGCCAGGGAGGGGGGGGGGACGGCGACGGTGAGGACGCGCGCCGGGCCGAGCTCTGCCGGCTGCTCGAGGGCATGGTGCCCTGCGAGGCCGTGGCCGCCCATCCGGAGGGGGTGACGCTGTCCGTCCCCGACGCGAGCGCGGCGATCCCTGGGCTGCTGCGGCGCCTCGACGGTAACGGGCTGGAGATCGCCAGCCTGCGGATGAGCCAGCCGAGCCTGGACGACGTGTTCCTGAAGTACACGGGCCGCCACATCCGTGAAGAGGCGGCCGACCAGCCCATCATCATGGGGTTCTGAGCATGAACGAGATCACCGCCTTCGCCTACGACACCTACTGGCTTGGCCTGCGCACGACGCGCCGCTTCCTCCGTGTGCCGGCCAACCTGATCAGCATCATCTTCTTTCCGCTCATCCAGCTGCTCGTCTTCAGTCAGCTGTTCAAGGACATCATCCAGCTGCCGGCCTTCGCCACCGACAGCTACCTCGCCTACCTGGCCCCGGGGCAGGTCGTCTTCGCCTCGTTCCTCGCGGTGGGCTGGGCAGGCTACGGGATGCTCGTCGAGTATCGCACCGGGTACCTCGACAAGCTGCGCGCCACGCCCATCGCACGCAGCGCGATCCTCGCCGGCGAGATGGTGCCGCTGTTCTTCGAGGCGGCGTTCATCGCCGGCGTGATCCTCGGCGTAAGCGTGCTTCTCGGAGCCACGCTCGTGACCGGCCTGGGAGGGTTGCTGCTGGTCCTCTTCCTCTCGGGCGTGTTCGGCCTGGCCTTCGCGGGGCTGAACTTCATGGCCGCCTTGCTCACCAAGAGCGAGCAGGCGGTCAGCGCACTCTCGCTGCTGATGTTCCCGGTGGT
>CAVPJG010000005.1:0-481726 GCA_963705205.1 uncultured Thermoleophilia bacterium
CCTAAAATGTAACGGAGGCGCCCAAAGGTTCCCTCAGTACGATTGGAAACCGTACGTAGAGTGTAAAGGCACAAGGGAGCTTGACTGCGAGACTGACAAGTCGAGCAGGGACGAAAGTCGGGCTTAGTGATCCGGCCGTGGAGAGTGGAATCGCGGTCGCTCAACGGATAAAAGGTACTCCGGGGATAACAGGCTTATCCTCCCCAAGAGTCCACATCGACGGGAGGGTTTGGCACCTCGATGTCGGCTCATCGCATCCTGGGGCTGAAGTAGGTCCCAAGGGTTGGGCTGTTCGCCCATTAAAGCGGTACGTGAGCTGGGTTCAGAACGTCGTGAGACAGTTCGGTCCCTATCTTCTGTGGGCGTTGGAGATTTGAGAGGGGTTGCCCCTAGTACGAGAGGACCGGGGTGAACAGACCTCTGGTGTATCAGTTGTCGTGCCAACGGCACTGCTGGTTAGCTACGTCTGGAAGCGATAACCGCTGAAAGCATCTAAGCGGGAAGCGCGCCTCGAGATGAGATCTCCCACCATCTAGAATGGGTAAGGGCCCAGGTAGACCACCTGGTTGATAGGCTGGATGTGTACGCACAGTAATGTGTTCAGCAGACCAGTACTAATTGCCCGAGGGCTTGACTTTGAACTCCAATGCCGCTCTGCAGTTTTCAGGTCCGTGTCCGCGTGCCGGCACGAATGTTTGTGCGCCAGTGTGACGGCGCCAGGTTTTCGGCGGCCATAGCGGAGGGGTCACACCTCTTCCCATTCCGAACAGAGAAGTTAAGCCCTCCAGCGCCGATGGTACTTCGGGGGCGACCCCGCGGGAGAGTAGGACGCCGCCGGATCTTTTCTTGATCCTCGTCGGGCCCGGTGAACCGGATGGTTCACCGGGCCCGACGGCGTTAACGGGTCCGGCATCGGCCTCGCGGGGATGTACGAAGTTCGCAATGCTCCATTCACCTGCGACGGATTCTGCGACAAACCTCGCACGATCCTTGCGATTTCGCGGGCACTCCGTGAAGGCTGTGGTAGCCTGTCTGGTACCCAAGGAGGACGTGCCGTGGCCAGGGCCCGCATCACCTACCTCTCCGACGTGGAGAAGGAGTTCGTACACGAGAAGACGCTCGAGGTGCTGGCGAAGGTCGGCGTGGCGTACAACACGCCCAGAGCCAGCGACCTGCTCGAGGCGGCGGGGGCGCGCGTGGACCGCGAAACGCTCACCGCGCGCCTCAGCTGGGACGTCATCGAGGCGGCGCTGAAGACGGTTCCCCGGACCGTCCTGCTCGCCGGCCGCGATCCCTCCCAGGATCGCCTGCTCGGGAGCGAGCGGCTCATCACCACGAGCGACGGCATGACCACCTACATGCTCGACGACGTCACCGGCGAGCGCCGCGAGGGGACCACGGCGGACCTCGCCGAGGTCGCGCGGCTGTGCGACGCCCTCGAGGAGATCGACACCCTGTGGCCGTCGCCCAACCCGGGGGATGCCCCCGCGGAGCTGCTCCCGCTCGTCACTCAGGCCACGATGGTGCGGAACTCGACCAAGCACATCCAGGACGAGGTGCGCACGCCGGAGATGGTCGAGCCGATCCTCGAGATCTATGAGGCCGCGTGCGGGGCGCCGCTCACGGAGCGTCCCTGCTTCTCGGTCACGAACTGCACCATCGCGCCGCTGCAGCACGACAGGGACATGACGGAGGCCGGGCTCAAGCTCGTCGATCGCGGCGTGCCCATCTTCGTCCTGCCCATGCCGCAGGCCGGGACGACGGGGCCGATGACCCTGCTGGGCACGTGCATCCTGAACATGGCGGAGCTGCTTTCGGGCATCGTGCTCTTCCAGGCCGCGCACCCCGGCTGCGCCCTCATCTCCGGGGTGGGCTCCGCGGTCGCCGACATGCGTTCCGGAGGGTACATCGCGTCCAGCCCGGAGATCGGCCTCATCAACCTGATCTGCCTCGAGATGAGCCGGTTCTATGGGCTGCCCACGCAGGCCACCGGCATGTCGGCCGACGCCAAGGCGGCCAACTTCCAGGCGGGCTCGGAGGGCGGCATGACGGCGCTCGTGGCCGCCCTCGCCGGCGCCGACTCGCTCATCTCCAGCGGAGGCCTCGACGGCGTGCAGATCTCGAGCTACGCGAAGTACGTGCTCGACAACGACCAGATCGGCGCCCTGCGCCGCTACCTGCGCGAACAGCCCATCGACGAGACGACCGCGCTCATGGACGACATCCTCGAGGTCGGCATCGGCGGGCACTTCCTCGGGCGGAAGAGCACGCGGCAGCACGCCCGGACCGAGGTGTGGCGGCCGCGGGCGTTCCAGCGCGGGACGTTCGAGGAGTTCATCGGGCGGCCTCTCGCGCACGAGGCCGCCGCCCGCGCGCGGGAGATCCTCGAGACGCACGAGGTGCCGCCGCTGGACGAGGCCGCCGACCGCCACATCGACGAAGTCATCGGCGGCTGGGCCGCGCGCGCGGGCTGACCGGCTGATGGCGCGTGCACGCCTGACCTACCTCTCGGCGGACGACAGGGAGTTCGTCCATGAGCAGGCGCTGCGCGTGCTCGCCGAGGTCGGCGTCGGCTACAACACGCCGGAGGCGATCGACCTGCTGGCCGAGGCGGGCGCCCAGGTCGACAGGGCGAGGCTCACGGCCAAAGTGCCCCAGGAGCTCGTCGACGGTTGCCTCGCGACGTGCCCCTCGGAGGTGAGGCTGGCCGGGCGCGACCCGCGGCGCGACGTCGTCGTCGGGCGACGGGTCGCTCACCTTCTGCGCCGACGGCACCGCGACCTACGTGCTCGACGACCTGACCGGGCGCCGGGAGGACGGCTCCGCCGAGTGGCTGCGCCGCACCATGCGTCTGTACGACGCTCTGCCGGAGGTGGACTACGCCTGGCCGACCATCTCGGCCCGCGACCTGGACCCGCTCACCGCCGGCCTGGAGATCGAGGCCATCTCCCTTGCGAACCTCACCAAGCACGTCCAGGACGAGGTCCGCGACCCCGCTCACGCGGCGCCGCTGGTAGAGATCTTCGAGGCTGTGGCCGGCGGCTCCCTGTGGGACCGGCCGGTCTTCTCGACCATCGACTGCACGGTGGCGCCGCTCCAGCACGAACGGGAGATGACGGAGGCGACGCTGGCCATGGTCCGGGCCGGCGTGCCGCTGCTGGTGCTGCCCATGCCGCTCAGTGGGACCACGGCGCCGATGACGGTGCTCGGCACCATGATCGTCAACGTCGCGGAGCTGCTCAGCGCGGTCGTGCTCTTCCAGCTTGCCCGGCCCGGGTGCGGCATCATCTCCGGGATGGGTGCGGGCGTCGCCGACATGCGCAGCGGGCTCTATCTCTGCGGCACGCCCGAGTGCGCGCTCATGAACGTCATCGGCATCGAGATGAGCCGTTTCTATGGCCTGCCCTGCACCGGCAGCGCCATCACCTGCGACGCCAAGGCGAGCAACCAGCAGGCGGGTGCTGAGGGCATGCTGACCGGCGCCGCGTGCGCCCTGGCCGGCGCCGACACGATCCTGGCCTTCGGCTGCTCGGACGGCGCCCAGTCGCTCAGCTTCGCCAAAGTGCTGCTGGACTGCGACTCCGTCGGCGCGCTGCGGCGGCTGGTGCGCGAGGACCCGATAGACGCGACGCGGGCGCTGCTGGACGACATCGCCGCCGTCGGCATCGGCGGCCACTATCTCGGGCGGAAGAGCACGCGGCGGTTCCACCGTGGTGGCGAGGTATGGCAGCCGGCGCTCTGGCAGCGCGGGCCGTTCGAGGCGTACGAGGGACGGCCGCTGGTGGCGGAGGCGGCCGCCCGCGCGGAGGGGCTGCTGCGCTCGCACGAAGTGGAGCCGCTGCCCGACGACGTCGCCACTGAGGTCGACGCCGTCATCGAACGCTACGCGCGGAGCGTCGGCGCACCGGCCGGGCGTGTGAGCTGGAGGGGTGGCGATCGATGAGCGAGATCGGTGGGGGTGAGGTCGTCATCGGGCCGCTGGAGGACCTGGCGGCGATGCGCAGGCTGGGTGTGGCCTGCGGCCTGGAGGACGACGGCCGCGACGACGAGAGCATCGCTGCGGCCTGGGGCGCCTACGACGGAGAGGACCTCGTCGGCTGCATCGCGCTCGAGCGGTACGCCGGCCTGGAAACTGCGAACTGGCTGGCCGTGGACGAGCGCTTCCGGCGCCGCGGCCTCGCCGCGGCGCTGTACGCCGCGCTCGAGCGCGAGGCACGGAAGCGCGGCATGCGCCGGCTGTGGGTGACCGCGCGTGCCCCTGCGTTCTTCCTCGCACAGGGGTTCGAACCCGTGGAGCCCGGCACGGAGCGCGACGCGCTGCTCGGCGGGTGTCTCGCCTGCGATCAGTTCGGGCGCGAGTGCGAGCCGAAGGCCCTGACCAAACGACTTGACGACACGGATCGGCACGACCCGTGACGGTGGAGGGAGCCTCGTGCGACCGACGTTCGAGTATCTGAGCCAGACCGAGAAGCAGTTCGTCCACGAGCAGACCGTGCGCCTGCTGGAGGAGGTCGGCGTGGCCTACAACACACCGACCCTCACGGGGCTCCTCAGGGAGGCCGGCGCCACCGTCGACGAGGCCCGGCTGCGGGCCAAGCTGCCGTGGGAGCTGGTCGAGCGCTGCCTGCGGCAGGCGCCGCGAGACATCCTGCTGGCCGGGCGGGAGCCGGCGTACGACTGCACGGTCGGCGCCGGCGGGATGCTCTACACCAGCGACGGCGCGGCCACCTACATGCTCGACGACCTGACCGGCGAGAGGCACGAGGGCACCGAGGCGGATCTGGCCACGATGATGCGCCTGTACGACGCCGTCCCGGAGATCGACTTCACCTGGGCCACCATCACTCCCGGCGACGTCGACGCGCGTGTCGGCAACCTCGAGATGGCGCGCATCGCGTTCGAGAACTCGCGCAAGCACCTGCAGGACGAGGTGCGCACGCCCGACCAGGCGCCGGTGATGATCGAGCTCCTGGAGGCGATCGCCGGCGCTTCGCTCGCCGAGCGTCCCATCTGGTCGGCCACCAACTGCACGATCGCCCCGCTCCAGCACGACGCCGAGATGACCGAGGCGCACATCCTGATGGCGAAGGCCGGCTGCCCCATCTTCGTGCTGCCGATGCCGCAGATGGGCACCACCGGCCCGATGAGCGTCCTCGGCACCAGTATCCTGAACATGGCCGAGCTGCTCAGCGCGGTCGTCCTCTTCCAGCTGGCGGTCCCGGGCTGCGCGATGGTGTCCGCCGTCGGCTCGGCGGTCGCCGAGATGCGCAGCGGGCTGTACCTCTCGGGGGCGCCGGAGGACGGGCTCATCAACGTCGTCTGCATCGAGATGAGCCGCTTCTACGGCCTTCGCACCCAGGGCAGCGCCGTCAGCTGCGACGCCAAGGCGTGCGACCTGCAGGCCGGCGCCGAGGGCATGCTGACCGGCCTCGCGAGCGCCCTGGCGGGCGCGGACATCATGCTGGCCTTCGGGCTCATGGACAGCGCCCAGACCGCGAGCCTGGCGAAGACGGTGCTGGACGCGGACACCGTCAACGCCATCGAGCGCTTCATGCGCGAGGATCCGGTGGACGAGGCCAGGGCGCTCATCGACGACCTGGTGGAGGTGGGTATCGGCGGTCACTTCCTGGCGCGCCGCAGCACGCGGCAGCTGTACCGTGCCGGGGAGCTCTGGCAGCCGCGCCTGTGGCGCCGTGGCACCTTTGACCAGTACATCGGGACGCCGCTGGTGAAGGACGCCTGGGACAGGGCGCAGGCACTGATCGCGGAGAACGAGGTGCCGCCGCTGCCGGAGGACGTCCGGCGGCACGTGCGCGCGGTCATCGACGCGCTACGCGCGCGGCCGCGACTGAGCCCGCTACGGGCAGGGGCTCCGGTCGCGCGGGTCGGGGCGCTCCCCTAGGATCCGTCGCATGGCGTTCGCGGAAGAGATGGAGCGCGCTCACGGCGTGAGCGGCGAGCTGGTGCTGCGCCGCGGCCCGGCGGGCCTCGAGATCGTCGCCAACGGCGTCTTCCTCGTCTCCGCCGCCAACGCCGCGAGCAGCAGGGCGCTCGTCGCGGCGGCCTGGCCGCACGTGGCCGGGGGAGCCCTCGACGTGCTCATCGGCGGCCTCGGCATCGGCGATGCGCTCGACGAGGCGCTGGCCTGCGAGCGCGTCGCTTCGGTGACCGTCGCGGAACTGGAGCCGACGATCGTGCGCTGGTTCCGCGCGCACGGGGGCGAGCGGGCTCGGCGCGCGGAGGCCGCGGAGAGCTCGGGCCGGGTGCGCGTGGTCGTCGCCGACGTGGCCGATCTCGTGACCGCCGAGCAGGGCGCCTGGGACGTCGTCGCCCTGGACACCGACAACGGGCCCGAGTGGCTCGTGCGCCGTGAGAACGCCCGCCTGTACACGGCGGCCGGGCTGTGCGCGGTCCGCGCCGCGCTCCGCCCCGGCGGCGCGGCCGTCTTCTGGTCTCCCGAGGAGTATCCGAGCTTCGAGGGCGACCTCCGTGACGTGTTCGAGGACGTGCGCACGGTCACGGCCGTCGATGTGATCGACGGACGGCCTCTCGAGTACACGATGTACGTGGGGCGCAGGGGGGACGGCGGCGGAACCGCCGCCGGAGTACACTGGGAAGAGTCCGCCCCGGGGAGGCGGCAAGGCGATGCTGGAGGCGCGACGTGAGCGATGCTGACGACAGGCTGCTGGGGCTGTTCCCGCTCGGCATCGTGCTGCTGCCCGGTGAGGTCGTCCCGCTGCACATCTTCGAGGAGCGCTACAAGAGGCTGATCGGCGAACGCCTTGAGGAGGGTGAGTTCGGCGTCGTGCTCGCCGAGGAGGACACCGTGCGAGAGTGTGGGACGGCGGCGCGCATCACCCAGCTCATCGAGGAGATGGACGACGGGCGCCTGAACGTCATCGTCGAGGGAGGGCGGCGGTTCCGCATCATCGAGGTGCGCGAGCCGGAAGACGCCGAGACGGACTACCTTCGCGCCGAGGTCGAGTTCTACCGCGATTCCGAGCCCGAGAGCTCGCCGGCGGTGCGTGAGGCCGTCCTGGAGGTGTACGCCAGGATGCTGGTCCTCATGGATGTGGAGGATCCGGAGGAACCCGCCGGCGCAGGCCCGCTCTCGTTCCGTATCGCCTCCTCGGTGGACTTCGGCGCGCCGCTCAAGCAGGAGCTGCTCGAATCGCTGAGCGAGGAGCAGCGGCTGGAGACGCTGCTCACCGTCATCACCTCGCTGCTGCCGCGGCTCGAGCTGCGCAAGGAGCGCGAAGAGGCCATCCGCGGCAACGGCAAGGGGTACTGAGCCGGCCGCACCCGCTGCGGCGCGGACCCTCGCTCACGGCAGCAGGACGATCTTGCCGAGGTGGTCCTCGGCGAGCATCTCGTGGGCGCGGCGCGCCTCGGAGAGCGGCAGCTCGGCGCCGATCACCGGCTTCACCTTGCCCGCCGCCGCCATGGCCGCGATCTCGGCAGCGATGGCGGCCACTCCGGCGCGCCCGGCGTTGTTCAGGTTCATGAACAGGACGGACACGTCCTTCGAGAGCGCCTCGCCGATCGGGGCGGTCGCGTCCGGGCCCGGCCCCTGGCCGGTGCCGACGATGCGGCCGCCCTTGGCCACCATCTTGACGTCGGCCGGCAGGTTCACACTGAGGACGAGCTCGTGGACGAGGTCCACGCCCCTGCCCTCGGTCAGCTCGAGGACGCGTGCGGGCACGTCCTCGGTGCGGAAGTCGATCACCGCCTCGGCGCCGAGGCCGAGCACGAGGTCGGCGGCGCCCGGTCCGCTCGCCGTGGCGAGCACGCGGGCGCCGAGCGCTCTGGCCAGCTGAACGGAGGCCGATCCGACGCCTCCTGACGCACCCTGCACCAGGATCGTCTCGCCCTCGCGGAGCGCTCCGCGCGTCACGAGCGCGTAGTACGCCGCGGGGAACGCCATGCCGATGGCCGCGGCGTCGACGAACGACAGCCCGTCGGGGACGCGCACGACCTGCGTCTCGGCGATGAGGGCGTACTCCGCGTAGCTGCCCTCGCTGCCGATGCCGAGACCGCTGAACGAGACCCGGTCGCCCGGCTGCACCGAGGCGACCTCTTCGCCTGTCCGCTCGACCACGCCCGCCCCATCCGACCCGAGGATCTTGGGCGGCTTCTTGGGCGTCGGGAAGCGGTCCTCTCGTACGGACACGTCCACCGGGTTCACGGTCGCCGCCGCGACCTTGACGAGGATCTGCGTGGGCCCCGGTTCGGGCGTCGGGACCTCCTCGTACACGAGGACTTCAGGCCCTCCATACTCGTGGATGCGTACCGCCTTCACCGCTGCCTCCTCGGCCGGGGTCGTCTGAGTCTGGGAGGACCATACCCGGTGCGCGGCCGGTGCTCACCGGCGGGCGAGGGCCACCGGAATCGGGAAGCACCACATCGTCGCCTGGCCCGCCGTATCGCCGCGGGGACTCGCACGCCCGGACGCACGCTCAGATGTACCGTTGTACTCTGGGCCGTACGGCAGCCGGTATGACCCGGTTTCGCATACATCCCGCCCGACGCGAGGTGTGGCTTCGGTGTCAGAGGTAGCCGCAGTCCGGCGGCGGTGGCCCGACGGGCGGGCTGGGTCAGGCCGGCAAGGTCGGCGGCGCCGCCTGCCGCCTGCCCCTGCGCAGCCGGCGGACGACCAACCAGACGGCCGCAGCGACGGCGCCGAAGACGACGATGAAGGGGACGAGCGCGGTCAGCGCGAGCGCCGTGACGCGGGCGCCGTGGCCGAGCAGGTCCACCGAGTTCCAGAACGTGCCGCCGAAGGTGTTGCCGGCGTGGATCGCGGCGGTCGCGTCCTTCTCCGACACGTACACCGAGATCGTGCTGTAGGAGGTGGACTCCTTGAGCGACTTGAGCTGGGCGGTGAGCTCCTCGATGGTCAGCTGCACCTGGTCGATACGGTCCTGCACGGCCAGCATCTGGTTGACCGTGGTCGTCTCCTGCAGGAAGCGGACCAGACGGCGCTCGACCGCGCGGAAGTGGCGCAGCCGGGCCTGCACGTCGACGTACTGCGCGGTGACGTCCTCACTGGACGTCGAGACGCTCTGGACGTCGCCGAGCCTGGAGAAACGCTTGATGGCGGTCTCGAAGAGCTCCTCGGGAACGCGCACGACGAGCGCGGCGTAGGGGTCGGTGAGGGCGGTGGGGACGGAGCCCTCGCCGCCCTCGGGCGACGACACCGCCACGTCGTCGAGCGGCATCGGCTCTATGGTGCCACCCGCCTGGCTGCCCACCGAACTGGACATCACGTAGCCGCCCATGGCCGCCGTCATGCCCGTGATGCGGTCGACGGTCGGCAGCAGCTCGCCTCGGGCGACGAGCAGGGAGAGGTCCCCGGTGCGCAGCAGGTAGTGCGCTGAGGGCGCGGCGGCGGGCGGGACGGCCGCCGCGAAGTCCTGGCCGTCCATCGTGCTCTTGGAGGCCGCGCCGGCCTCGTCTCCCATCGCCGGCTCGGCTGCGCTTCCGGCTTCCCCCTGGCTGGTCGTCCGGGCCGCGTCGGACAGAGAGTAGTTCGAGCTCCCGTCGCGCGCGACGAGGCCGACGACCGCGAACAGCGCGACGACGGCGACGACCGCGAGCGGGACGGCGATCACGATCTTGACCCTGCGAGTCATGGCTTTCCTCCTCCTTGGCCGCGCCCCCGCGGCCGGACGGGTCTGTCTGTGGGTGAGACGCCGGGAGGAGATGCGGGGTTCGGCTGCTTCGAGCGGTGCGCCTGCGGGGCGTCCCGCTCGCCGACCTCCCCGCGGCGGTCAGTCGACGAGGTCGTCCGGGGGAGCGAAGCCGCGGCGCAGGGTGTTCTCGGTGATCACGCGCGGCTCCAGGAACTGGAGGAGGTAGTCGGGGCCGCCGGCCTTGGAGCCGATGCCGCTCATCTTGAAGCCGCCGAACGGCTGGCGCTCGACCAGCGCGCCGGTGATGCCGCGGTTGATGTAGAGGTTGCCGACACGGAACTCCCGGCGGACCCGGGCGATGGCCGCCGGACTGCGGCTGATGACGCCGCCGGTGAGCGCGTAGCGGACGCCGTTGGCGATCGCCAGCGCCTCGTCGAGGTCGGCGGCCCTCATGACGGCCACGACGGGCCCGAAGATCTCCTCCTGGGCGATGACGGCGTCGGGACGCACGTCCGTGAACACGTGCGGGCCGACGTAGAAGCCGCCGCCGGGCCAGCCGCCCGAGGGCGGCTCGACGGCGGCGGCGAGCGTCGCCTCACGCCTGCCCTGCTCGACGTAGCCCTCGATCTTCTGCCGCGCGTCGGCGCTGATGACGGGGCCCACGCGGGTCGCGGGGTTCTCGGCCGGGCCGACGACGAGGCTGCGCGCCGCCTCGACCAGCCGGTGGACGAACTCGTCGTGGGCCGCCTCGAGCACGATGACCCGCGAGGCGGCCGAGCACTTCTGCCCGGCGTAGTGGAAGGCGGAGACGACGACCTCGCTCACGGCGACGTCGAGGTCGGCGTCCGTGTCGACGATGATCGCGTTCTTGCCGCCCATCTCGGCGATGACCTTCTTGACGCCGTCGTCGGCCGGGTGCTGCGCCGCCTGGCTGATGATGCGCAGGCCGACGTCCATGGACCCCGTGAAGGCGATGAGATCGACGCCGGGGTGGCGGACGAGGAAGTCCCCGACCTCGCCGCCGGGGCTGGGCAGGAAGTTGACGGTGCCGGGCGGCGCGCCGGCGGCCTCAAGGAGCCGGACCATCTGCGCGGCGATCACGGGGGTCGGGCCCGCCGGCTTCACGATCACGGGATCGCCGGCGACCAGGGCGGCGCTCGTCATGCCCGTGAGGATCGCCAGCGGGAAGTTCCAGGGCGCGATCACGAGGGCGACACCGCGCGCCTGGTAGAAGTACAGATCGTGTTCGCCGGGCGCGTTGCCCATCCGCCTCGGTGCACCGAGGCGCAGCATCTCGCGCCCGTAGTACTCGAGGAAGTCGACGGCCTCGTCCACGTCGCCGTTGGCCTCCCGGCGCGTCTTGCCCGCCTCGAGGGTCATGAGCGCCGAGAGCTCCATGGTCTCGGCGCGCATGAGCTCAGCGGCACGGAAGAGCACCGCCGCGCGCTCCTCCGGCGCGGCGTCCCGCCACGCCGGAAGCGCCGCGCGCGCCGCGGCGACGGCCGCTTCGGCCTCGGCACGGCCGCCGTAGGCGACCGTGCCGACCACCTCGTCGGGCGCCGCCGGGTTCACCGAGTCGAGCGTCCGCGCAGTCTCGATGTCGCGTCCTCCGATGCGCAGCGGGTAGTGGGCGCCGAAGCGGCCGCGCACCGTCGCCAGCGCCGTGTCATACGCCTCGCGGTTCTCGAGCCGGGAGAAGTCCGCGTGCGGCTGGTTGCGGAAGGGCTCCGGGTCTCGCGGGTCGGTGGCCGCGACAGCCGGGAACTGCCGCGGCTCAGCGCCGAAGTCGGCCGAGGTCTCGGGCGGCCTGACGAGCTGGTCGACGGCGGCCCCCTCCACGAACGTCTGGCGCAGGAACGAGTCGTTGGCCGTGTTCTCCAGCAGCCTCCTCACGAGGTAGGCCATGCCGGGGATGAGCTCGCCGACCGGCGCGTACTCCCTCACGCGCAGGCCCATCCCGCAGACCGCGGCCTTGATCGGGTCGCCCATGCCGTGCAGCATCTGCAGCTCGAACGCGTCCGGCGCCAGGCCAAGCTCCCGCGCGGTCTCGATGGCGACGGCCAGCGAGCGGATGTTGTGGCTGGCGAAGGCGGGGCGGACGACGTCGGCGGCCTCGAGCATCACGCGCGCGAGCCGCTCGTACATGGCGTCGGTGTCGGGCTTGTGCGTGAACACCGGCACCGGCCAGCCCTCCTGCGCGGCAATGACCGTCTCGTAGTCCCAGTAGGCTCCCTTGACCAGGCGCAGGTGAAACGGCCGGCCGCGATCGCGTGCCCAGGCCACCAGCCGCGAGAGATCGCGTTCGGCGTCGCGGAGGTACGCCTGCAGCACGATACCGGCGTCGTGGTAGTCGCGGAACTCGGCTTCGTCGAGAAGCGACGTGAACGCCCCGAGCGTCAGGTCGCGGAAGCGGAACTGCTCGAGGTCGAGTGTCAGGGCCGCTCCCGTCTGGATGCCCTTGCGGAAGATGGGCCGCAGCAGGTCCTTGACGGCGGCGATGCTGCCGTCGAAGTCCACGGGGTCGATCTGCGAGTACAGCGAGGTGATCTTGAGACTGAGGTTGACGCGCGGCAGGGGTCCCCAAGCAGCCTGGTCGATGACCGCGACCGTCGGCCAGGACGCCGCCTCGGCGGCGAGCCCATCGAGGAGGTCCAGGTACGTGCGCTGGTAGGCGAGGCCCTCAGCTTCGCTGACGGTGGCCTCGCCGAGCACGTCGAGCGTGAAGCCGACGCCGTCGCCGCGCAGCGCCCTGAGGGCCGGGATCGCGCCGCGCGCATCCCGGCCGACGATGAACCGCTGCGCGAAGCCGCCCATCTGCCGGCGTATGACGGCGCTCGCCAGCGGCGCGACCGGCGAACGCTGCCCGGTGAGGCTGATCCCCCAGCGCAGCGCCGGCGGAGCGGCGACGCCCTCGCGGGCGAAGTACTCGCGCAGGTGGCGGGCGATCTCCCCGCGGCTGCGCAAGGTGGGGAAGACGTCGACGAAGCGCAGCATCTCCACCTTGAGACGCTCGTCCGCCATCGCCCATTCCATCACGTCGCCCTGCAGCCGCTCGCGGCTGAACCTGCCGGGCTTATCGCCGGCTATGGCGGCGAAGATCGCCCGGGAGGTCTGCTGGACGCTCTCCTCAGTGCTGGGGACGGCGCTCACCGGCGGTCCTCGTCAGCGCGAGCGCCGGCCGAAACGCTCGTAGCTGACCTTGCCCGGCTGGCGCTGCGTGCGCGGCTTCTTGTGCTCGGCGGGGTGCCCGACGGCGATGAGGGCGAGCGCGCGCCACTCGTCGGGCGGCGCGCCGAGCGCCTCACAGCAGGCGCGCTCGTACCCGACGACCGCGTCGGGGTCCTCCCGCACGCCGCACCAGACCGCGCCGAGTCCAAGCGATTCGGCCTCCAGGAGGATGTTCTCCGTGGCGGCGGAGCAGTCCTCGATCCACCAGGGGTGGCCCTGGGCGCGACCGAGCACCGCGATCACGAGCGGCGCCTTGTCGAGCATCCGCGTCCATTCGTGCATCCCCTTCAGCCGCCGACGCATCTCCGCGTCGCGCACGCACACGAAGTGCCAGGGACGGTCGTTGTTCGCACTCGGAGCCGCGAACGCCGCGTCGATGAGCTTCTGCTCGTCTTCGCGCGACACGTCCTCGGGTGTGAAGCGGCGGATGCTGCGTCGCGCAAGCATGAGGTCGAGTGCGTCCACCAGGCTCCCTCCGGGTCTCGGCTGCGGCTGTGCCGATTCTACCGCTCGCGCGGCTGGTCCAATCGTGCGTGCTGTGGCGGTAGAATCGGCACAGCCGAGAGGGGATCGATGCCGGGCGCGCGCGACGACGTCATCATCACGGAGTTCAGCATGGACGACTACGCGGTCGTCCACGTGTTGTGGCAGCGCGGCGACCTCTGGATGCGACCGTCGGACGGACCGGAGGCCACGCTGCTCAAGCTGACGCGCGACCCCGGGCTCTTTCTGGTCGCGCGTGACGGCGAGGGCCGGATCATCGGCACCGTGATGGGTGGCTGGGACGGCCGCCGCGCCTACGTCTACCACCTCGCGGTGGCGCCCGAGCGCCGTCGCAAGGGCATAGCCGACGCGCTCATGGACGAGCTCGAAGAGCGCTTTCGCAGGCTCGGCGCGGTCAAGGCGAAGCTGCAGATCCTCGTCGAGAACGAGGCGTCAAAGGCCTTCTTCGCGAACCGAGGCTACCTGCTCGAGACCGACTGTGAACCGTGGGGCAAGGAGCTGGTCGCGGGCGGCGCCCCACCGACCAGGTGATGAACACGGGCGCCCCCGTGCGGGGCGCGAGGTAGACGTGCCGTCGACTCAGCCGCGCGGCTGCTGCTGCGTGATGCAGTGCACGTTGCCGCCGCCGAGCACGATCTCGCGGCCCGGCACGGTGACGACCTCGCGGTCGGGGAACGCCGCGGCGATGATCTCGCGCGCCACGGCGTCGTTGGTGTCGTCGAACGTCGGCAGGACGATGCCGCCGTTGACGATGAGGAAGTTGAGGTAGGACGCGGCGGTCTTGTCGCCGGGCCGCCGCGGGATCGAGCCCTCGGCGCTGTCGACTCCCCAGGCCTCCTCCTCGGTGATCTCCATGATCGCCGGCATCGGCACGGTGATCACCTCGAGCTTGCGGCCCTTGGCGTCAGTGGCCTCGCGCAGCACCCGCAGGTTGTCCTGCAGGAGCTCGTAGCGCCAGTCGCTCCTCGTCCTCGGTGACGGCGGCCAGCACGACGCCGGGCCGCGCGAAGCACGCCACGTCGTCCACGTGCCCGTTGGTCTCCTCGGGATCGATGCCCTTGGCGAGCCAGATGACCTTCTCGACGTTCAGGTAGTCGCGTAGGTGCTGCTCGATCTGCTCGCGCGTGAGTTGGGGGTTGCGGCCCGGGCTGAGCAGGCACTCCTCGGTCGTGATGACCGTGCCCTCACCGTCGACGTGGAACGAGCCGCCCTCCATGACGAGCGGCGCCTTGTAGCGGTCCACGCGCTCGAGCTGGGCGACCTTCTGCGGCACCAGCTGGTCCTTCTCCCAGGGGAAGTAGAGGCCGTCGTAGAGGCCACCCCAGGCGTTGAAGCCCCAGTCGACGAGGCGGACCTCACCCTTGTCGTTGACGACGAAGGTGGGGCCGCAGTCACGCATCCAGGCGTCGTTGCTCGAGATCTCGATCACGCGGACCGAGGCCGGCAGGATGTTGACCGCGTTCTCGTACTGCTCGTTGTTGACGCCCACGGTGACGGGCTCGAAGCGCGAGATGGCCGTCGCCACGTCCACCCAGGAGCGCTGGGCGGGCTTGGCGCCGAGGCGCCAGTTGTCCGGGCGCTGCGGCCAGAGCATCCAGACCTGCGCTTGAGGCTCGAACTCCCCCGGCATCCGGAACCCGTCCGCGCGGGGCGTGCTGTCGATGAGCTTGCTCATGTGAGGTCTCCTCGGGCCCTGCGGCCTTCACTCGGCGACGGCGCGCCGCCGGGCGGTGGTGATGTCGATGACGTCGGCGCCGCCGGATGAGCTCGTCGTGCGGCGCTTCTGAGGCGGCGGCTGCTTGCGGGCCGCCGCCTTCTTCGCAGCGGCGGCCCTCGCCGGCGCCTTTGCCGCCTTGGCGGCGGCCTTGCCGCCGGCCCGCGGCTTCGCCGCCTTCTTCGCCGCCGCGTCCGGCACGATGTGCGTGCCGGCCCTGCCGGCCAGCGCCGGGCCGACCTCGGTGAGTGAGGCGATCACGGATTCGCCGCCGGCGTCGACGAAGCGCAGGCAGGCCTCGACCTTGGGGCCCATGGAGCCGGCCTTGAAGTGGCCCGCGGCGGCGTAGGCGCGCATCTGGCTCGCGGTGACGCGGGAGAGCGCCGCCTGCGCGGGGGTGCCGTAGTCGACGTAGGCCTGGGGCACGTCGGTGAGGATGAGCAGGGCGTCGGCGCCGAGCTCACGCGCGAGCAGCGCCGCGGCGAGGTCCTTGTCGATCACCGCGTCGATGCCCGAGAGGGCGCCGCGGGAGCGGACCACGGGCACGCCGCCGCCGCCGCTGCAGACGACGAGGCAGCCGGCCTCGGAGAGGTCGCGCACCGCCTCGAGCTCGACGATCTCGCGGGGCTCGGGGCTGGGCACGACGCGGCGCCAGCCGCGGCCGGCGTCCTCGCGCATGGCCGTGCCCTCCTCGAGCATCATCTTCCTGGCCACTCCCTCGGAGTAGAAGGGGCCGACCGGCTTGGAGGGGGCGGCGAAGGCCTCGTCCCTGGGGTCGACGGCCACCTGGGTGACGAGCGTCACCACCGGCACCTCGAGCTTGCGCTTGCGCAGGTGGTTGGCCAGGGTCTGGGCGGCCATGTAGCCGATCTGCCCCTGGCTCATCGCGCCGCAGACGTCCATCGGCATCGGCGCCACCGTCTTTGCGGCGAGCGCGTTCTGGATGAGCAGGTTGCCGACCTGGGGGCCGTTGCCGTGGGTGAGCACCACGCGCCAGCCCTCCTCGACGAGGGCGGCGATGCGGCGCATGGCGCCGTCGATGTTGAAGAGCTGCTCCTCGAAGGTGCCGACCTGGCCGGGCTGGAGGATGGCGTTGCCGCCGAGAGCGACGACGACGGTCTTGCCGTTCTTCTTGCCGGTTGCTGCCATTGCTGTCCTTCTATCCTTGAGCGCCACTCACGCGGCGCGCTTCGCGCCGCCCGCCCGTCGGCTGGAGTTCCAGTAGAGCCACCAGCCTATGAGGAGCGAGATGACGGTGCCACCGGCGGTGATGATCCAGAAGGTGGCCTTCGAGACGCCGTCCGCCGGGAAGTAGAAGAAGAGGAAGAGTGTGAGCACGATGCCGGCCTCGCAGAGGATCGTCGCGACCCACGCGCCCGCCTTGCCGCCGGGGATCACGTACGGCCGCGGCTGATCGGGGTACTTGTGCCGCAGCACGAGCAGCGCCGGGAACATCATCAGGTACGGGATCAGGAACACGATCGACGAGAGGGCGAACAGCGTCCAGAACACGCTCGTCTGGTTGGGGTCGAGCACGTAGGCGACGATCGTGATCGCGGTGGCGATGACGCCCATGAGCACGAACGCGTAGTCCGGCGTACCGAACTTCTTGTTGACGTGGCCGAACACGCCGGGCGCCGTGTCGTCGAGGCCCGTGGCGCTGATCGTCTGGTTGGCGCCGATGGACCATGTGACCATGTTGCCGAAGAACGTGAAGAGCAGGGCGACGACGGCGATGTTGAACAACCACGTCGCGCCGCCGGCGACCTCGTCGACCATGAGCTTGAGGGCGTCGGTGATGCCGGTGACGATACTCACGTCCTCGGTCTTGATCGACGCGAGGATGCCGAACGTCGCGAACATGTACACGGCGAGGATCGCCGCGCCGGCGAGGATGATCATCTTGGGCACGTCACGCTTGGGGTTCTTGATCGCCCCGCCGGCGGAGCTCATGAGCTCGAACCCCATGTACGAGTAGATGATGATGGGCAGGAACGAGAGGCTGTCGGTGTTCCACTGCGGGATCCAGTCGCCGAGCGCGAACGAGTTGGCCGCGCCGTTCTTGACCACGTAGGCGATGCCGAGCACGCCCAGGCCGACGAGCACGACGACCTTGAGCGCGGCGCTCAGGTTGGGCACGAACTTGCTCCACTCGAGGGGCAGGATGCCGACGAGCACGATCGCCCACACCATGGCGATGACGATCACGGCCTCCCAGAGGGGCGCGATGTCGACGCCCCAGGCGACCTCGATCGCGCCGATGAACAGCACGAACACCGAGGGCGCCCACAGGGCGACGTTGACCCAGTACATCCAGGAGGTCACCGTCCCCCAGCCGGGGCCGAAGGCGTTCTTGACCCACACGTAGATGCCGCCCTCGTCCGGCCACGCCGAGCCGAGCTCGGCGGTGACGAAGCCGTAGGGGATGAAGAAGAGCAGGCCCAGGATGATCCAGAAGCCGAGGCCCTGGACTCCCATCGCCGCCGAGCTGCCCACGGTGTCGGCGACGAGGATCGCCGACACGCTGAACAGCACCATGCTGAACAGGCCGAACACCTTGGGCTTCTCCGCAAGCGCTCCCCCGGGCGCTCCTGGGTGAAGATCGGTTGCCATGGTGGTTCCTTTCGCTGACGCGATGCTATAGGCGCTTGTCGCTCAGCTGAGCAGGGCCTTGCCGATGGGCTGCAGGTCCGGGTCGGCCGGCAGCTCGTCGATGCCGATCACGGCGAGCATGAGAGCCTTCTGGAAGTGCATCCGGTTCTGGGCCTGTGGGAAGATCAGGCTCATCGGGCCGTCCGCGATCTCATCCACGACCTCTTCGCCGCGCATCGCCGGCAGGCAGTGCATGAACTTCGCCCCGTCCTTGGCGTGACTCCACAGCTGGGGGTTGACCTGGAAGGCCTTGAACGCCTCGACGCGGTCCTTGTACTCGTCCTCCTGACCGGTCCACCACCAGCAGTCGGTGTAGATGAAGTCGGCGCCGGCGATGGCCTCGAGCGGGTCGTTGGTGAGCAGGAACGATCCGCCGCTCTCGGCGGCGAACTGCGCGGCGAGCTCCTGGAGCTCGGACGCCATCTCGTAGCCGGCGGCGTTGCCGACGCGGACGTTCAGCCCGAGCTTGGTGAGGGTCGTGGAGAGCGAGTTGCAGGGGTGGGCGGCGTCACCGACGTAGGCGAACGTGACGCCGGCCAGCGTCCCCGCGCTCTCCAGGATGGTGAGCGCGTCGCTCATGCTCTGACAGGGGTGCCGGTCGTGGTCCATGCCGTTGATGACCGGCACCGTCGACCACTCGGCGAGCTCGTTGACGGTCTCGTTCTTCTTGCTGCGGATCTCGATGGCGGCGTTGTACTGACTCAGTGTGCGCGCCGTGTCGGCGATGCTCTCGCGGCCGGGGAGGTGAATCTCGCCGGGGCGAAGGTAGAGCGCGTTGCCGCCGAGCTCGGCGAACCCGTTCTCGAAGCTGACGCGCGTGCGCGTGGAGGCCGCCTCGAAGATCATCGCGAGGTGCTTGCCGGGGAGGAACGGGGTGAGCGGGCGCTGCTTCCACAGCTCCTTGAGGTTCACGGCGAGCCTGAGCAGGTCCTCGAGTTCCTCGCGCGTGTAGTCCAGGTCGGTGAGGAAGTGACGGCCGCGGTACTTGCTGAGGGCGGGAAGCGTGGTGTCCAACTCGGTTCCTCCTGTGGTGAGTCGCAAGCGACGTGAGCGCTGTCCAAGAGTTTGTTTGTCCGGACGGACAAATGTATACTACACAGCGATGCGGCGGTCTGGCAAGCCGAGACCAGAAGGAAGATGAGGAGCTCCATGACCCCGATCGACGAGAAGCGCAGGAGTATGGCGCGCGGACAGGGGCTCCCTGAGCCGCTGCTGTTGGAGGACCCCATGGAGGCGCTGCCGCCGACCGCGCAGCGGATCCTGGCGGCGGCGCAGCGGCTTCTCGCGGAGGGCGGGTTCGAGGCGCTCAAGCTGTCCGCCATCGCACGCGAGGCCGGCGAGTCCAAGGCGAGCATCGGCTACCACTTCGGCAACAAGGCCGGCCTCGTCACCGCCCTGGTCGATTCGCTCGCGCACGACTCCAACCGCGGCCTCATCGAGGAGACGGCCGCCATGCCCGCCGGGGAGGCTCGCGTCCACGCACTCATCGACGGCGAGTCGCGCATCGCCGCCGACGCCGAGAGCTTCCAGTCGTTCTTCGACGTGCTGCCACACGCGCTGCGCGACCCGGACCTGCGGGAGCGGGTCGCGGCACTCTACGACGGCTACCGCGAGACGGTGCTGCGCTGCCTGGACGCCGCCGGTCCCGACGCGCCGGCCGGCCTGCGGCCGTTCGCGATGCTCATGATCGCGATCGTGGACGGGCTCGCCATCCAGCATGGCCTGGACCCCGACGGCGCCGACGTGCGTGCGGCTACCGAACTCTGGGAGCGCCTCGCGCGGCCGTACCTCACCGGGGAGGGCGGGACCGGCGTGTAGGCCGGCACGCTGCGACGACCGGGCTGATGGTCCCGGGGCCCGGCGGTCGGGTATCCTTGGCCGCATGGACGCCGCCGTCATCTGGGACCCGGCCTACGCCGAGCACGACACCGGCCAGCACCCCGAGGGCGCGGACCGTGTCACCTCGATGATCGACCACCTCGAGGGCACCGATCTCTGGCGGCGGCTCACGGTGCGCACCTCACCTCCACCGGCCACGGAGGACGATATCCTCCTGGTGCACACGCCCGCGCACCTGGCAATGATCAAACGTGCGGCGCTGGGACGCGGTTCCTGGATCGACCCGGACACGCACGTGTCGCCGCGCAGCTACGAGACGGCGCTGCTCTCCGCCGGCGGCGCGCTGCTTGCGGCCGAGCTCTGGAGCGACGGGCTGACGCCGTTCGCGCTCATCCGCCCGCCCGGGCACCACGCGACCCCCGACCGGGCCATGGGGTTCTGTCTCTTCAACAACGTCGCCATCGCGGCCGCCCGGCTGCTCCAGCGGGGATACGAGCGCATCGCCATCCTCGACTGGGACGTGCACCACGGCAACGGCACGCAGGCCGCCTTCTACGCCGAGCCCCGGGTCCTGTTCGGCTCGGCGCACCAGTGGCCGCACTACCCCGGCAGCGGCTTCTTCACGGAGTGCGGCGAGGGCGCGGGGGAGGGGTTCACGGTGAACGTGCCGCTCCCCGCCGGCGCCGACGACGCCGACTACGCCGGTGTGTTCGACCTGGTGTTCGAGCCCGTCGTGCGGCAGTTCGCGCCGCAGGCGATCTTCGTCTCCGCCGGCCAGGACATCCACCGCTCGGACCCGCTGGGCGAGATGCGCGTCACCGAGGCCGGCTTCGCGCAGATGGCGCTGCGCTGCGTCCGCCTGGCGCAGGAACTGTGCCGGGGCAGGCTCGCGTTCGTGCTGGAGGGCGGCTACGACCGCGCGGCGAGCGCCCGGGCGGTCGAGGCGGTGCTCCGCGCAGTCGCGGACGAGCGCGCCCCAAAGGTGAGCGGCGGCACGGAGCGCGCCGCCGCCGCAGTGGCCCGGGCGCGCGAGGTCCAGTCGGCCTACTGGGACCTCTGAGGCCCGGCCGGCCGGCGGCGGCCCGACTCGCGTCCGGCGCCGTCCCCCCGACGCGTCAGACGACGACCTGGAAGATCCCCAGCCTCTCCATCTCGTCGCGCACGTCCTTGTCCACGGCGTCGTCCACTACCACCGTGTCGATCTTGTCCAGCGTGCAGATGGCCACGTCGCCGATGACCCCGACCTTGCTGGCGTCGGCGAGCACGACGATCTCACCGCGCGTCTGACGGACCATCGCCCGCTCGACGCCGGCCAGGCCGATGCTCGGGGTGGTCACTCCCTCCTCGAGGCTCACGCCGTCCGCCCCCAGGATGAAGCGGCTGGCGTGGAACGCGGAGACGGCCTCGATCGCCAGCGGACCTTCGAGCGTGTTGGAGCGCTGCCGGTAGGAACCCCCCAGGAGCACGACGTCGAGCGAGCTGCGCTGGGCGGTGGAGAGCGCGCCGACGTTGTGGGTGACGACGCGCGCCTTGAGCTGCGGGTCGACGTGGCTGAGCACCTGGGCGGCGGTGGTGCCGGAGCTGAGGAAGACGGTCTCGCCCGGCTGGATCATCGCCGCCGCCGCCTTGGCGATGCGCCGCTTCTCCTCCGAGTGCGTGCGCACGTTGGTGGCGTACAGCGGCTCTTCGATCATCCGCCGCTTGAGGATCGCCCCGCCGTGCATGCGCGAAAGCAGGCCGGCCTGCTCGAGCTGCTCCAGGTCACGGCGGATGGTCATCTCGGACACCCCGAGCGTCTCGCTGAGGACGGAGACCCTGACCGCGCGCCGCTCTTCGAGGAGTTCGACGATGCGCGCGCGTCGCTCCGCAGGGATCATCTCGTGGGCTTCGGAAGGTACATCTGGCGACATTTGCTGCCCCTAGCGGTCGCTGCTCAACGTGCTACAAGTTCGCACACAGTCGCACACATCATAGGGTCGGCCCCCCGGCGGTTCAAGCAGGGGGGGCCGGGATGTCGGGGTTTCGCCCGAGCGCGGCCGCCCCCTGGCCGGCGCGGCCGCGCCGGGAACGCCAGACGGCCGCCCCGCACGCGGGTCGGCCGTCTGGGTGCACTGCCGGCGCGGGGACCTGGGCCTCGCGCCGCTTGCGCCGTGTCAGGCCAGCAGGGCCTTGGCGCGCGCGTAGACGTTGTCGGCGGTGAAGCCGAACTCCTGGAACAGCGTGCCGGCCGGAGCCGAGGCGCCGAAGTGGTCGATGCCGATGACCACGCCGCCGTCGCCGACCCAGCGATCCCAGCCGAACGTGACTCCGGCTTCGACCGCGACGCGTGAGCTGCATGCCGGCGGCAGCACGCTCTCGCGATAGTCCGCATCCTGCTGCTCGAAGAGCCGCATCGAGGCCATGTTGACCAGGCGCGAGCGCACGCCCTCGGCGACCAGGCGCTCGTGAGCCTCCAGGGCGAGCGCGACTTCGCTGCCGCTGGCGATGAGGATCACGTCCGGCGCGCCGCCGCCCGAGGCGTCGTGCATGACGTAGGCGCCGCGGGCGATGCCGCTCGCCGGCGCGTACTTCTCACGGTCGACCGTCGTGAGGTTCTGGCGCGTCAGCATGAGGCCCACGGGGGCGTCGGCGGTCTGAAGGGCGATCTTCCAGGCCTCGACCGTCTCGTTGGCGTCGGCCGGGCGCAGGTCGATGAAGCCCGGCGTGGCGCGCAGCATGGCGAGGTGCTCGACAGGCTGGTGGGTGGGACCGTCCTCACCGACGCCGATGCTGTCGTGCGTGAGCACGTAGATGACCGGCTGGCCCATCAGCGCCGAGAGGCGCATAGCCGGACGCATGTAGTCGACGAAGACGAAGAACGTGGCCACGTACGGGCGGATACCGCCGTGCGTCGAGAGGCCGTTGCCCATGGCGGCCATGGCGAGCTCGCGGACGCCCCAGCGCACGTTGCGCCCGGCGGGCGTCGCCGCCTGCTGGTCGGGCGCGTCTTTGATCAGTGTGTTGTTGGACGGGGCGAGGTCGGCCGAGCCGCCCATGAGTGTCGGGATGTGCGGCGCCACGGCGTTGATGACCTTGCCCGAGGCCGCGCGCGTCGCGACCTTGTCCTCGGTCGTGAACACCGGCAGGTCCGCGTCCCAGCCCTCGGGCAGGGCGTGGGCCCAGGCGTCGTCCCACGACGCGGCGCGGGCGGCGTCGGCCGCGCGCCACGCCTCGTACTTCCGCGTCCACTCGGCGTGCGCTTCGGCAGCCTTCTCGCCGGCGGCGAGGAAGGCCTCACGGACCTCGTCGGGCACGTGGAACTCGGGATCGAGTGGCCACGCGCAGGCTTCCTTGGTCAGCTTGACCTCGTCGGCGCCCAGCGGAGCGCCGTGTGCCGCCGCCTTGTCCTGCTTGTTGGGCGAGCCGCAGCCGATGTGCGTGCGCACCGCGATGATCGACGGTTTGCCGGTCTCGGCTTCGGCCGCCGTGATCGCGGCGTCGATGGCCTCCACGTCGTTGCCGTCGGCCACCTTCTGCACGTGCCAGCCGTAGGCCTCGTAGCGCTTGCACACGTCCTCGGTGAAGGCGAGGTCGGTGGAGCCGTCGATGGTGATGTGGTTGTCGTCGTACACCATGATGAGCTTGCCGAGCTGCTGGTGGCCGGCGAACGAGGCAGCCTCGCTGCTGATGCCCTCCATCATGCAGCCGTCGCCGGCGAGCACGTAGGTGTAGTGGTCCATGACGTCGCCGTAGGTGGCGGCGAGGAACCGCTCCGCAACGGCCATGCCGACGGCGTTGGCGACGCCCTGGCCGAGCGGACCCGTGGTGGTCTCCACGCCGGCGGTGTGCCCGTACTCCGGGTGACCCGGCGTGCGGCTGCCCCACTGCCGAAACGCCTTGAGGTCGTCCATGGTGAGGTCGTAGCCGGTCAGGTGGAGCAGGGAGTAGAGCAGCATGCTCGCGTGTCCGGCCGAGAGTACGAAACGGTCGCGGTTCGGCCAGTGCGGGTCGGCCGGGTCGTAGCGCAGATGACGCGTGAAGAGGGTGTAGGCGACGGCGGCGGCGCCCATGGGCATGCCGGGATGGCCGGAGTTGGCCTTCTGGACGCCGTCGACGGCGAGGAAGCGGATGGTCTCGATGCACCTGTCCTGGAGCGCGGGATCGCTCACCACTGTGCTCATGCGGATCCTTTCTTGAGGGCCGTCAGCCTCCGCCCTCCCAAGGTGACCGGGGGAGGGCGGAGGCTGCGGACGAACGTCAGGCCGGCCTCAGTCGGCTCAGAAGTACGCCTCGATGAAGGCCATGAAGCGCTCGCACTCCTCGGGCGTGCCGGGGGTGATACGGAAGTAGCCTTCCTTGCCGTTGATCGGCTTGATGGTCTTGATGATGACCTGCTGCATGTCCAGCGCAGCCTGCACGATCTCGGCGCTGGTCTTTCCGGTCACGGACGCGTCGACCAGCATGTAGTTGCCGTGCGCCTCATACGGCGTGAGACCCTTGGCGCTGAGCGCGTCGGCGAACTTCTTCATCCAGTCGTTGTTGTACACGACCTTCTGGTGCACCTCGCCGGTGTCGAGGATGGCCTCGCCGGCGGCGATCGCCATGAGGCTGAGGTTCCAGGGGAGGTACATGAGGTTGAAGGCGTCGACGACGGTCGGGCTGCCGACCATGTAGCCGAGGCGGACGCCCGCGATGCCGAACGCCTTGGAGAACGTGTGCGAGAGGAACACGTGCGGGTACTGCTTGACGAAGTCGATCTTGGCCTCGACCTGCGGGTGGTAGTCGAGGTAGGCCTCGTCGATGCACATCGGGATGCCGAGCTGCGCGAACCTGTGCAGGTCGGCGTCGTCGATGAAGATGCCCGTCGGGTTGTTCGGGTTGATGATGAGGATCAGCTTGGTCTTCTCGTTGACGGCGGCCAGCATGCCCTCGACGTCGTACTGCAGGTCCTCTTCGCGGAGCGGGATCTGCACCGTCTTGGCATTGCAGTAGCCGGCGCGCGACGGGAACATCTCGAAGGTGGGGTTGGAGCAGAGGAACTCGTCGCCCGGCTGCAGGAAGATGCGCATCATCGCGTCGATGGTCTCGGAGGAGCCGTTGGCGAGGGCGATGTTCTCGGCCGCGAGGCCGTGCAGCTTGCCGAGCTTCTCGCGCAGGCGATAGGCGCGGTCAGGGTAGCGGTTCCCCTTCTTCGCCATGTCCGTGATCGCCTCGACGACCGCGTCCGACGGTGGGACGGGGTTCTCGTTGAGCATCATGCGGCCCAGCTCGGGGTGCGCCCAGGCCTTGTCGAGGACGGCCGTGTTGTACTCGGGAGCCGTCCAGATGTAGGGGTTGATCTTGTCTTTGATGTCCGTCATGCCCACTGTCCTTTCGTCAGTCAGGTGACCGTGAGTCCTCGCTGTCAGGCTTTGCAGTTGCCCTTGAGGCAACTGTCGGCGAACGCGACCATCTCGTTGGTGGCCTTGGAGAAGGCCTCGTGCGGTCTTCACCAGCGCCGGGTGCGTGTTGTACTCCTCGCGCGTGTAGCCGTCCTCGTCATAGGCACGCGCGAAGTACGGGATCTTGAGCAGCTTCTCCATCACGTCGGCGGGCGGGTCGACGTCGATCTGGCCCGCCTGGAAGTGGAGGCTGTCGGCGCCGGGGAAGTTGATGACCTCATCGATGAACGGCGGCGGCACGGTGACGACGATGCTCGCGCCGGCCTTCTCCTCGAGGTGCCAGATGCGCTGCTCGCCGTCCACCGTGGGGCCGAGACGCAGCGAGCAGGAGAGCATCTTGCTGTGGTAGCCGCGCTCCTTGACGGTGCGGTAGGCCTTCTTGAAGATCGCCAGCTCGGCGAGGCGGACGTCGCCCTCGGTGACCTCGACGCCGACCTCCGCGCCGGCCTCACGCAGGCCGCCGAGGTCGCCGTAGCGGGCCTCCATGTGGGTGATGACGGAGCGCCACTTGCTGAGGTCGACGCCGTTGGCCTTGGCCTTCTCGAGGCCGCGCATGACCGACTTGGCGCAGTCGAGCAGCTGCGAGAGCACGAAGGTGAGGGTGTTGTTGGTGGCGATGCCGCGCGAGGTGAGCTCCTCGATGATCTCGTAGCCCTGGGCCGTGCCCGGGACCTTGACCATCACGTTGGGGTTCACGGCGTGGATCTCGAGCGCCTGCGCGAGCATGGCCTCGCCGTCGAACGCGCTGCGCGGGTCGACCTGGCCGGAGAGGAAGCCCTCCTTGTAGCCCGACGCCTCGAACAGCGGGAGGAACATGTCGGAGCCCTGCTTGACGACTTCCTTGTAGAGCAGCCAGAAGAGGCCCTCGGTGTCCACGTCCGGATTGTCGGCGAGCACCTTCTGGGCGACCTTCTCCCAGCGCGCCGGGTCGTCCTTGAAGGCGGCAAGGGAGAGGGGCGGGTTGGTGGTGACACCCCGGAAGAGCTGGCTCATCGGGTCGTCGGCGTTGTACATCCGCGCGAACTGGGCCTTGAGCACGGCCGTGTCGGCCTCGTCGGCCTTGGCCAGCATCTTGGCGTACCAGTTGTCCAGGATGCACGGCGACGAGTCCCACCAGATCTCCATGCCGGGACTGACCGCTACCAGGTCTTCAAAGAGATTGGGGTCTTTCATTGCTCCTCCTCGAGGATCGATTCCGAAGGCGGTGAAAAAGTGAACAAGGAGTCACTCAAGTGCACACATTCTCTCCATCAGTGCGCATCGTAGTGTACTCCGTCGCGCGTGTCTAGCAGGCAACCCGCGCGCTGGCCGGGTGGGCCATGGGGCGCCGGCCCACCATCGGCTCCACGGTCCGGCGGGCCGGCCTGCGGCTGCCTGCCACTCGCGCGGGCGCGAGAGGAAGAGCCCGGTCAAGAGGGGCGTCCCGAACGAAAGAACGGGGCGGGCCGTGAGGCCCGCCCCGTTTCGAGAGCGCTGGAGTTGTGACGCGACTCAGATGACGTTGAGGTCGGCCTCGATCGCGGCGAGCTCTTCGGGGGTACCCTGGATCTTCGGGCCCTTGAACCACTTGCGGGCCGAGGCAGCGTACCAGAGGCCGGCGCCGCCGACGACGACGAGCACGGCGATCGGCGCGTAGTTGAAGGATGACCACGAGAAGTCGTCGCTCCACGGCACGCCCGCGCTGTACTGCGGGAGCATCAGCACGATGACGATGAAGACGACCCAGATGATCGCGAGCCAGTTGATGAGCGGGCCCCACGTCTTGCTGAGCACCCACGGTCCCGGCTGGAACGCGCTCGGGTTGATGCGGCGCAGGAAGACCGGCGTGAGGTACGAGATGTAGAGGCCGATGACGGCGATGGACGTGACGGCCGCGTAGGCGGCGATGTTGTACAGGTACGGCAGCGCCAGGACGAACGCGCCGATGGCGCCGAACCAGGCCGTGCGCACGGGGACGCGGGCCTTGTGACTGACGTGGTGCCAGAAGTCCGAGAACGGCACCGCGCCGTCGCGCGAGAACGCGTAGACCATGCGCGAGTTCGCCGTGATCGACGACATGCCGCAGAAGAACTGCGCCACGATGACGATGAGGACGAGCAGGAGGCCGACGGTGTGGCCGGCGGCGTACTCGAAGATGGTCGCCCACGGCACGAGGTCGACGGCGAGCGCTCGTAGCCCGCGAACTCGGTGCCGTTGATGGTGACCGGGAACGCGGTCGGGATCGCCATGCTCACGCCGAGCAGCAGGATGAAGCCGGCGATCAGGGAGATCCAGATGGAGTTGACGATGCCCTTCGGCGCCGAGATGCGCGCCTGGACGGTCTCCTCGGAGACGTGCGCCGAGGCGTCGTACCCGGTGAAGGTGTACTGCGCGTTGAGGAGACCGATGAGGATCACGTACATCGGGATGGCGAAGCCGGAGAGACCCTCGAACGCCTGCCAGCCCTCACTGCCGAACAGGAAGCTGGCCGACTGGTGCGTGCCGGACTCCGGCGCCCAGAAGAGCAGCACGAAGATGATCGCCACGCCGATGAGGTGCCAGTACACCGACACGTCGTTCAGGAGGGCGACGAGACGCACGCTGAAGGTGTTGAGCAGGCCCTGGATGCCCAGCACGACCGCCAGGATGAGGATGGTGGCGTAGGGCTCGAGCCAGGTCGTCGCTGCCGGTCAGGATCCACATGAACGCGGAGATGGAGAACGCGCAGCCGAAGCTGATGCCGGCGGTGACGGCCACCTGGCCCAGCAGGTTGAACCAGCCGGTGAACCAGGACCAGATCGGAGCGCTTTCGCCGGGCGCCAGCTTGGCCGCCCAGTAGTACAGGCCGCCGGCCGTCGGGAAGGACGAGCAGATCTCACCCAGCGACATACCGGCGAAGATGACCAGGGTGCCCACGAACAGCCAGCCCCAGAGCATGACCGGCGGTCCGCCGTGCAGGAGGCCGTAGCCGTACAGCGTGAGGCAGCCCGACAGGATCGAGATGATCGTGAACGAGACGGCGAAGTTGGAGAACTTGCTCATGGAGCGGTCGAGCTCCTGAGCGTAGCCCATCGAGTGGAGATCTTTGGTGTCCTGGTCGAGTACTTCTCCGACCGGTGGTGAAGTGGACATGTCGTCTGGCACGAGAAACCCCCTTGTTCGCCCAACTGGCCTACGCTGGCGCGTATTGACCGCCATTCAGTACCAAGCACCGTCGACTGTCAAGGGAATGTGCGGAGTTGTTTGCGAATCTGGTCGAAAGTGAGCACAAGAACGGGCGGCGGGCCGGAAGGCCCGCCGCCCGCTGATTCCAGGTGATGCGTGGATCAGTCCACGCGGCGACGCGATCAGTAGTCGGCGTCGCCCGCCTTGGTCTTGCCCCAGAACGTCCTGTAGATCAGGGCGGTGTAGATCAGCACGACGGGCACGAAGATCACCGCCAGGATGAGCATGACCGTCAGCGTGAGGTCCTCGGACGCCGCGCGTTCGACCGTGAGACTGGTGATCTCCGGCGTACCGCGCGCCGGCACCATGTCGGGGAAGTTGCCCACCGCGGCGATGCCGGCCAGGCCCACGATGATGATCGCCGAGCCGACGAAGGACCTGAGCTCGCCGTCCCGTCTGTACAGTTGCCAGATCGTGTAGAGCACGCCGACGAGGAAGACGGCCAGGAACAGCCAGCCGGCCGGCCGGCCGAACACGTTGTCCGAGGCGCGCGAGACGGTGAGGATGGTCGCGAGCGACGTCGCCACGGCGAGCACGGCGCAGATCCAGAAGGTCACCTTGCGGTAGCGCCAGACGCGGTCGTGGAGCTCGCCCTCCGACTTGATCGAGAGCCACGCCGCGCCGTGCTGCACGAGCAGGAAGAGCCCGGTGACCCCGACGAGCAGCGAGTACGGGTTGAGCAGCTCGAGGAAGGTCCCGATGTAGTTGCCCTGCGCGTCCATCGGGACGCCGCGGATGACGTTGCCCAGCGCGACGCCGACCAGCAGCGCCGGCACCAGGCTGCCGAGGAAGAAGGCGCCGTCCCAGACCCCGCTCCAGCTTGAGTCGCGGTGCCGGAACTCGAGCGACACGGCGCGCAGGATGAGGCCGAAGAGCACCAGCATGATCGCCAGGTAGAAGCCGCTGAACGTCATCGCGTACACCATCGGGAAGGCGGCGAAGATGGCGCCGGCGCCGGTGAGGAGCCAGACCTCGTTGCCGTCCCAGATGGGGCCGATCGAGGCGCGGATGACGCTCTTGTCTTCCTCCGTCCTGCCGAGGAAGGGGTAGAGCACGCCGGCTCCCAGGTCGAAGCCGTCGAGGATGACGTACACGGTGAGCAGCAGTGCGACCAGGAAGAACCAGATGTTGGCGAGGGTCATCTCGTCACCTCCCCGCGCCGGCGGGAGCGGGCCCCGCGGCGTCGGGCGCGAGTGGTTCGGCGCCCGCCTTCTCGGCTTCGAGCATCTCGGCCGTGTCCTCGGGGCCCTTCTTGATGATGCCGAGGAAGATGCGGATCCAGGCGATGAACAGGACCAGGTAGATCAGGCCGAACAGGCCGAGGGTGGTCCAGATCTCGCCCGCGGACAGCAGTGGGGAGACGCCGTCGGTGGTGCGCATCAGGCCCTGGACGACCCACGGCTGCCGGCCCACCTCCGCGGCCATCCAGCCCAGGTTGATGGCGAGCAGCGACAGCGGGATGCAGGCGATCAGAAGCCACTGCATCCACTTCGCGTTCTCGAGTCGCTTCCGGATGTGCAGGACGATGGCGAGCCCGAACACCAGGATGAAGAGCCCGCCGAGGGCGATCATGAGGTGGTAGCTCTGGAAGGTGAGCTGCGCCGGCGGCCTGTCGGCCGGGGCGACGCTGTCGAGGCCGATGACCTCGTGCTCGGGATCGAGACCCAGCATGAGGCTCAGCCCGCTGGGGATGCTGACCCCGGTCGTGCTGCCGTCGCCGTTGACCCAGCCGAAGAGGTAAAGCGGCGCGTTCTTCTGCGTCTCGCCGATGTTCTCGAAGGCGGCCATCTTGACCGGCTGGTACTCGGCGACCACCAGCGCCCCCCAGTGGCCGATGAACGGCATCGCGAGGGACAGCAGGAGGCCTACGGAGAGGGCGCTCAGCATGAACGAGCGGGCGAAGCGCAGGTGGCGCTTCTTCAGCATGTAGTACGCGCACACGCCCGCGACCACGAAGCAGCCCGCGATGAGGGTCGCGGCGATGGTGTGGAAGTACCGCGGCGCCGTCGACGGATTCAGTGCCGCCGCCCAGAAGCTGGTAAGGACGGCCTTGCCGTCCTCGATCCTGTAGCCGGCCGGCGTCTGCATCCACGAGTTGGCGATGAGGATCCAGAGCGCCGACAGGAGCGAGCCGATCCACACCAGCCAGGCGGAGACGTAGTAGAAGCGCTTGGAGACCTTCTTGCGGCCGAACAGCAGGATGCCGAGGAAGGTCGACTCGAGGAAGAAGGCGATCAGGCCTTCGGCGGCAAGCGGCGCCCCGAAGATGTTGCCGACGAAACGCGAGTAGTCGGCCCAGTTGGTGCCGAAGGCGAACTCCATCGTGATCCCCGTGGCCACACCGATGGCGAAGGTCGCCGTGAACAGCTTGATCCAGAAGTTGGAGGCAGCTCTGTCGGCCGGGATCCCACTCTTGTAGTAGCGCCGCTCGGCGAACACCACCATCATGCCCACGCCGATACTGATGGGAACGAAGATGAAGTGATACCCGACGGTGAACGCGAATTGGATGCGGGCGAGCATTACGGCGTCCATGCCTGTCCGCCACCTCCTTAGGCCCTTGGAGTGGGTCGGCGCGGCTCCCACCCGGGTTCCGCGACGGCAGTACGTGACTATTTTCACTATCGCCGCGGTGCTTTGTCAACGCCGACTTGTGCCGGCGGGCACAATCCTGGCGGGCGTGAGCAAGGTTACCCCTGTCAGCGAAGTATTAAGCGGACGTTAAGACGCCTGTTCAGGCTGAAAGGCCCGTGCTACTATTTGCTCGCGGGCCGGCACCGAACGCCGGCCGTTGTGCTGTCTAGGAGGCTGATCCGCTTGTCTGAAGAACAGCTTGAATGTCAGGAATGCTCGGCGCAGTGCGAGAAGGTCGTCTATCCGGCCGCGTGTCTCGCCATGAACTGCCGCTTTCTGTACGCGTTCAAGGAGGATGGCGACACGTTCTTCGGCTGTATCGAGAAGGTGTTCCCGCACGAGATCGACCTGAAGATGTTCCAGGAGATCGAGCGCGGCAAGGGAGGGTTCGGCGTGGTCAAAGTGGCGCGTCAGCCCCTGCCGCAGTGCTCCATCGCCGTGCAGAGCTGCTACGCCACCGGCGAAGGCCCGCTCTGCCGCAACATGTACTTCCGGCGCCGCGACCGGCGTGAGGTGCAGACCGTAGAGGATTAGTCACCGAAGGCGGCCTAACGTCGGGTGTGGCGAAGCGGCACCCGACACTGACCGGTCAAGATTCGAGGATTTGCAGGCGAAACCGCGGCATTGCCGCGGTTTCGCCGTCTCAGGGGCTGGTATACTCAGTGAGCAGCCGTCACCAAGGCTGCCCAGTTGGGGGCGAACAGGTCTCGACATGGGCTGTACCTGGGTGGGAGCAGCAGGCCGAGGTCCGGTGGCCTCGTTAAACTGCCGGAACACACTACTTGCCGAGAATAATAATCTCGCACTCGCCGCCTAAGTAATTAGGTGACGCATCGCACCCGGCGGCCCGCGGCCGGGGCTCGCGGTGTCATCAAGCGGGCTGGGGTGTGGTCGCGCTGTTCCGAGCGAGCGCACCTGAGACTGACCGGGACTGGCAGACGGCACCCGGCCGACGCGGGGGCCGCGAGCGAGATCAAATGTGCCGGCTAAGCCTGTAGAGACTCCGCTTGGGCGTCCGTGGACGCGGGTTCGATTCCCGCCGCCTCCACCAACTCACCTATACTGCGGGCGTGGAACGGCCAGCCGACATCCTCGCCGCGCCGGCGGGCGCTGCTCTCGCACCACGCCGGCGCCCTCCGATGCTCGACCCCGTCCCGGTCAGCGTGTTCCTCGCTCTCGTCTTCACGGCCGGTGGCCTGGTGGAGCTCCTCGCCCGCGACTCCGTGCCGGCCGGGTTCACCGCCGACGGGCCCGCGCTCATCGTGCTGACGGTCGCCAGCGGCCTCAGCCTCGCCGCGCTTTGGTGGTCGCCGCTGGCGAGCCTCGCCGCCGCGGTCGCCCTCCTGTGCATCCAGGCGGCCCTCGGCTACGAGTACACGACCGCGGCGGTGTGGACGGTCGTCGTCGCCTCGTTCGCCACCGTCGCCTTCGATCACTGGAAGCGCGCCGTCGCGGCGAGCTTCGTGGTGATCGCCGGCGTCGTGATCGTGATCCTCGTGCTCCCCAGGGTCTCGTGGCAGGAGATCGCCACCACGTGGGTGTCGCTGTCCGTGGTGTGGGTGGTCGCGATCGTGATCCGCATCTACCGTGGCAGCATCGAGCGCGCCGAGCGCAGGGCCGCGCTGTTCGCGGCCGACCGCGAGGCTCGCGCCCGCGAGGCCGTGGCGGAGGAGCGGGCGCGCCTCGCGCGCGAGCTGCACGACAGCGTCGGGCACGCGCTCAACGTGGTCGTGCTGCACGCGGGCGCCGCGCAGCGCATCATCGAGAAGAAGCCCGAGCTGGCGCGCGAGGCACTGGGCTCCATCGAGACGGCCGGGCGCCAGGCGCTCGGCGACATCGAGCGGATGCTCGGCATCCTGAGAGCGCCCGACGAGGCGGCGGCGGTGGACGTCACTCCAGGCATGGGGCAGCTCGAAGTCCTGTGCGAGCAGGTCCGCGAGGCCGGCCTTCCGGTCGACCTCGTCGTCGGGGGTGAGCCGCGGGCGCTGCCGGCGAGCCTCGACCTCACGGCATACCGGATCGTCCAGGAGTCGCTGACCAACACGCTCAAACACGCCGGGAGGGCCCACGCCACCGTCACGGTGCGCTACGAGGAGAGGGCGCTCGCGCTCGAGGTGCTCGACGACGGCCGTGGGACCACGCCGGCCACGGCCGGCGGCGGCCGCGGTCTGCTCGGCATGCGCGAGCGCGTGGCCACGTTCAGGGGCGAGCTCGAGGCCGGGCCGCGCGCGGAGGGCGGGTTCGGTGTCCGCGCGCGGCTCCCTCTGACCGATGCGGAAGGGTCGAGGTGAGGGCGGCGTGGCCGCGCCTCGCCGCGGAAACGGAGGAGACATGACCGTCAAGCTGGTGCTCGCCGATGACGAGCAGCTGGTGCGCTCAGGGCTTCGCCTCATCCTCGAGGCGGAGGACGACATCGAGGTGGTCGGAGAGGCCAACGACGGCGCCGAGGCGGTGACCCTCACGCGACGCCTGGACCCCGACGTGGTGCTGATGGACGTGCAGATGCCCGTCATGAACGGCATCGAGGCGACCCGCGAGATCGTCGCGCTGGGGCGCGAGGAGAGTTCCCGGGTGGTCATCCTGACGACGTTCGACCTCGACGAGTACGTATACGAGGCGCTGAAGGCCGGGGCCAGCGGGTTCCTGCTCAAGCGCACCCCGGCCGAGGACCTCGTCGCCGGCATCCACGTGGTGGCCGAGGGGGAGGCGCTGCTGGCTCCCTCCGTCACGCAGCGCCTCATCGAGAACTTCCGCAACCGGCCCGACGCGACCCCTTCACGGGATGCCAGCGAGCTCGACGACCTCACCGAGCGCGAGCGGGAGGTGCTCGTGCTCGTGGCTCGCGGCATGACCAACGGCGACATCGCCGCGCACCTCTTCCTCAGCGAGGGGACGGTCAAGACGCACGTCAAGCGCATCTTCGCGAAACTCGGGCTGCACGACCGCACTCAGGCGGTGATCGTGGCCTATGAGGTCGGGCTCGTGCGCCCGGGGGGGAGTCCCACGGAATGATCTGAGGGGCCGGCCGCGTACCCCCGTGGGGGTATGCCGGCCGGCGTCCGAATCCCACCGCCAGTCGGACGAGGTTCCCGCCCAGGGGTGACGACCTGCGCCGGTCCCGCAGCTACGCTTCACCTGTAAGCTACGGAAGACCCCTGGAGGTCACCCCTTTGAACGACTCGGCGCTCACTCGATTCTTCGGCGTCGTCACACGGCCGCAGACGTGGCTCGGCATCCTGTTCCACGTCTTGGCCTTCCCGTTCGGCCTGTTCTACTTCGTCTTCCTCGTCACGGGGATCTCGGTCGGCGTGGGCCTCGTCGTCGTCTGGGTCGGCATCCCGATCCTGCTCGTCGTCGCCGGCGCGTGGTGGCTGTTCGGGGCGTTCGAACGCGCCCAGGCGCACTACCTGCTGGCCGCGGATGTGACGCAGGCGCCCCGGGAGTGGGAGAACGTGGACGGCGTCTGGGGCAAGCTGCGTGCCCATTTCGGCAGCGGGGCGACCTGGATGGACCTCCTGTACCTGTTCGCGAAGCTCGTGTTCGGCACCATCTCGTTCACACTGCTGGTCGTCGCGGTGTCCATGGTCGGCTGGTTCCTGGCCATCCCGTTCTTCGCGGCCTTCGACGTACCTGTCGTCAACGGCACGTGGGTGCCGCCGCTGTGGTTCGGCATCCTCGCCGTGCCGCTCGGCATCCTCACGTTCTTCGTCTCGTTGCACGCGCTGAACGGGTGGAGCTGGGTGTGCGCGCGCTGGGCCGAGGTCATGTTCCGCGGGTCGGGGACTGCCGCGGCGGGCGGCGTGCCAGCGCCGCCGCAGCCGTCCGTAGGGGTGCCGCCGGCGTTCGTGCCACCGCAGCCGCCGGCGTCCGCACAGACCCCCGCGCCGCAGGGACCTGCCGCACCTGCGATCCCGCCGGCGGCGGTCCCGACGCGGCCGCCGCAGGCTCAGGCGCCGCAGGCGCCGGCCATTCCGTCGCCCCCGCAGCCGGGCGACGCTCCCTCAAACGACGAGTCGAGCCGACCTTGAAGGCTCGCGGAGGTGACACCATGAGACGGGACCGAACCACGAGGATCGTCGTGCCCTCGTTGGCGCTGGCTGTGCTGGCCGCCCTCCTGGTCGTGCTGGGGCTTGCCCTCGCCGGTCCGGCGCACGCGGGGACGCAGGCGTCGGAGACGCCCAAGGCCGGGGCCGAGTCGCCCGCGGCTGCGGCCACGGCGTCGCCGACGGGAGACCCGGCCATCGTGCTCCAGCAGGGGGCGCAGGTCCAGTTCGGTGAGGACGTGTACGTGCCGGCCGGCACCACCACGCCGTCGGTGGTCGCGTTCGGCGGAGATGTGACCGTGGACGGCACGGTCACCGACGCTGTGGTCGCGTTCGGCGGCGACGTGACGATCCGTGGGACCGTGGGGACGTCCACCGTCGCGTTCGGCGGCGACGTCACCGTCGGCCCGGACGCCGTGCTCGGGAGCGCCCTCAAACCGAGCGACGCGTCCCTCGTGCTCTTCGGCGGCAAGCTGACGCTGGCGCCGGGGGCGGAGGTCGTCGGGCAGACGGAGACCATCGAGGGCGTCGACTGGAACGGCGCTTTCGGCTGGGCCGCCAAGGGCATACTCGTGGGTCCGGGCTTCAGCCTCATCGGCTGGCTGCTGCAGACGGCGTTCTGCCTGGTGCTCGCGCTGGTCGTCGCGGCGCTGATGCCCAAGCAGTTGCGCACGATCCAGCACAACGTCGGCCACAAGCCGTGGGCGTCGCTGGGCTGGGGCGCGCTCGTGTTCTTCATCGTCGCTCCAGCGGTCCTCGTGGTGCTCGTGATCAGCGTCATCGGGTTGCTGCTGGTGGTGCCCTACCTCCTGGTCGTGCTCCTGGCCTACTTCGTCGCCGCGACTGGGGCCGCGGCGTTCCTGGCGCAGAAGGTGCTCACCGGCTTCGGCGGCAAGGAGAACCTGATGCTGGCCGTGACGATTGGCGTGATCGGGACGACCGTCCTTTCGCAGATCCCCGTGGCCGGGCCCCTGCTCCTGCTCATCCTGATGGTGTTCGGCATCGGCGCCGCCGCTATCGGCGCCGCCGACTGGCGGCGACGCCGGCGAGAGGAGGCCGCGGTGCAGGCGGCGGCCCAGGCCGCGGCGGCGGCGCAGTACGCGCCGGCGAGTGGCGTGACGGCGCAGCCCTCCGTCATCACGCCGATGGTGTATACCGCGCCGGACGTGCCCGTCGGCGCCGGCTCGGCGACCACCGCCGCGGTCCCGCAGCCGCCGCTGCCGGCAGAGCCCCCGGCCGCGCCGGCCGGTCCGCAGCCGCCGCAGCCGCCGCAGCCGCCGGCCGAGATGCCCGCCGCCGCCGCGCCGACGGCCGCTTCCGAGGCGACCACGATCGCCGGCGAGGTGCCGTCCGGACCGGGGGAGAGCGTGGGAGCCTCGGCCCCGGAGCCCGAGGGTGTGGCCGGAGGAGCGCCCGCACAGGGTCCGGACGCGCCGGCCACCGCGCCGGAGGCACAGTCGGAGGAGGGCGAGCGGCCCGGACCCTGAGACGACGCGACCGCCCCGTGAACGGGTTCAATCCAGCGGGTCCCGCGGGGATACCAGACAGCAGAGGATGGTGGGCCGCGCCGCGAGGCGCGGCCCACCACGCACCGCCAGCGGCGGCGACGACCAAGGGAGAAGACGTGACCGACAACGTCGAGACGACGACCGTACAGGCAGAGAGCACGGCAGCGGCCACCTGTGAAGCCGGGACGACCGTGGGCCTCGCCGACGCAGTCGTGCAGGCGCGCGGCATCGAGCGGGACTACGGCCAGGGCGACGCACTCGTGCGCGCGCTCGCGGGCGTGGAGATCGACCTCCAGCGCGGCGCGTACACCGCGATCATGGGTCCGTCCGGGTCCGGCAAGAGCACGCTCATGCACATCCTCGCCGGGCTGGATCGCCCGACCGCCGGCAACGTCTGGATCGACGGCCAGGAGATCACCACGCTCAAGGAGCGCGCCCTGACGCAGCTGCGGCGCGACAAGATCGGCTTCATCTTCCAGACGTTCAACCTGCTCCCGACGCTCAACGCGGCGGAGAACATCTCCCTGCCCCTGACGATCGCGGGACGCAAGGGCGATCAGGACTGGGTGGACGAGTTGATCAAGACGGTCGGGCTCGGCGACCGCCTGACGCACAAACCCGCCGAGCTGAGCGGTGGCCAGCAGCAGCGCGTGGCCGTCGCCCGCGCGCTGGCCTCGCGGCCCTCGGTGCTCTTCGCCGACGAGCCGACCGGCAACCTCGACTCGCGTACCGGGGAGGAGGTGCTGCGGCTCCTCAGGCACTCGCGCGACGTCATGGGCCAGACCATCGTCATGGTCACCCACGACGCCCACGCGGCCACCTACGCCGACCGCATCGTGTTCCTCAAGGACGGCGCCATCGCCCACGACTGCGGGCGGCTCGGCCGCGACGACATCTACGACGTCATCAAGTCGCTCGAGGACGCCTGATGGTCCGCATCGCCTGGCGCAGTCTCACGTCGCACAAGCTCAGGACGTTCCTGACCACGCTCGCCATCCTGCTCGGGGTGGCGATGATCAGCGGCACCTACGTGCTCACCGACCAGATCGACCGCGGGTTCAAGCAGGTCTTCACCGACGCCTACAAGGGGACCGACGTCACGGTGACGCGGCAGGCCAGGTTCTCCGGCCAGCTCACCGGCGCCACGGAGGGGCTCCCGGAGGACATGATCGACCAGGTGGCGGCCGTGGACGGGGTCAGCGAGGTGTTCGGTTACGTGACCGGCATGGGCGCCGTGGCCGTGGACGGCGAGGTGGTGCAGACCGGGGGCTCGCCGACGCTCTTCTTCTCCTACTCGCCCAACGACATCGCGCCGCCGCAGTACACCGAGGGCCGCCCGCCGGAGCAGCCGGGCGAGGTCGCCGTCATCGAGAAGCTCGCCCAGGACAAGAAGCTCACGCCCGGATCGCCGATCACGGTGATCACCGACGCTGGCGGGCAAGAGGCGACCGTGTCCGGCGTGTTCAGGTTCGCGGCCCAGTCGTCGTTGGGCGGCTCGATCCTCATCCACACGACGCTCTCGGACGCGCAGCAGTGGTTCGACATGCAGGGCCGCGTCTCCGAGATCGACGTCAAGGCGGAGGCGGGGGTCTCGGCGGACGAGCTCGCACGACGCGTCCGCGCCGCGCTTCCTCCGTCCGCCGAGGTCAAGACGGGCGCGCAGGCGGCGGCTGATCAGACCAAGGCCCTCAGCGACGCCATCGGCGCCTTTCTGCGCCCGGTGCTGCTGAGCTTCGGCGGCATCGCGGTGCTCGTCGGCGCCTTCATCATCTTCAACGCCTTCTCGATGACGGTCGCCCAGCGCCGCCGGGAGTTCGCGATGCTGCGCGCGCTCGGGGCGTCACGTGCGCAGGTGCTCTGGAGCATCACGGGCGAGGCGTTCGTCATGGGTGTCCTCGCCTCCGTCCTGGGGCTCTTCGCCGGGCTCGGGGTGGCCGCCGGCGTCAACTACGTCTTCCAGGCCGCCGGCTTCGACATCCCGCGCAGCGGCCTCGTCATGCAGCCGCGCACCGTCGTCATCGCCCTCGCCGTGGGCATCGTCGTCACCGTGCTCTCGGCGGTGATCCCCGCCCAGCGGGCGACGCGCGTCCCGCCGATGGCGGCCCTGCAGGAGGGCGCCGTGCTGCCGCCGTCGCGCTTCGCGCGCTTCATGCCGGCGCTCGCCGTCGCGGTCGCCATCCTCGGCGGCCTCCTCATCGGCGGCGGCATGTACGGGCCGGGCGGCACCGTGGTCCGCCTCGGCACCATCGCCTTGGGCGCCGTGCTCGTCTTCCTCGCCGTGGCGATCGCGAGCCGCTACTTCGTCGGGCCGCTCGCGGCCTGGCTCGGGTGGCCGCTGCAGAAGCTGGCGCCCGTCAGCGGCCGCCTCGCCCGCGACAACAGCCGCCGCAACCCCAGCCGCACGGCGCTCACCGCGGCGGCGCTCATGATCGGGCTCGCCGTCGTGGTCTTCGTCGCCGTACTCGCGCAGGGCCTCAAGAGCTCGTTCATCGACAGCTACGACCGCACGGTGCGCGCCGACTTCGTCATCGCGAGCTCCAACTTCATGACCATCCCGAACGACACCGCGACCATGGTCCAGTCGGTGCAGGGCGTCGAGACGGCGGTCTCGCTCGATGCCCAGCAGGTCCAGGCCGAGAACGGGTCGCTGCCCGTGGTGTGGGGCATCGACCCGGTCGCCATCGAGCGCGTCTGGAGCTTTGACTGGATCAGCGGCGGCGACGGGGTGCTGACGGACCTGCGGCTCGACGGGGCTGTCGTCGAGGAACAGACGGCGACGTCTTTGGGCGTGAAGCAGGGTGAGTCGTTCGAGGTCACGACGGTCGAGGGCAAGCAGGCGAAGCTCAAGGTGCTCGGCATCTACCGCGATCCCATGATGCTCAACGGCATCGCGGTCAGCAGCTCGGGCTACAACGCGCTGTTCCCCAAGCCGCAGACGTTCATGGTGGTCGCCAAGGCGCAGCCGGGCGCCGACATCGCCGCCACGCAGAAGGAGATCGAGACCGCGCTGGCTTCAGTGCCCACGGCGGAGGTGCAGACCACCGCGGAGTACAAGGAGGGCACCGTCGACCTCGTGAACCAGCTGCTCCTCCTCATCTACGGGCTCCTCGCGCTCAGCGTCATCATCTCGCTGTTCGGGATCGTGAACACGCTGGTGCTGGCGGTGTACGAGCGCACGAGAGAGATCGGCCTCGTGCGCGCCATCGGCATGTCGCGCGGGCAGGTGCGCGCGACGGTGCGGTACGAGAGCGTCATCACGTCGATCATCGGCGCCATCATGGGCATCGTCGTGGGCATCGTGTTCGCGTGGGTGGTCACGACGAGGTTCGCCGGGCAGGGGATCACCTTCTCGGTGCCCGGCGCCCAGCTGGTCGTGTTCCTCGTCCTGGCGATCGTCGTCGGCGTGATCGCCGCCATCCTGCCGGCGCGCAGGGCGGCGAGGATCGACATCCTGCAGGCGATCCACTACGAGTGAGGGAGCGCGGGCGCGACGGTGTGCGCCCTGACGAGTGAGCGGAAGCGGCCGGTGCTCGGGTATCATCTTCGGGCACCGGCCGCCGACGCCTTGGAGGGTGTCCCATGCAGTTGCTCGACGACCAGCACTGGCACGCGCTTCCCGATCGTGAGGTCGTCGACCTCCTCGAGACAGACGCCGCGGAGGGCCTCGACCGCTTCGCGGTCGAGCACCGCCGCGACCAGTTCGGCCTCAACGAGCTCACGCCGCCCAAAGGCCCTGGGCCACTGCGGCGCTTCGCCATGCAGTTCACCGACCCGCTCGTGCTCATCCTGCTCGTCTCGGCGATCGTCACGATCTTCCTGGACGAGTGGGTGGACGCCATCGTCATCTTCGGGGTCGTGCTCCTCAACGCCATCGTCGGCTACCTCCAGGAGGCCAAGGCCGTCGCCGCGATCGATGCGCTCAGCCGGGTGATGACCGCTGAGGCGACGCTGCTGCGGGCCGGGGAGCAGCTGCGCCTGCCGGCCACCGAGATCGTGCCCGGCGACCTGGTGCTCGTGCAGGCCGGCGACAAGGTGCCCGCGGACCTGCGCCTCTTCCGCACCCGCGACCTGCGCGTGGACGAGTCGGCGCTCACCGGGGAGTCGGTGCCGGTGGAGAAGGACCACTCCGTGGTGCCGCGCGACGCGGTGCTCGCCGAGCGGGCCGACATGGCCTACGCCTCCACCCTGGTGACGTACGGCACCGGCGCCGGCCTCGTCGTCGCCACCGGCGACCGTACCGAGGTCGGCAGGATCAGCCAGCTCATCCAGGCGGCGCACGACCTCAAGACGCCGCTCACGCGCAAGATCGACCAGTTCTCCAAGGTGCTCCTGGTCGTCATCGTCGTCCTCGCGGCGCTCACCTTCGCCGTCGGCCTCAGCCGCGGCGAGGACCTCGTCGAGATGTTCCGCGCCTCCATCGCCCTCGCCGTGGCGGCGATCCCCGAGGGGCTGCCCGCGGCCGTCACCGTGACGCTGGCGATCGGCGTGAACCGCATGGCCAAGCGCCGGGCCATCATCCGCAAGCTGCCGGCGGTGGAGACGCTCGGCAGCACCATGGTCATCTGCACCGACAAGACCGGGACGCTGACGCAGAACGAGATGACGGTGCAGCGTCTGGTGGCAGCCGGCGAGGAAGCCCGGGTGAGCGGCGTCGGGTACGGGCCGGAGGGAGACATCGTCCCCGGCCCGTCCGCGGCCGCGCGCGAGGTCCTGCTGGCCGGCCTCCTCTGCAACGACACCGCGCTCAACCAGACGGACGGGCGCTACGAGGTGGCCGGCGACCCGACCGAGGCGGCCCTGCTGACGAGCGCCGCCAAGGCCGGCATGGCCGCGGCCGACGAGGCGGCGGCGCTGCCGCGCCTGGACGCGATCCCCTTCGAGAGCGCGTACCAGTACATGGCGACGCTGCACGACGCTGGCGAGCGCCGCCGCGTGGTGTACATGAAGGGCGCCGTCGAGAAGGTGCTCGCGCGCTGCTCGGCCGCGGTGGACGGGGCCGGCGAGCCGGCCCCGGTGGACGCCGCGGCCGTCCACGCACAGGTGGACGCGCTGGCCGTCGACGGCCTGCGCGTCCTCGCCTTCGCCCGCGGGACACCGCCGGACGGCACCGACGAGATCGGCCACGACGACGTGGCCGGCGGCCTCACCTTCCTCGGCCTGCAGGCGATGATGGATCCTCCGCGGCCGGCCGCCATAGCCGCCGTCGAGGCCTGCCACCACGCCGGCATCTCGGTGAAGATGATCACCGGCGACCACGCCGCCACCGCGGCGGCGATCGCCCAGGAGATCGGCATCGTCGGATCCGCCGCCGGCGCCCTCACCGGCTCCGAGATGGCCGCCGTGCACGACGACGAGTTCATCGAGCTCGCCGACAGGACCAACGTCTTCGCCAGGGTCACGCCCGAGCAGAAGCTCCGCCTGGTCGAGGCCCTGCAGTCCAAGGGCAAGGTCGTGGCCATGACCGGCGACGGCGTCAACGACGCCCCGGCGCTCAAGCAGGCCGACATCGGCGTGGCCATGGGCATCACCGGTACGGACGTCGCCAAGGACGCCGCGGACATGGTCCTCACCGACGACGACTTCGCCTCCATCGAGGCCGCCGTCGAGGAAGGCCGCGGCGTCTTCGACAACCTCGTCAAGTTCATCACCTACGCGCTGCCCACCAACGTCGGCCAGGGGCTGGTGATCCTCGCCGGGATCATGCTGGGCACGGCACTGCCCATCGAACCCCTGCAGATCCTCTGGATCAACATGATCACCGCCGTCCTGCTGGGCCTCGGCCTCGCGTTCGAGCCCAAGGAACCGGGCATCATGGACCGGCACCCGCGCGCGCCCGGGGCGCCGATCGTTTCGCGCGGCGTGCTCATCCGCATCGTCGTCGCCGGTCTCATCCTGCTCGTCTCCGCCTTCGCCGTCTTCGAGTGGGCGCTCAGCAGCGACCTGGGTGAGGAGGCGGCGCGCACGGCCGCCGTCAACGTCTTCATGTCGGTGCAGATCTTCTACCTGTTCGCCTGCCGCTCGCTGCGCCGGTCGCTCTTCACCTACAACCCGTTCGGCAACCGGATCATCCTCCTCGGCGTCGCGGTGGTCGCCGCGCTCCAGGTGCTCTTCACCTATGCGCCGTTCATGAACACGGCGTTCGACACCACGGCCATCTCGGGCACGGAGTGGCTGGTGATCCTCGCCATCGGCGTCGGCGTCATGGTGTTCATGGACCTGGTGGGCGTGCTCCTGCGCCGGCTGCACATCGACTGAGCGTCTGATGGCCTCCCCGTCCACCCCGACTTTCGAGCAGGGCCCCATCCGCCCGCCCAGCGAGGCGCACAGCCTGCTGGTGCGGGTGATCCGCAACTGCACCTGGAACCGCTGCACGTTCTGCCCCGTGTACAAAGGCACGACGTCGTCGCTGCGACCCGTGGAGGAGGTCCTGGCGGACGTTGACGCGATGGCGGCGGCCGCTGACGTGCTGCGTCGCCGCGGGATCGGCGCGGTGCACGAGGGACTTGTGCCGAGCGAGGCCTACCAGGTGTCGCTCTTCCTCGGCGACGGCGCGCGCACGGCCTTCCTGCAGGACGCGGACCCGTGCGCCGTCAAGCCGCAAAGGCTCGCGGCGGTGATCGGCCGGGTCCGGGAGCGCTTCCCGACGGTCGAGCGCGTGACCACGTACGGGCGCGCGCGCACGCTGGCGCGGCGCGCGCCGGAGGACCTCGCGCTGCTCGCCGGGGCCGGCCTCACGCGCGTGCACCTCGGCCTCGAGTCGGGCGCCGACGAGGTGCTCATGGCCATCGACAAGGGGTGCACCGGCGGCGATCTGATCGCGGCCGGCGAGAAGGTGCTCGGCGCCGGCCTCGAGCTGTGCTTCTACCTGATGCCGGGGCTGGGCGGGCGCGCCGACGCCGTCGCGCACGTCGCGGGCTCCGCCCGCGTGATCCGCGCGGTGGCGCGGAGCGCCGCGGCCGACAACCCGCTGGTCGTGCGCCTGCGCACGGCTGCCGTCGTGCCGAGCACGCCCCTCGGCGCCCGCGCCGCGGCGGGCGCGTTCGTGCTGCCCGACGACGTGGAGGTGGCGCAGGAGCTGCGCGACCTGCTTGAGCTGGCGGGCGACGTCCGGTTCGAGCTCCGCTCCGACCACATGCTCAACCTGCTCCAGGAGCTGGAGGGGTCGCTGCCGCGCGACCGCGAGCGCCTCACGGCGCTGCTCGACGCGTATCTCGGGTGGCCGCGCGACGACCAGGCGCGCTTCGCGATCGGGGTGCGGCTCGGGCTCTTCCGGCGCCTCGCCGACTACGACGATAGCGCGCGCCGCCGCGCCCTCGACCGGCAGTTCGACGGCTACGAGCAGCCGGGCGCCGACGAGCTGCTGCAGGCCGCGTCGGCGCTCCGCTCCCGCTTCATCTGACGGCGGTCGCCGGCGCCGCGGCCACGGCCGGCGACCCGCTCTCGGTCTCTCAGCCGCCCGGCGCCGCGTCCTGTCCCCGGGCGACGCCGGACCCGAGGTCCTCCGTGAGGTACCGCTGCACGGTCGGCCCGATCGCCGCGACCAGCGCGTCGATCGACGCCGACGCGAGCGGCTCTATCCGCCCCACGTAGCGCATGACGGCGAGTCCGAGCAGCTGTGTGCCGACGAGCGTCGCGCGGAGCTGAGCGTCAGGCGCACCCAGCGCCGCGGTGATCGGGGTGAACACCTCGCGCACGAGCAGGCCGCGGATCATGTCCATGGCCGCTTCGTTGGTGAGCGCCGAGCGCAGCATCGCCATGAGCCGCACCCGGTTCTCCGGTGGTTCCCATGCCTCCAGGAAGGTCCGTACGATGGTGACTCCCAGCTGGTCCTCGCCCGCGGCGATCCCGCGCGCGAACACCTCGCGCGGCTGGAGAGGCAGCTCGAGCGCCTGGCCGAAAAGTGCTTCCTTGGAGCCGAAGTAGTGGATGACGAGCGCGGGGTCGACGGCGGCCCGCCTCGCGATGTCGCGGATCGTGGCGCGGTCGTAGCCGTGTTCCGCGAACGATTCCCGCGCGGCCTCGAGGATGTCCGCGCGCGCGGAACTCTCGCCCGGCCGCCGGCCGCTCCTGCGCGCCGCTTCAGCGCTCATCGTCGTCGGGCTCGCCGGCCCGGTCCGCCTCGACCCGGCCGGCCTGTTCCTGCCGCTCGGAGCGCGTCATCTCATGGTGTCCTTCGTGTTCGCCGAGCCGCCGGCCGGTGAGGAGCGCCGGGATGATGGCGATGAGCGCGGCCAGCGCCGCCGCGTAGAACGGCCATGTGAACGACTCCGCGATGACGTTGCGGTAGAGCGCGGCGACCGCGGCGTTGAGCCGCTTGAACGCGACCGGCGAGGCGCCGGGCGGTCGCGGCGCGCCCTGCAAGGGATACGTCGTCATCTTGGCCGCCCCGCCGCCGCTCCCGGCGGCGGCCTTCGCGTTGCCGATCAGCGTCTTGGTGTAGGCGCCCTTCTCCGCGGGGCTGAGCTGCGGTTGTGTCGCGATCAGCCCGGCGGCCCCACGGGTCGCCTGCTGCGCGTTCTGCGCCACTGTGTGCGTGAACACGGCCACGAGCAGGGCGACGCCCACCGTGAACCCCACCTGGCGCATCGTGTTGAGCGACCCCGAGCCGACGCCGCGCACCTGCGGCGGAAGGGAGGCCATGGAGGCCGCCGAGAGCGTCGGCATGGCGAGACCCATGCCGATGCCGATGAAGGCCGCGCGCCACATCACGTCCCAGAGCTGGGTGTCTCCCCCCTGTTGGGAGAGGAGACCCAGCAGGGCGAGACCGACGGCGAAGCACGCCGCCCCCGCGGCGGCGGGGTACCGCGGGCCGATGCGGTCGTTCAGACGGCCGGCGTTGGGCGCGACGATCAGCGCCAGGACCGGCATGATCGTCATCGCCGTGGCCGCACGCAGTTCCGAGTAGCCCAGCACCGATACCAGGTAGAGGACGAGCATCAGGAACGTCCCGCCCATGGCGAGCCCGATGAACATGACGGCGGTGTTGGCGGCCGTGAACGAGCGGATGCGCAGCAGGGTCACGGGGAACATGGGCGAGGACGTGCGAGTCTCCCACCACATGAAGAGCGGGAAGCTCACGACCGCGACGACGAAGAGCGCGATGATGGTGGCCGAAGTCCAGCCCCAGGCGTCGCCCTGGACGAGCGCGAGCGTCAGGCAGAACAGACCGGCGCCGGAGATGAGCATGCCGGGGATGTCGATGCTGCCCTCAGCCCTCTCCATGCGCTCGTCGGCCGGGATGATCCTCGCGCAGGCGATGACCGCGACGACGCCGATCGGGACGTTGACGAAGAAGATCCACGACCAGTGGCCGTAGGTCACGAGCACGCCGCCGAGCACGGGACCGACGGCGGCGGCGGCCGTTCCCAGCGCGCCCCAGATGCCGACGGCGGTCCCTTGCTGGCGCCTCGGGAAGGCGCCCAGCACGATCGCCAGTGAGATGGTGAGCACCGCTGCTCCGCCGAGCCCCTGACCCGCGCGGAAGGCGATCAGCCACTCGATGTTGGGAGCGAACCCGCAGAGCAGCGAGAAGAGCGTGAAGGTCACGAGGCCGAAGATGAAGACCCGCTTCTGTCCGTAGCGGTCGGCGACCCTGCCCATGGACAGGAAGAAGACGGCGAGCACGAGGTTGTAGGAGTTGAGCACCCACGAGGCCTGGCTGAGCGTCGCGTCGAGGTCGGTGATGATCGCCGGCATGGCGATGTTGACGATGGTCACGTCGAGTAGGGCCATGAACATGCCGAAGCTGACGACGAGGAGGATCCACCACTTGCGCGGATGACCCTGGTCGGGGGAGAGGGGGCCGCCGGTCGCGGCGGGGGCGGGGTCGGTCACTGAGAGGTCCTTTCGGGATCTGAGCCGTGCCCCGCGCGCGCGAGGCGGACGAACGTCTCTTCGAAGGTGGCGGGGACGACGGAGAGGCGTGCGGGCACGCCGGCGTCGTCGAGGGCGGCGCGTACGGCCGGCAGGTCGCCGCCCGGCACGCGAAGGTCGCGTCCCACGATGGCGGCGGGCAGGCCGGCTGCGTCGAGCGCCGTGAAGGCCTGGTCCCAGCGTCCGGCCTGCACGGCGACGGCGGTGCCGTCGCCGACGATACCGGCAAGCGTGCCCTCGGCGACGACGCGACCACCGGACATCAGCACCAGGCGGTCGCACTCGCCGGCCTCGTCGAGGTGGTGCGTGGTGACGAGCACGCCGGCGCCGGCGATCGCAGCCCGGTGGATCGTCTCCCAGAGTGCCGCCCTGGCGTCGAGCCCGACGCCGGAGGTCGGCTCGTCCAGCACGAGCAACTCCGGCTTGTGCGCGAGAGCGGCGGCGAAGGCGAGGCGCCGGCGCAGGCCGAGCGGCAGGTCGCGAACGAGCGTAGCCGAGGCCGACTCGAGGTCGGGCTCGAGCGACGGCAGGGGAGCGCCAAAGGCCTGGGTCGAGAAGGAGAGGTTCTCGGCGACGCTCAGCTCCTCCCAGAGCCCCAGTCCCTGCGGTACGTAGCCGAGCCGCCCGCGCGTCTGTCGCGAGGGCGGGCGGCCGAACAACAGCACCCGCCCCGACGTCGGTCGAAGCAGGCCGAGCAGGAGCCTCAGGAGGGTGGTCTTGCCGGCGCCGTTGGCGCCCATGAGCCCCACCACCTCGCCGGCGCGCACCTCGAGGTCCACGCCGTCGACCGCCGTGAGCGCGCCGAACCGGCGCACGGCTCGAGCGGCGACGGCGAGCCGCTCTCCCTGCGCGCCGCCGCCGCGGCGGCCGTCCGCGCTGTCGCCTCCGGCCTGCGCCGTGCGCGCCCTCGGCGCATCTCCGTTGCACAGCAGAGCGTCGCCGACGGCGCGCACGCGACCGTCCTCGAGCAGCACGACGTTCGCCGCCCTCTTTGCCTCGTCGAGATAGGTGGTGGAGACGAGCACCGCGGCCCCGCCCGCGGCGGCCGCGGCGATCAGCCGCCAGAGCTCGGCACGGCTGACGGGATCGACACCCGTGGTCGGCTCGTCGAGGACGAGCAGGTCGGGCTCGTGCAGCATCGCGAGCGCGAAGGCCAGTTTCTGGCGCATGCCACCCGAGAGCCTGCCTGCGAGTCGTGGGCCGACGCCGGTGAGCCCGGTCTGCGCCAGCAGGTCCGCCATGCGTTCGTCGCGCTCCACGCTGGTGAGGCGGTAGGCGCCGGCGACGAACGCGATGTTCTCGTCGACGCTGAGGTCGCCGTAGATGCCTGCGGCGCCGGCGACGTAACCCACCCGGCGCCGCTCCGGCCGCCGTACGCTCCCTCCCGCCGGCTCCACCACTCCGGCCAGCGCCCGCAGCAGCGTCGTCTTGCCGGCACCGTCGCCGCCGATGACGGCCGTGACCGATCCGGCGGGCACGTCCAGCGTAACGCCGTCGAGAGCCGCGCGCCCGCCGTAGCGGACGCTCAGGTCGCGCACGCCCCAGGTCCCGGCTGCGACGGCTGGGCTCATGCGACCGCTCCGGCCGTCGGCTCGGCGGCCGCGCCCTCGAGGTCGTCCTCGCCGCCCTTGGAGCGCCCCGTGGGCGCGAGGTCGCGCCGGAACCGCAGCGTCGAGACCGTGAACACCACCGCGGCCATCACCGCCAGGACCACCAACGACAGCCACAACGCGCCGATCGGCGCCCCGCGCACCATCACCCCGCGCGCCACCTTGATGAACCAGGTCAGCGGCAGCAGGTACCCGATCCAGCGCACGGCCCACGGCATCGAGTACAGCGGGAAGAAGAGGCCGCTGAGCAGGAACTGCGGCACCATGGTCATCACCGCCAGCTGCAAGGCCTGTGCCTGGGTCTGGGAGACGCTGGAGATGAGGACCCCGGTCCCGAGCGTGACGAAGAGGAACAGCAGCGCGCCGAGCGCGAAGGTCGCGACCGACCCGCGGAAGGGGACGTCGAACAGCAGCATCCCCGCCACCACGACGATGACCATGTCGGCGGCGGCGATGAGCAGGTAGGGGGCGACCTTGCCGAGAAAGACGTCGCGCGGCCGGAACGGCATCACGGCGAGCTGCTCCATCGTGCCGCTCTGCCGCTCGCGCACCACGCCGAGCGCCGTGGCGATGGTGCCGACGAACACGAGGATGATCCCGCAGAGGCCGGGGATCATGATGACCGCCGTGCGCAGCTCCGGGTTGTAGAGCACGCTCACCTGCACCATGGGGGCGGCGCCGTCGGCGGGGGGGTCCTGCCCGCCGCCCGGCGCGTTCGCCGACTGGAGCTCCGCGAGGCGGCGCAGCGACGCCTGCGCGGCGAAGAGCTCCGTCCCGTCGACGAAGACGCTCGCCGCTCCGCCGCCCGTGGCGGGCGTGACGACGGCGACCACTGCCTCGCCGCGCCGCAGCAGCTCCTGCGCAACGGAGCGGTCGCCGTCTTCGTCCGTGCTCACGATGGCGAACGTCTCGGGCAGCACCCCGGCGACGGTGGAAGCGCCTGGTCCGACGACCGCCGTCGGCACGTCCTCGATGTCGAAGCTGGCGGCGTAGCCGAACACCACGAGAAACAGGAAGGGCAGCAGGAACAGCATCGCGAGGGTACGGCGGTCTCGCCGCAGCTCCCTGAACTCCTTGACTGCGATGGCACGCACGCCGCCTCCCTCCGTTGGTCGCCCGGAGTATCTTCAACACTTGTTGATTTCATCACGTGTTGAGGACCCAGTCAAGGCGACCGGCGTGCGAAAACGGTGCGCATGGAGCTGCGCCGCATTGACGAAGGTCTGCCGGAAGGGTCGCACTCTTCCGCCTGGTCTGCCGATTCATTCATCCAGAACGCGAACGGCGTCCGATAGCGACACGTCGCCACGGCCGCCGAGGATTCCTGCGCTTGAGGCGAGTGCACAGGAGTGTTAAGTTTCGTCCCCTACCTTCTCGTCCGTGCCTGACCGCGGCAGAGGAGCCAAGCGAGCGGCATGAGCCGCCTGCCTCCGAGGAGGCACACTGGAAGACCGCTCACCCGATACGTCGCCTCGCGCTGGTCGCTCTGCTCGCCGTCGCGGCGCTTGCGCCGCCGCGGCGCTCGCCGTGCCCGCCGCGGCGCGGACGGGGGAGCTCCAGCAGAACCGCGACAAGGCCGAGCTCATCGCCGCGGACATCTCCGTTCTCGACGCGCAGATCGGCTCCGCCGTGACGCGGTACTCGCGGGCGACCCGGGCGCTCGAGGCGGTCCGCAGGCAACTCCAGGCGAACCGCCGCTTCCAGCGTCTGGCCTACAAGGAGCTGAGCCTGGCGCGCGCCACCCTCGCGGCGCGGGCGGTCGCCATGTACAAGCACGTGGACGTGAGCCCGATGGACGCGGTGTTCGGCGCGGCCGACCTTGGCGACCTGGTCACCCAACTGACGATGGTGCGCACGATCGCTCGCTGTGATCGCGATGTCGTGCGCACCATCGAGACGACCAAGCGCGAGCTCTCGGATCGGGCGGTCAGGCTTGCCGCCGACGAGCGCACCGCGGAGAAGCTCGTCGTGACCTGCAAGAGCGAGCTCGGCACCATCCGCGCCCGCCTGGACGAGCGCCTGGCGGCGCTGGCCGGCGTGCGCTCCGACATCCGCCGCCTCGTGACCGTCGCCCAGAAAGCCTCACCCGATCCCGAACCGACCGTCGAGCCGCCCGCCGCGGGCGAAGGCGGAGGCGGTGACGGCTCCGGGCCGTGGTGGCCGCTCATCCAGAGCGCGGCCGCCGCCAACGGGGTGAGCGCCCGCGGCATGTACCGCCTCATGATGATCGAGTCGGGCGGGTCGGCCAGCGTCGTCGGTCCCGGCGGGTACTACGGGCTCTTCCAGTACGCACCCTCCACGTGGAGGGGAAGCTGGAACCCCTGGCGGTCGGCGAGCATCACCGACGGCGCAGCGCAGATCAAGGCGACGGCGCTCGCCATCCGCCAGGGCAACGGCCGCGCCTGGTGGGACCCCTCCTACACCTGGGCCTTCCAGGGCGATTGATGCGCGGCGAGGCCTGCCCGCCGGCCGGCCGCGCATCCACACCGCTCTCCCACACGCCGTCTCGCGACGTAGCGGCATCGGGGTTGACGGCGGGCCACGATGCGTTAGACTTCGTTCGGTATTGCTCGAAAGTGCTCGGATTCACAGGTGCTCGAGCATTGGACCGGGACCTCTCCATCGGTGAGAACCGGCGCCTGGCGGGACGTGTCCGGGGACGGACGTCGCTCCCGCCGGACCAGCCGGAGAGCCGGTGCGAGCCACCCGTGCAGACACGGGGACGGCCGGGCGCCGTGGGACGCGAACAGTGGGAGCCTCCGGCGCAGGAAGGTAGATGTGGGCAGTTCAGCGCCCGGCCGTCAGGTCTCTCCGTGCCCATCCCGGCAGCGCGCCAGGTCCTGGCGCGGTCACCTCTCCGTGGCGCGCGGCTCGGGCCACTCACCTCCGTGCTCGCTCCGTCGTTCTGTTCCGTGCACTCTTCTCGTGCCTGAACGCCAGCTGACGCTTGACACTGGGTGGGGCACGCTTAAGATGTGTTCGACTTTGTTCGGTCTTGCCGGGCCGTGAGGCGCTACGTACTGGGGGAACAGCCTGTGTCGCCAGAAGTCCCGGAAGTCCACGAGATGATCCCCGCGGAGCGGCGCGCCCGCATCGTCGACCTGGTCAAGGAACGGCGAGCGGTCAGGGTGTCGTCGCTCAGCGAAGACCTGGGCGTCTCGGGGATGACCATCCGCAGAGACCTCGAGCGTCTCGAGGTCGAAGGCGTCCTGGTGCGTACGCACGGCGGCGCGGTCCTCAAGCGGCACATCTCCGAGGAGACTCTCTACGTCGAGCGCGAGTCGGCCAGCGCGGAGGAGAAGCGCCGCATCGCCGAGCATGCCGCCGCGCTCATCGAGCCGGGGGAGACGGTGTTCCTCAGCTCCGGCACCACGGCAGCACAGGTCCTGCGGCACATCGACCCCTCGCTCGAGGCGCGCATCGTCACGCACAACGTCGGTGCGCTCCAGGAGGCTCGCGGACTGCGCGTCGAGGTCGTCCTCGTCGGGGGCCTCTACCGGCCACGTTCCAACGCCGTCAGCGGTCCCCTCGCGCTCGAGCACATCACCCGCTTCCACGCCGGCAAGATGCTCATCGGGGTGGACGGGTTCGACCTCGAGGAGGGTCTCACAACGCCCACCATGGGTATGGCCGGCGTCGAGCGCGCCATGATCGCGCAGACGCGCGGCGAGGTCATCGCCCTGGCCGACGCCTCCAAGATCGGCGTGGTGGCCGACGTCGTCATCTGTGGCCTCGACCAGGTCGACACGGTCATGGTCGACGACGGCGCCGACAAGAGCATGCGCGAGGAGATCGTGCGCATGGGGCTGCGATGCATCGTCGTCTGAATGTTGCGCGCGCGCTGAGCGCGACGCGCCGACCGAACTGAGGTGGAGTGGACGTAAGAAAGGCCAACGAGCTCTACGAGATGGCGATGCGCCTCGCCGCGGATTCCCAGACCCTGCGCGACGCGCTGCAGGTCGAGTTCCTCAGTGGCCAGCTCGCGGAGGTCGTGGCCACCGACTACGATCTCGGCGACGTGCTCCGCGTCGAGCAGATCTTCGGCGGCTTCGAGAACCTGAGCTTCGCCGTCATCACCAGGGATGGTGACGGTGAGCGACGGTACTTCGTGCGCAAGTACAAGTACGGCACGGTCGAGCGCGAGATCCGTTACGAGCACGCGCTCGTCGGCCACATCCGCAAGAACGGCTTCGAGCTCCCTGCGCGCGTGTTCGAGAACAAGAACGGCGACACGCTGGTGACGCGCGACGAGCTCCTCGGAGACGAGCGCGTCACGCGCTATTTCGCCGTGTACGAGATGCTCACCGGCGAGGACAAGTACACGTGGACCGAGAACCGCTGCACGGACACGGAGTACGAGGACGGCGCCCGTGTGCTGGCGCGCTTCCACCAGGCCGCACACGACTTCGACCCCGGCGAGCTGTTCCGCGAGCAGCCGCCCATCATGGAGTACCTCGCGACCATGCCCGGCACGTTCAACGGCTACGCGGCCGCGACGAAGGGCACCAAGTACGACCACTTCTTCCTCGGCAGGCTGCCGGAGATCCTTGCGGCGATCGACCGGGGCCTTACGCTGGCTCACGAGCTCGAGGGGCTGCCGCGCTGTCCCACGTTCAACGACTACCACCCCGGCAACCTCAAGTGGCGCGACGAGCACGGCGTCGGCCTGTTCGACTTCGACTGGACCAAGCTCGACTACCGCGTCTTCGACATCGCCATCGGTATCGTCTACTTCTGCACCTCGTGGGAGGACAAGGACGATGGCGAGCTCCGCCTGGACAAGGCAGAGATCTTCCTCAAGGCCTACCAGGACGAGGCGTCTCGCTCCCCGGCGCCCGGCCCGGTCACCGACGGCGAGCTCGCAGTGCTGCCGCGCATGCTGGCGATCGCCGCCCTGTACGTGGTCAGTTGGGACATCGTCGCGTACTACATCGATCGCGATCCGAACGACGACGAGTACCTCTTCTTCCTCGAGCACAACGTGGCGTTCGTCGACTTCATCGAATCCCATCTCGATGAGCTCGCCGCCATGGCCGCGCGCGCCAAGGCGCCGCGGTCGGCGCTCGGGGTCGCAGAGGGAGAGGAGGAATGATCGTATGAGGTTCGTCGAGCTGCTCACAGAAGCCGAGGTCCGCCGCACGCACGAGGCCTCGCTCGAGGTCCTCGAGACGGTGGGCATCCTCGCCCACTTCGCGCCTGCGCGCGAGATCTTCAGGAAGCACGGCTGCTCCGTGGACGACGAGACCGGCCTGGTACGGTTCCCGGCGGCGATCGTCGAGAAGTACCGCAAGCTGGCGCCGCCGAGCTTCACGTTTCGCGGCCGCGACCCGCAGTACGACCGCACCATCCCCGACTGCGGGCCGATCGTCGTCACCGGCTCGTCGGCGCCCAACGTCGTCGACCCGGTCACCGGCGTCGAGCGCCGGGCCACGTCCGCCGACATCGCCAACATCGCCCACCTGATCAATGAGCTGCCCGGGTTCGACGTCTTCAGCATCTCGACGCTGGCCGACGACGCTCCCGACGGGCAGTTCAGCCTGAGCCGGTTCTATCCGGCGCTCAAGAACTGCCTCAAGCCTGTGCGCAGCAACACCCCGAACATGGCCGACCTGCACCAGGTCGTGGAGCTCGGGGAGCTCATCGCCGGCGGCAAGGAGGCCTACGCCGAGCGCCCGTGCATCAACCACCACTACTGCCCGATGGTCAGCCCGCTCACGATGGACGTGGACTCCAGCGAGGCCGTCATGTGGCTCACCGAGCGCGGCCTGCCCGTCTACACGACCGTGGTGCCGAACGCCGGCCTCACCTCGCCGATGACGCTCATGGGCACGCTGGTGGTCGGCAACGCCGAGTTCCTCGCCATCACCGTGTTCCAGCAGATGGTCAAGGAAGGCACGCCGGTCATCTACGCGAGCTTGCCGACCGTCGCCGACATGCGCACCGGCGCCTACGCGCCGGGCGCCATCGAGACGGGCATCCTGCTCGCCGCGCAGGCGCAGCTGGCGCGTTTCTACGGGGTGCCCTCGGGCGGCTACATCGGTCTCACCAACGCGCACTCCAACGACGCGCAGGCCGGCTACGAGACCGGCATGAACACGGTGCTCGGCGTGTCCGCGGGCGCCACGCTGCTCAACATGGGCGGCCTCTACAGCTCGCTGATGGCGTTCGACTTCGCCAAGGCCGTCGTCGACAACGAGATCGCGATCATGGACAAGCGCGCCTACCGCGGCCTCGAGTTCAGCGAGGAGAACCTGGCGCTCGACGAGATCGCCGCGGTGGGCCCGGGCGGCAGCTACATGGGCCGCAAGCACACCAAAGCGCGCATGAAGACGACGGCCGTGCTGCCCAAGCTCGCCAACCGCGACATGCGCCAGCAGTGGGAAGACGCCGGCCGGCCGACCATCAACGACCGCGCCCTCGCCGAGGCACGCCGCATCCTGGCGGAGCCCAATGCCGCGGTGTGGGACGCCGAGCTGGACGCGAAGATCAGAGCGCGCTTCGCCGGCCTCGTCGCCGGCGACGCGACACCGCTGGAGGCCTGACACGAAGTGCTGAGACGACGTCTTCACGCGTGACGCGGTCGCCGAGGGCGGCCGGCAACGTTCAACCGGACCAAGAGGTGCATTCCATGGCGGACGCAGACCACTTCGACAAGCTCAAGCAGTCGATCATCGACCAGGACGAGGACCAGGTCCTCGCCGCCGTCAACGCCGCGCTCGACGACGGCGTCGAGGCCAAGGCCATCATCGACCAGGGCCTGCTCCCGGGCCTCAACGTGATCGGCGAGCAGTTCGAGTGCGAGGACATCTTCCTCCCCGAGCTGATGCAGGCCGCCCTCGCCTTCCAGTCGGCGATGGTGATCCTCGAGCCCAAGATCAAGGAGCAGGGCGCCGCGGGTGAGAAGAAGGGCAAGATCGTCCTCGGCACCGTCAAGGGCGACCTCCACTCCATCGGCAAGAACATCCTCAAGCTCCTCTACGAGACCTCAGGCTTCGAGGTATGGGACCTGGGCATCGACGTCGACCTGTTCCAGTTCGTCGACAAGGCCAAGGAAGTCGACGCGGACATCATCGCCATGTCGGCCCTGCTGACCACCACGCTCGTCGGCCAGAAGGACGTCATCGAGGCGCTGAAGGACCAGGGTGCGCGCGACAAGTTCAAGGTCATCATCGGCGGCGGCGCGACCACCAAGGAGTGGGCGGACACGATCGGCGCCGACGGCTGGGCCGCGACCGCGTACGAGGCCGTGACCCTGTCCACCAAGCTGGTCTCCTGACCCGGCCCGACGACCCCCTGACTACGAGGAGCACGACATGATCGACCTTATCGAGGTCTTCGATCGCGCCGAGACCGGCCCGCTCACCTCCGAGACCGACTACTACATGAAGCGGTACGTCCCCAAGCTCACCGAGGTGATCGCCCGCCACAAGGTGAAGTGGGACAAAGAGACCATCATCAACGCCGACGACACGCTGACCGATGCCGTGTTCGAGGCCGCGGTCGATCTCATCGCCGAGGCGGGCGCCTACTGCCCCGAGACCAACCGCGTCATGCAGTTCACCCGGGATGAGATCGTCCTCGCCTGCGAGCAGGCGCCGAAGGCGTCCACGTTCGGCGAGGGGCGCGAGCGCAACGTCATGCGCGGCCGTCGTCCCGATACCACCGACGACCGCCCGTGGGTGCACGTCGGCGGCGGCATCTACACCACCGACGAGGGGATCTTCGTCGACACCGTCGAGAAGATGGCGTCCTACAACATCGTCGACTCGGTGAGCGTCCCCTCCATCCTGCACCTGCGCGGCAAGGACTCGCGCGTGCGCTCGCCGCAGGAGATCCTCTCGGCCTGCAAGACCGTGCGCCTGGCGCGTGAGGGCATCCGCCGCTCCGGCCGCGCCGGCCTGCCGATCATCAACGGCATCTCCGCCGCCTCCCAGCCGGCGTCGATGTTCGCGGCGTCGTATCCGGACTTCGGGCTGCGCCCGAGCGACGGCTTCCTGATCGACTTCCTGTCCGAGATGGTCGTGGGCTACGAGGCGCTGCAGAAGGTCGCCTTCTACAACAGCATCAGCGCCAACATCGGCTCCACCTCCACGCCGCTCTTCGGCGGCTACGCGGGCGGCGCCGAGGGCGTGGCCGTCACGGCCACCGCGTACATGATCATGGGCAACCTGATCTTCCGCGGCAGCTACCACTACAACGCCCCGCTGCACAGCAAGCTGCACCTCTCGTCGACCAAGCCGCTGATCTGGGCGATCGCCATGTCCAACGCGGCGATCGGCCGCAACATGCAGTATCCGATGGTCAACCTGCCGTATCTGGGCGGCGGATCGGGCACCAAGCAGTACCATTACGAAATGGCCTGCTATATGCTCGCCGTCGTGACGTCTGGTGGAAACGTCTTCTCGGGCCACCCCGCAATGGCCGTCCAGTCGGACTCCCTCGTTCCGGACGACCACAAGTTCCACGCGGAGATCGGGCTCGCCGCCGCCAAGCTCACGCGCGCCCAGGCGGAGCCCATCGCTCAGAAGCTGTTCCCGCTCTTCGGCGACAAGCTCAAGGACCCGGACAAGGGCCTCACGTTCCAGGAGGTCTACGACATGAAGACCAAACGGATCACGAACGCGGAGTACCAGAAGGCCATGGACGAGGTCCGCGAGGAGCTCGCGGGCATGGGTCTCGAGGTCCCCGTTTCGTGAGCTTCCGCCCCCCTCGACGCTCTTCTGGCGTCATCCCCGCCCGCCTCACGGCGGCGGGGATGACGCCGGCACCTGCTCGGCGCGCGATTGGCGCCTCTTCGGTAACGCCGACACCCGCGCGGCCGTCGCGCCGCCAGTAGGATAGGGAGGGTACATGGCAACAGAGGCTCACCACCTTTCGCCTGACGAGCTCATTGCGCGCATCGACGACTGGAAGGGCAAGGACGTCCGCTGGGAGGAGCTCGGCGGCGGCATCACCAACCACAACTACATCGTCTGGGTGAATGGTGGCTGGGGCAATCCGGGTGGAGGCAAGTACGTGCTGCGCGTACCCGGCGCCGGCACCGACATGTTCATCGACCGCGACATCGAGCGCGAGTGCATGATCGAGGTGGCCAGGATCGGCACCGCTCCCCGCGTCGCCCACGTCATCGAGCCCGAGAAGGCCATGGTGATCGACTTCATCGACGGCGAGGTCATGCACCCCGACACGATGGCCGGGCACCCGGAGCGCATCAGGCAGGCCGTCGAGGCGGTCCGGGCGTACCACGACAAGGCGGTCTTCAACAACAGGATCGAGATCTTCGACATGCTGCGCCGGTACACGAAGGTGGCGCAGGACATCGACGCCCCCATGCCGGAGCGACTCGCGGCGCTGCTCGAGCGGATGCCCGAGATCGAGGAAGCCGTCGGAGCGCGATCCCGTACCCGACGTCGCCTGCCAGAACGACCTCCTCTCCGAGAACTTCATCATCGACGCCGACGGCAGGATGTGGATCATCGACTGGGAGTACGGCGGCATGACCGACCCGTACTTCGATCTCGGCGACCACGTCATGGAGCACCCGTACTCGCGTGAGGAGGAGCGGCTCATCATCGAGAGCTACCTGGGCGAGATGGACGAGCGGCTGTTCGGCCGCATGATGCTCTACAAGATCGTCTCCGCCGTGTGGTGGGACGTCTGGGCGATGATCCAGCACACGGTGTCCAAGATCGACTTCGACTACATGGAGTGGGCGATGGAGCGGGTCGGACGCGCCGAGCGCGGCATCGCCGACCCCGATTACGAGAAGTGGCTGGCGGCTCAGTGACAGTACGGATTCGACCCGCGTACGCGGCGAAAGGAGGTGCGGCGTGAAGGTAAGGATCTTCTTCGCCACGGACGTCCATGGTTCGGAAGTCTGCTGGCGCAAGTTCATCAACTCGGCCAAGCACTACGAGGCCGACGTCCTCATCCTGGGTGGGGACATGACCGGCAAGGCGATCGTCCCGATCGTCCAGACCGGCCCCGAGCAGTGGCGGTACCACATGCTCGACATCACGCACGATCTGAACGGCGCGGACGACCTCGCCAAAGCGGAGCGTCTGATCAAGGACCACGGCTACTATCCCGTGGCCCTGACGCCCGAGGAGCGCGACGAGTACACGAAGGACGAGGACAAGCTCGAGGAGCTGTTCCACGAGCAGATGCGCAAGACCGTGGCAGAGTGGGTCGAGTGGGCCGACGCGAAGCTCGAGGGCAGCGGCATCCAGTGCATCGTCTGCCCGGGCAACGACGACCGCTGGGACATCGACGAGATCCTCGCGAGCTCCAAGCACATGCAGGTGGGCGAGGGCAACGTCCTCGACCTCCCGGAGGGGTATCAGCTGGCGTCCAGCGGCTGGACCAACCTCACGCCGTGGGACACCCCGCGCGAGGAAGACGAGCCCAAGCTCAAGGAGCGCATCATGGGCATCGTCAAGCAGGCGACCGTGCCGCCCGAGCGCCTGGTGCTCGGCCTGCACGCGCCACCCTACGACACGCAGCTCGACGTGGCCCCGAAGATCGACTGGGAGACGCTCACCGTCCAGGGCCAGGACTCTGCGCACGTCGGTTCCACCGCCGTCAAGGAGGTGATCGAAGAGGTCCAGCCCATCCTGTCGCTGCACGGGCACATCCACGAGAGCCGGGCGGCGGTCCGTATCGGCCGCACGCTCGCCATCAACCCGGGCAGCTCCTACGTGGAGGGCATGGTCGCGGGCGTCGTTGTCGACCTCGATGGCAAGAACAAGCTCAAGCGCTACAGGCTGACCTCCGGGTAAGGGCATGCGGAGGGCAGCAGGGAGGGCCCGGCCGGCTCGTCTGGCAGGCCGGGCGACCATGGACAAAGGGGGACTTAGCTGATGGCGACTGACGCTAGCAAGCCGGGCGAACAGACACTGTTCGTCCGCAAGGCGAGTGGCCTGGTGAAGGGCTGGTCGTCGATGGACGGGTTCCGGTATTCGTTCTTCTCCGTGAACCTCTTCCTCGCGATCTGGTCGTTCGTGTACGCCACGTTCATCCCGGGCGGCAGCATGTTCTGGGCGATCGTCATCACCGCCTGCTTCATCGTGCTCGAGATCATCGTGTACGCGGGCCTGATCTCGGCGATGCCGCGAGCCGGTGGCGACTACGTGTGGATGACACGCATCTTCCACAGCTCGATCGGATTCATCATCGCCGCCGTAGGTTGGTGGTTCATCCTGTGGCTCTGGACGCCGATCTACGCCGACATGGGCGTCCAGACCACCGTCAAGCCGATCTTCCGCATCCTGGGCCTCAACGGCGCGGCCGACTGGCTGAGCAGCCGCACCGGCATCTTCGTGGCCTCACTCGTGGTCATCGCGATCGCCTCGATCCTGGTCGCAGTGGGCATGAAGACGTACGCCAATTTCCAGAAGTGGGCCATGTGGATCGGCCTCGCCGGCGTGATCATCTGCGGCATCCTGCTGCTGGTCACATCCGGCGACTCCTTCAAGGAGAAGTTCAATCAGGCCGCCGAGAAGTACTACGGCGGCGACGTGGGCCTGCTCAACCTCCAGAAGTACGAGACCGACGACGCCGGCCTGTTCGTCTACGACGACGCCGGCGCGCTCGTGCCCGTCGAGGGCGAGACCTATGCGGGTGCGTTCGAGTCGGTCGAGGCCATCGGCTCCGGCACGGGCATGCCGACCTCCACGTTCACCGGCGGCCTGAGCTGGGCTACCTGGACGCTCATCCCGTTCATGATGTTCTGGATGGCGTGGCCGAACTGGGGAGCGACGCTCTACGGAGAAGTCCGTGGGGCCAAGGACTTCCGCAAGAACATCTACCAGATGCTAGGCGGCCTCCTCGTGCCGACCGCCATCGCCCTGACCTTCCTGGCGTTGATGACCTGGAAGGTGGGCTATCAGGCCTTCATGGGCATGAGCGCTTCCTTCTGGTGGGGCGTCTCGCCCATCGGCGGCGACTACATCTCGCCGACGGCGATGATCTCCTGGATCGTGCCGAACGCGGCATTCCAGGTCATCCTCGTGGCCGCCATCTCACTGCTGCTCTTCGGGTGGTTCGGCACGCTCTTCCTCTCGTCGACGCGCATGATCTTCGCCTCGGCGTTCGACCGCATCCTGCCCGAGCGTGCGGCCAAGGTGACCTCGGGTGGCGTGCCGACGGTGGCGCTGCTCCTCATGACCATCCCGTCGATCATCATGGCGGCGCTGTACGCGTACACGCCGAACGACGAGGAGATGGGCGTCACTATCGTGAAGCTGTTCACCTACGACGCGACGGTGGGCATCCTCATCATGTTCCTCGGCTCCGCGCTCGCCTTCATGATCATGAAGTGGCGTGCCCGGGGCATCTGGGAGAACAGCGCCCTGCCCAAGTCGGGCATCGCCGGCCTCCCGTGGATGTCGATCATCGCCGCCATCTACTCGGCGTTCCTGGTGTTCAACCTCTACCTGTTCATCAAGGACGCCATCTACGGCGTGAACAACTGGAAGTCCGGCGTCTTCATGGGCGTCCTCTACGTGGCCGGGCTCATCATCTGGGTGATCGCGTGGTCGGTCCGCAAGAAGCAGGGCATGGCGCTGGAGAGCGTCGCCAAGGAGATCCCGGTCGAGTAACGCTGACGGGACTCGCCTGAGCGGCGAAGTACTACAGACGCCGGCGGTGGCCGAAGGGCCGCCGCCGGCGTCACCTGCGAAGACGCACCTGAGAGACGACAGGAGACAAGACCCCGGGACGGCCTGGGGCTTCTGACAGCGACACAGTGGAGGCCGTATAGATGACCAAGATCCTGACGAGAATGGGTGACAACTCGAACGTCGAGTTCACCATGGACGAGCTCCGCCAGGAGTTCATCGACGGGTCGGAGTTCGCGGCCAAGAAGGCCAAGGTTCCGCCTCTGACCGAGAACGAGATCGACTTCCTCGTCGACATGTTCGCCGCCCCCACGCGCATCTGGGGCGTGCAGCGCGGCAACGAGGTCGTCATGACCAAGGACGGGTGCGTCAACGCGCTGAACTCGTCGCAGATGTCCAGCGGCGTCGTTGCTCCCGTGAACCGCGAGGTCGGCGTGCGACTCTACGAGTCCATGCTCGGCTTCGACTCCATGGAGATCTCGCACAACGACTACTCGGTCAAGCCGCAGCGCTTCCTCAAGAAGCTCGAGATGCTCCACGTCGAGATCCTGCAGGAGACCACGATCCTCCCGCTGCTCTACGGGTTCATGCCGAACCTCGGCCTGTACTTCAAGACCGACGGTCCGTTCGACAACCCCTACGACCTCATGCAGCAGGGCAAGATCAAGGAGTCGCAGGAGACGCAGGAGGCGGCCGGCGCCAAGTGCCTCGAAGACTGCATCGAGATGAGCGACTGCATGGTCGAGATGGGCGCCGACGGCATCGACTACGACACCGTGGCGTCCACCGGCGACGGTGAGTTCGCTGCGGTACTCAAGAGCACCGAGCACGTCGCCAAGGAGACCGGCATGCCGGTCGAGATCGGCATGTCGACCGAGATGGTGACCGGCATCCACGGCACCATCGAGTACAACGGCAAGAGACTGGCCGGCATGTGGCCGCACCAGCAGCTGCAGGTGTGCGAGGAGGCCGGCGTCGCGATCTTCGGCCCGGTCAGCACGACCAACACCAAGAAGTCCACGCCGTGGAACCTCGGCAAGGCGCTCGTCTTCGTCAAGTCGTGCACCGACATCGCCAAGGTGCCGATCCACCCGAACGTGGGCATGGGCGTCGGCGGTGTACCGATGTTCGAGACCCCGGCGGTCGACGTCGTGACCCGCTGCAGCGCGGCCATGATCGAGATCGGCAAGGCAGACGGGTTGTAGGTGGGTACTGGTGACCCCGCCGGCATGCACATGGCGCATCTGTTGGCCTCGTCCATGGGCGGCATCAGGGCAGCGGGAGATCTCGTTGCTCGCATGCAGCTCAGCAAGAAGATGAGGATCGACGAAGCCAAGAAGTACGTCGCCGACAAGCTCCACGTGACCCCGCTGGAACTCAGTGATCCCTACACCATGCGGCTTCTCAGGGAGGAGCTCGACATCGGGACGATCACGGGCGTGCCGGGCGTCGCCAAGGGCATCGCCGCCAAGGCTCGCATCGCCCAGCTGCTCGACATCGAGATCAACTGCGTCGAGCAGTTCAAGAAGAAGACCGGACTGCACTACTGAGTCACGGGACGGGCCGGCCGGCCGCGTGAGCGGCCGGCCGGCCCGTCACTCTGTCTCGAGACGAGAGGACGTCGTGGACAAGGACCGCCGGGACCTCGTGATGTTCGACTTCGACGGCGTGATCGTCGACTCGCTCGACGTGTTCGGGACCGCCTTCGTCGACGCCTGTGCGGCGGCCGGGGTGGAGGGGTTCACCCGGACGGACGACCTGCTGGCGGTGATGGAGGACAACTTCTTCGCCGGGATGCGCGCGCGCGGTGTGGACGACGAGCGGGTCGCGGAGGTGTTGCGCCGGGTCGGCAGCGCACTGATCCGCGCCCGGCACTGGCTCAAACCGTTCCCGCTGGTCCCCGACGTGCTCGAGGACCTGGCGGACACGCGCACCGTCGTCATCGTCACCTCGAGCCCCGAGGAGGTCGTCCAGGGTTGGCTGCGCACGCACGAGGTGCACGGCGTGACCGAGGTGGCCGGCGCCGAATCCGCGCCCGGCAAGGTCGAGAAGATCCGCGGTCTCCTGGCCAGGTTCCCAGGCCAGGAGATCTACTGGTACGTCGGCGACACGGCCGGCGACATCCGCGAGGCGCGTGAGGCCGGCGTGACGCCGCTGGGCGTCGCCTGGGGCTGGCACGAGCCGGAGATGCTCCTGGAGGCCGGCGCCGAGCGCATAGCCGCCTCGCCGGCCGAGCTGCTCACGATCGTCGCGCCGGAGCAGGCCCGGGACTTCTTCGGCGCCGGCTGACGCGACGCGGAGCCAGGCCGCGCGGGTCAGCCTTCGCGTCGCTCCAGTGCCGCGACGGCCTCGGCCAGCGCCTCCGCGGCCTCCTCGCCGAAGCCGCCGGCGTCGTGGAACGTGACCACGCCGGCGCCATCCAGCAGCACCACCTGCGTGCGGTGACCCCCGCCGTCCCCGATGAACGCGCGGGCGGCGGCGCCTTCCGCATACAGCGTCACGACGCGCCCCCAGAGTGAAGGTGGGACGCCGCCGCGCATGCCGCCGTCGATCCAGCCCTGCAGGGGGCGCCACAGCGGCGAGGCGATGATCGGCAGCTCGCGGACGGCGAGGCCGGGCAGTCTCCGCTCTGCGAAGGCGGCCCAGCGGTCGACGTCGGTCTGCGTGCCGCGCCGGTACGCGCAGAGCAGCAGCACCGGCGCGCCGGCCAAGTCCTCGGGTATGCGCACGATCTCGCCGGAGAGCGCCGTGCCGGTCACGGACGGGAAGCGGCGGCCGACGATGTCCGGCGCCCCAATCAATGGGTGCCTTCCTCGTCCCTGGTGCCGGCGGCGGCGGCCGCGACACGGCGGAGGAGCATGGCCGTCACCACCTAGCGCCGGCGCGCCGGCCGGAAGGCGGCGAGGTCTCCGGGTCGCGGGACCGCGTCGTCCGCCGTGGCTCCGGCATCTGGGCCGGCACGCCACGCATCGCGTGCGGGGTCACCATGGGCGTCGCTCAGGCCGCGCAGCCCGTAGCGGCCGTGACCGAGGTCGCTGACGATCGGTGAGTAGGCGATGCGGTTGTTGAAGCTGGAGAGCTTCATGCCGGCGGCCACGCACGCGCGCTCGAGCTCGTGCCGGTCGGCTTCGCCGCCGGCGTGCATCAGGGCGCGGAGCAGCGTGAGCTCGGTGGTCTCGAGGACCTCCTCGGGAGGCTGAGGCCGGTCCGTGACCACCAGGCCTCCGGAGACGGTGATGCCCGGGAGGCGCGCGCAGAGCTCTGCCAGGATGTACTCGGGCATCACGAACTCGCGCATGCGCTCGTCCCGGCGGATGCCCGCGTGGAGGTCGGCGAGGCTGACCGCCCCGCCGACGCTGAGCACCTTGGCGACGCGCGAGACGACGGCGTTCTTGGCGACCGAAGGCAGGAAGAACCAGCCGGTGCGCCGATCGAGCCAGGCGAAGTCGGCCGGCTCGGAGACGACGGCCGTGACGAGCGCGTCGTCGACCCAGACCGCGAGGTCGGCGGCCACGCGCCCCGTGACCTCGCCGACACGAGCCGCTCCGGCGCGACGCACCAGCCCGCGGGCGGTGTCGACGATGGCGGCGATGACGTGGATGGTGTCGTTCTCGGGGTCGGGTGGGGAGGGCAGGATGACGCGGACCTGTTTGATGGACCCGAGGGAGAACGTGGCGTCGCGTCCGAGTACCGTGGCGGCGGTGAGCACGCCCACCGGGTCGAACGGCTGCGCCGCGATGCGCGCGTCGGCCAGGCGCCGGGCGAGGTCGTGTGCCGTGGTCGGCGCGGCGTGGGCGGCGAGCACGAGCGCGCGCTCGAGCGCCGGCGCGGCGACGCACGGTTCCGCCAGCCGTCGGGAGAGGCGCTCGCAGAGCTGGCGCACGCGCTCGCGCGTGATCCCTCCCAGCTCGCGCCCAGTGGTCTCGAGCGTGGCGCCGCCAAGCCCGTCCCAGCCCCAGTGGCGCACGGCGAGCCGCGCCGTACGGCCGGGCTCGGCGCGCTCGGCGATCTCGGCCAGTTCGGCCTCGAGGGGACGATCGGACAGCTCCACAGGCACTCCACTCCACGCTGCTCGCCTGGCGAAAGAATACACCGTCCGGGAGCCGCGGACTCCCGCGTCTCGACCGCCTGCACTATGATGTGGCGGACCACTCAAGCCTGCGTCTGGGGGGAGCTCGATGGCCGACAAGCAGAAAGACAGGAAGAAGGCCGAGGCTCCGGAGAAGGCCGGGCCGCTCCCGAGCATGAGCACGCCGCCGGGGGAGAAACCCGGCCACCACAAGAAGCTGGACCGCGAGCAGTACGAGGCAGAGCTCGAGAAGCTCCAGGTCGAGCTCGTCAAGCTGCAGGAGTGGATCAAGCACGCCGGGCTGCGCGTGGCGGTGATCTTCGAGGGCCGCGACGCCGCCGGCAAGGGCGGCACCATCAAGCGCGTGACGGAGCACCTCAATCCGCGCGTCGTCAGCATCGCCGCCCTGGCCACGCCGACGGAACGCGAGCGCACGGAGTGGTACTTCCAGCGGTACGTGGAGCACCTGCCGTCCGCCGGCGAGATGGTCCTCTTCGACCGCTCCTGGTACAACCGCCCCGGCGTAGAGCGCGTGATGGGCTTCTGCACCGAGGACGAGGTCTGGGAGTTCTTCCGCACCTGCCCCGAGTTCGAGCGCATGCTCATCCGCAGCGGGATCATCCTGCTCAAGTACTGGTTCAGCGTGAGCGACGAGGAGCAGGAGAAGCGCTTCCAGGCGCGCCTCAAGGACCCGCTCAAGGTCTGGAAGCTCAGCCCTATGGATCTCGAGAGCCGGATGCGCTGGGTGGAGTACTCGCAGGCCAAGGACGAGATGTTCGCGTACACCGACACCAAGGACTCGCCCTGGTGGGTGGTCAACGCCGACGACAAGCGGCGGGCGCGGCTGAACATGATCCGCCACCTGCTCGGTCAGATCCACTACGAAGACGTCACCCACAAGGACCTCAAGCTGGCCGAACGGCCGCCGGACAAGGGGTACGTGCGGCCGCCGATCGACAGCCAGACGTTCGTGCCGGAGGTCTACTGAGGGAGAGGGCGCGGCCGGTGCTCGCCGGCGGCGTCAGCGCACCGTGACGACGGTGCGGGCGGTGGCCACCTCGCGGTTGCCGCCCAGGTCGATCGCGCGGTACGACACCGTGTACGCGCCGCGCGAGCGCGGTCGCCAGGTGATGCTCAGCGCGCCGCCCGTCGGCCGCCAGCCGGGATGACCTGAGGCCACCCGCCGGCCCTTGGCGTCCGTGATCGTGTACCTCACGTCGGCCTTGGCGCTGAACGGGTCGGTGACCTTGAAGCCGAGCTTGGTGGCCGTCCCGACGGAGGTCGTCCTGCCGCCGGCCGCGTACAGCCGCGGCCGGTACAGGTCGACCACCAGCCCCTTGGTCACGCGACTCTCACCGAGGGTGGAGACGGCGGTCACCGTGAACGCGGGCCGGGAGCTGGCGAGGTACTCGCCCGACCCGACCCGCCCGTCCCAGGTGGCCGAGTGGGCCCCGGGGGCGAGGGCGCCCAGCGAGAGCGTGCGCACGACGCCGGCGTCGAGGAGGACGCGCACGGTGACGGTGGCCTTGCGCGTCAGCCTGAAGGTGAGCGTCGTCGTGTCGCGGACGCCGTTCCCGTCCGGGGAGAAGGTGACGGGCACGGCGTCCGGGAAGCCGACGGTGCGATCCACCGAGATCTGGACGCCCTGTCGGGCGATGTTGCCCGCGTCGTCGCGGCGCTCGACGTTGAAGCGGTACTGCCCGTCGGGCGCGGCCACGAGGCCGCCGCCGGAGGTGATGCGGCCGTCCCAGGCGACCGAGTACGACCGGGCTTCGTGTGACCTCCAGCCGTGGAGCCAGCGGACAGCGTCGCCCCGTGCGTCGAGGATGCCCACGCGGACCGCACAGGCCTCGGCCGGGGTGTAGGCGACCGCTGCGGACTCGGCCTGCCCGTCGCCGTTGGGGCTGAACGTGCCCGTGGACGAGGCTCCGCTGAGCCGGGGCGCGACCGTGTCGACGGTGATCTGCACGCTCGCCGCGGCCGGCTCGCCGCCCGACGGCGTGGCCGTGAGCTCGGCGGTGTAGACGCCGTCGGGGACGCGCTCCCCGCCGGCGGTGCCGCTCCAGGTGATGGTGGCGCTGGTGCCCTGGCCGCTCCACGAGGCGATGGTCTGCCCGCCCGCGGCGCGCACCGCGACCCGCCAGTCGGCGGAGACGCTGACACCCACGTCCAGGACGGCGGCGTCGAGCACGCCGTCGCCGTTGGGGCTGATGAGCGGCGCGCTGGCGCCGAGTGTGGCCACGAGGGCGGCCCCGACCCGCTTCGCCACATTGGCGCGGATGGACGGGAGGATTCCGTAGAAGGCCGCGCCCGGGCACTCCGTGAAGTTCGCCTGGCGGTGCCCGGCGATGACCGGGAACACGACCTCGGCGCCGGCGGCGTACTTGTCCCCGGCGCCGCAGGTGAGCCTGGCCGTTCCCTGGGGGTCGAGCCCGTGGACGGCCAGCTTCCAGGCAAGCAGCCGCTGCAGCGCCGCTACCGCCTCGCCCGGCGGCGTTTCGTCGGTGAAGGTCCCGATGACGGAGACGCCGGTACTGCCGGTGTTGAAGCCGTACACGTGTGCCCCGACGACCCCACGCGACACCCCGCCGTACCGCCCTTCGTAGATGTTCCCGAAGCGGTCGACGAGGAAGTTGTAGGCGATGTCGTTCCAGTGCAGGGACTTGGTGTGGTAGGCGTAGATGCCGCGCACGAGCGCCGGAGCGTCCTCGCGCGTGTAGACGTTGCCGCTGGCGGTGTGGTGCACGAACGCCATCTCCACCGGGGAGTACGACGGCTCCGCGTTGCGCAGCGACTCGTCGGCGCCCCATTCAGAGCGCGTGACGATGACGGGGGCGGTGGCGGCTGCGCAGGCCGGCGTGTCGAGGCTGACGCCAGCCACGGTGGCGGCGAAGCGCCGAACGGCGCCGGCGACGCGCGCGGCGACGTCTCCGGTCTCGGTGGGGTCGATGGCGACGAGACGCACGCCGGTGAGCGCCGCCGGCCCGCTCGCGGCGCCCGTCGCCGCGGTGACCTGCACGAGGCGGGCGGGCCCCGTCCAGAGGGCGTCGGTGAAGGCGGTGGCCGCCGCGCCGTCGCCGCCGAGCTCGAGCGGCGCCTCCAGCCAGGGCCCCCAGGCGGAGCCGTCGAGGCTGGTGCGCAGGCGCAGGGTCACCGCGCCGGTGGCGGGGACATCGCAGGTCACGCCGGCCATGGTGAACTCCATGCCGGCGTCGAGAGTGACGGGGGGGCCGGCGCCTCGGGCGGTGGGCCCGGCGACGGCGAGGCGCCCGTCGTCCGGTGGCGCGATCGAGTGGAGGCGCACGGCCGGTGTACGGATCCAGTCCGCGGCCGCTCCGCTCGCTCGAGGAGCGACCCAGACGCCGACGAGCAGCGCGGCCAGGGCGACGCAGGTGGTCGCGAGGGCGCGCTCGAGGCGCGGATGCCGAGCCGTGTGGGGGCGTGTCACGTGGACGCCGGTCTCCCGCAGTCGCTGTCGCCTGCTCCAGGAACGCCGGCGGCGGGTGGACCCTAGCCCGGCGGGGGAACAGGCCTTGCCCTCACGGGGTCGGCCCGCCGCCTCCGTTCCTTGAGCAGGAAGTCGGCCCGGGCAGGCGACTACGCCTGCCAATGCGGCCGCGGGGGGTGCGCAGCGTGCTAGTCGGTGCCCTCCTCGCCGCCGAACGGCTCGCCGACGAGGGGGAGGTCGGGGAGATCATCCAGGTAACCGGCGACCGCGCGTGCGGCAGCGTCGACCAGGTCGGCCTCCGAGAGCGCCGCCTCGAGGGCCGGACAGCCGGCCGCCGCGAGGGCCTCCGCGAGCTGCACGCAGAGGTGGACGAAGGCGGCGGGGGACGGCACGCGCGCCGCGCCGAGCTCGAGCGCGGGGACTGCCGTGACCCAGACGAGCTCGTCGTCCACCGCCACGGCCGTCACCGGCCGGCGGCACGGGCCGGGCACCGGGGTGCAGCCGGCGAGCGAGAGCGGCGACCGGCCGTTGACGGGAGAGAGGCAGCGCCCCTCGGCAAATGGGCCGGAGAGAACGTCTGGACTCGGCATTGCGGCTCCTCGGACGTCGCTGCGGATCGGGACGGAACGCCGCCGCAGGGGCCGGGGACGCAGGGTCTGCAGCGACCGCGTCGTGGCCGGGCTGCCGGAGCGGCCTGTGGCCTGCGGCGGCGTTCGCGTGCGAGAGTAGCAGGAGGGGCGGACAGATGTTCGTGTCCGGGGGGTTCCCATTTCGCCGGTTCCGGCTAAGATACCTCACCATCTCGTGACCGCCGCAAGCGAAGGAGTCGCCATGTCGGACAGCGTGTACCGTGTCATGGAAGTCATCGGCTCGAGCTCTGAGTCGTGGGAGAAGGCGGCGCGGAACGCCGTGGAGAAGGCCGGTATCCACCGCGAGGACCTGCGCATCGCCGAGGCCGTCGAGTTCGACATGAAGATCGAGGGCAAGCAGATCGTCGCGTATCGCACGAAGGTGAAGATCTCGTACAAGTACCACGAGATCGTGTGAGAGAGGCGGCGGCGCGGAGTGCCTCCGCCTTCGGCGTCCTTGCGTCCATGGCCCGGCCCGGCTGCGCCGGCCGGGCCTTCGTGCGCCCGGGACCAGAGGGATTCGTGATGGTCCGGCGATGGGAGTAGGCTGTCGGTGACCGGGATGCGGAACGTCGCGAGGGAGGGGTCCCCATGAGAGCCGTCAAGCTCACCGCGTCACTCTTCGCCGCCGTCGTCTGTCTGGTGCTCGGCGCCGCGCAGGCCGGCGCGCTCACCTTCACTCCGCCGGCGCACTACCGGGTAGGCAGTCACCCGGCCGACCTGGCGAGCGGCGATCTGAACGGCGACGGACTGCCCGACATCGCGGTGGCCGTGGCGGGGAGCGACTCCGCCGCCGGCGAAGGATCGGTCTGCATCCTGCTGGCGACCGGCAACGGCCGCTTCGCTCCGGCCGTGCGGGTGCCCGCGGGCCATGCGCCGAGGTCGATCGCCCTGGGCGACCTGAACGGCGACGGCGCGCTCGACGTCGTGACCGCCGCCTACGGCGACCCGGACGGCTCCGTCAGCGTCCTCCTGGGGAGAGGGGACGGCACGTTCGTCCTCCAAGGTGTGTATCCGGGCTTGGACGGCCTGCACGATGTCGCGGTCGGCGACCTGACCGGCGACGGTTCGGCCGACGTCCTCACCGGTGGTGATCTCGGACCGGCTCTCCTGGCGGGTGACGGCGCGGGTGGCCTGCTCCCGCCGATGCGCCTCCCCGCGGATGGAGCGTGCTTCAGCGTCGTCGTGGAGGACTTCGACCTCGATGGCCACCTCGACCTGGCGGCGACCAGGTACGAGTGGGACGAGTACGAGGGGTTCGCCGTCCTGCTCTCGGACGGCGCCGGCGGGTTCTTGCCGCAGACGGTCTACCAGGCAGGGCTGGAGCCCAACAGCATCGCCACCGGCGACCTGAACGGTGACCACCTGCCGGACCTCGTCTCCCTCGAGACCCTGGAGGGCACGGGTGCCGTTCGAGGCTACCTCGGGGATGGCCTGGGGGTCCTGATCCGGGCGTCCGGCACCTCCGTCGACCCCCGGCTGCACCGCAGCTTCGGTTTCGCCGGCCTCGCTGTGGGCGACCTGAGCGGCGACGGTTGTGTGGACGTGGTCACCACCGGCATCGAGGAGTCGAGACCCCCGGGCCCGTCACTGATCTACGTCCTGCGCGGGCACCACGACGGCGTCTACTTCACGCCGGTGACCTTGCCGGCGGGGCGCAGGGCGATGGAGGTGGTCCTGGACGACTTCAACGGTGACAAGAGGCTCGACTTCGCGACCGCCGACTACGAGGCCGGGAGCGTGAGCGTGCGCATCAAGGGGACCCTGCCTCGCCTCACGGCGCTCTCGCCCGCGCGGGCTCACGTCGGCGACGTGGTCACCCTCAGCGGACGGCTCTTCCGCAAGTACCGCGGCTCCGGAGAGGTGAAGTTCGGCGGAGTCCCCGTCACGACCTACCTGAGCTGGAGCAACACGGCGATCAGGGTGCGGGTACCGGAGGGGACGCGCAAAGGCGCCGTCAACGTGACGGTCACGAGCATCATCGGCAAGAGCGGCGCGAAGTCGTTCCTGCGGCTCTGACTACTTGGCGCCCCTGACGAGTCTGGATCCCTGACGAGTCTGGCGCCGCCCGCTCGCCGCCGCTACTCGAGGCCCATGAGGGTGAGCTGCTCCGCGAGCGCCGCGGCGTCGAGGCGCAGCAGGGCGGCCGCGTCCTCGAGGCTCAGGCGGCCGTCCATCAGCGCCGTCAGCGCCCAGGCGCGCATGGGCGCCGGCACGCGCAGCACCGCCGGCTCGCCGTAGGCCCCCGGCGGGAGCGCCTCGCCCGGCGTGAGGTGCGACGAGCGTGTCGCGCATGCCGCCGAGGTACGCCTGCCGCGGCAGGAGCTCCCACTCCAGCCGCTGCATCTCTCCGCGGAGCACGTGGAACTGCTTGCCGTGCAGGCGTCCGGCGGCCCGTGAACGGAACAACGCCGACCAGGCGCTGATGCCGAAGGCGTTGGCGAGGTCCAACAGGTCCTCCAGCCGCACCGCACGCGGGACGGCGCGACGCTCGTACCAGCGCTGCACGGCGCGCACCGGCGCGAGGAACTCCTCCGTGAAGTCGTTGGCGGCCGCCTCGGGCGGGACGCTGCGGCTCCACTCGATGCGCCGGTCGACCACGTCGCCGTGTCCCAGCACGTGGTGGGCGAAGGCGTGCGCGAGCGCGAAGCGCTGGAGCACGACCGGACGGGCGGCGTTGACGAAGACGAACGGGACGCCGGCGACGCCGAAGGCCGCCGCGACTGGACGCTCGGACGAGGCCGGCGGGCCGCCTTCGGCCGCCGCCCTGTCCGAGATGCGCGCGACGATGACCGGTGCCCCGTAGCCATCCTCCAGCAGCGGGACGAGATCGGGCAGCGGGCCGTCGTCCGGCTCCACGTGCAGCTCGCTGCGCCAGAAGCGGGCGACGCGGTCGTACAGCACGTCGCCGACAGAGGCAGCCGGGCGCAGAGACCCGGCCGAGTGCGCCAGCCGCTCGGGCTTGCCTTCGGCCGAATGCCCAGTGCTCCAGCGTTGCGCCGGCTCGGGTGCTTCGGCGAGCAGGCGCAGCGTGAACCAGTCCCGCGCCACAGCAGCCACCTCGTCCGGCAGACCGGCGACACGGGCCAGGTCGCCCTGCGCCGAGGCCCCCCGGGCGCTCGCGGCGGCGGGCTCCGAGGCGCCCTGCTCGAGGGCAAGGACGTCGTCGCGCGCCGGCGCGGCCATGCGTGGGGAGACGGCTCTGTGCCGGGATGGAGCGACGTCCTCCGCGACGTCCGATGGCCGCGCTCCGCCGGCCGGGGCGGCTGCGTCGCGGAGACGATCGAACTCGCCGCGCATCGGCGGTGTGAGGCCCTCGCTCATCTCCAGACTGTACGCATGCTCAGGGGAAGGTGACATCCGCGACCGTGGGGCGGGGGGGACGTCCAACTCCGATCCGGTCGGGGCGCCTGCGGAATCGCCCATGAGCAGCACGTCGGCGGTGACGTGGAAGGCGCCGGCGAACCGCTGGAGCTCCTCGGCCGAGAGGCGTCGGTGCCCGGCCTCGATGCGGCTCACGGCGGATTGGTCGATGCCGACCCACCTGGCGAGGGCGCGCTGGCTCCAGCCCTGCTGCTCGCGCAGGCGCGCGATCCGCGCACCGATCGATGCTTGATGTGCGTCGCGCATCGTTTCCGTCACCTCCATGTTCTACGCTGTGCATCACTCATACGTCGTTGTATGCCCGGATTCCTGCCGGACTGCACGTCGAACGGACTTGCAGATGATGTTATAATGGCATCATATCGGGGAACATGGACAATGCAATCGATGACTTTGCATCATCACGGAGAGCACGACGAGGAGGCGCCGCTCGCCGGCCGGGCCGGGCCGACGAGCGGCAACGGAGACGGAGGTAGGCCATGTCGGAGAAGAACGAAGTGCTCGACGGCGCGAAGCTCGTCGAGGCCCTGGAGGTGGGAGAACGGCAGGCCCACGGGCCGCTGGCGGTCTTCCCGCTGCGCCTGGGCGCCGGCGAGGGTCCCGGCTACATCACGCTGCGCGAGGCCATCGCCCGGCGGCAGGCCGCGATCACCGAGGTCAGCGAGAGCGGGTCGGTGCCCGAGCTCAGCGTCGTGAACAAGGGCGATGCCCGCGTCCTCGTGCTCGACGGCGAGGAGCTGCGCGGGGCCAAGCAGAACCGCGTGCTCAACACGAGCATCCTCATCGGCGGCCACAGCAGCCTCTTGGTCCCGGTGAGCTGCACGGAGCAGGGACGCTGGTCCTACGCGTCTCCTGAGTTCGCCGAGAGCGAGATCGTGGCCGATCGGCAGGTGCGGTACGCGATGAAGGAGAGCGTGAACGCCAGCCTTGCCTCCGGCGTGGGCCACCGCTCGGACCAGGGGCGCGTGTGGGACGAGGTGCATGCGTTGCACACGCGCCACGCTACGGCGTCGCCCACGGGCGCCATGCGCGACGCCTACCAGTCGCGCAAGGTGGACCTCGACGCCGTCCTGGCCGCGTTCCCGCTGCAGGACGGCCAGCAGGGCGTGCTCGTGCTGCACGGTGCGCGCGTGGTCGGTCTCGACCTCATCTCGCGCGCGCCCCAGTACGCGGAGCTGCACGACAAGCTGCTGCGCAGCTACGCGTTCGAGGCGCTGGTGCGCGACGGGGAGCTGGGCGACAGGGCCGTCGCCGACGCCTTCCTGGACCGGATCGCGGACCTGCCCGGGCGCCGGTACAAGAGCCCGGGCCTCGGCTGGGACGTGCGCTACGAGGGCGGCGGTGTGCTCGGCTCCGCCCTCAGCTATCGCGGCCACGCAGTGCACGCCGCGTTCTTCGACGTCGGCGGCGTGCGCGGCGCATCGGACCAAGGCGGCACGGGCGACGGCACCCAGCACACGCGCCGTCCGCTCCCGGACTGGTGCATCGCCGACGCGCGCGAGCGCGCCCGCCGGCGCCAGGCGCGCTGACGAGGAGGAGACCATGGACAAGGACAGGCGTGACAGGGCCTACAAGGCCGCGGCGCACATCACGCGCGAGCAGCTCCGGCGCGACGATCCGGAGAGAGCTCGTGCCCTCGATGAGGTCGTGGAGAGCGACGTCGTGGTGGTCGCGGGGCAGTACGACCACGTCGAGTCCGTGCTGCGCGCTCTCGACGTGCCGCACGTCGTCGTCGGTACCGCGGACGTGGAGCGGATGACGCTGCGGCCCGAGCAGCTGCTCGTCGTCAACTGCCCGGGCGAGGTGTCCGCCGCCGCCGTCACGCGCATCCGCGCGTTCGTCGCGGCCGGCGGCAGCCTGTTCACCACCGACTGGGCGCTCAAACACGTGATCGAGCCGGCCTTTCCCGGCGCGCTCGCCTTCGACAGGGCGCCGACGGGCGACGACGTGGTGCGCATCGAGGTGCTGGACGGCGACAACATCTACCTGCAGGGCGTGCTCGACGGCCAGGACGACCCGCAGTGGTGGCTCGAGGCGTCGTCGTACCCCATCAGCGTGGTAGACAAGGAGCGGGTCGAGGTGCTCATCAGCAGCCGCGAGCTTGGCGAGCGGTACGGCGAACGTCCGGTGGCGGTGTGGTTCCGGTGGGGCGAGGGCGACGTGTTCCACATGATCAGCCACTACTACCTGCAGCGCACGGAGGAGCGCACCGCGCGCCACGCGGCTCCGGCGGGGGCGTACTTCGCCGAGAAGGGCGTGGTGATGGGCCAGGCCATGTGTGAGGACGTTGCCGACCTCAGTGTGGCCGATGTGGAGTCCGTCAAGCCGTCCGCCGCGTTCATGAGCAACGTGATCATCGAGAAGAAGCGCCGGCAGGCGAAGGGAGGGTGATGAAGGTCACAACAGACCTGCGGCCGGGTATCGCAGTCGAGTTCGAGCAGGTCCGTGACGTGTCGATGGCGTGGGTGAGGCTGCCGGATCTCACGGGAGTCACGGACGAAGAGCTGGGCAGGGCGTGGCGGCATGCGGTGAACGAGGCGTTCATGGCCCAGGGGGCCGAGAGAGGTTCGATACTCGCTCGCGCCCTGGATCCCATCCGTGAGGAGCTGCGCCGCCGCGGCCTGGAGCCCGACGGCTGGTCGGCGGACGGCTCTCCTCCAGCGCGCGAGCCGGCCGGCGCCCGGCGCGAAGGGCCGGGACCGGAGGACGACGTTGCCCCGGCGCGCCAGAGAGCGCTCCAGCTCCGGGATCTCAACGAGGTCGAGTTGCGACAGGCTCACCTCCGTGCGATGCGTCGGGTCTTCCACGCCGGCGAGTCGGGGCCGGCATGCATGGGTATGCATGCGAGCCTGCTCAAGCCCGTCGAGGCCGAGATGCGCCGCCGCGGCCTTGAGGCCGGCTACTGGTCCGCGCGGCACCGCTCGCGTCAGGCTGCCGCCTCCTGGTCTGCGCTGAACTGAACGATATGCGGTCGGGTGCGGCGACACCCCCGCCGCGCCCGTCATCCCGATTCCGGGTTCTGGCAGGGTGAAGGCATGTCCGCTTGGCCGCCACTCCGCTATCGCGTCTACCGGGTGAGCAAGGCGGCTCACGGCGCCGAAGGGTGGGGCTCGCCCGGCGCCGCGCTCTCCTGCGGCACGAGCTCCGGGAACAGCACCTCGATCTCGGAGACCCGGGAGGCGATGCGCTCGCGCAGCTCGGCGCTCGGCGCTTCGGCGAGCCAGGCGCTCAGCGCCTCGTGCTCGCCGGGATCCGGCGCCTCCACGAGCTCTCGCAGAAACGGGTGGACGAAGCCTCGGGAGGTGTCGACCGTGAACAGCGCCGCGTCGCGGGCGCGCGTGACGCCCACGTAGACGACGCGGCGCTCCTCCTCCACTTCCGCGGCGCTCCAGCGCGATACGTCGCAGTCGTAGTCAGGGATGACGACCGAGTCGTACTCCCTGCCCTTGGCGGCGTGGATGGTACCGATGACCACGCGGTCCTCCTCGGACTCCTCGCGCGAGAGCGTGTCGTCGGCCACGCCGGCGTGCGCCTCCTCGTCGGCGCGCAGGCGATCCCACATCCGCAGGTACTCTGCCGGCTCCGGGTAGGTCTCGGCGAGGAGCAGGAGCGCGTCGAAGACCTCGAGCGGGCCGGCGCCGTCGGAGCCTGCGCCGTCGTCGGCCGCGGCCGCGTCGGCCTCCGCGGCCCAGAGGTCGTCGAGCCCGAAGGCCTCGACGACCGTCCAGACGAGGTCCTCGGCGGTGAGCGTACCGGCCGACGCGAGCTCCGGGACGAGGCGGCGGACGAGGTCGACGAGGGTGGTGAGCGGCCGCGGCCCGGCCGCGGGCTCCTCGGCCGCGACCGCCTGCAGGCGCTCCCACGGCCGTGCGGCGCCGGCAATGGCCTCCACCGCGGCGGCGCCGGCATAGCGGTTCGGCCGGTTGAGCAGCGCGGCGAGCGCCGCGCCCGGGAGCTCGTCCGGCGCGCGCACCAGGTCCAGGTACGCGCGAAGCACGGCGGCCGCTTGGTGCTTGAACAGGGTGCAGCCGAGCGCCGGCGTCCGCGGCACGTCGCCGGCGTCGAGCGCGAGCGCCACCAGGAACTGCTGCGAGCGGTAGCGGCAGAGCGCGGCGAGGTCACGCCATCCGCAGCCGAGCCGCTGCTTCTCGGCGCGCAGGAACGCGCACATCGCCGCGGCGCGCTCCGGCCAGGACGGAGCACCGAAGAACCCGACGGCGCCGTCCTGCGCTCCTTCTCGAGGACGGATGTCCTTGGCCTCGCGGACGACGTTGTGCGCCACGAGCCGCGCGCCGGTCTCCACGATCGCCCGGGAGCAGCGGTAGTTGGTGCACAGCGTGTACGTGGCTGACCAGGGCTCGGGCGGCATCCGCTGGTGGAAGTCGAGGATGCCGCCCGGGTCGGCCTGACGCCACCCGTAGATGAGCTGGTCGTCGTCACCGACCACGAACAACCGCCGGTGCGGGCGGGAGAGCACGTCCACCAGCGCGAGCTGGGCGCCGTTCAGATCCTGGAACTCGTCGACCAGCACGTGGTCGAAGCGCGCCTGGATGAACGCCCGGTGGCCGGGGTCGGCGAGCAAGTCCGCGACCGCGAAGTAGATCTGGTCGTCGAACGACTGGAGCCCTGTTGCGGCCTGCGCGCGGGCGTACTGCGCGTGGGTGGGGGCGAAGGGGAGGTCGAGCAGCGGCGTGTCGCCGAGGGACTCGATGCGCACCTCGACGGCGGCTGGAGGCTCGAGCGCCGCGCGCACGCGCGTCAGGCCCTTCAGGAAGGCGCCCACCGGGTCGCTGCCGCGGCGCGGCCTGATGCTCGCGGAGGGAGATGCCGGCGGTCTCCATGGCGCGCGTCATGAGGGCGCGGAGCGAGCGGCCGTCGTGGTCGAGCGAGAAGCGCGCGCGCAGCACCTCGCGCTGGTAGCGGTACCCGAACGCGTTGAAGGTGGCGCAGTGGACGCCGGGCGGGCAGTCGTGGTGGTCCGATGGGCCGCCGCCGCGGCGGCGCCGGGGGCGCGCGGGCGGCGTCTCCTCCAGCGGCGAGCCGAGGCGGCGCGTGCTCGCGATGCCGAGCGCCGCCAGCCGCTCCTCGAGCTGTTCTGCGGCTTTGCGGTTGAAGGCCAGCATGAGGATGCCGGACGGGTCCGCGCCGCGGTCCACGAGCGCGACGACGCGGCTGATCAGCGTCTTGGTCTTGCCCGAGCCCGCGGGCGCGAGGACGCGCGCCGGCCCGCGGGCGTGCTCCACGGCGGCCCGCTGCGCCGCGTCGAGCCGCACCGCGTCGGGGCCGCTGGAGGGGCGGCGCGCGGGGAGAGAGGCGGGAAGGCCGGCGGCGGCCGGCCCACGAGACGTGGCGACGAAGTGGCCAGAGGGCCGTCCACCCCCGGCCGTCGCCGCCCGCAGGAGCCTGCCGATGTCCTCCAGGTCGAGCCGCGCGGCATCGCCGACGCCGAGGCGGCGTGGCTCGAGCACGTCCGCCGCGAACGGGAGTCCTAGGCAGAACGGGAGGCCGCGGGCGGCGAGAGGGTGGACGAGGCGCAAGAGGATCTCCGTCGCCTGCGCCGCGAACTCCTCGGGCGACGCCTTCCAGTACCAGAGTCCGACCGGGGGCTCGCCGCCCAGGAGCGGGCGTCGGGGCTCGCCCGGGTCCTCGGTCCACGCGCGTCGCGAGGCGAAGCGCGCGCCCGGGGCGGCCGCCGCCGCTCGCTGCGCGAGGTCGCGGCGGCTCGTGACGTCGAAGAACAGCAGGCGCGGCCCGCCGCCATGGCCGGCGGCGCGTGCCGTCGTGTCGCGCGCGGCGAGGGGAGGGGCGGGGTGCTCGGCTGCGGGGGGCATGGGAAGCCGACGGTAGCAGCCCTCGCCCGACCGGACGAGGGTGACGAGGGTGGACGTTGACGCGGCCGGGCGGCGCCCGGCACTGCTACGCCAGCGCCCTGTACAGCTGGTCGGCGAACCCGATCTGGTCGATCGCCTCCGGGTGCCGCAGCTGCCGCGGGTCGGCGCGCTCGCCGTGGCCGAGGCGTACGCGGTCGAGCGCGTCGGCGTCTTTGAGCAGCCAGAGGACGCGGAGGGCGCGCTCAGGCTGCGCCAGGCGGCGCGCGAGGTCTTCGGCCGCGGCAAGCTCGGCCGCGTGTGCCGCGGCGCCCGCGTCCGACAGCGAGTGCCGGGTGATGGCGAAGCGGACCAGCGCGGCGTCGTCCGGAGAGAGCCCGGCGGTGAGCCCGAGCTCATCGGCGCGCGCGGCTCCGCGGGCCCCGTGCGGAGGTTCCACGCCGTCGGTCTCGCGGCCGATGTCGTGCCAGAGGGCGGCCCGAAGGACGAGCCGCGCATCCGCCTCGTCCCAGCGCAGCCGCTGGAGCAGGCGCTGTGCGTGGACGTGCACGCGCCGCGTGTGGCTCTCGCCGTGGAGCCACGACGTGCGCCGGAACCACCACGCGGGTATGTCCGGCGCGCGAGCGACCCACGGCGCCACGCGCTCGATCGGGGCAGTCGTCATGGAGTCAGCATAGCGCGCAGCCCGGACGGACCGGCGGCGGCCCGAATCCCGGGTCCCGTCGCCGGCGCTGCCCTCGGGCGGCGGCAGCCGGCCCTCGGGGCCCAGCCGCCGCCGTCCGCGCGCGTCCTTCGAACGTCAGAGCCATTCCACCTGCTTCATGAACGCGTCGTCGCACGTGGAGCAGCGGAACTTCTCGTCCGGCAGGTCCTCGCGGTGACTCGCCTTGAGGTGGTACTCGAGGGACTTGAGTGCATCGAACTCGGCCGGACAATGCGGACACGGGTGCATCTCGAGGCTCATTACAGCCTTCCTTTGATGGGCAAGCGTTGCGGTGCGTCGCTCTCGTACCCGGTGGGCCGACGCTGAAATCTGACCCGGGCGTGGACTATGCGAGAGGCGGCCACGGCTGCATTCGCGGCCCAAGCCGTTCCCGTCTGGTACTCTCGGACCATGGATGCGCACCTGCCGGACCGAGCCCTCGCGGACCGCATGCTGGTCGTCGAAGGCGACATCACTCGCCTCGACGTCGATGCGATCGTGAACGCCGCCAACAGTTCGCTGCTCGGAGGTGGCGGCGTGGACGGTGCGATCCACCGCGCCGCCGGGCTGGGACTGCTGGCCGAGTGTCGCGGCCTCGGTGGCTGCGCGACGGGCGAGGCGCGCATCACCCGAGGCTACGACCTCCCGGCGCGGCACGTGATCCACGCCGTCGGGCCCGTCTACCGGCAGCACGACCCCGCCGAGGCAGAGCGTCTGCTCCGTTCGTGCTACACGGAGTCGCTGCGGCTGGCCGGCGAGGCGGGACTGGAGACCATCGCCTTCCCCGGCATCTCGACCGGCGTCTACGGGTATCCCAAGGCCGAGGCCTGCGACGCCGCCGTGCGCGCAGTGGCCGGGTGGCTCGCCACGCACGGACTGCCCCGCGTCGTCACCTTCTGCTGCTTCGGCGCTGAGGATGCGGCGTCGTACCGGGCGCGGCTTGGGCTGACGAGCTAGCCGCGCTCTCCCGACATCAAGCGACGAAGAGGTAGCCAATGGCGAGCCCCCGGTGGAGCGACTTCGGCAGCATCTGGAAGACGATCCGCGAGGTGGACGTCCTCGCCATCCGCCGGGAGGCGGAGCACGACTTCACCGTCGCCTGCGCGGGCGACCGCGAGGCGCTTGAGTACCTGCGCGGCTTGCTGCTGGACGGACCCGACCGCTATCCCTCGCCCTTGACCGCCCTCGGGCTGGTGCCGCTCGACCTGGTGCACGCGCGCGAGCGCCTGATCAGGGAGGCGGACCTGCTGCTGGTCGCGCTGCGTCCCGACGCCTCCCTCAGTCCCGCCGAGGTCGCCGGGATGGAGCGCCTCGAGTCACTCTCGCCGCAGCGGCGGCTGCTCGTGCTCGTGGGCGAGCCGGCGGCGCCGGCCAGGAGCTGGCTGAGGCGGCTGGACCAGGGCAAGACCCTCGTCATCCGGCCCGAAGTCGCCGGTTCCCCGGACCGGCTCGCCGCCGCGGTGCTCGAAGCCTTGCCGCCGCAGCGGCAGCTGGCGGCCGCGCGCCGCCTCCCGGGCCTGCGGCCCCAGTACGCGCGGCGCCTGACGGCGGAGGTGTCACTCTCCAACGGGGCCTTCGCGCTCGCCTCCGGCGTGCCATCGCTTGTGCCGATGCTGGGCGTGCCCATCACCGCAGCCGACACCGTGGTGCTCACCAAGAACCAGGCGCTGATGGTCTACCGGCTCGCGCTCGCGTTCGGTGCGCCACCGGAGTTCCAGCGGCGCATGATGGAGATCACTCCGGTGATCGGCGCCGCAGTCGTCTGGCGGCAGGTCGCCGGCGGGCTGGTCGGCCTCGTGCCCGGTTACGGGATCCTCCCCAAGACCGCCGTCGCGTTCGCGGGGACATACATCACCGGGCGGGCGGCGGAGTTGTGGTACGCGACCGGCCTGGTGTCGAAGGATGACCTGCGGCGCATCTCAGCCGAGGCGACGGCGAAGGCCAGGTCGATGGCCGGCGAGCAGGCCCGGCGTGCCCGCGAGGCGCGGGACGCGGCCGGCCGGGCGCGCCGGACGACGACCCGCGTGCGCGACAGCGCCCGGCGGCTGACCCGCCGACGTGGGCAGCGAGTCCCCCGGGACGCCACGCCGTCCGACCGGCCGACGCCGCCGACGTTCCCGGACGCCCCACCCGCGCCGCCCGGGAAGGACCAGTAGCCGTGGACTCGGGGGCCGGCGCGAACGAGCCGCGGCGGGATCACTCGGGGTTGAGGAGGCCGCGGCGGGCGTAGACCTCCGCGGCCTCCCGCACCAGCGCCGCGCAGAGCGGCGCGTCCGCGCTCTCCAGTCGCGCCGCGACGGCCGCGAGGCCGGCGGCCGTGGACCGGCCCGGCCGCAACCCCTCGTAGATGGCCAGCACCTCGTCGTCGGGCAACCCGGTCAGCTCCGCCGCGCGCCGCAGGTTCTCGCCGAGCTGCGGGTTGCCGTGCGTCTCGGCGACCTTCGCCTGGTGGCGCAGTGTGTCCGGATGCACGCGCAGGTCGGCGGGGGAGAGGTCACCGCCGACGGCGGCCTCCAGCGTGATCTCGTCGATGGGCCGCCCGCTCAGCGCGCGCACGACGCGCGCGCCAGCCCCGCGGATGCCGGCGCCCTCGCGTCCGTCCGCCGGCCTCATGGCGCGACCTCCAGGTCCACGGGCGGCGCGCCGGGCACGCTCTCGCCGCGCTCGATGGCGATCAGCGCCACCACCTCGGCGTGGTAGCGCGCCTCGATCGCCTGGTCGGTGTAGGGGTTGCGCACCGGCGACGGCCGCTCTCCCCTGGCGTGGCGGCCGGCGTTCGCCCCCAGCTCGCGATACATCTCACCCGTGAGCAGAGGGGCGATGGACAGCAGCTCGAGGCACGCGAGCGGCGGCAGGCCCTTGCGATGGATGAGCGCCGTGCCCTTGGCCTGCAACCCGACGCCCACCCCCGACCCTGCGAGCTCGGCGGCGGTGAGCCCGATCACCCCGAGGTCGACCGCGGACGGCACCCGGACGACGCGCGCCGCGCAGCCCTCCGACTCGATCCCGGCAATGATCTGCGCCAGCGCCGTGCCGACCGGTAGCCCCGACATCGTGAACCAGAGCTTGGTCGCCAGCGCGGGGGAGACGCCCACGCAGACCTCGCGCGGGTCCGCGCCCGGCTGTGCTGTCCCTCGGGCGGCGATCGTTCGGTCTGCAGCGGCGGAGATGCGTGCGCGCTCGCGAGCAGCGCCGGCGGCATGCCGTGCCAGCAGGTCGGCGCGTGAGCGCTGCTGGCGGATGGCGGCGATCTCCTCGCGCCTCGCCGCCGGCACCTCGTAGCCGGTGCCGGGACCCTGGTAGTCGTTGGGGTCGGTGACCTTGGAGAGGCAGTCCATCCGCTCGTCGAAGATCGCCGCCGTCTGCAGGTAGTCGCCCGCGACTCGGGCGCGGCCCATGGCGAGCACGCGCCGCGCCTCCTCCTCGAACCCGCTCGCGGAGAGCGCCCGGACGACGTCGAGGATGCCGATCTGCCGCTCCATGATCCCGTCGGACGCCGCCAGGATCGCCTGCGGGTCTGGCGGCGTGACGTCCTTGGAGCCCTCGGCGTTGACGGTCTCGTCGACGCGGGACTCCCAGGCGGCGAGCGCCGCCTCGTCGGCGAGCCTCAGCTCGCGATACACGGCCAGGCACGCGCGCGCGGCGCGTTCGCGCACTGTGCGCAGCCGGTCCTCCGTCACCGGCCTCAGCGCGCCGTCCACGCCCCAGTCGCGCTGCAGCACGAGGTAGTCGTCGAGGTCCTCCGCGTTGAAGTTGCTCGGTCCGAACATGTTGTCGTAGCGCGGGATGGAGCCGAAGCCGCTGAAGAGGAAGTCCGAGCCGGCGAGGAACAGCGGCACGGTGTGCGCCGTGCGGCGCATGTCCGACTCGCTGACGAGGGCGTCGTTGCCGGAGCACGACTCTAGGTCGCGGAGCATCACGAGGAGGTTCTCGGCGAGCAGTTCGCGCATGCCGTCGGGCACGCAGCCGACGACGCTGGCGCCGTCGATGCCGCCGTTTTGCACGCCTTGGGCGCCCATGGCGCGAGCGAGCGCGACGCAGCGAGACTCGAGGCTGAACATGGAGCGGCCCTCGGCGGCGCCCATGAGAGCCTCCGCGCCGCCGCCGCTCGTCACCCGCATCTTGAGCCCGCGCGAGGCGTAGGCCGAGCAGAGGAAGGCCTTCGACCAGGGCGTGTCGTCGCCGTCGATGAAGACCCTCTCCGTGCCGTAGAGGCTGACGGTCTCGGCGTAGGTGGTGAGGCCGCGGAGGCCCAGCTCGAGCTCGAGGGCCTCCTCGATAGAGCATTGCGTGAGCGCGCCGCCGGCTCCGACCTGCGAGCCGATGAGCACGGCGAGGGCGTTGGAGGGCGCGTCGGCGTTGACGGGCACCGTGGTCTCGACCTCGCGGAAGCCGTAGGCGACCGCGGTGGCCGCGTCGGCGGCGAGCAGCAGCGGGTCGTCGAGCCGGTTGGTGACGTGCGCCTGGTTGCTGGGCGTGCGGCGCACGCGCATCTTGGCGACCGCCATCTGGAGCTCCACCGGCCGCAGCAGCGCGACGACGCGGGCGAGCTTCTCGGGCGTGGCGCCGGCGGCGAGGCGCACGACCTCCGCGCGCGGGGTGCCGGGGTCGGCGATCATGCGGGCGAACGCGACGTCGTCGACACGGTCCGCCTCCTCCACGACCCCGGGATCAAGGCCACGCGCGGCGATGAAGGCGTCGATGAGGTCGAAGTCCGCGGCCGCGTGACCGTCGAGCTCGATGACGCGGCCGTCGCCGTCGAGGGCGACCGAGGGCTCGGGATCGTTCGCCGAGGCGAACGCGACGAGTCCCGCCTCGTCGTCGCGCTGCGCGAAGCCGTCGAGATTGACCGGCCGCTTGTCCAGCGCCTCGAACCGGCCGAGACGAGGCAGGGCTTCGCCCGGGATGCGTTCGTCGCCGTTCGCCATGCCCCGATACTACCGAGGCGGCGCGCGCGCTCCAACGTCCGCCGCCGCCTCGAATGCCAACCCTGAGCCGGCCGCTGCGGCTTGCGAAGGGACCCAGTCAGGGCGCTCTATTGGCGTAGAGACGTTGTAGAGACGAAATCGGAGAAGACGCCGAGCCCTGCCCGTTTTGTAGAGACATTGTAGAAACGCGTTCAGAGGCCGTGATCGGATGAGGCCACCGGGAGTCGGTGGACGAGAAGGGCAGGCACTGAGGAGCACACGATGCAGGCGAAGATCCAGCGGTGGGGGAACAGCCTGGCGGTCAGGATCCCCATGTCCCTCGCGCGAGAGCTCGGGCTCCATGACCAGTCCGCGGTCGCGCTGCGGCAGGAACAGGGCAGGATCGTAGTTGAGCCGCTGCGTTCGGCTCCGACCCTGGAGGAACTGCTCGCGGGGGTGACGCCGCAGAACAAGCACACGGACCTCGACTGGCTGCCGGCGGGCTGGCTCGAGGCCGGCGAGAGATGAAGTCCTGGCGGCCCTGGACGCCGGCCTGCGGCGACATCGTGTGGGTCCGGGACGCGGCGCAACGGCGGCGGCCGGCCCTCGTGCTGTCGCCGGCGGCGTACGGCGCCAGGGTGGGGCTCGCCCTCGTGTGTCCGATCGTCAGCGAGCCCAAGGGCTACCCCTTCGAGGTCGCGTTGCCGCTTGGACTTGTCGTGTGCGGAGTCGTCGTCGCGGACCGGGTCGCCAGCATCGACTGGCGGGCATGCGGCGCCAGACTGGCCGGCACGGTGCCCGACGAGGTGGTCGCCGCGGTGCGCGAGAGGCTCCTGCCCTTGATCGCGGAGTGACGTGGGCGGAGCCGGCGCGCCGGCCGCGTATACTCGCGCCCTCAGGGTCCGCCGGCGCGCACGCTACCGCCGGCGGCCGAGTCGTCGCCGAGGGAGGAGGCCGGCGTGGAGCACCAGACCACCGGCGCCGGGGAGTCGCTGCCCGAGGGCTTTCGCCGGCACGAGGAGACGCTGTTCGGCTACAGCATCGCCGTGCCGGAGCGGTTCGAGCCGCTCGGGATGACCGTCGACCCCGTCGCGCGCTCGATGCGCGCGCTCGGCGGCGCGACGCCGGAGGAGGAGGCCGCGCGGCTGGCGGACCTGCCGCAGGGATTCTGGGACCCGCAGGTGGTGGGCGAGGGTGAGGACGGCCTGCCGCGCCCGCTGCGGACCCTCGAGATGGACTGCTTCCTGAGCGACCTGCCGCTGCGCCAGGACAAGGCGGCGCAGATGTGGTACCGCATGCGCCGCATCCTTCCTGAGACGCTCGCGGAGATGGGCCTTCCCGGCTACGCTCTGGTCGACCAGTACGACACGGCGCTCGGTCCCGTCGCCGCGCTGGGGTTCGAGTTCCGCTGGGACGGGATGAAGGCGCGCGCGCGGGCCGGCGACCACGCGCTCCTTGTATGGGGGCTGACGGCGATCCAGGTGTTCCAGCTGTACTACCACTGCCCCGCGGAGCAGTGGGAAGCCCGGCTGCCAGAGCTGCTGGAGATCCTCAGGGCGTTCGAGCCGCTGGGCTGACCCCGGCGAGATGGAGTGAACATGAGCGACGAGTGGAACGGGGGCAGGCCGGAAGGGCTGCGCCGGCACGAGGAGCCGGTCTACGGGTACGCGGTGACGGTGCCGGCGGTGTTCGTGGCTCTCCTCAACACCGTGGATCCGCTGGCGAGGCTCATGCGCCGGCTGGACGACAAGGAACTGGACGAGGAGAGCAGGCTCACCGGCAGCTGGCCCGTCGGGTTCGCCGATCCCGAAGTGGTGGACGACATCGGCGAGGGCCACCACGAGCCGCTGCGCCTGCTCGAGTTCGACGTGCTCACGCGCCGCGACCCGATGAGCGACGCGGACGTCGCGGCGATGCGGACGGTGGTGCGCGACGCACTGCCGGAGGCGCTGGCGTCGCGCGCCCTGGCCGGCTTCGCCCTCCTCGAGGTGCGTGACGCGAAGCTTGGCCCGCTCGATGCCCTGGCCTTCGAGTACGAATGGGCCGGCCCCCGGGAGGCCGCGGAGCTGACCGACCGCGCGCTCGTGGTCTGGGCGCCGACGCCCACCGCGGTCTACCAGGTCTACTACCACTGCCCGGCCGAGGTGTGGGACGCGTGGCTGCCGGAGCTCGAAGCCATCCTCGCGTCGTTCGAGCTCGTCGAGCGGCGGCCGGAGGCGAGACCGGCGCCGGAGCCCGGCGACCCGGGAGACACCGCATGACCGGCGGCCGGGACCCAGGCGCGAAGCCGGCGCAGCCGCCAAAGGACTTCCAGGACTACTCCGATTCGCGCTTCGGTTTCAGGGTGTGGATGCCCAGTCGCTTCGGGATCCTCCCGGACACGATCGATCCACTGGCGCGGATGATCCGCGGCCTCAACGACATGCCGGAAGAGGAGCGGGCGAAGCTGCAACCCCGGTTGCCGATCGGCTTCTGGGACCCTGAGGTCGTCGGTGAATCCGAGGACGGGGCCAGGCAGCCGCTCCGCGTGATCGAGTACGAGGCGCTCCGCGGACGCGAGGAGCCGCTCAGCGACGAGCAGGCAGAGGAGATGCGGGCGGAGATCAGCGAGTCCATGCCCGAGACCCTGGCGAGCGCGGAGATGCCGGGCTACCAGTTCCTCGGGGTCCGCGAGACGGCGCTCGGCCCGCTGCCGGCGCTGGCCTTCGAGTATCGCTGGGACGGCGTGCGGCCGGGCTTCTACGGTGGCGACCGCGCCCGCATCGTGTGGGCGCTGGGCCCGACGGCCATGTTCCACGTCTACCATCACTGCTCCGGCGAGGTGTGGGGCGCGCGCCGGTCGGAGCTCGATGCGATCCTCGCGTCGTTCGAGGTGCTGGAGCCGGGCCAGGCCCGCGAGGAGGCCGCGGGCCGGGCGAGCGGGTAACCCGCGCCGTCAGACGAACCGGCGCATGTACTCGTAGTCCGGAGTGAAGTCGCCGCGGTGGAGGATCACGGCGCGGCGGAGCTCAGGCGGCAGGCTCAGTCCGTCGAAAGCCGCGGAGAAGTCGGCCGCGGTCAGAGCGGGCACGAACGGGGAGAGCGCCGCGCTGAAAGCGGTCGACGACTCCCGCGAGAGCTCGCAGGGCAGGTTGCCGACGGCGAGCACGACGGGGCCGCGGCCCTCGACGCCGTAGGCGACGGCGCCGGTCTCGGGGTCGTAGACATACACGGGGTCGTCGATGTGCGTCTCCTCGACCGTGAGCTCCACGGAACCCTCGATGTCGCAGCTGATGTCGCCGATGACGCGGAGGCTCGGCGGCGTGGCGGCGGCGCTGCCGGCGGTGGCGGCGAACAGCCTGCGGACCGCCGCCCTGGTCACGAGGCGGGGGTACGGCGTGTCCCAGAACACGCAGTTGAGGAGCACGGCGAGTTGCGACAGCCGGCGCTCGAAAGCGCTCTCGTACAGCTCCGGCCGGTCGTAGTACTCCTGGAGGGAGAAGGGCAGCGAGCCGTCGCACCGCGCGACCATGTCTTGCTCGGCGAACACGACCTTGTGCACGGTGCGGCGAGCTCCCCCGGCCGGGCCGGCCGCCCCGGCGCCGACGGGGACCGCGCCGGCGATCAGGTCGTCCAGGCCGCCCGGATCGACCGCGACGGCGCCGAGCGCATCGACGACCTCCTGCGCGCCGCGCGAGACGTTGCCGTACCCGGTGATGCCGATCACGAAGGGGCAGAGCTGCGCGGGCAGGCCCTCGCGGGCGATCCGCGCCCCCACCTCGCGCACTGCTGCGAGCGCCGCCTCGAGCGTCGGGTACCGGTACGTCTGCTCGAGTGCGGAGAACGGATTGGGCGCGAGGCCCTCCCACTGCAGGCGCCGGCCGAGCGCCCACAGGCTGTCGAGGGCGCCGGCGAGTCCGGCGAACCGCGAGAAGAAGATGAGCCGCCGGCTCCGCTCGTCGGTGATGCGCTCGTAGTCGATCAGCTGGCACCCGAGCTCCATCAGGCGCCGCAGCATGGCCATGTTGTAGGGCTGGCCCTTGATGGTGTGGGAGAAGAACGCGTAGATCCTTCCCGGCGCGAAGAGCTGAAGGGGGATCTCCTTGACGGCCAGGACGATGTCGCAGGCGCTCAGGTCCTCGTCGACGCGCGCCCCGGCGCGCACGAACTCAGCGTCCGCGAAGATGCGCTGCGGAGAGGGCTGGACGACGATCTCGACGGAGCCCGAGCCGGTGAGACGGGCAACGTCGTCGGGGATCAGGGGGACGCGAGCCTCCCACGGGTCTTTGTCCTCTCGGCGGATGCCGATGCGGCGCATTGGTGACGGCCTCCTCGGTGCCGGGTGCTGAGGGCGACAGTCTATGCGCGCCGTGACGGCTTCGCCACGGGATCCGGCCAGGAGGTATCCGCGCGGTGGAGTACGCTGGTCGACGAAAGGCTCGTCTGAGCCCGGGCAGGAGCAAGAGCCGTACTGCGTCTACGTGATCGAGCTGCGCCGCGACGCGCTCGAGGAACGCCTTCGCCGGCAAGAACGCCGACCGGCGCGAGGACAAGCCCTGCGTCTACGTGGGGCAGACGGCTCAGGCGCACACCGGTGCGAAGTTGCAGCTGCGGCACAGCCCGCTCTCGCGGCGCTCGAAGGCCGCGATCTCGAGCGGGGCGTTCCGCTCCGGGTCGGCGAGCAGGGCGCGCATCTGGGCGACGCCGGCGCGCACGGTCTCAGCGGCCTGCTCGCGGAAGCCGGGGGCCGCCTCCACCGGCTGCGTGCGGCCGGCGGTGACGTACTCCAGGTAGCCGCGGATCTCGAGGTCGCCGTCCGCGGCCGCTCCGCCAGCTCGGGAAGGGTCTCGAGGGCCCACCACATCTGCAGCAGCACCTGCAGCGCCTGGGAGTCGTCCTCGCGGCCGGTCTTCCAGTCGATGATGTGCAGCCCGCCGCCCTGCACGTAGGCGAGGTCGGGGGCGGCGAAGACCTTGACGCCGTCCCACAGGAAGTGGGCGAAGTCGGGGATGATCACGCAGCCGTGCGGACCGCAGGTGCCCAGGCGCTCCCAGTGCGACGTCGCCAGCAGGCCACGCATGCTGGGGCCTGCCTTCTCGTTCAGGCGGTCCGCCTCGGGCTGCGTGTCCTGGCCCATGTAGAGCGACCGCAGCATGGTGACCTTGTTCGGCCGGGCCTCGAAGGCGGCCCGGCCCTCCCGCGACCGCGTCCAGAGTCGCCGCAGCGCCTCGCGCGTGCGCCCCTCGAGCTCGCCGGCGGTCGGCAGCTCCTCGCCGGCGCGCGCGGCCGCCTCGAGTTCGCGGGCTCGCACGTCGATCTGCTGGCCAAGCAGCGCGTCCAGGGACGTCAGCTTGCCGAGCCGATATGCCACGCGTGCCTCCGTGGGGGCGTCCTGCAGCCAGCCGTTCCAGCCGAGGTAGTACGTGTAGAAGTAGCCGCGCGGGCACTGGTCGAGCTTGCGCTGCCGGCTGATCGACCAGCTGAACTCCGGATAGGGCCTGATCTCGAACGTCATGCCGCGCACACCTCCTCGAGCGTCTCCGTCGTCGCGCCCGCCCCCGCCTCGCCGGGGACCGGGGCCAGAGCCTCGATCCACTCCGTGTCCGGCCAGATGGTGTCGCTTGCCAGGCCGGTCGGCAGGGAGACGACCCATGTCACCCCGTCTGCAGGGAACAGCTGTACCGCCAAAGGCTCCTCCGATGGTAGACGACAGGACGCCGCATGCCGACTCGCGCCCCATGCCCTAGCGCGAGCCAGTCTCAGCGGAATACATAAGTATAGGCGAGGGGTCGGACGGAAGACCGGCGGCGCCCAGCTGACGTCGGCAGCATCGATCCAGACGGTCATCCAGCCACCGGCGGACGCACGACGAGCCGCTGCGCCGGACGCAAGCTCATCGCCGGCGGCGTCACGGATGGACACCAGCTTCGTCACTGCGATCCCGAGTGCGAAGGCGAACTTGCCCATGCTGGCGAAGGCGAGCCGGCATTCACCGGCGAGCACCCGGGAGGCCCAGACCACCCAACGGCCCCGAGGTGCCGTCCGAGCCCCGAAGCGGAACTCTTCCGGACGACCAACGAGATGCCGAAGGAGACGCACGCATGAACGTCGTTGACAAAGCCACACAGACGCAGCTCCAGAACATCCAGACGCGCATGGGCATGACGCTCGACGAGATGTTCGCCCGCATCCGCGAGAGCGGGCTCGCCAAGCACGGCCAGATCCTGCAGCTGCTCAAGCGTGACCTCGGGATGGGCCACGGCGACGCCAACGCGCTCGCCGGCGCGTAGCTGCAGTACGGGGAACGGACTGCGGAGGTCCTCCTCGTCTCCCGGTGATCGCCTGCGGGTACTTGTGGTGTCGCGGCAGCAATCCGTCTGAGCGGTCAGGTCCCGGCGGACGAGATCCGGGCGGTCACTTGACGGGAACGCGCTCGAGGTGTTCGGTGGTGTGGTCTTGACCGTCAGGAGACTGCTGTGACCGACCCATCCCTGGACAAGCTCGAGGAAGACGAGGCCCGTGCGAGCGCCGCGCTCGGCGGCGACGCGGCTCAGCCGCCGCAGTGGCAGGAGCGCGACGCCTGGACGGCGCTCGACGACCTCGACGGTTCGCCGGTCCTCGTGCCCGCGAGCGAGTGGCCGGCCGGCGCCGCTGACGTGGACCGGCCGGGGCTCTTCGCCTTCTGGGTCGACGAGGCGGGCGCCGCCGACCTCTCGCGCGGTGTCGATCTGCCGCTCGAGGCCGGGCGCATCTACGTGGGCCAGGCCGGAGCCACCAAGTGGCCCTCCGGTCGTGTCAGCGCCGACACGCTCGGCGACGGCGTCGGCCGTACGCACCTCGCGGGCAAGGTCCGCAGCTCGGCGGTGCGCCTGGCGCTCGCGGCCGTCCTCCTGGATCGGCTCGAACTGGTGGTGCAGGCGGCGGTGCTGCTCCAGGCCTCATCCGAGCAGGCGCTCAGCGACTGGATGCGCGCGCACCTTTCCGTGGCCGTGCACGTGCACGACGATCGCGACACCCTCGCCGGCCTCGAGCAGGCCGTCGTCCAGCGCCTCGACCCGCCGCTGAACCTGGAGGGCCACCTTCCGGTGACCTCGGTGCGCCGGCGCGTCGCCGCCCTGCGCAAACGGATCAGCCGGGAGAGCTGACCGTCCGCAGGTGCTCGCGCAGGTCCGCGCCCAGCACTGCGTGCAGCTCAGAGAGGTCGCCGGACGGCACCTCGACGAACGTGAACGCGAACACCGGGTAACGGTTGAAGTCCGTCGGGCGCAGCTCGAGCACCGTGCTGAAGCGAGCGGCGAAGCCCTCGTAGTCGACGGACGCGATCGCCGCGAGATCCACCGAGGCCGGCAGGTCGGAGACGATGAGCGCCGTGGTGCGGCCGGCCGTCTCCCCAGCGATGCGGGCCCAGTCGGGGCGCTCGTCGCGAAGGTAGCAGCGGTAGGGGTTGACGCCGTAGGCGAAGTGGGCGAGGTCCGTCGCGCACCAGCCGCCGAAGCGCATGGGGTTGACCTCGATCGGCGCGACGCGGCCGTCGCCGTCGATGCGCAGCTCGGTGTGGACGGGGAAGTCGGCGAGGCGGGCGCGCCGGCCGACCTCCGTGAGGAACTCCAGGGCCGGCGGGCCGAGGCGCGCGACGGTCTCCGCGCTGGTCAGGTAGACACGGTCGCTCACGTCGTCGGCCGAGGAGAACAGGTGCGCGTACGCGTTCACGAGGACGGGCGCGCCGTCCGCGTCGTAGTAGGCGTCGACGGCGAACTCCTCGCCCTCGATGACCTCCTCGACCACGAAGTGTTCCAGGTCCAGCACCTGCTCCGGGTACAGGTGGCCGAGCGCCTGGACCTCGCTCCCGATCTCAGCGACCACCTCCGGCCACGCCGCGGCGGACTCGACCACGTGGACGCCCAGGCTGAAGAACCCGACGGCAGGCTTGACGATGAACGGCGCTCGCAGCCGCGCCGGGTCGAACGCGCGCAGCTCCCCCACCGGCATCCCCGCGTAGCGGTAGTCCGGATACAGGTCGGAGACGAGGTCGCGGAAGGCGACCTTGTCCTTGAACAGCGCGATCTGCCGCGGCAGGTCGGAGCCCGAGAGGTGCGTCGCGATCCAGCCGATCGCGTTCTCGGAGTTGGAGTAGAGCCGCGCGCCCGGCGTGGAGGCCGCAGCGGAGAAGGCCGCGTCGTCGCGGAGCAGCGCGGCGTGCGGCGCCGGCAGCCGGCGCTCGGCGATCGGGGTGCGCAGGACGGGCAGGCCGAGCTCGACGACGGTGGCGGCGAGCAGGTCGGAGACGTAGGGCTCTTCCAGGATGAACACGGTAAGCGGGCTCCAGGGTCGGTTCGGCGGGCTGGCGAAAGGATAGCCGACTCGGGGGCTCGATGACGGGCGCAAACGGGTTAGGCTGCGCCGCTGTGGGCACTCCTCGTCTAGCATCGTCAGACGAAGGAAGGGGGACCCGTGGACAACGCCGGCATCGACCTCAAGGCGGAGCAGCTCGCGACCCTGGCGCGGCCGCGGTATGCGTACTCACCCATGACCAAGGCGCTCGTTCGCGGCATGGACGTGTTCGCGGGCTCCGAGACCACAGTGCTCAAGGCCAAGATCGTCGAGACACTTGCGCCGGTCCCGTACAGGGCCTGGGAGAACCGCGAGTACGGGCGACTCTCACGGCACCCGGGAGACGACACGCTGGTGCGCGAGGCCGAGGCGGTCCTGCGCTGGGGACGCGAGGCGCAGGACAACGAGTACCAGCACCTGCGTGTGATCGAGGCCAAGCTGCGCGAGGACGGCACGGAGGTGCCGCTCCGTCTCTCGCGGCCCATGCCCGACCTGATGACCGGCTCGTGGGCGCTGGCGTCGCGCACCCTGTCCCGGACGTCCCTCCGCCGCGCGTTCCTCCTCAACGCCGAGGCCGAGGACCACGCCGAGCACTACTACGCCGAGCTGGTCGAGCTGCATCCGGAGTGGGAGGAGCAGCCGGTGACGAGCCCGGCGGCGCTGGAGTACGGCGAGTTCGCCTCCTGGGCGGACGTCTTCCGCCGCATCGGTCTGGACGAGCGCGACCACATGAACGCCAGCTTCGCGTTCGCCGGCCGGCCCGAGCTCATCGTGGACTACGAGGGCATGCCGCCGACGCCGGGACCGGAGCCGCGCGCGACCGCGTAGCGGGCCGGAGCGGCGCACCCCGCAGGCGGGTACACTTGGCGCTCGGAAGCACCGCGCCGTGCGCCCCACGAAAGGGACCCGTCACGTTGATCGCCGCCTTTGACAGAGCATCCCGTCGTTGCCGGGCCGCGGCCCGGGTCGCGCTCCACGCGGCCTTCTCCGCGGCCCTCCTTGCGCTCGCCGTCCTCGCGGCGTTCGCCGTGCTCGCCGCCGGCGCGGCGGCGCCGGCTTCGGCCGGCCCCTACGCGAACCCCTCGCCGGCCGAGATACGCGCCAAGCTGAACGCCGCGGCGGTCGCTCGCCTCATCCCGCCCAAGATCCTCTACGGCATCGCCTTCCAGGAGAGCGCCTGGCGGCAGTTCGACGCCGACGGCGAGCCGCTCATCGGCTTCGACGGCATGGGCATCGGCATCATGCAGGTCACGACCATCCCCCTGGGCGCGGACGTCGAGCGCCTCAAGACCGACATCGACTACAACATCGCCGTCGGGGCGGACACCCTGGTCGGCAAGTGGGGGTACGCCCCCTCGGTCTTCCCAGTGATCGGCGGCGGCGACCCGCGCTGCCACGAGAACTGGTTCTTCGCGGTCTGGGCGTACAACGGCTGGATCCCCGGCAACCCGTATCCGTACAAGGTCTGGGGGCACATCGCCGACGGCCGCGGGCTCTGGACCGGCCTCGCAGTGACGCCGGTGCCGACGGCATGGCTGGTCGGCGGGTTCCCGGTGGCGCCGGTCTCGACGCCGCAGCCCGAGCACTGGTGGAGCCCGGCGCCGCTGCCCAAGGCGACGCTGAGCGTGCCGCGCGTGCAGAAGAGGGTCGGGGTGGGCGACCGGTTCAGCGTCTCGGGCACGCTCTCGCCCCGGCACCCGGCCGGCGCGCACTCGGTGGAACTGCGCCTCTACCGCTGGAACGGGTCGCGCTGGGTCCTGCGCCGCACCGTCCTCACGATGAACCGCGACGGCGCCGCTGCCGACGTCACCCGCTGGGCGGCCGCCTTCGCCCTCGCCAAGACCGGTCGCTGGAAGCTCGTCGCACACGCCCCGGCCGACGCCGACCACGCCGCCACGACCTCCAGGCCGGGGTTCGTGACGGTCGTGCGCTGACAGTGGCAGCCCCCAGGGGTTTCCCGTACCAGACGCTCATCGCGAGCGTGCTGCGCAAGTACGTGAGCGGCCGGCTGGTCGAGCGCTGAGGCCGCGCCGCGCGGAGCGTCAGCGCGCGGCGAGATCCTCGAGGTCGCTCGCCGAGAGGCGCAGCGACCGCACGTGCTGGTGGCCGGTGCGGCTGCGTCCCTCGCGTTCGATGGGCAGGAGGAAGAAGCCGTCCATGACCTCCTGCATGCGCTCGATCCAGGGGTCCTCCTCGCCGCGCGGGACCACGAGCAGCGACGAGAAGGTCTGCTCCGGCGTGTAGAGCATGCCGAGCAGTTGCAGGGGCGCCGCCGGGTCGGCATCGGGCGGCGCCGTGCGTCGCCAGCTGCAGCACGGGGAAGCCGCGCCAGTAGACGGCGCTGGTCTGCACCTCGTCCGCGCCGGTCTTCTCCAGGAACGGCGCGGCCTCGCGGCGCGTGACCTCGTCCCAGTCCCACCAGCCCAGCACGCCCGGCCCCAGCCGCCTGGCGTCGGTCGTGAGCAGCAGGCTCGGGGCGCGGCCGCGGGCGATGTCCCCGGCGCTCGCCTCCCAGGGCACGAAGACGACGGCCGCGGCGGCGGCCGTCCGGATGCGCGCGCCCCAGGTGGCGCGCAGGCGCAGGTCCGCCGCGTCGTCGGTGTGCGTGAGCAGGGCGTCGTCGTAGGTGGCGCCGAACCCGAAGCCTGGGTTGCTGTACGTGACGATGGCCATGGCGTGATCCGTTCGTGGTGGGTCCTCAGCATAGATGAGACGGACAGCTGGTGTTCCCCGTTCGAGGAGTAGGCGAACGTCCCGGCGAACTAGGCGCCATGCGCCTGATCCCTCCGCACATCGACCCCGACACGCCCAGCGACGGCGAGAGGTGGGTGTTCGCCCAGTTTGCGGCGGCCGGCGGCGCGGGGGCCGGTGAGGCAGGCGCGTCCGCCGCGGGTGGCGGCTCCGGCCTCGACACCTCGGGCTGGACCGTCCTGCACTCGCAGGACCTCGCCCACCACCGTCGGCAGATGGAGGGCGAGATCGACTTCCTCGTGGTCGCGCCGGGGCTCGGCGTCCTCGTCGTCGAGGTGAAGGGCTGCCACAAGCTGCGGCGCGAGCACGGGCTGTGGTACTACGGCGCCGACCACGACGGCGATCCGCGCGGTCCGTTCAAGCAGGCTTCCGAGGCCATGCACAGCCTGCGCGAGCGGCTCGGCCGTCAGAGGGCGCACCTGCACGGCGTCCTCTTCCAGTCCGTCGTCTGCTTCCCGTTCATCGACTTCACCGTGGTGAGTGAGGAGTGGCACCCCTGGCAGGTCATCGACCACTCGAAACTGCGGCAGCGACCCGTCGCGGAGTGGGTCGCTGCGGCCCTCCGGCAGGCGCGCTCACGCACCGCGGAGCTGCGCAAGTCGTGGTTCGACCCAGGCGCGGGCGAGCCCACGGCCGATCAGTGCGACGAGATCGTCAAGGTGCTCCGCCACGACTTCGAGTTCTACGAGAGCCCCAAGGCGCGGGGGCGGCGCATCGACGAGGAGATCCGCCACTACACCGAGAGCCAGTTCGAGGCGCTGGACCACATGCGGCGCACGCCGCGGGTGGTCTTCGACGGGCCGGCGGGCACGGGCAAGACCCTGCTGGCGATCGAGGCGGCGCGCCGCGCCCGCTCCGACGGGCGCCGCGCCCTCCTCCTCTGCTTCAACCGCCCGCTCGCCGAGTGGCTGCGCGAGCAGACGGCAGGGCTGTGCGACGCGACCACCGTCTCCGACCACATGGTCCGTGCCGCCGGCATCCCGGCCGGCTCGCCGCGGTTCGAGGAGGACGGCTTCTGGGACCAACTCCCGCAGGCGGCCGGCGAGGCGCTGATCGAGAAGCCTCCCGACTATGACGAGCTCATCCTGGACGAAGCGCAGGACGTGCTGCGGCACCAGTTCCTCGACGTCCTCGACTTCAGCATCGTCGGCGGTCTCAAGGAGGGCTTCTGGCGCGTCTTCGGCGACTTCCGCCACCAGGCGATCTACGACGACTCCGTGGACCTCGAGGCCTTCTGCGACGGCGACGGGCGTACGTGCGCGGTCTATGAGCTGGACGAGAACTGCCGCAACGCGCCGGCGGTGGCGGCGCTCGCCTGCGCCGGCGCCGGCATCAGCCCGGGCGGCGCCGGCGCGGACGGCTACGCCCGCTGCCTCCGGCCCGACGACGGCGACCCGCCGGAGGTCAGGTTCTACCGCGACGCCGCGCAGCAGCGTGAGCTGCTCTGCGCGACGCTGCAGGACCTCCGCGACGCCGGCCTGACCGGACCGCAGGTCGCGGTGCTCAGCACGCGGAGCGACGCGGCATGCGCGGCGTCCGGCATCACTGAGAGGCCCTGGACGGATCGCCTCGCGCCGCTCGTCCGCGACACGCCGCACGGCCCAGTCGCCGACCTCCGGTCCAGCAAGATCCGGTACGCCTCCGTACACCGCTTCAAAGGGCTCGAGGCGCACGCCGTGGTGCTCACCGACGTCGAGCGCCTCGACACCCGGCACGAGCGCGACCTGTTCTACGTCGGAGCGACACGGGCGACGCTGCGCCTGGTCGTGCTCGCGCACGAGTCGCTGCGCGGCCGGCTGCCGGGCTGACCGTGCGTATCGCGCTCTTCATCACCTGCGTCGCCGACACGCTGTTCCCGGAGACCGGGATGGCGGTCGTGCGTGTGCTCGAGCGGCTGGGCCACGAGGTCGTGTTCCCGGCCCAGCAGACCTGCTGCGGGCAGATGCACGTCAACAGCGGCTACCAGGGCCACGCGCTGCGCCTGGCGCGGCGGTTCGTGGACGTGATGGGACGGGACGACGGCGTTGATGCGGTGGTCTCGCCGTCGTCCTCGTGTGTGGGCTGGGTGCGCGAGCTGCTGCCCGGCGTCGCGCGCGAGGCCGGGGACGAGCGCCTCGCGGCCGACGCCGAGGCGCTCGGCGGCAGGCTCTTCGAGCTCTCCGAGCTCCTCGTCGGCCGCCTCGGCGTGGAAGATGTCGGCGCGGCGTACCCGCGGCGCGTCACGCTGCACCCGACCTGTCACTCGCAGCGCGTGACGCGCATCGGCGACGCGCCGCAGCGGCTGCTCGCCAACGTCAAAGGCCTCGAGCTGCTCGAGCTGCCGGAGGCCACGGAGTGCTGCGGGTTCGGCGGCACCTTCTCCATCAAGAACGCCGGCGTGTCGCTGGCGATGCTCGAGGACAAGTGCCGGAACATCCTGGCGACCGGCGCCGACGCGGTGACCGCCGTCGACCCGTCGTGCCTTCTGCATATCGGCGGCGGGCTCAGCCGGCTGGCGCCGGCGGCGCCGGGAGGGCGGGGCCCGGCGGTGCGCGCCGTGCACCTGGCGGACATCCTGGCGGCGGAGGAGCGGCGGCACGGCGCGGGGACCGGCGCGTGAGCCGCGCCCACGACTTCCCGGCCGCGGCGCGCGCGGCGCTCGCCGACGCGCAGCTGCGCGCCAACCTGCGCGGCGCGACGCAGACGATCCGCGCGCGCCGCGCCGCGGCCGTCGCGGAGCTGCCCGACTTCGAGGAGCTCCGCGAGCAGGCGCGGCGCGTCAAGGACGACGCCCTCGACCACCTCGACGAGCTGCTCTCGCGGTTCGAGGCGGCGGCCACGGCGGCGGGCGCACATGTGCATCACGCCGCCGACGCGGGCGCGGCCGACGCCGTCGTCGCCGCGATCGCCCGGGACCACGGCGTCACCGAGCTGGTCAAGATGAAGTCCCTGGCCACCGACGAGATCGGCCTCGACGCCGCGCTCGCCGCGGCCGGGGTCGAGGCCGTCGAGACCGACCTCGCCGAGCTCATCGTCCAGCTCGCCGGCGACACCGCCTCGCACATCCTGGTGCCGGCCGTCCACTACAGCCGCGGGCAGGTCCGCGACCTCTTCGTGCGCACGATCGCGCGGGGGAGGGAGCTCTCCGATGACCCGGGCGAGCTCGCCGAGGTCGCGCGCCTGTACCTGCGTGAGCGGTTCCTGCGTGCGGGAATGGGAGTGACGGGCGCCAACGCCGGCGTCGCCGAGACGGGCACCGTCTGCGTCGTGGAGAACGAGGGCAACGGCCGCATGTGCACGACGCTGCCGCCCGTGCTCGTCACCGTCATGGGCATCGAGAAGGTCGTCGCGACGCTGGACGACCTCGCGCTGCTCCTCCGTCTGCTGCCGCGCTCGGCGACCGGGGAGCGGATGAGCTCCTACGTGTCTCTTCTGACCGGGATCACACCGGGCGACGGACCGCGGGAGTACCACATCGTGCTGCTCGACAACGGGCGCCGGAACGCGCTGGCCGACCCGGTGGGCAGGCAGGCGCTGCGCTGCATCCGCTGCAGCGCCTGCCTGAACGTCTGTCCCGTGTACGCGCGCGTCGGCGGGCACGCCTACGGCTCGATCTACCCCGGACCGATCGGCGCGATCCTCACGCCGCAGCTGTGGGGCATGGAGCGGCATGCCAAGCTGCCGTTCGCCTCGTCGCTGTGCGGCGCCTGCGCCGAGGTGTGCCCCGTGGGTATCGACATCCCGCAGGTGCTGCTGCACTTGAGGGCGCGGGCGGTGTGCGACCACGCGCCCGCGGCGGAGAAGGCCGCATTCGGCGCCGCGGCGTGGGCCTTCGGCGGTCCGTGGCGCTTCGCGGCCGCGCAGAAGGCCGGCAGGGCCGTGGAGCTGCCGCTCGGGCGCGGCGGCCTGGTGCGCCGTCTCCCCGGCGCGCTCGCAGGCTGGACCGAGGGCCGCGACCTCCGCCCGGTCGCGCGCGAGACGTTCCGTGAGTGGTGGGCGCGCGAGCGCGGCCCCGAGGAGGGGCCGGTGTGCGGCGCCGAGGAGCGGCTCGTGCGCGGCGAGGAGGCGCCGTGAGCAGTCGCCGCAGAAAGGCCGCCGAAGGTGGGCCTTCGAACGGGGCGGCGGAGCAGCACCGCTCATCAGCCGCCGAGCGGGGCGCCGGAGACGCGCCGCTCCACGACGTCGTCGCCTGCCTCGCCGAGCGGCTCGCGCTCCAGCACGTGGAGGTCCGGCGCGTGGCCGTGGATGACATCGCGGCGGCGGTCGCCGGGGTCTGCGCCGAGCACGGCGTACGCCGGCTCGGCGTCCCGCCCGCCCTGCCCGGCGCCTGGCGCCCGGCCGGCGTGGACGTGGTCGAGGACCACGACCTCGCGCCGGCCGAGCTCGACGCCCTGGACGCTGCGCTGACCGGATGCACGCTCGCGATCGCCGAGACCGGGTCGCTCGTGCTCGCCGCCGGCCCTGCCGACGGGCGGCGAGCCCTCTCGCTCGTCCCCGACGTCTACTTCTGCGTCGTCCGCGAGGACCAGATCGAGCCGGACCTGCCGGCCGCCATGCCGCGCATCGCCGGCGTCGTCCGCGATTCAGGTGGCCCGGTGGTCTTCGTCTCCGGCCCCTCCGCCACGTCCGACATCGAGCTGCAGCGCGTGGAGGGCGTGCACGGCCCCCGGCGGCTCGTCGTGCTGCTGGTCGGGGCAGGCTCGGCGCCTCCGCCCGTGCCGCCGAACGGCGATCCGCCGTCTCCCGGGTGAACTGTCCCAACGGCGGGCGAGTCGGGAAGACACGGGGTGAGGACCGCGTTTCCGGACAGGGGGTGAAGGCCATGGCCACGTACGAGTTCGTCTGCACACAGTGCAAGACCTCGTTCGAGGTGACTTGCCACATGGACGAGCGGGAGGCGCAGGCGGTCTGCCCGAAGTGCGGCAGCCACAAGGTCGGACAGGTGTACACCGCCGCCTTCTCCTCGCCGCCACCGGACAAGTACTGAGACTCGAGCGCCGTACGGACGCTGCGGCGGCGTCCGGCGCTCCCGGCGGCTCACTGGCGGCCGCAACGAGGACCGTTTCACTCCCGTATGGCGCGGGTACCCTCGCACCCAGCAGCGCAAGACCCGGGCCGGCGACGAAGACGTCCCCGGCCCTTCACGACAAAGGAGCGACATGGCAGTACAGGTTGGTCAGCCCGCGCCCGACTTCACGCTCAAGGGCGTCGTCGACGGCGAGTTTGTGGACGTCAAGCTGAGCGACTACCGAGGCAAGTGGGTGGTCCTCTTCTTCTATCCTCTCGACTTCACGTTCGTCTGCCCGACCGAGATCCGGGGCTTCGCCGGTCACAACGAGGAGTTCGAGAAGCTCGGAGCGCAGGTGCTGGGCGCGAGCGTCGACAGCGAGCACAGCCACAAGGCGTGGATAGAGCGGGACTTCGGCTCGCTCCCGTTCCCGCTCCTCAGCGACATCCGGCGCGAGGCCACCGACGCGTACGGCGTCCTGCGGCCCGACGGGATCGCGCTGCGCGGCACCTTCATCGTGGACCCCGAGGGCACGCTCAAGTACGCCGTGGTGCATGACAACAACATCGGCCGCAACACCGACGAGACGCTGCGCGTCTTGCAGGCGCTCCAGACCGGCGAGCTCTGTCCGATCGACTGGCGGCCCGGCCAGGCGACGCTGAGCTAGACCCCATCTGAGCAGAAGTGAGGTCTTGAAGACGGCAGCGGCGCCGCGAGGCGGCCGCGCCGGGCGCGGGGCGCCGCGACGCCGGAGACGGCCGCGCGGCGCCCCTGCCACATCCATCACGGAAAGAGGGAGAGACATGGCGACCATCGACGAGTGGTTCGACCAGCGAACGCTGATGGAGCTCGTCCCCATCGACGTGTACGTTCGCGGTGCCTCGGCGGTTGAGGCGGGCGCGGTGCGCGTCGTGCAGTATGACGAGACCCGGCTCCTCACGAAGGTAGAGGCCGGCGACCGCGTCGTGGACGCCGAGTGGAGCCTGGACGGCGAGCAGCCGGTGTTCGCCTGCTCGTGCGGCGAGGCGACGGAACGCCCATGCGAGCACCTGATCGCCAGCGCGCTCTCGACCTGGCCCGGGGAGGCGCCACCCGAGGACGAGTGACGGTGGCGGGCACCGCGCCCCCGCCGCCGCCCGCGTTCTGCCGTACAATCGCCGTATGCCCATCTACGAGTTCCAGTGCGCGAAGTGCGGCGAGCGCTTCGAGATCGTCTCCAACCACGCCGAGCGCGACGAGAAGGCCGTGTGCCCTTCGTGCGGCGGTCGCGACGTCGTCCAGGTCTTCGGCGGGTTCCGGGTCGGGATCTCGCGGACGAGACTCAACCCCGGCGTGTTCGAGCGCAAGAAGGGTCAGGCGCCGCGGTACAAGCCGCCGGCCGGCGAGTGACGCGGCGGTCGCGGCGCGGACCGCCGACATTCGCCGCCCTCGCGCCGCAGGCATCCCCGTACGGCGACGCCGCGGTGAGGGCCGGATGCACTGGACCGGCCCTCACCGCGGCGTCGCGCCGACCCGGCCGGATCGCGCGTCGCGGCGCGCGCCGGGGGGTCCGAGACGCGCGGCACGTCGGCGCGCGGTCCAGCCGGGTCGTCATGTTGATTCCCCTGTTCTCGCCGCCACACGCCGTTGACGCCACCCGCGGAGGCTCAGACGCTCCATCCGCCGACGCCGGGGCCGGCGAGGCCGGAGGCTCGGGCGGCGGCGCCGCTGGAGGGACCGTCAGCCGGGAGTGACGGGCGCGCGCACGCGCAGCGCCGCGCGCGTGATGCCGGCGGTGACGGGAACATCACCGAGCGGGTCGCCGTCGACGTCGAGCGGGAAGTGGCCGGCGCGCGGCCGGCGTCCCGCCGGCGGACTCGCCGGCCGCAGCTCGACCTCCCGGCAGGCGAAGTGGTCCACGCCGGGCTCCAGGAGGTGCGTGCCCGCGTACACGGTCGTGAGGCGCCGGACGAGGCGCCAGCGCGATTTCGGTCTGGAACACGATCACCTCGAGCAGCCCATCGTCGAGCTTCGCCATGGGGGCGATGTTCATGCCGCCACCGAAGTTGCGCCCGTTGCAGATGGCGACCGCCTGCGCGTCCACGAGGAGCTCCCGGCGCTCCCCGTCCGGGTCCACGAAGCCGCAGACGAGCTTGACCCGCCGGCACATGACGATGGCGCGGAGCGTTGCCTGCGCGTAGGCGAGGCGGCCGCTGAGGAACGCGGGCGCACCCGCCGTGTACCGGTCGACCAGGCCGCCGACGCCGGCGGAGAGCACGTTGATCCAATGCCGCTCCACCGGCCTGCCTGCGAGGTCGGGAAAGCGCGCCCAGCCGACGTCCACGGCGCGGTCCGTGCCGCCTCTCAGGGCTGCGAGGTACGCGCTCAGCTCGTGCGGGATGCCGAGCGAGCGCCCGAAGTCGCCGCCGGTGCCCGTCCCCACGATACCGAGGGAGGGGAGGGGGCCGGCGTCGCGAGCCCCGTCCGCGAGCAGTCCATTGACGATCTCGTCGAGAGTGCCGTCGCCGCCCAGTCCGACGACCAAGGGCCGCCGGTCGCGCGCGGCCGCGACCGCCAGCGCGGTGGCGTCCCCCCGGCACACCGTCTCGGCGACGTCCAGGTCGCCGACGGCGCCGCGGACCGCCTGGACGAGCGACGCCAGGTCGCGTCCGGTACGCCCGCGGCCGGCCGCCGGGTTGGCGATCACGAGCGGGCGCGTCTCCCCGCCTGCGGTGTGCTCCGCGGCCTGCATGCCGCGAACCGTACCAGACCGCGGTCGTGCCAAGCGAGGCAGACCGAGAGCATGTCTATTTCAAGAAGTAACTCTATGATTGAGTTACTTTTCCAGTGGGCAAAACATCGGGTGTCGCCGAGGCGACGCACCCAGAGAAACGCGTACCCAGGGGGTTCATAAGATGTCTGCTTCGATCACCAGCAGCAAGAGGTACCTTGCCCTCGCCGTGGCGCTTCTCGCGCTCGCCGTGGGCTTCTTCGCCTTCACGGCGAGCGCTCAGGCACAGACGCTCCAGCTCGCCGGGGGATACACTCAGTTGACCACCGATCCCTCCACGACCAAGGCGCTCGTCGGGGCGCGGATCCTGCCGCTCCCGATCCTGCCGTCCTGGGTGATCCCGACTACCTCGGACGGCCAGCTCGCGCTGCGCTACCGCTTCTACATCACCGGTGGCCAGATCGACGGGGCGACGCTCGGTGGCGAGATCCTCCACTCCGGCGGGCTCAAGTTCGCCAACCTCAGGAACGGCAAGTCGCTCGCGGTCAAGCGGTTCACCATCGACACGAACGCCGGCCAGCTCACGGCCTACATCCCGGCGCTCGGCGCCCGCGCTGCCATCCTCGACCTCGACCTGTCCGGCGTGCAGGTCAGCGCCGGCAAGGTCTACACGAAGGTGGGCCCGGTGCCGGCGAAGCTGACCCCCGCCGCCGCCGGCGCGCTCAACGCCAGCCTCGGAACGAAGCTCTTCACCCCGGGTCTCGCCCTCGGCACGGCCTACGTCTACGCGCGCTTCGCCAACTGACCTTCCGTACCCCGCCGGGCACGGAGCCGGTGGGAACGGTGCCCCAGGAGCGGCGGCTTCGCGCGAAGCCGCCGCTCCTCGCTGCCGTGCGTTGGCGCGAGGTTCGTCCAAGCTCGGGCGAAACCCCTGTAAGGATTGCCTATCTGGTGATGCGGGCCGCGCCTCTGGTATGAATTGCGGCAGCGACGGGGGAGGCACCGCGTGACATCCATGGGGCGACCGCCGATCGAGCCCATCGAGCCGGCGTTCACGTTCACCTACCATTCGCCCGAGCAGCTTGACCGGCTCAAGCAGGCGACACTGGACATCCTCGAGACCGTCGGCGTGCGGGTCGAGAGCGCCAAGGCGCTCGACCTCCTCGCCGAGGCGGGGGCCGGCGTGGACAGGGCGCGCCAGGTCGCCAAGCTGCCGCCTGCCCTGGTGCTCGAGGCGATGGCGACGGCGCCGCGGCGCTTCGTCCTCGGCGCCCGCGACGCGAGCTGCGACCTCTCCGTCGGCGACGGCCGCACCTACTGCACCACCGACGGGTGCGGCATAGAGATCATCGACTTCCGCACGCGGGAGCGCCGCCGGTCCACCAAAGCCGACCTGGCGGACGTCTCCCGCCTGCAGGACGCGCTCTCGAGCATCGCCTTCTGGTGGCCGACGGTGAGTGCCGGCGACCACGGGGAGACGGCGCAGCTGCACGAGCTCGACGCCGGCTGGGGCAACACCGTCAAGCACCTGCAGGGGATGGTCAACGGCGAACGGGAGGCCCGGTACGCAGTGGAGATGGCCACCGTGATCGCCGGCAGCGCCGAGGAGCTGCGCCGCCGGCCGGTCATGAGCGACCTCATCGGCACGATCTCGCCACTGGTCGTGGACAAGGACGCGATCGAGGCGGCGCTCGTCTTCGCCGGCGCCGGCGTGCCGGTCACGTGGGTGACCATGCCGACACTCGGGACCACGGCGCCGGCGACCAAGGCCGGCGCCTACGCGCTCGGCTCGGCGGAGCTGGTGGCCGCGACCGTCGTGCTGCAGCTGGCGAGTCCCGGCGCGCCGGTGCTGCACTCGACCATGCAGAGCTGGGCAGACCCGCGCTCCGGCGACTTCGTGAGCTTCCCGCTCGACAGCCGGACGCGAGCCTTGGGCACCGAGCTCGCGCACCACTGGGGCGTGCCGGCCGAGTCGGCCGCCTGCGGCACCGACTCGGCCGTCCCCGGCACCTGGCAGGCCGGCGTGGAGGAGGCTCTGGACCTCGTCCAGGCGGCTCAGGAGGGCTCCGAGCTCCTGCCGAGCATCGGCCTCGTCAACGTCTACACGCTGTTCTTCCCGGAGCACCTCATCCTCGGGGACGACATCTACCGCCGGGCGCGGTACGCGGTCATGGACATCGACCTGGACGACGAGTCGGTCGCGCTGGACGCGATCGCCGAGGTCGGTCCCGGCGGGCACTTCCTCGGCAACCGGCACACGCGCCGGCACATGCGCGACGCGGTGATCCCGGCGCTCACGCATCAGCTGGGGCCAGACGGGGCGGCCCGGGACGCTGGCGCGGTGGCGCGCGAGCGAGCCGAAGAGCTCTGGCGCGAGTACCGCCCGGAGCCTCTGGAGGAGGACAAGGCGGCCGAGCTGGCGCGGATCCTCGCGGCGGCGGACGCCGAGCTGCGCGGCTAGCGTGCTCCCGCCGCGCCTCCGCCGTACGACCGGATGCGTGGTCCCGGCTCACCCGTGGAAAGCTCCTCTCGTGGATCCGAGGAGAGGAGCGTCATGGACGAGAACGTCAACGCCACACAAGGCGACCCGGCGGGCGGCGAGGTACGCCACGGCCTGATCGGGATGGTCCGCGCGGACGAAGTCAGCATGCGGCAGAGCGCTTCCTGGATCGCGACCGCCAGAGGCGGCGCGGACCTGCACCAGAGCGCGTCTGTGGCGCTCGTCTCGGGCGGGGACACGACCATGAAGATGGCCGTCGCCGTGGCCGTCCCGTCGCTCGGCGATGTGAGGATCGAGAAGGGCGGCGCGCAGTGGGTGGTCTCCGCCGGGGACGTCAGCATCGACAAGGGCGGCTGCGTCGCCGCCGTGGCGCCGACCGTCAAGGTGGATCACGGCGGGGTCGGGGTGGCCTTGGGCTGGCACGTGGACGTCGGCGAGGGCGGCCGCGTCATGTTCGGACCGCTGGCGGGCGCCGCCTTCGGCATCGCGCTCGGGATCGGAACCGGCCTCGTGATGGCGGTCAGCGCGGGCTATGCCGCGAAGAAGGCGCTCGAGCGCATGCCGCAGCTTCCCTGGCGGTCGTGACCGCGACGTCCGCGGGCGGCCGCGACGCGGCCGCCCGGGCGAAGGCGGTCCTCGCCGAGCTCGCGTCGCTCGGCAGTGAGGAGGCGCGGGCGGGCATGGCGCGCTACGGCATCGAGACCGGCGACGCGTTCGGTGTCTCCATCTACCAGCTGCGGCCCGTGGCCAAGGGGCTCGGTCGCGACCACGACCTCGCACTGGCCCTGTGGGCCACCGGCAACCACGAGGCCCGTATCCTCGCGAGCATGGTCGACGACCCGGCGTCGGTCACCGCGAGGCAGATGGACGCGTGGGCGGGCGAGTTCGACTCGTGGGACGTGTGCGACCAGGTCACCTCCAATCTCTTCGACAAGACACCGTATGCGTGGGACAAGGTACGCGAGTGGAGCGCCGCCCGGGACCAGTGGGTGAAGCGGGCGGCGTTCGCCACGGCGGCCGCTCTCGCGGTGCAGGACAAGGGGGCGGCCGACGAGCCCTTTCTCGAGATCCTGGAGCTCTGTCGCCGCGAGGCCGGCGACGATCGCAACTTCGTGAAGAAGGCCGTCAACTGGGCGCTGCGCAACATCGGCAAGCGGAACCTGCGCCTGCACGCGGCGGCGATCGCCACGGCCGAGGTCATCCTGGCCGAGGCCGAGGAGCGCGCCGCCGCCTCCCGCAACGACCCGGCGGCGCGCAGCGGCCGCTGGGTCGCCAGGGACGCGCTGCGCGAGCTGCGCAGCGAGAAGACGCTGGAGCGGGTGCGGCGGCGCGGATGAACCGCCGCCACCCGGCGGCCTCCCGAAGGCACCCGTGGCGGCGCCGAGCGTGAAGTAGTACGGTACAGGTCTGCGTGGGCCTGTCCCGTCACGAGGCCTTGGGGGGTCAGATGCCGGTCGGCGCGACCAGCACCTCGTTCGACGCCATCCGGCGCCGCCACCCCCGGGTGTTGCGCACCATCACGTGGCTGCGGTCGCACCCGGTCCTCTGCGGCATCGCCGGCTCCATGGGGATCGCCGCCGTGTTCTTCGTCGACATGTCTTACCCCGGAGTCCTCGTCTACGGGCTCTACTACATCCCGTTGTTCTTCCTCGCGCTGGCGGTGAACTGGCGCGCGGTGCTGTTCGCCGTCGCCCTCTGCATCGCGCTCTCAGCCTTCGTCTTCTTCTGGGAGGAGTCGCTCGACGCGGACCGCGGGCTCATCCTCCTGTACTCGGCGATGATCGGCGCCGCGCTCGTCATGCTGTCCTATCTGATCAAGCGGCTGTCCACGACCACCGAGTACGCCGAGCTCCGCGCCCAGCTGTCGGAGGCCGGGGCGGACATCCTCGGCGGCGGTCGCTCGCGCGACGACCTCGACGAGCTGCTCGAGTACGCGCTGGAGCGCCTCGGCGAGCAGCTCGACGCCACCAACGGCGTCCTCCTCCTGCTCGACGGCGGCGAGTGGAGGGGATGGGCGGGATTCGGCCTGGGCGTGGACGCGCGCCAGGTGGCCGCCCGCCACGCGGACGTCCCGATGGCGGCGCAGGCTCTGCGCGCGGACGCCGCGCTGGCGCGCGACTTCACGAACGGCGACCCGTCGCCGCTGGCGCCGCTCGCCGCGCACGTGCGGCTCGAGCGCGTGCTCGTCATCCCCATGCGCGCGCTCGAACGCGAGGTCGGCGTGCTGATCTACAACCGGCCGCAGGAGGCGGGCGAGTACAGCGACGAGCAGGTGGGCCTCGCCGAGGGTCTCGCTCGCTACGTCGGCGTGACTGTGGACAACGTGCGCCTCATGGTCGAGCTCAACTCGCGGCGGCGTGACCTCGAGCTGGTGCGCGACTCGAGTCTCGACTTCGCGCAGAGCATCGACATGGCGGAGGTCCTCCAGGCAGTCGTCAAGCGGCTCGTCGGCGTCCTTGACATGCGCGCCTGCGACATCTTCGAGGTGGACGTGGACGCCGGCGTGATCCGCAACCTCGTCACCTACGAGGACGGCGCGTTCGACACCGGCGAGCGGGTAGGTCGCGAGTATCCCATCGACTACTTCGCGACGAGCGCCATCGCGATCCGCAGCCGCCGTCCCGTCATCGTGACGTCGGTCGACGACCCGCGGCTCAACTACGCGGAGCGCGACCTCCTGAGACGCCTGGGGCACAACACGGAGCTCGTCATCCCGCTGCGCATCCGCGAGAACGTCCTTGCCCTCGTGAAGCTGCTGGACGACACGGAGGGTCGCGACTTCTCGAACGAGGAGGTCGAGCTGGCCCGCAGCATCTGCCGGTTCGCCGCGCTGGCGATCGACAAAGCGCGCCTCTTCGACCGGCAGCGCGCCACGGCGGAGCGGCGCGACAGGCTGGCGCGCCGCCTGCAGCGCCTGCAGTCGTTCGCGGTCGAGCTCAACCAGCGGCTCGACCGCGCCGACCTGCAGGAGGTGCTCGACGAGGTCACCCGCGCCGCCGTCGACCTCCTGCGCGCGCGCTCGGCGGCGGTCGTCAGCGGCAGCGGCGACTACGTCGCCGTGCGTTCGCTGGCGGTGGCCGGCAGCGCGACGCCGGGCGTCCTCGCGGCGGCCGAGGCCGACCTGCTCGAGCGCTGCACGCCGGGGATGGCGCCGGGCGACGAGGACCTCACTGGCGCCGGCAGCGTCGCCGTCCATGGGGGCCACGACGGGCGCCTGCTCCTGGCGCCGCTGGAGGGCGAGGCGGCGCCGCAGCCGTCGGCTCTCGTTGTCGCCGACAAGGAGCAGGGGGAGTTCGACGACGAGGACCACCTGCTCCTCGCCACGCTCGCGGCGCAGCTCAACGCGAGCATGCACAACGCCATCGCCTATCAGCGCGAGCACGTGATCGCCGAGACGTTCCAGCAGGCGCTCCTCATGGAGCCGCCGGCCATCCCGGGCATCGAGGTGGGCGTCCACTACCGCGCCGCCACCGACTCCGCGCGTGTCGGCGGCGACTTCTACGACCTTGTCTCGCTCGGCCCGGGGAAGCTGATGGTCATCGTCGGGGACGTGTGCGGCAAGAGCCTGGCGGCCGCCGCCCAGTCGGCCGTGGTCCGCTACATGCTGCGCGCCTACGCCGCCGAGGGATCTCCGGGAGAAGCTCTCTCCCGGCTCAACTCGGCGGTCATCACGCAGACGCCCAACCAGCCGTTCGTCACGCTCGTGGTCGCGTACGTGGACGTGGCGCGGCACATGTTCGAGTACGCCGTGGCCGGCCACCCGCGGCCGATCGTGCTCGCCGGTCTCGAGGAGTTCCCCATGCCCGGCGAGGGCAACGTGCCCGTGGGCATCTTCCGCGGCGTCACGTACCCCACCAACCGCGCCGTGCTGCCCGACGACTCGTGCGTCGTCCTCTACACGGACGGCATCACCGACGCACGTCGCGACCGCGCCCTTTTCGGCGAGGAGCGGTTGCGCGAGGCGGTGCGCGCCAACCGGCCGCTGGACGCGCAGGCGCTCGCGGACGCCCTCCTCGAGACGGTCAAGGAGTACTCCGGCGGGGTGCTCGCGGACGACTGCGCCGTGGTCGCCGTCAAGCTGCCGTAGGCGGCGGGGCCGGCGGCGTCACGCCGCGTCGCCGCTGCCGGGTGGCGCTCAGGAAGCGGGTGAAGGCGTCCACGTCGATGAAGCCGAGCAGGCGCCCGCCGGGATCGACCACCACGGCCCTGTCGGATTCGCGCTCGCGCAGCAGGCGGAGCACCTCGGCCGCGCCCGTGTCCGGCGCCACCGCCGGCAGCTTGGGCGCGGGCGTCATCACGTCGCGCACCCGGTCCCGGTCGTAGCGCTCGCGCGCCGCGCGCTGGAGGTCGCGCGAGCACATGAGGCCGCCGTACTCCTCGCCCGGGTCCTCGGCGGCGACCGGCAGGCAGCGTGTGTCCCAGTCCGTGAGGCGGTTCCTGGCGGCCCAGTCGAGGGTCATGTACGGAGAGATCCAGCTCTCGGGTGTGGTCATCAGGCGAGCGGCCGGCACGCCGGCGAGCCGCTCCTCGATCAGCGTCTGCCGTGCCGTCGCCCTCGCCGCCTGGATCAGCATCCACCCGGCGAGGATGAGCCAGATGCCTCCCAGACCGGAGAACAGGATCTGTGCGACTCCCAGGGCGATGAAGCCCCAGGCGAAGACCTGTCCGACCAGGGCCGCCCACGTGGTCGCGCGCGCCCGGTCGTGAGTGATCCGCCAGAGGAGGGCGCGCAGGACGCGGCCGCCGTCGAGCGGGAAGCCCGGGAGGAGGTTGAAGGCGACCAGCGCGAGGTTCGTGATGCCGAGGTACACGAGCAGGGCGACCAGCTGTTCCGGACCCGGCAGCGCGTAGGCCGCGCCGAGCGTCGCGGCGCCGATGACCACGCTCACGAGCGGGCCGGCGACCGCCATCCAGGCCTCGCGGCCCGGCGAGTCGGGCTCGCGAGTGAGCTGGGCGACCCCTCCGAGGATGAACAGCGTGATGTTGCGCACCGGGATGCCCTGCGAGCGGGCCACGAGGGAGTGCCCGAACTCGTGCGCGAGCACGGAGGCGAACAACAGCAGGGTGGCGAGCACAGCGATCGTCCAGGTCGTCGCGGGGCTCCATCCCGGGTAGGCGCGCGGGAAGAACCCCGTGGCCAGTGAGAACGCGAAGAACGCGAGCACGAGGAACCAGCTGGGGTGGATGGCCACCTCGATGCCGAAGATGCGGCCTACTCTGATGCCGTTCACGGTCTCCTCCTCACACGTGTTGCATATGAGTTGTTCCACGCTCCAAACGCGGAGGAACCGCGGGCGAGGGCAGGGCGCCGGGTGCGGCGCCGCGGGGAGGAGTCAGGCGGCGGTCACGAGGGTCGTCATTGCGTCGGCTACGACGAGGACCGAGGCGCGGCGGCCGAGCCGCTCGTCCTCGGCGGCGAGGGCCGCGTCGACGGAGGCGAACGCGGCCACCCCGAGGTGGGCGAGCGGCGCGAGGAAGCGCGCGTCCAGCGCCCCCACGAGCGTGAGGCGGTAGCGCTCGAGCACGCGCGCGACGACGTACGAGCGCTGACCACCGGGGCCGAGCGGCTCGCGGAGCCCGCGCTCGAGCAGCTCGGCAGGTGATGCGGCGGCGGCGAGCACGTCGAGGAAGTTGCGCTCGCCGGGACCGTCGCCGGCGCCGAGCGGCAGGTCGGCGCAGAGCACGATGAGGCCGCCGTCCGCGAGCGCCGGGCGGGCGGCGAGGCCGAGATAGGTCGCCGCCCTGCTCGCCTGGTACAGGCCGTCGCTCTTGGGCGCGTGGACGCCGGCGACGGCGACGTCGTACCGCTCGCCGGCGGTGCGCAGCCACGCCGGCGCGGCGTCCCCTGCGAGCGCCTCCTGCATGCAGGCCGGGTCGCCGGCACGGACCGCGGCGGCCTCGCCCTCCTCCATGACGAGGTTGACGCCCCAGCCGAGCGGCGTGCGCGAGGCGATCTCGCGCAGGGTCGCCTGGAAGGGGTTCTCGCGCAGGCGGGCGACACGGACGCCCGGCCGGGAGATGAACGCCGGGCGGTGCGTCCAGGCGATGGTCTCACGCCCGGCGCAGCCGATGGCCACGCCCTTCACGCCGCCGGAGAAGCCCGCGTAGAGGTGGGGCTCGACCACGCCGACCGTCACCACGAGGTCCGCCTCCGCCACGCGGCGCGCTACCCGGACCGGCGTGCCCAGCGAGGTCTCGCCCAGGTCCGCCGTCTCCGTCTCGATGCCTTGCGCGTCGAACACCTCGACGCGGCGGACGACCTGCGGGCCGGCCAGCCGCGTGCGCTCCGCCTCGCCGGTCGTCGCGTGCAGGCCGCAGCCGATCGCCACGGCGACGGCGTCGTCCGGCGCCCCCGCCGCCGCCAGCTCGTCGAGCAGCGCGAGCAGGACGGGCTCGCTCGGGCAGGGCCGCGAGGCGTCCGGGATCGTGACGACGACCGAGCGCGCGCCGCGCGCCAGCTCACGCAGGCGCGGCGCTCCCACGGGCGCCGCCAGAGCAGCGCGCGCGGCAAGGTCGAGGTCGGCCAGAGGCCCCGCGGCCGCCGGCGGTTCGAAGCGGTCCGCGCGGGGCACGGGCAGCCGCTGCGCGCCGCACCACGCCCAGGCTGGCGCGCTCAAGCGACGGGCGCCGCGCCGGCGGCCTCACGGGAGGCGCGGCGCCACGTCCACCACATGGCGACGACGCCGACGAACGGGAGCAGCGACCAGAGAAAGCCGATCACGAGCCAGTTGAGCAGGTCGCCGTGAGTGCGCCTGCAGGCCGACCAGGCGAACCACATGCAGATGACCAGCTGCGGCCCGTAGGCGAAGAACGCCCACGCGGCGAGGTAGGCGCCGTAGGCGACGGGGTTCGCGCTCACCGGTATCGGTCCAGCAGGCGGCGGACGGCGGCGCGCAGGCTTTCCACCGCCTCCGGCGGCTCCAGCGGCCGCGCCTGGTCGGCGAAGCGCAGGAGGTGGGCGGCGAGCCAGCGGTCGTTGACGTAGGGCTGGCTCGCCACGCAGGCGCCGTCCGGCAACTCCTCGACCGGCTGTCGCTCGGCGATCCAGCGAGCGACGGCGGGGCTGTACCAGACGGCCGCCTCCTTGGGCGCGTAGCTGCCGGACGGGGGGATACCCTCTCGCAGGTAGAGGCCGAGCTCGACGTCGGCACGCGGCGAGAAGGACTCGTCCTCGAGCTTGACGCTCTTGGTGGTGGCGACGCGGAACACGCGCGTGCCCCCGGCCGTGCGGCACCAGCAGACGTAGTACCACTCGCCGCGGCTGTGCACGAGGAGGTACGGCTCCACCAGCCGGTCGGTGACCCTGTCGGTGCCCTCCGTCCAGTACTGGATGGAGAGAAGGCGGCGCTCGACGATCGCCCGGTTGACCGCGGTGAGCGCGTCGTCGGGGGCCAGCAGCAGGTCGCCGGCTCCGAGCGCGGGAGTGCCGCCGCGAGCCGCGCGGAGCTTCACAGCCGCGCTTCTGAGGGCGGCCCCGGAGGACGTCGGCAGGTGCCGGCCGACCAGCTCGATCGCCAGGAGCAGGGTGTCCGCCTGGAGGGGGGAGAGGCGGGCGGGGCGCGCCAGCGCCGGCCCCGCTGCCTCGCAGGACACGTACAACCGCTTGGTCCCCTTGAACTCCGCCCAGAGAAGACACCCGTCGCCCCCGAAGTTGACCACGTTGAGCAGCTTCACGTCCGCGCGCAGGTCCTTGTCCGTCACGCCGAGGGCCTCGCGCACTTCGGCGACCTCCAGGGTCGCGTCGTCCTCGTCGCAGCGGCGCAGGAGGTACGCGGCGAGCGCCGTGAGCCGGGTGAAGCGGTCGACCTCGACCTTCATCTCGTCGTCGCCCGTCCGGCGCCGCTTGTCCGGCCTGGACCCCGGCGCCGTGCGCTTCCCGGGCGTCGGGCGCTGGGGCGGGGGGGCTTCGAGGAGCGACGCGAGGCTCTCGAGCTGGGCGTGCAGCCGGTCGCGCAGGTCGTCCGGCTCCAGGAGCTCGGCGTCGTCCGCCAGCCCGAGGATCCACGCCATCAGCGGGCGGGCGTCGGCGTACGGCGTCTCGTACACGATGCCGCCGTCGTCCAGGCGGGTCACCGTGCCGCAGTGCGCCCAGTGCGCCTCCACCCACCACGCCATGGCCGCGGAGACGCGGACGCGCGCCGTCCCGCCCGCCTTCGCCAGCTGCCACGGCGGCCGGTCGCGGTACTGCGCGAGGTCGAAGTCCGCCGGCGGGGAGAAGTCGTGCGGCCGGCGCGTGTGGTACTTGACCTTCGACTCGATGCGCGAGACGCGGAACGTGCGCACGGCGTCGCGCAGGTGGCAGTGCCCGATGAGGTACCACTCGCCGGCGACCAGCTGGAGGCCGTACGGGTCCACGACGCGCTCCGTCTTCTGGTCGCGGGTGATGGCGTAGTAGCTGAAGGTCACCGTCTTGCGCTCGACGACCGCCGCCTGCAGCCGCGGGAGGGCGGCGGCCGCGGCGTGCGCCTCCGGCTCCACCCGCAAGGGCGGCGTCTCCGCCTCGGTGAGCAGCTCGGGGCGCCCTTGGGCAAGGCTGAGCAGGGCGAGCCTGAGCGGCTGCGAATAGGCGAAGCGGTGCTCGAGGACCGCGAGACAGGCGGCGAGGGCGGCGAACTCGTCGCCGTCCAACTGCACCGGTTCCAGGTAGTAGGCGTCCGCGGGCAGGCTGTAGACCTCGGTCGAGGCGTCCGCCAGCTGGTCGTCCTCGGAGCGGATGCCGATGCCGAGCTCCCCGAGCTCGAAGCGGTCCTCGTAGAAGCGCCGCTTGAAGGCCTCGTCTGTCATGCCCCAGTAGCCCTCGACTCGCTCGCGGATCTCCCCGGTGCTCACCGGCTGGCCGCGGCGGGACAGCAGGAGGGCTACGAGGGAGAGGCGGCGCACGAGCTTGTCGGTGTCCTTGCTCTGACCCTCTTCCCTGACTCTCGTGACGGGCACGTCTGCGCTCCGGAGACGGACGATGAGACGCCGGCGCCACAGGCGGGCGCCGGCGTCTCATGGTACCGCAGGTGCGGGTGGCGGGGGGAGGGGCGGGAGCCCGCCTCGTCACATGACGAGGGCTAGACGGCAGCCGCCTCCCGACCCGCGGCGGCGATGATCGCGTCGAACTCGGCGGCGAGGCCGGCGGGGAACTCGGGGGCCGGGGCCGCGAGGATCTCGGCCACCCTCTCCTGCGCCTTCTCGGTCGTGCTCTTCGCGCCGGCGCTCCTCCAGCCGTCGTAGTTGCCCGTCTCGCCGAGCTTTGCCTGCCACAGCTCGCGCACGTGGGCGCGCGTGTGGTTGTCGAAGAGGTAGTTGCCGTTGAAGCCCATCTTCTTGATGAGGTCGACGGCCAGCGTCTCCTCGCTCACCTCGATGCCGGTGAGGATGCGCTTGACCATGCCGATGATCTCGTCGTCGACCACCATGTTCTCCAGGCAGAGGATGCGCGAGCCGTCGAGGAGGCCGGTGCCGAACGTGACGTCGGCGCCGTTGGCGTAGGCCATGAACATCGCGAGCGCGTTCTCGTAGGCGCTCTGGATGCCGGGCTCCTTGGCGGTGGTGGCGCCGGCGCCGTACCAGGCGGGGACGCCGTAGAAGTCGGCCATGTGGCCTTGGCACGCGCGGAGCAGCATGGCCTCCGGCGAGTTGCTCGCGTAGGCGCCCGAGTTCATGTACATCGCCGTCGGGCCGCCGCCGTGCATCACGGGGGCGCCGGGGTGGGCGAGCTGCACGAGTACGGCGCCGCTGAGGAACTCGGCGTTGTTGACCACGGCGGATCCGGCGATGGTGACCGGGCCCGTCGCCCCCAGGATCGGCATGGGGTAGAAGCTCACGGGGATGCCGGCTTCGGCGAGCGTGAGCGCGAGGTCCATGCCGTACCGCTCCTGGTGCAGCGGGCTCACGGTGCAGATGATGGTCGTGAACATGGGGCGGCGCCTGAGCTCCTCTTTGCCGCCGGCCATGGCCTCGGCCATCTTGATGAGGCTGCGGGCCTCCCAGTCCTCCTTGATGCTCACCACGATGCTGTGCTTCTCGGAGTTGCGCACACAGGCGTCGAACTCGTGCAGCACGCGCGTCTCGATCGGGCAGTCCTGGGCGCTCACGACGGCGCTCGTGGCGCTCACGTTGTCGAGCGCCTGCACGACCCTGGCGCAGTCGGCGAGGTCCTGTTTGACCGAGCTCCTGACCTCGCCGGTCTTCGGGTCGCGGGCGAACACGCCGCAGCCGTCGGAGCTGATGTAGACGTGCTCGCCGTCGAGCGGCAGGTCGTACTCGGGGTTGCGCGCGCCGAGGGTGTACTCGTGCGGCACGGTGCTCATCGCCTTCTCGACGACGGCGGCCGGGATCTTCGCCACCGTCGTCTCGCGGTCCACGCTCGCGCCGCTGGCCTCGAGGATGTCCAGCGCCTTCTGCGAGTGGAACTTGACGCCCACGCTCTCGATCACGTCGAGCGTGGCCTCGTGGATCTGCCGGATCTCACCGGCGTCGAGCAGGTCGAGCTTCACGCGCTTGCCGACGTAGCACTTGTCTGCGTATGCCATCGGGGGGTCTCCTTGCTTTCTCAGAAGCGGCCGGACTCGACCGCGGCGATGATGTCGTCGAACTCACGCCCGAGCGCCTCCGGGAACTCGGGCGCGGGAGATGCGAGGATGCCGTCGGCGACGGCCCGCGCCTTGTCTTCCAGACGCGGGCTGCCCGCGCTCTTCCAGCTGTCGTAGGTGCCGGTCTCACCGAGGCGCGCCTGCCAGAGCTCGCGCACGTGCTCTCGCGTGTGCTGCTCGAAGAGGTAATCGCCGCGGAAGCCGAGCTTCCTGACGAGGTCGACCGCCAGGGTCTCGCGGTCGACGGTCACGCCGCGCAGCAGGCGCGTGATCATGCCGAACGTCTCGTCGGCGATCACAAGCTCCTCGAGGCTCATCTGCTGCACGCTGTCGAGGAGGCCGGCGCCGAAGATCACGTCCGCGCCGGCCATCAGCTCCAGCACCAGGCCGAGCGTGTTCTCGTAGGCGCTCTGCGCCTCCGGCTGCTTGGCCTTGGTGCCGCCCCATCCGAGACCGGCCGGCATGCCCCAGTAGCGGGCCATCTGGCCCTGCAGCGCGCGCAGGAGCAGGGCCTCGGGCACGTTGGCGAAGTACGAGCCCGTCCGCATGAACAGCGCTGTCGGGCCGCCGGCGTGCACCACGCGCGCGCCGGGGCAGCCCAGCTGGATCGCCGTCACGGCCGCGAGGATCTCGGCGGCGCCGACCACGGCCGTGCCGGCCGGGGTGACCGGGCTGGTCGCGCCGAGGATCGGCATCGGGTAGAGCATCATCGGGATGCCCGCCTCACCGAGCTCGAACGCCAGTTCCATGCCGAACCGCTCCATGTGGAGCGGGCTCACGGTGCAGAGGATGACCGAGAAGGTCGGGCGGGCCTTGAGCTCCGCGTTCCCGCCCGCAACGGCCTCGGCCATGCGGATCAGCGGCCGCGCCTCGGACGCGTCCTTGATGCTTACCACGATGCTGTGCTTGCGCGAGGCGCGCATGCAGGCGTCGAACTCGTGCAGCACGCGGCTCTCCTCAGGTGTGTCCTGTGCGGAGACGAGCGCTGAGGTCGCAGAGAGGTTGTCGAGACCCTCCACGACGCGGGCCGCGTCGTACACGTCCTGCTTGACGCTCTGCCGCACGGTGCCGTCGGCCTCACGCACCTTGGTGGCACAGCCGTCCGAGCACAGATAGGCGTGCTCGCCGTCCACCGGGAGGTCGTACTCCGGCTGCCGGCCGCCGAGCGTGAACGAGCGCGGCACCGAGGCCAGGGCCTCCTCCACCGCGCTCGCGGGGATGCGAGCCACCGTCGTCTGCCGGTCCACGGTCGCACCGTGAGCCTCGAGCACGTCGAGCGCACGGCTGGAGTGGAACATCGCGCCGGTCTCGGCAAGCACCTCGAGGGCCGCCGCGTGGATGCGCTCCACCTCGGCCGGGCCGACGATGTCGAGCGGCCTGCGTGGCCCGACGTAGCGTGCGTCGGCGTGGGTGGTCATAGGTCTCCCTTCGAGCTGTCGTCGTCGGCGGGTGCCGCCGTGCCGCCGCCGTGCACGTAGTCGATGTGCACGTAGGGTGAGGTCACGGCGCGCACGAGCGCGTCGTAGTCGACGGCGAAGCGCACCTCGTCGCCCGGGCGCAGCGGCTCGGGCGTGATGAGTAAGCACACGTCACTGGTCGCTCCCGCGAGATACGCGCCGGGGACCAGCGGGCGGAGGCCGCCCGGCTCCATGTCCCGGCGGCCGAGCGCCACCATCGCGTACCAGGCGTCCTCGTCCGGCAGGTCCACCTCGGGCACGTGGCCGAAGGCGTCGAGGCCGCCGGGGCCCTCCGGCGCCGGCGGCTTGCGCTGACACTCAAGCACGGATGCGGTGAGCACCGGGTCGGTGCGCCGGAGCCCGGTGATGCGCACAGCCGCTGACGAAGTCGTGGCCGTAGATGGGCCCGCCGCCCGAGCGCAGCTCGGTGGAGAAACGCGGGAGGTAGCCGTCGAGGTGCTGGACGACGCAGGTGCCGCCGAGGCTGAGCACGGGCTCGGCGGCGCACAAGTGGGCGACATCCGCAAGGACGTCCTCGGCCTGCCGGAACAGCTCCTGCGACGGCAGCTGGCCCGAGAGGCAGGCGAAGTTGACGGCCACGCCGGCCAGTTCGACGCCGGGCAGGCCGGCGAGCTCGGCGGCGACCGCCGGGGCGGCGTCCGGCAGGACGCCCTCGCGGCGGTCGCCGAGGTCGACGGTGAGCAGGATCTGGATCGGGGGCGCCGGGGGCGTGCTCGCCGAGCACGCGGGCGGCGCCCGGGTCGCTCAGCAGCACGCGATCGGCGACCTCGGCCGCCGCCTCGAGCTCGTCCCACTGAGGGGCGCGGATGAGCGTGAGCGGTCCCAAGGCGTGTGCCGCGAGCCGAACGAGCGAGGGCAGGCGGCTGTCGGCGAGGCCGGCGCAGCCGGCCTCGAGCAGCACCCGCCCGACCGCCGGCTCGCCGTCCACGCACTTGGTGACGCCGCAGAGTGTCAGCCCGCGTGCTTGCAGGGCTGCCGCGAGCCGTCGCGTCGCGTCGGCGACGGCGTCCAGGTCGATCGTGAGTCGGGGGAGGGTCACTGCATCTCCACTTCGTCTGCCGTGATCGGGTACCGCGGGAGCCTGCCGGCGTGCTCTCGGGCGCGGCTCGAGCCGCGGTCAGGGCGTGGGCCGGCGCGCGTGCGCCCGCGGGCAGGGGACTGCGGTCCGCCGCCGTCCGCCCGTACCTGAGCGAGCGCGGCGGCGCGCGTCAGCGGAGAAGGGTATTAGAAGTCGTGGACCTTGCCGCCGGAGAAGGCGGTGCGACGACGATCGTGAGGGCCTGCGTCTGCCACTCGGTCTCCCGTGGCGGGTGGGGCGAAGCGGGCGCAGTATACTTCGCTGACCGTCCATCCGACAAGCAGGGAGCGTATGCCGGCGGCCGACCCGCTGTATACCGTCTGTGACGGCCATCTGTGCTTCGACGGGGTGGACCTCGTCGACCTTGCGGACACTCACGAGACGCCGCTCTTCGTCTTCAGCGAGCGGCGCCTGCGCGCCAACGTCGAGGCGGTCATCGGATCGTTCCGGCGGTTCCACACGCCCACCGAGGTGTTCTACGCGAGCAAGGCCTGCTCCAACCTCTGGTTCCTGCGCGTGGCGCGCGCTGCTGGGGCCAACGTGGAGGTCAACGCCGGCGGCGAGCTGGACAAGGCGCTGGCGGCCGGGTTCGAGCCGCGGCAGATCGTCTTCAACGGCGTGGCCAAGACCAGAGACGAGATCGGGCGCGCGATCGCCTGCGGCGTGCGCGCCTTCATGGTGGACTCGGTCTACGAGCTGGGGCGGATCGGCGAGGTGGCCGCCGGCATGGACAGTGTCGCCGCCGTCGCGCCGCGCATCGACGTGCACGTGCCGACGCTCACGCACCCGGGCCTCGAGACGGCGCACGGCGGCAAAGCGGGCATCGACCGCGACGACGCGGCGGCCGCGTTCCGCCTCGCCGCCGAGCACCCACATCTGGAACCCGCCGGCATGCACCTGCACATCGGCTCGCAGATCACGAGCGTGGAGCCGTACCGGCAGGCGATCGCCGCCGCTCTCGACCTCGTGACCGAGGTGGAGGCCGCCGCCGGCGTGCGCCTGCGGTTCCTCAACGCCGGCGGCGGCTTCGCCGTGCCGTATCGCGAGGCTCCCGTCACGTGTCACCCGAGCGACTACTTCTGCTCGCTGCTGACCGCCGTGGACTACGCGGAAGCGGTCGCTGGCGCGCTCGCGGCGCGGCGGCCGGACCTGGCGCTGTTCCTCGAGCCCGGCCGCTCGATCGCCGCCACGACGGCTGTCCTGGTGGCGCGCGTCGAGAACGAGAAGGTCAAGGGGCGCCGCGACCGCGCAGGGCGCCGCGTCGGCGACGAGCGCTGGGTCACGGTGGATGCCGGCTTCAACACCCTGCTCGAGCACACCAACTACCACTGGTACTACCGCAGCATCGTGGCTTCGCGCGCCGGCGAGGAGGCGGACACGGAGTTCCGTCTCGCCGGCCCTCTGTGCGACGGCGGGGACGTCTTCGCCGGCGACGCCGATTCGCCCTACCGCCGGTTCCCGGCGGCGACCGCGGTCGGCGACGTGGTCGCCTTCCTCGACGCCGGCGCTTACACGCTCGAGATGATGAACCCCTACAACGCCCGGCCGACGGCCGCCGCGTTAGCGGTGACGGCCGCCGGCCGGCTGGTGCCGATCAGGCGCAGGGACAACGCCGAGGACCTCGTGGCCAACGACATCGTCCCGGCCCCGGACTGAGGATCACACGACCCACTGCGCCCACACTTTCGCGTAGCGGTACCTGGTGCTGCTGGTCCCAAGCTTCCAGTACACGCGGTAGTGGTCGGTGGTGTGGGCGTCGATGACCTTCTGGCCGGCGCTGTTGGTGCCGGCAACGACGGCCACGTGGTCCCACACGCCGTCGCCGCTCCAATCGTAGTAGATGAAGTCACCGCGGCTGAGCATGCCCGCGGACGTCTCCCAGTCAGTGCGACGCGTGTTCCAGAACGCGATCTGCCGCGAGACGTTGATCCAGCTCAGTGAGTAGGTGTCGTCTCCCGGGGACGACGTGTAGGCCTTGTCGTACCACCAGCCGGTGCTCGTGGCGCCGCGGGACTGCGGCATGTCGCCGGCGCGCGCGCACTGCGACGCGAAGTTGGCGCAGTCGGCCCCGGAGAAGCGCACGAAGGTGGGGTTGTACGACAACGCGTACTTGTCCGCGTAGGCCTGCGCCGCCGGCCGGTCGTAGTCGATGATGGCGGTGTACCCGCGCGCGGAGATCGCCGGCTTGCTCACGGACCGCTTGGGCAGGGCCAGCGGCGGGGCGGTGCGCTCCACCGCTCGCGCAGCCAGGCGCACCCGGGTGCGCGGCGGCGCCCGCCGCCTCGAGGCAGGCGGCCTTGAGGACGTCGACGTAGGCGTCGGCGGTCACGACCCAGCTCCCGGCGCTGCGCGTGAGCGTGATGGTGTGGTCGATGCCGCTGCCCTCGACGTCCGACATGCCGTTCGGCGAGCGCCACGTGAGCGTGGTGACCGCACGTGCCACGACCACGACCGACCCGTCGCCGGCCGGCCGTTGCTCGAGCACGGTGACGGCGCAGGCCGCCGACTCGACGGCGCGACCCGCCCGCCGGCCCCGGAGCGCGGCGCCCGCGGCGACCTGTGCCTCGGTGCGCGCCAGGGCGCTGCCGGGGACCACCCAGGCGGCGAGCGCCGCCGCCGGATCGGCGGCGGTGACGGCCGCGGCGCGCGCCTCGAGATAGGCGGTGGCGGCGGCGACCGGACCGGCGGCCGCCTCCACTGCGGAGACCCCGGCCGCCGGCGGGCTTGCCGCCGCCGGCGCCGCGGCCGCGAAGGCGACCGCGACCACGGCGGCCGCCACGACGTGCGCCCAATGCCGTCTGCTCATACTGACCCCTTTCTGGAGGGTTACGGGCGGGTGGAGACGGCTGTGATCAGCCATCCCCCCACGGCGCTGCCGGCCCTCCCCAGGGTGAAGAACAGTATGACGAGGCCGCCCGGCAGCGGACGGCCTCGCCCGGCGTGCACGTGCACGCGCGCCTTGAGCACCAGCGTGCGCGCGTCGGGCGCCGCGTAGACGCGGGCGGAACGGAAGTGGAAGCGGCTGACGCCCGTCAGGGCGCGTCGCGACCAGAGCCGGCGGCGCGCACACAGCTCTCCGGCCCGGGCGAACTGACCACGGTCGACGAGGTGGCAGTACAGGGCGACGATGCGCGCGGCCCGGAGCCTGTCCACGGCCTCGGACACGATCGGTGACGCTGCCGCTGCCGGCGGCCGCGCCGGCCTGCCGCTCGCCAGATGCACGTCCGACGGCACGACGACCGGCTCCTCCCGGCGCTCGCCGCAGCCCGGCCCGAGGAGTGCACAGCGCGGCGAGGGCGGCGAGGGCGAGTGCGGTTGTGCTGGCGGGCGACATGCCGGCATCGTCGCGCGCGCGTCCCGTGAACCTCAAGGGTGACGCGCGGGTCGCCGCGGTGACGTTGACGCGTTCGGTGACGGACGGGGGCGGCTCGTGCGAGAATCCCGGCGCATGACCGGACCGGACGACAACCTCCCCGGCGCGCCTCTGGCGCAGCCGCCGCAAGGCTTCTGGCCCACGGTGCGCCGCGACCTGCGCCTCGGGGTCATCGCCGGGCTGCAGACCTTCTGGGACCTCGCCAAAGTCATGATCCCGGCCTACGGCGTCACGCTCGCCCTTGAGAAGCTGGGTGTGATCGGGTGGCTTGCGGACCTCGCGCGGCCGCTCATGCAGGCCCTGGGCCTGCCCGGGGATGCGGCCGTCCCCCTCGTGGTCGGCTACGTGCTCAACATCTACGCCGCCGTCGGCTCGATGCAGGCCCTGGACCTCACCGCGCGCCAGGTCACGGTGCTCGCCATCGCCATCCTCATCGGTCACAACCTGGTGGTCGAGGGTGCCGTGCTCCACAAGGCGGGGATGAACGGCTTCGCCTTCGGCGCGTTGCGCATCGTCGCCGGGCTCACGGCGGCCGGCGTCGCCAACCTGCTGATGGGGCTGGTCCGATGACCGCTTTCCTCCGCGAGTTCGCGACCGGGTCGCTCGACCTGCTGCTGCGGGTGTTCCTCATCGTCGTGCCGATCATGGTGGTGCTCGAGCTCTTCGAGGGCACGCGCGCGTTCCGCGTCGTGGTGCGCGCTTGGGCCAGGCTCGTCCGCCACGTCGGCCTCGACGAGCGCTCCGCAGCCCCCACGCTCGTCGGCTTCCTCTTCGGGCTCGCGTACGGCGGGGGCGTGATCGTCCGCGACGTGCGCCGCCACGACCTCGGCCGGCGCCAGGTCTTCATCATGAGCGTCTTCCTCAGCATGGTGCACGCCATCGTCGAGGACTCCCTCATCTTCATCGCCCTGGGTGCCAGCCTCTTCTGGGTCGTCGCGTACCGCATCCTGTGGGCGGCCCTGGTCACCTTGGCGCTCACGGCGCTGGTCGGCTTCTGGCTCCGGCGGCGCCGAAGGGCCGGGAGCCTCGGCCGCTGAGGCCTGGACCGGCCGGCGGCCGCCACCGCGCGGCCGCCGTTTCCGGCGCGCCACGTTGACGAGGGCCGCCCAGTTCCGTAATCTCGACTGGATTTATCGGGAATCTGGCAGCGAGGAGCCTGACGCAGGTGAACATCTCCATGAAGAGCAGGTACGCGGTCCGGGCCCTCACTGAGCTCGCCCGCGTGGAGAAGACGCAGATGGGCAAACCCGTGCGTCTCGGCGAGATCGCCGAGCGCCGCGACATGCCGCTCCAGTTCCTGGAGCAGGTCTTCGCGGCTCTCCGCCGGGGAGGCATCGTCCTCAGCCGCAGGGGCGCCGCGGGCGGCTACGCCCTCGCCCGCTCCGCCGACGACATCACCGTCCTCGACGTGGTCGCCGCCCTCGATGGGGTGCCGTCTCCGGCCGAGTGTACGCAGGGCCGCTGCGACCAGGTCGACCGTTGCGGCGCCTCGTCGGTCTGGATCGACGCGCAGCATGCGCTCGAGCACGTGCTCACGGCCACCACCATCGGCGACCTGCTGCGGCGCGAGGACGCGCTGCGCGAGTCGGCGCCGATGTACCACATCTGATCCGGGGGAGAGGGCATGAAGAGGGCAGGGAACATCACCGAGCTCATCGGGCGCACGCCGCTGGTGCGGCTCAACCGCATGTCCGACGAGACCGGGGCGGAGGTGCTGGGCAAGCTCGAGTCGTTCAACCCGGGCGGGAGCGTCAAGGACCGCATCGGCCTGGCGATGATCGACGCGGCCGAGCGCGATGGCCTCATCGCCCCCGGGCGCACCACCCTCATCGAGCCGACCAGCGGCAACACCGGCGTCGCGCTCGCCATGGTGGCCGCGGCTCGCGGCTACGAGATGGTGCTCACCATGCCGGACTCGATGAGCCTGGAACGGCGCGCGCTGCTCAAGGCCTACGGCGCGCGCCTCATCCTCACCCCCGGCGCCGAGGGCATGACCGGCGCCGTGGACCGCGCCGTGGAGCTCGCGGGCGAGCTGGGCGACACGTTCGTGCCGCAGCAGTTCGAGAACCCCGCCAATCCGGAGGTGCACGGGCGCACCACCGCCGAGGAGATCTGGGAAGACACCGGCGGCGAGGTCGACGTGTTCGTCGCCGGCGTGGGCACGGGCGGCACGGTGACGGGCGTGGGCCGGGTACTCAAGGAACGGCGGCCCGGCGTGCGGGTCGTGGCCCTGGAGCCCTCCGACTCGCCGGTACTCTCCGGCGGCCCGGCGGGTCCCCACCGCATCCAGGGCATCGGCGCGGGGTTCGTCCCCAAGGTCCTGGACGAAGGGGTCTACGACGAGGTCCTCGCCGTGAGCGGCGACGACGCGTTCGACGCGGCGCGCCGCCTCGCGTCCGAGGAGGGACTGCTCGTCGGCATCTCCGCCGGCGCCAACGCGTGGGCGGCCGGCGAGCTCGCGCGCCGAGAAGGCATGAGCGGCAAGGTCGTGGTGACGATCCTGTGCGACACGGGGGAGAGGTACCTCTCGACGCCGCTGTTCGCGGACCTGCCGGAGCCGCAGGCGTGAGGATCAGCGGGCACGAGCGCCAGCGCTACGACTGCCAGCTGGTCCTCAAGGAGGTCGGCGAGCGCGGTCAGGAGGCGATCCGCGACGCTGCCGTTCTCGTGGTGGGGGCCGGCGGCCTGGGCGCGCCCGTGCTCTTCTACCTCGCGGCCGCCGGCGTGGGACGCATCGGCATCGTCGACGACGACGTGGTCGAGCTGTCCAACCTGCAGCGGCAGGTCCTGTTCACGACCGCCGACATCGGCCGGCCCAAGGCCGAGGTGGCGGCGGAACGGCTGCGGGCGCTCAACCCAGAGGTGATACCGGAGCCGCACACCTCGCGCCTGCGCGCCGCCACGGCGTTCGCGCTCATCGACGCCTACGACGTGGTCGTCACCGCCGTCGACAACTTCCCGACGCGCTACCTGCTGAACGACGCCTGCGTGCTGCATGGCAAGACCCTGGTCGACGGCGCGGTCCTGCGCATGACGGGGCTGGCGATGACGATCAAGGGCGGCGAGACCGCCTGCTACCGCTGCCTGTTCCCGGACCCGCCGCCGCCGGCCGGCGTCATCAGCTGTTCCGAGGCCGGCGTGCTCGGGCCGATCCCCGGCCTCATCGGGTCCATCCAGGCGCTCGAGGTCATCAAGGTGCTCACGGGCGCCGGACGGCCGCTGTACAACCGACTGGTGCAGTACGACGGCGGCGCCATGACGTTCAACGAAGTCGAGGTCGCGCGCGTCCCCTCGTGCCCGGTGTGCGGCGACCACCCGACGGTCTCAGTGCTGGTGGATCTGGATGCCTGACGATCCCGTGCTCGCGCGCCTGCTGGCGCAGTTCGAGGGCGTCGCCGACGTCTGCGTCGCGTTCTCCGGCGGCGCCGACTCGAGCCTCGTGCTCGCCGCCGCCGTGCGCGCGCTCGGCCTGGAGCACGTCGTTGCGGTCACGGCGACGTCGCCGACCTACCTGGACGAGGAGCTCGCGGCGTCCCGGACGCTGGCCGCGAGCTTGGGCGTCGAGCACGTTGTGGTGGCGACGCGCGAGTTCGACGACGAGCGCTTCGTGGCCAACTCGCGCGAGCGCTGCTACTACTGCAAGGCCGGACTGCTGGACGAGCTCGCCGAGGTCGCCGCGGCGCACGGCGGCGCGACACTCGTGGACGGCGCCAACGCCGACGACGTCGGCGACCACCGTCCCGGCATGCGCGCCGCCGCGGAGCGCGGCGTGCTGCAGCCGCTGCTCGCCGCCGGTATCGGCAAGGCCGAGGTGCGCCGCCTGGCGCGCGAGCTCGGCCTGTCCACCTGGGACGAGCCGCAGCAGGCCTGCCTGGCCTCGCGCCTGCCATACGGCCAGGCCATCACGCCGGCCAAGCTGACCGCCGTGGCGGACGCCGAGAGGGCGCTGCGCGCGCTCGGCTTCCGCCAGTGCCGCGTGCGCCACCACGGCGACGTCGCGCGCCTGGAGGTCGAGCGCGAGGAGCTCGGCCGGGCGCTCGGACTGCGGGAGCAGATCTCCCGCGTCGTCCACGCCGCCGGGTTCACGTATGTCGCCCTTGACCTGGATGGGTTCCGCACGGGAAGCATGAACGAGGCGTGAGTACTCTACGTAGCGAAAGTACCGAGCGGGGCGCCGAAGGAGCACCGCTCAGTACTCGACGTAGCGAAGGTATCGAGCGGGGCGCCGAAGAAGCACCGCTCATAGCGTACCGCGGGCCCCGGCGGCGCTCCGCCGGCCGGGCGCACCGCATCGACTGAGGAGGTGACGGCCGTGATCCGCAAGCTGCTCGCTCTGACGAGTGCGAGCGTCGCCGCGTGCTGGTTCCTGGGACGAGGCACGCGCGGCTGTCGCCCCGTCAACGACGTCGTCGGTGCGCTGCGCCAGGACGTGCACACGGCGATCGAGGAGATCACGAGCGACGTCAAGGCGGTGCAGGAGCGCGACCCGGCGGCCACGTCCAAGGTCGAGATCATCACCTCGTACTCGGGGCTCCACGCTCTGTGGATGCACCGGCTCGCGCACAAGCTGAGCGGCACGGGCGTCCCGCTCTTGCCGCGGTGGATCAGCCAGTTCAACCGCTTCGTCACCGGCATCGAGATCCACCCCAGCGCGAAGATCGGGCACGGGCTGTTCATCGATCACGGCTCCGGCGTCGTGATCGGGGAGACTGCCGAGATCGGCGACGACGTCACCATCTACCAGGGAGTCACGCTCGGCGGCACCGGCAAGGAGACCGGCAAGCGCCACCCGACCGTGGGCGACAACGTCGTGTTCGGCGCCGGCGCGCAGGTGCTGGGGGGCATCACCGTGGGCGACAACGCCAAGGTGGGCGCGGGCAGCGTGGTCGTCACCGACGTGCCCAAGAACTCGACCGTGGTGGGCAACCCCGGCCGGCCGGTCTTGCTGCAGGGCCAGAAGGTCGGCATCCCCGACATCGACTACCGGCACCTCCCGGACCCGGTGGCCGAGGCGATCAAGTGCCTCGTGGCCCGCATCGTGGAGATGGAGAAGGAGCTCGACGAGATCCACCCGGAGCGGAGCGGCAAGCGCCAGCAGGCCGTGCGCGAGACGCAGGCCGTGCTCGCGGATCTGCTGCGGTTCGATTCGGGCGCCGGGATCTGACGCCGCCGCGAGGCGGCGTTCGTCATCACCCGGGGTGACCGGCGTCCCGAGGGGGGTATGCTACGATTGCTGCCCTCTTCGGCGACCTGTGAACGGAGCGTGATCACCACATGAGCGAGGTCAGGCGACTCGTGCTCGACGTCCTCAAACCCCACCAGCCCACGATGCTCGTGCTCGCCGACAAGCTCGGCGACCTCGAGGGCATCCACGGGGTCGACATCACGCTGATCGAGATCGACAACAAGGTCGAGAACATCAAGATCACCCTGGAGGGGGACGACGTCGACTTCCAGGACGTCGCCGAGGTCGTCCAGGACGCCGGCGGCAGCATCCACTCCATCGACAAGGTCTCGGCCGGCAAGCGCATCATCGACGAGGTCGAGACCCCGCAGGACGCCGGCGCCAGCTGGCTTCGCTGACCGCGTCGGCGTAGCTGATGCTCGGAAGCGCTATTGAGCGCGGCGCCGCACGAGGGCGCAGGGCGGCGCGGACTGATGCTCGGAAGCGCTATTGAGCGCGGCGCCGACACGCAGGGCGCAGGGCGGCGCGGACACGTTGGTGAGCCGATGAGCCTTCCGGGCAGTCCCAGCATCGGGGTGCGCGTGCGGCGTCAGCTCGCGACGCTGCGGCACTACCACGAGATCGCCGAGGTCGGCGAGATCGCCCGCCGGTACTTCGCCATGAATGCGTTCGACGGGGTGCTCACGGCCATCGGCGTGCTCGTCGGCGGTTACCTTGGCGGTGTCGACAGCCCGCGCGCCATCTTCACCGTCGTGCTGACCACCGCCGTGGGCATGGGTGTGTCCGGGTTCTACGGCTCGTACCTGGTGGAGCGAGCCGAACGCGGCAGGGCCATGCGCGAGCTGGAGGAGTCCACGCTCTCCAGCCTCCAGGGGTCGACCATCGCCTCGGCCTCCCGGTACGCCACCATCGTCATCGCGTTCGTCGACGGCGCCTCGCCGTTCGCGGCGGCGCTCATCGTGATGATCCCGTTCGCCTTCACCTCCGTGATCAGCATGCACACGGCCTACTTCCTCGCCGTCGGGGTCGGTCTCGTCGAGCTCTTCTTCCTCGGCGTGTTCCTCGGGTCCATCTCGCGTGAGCGCCTGTGGCTCTCGGGGTTGCGGCTGGTGATCGCCGGCGCCATCGCCCTGATCATCAGCCTCCTGCTCGGGGGAGGCGTGGGATGAAGGCTCGCCGCGGCCAGGCTTCCGGGGACCACCCGCTGCTCGCGGGCTTGAACGACGAGCAGCGCAAGGCGGTCACCCACACCGACGGGCCGCTGCTGATCCTCGCCGGGGCCGGGTCGGGCAAGACGCGCGTGCTCACGCACCGCGTGGCCTGGCTCATCCAGGTCGAGCGCGTGCGCCCGGACGAGGTCGTCGCGATCACCTTCACCAACAAAGCCGCCGGCGAGATGAAGGAGCGCATCGAGGCGCTCGTCGGCCCGGTCGCGCGCACCATGTGGATCAGCACGTTCCACAGCATGTGCGCGCGCCTGCTGCGCCGCGAAGCCCAGCGCATGGGCTACAAAAGCACGTTCACCATCCACGACGAGGACGACCGCCGCCGGCTCATCAAGCGCTGTATGGAGGAGCTCAACGTCGACCCCAAGCGCTACCCGCCGGAGTCCATCAGCCGGCAGATCAGCGACGCCAAGAACCAGCTGCTGGGGCCCGCCCAGTTCCGCGAGCAGGGCGGGCGCTTCGCGCAGATCGCCGCCGACGTCTACGAGCTCTACGAGAAGCGCCACGCCGAGATGAACGCCATGGACTTCGACGACCTGCTCATGAAGACCGTGGAGCTGCTCGAGGGCTACCCCGACCGGCTGGAGCACTACCAGCAGGCGTTCCGCTTCGTCCTGGTGGACGAGTACCAGGACACGAACCACGCCCAGTACCGCCTCGCCAACCTGCTCGCCGGCGCCCACGGCAACCTCGCCGTGGTCGGCGACGACGACCAGAGCATCTACTCCTGGCGCGGCGCCGACATCCGCAACATCCTCGAGTTCGAGCGCGACCACCCGGATGCGGAGGTCATCCGCCTGGAGCAGAACTACCGCTCCACGCAGAAGATCCTCGATGCCGCCAACGCGGTGGTGACCCACAACCGCAAACGCAAGGGCAAGAACCTGTGGACCCCGAGGGGTGAGGGCGCGCTCGTCCAGGTCGTCGAGGTGAACGACGAGCGCGCGGAGGCCCAGTTCGTGGCCAGCGAGGTGCAGAAGCTGCTCGAGGGTGAAGCCAAGGGAGCAGAGCGCGCCTACCGCCCGGACGAGGTGGCCGTGCTCTACCGAACCAACGCGCAGAGCCGCGTCCTCGAGGAGCAGTTCGGGCGCTACGCCATCGCCTACCAGGTCATCGGCGGGCCCAAGTTCTACGAGCGCGCCGAGATCCGTGACCTGGTCGCCTATCTCACCATCCTCGTGAATCCCGACGACACGCAGCGTCTGCTGCGCATCGTCAACACGCCCAAGCGCGGCATCGGCGCGACCAGCCTGCAGCGCCTGCAGGCGCACGCCGCGAGCGTCGGGGAGAGCCTGTGGCAGACGCTGCGCGGCGCCGGCGATGTGCCGGGGCTGTCCGCCGGCGCGGTGAACGGCCTGCTCGCCTTCGCCAGGACGATCGAGGGCCTGCAGGCCACGCATGCGGGTCGCCCCGTCGCCGAGGTCGTGCGCAGCCTGCTCGACGAGACCGGGTACGAGGCGGCTCTCGCCGCGCAGAAGACCCTCGAGGCTGAGGGCCGCATGGAGAACATCGAGGAGTTCGTCGGCGTGGCCGCGGAGTACGACAGGCGCGCCGACGAGCCCAGCCTCGACCTCTTCCTCCAGGAGATCTCGCTCTACAGCGACAGCGACGCTCTCGTCGACAGCGGCTCGCTGCTCACGCTCATGACGCTGCACAACGCCAAGGGCCTCGAGTTCCCGGTGGTGTTCATCTCCGGCATGGAGGAGGGCGTGTTCCCGCACCAGCGGTCCCTGGACGAGCAGAACGTGGAAGAGGAGCGGCGGCTCGCCTACGTAGGCATCACGCGCGCGATGGACCGGCTGTACCTGGTGCACGCACGCGCGAGGATGCTCTGGGGAGCCGCCCAGTACAACATCCCGTCGCGCTTCCTCGACGAGATCCCCGCGGAGCTCACGGAGCGGCAGACCGTCGGCGGCAGGCCGACCAGCTGGGATCCCGGCGGTGGCCGAGGGGGCGGCGGCTGGGGCGGCGAGTCGTGGGGCCGCGGCGCCGGCGGCGGCTGGAGCGGCCGGCGGCGCCGTGATGAGGACGAGGGCGACTACGAGTCGCTCGGGACCGGACGCCGTATCACGGGACTCGAGAAGAAGGACCTCGACGAGGAGGTCGTGGAGCAGTTCTTCGCCCCCGGCGACCGGGTGCTCCACGCCACGCTCGGCGAGGGCACCGTGCTGAACATGCAGAGCGGCGGGATCGTGCTCATCCGCTTCGAGAACGACGGCTCGGAGCGGCGGCTCATGGCCAGCGTGGCGCCGCTGAAGAAGCTGCGCTCCTAGCCGGCCGCGATCACGGCCCCGTGCCGCTGTCCCACATCCTCCAGGTGCCGTCGGACATGCGCACGACGTGCTGGAACAGCTGGTGCTCGCCCAGGTCGTCCCAGAGGCCGGGTTCGGACGGGTGCTGCTCGATCCAGACGTCCACGGCGAACTCGATGGTCGCGCCCTCTGCCGGGCTTCGGCCGACCGAGTCGGGCACGACCCTGACGAAGCGGGCGGCTGCGATCCCGTCTTGCTCTTCGCTCCACTGCAGGAGAGACGAGCCGGGTGCGACCAAAGTGGCCTTCGCCTCGGCGACCTTGCCCTCGCCGACCAGCGTCCAGAAGCGCCGAACCGCGGCCACGGCGCCTGCGGGCGGTGCGCCGCCGGTGATGAGCGGCGACGGCACCGGCGTCGGCGACAGGCTCGCCGGGGTGGATGACGCGCCGCCGGACGAGCCGCCGCAGGCGGCGAGCAGCGCGGCGCAGAGCAGCACCGCTAAGAACGGCGCGGAGCTCGCGGCGCTCGGGACGCCCCCCGGACGGGCGTGACCAGGGCGACTGTGCTCGCTCACTGACGACCTCCTCGTGTCGCGACACGCCCTCACGGACTCCATCACAGGAGTGGCCACGTGTACAGGTTGAAGATGGGCATCCGAGGTTGACGACACTCGGGCGGGTCCGGGCTGACCGCCCGCGGACGCCGCTGCGATAGAGTGAGGCGCAGCCAGTCCAGTCCCATGGTCCGAGGAGGGTCCGCATGGCCGTCGAGGTCGTCCGCGAAGGCGCCGTCGCCATCGTCACCGTCAACCGCCCGGAGGCGCTCAACGCGCTGAACACGGAGACCAACGAGGCGCTGCTCGCCGCCGTGCGCGAGCTCGCTCCCGACGACGGCGTGCGCGCCGTCGTCCTCACCGGCGGCGGGGACAAGTCGTTCGTGGCTGGGGCCGACATCGCCGAGATGAGCGGGCTGACGGCCGAAGAGGCGCGCCGCTTCAGCGCGCTGGGCCAGGCCGTCATGAGCGGCATCGAGGCGGCGCCCCAGCCGTGGATCGCCGCCGTCAACGGCTTCGCCCTCGGCGGCGGCTGCGAGCTCGCCCTCGCCTGCGACGTCAGGCTGGCCGCCGACAACGCCAAGTTCGGCCAGCCCGAGATCAACCTGGGTATCACGCCGGGCTTCGGCGGCACGCAGCGTCTTCCGCGCAGCGTGGGGGAGGGCTGGGCCAAATATCTGGTGCTCAGCGGGCGCTTCATCCGTGCCGATGAGGCGCTGCGCATCGGGCTCGTCCAGGCCGTGTTCGCCAAGGACGAGCTCATGACCCAGGCGATGAAGCTGGCGGAGGAGCTCGCCGGCAAGAGCCCGCTGGCGATGCGCTACTGCAAGGCCGCCGTCAACGCGGCCGCCGACACCGACATCGCGACCGGACAGGGGATCGAGAGAGACCTCTTCGCGCTGGCGTTCGCCACCGAGGACCAGACGGAGGGCATGGCTGCGTTCCTCGAGAAGCGGGCGCCGGAGTTCGGGGGGCGCTGAGGCGCCACCCGTGCCGGCCCGCCGTCGAGGGTCGCCGCTCGCGGGCGGCGCCGCGGCCCGGACCCGTCAGACGGCGCCGACGGCTCGGGCCAGCCGCGCGAGCACCTCGTGGACGCCGGGCGTGGCGCGCACCAGCACGTCGGCGGCCTCCATCACGGGTCGCGGCGTCTCGTCGGTGACCGCCGCGACCGCCAGCGTGCGCCTCCGCGCGTCCCGCTCGCCCCAGTCGCGGAGGGCGGCGAACGTGGTGATGTCGGTGAGGTCGTCGCCACAGCCGATCGCCGAGACGTAGTCGCCGGCCGCCAGTAGCTGCCGGACGGCGGACCCCTTGGTGAACGGGAGCGGCGGCCGCACCTCGAAGGCGAAGTGGCCGGTGGCGACGGCGAGCCCGCGCTCTCGCGCGGGCTCGATGACGCGGGTCAGGATCTCGTGCCGCGTGGCGGCGGCGTCCTCCGCCAGGCGGTAGTGGAGGGCGAGGACGGTACGCTTGTCCTCGATCACGACCCCGAGGGCCTCACAGTCCAGGTCTCGGGCGGCGCCCTCGGCGACGTCGCGGATGAGGGAGACGTAGCGCTCCGCGTGCGGGTCCACGGTGACGGAACCGTCGGGGGTCATCGTCTCGAGTCCGTGGGTACCGATGTAGGCCGCCCCCTCGAGCGGGATCATGCGGCGGCCGTCCTCGAGCGCGCGGCCGGTGGCGAACACGACCAGCCCGAGGCGCTGCGTCAGCGCGGCGAGGAGTCCCCGGAATGCCGCCGGGACGTGCGCGTCGGCGGGCGTGGAGGCGATAGGTGAGATGGTCCCGTCGATGTCGCAGACGAGCGCCGCCGCGTCCGGCGCTCCCCCGGCGGCGCTCATGAAGCCGTCCAGGGCATCGGCCCCGCTGATGATCGGCGACCCGGCCACCACGATCCCTCCTGCTCGCTCGCCTCAGCCTACCCCCGCTCGACGTCGGTCCACAACGAGCCTCGTCGTGGGACGCCCCTCGTCAAGTTCCCCGGTCGGCCTGCCGATACCCGGACCGAGAGAGATGAGTGACCCGGCCGACACCGCACGTCGCCCGCTTGGGGGCGGCAAGGCTCGCGACACGCGCGCGGACCCCTACCTCAAGTCCATGCTCCTGGGCTTGATCGAGGACAGCTACCTGCACACGGGGACGTTCACGCAGTTCGCGGCCGAGGTGCTCCAGGTGATCGCCTACGCGGTCACCGTGCCGGTGGCGTTCACCGAGGGGTTCCTCAAGTCGTACCTGTCCATCGACCGCGTGGTGGAGGACGACGAGGGTCGCATCAGCATCATCCCCAGGGCCGGAGCCAGCATCGAGGACATGATCCGCGACGTGGATGAGATCACCGCGCAGGTGGACCCCGGCGCCGTGTTCAACCCCGTCGTGCGTGCCAGGCTGGACGCCGTGCACCAGACGTCGAGCAGGGCGATGAAGTGGGACCTCGACACCCTGTCGAGCATGGACGACGCACAGCTCATGGAGGTGCTGCGGGAGATGCAGGCCGAGTCCGAGGCCGCGCCCGAGCCGGGCGTGGACGAGGACGCCGACTACGTGCGCGCCAAGATCGCCACGATCCGTCGCAACGTCCGCCGGTTCCAGCCGCGTCACGACGGCGACGTGGCCTGACCCGGCCGCCCGGCGCTGTCGGCGCCCGGCTCCGTGCGATACCATGGCGCGGCACAACCGGAAGGGACCTTCCGTGCAGCACTTCTCCGACAGACTGGCCATCGCCATCCGCACGCGTCGTAGCGTCGTCTGCGTCGGGCTCGACCCTGTGCTCGAACGCATGCCGCCGGAACTGGTCGAGAAGTACCGGCCGCAGGCGGCCGAGCTCGGCGACGACGTCGCCGTCGCCGCGTGCTTCCAGGAGTTCTGCAGCGGCGTCATCGACGCCGTCGCCGGCGTCGCCGCGTGCGTCAAGCCGCAGGCGGCCTTCTTCGAGCAGTACGGCGCCGCCGGCTGGCGGGCGCTCGGCGCCGTCATCCGGTGCGCGCACGAGTACGAGCTGCCGGTGATCCTCGACGTCAAGCGCGGCGACATCGCGTCCACCGGCGCGGCCTACGGGCGCGCCGCGTTCGGCGGCGCCGCCGGCTTCGCCGGCCCGGCCGCGGGCATCGGCGCCGACGCCGTCACCGCCAGCCCCTACCTCGGCGACGACTCGCTCCGGCCGCTGGTCGAGCACTGCGCTACCGGCCACGGCGTCTTCGTCCTCACGCGCACGAGCAATCCCGGCGCCTCGCTGCTGCAGGAGGTGGAGGTGGACGGACGGCCGCTGTTCCTGCGCGTCGCCGACCTGGTGCGGGAGCTCGGCTCCGCCCACGTAGGCGAGGCGGGCTACAGCGACGTGGGCGCGGTCGCCGGCGCGACCGCGCCGGCCCAGCTCCGCGCGGTGCGCGAGGTGCTGCCCAACGCGTTCCTCCTGGTGCCCGGGTACGGCGCCCAGGGCGCCGGCGCCGACGCTCTCGCGGGAGTGGCCGCCGGGGACGCCGCCGGGTTCGTGGTCAACGCGTCCCGTTCCATCATCTTCGCCTGGCAGACCGCCGGCGGCGACTATCGAAGGGCTGCGGAGGCCGCCGCCGAATCTATGCGCAGCGACCTCCAGGACACCCTGTGACCGACGAGACACCAGAGGAGAGGGCTGCGGCCGGTCAGCCTCCGCTTGCGGATCCCGACGATCCCGACGCCGCGCTTCGGCGCCTGGAATCGTTGGGGTCTCCGGGCACGCCGCCCGCGCACACAGGCCCGGCCCCGCTGCCGCGGGACCCGGTCGTCGACCCGTTCATGGAGCCGCGCCCCGTGAGCGGCGCCAAGCGCACGCCGCGGGCGCGTCCGCGGCCCGCCGGCGGCTCGCACTCCTCCCGGATGGCGGCGCGCATCGCGGCGCCGGTGGTCTTCCTCGTTGCCGTGATCGCCTTCGTCGGCATCGTCGTCAACTCCGGCGTCATGGATGAGCCGGCGCCCACGCCGACCGTCAAGGCGACCAAGACCAAGGCAGGCGGCACGGCGAGTGCCAAGAAGTACGTGGTTCAGGACGGCGACTCGCTCTCGAGCATCGCCGTGCGCTTCAAGACCACGACGGCCGAGCTGAAGGCGCTGAACCCCGACCTGAGCGGCAGCACCGTCGTGATCGGACAGAGGATCGTGGTCCCCGCCCAGTAGACTGAGGGCGCCGACGCTCGCGTGCCGCCGGCGCCGCCCGAAGTCTCCCCACCAGCCCCACTCGGCCGGCGTTCGCCCGCGTCCGCCTCCTCCGTCGCTCCCCGCCTCATCGCTCACGCTCGTTTCCCTCGTTTCGCCGCGCCCCGGGCCTCGCTTCTAGGGGTGCCCTGAGGGCGGCTCCCCACGAAGTGGGGAACTAGGGCACGAAAGTATTGCGTAATGGGGAGTAGTGGGGTAGAGTGGCGCCCATGCAGCGGCCGCTACTGGTGGGGGAGTTCGAAGTCACGCTCGATGCGAAGAACCGCATCGCCGTCCCCGCCCGCCTGCGCGCCGCCTTCGACGAAGGCATCTACGTCACCCAGGAGAACGAGCGCTGTCTCGGCGGCTACAGCCCCGACGAGTTCCAGCGCCGGCTCGAGGAGGACGTGGACGTGACCAGGGCGGGGACGGTCGAGCGCCGCGACGTCAAGCGCCGGCTGGCCGCGACGGCGGTGTACTTCCCCGAGCTCGACAGACAGGGCCGGCTCACGCTGCCCGCCAAGCACCTCGACTACGCCGACGTCTCCAGAGACACGGCGGCTCCGCGGGCGGTGACCATCATCGGCGTCGCCGACCACGTGGAGATCTGGGACCGCGCCGCCTGGACAGACTACCGGGCCCACCTTGAGGAGGAGGCCGATGCTTCCGCAGACGATGCACCTTCGTGAGTACGAGATGGCTCTCGCTCACACCCCGGTCCTTCTCGACGAGTTGCTCGAGCTGCTGCGGCCGGCCAAGGGAGAGACGGCCATCGACTGCACCTTCGGCGCCGGCGGCCACGCCGAGGCCGTCGCCGCGGCGCTCGGCGCCAGGGGACACCTGATCGCCGTCGACCGCGACCCGAGCGTCGCCGAGTACTTCCGCGACGTCGCCCTCGCCGCCCCATGCGCCTGTGAGCTGTACCACGGCAACTTCGCCGAGGTGCTCGCCGAGCGGGAGCCCTCGTCAGCCGACATCGTCTACATGGACCTCGGCGTCTCGTCGATGCAGCTCGACCGTCGCGAGCGCGGTTTCAGCTATGCCTACGACGCGCCGCTCGACATGCGCATGGACCCAGAGCTGGAGGTCACGGCGGCCGACCTCTGCAACACGCTGCCGGAGGGCGAGCTCACCGACATCTTCCGCCGGTACGGGGAGGAGCGGTACGCGCGCAACATCGCGCGAGGCGTGGCGATGGCGCGAAAGAAGGCGCCGCTCACCACGACGAGCGAGCTCGTCGAGATCGTCAAGCGCACCATCCCCACGCCGGCCCGCTTCGGCGCGGGCAACCCGGCTCGTCGCGTGTTCCAGGCGCTGCGCATCGTCGTCAACGACGAGCTCGGCTCGCTCGCCCGCGGTCTCGAGGAGGCCTACCGGGTGCTGCGTCCGGGCGGCCGCCTCGCGGCGATCAGTTTCCACTCCCTCGAGGACCGGATGGTCAAAGAGTACTTCAAGGGCCATGCGGCAGGCTGCATCTGCCCGCCCGGCCTGCCGCAGTGCGTATGCGGTCACGAGCCGACCATGCGCGTGCTCACGCGCAAACCGGTGACCCCGCGCGCCGCCGAGGCCGAGAGCAACCCGCGCAGCACCTCCGCCAAGCTCCGCGTCGCCGTGAGGCTCGAGGAAGACTGAGGTGGCCGCCGCCGCACAGCACGCCCGCCGCCTGCCCGCACCCGAGACGGAGCGGGAGGCGCGCTCCGAGGCCCCGACCTATGGGTATCGCGCGCCGCACACGCGGCGCAAAGCAGCGCAGCGCTCACGCCTGACGCGAACGTTCGTGATCTTCGTCGCCTGCCTCACCGTGCTCGCCGTCGGGCGCGTCGCGCTCAGCTTCGCCGTCGTGCAGAAGAGCCTGCAGACCGGCGCGATCGTGCGCGAGGAGCGCCGGATCAGCGAGCAGAACGGCGAGCTCCGCGAGGAGGTCGCGCGCCTGTCGTCGACGTCGCGTATCCACCGCATCGCCCAGAGTGAGCTCGGGCTTGTGGAGTCGACCGCCCCCATCGCATATCCCGACGCGCTCCTGCCCGCAGGCGCCTCCGAGGTCGCGGCGACCCGCTGATGGCGGCTCCTTCGACAGGGCGTCGTCGCGCGGCCGGCCGGCGCGGCGGCCTCCTCGGGAGCCCGAAGCGAGCGCGCAACGGGTGCGACGGGCGCATCCGGCTCCTCCGCTTCCTCTTCGTCGTCTTCCTGGTGCTCGTCGGCGGCAAGGCCGTCGCGCTCGCCTCCTCGTCGCAGTACCTCACCCGGCTCGCCCAGGAGCAGCAGCTGCAGGAGGTCACCCTTCCGGCTCACCGCGGTTCTATCCTCGACAGGGACGGCGCCGAACTGGCCGTCGGCAAGCCACAACAGACCGTGTATGCGGATCCGCACCTGCTGCAGGATCCGACCGCGGCGGCGGCCGAGTTGTGCGACGCGCTGCAGATCAACCGCCGTCACGATCGCCGGGAGGTGGAAGAGGCGCTGGTGGCCGGCAAGAAGCAGAACAAGTGGTTCACCTATGTCGCGCGCAAGGTCGACCCCGAGCTCGCCAGGGCGGCGCTCAAGCTCGACCTGCCCGGCGTGGGCAGCTACGCGGAAGAGAAGCGGACGTACCCGCTCAGGGGCACCGCGGCCCAGGTCGTCGGCTACGCCGGAATGGACAACATCGGGGGGTTTGGCATCGAACTGGCTGTACGAGGAGGAACTGTCCGGCGAGGCCGGCAGCGAGACCGTGGTGCGCGACCCCGCCGGCCACCCCCTGAAGACCGTCGCGCAGGTCGCGCCGAAGCCCGGCAAGAACGTGTACCTCACGCTCGACCGCGAGATCCAGTATTACGCCGAGGACGTCCTCGAGGAGACCGTACGCCACGCCGCGGCTAAGGCGGCCACCGCCATCGTCATGGACCCGCGCACCGGCGAAGTGCTCGTCATGGCCAACGTCTTTCGGCAGGGATTCCACGGCTTCGGCAAGGACACCGAGGCCCAGAAGAACCGCGCCGTCGAGGACGCCCCGGAGCCCGGCTCGATCTTCAAGCTGGTGACCATCTCCGGCGCGCTCGCCGACGGCACCGTTAAGCCGAGCACGACCTTCAACGTGCCTTGGAAGGTGCCCGTGGCCGATCGCACGATCGAAGACTCCCACGTCCACGCCACCGAGGATTACTCCGTCCGCGAGATCATGCAGCACTCCAGTAACGTGGGCGCCTACAGGATCGCGGACAAGATGGGTACTGACGGCCTGTACAAGTGGGTCAAGGCGTTCGGCTTCGGCAAGAAGACCGGCATCGAGTTCCCCGTCGAGTCCGAGGGCATCGTGCATCCGGTGAAGGAGTGGTCCGGCTCATCCATCGGCAACATCCCGATGGGGCAGGGCGTGGCCGCGACGGCGATCCAGATGGCATCCGCCTTCTCGACCGTCGCCTACAACGGCTGGCAGGTGAAGCCGCGGCTGGTGCAGCAGGTGGGCACGGACGTGTACGACACGGTGGAGAAGCACCGCGTCATCCCCGCCAAGGTCGCGCGCCAGGTGCGCGACATGCTGCAGCTGGCCGTGGAGGAGGGGACGGGCGGGACCGCCCGCATCCCGGGGTACGACGTCGGGGGCAAGACGGGTACGGCCGAGATCCCGCTGAAGGACGGCAGCGGCTACGCCGAGGGCATCTACACATCCTCCTTCATCGGCATGGTCCCGGCCGATCGCCCGCGCCTCGTAGTCCTGGTCACGGTGGAGTCAACGCCGATGTACGGCGCAGACGCGGCCGCCCCGGCGTTCAAGGACATCACCAGCTTCGCCCTCCAGCACCTGGAGATCGCCCCCTGAACAGTCTCTGCGACCGGGAGGCGGGTCTGCTAGAATCCGCCGCGATGAAGCTGAGCGAGCTGGTCCAAGGGGTGTCGAACGCGTCGGTGCGCGGCGACCCCGCCACCGTGATCACGGGTCTCGCCTACCACACGCGTGACGTCGCCGACGGCACGCTTTTCTTTTGCGTCCCCGGGCTCTCGTTCGACGGTCACGAGTTCGCCGCCGCGGCCGTTGAGGCAGGCGCCGCGGCGCTCGTGTGCGAGCGCGACACGGGAGTGCGCGCGCCGCAGGTGGTCGTCCCGTCCGTACGTCGGGCGATGGCGCTGGCGGCCGCGCGCTGGTACGGCGACCCCTCGCGCGAGCTCCGCGTCGTCGGCGTCACCGGGACGAACGGCAAGACGACCACGGCGCACCTCGTGGCCGGCCTGTTCGCCGCCGCGGGAGAGTCGTCCGGACTCCTCGGCACGGTGGTCAACCGCATCGGCGGGGTCGAGTACCCGGTCAAGCTCACCACACCCGAGTCCCTCGACCTGCAGCGCATGTTCAGGGAGATGACGGAGGCGGGGGACAGGGCGTGCGCGTTCGAGGTCAGCTCGCACGCCCTCGCCCAGGACCGCGCCGCCGGCATCGACTTCGACGCGGTCGTCTTCAGCAACCTTACGCGGGACCACCTCGACTACCACAAGGACCTCGAGGACTACTTCGGCGCCAAGCGCCGGCTCTTCCTGCCGGACGAAGACCGCAACGGCCACGCCGTCGCCGTCGTCAATGTGGCGGACGAGTTCGGCGCGCGCCTGGCGCAGGAGTGCCGGGCTCACTACGGAGGCGACCTGTGGACCTGCGCGGTCGACGAGGAGGGCGCCTCCGGCGCCGACGTCATCGCCCGCGACCTGCAGCTGCGCGCCGACGGCTCCACCTTCACGCTCGCCTGTTCCCGTGTCGGGCTCGACGAGCGCGTGACGCTGCGGCTCGCGGCGCGCTTCAACGTCGAGAACGCCGTCGCCGCGGCGGCGGCCGGGCTGGCACTCGGGCTGCCCGCCGAGGCCGTCCTGCGCGGCTTGACCGTCACCGAAGGCGTCCCCGGCCGCTTCCAGGCGGTACGCGCCGGCCAGCCGTTCAGCGTCGTGGTGGACTACTCGCACACGCCCGACTCGCTCGAGAACGCACTCAAGGCGGCTCGCGCCGTCACCTCCGGGCGCGTCCTCGTGGTCTTCGGCTGCGGCGGCGACCGCGACCGCGGCAAGCGGCCGCTGATGGGCGGCATCGGCGCCCGTCTCGCGGACCGCGCGGTCGTCACCTCCGACAACCCGCGCACCGAGGAGCCCCTCGCGATCATCGACGAGATCGCCGCGGGCGTACCGCCGGAGCTGGCGTCCCGGGTCGTGATCGAGCCAGACCGGCGCGAGGCCATCCGCATCGCTCTCGCCGAGGCGCGGCCTGACGACACCGTGGTCATCGCCGGCAAGGGACACGAGCAGGGACAGCTCGTCGGCGACCGCAAGATCCCGTTCGACGACCGCGCCGTGGCAGAAGAAGAACTCGCGCGCTTGCGCGGGGAGCGGTGACGCGGTGCTTCCGCTGACGCTCGGCGAGGTCGCGGCCGCCTGCGGCGGCCGCCTCGACGCTCCCGACCCCAACCTCGAGGTGCGGCGCGTCTGCACCGACAGCCGACGCGTCCGCCCGGGAGACCTCTTCGTCGCCCTCAGGGGTGAGCACTTCGACGGCGACGAGTACGCCGCCGCCGCCCTCGCCGCAGGCGCCACGGCGGCGGTGGTGCGCGGCGAGACCGCGGCGTCCCTGGCGCCGGCCGCGGCCTGCATCGTCGTCGACGACGGCGTCACCGCGCTGCAGGCGCTCGCCACCTCCGTACGCCGCCGCGCGGGCGTCAAGGTCGTCGGCATCACCGGCAGCGCCGGCAAGACCTCCACCAAGGACATCCTCGCGGCGCTACTGCGGCCGGTCGCCCGCACCGTGGCCACCGCCGCGAACCTGAACAACGAGATCGGCGTGCCGCTCACGCTGCTCGAGATCCAGCCGGACACCGAGGTCGCGGTCGTCGAGATGGCGATGCGCGGCGCCGGCCAGATCCGTGGGCTCGCTCGCGTGGCGCTGCCCGATGTCGGTGTGATCACCAACATCGCCCCGGTGCACCTCGAGCTCGTCGGCACCATCGAGGACGTCGCCGCCGCCAAGGCGGAGCTGGTCGAGGAGCTCACCGGTGGGACCGCCGTGGTGCCGGCCGACGAAGTCCTACTGGACCGCCACGTGGGCCGGCACCGCGGCAGGGTCGTCACGTTCGGGACTCCCGACGCCGACGTGCACGTGGTGGACGAGGAACGCCGCGGCGAGAGCACGCACGTGCTGCTCGACGCGTTCGGGCACCGTGCGCGCATGGACTTCAGCTTCACCGGCGGCCACTTCCTGCGCGACGCGCTGGCCGCCGTGGCCGCGTTCGTCGAGCTCGGCTACCGGCTCGACCAGGCCGCGGAGGGCGCCGCGCAGGTGGCCTTCAGCGACCTGCGCGGCGCCCTCTCGGCGCTGCCGGGCGGCGGCCTGCTCCTCAACGATGCCTACAACGCCAATCCCGTCGCCATGAAGGCCGCCGTGGACCACCTCGTCGCGATCGCCGACGGGCGCCCGATGGTGGCGGTGCTCGGCGACATGTACGAGCTCGGCCCGGGCGCCGGGACCTACCACCGCGCCGTCGGCGAGCACTGCGCCGCCGCCGGCGTGCGCCTCGTCGCCGTCGGCGACCTCGCGCGCGACTACCTCACCGGCACGCCCGGCGAGCGCTGGTTCCCGACACTCGACGAGTGTCTGGCGGCGCTGCCCGGGGTCGTGCCGCCCGGCAGCGCCGTCCTCGTCAAGGCCTCGCGCCTGATGCGCATGGAGCGCGTGGCCACCGCGCTGTCCGGCGAAGGAGCGCCGCGTGCTTAGGGCCATGGGCGCCAGCGTGCTGGCCATGGTGCTGGTCCTGGTCATCGGGCCGGCGTTCATCCGCTGGCTGCGCGTCAACGAGTTCGGGCAGAACATCCGCGAGGACGGCCCGGAGGGTCACAAGACCAAGGAGGGCACGCCGACCATGGGCGGCGTGCTCATCTGGTTCGCCGTCCTCATCGCGTACGTGGTCTTCAGCCGCTTCTCGGTCGCCTCGCTGACCGTCTTCATCGCCGCGATCGGCAACGCGCTGATCGGCTTCGCCGACGACTGGATCAAGATCGTGCGCAAGCGCTCGCTCGGCCTCTCCGCTCGCTACAAGCTGCTCCTGCAGCTGCTGCTGGCGTTGTTCATCGGCTTCGTCGCACTGCGCTTCGTCGGCGTCACCACGGCCGTCGACGTGCCGTTCACCTCGTACCGGCTCGAGCTCGGGACCCTCGGGTTCTACGCGCTCATCTTCCTCACGCTCGCCGGCTTCTCGAACGCCGTCAACCTCACCGACGGCCTCGACGGCCTGGCCGCCGGAGCCTCCGCCATCGTGCTGGTCGCCATGGCGGGCATCGCCTTCATCATCGGCCGCAACACGAGCGATCCGGGCATCACCGATCTCATGGTCGTCGCCGGGTGCGCCGGTGGTGCGGCGCTCGGGTTCCTCTGGTACAACACGTTCCCCGCCGACGTCTTCATGGGGGACACCGGCTCGCTCGGCCTCGGCGGGGCCATCGCCGGCATGGCGGTCATGACACGCACAGAGCTCGTACTGGTCATCATCGGCGGCCTCTTCGTGCTCGAGGCCGGGTCGGTGGCCGCACAGGTCATCTCCTACAAGCTCTTCCACCGCCGCGTGCTGCTCATGGCGCCGCTGCACCACCACTTCGAGCTCAAGGCGTGGTCCGAGACTAAGATCATCGTACGGTTCTGGATCATCGCCGCCATCTTCGCGGGCGCCGGGTTCGCGGCGTACTACGCGACCTTCTGAGGGAGGCACGATGGAGCTTGCCGACGTGTGCTGCCTCGCCGTGCTCGGCCTGCGCAGGACCGGCAGGCCGGCGGCGCTGCTCGCCCGGCGTGAGCTGCCGGCGGCGCGGGTCGTCGCCCTCGACGAGGGCACGCCGCCGGACGACGACACGGTGCAGGTGCTGGCGCACGCCGGGATCGAGGTCCTCGCCGGCGCGGCGGCGACGCTGCCGGGCGACGCAGGCCTGCTGGTCAAGAGCCCCGGCGTCCCCGACACGAGCGCCGTGGTCCAGGAGGCCCTGCGCCGCGGCGTCCCCGTGTGGAGCGAGGTCGAGCTCGCCGGCCGCTTTCTCACCAACCCCGTGGTGGGCATCACCGGCACCAACGGCAAGACGACGACCACTGAGCTGACCGGCGCCATCTTCCGCGACGCCCGGCTGCCGGTCGCCGTCGGGGGCAACATCGGCCACGCCCTGGCCGCCATGCCCGGCGAGATCCCGCCGGACGCGACGGTGGTGGCCGAGCTCTCCAGCTTCCAGCTCGAGCACATCGAGCGGTTCCGGCCGGCGGTGGCCGTCCTCCTCAACCTCGCGGAGGACCACCTCGACCGGCACGGCACCTACCGCGCCTACGTGGACGCCAAGCTGCGCATCTTCGAGAACCAGACGCCCGACGACGCGGCGCTGCTGTGCGCCGACGACGCCGGGGTCCTCGAGGAGCTGGCGGCGGGACGGCTGGGCGGCCGGGGCCGGCGCGGCTGGTTCTCCGCCGAGCCCGGCCGGACCGAGGGGCCGGGCGGCGAGGAGCTCGTCGCCGGCCTCGGCGCCGACGACGTGCTCTGGGTGCGGGTGCACGGCGAGCTGCGCCGCCTCTGCCGCCGCGACGAGCTGGCGCTGCGCGGCGACCACAACCTGCTGAACTCGCTCGCCGCCGCGGCGGCAGCCTGCACCGCCGGGGCGCCGGTCTCGGCGGCCGCGGAGACGCTGCGAACCTTCGAGGGGGTCGCGCACCGCCTGCAGGTGGGGGACGTCGTCGCCGGCGTGACCTGGGTGAACGACTCCAAGGCGACGAACGTGGACGCGACGCTCAAGGCGCTCACCGCTTACTCGGGGGGCGTGCACCTCATCCTCGGCGGCTACGACAAGGGCGCGGAGTTCGACGAGCTCGCCGCCGCGACCGAGGGTCGCGTCAAGCAGGCGCTGCTCATCGGGGCGACGGCGCCGCGGCTCGAGGCGGCGTTCGCCGCCCGCGCGGCCGCGGCCGGCCCGCAGGCGACACCGTACCTCCTCTGCGGCGACCTGCAAGGCGCCGTCGCCGCCGCGGCCGACTCGGCCGAGCCGGGTGACGTGGTCCTGCTCAGTCCCGCCTGCGCGAGCTGGGACCAATACAGGGACTACGAGCAGCGAGGCGAACAGTTCCTCAGGCTGGTGAGCGAGTTGCGAGCAAGGAGCTGACGCCGGGTGGGGACGTCAGGACGCGGGGCCGACCACATCGATCTCGACCACCTCGATTGGATCGAGGATGCGCCGCCGCGTACGCGTTCGGGCGCCGATCGCCGCGGCGCCGAGCGGCGCCGCGGCGCCGGCAAGGCGCCCGCCGCTGATCGCCGCGCCGGAGAGCGGCGCACGACCGAGCGGCGCACGACCGAGCGGCGCTCCTCCACGAGCGCCGCGACCCGCACTACCGGCAACGGGCGTGCCGCCGCGAGTCAGCCCGCCCGTCAGACTGCCCGCCGGGCAGAGAGGCCGCCGGCGACCGTCCCCGGGCCCGGTGTCGCCGAGCGGCGCACGCTCACGCTCGTCACCTTCCTCCTCGTCGTCTACGGGCTCATCATGGCCTACAGCGCCTCGGCCGCGCAGGCCTACTTCCAGTACGGTAGCAGCTTCTACTTCTTCGGCCGCCAGGCGCTCTGGGTCTGCCTCGGCGTCGGCGCCATGTACGTGCTCTCGCGTGTGGACTATGCCTGGTACCGCCGGGCCGCCGTCCCGCTCGCGGGACTCGCCCTCGCCGGCCTGTGCCTGGTCCTGGTCCCCGGCATCGGCAGCTCCATCAACGGCGCGCGGCGCTGGCTCATCGTGGGCGGGCAGGGGGTGCAGCCGAGCGAGTTCGCCAAGCTCGCCTGCGTCGTGCTCGTGGCCACGCTCATCATCAAGCGACCGCACGAGGTCCTGACGCTGAAGGGGTTCCTGAAGCTCGTGGGCGTCTGCATCCTCCCGGCGGCGGCGCTCATCATGCTCGAGCCGGACCTCGGCACCACGCTCGTCCTGGTCACCGCCGTCGTGGCCGTATTGATCGCCGCAGGCGCGCCCCTGCGCTACCTGTTCGGGCTGGCCGTCACGGGCGTCCTCGCGGCGCTCGCCCTGATCGTGATGGAGCCGTACCGGCTCGAGCGCCTGGTCACCTTCTTCGACCCGTGGCAGGACCCGCAGGGCAGCGGGTTCCAGGCGACGCAGTCGCTGATCTCGATCGCCTCGGGACGGGTGTTCGGCGTCGGGCTCGGCAACTCCGTGCAGAAGTTCGGCTTCCTGCCCGAGCAGACCACCGACATGATCACCGGCATCATCGGGGAGGAGCTCGGGCTTGTCGGACTGCTCGTGCTGCTCGCGCTCTACGTGGCGCTGGCGTGGGCCTGCTTCCGCATCGCGCTCAACTGCAAGGACCTGTTCGGCAAGCTGCTCGCGACCGGCATCACGGCGATGATCGTCGGCCAGGCCTGCATCAACATCGGGGCCGCCCTGGGGCTGATCCCGCTCACCGGGGTGCCGCTGCCGCTGGTGTCGCTCGGCGGCACCAGCATGCTGGTGGTGCTGGCCGGCCTCGGCATCCTGCTCAACATCGCCACCAATCGAAGGAGTCACATTGCCGTCAGCGCTCAGCGACGCGACGGTGCTGCTGGCGGCGGGCGGGACCGGCGGTCACCTGCAGCCGGCTCTCGCCGTCGCGGCTGAGGCGCAGGCCCGCGGCGCACGTGTCGTCGTCGTGACGACGCCGTCGCAGGTCGAGCGCGTCCGCGAGCAGTACAGGACCTATGCGCTCGAGCTCAAGGGGTTCGAGCGCCGCGTGGACGTGCGCGCCTACGCGCGGACGTTCAGGCTGCTGGCCGCCGCCGTGCCGCACGTGCGGCGCATCCTCAAGGAGACCCGGCCGGACGTGGCCGTCGGCGGCGGCGGGTTCGCCAGCGGCCCCGTCGTGGCCGTGGCCGCCGCGAGCGGCGTCCCCGGGCTGGCCCTCGAGGCCGACGCCCACCTCGGCGTCGCCAACCGGCTGCTGAGGCCGTTCGTCAAGCGGTTCTGCCTGAGCTTCCCCATCGAGGGGCTCGAGCCGCCCCGCTACGTCGTCACGGGGCGGCCGCTGAGCCCGGGGCAGCTCGACGCGACGTCCGAGGAGGGCAGGGAAGCGTTCGACTTGCGGGCCGATCTGCCGGTGGTGCTGGCGTTCGGCGGCAGTCAGGGCGCGCAGAGCCTCAACCGCGCCTGCGTCGACGCGTTCGGCGGCACGGAACAGGAGTTCCAGCTGGTCCACGTCTGCGGGCCGCGCAACGCCGAGCAGGTCCGGCGCGAGCTCGAGGAACGCGGGGAGCGGTTTGAGCGCTATCGCCTGGTCGCCTACACTGACCGTCTGGCCGCCGCCATGGCGGCGGCCGATCTGATCGTGGCGCGCTCGGGAGGATCCGTCGCCGAGCTCGCCGCCCTCGGCAAGCCGGCGATCCTGGTGCCGTACCCGCACGCCACCGCCGACCATCAGCGCAAGAACGCCCGCGAGATGGTCTCCGGCGGCGCGGCGCTGCTGGTGGACGACGCCGAGCTGGACGGCGCGCTGCTGGCGCGGCTCGTCGCCGACCTGCTCGGCGACCGGGCGCGCCTGGCGACGATGGCGGCCGCGAGCGCGGCGCTCGGCAGGCCGGACGCCGCCCAGCGCGTGGCCGACCAGATCGAGGACGTTCTGACCACGAGGCGACGACGGGGGGCGCGATGAGTCACGAGGTGGCGAAGGACTTCCCGCAGCCGGTCCATTTCATCGGGATCGGCGGCGCGGGCATGAGCGGCATCGCCGCCGTGCTCCACGAGCTCGGCGTCGACGTGCGCGGCTCGGACCTCAAGTCGTCGCGCTACACGCGGCACCTCATGGAGGCCGGGGTCCCCGTCACCATCGGTCACGACGCGGCCAACCTCGGCGACGCCGCCGTGGTGGTCACCTCCACGGCGATCTCGGCGGCCAACCCGGAGCTGCGCGCCGCTCGCGCGGCGGGCCTCCCTGTCCTGCGCAGCGCGGAGATGCTCGCCCGCGTCATGGAGCTGCGCCGGGGCATCGCCGTGGCCGGCACGCACGGCAAGACGACCACGTCCTCGATGATTTCGCACGTCCTGCGTCAGGCCGGCCGCGACCCCACGTTCCTGGTGGGCGGCGAGCTCAACGACATCGGCTCCAACGCCGGTGTGGGCCAGGGGGAGTGGCTGGTCGCCGAGGCGGACGAGAGCGACGGCAGCCTGCTCTTCCTGCGGCCTGAGGTCGCCATCGTGAGCAACGTGGAGCTCGACCACCACGCCAACTACGGCTGTCTGGACGACGTGCACGACGTCTTCAGGCGCTTCGTCGCCCTGCATCCCGGAGGATGGCCTGCTGGTGCTGGTGGCGGGGAGCGGTGGGGAGCGCCTCGCGGCGCACACGCCCGCGCGCGTGGTGGTGGTCGGCCTCGAGGAGGGAGACCTGCGCGCCGAGGTGGAGCGCGTCGACGACCGCGGCAGCGTCTTCACCGTGCGCGATGCCGCCGGGGAGACGCTCGCCCGGGTGGAACTGCGGGTGCCCGGCGAGCACAACGTGCTCAACGCGCTCACGGCGCTCGCCGTGCTGCGCCACGCCGGCGTCTCGCCCGAGGACGCGGCGCCGCACCTGTTCACGTTCAGCGGCGCCGCCCGCCGCTTCCAGCTCATTGGCGAGCGCGGGGGCGTCATGGTGGTCGACGACTACGCCCACCACCCCACGGAGATCGTCGCCACGCTCAATGCCGCAATGAAGGGCGGCCACGAGCGCGTCATCGCCGTGTTCCAGCCGCACCTGTTCTCGCGCACGCGCTACCTGCAGCGCGAGTTCGGCCAGGCGCTCACGCTCGCCGACGAGGCGATCGTCACGGAGATCTTCCCGGCGCGCGAGGAGCCGGAGCCGGGCGTGAGCGGCAAGCTCATCGTCGACGCGTACCTCGCGGAGCGCCCGGGCGGCCCCGTATCGTTCCTGCCGCGACTGGGCGATGTGGTCGCCCGGCTGGCGCCGCGGGTGCGACCGGGCGACCTCGTGCTCACGCTCGGCGCCGGCGACGTGTTCCACGCCGGCGAGCAGCTGCTCGTCACGCTCGCGGGGCAAGGGGAAGAGCCCGCCGGCGCCGAATAGTCAGGGGTACTCTGTAACCCCCGACCGAGGGCCGGCGCCATGACGAGGGCACGCTGGGCGAGCCGCCCGCGATTCCGTCTGCTACCCACCGTGCTGCTCACCCTGGCCATCCTCGTGGTGCCCACCGCGGTGTACGCCTGGGGTCGCAGCTCGTCCTCGTTCGACATCGCCACCGTCCGCGTGACCGGCGCGCAGCTCGTGCCCGAGAAGCGCGCGCTCCGGCTTCTCCGTGAGGAATACGCCGGCGAGAACCTCTTCAGCGTCACCGGCGGCGACGTGCGCAGGACGCTCGCGCCGCTCTGCTTCGTCCGCGGCGCGAAGATCGACCGCGACTTTCCGGAGACCCTGGCGGTAACGCTCACCGAGTACGAGCCGGCGGCCTACGCCCTGGCCGGCAGCCGCTGGTTCGTGGTGGACCGCGACGGTTACGTGATCTGCTCCGCGGCCGAGGCGGCCGGCCAGCTGGCGGAGAAGTCAGCCAAGAAGCCGTCGCCGTCGGCGTCGGCGAGCGCGGGCTCCGACGCCTCTGAGGCCGACGCCGCCGCGAAGGCCGCCTCCGTCCTCGAGCGGCTGGTCGCCGGCCCCGGCAAGGCCGTGCTTCCGCTGCCGCGAATGGCCGTCTCCGGCAAGGTGCGCGAGGGGCGTGTCGTATCCGACAAGGCGGCCGCGGAGACACTCTCCGTGATCGCCGCCCTGCCCCGGTCTCTGCAGCGCAGCCTCACCGCCGTGCAGAATGAAGACGGGCAGCTCACCCTGCGCTTCGCCGAAGGCCCCGTGACCACGTGGGGCGCCGCGGAGCGGACGCTCGCCAAGACGGTGGCCCTCCGCACCGTGCTCAAGGAGTACGCGCGCGCGGGGAAGACGTGCACCCAGCTGGACGTCTCCATCCCGGACAGGACCCTGGCCAAGCCGGTACTCCAGTGACGGTGGAGGCTCTGCTCAACCTGTGGTCGAGCCGCGGCGCTCGCCGGGTCTCTCTCCAGGCTTGTTTGACACCCCTCAGAGGCGTGGGTAAGGTAAGGCGACGGTCGGGCCACCAGGTCTTCAGAGCCGTTCGTGGGTATCAGGAATCCCTGCAAACAGTGTGATTCTTCGGTACCCATGCAGAAGATACGAGCAACACTCAAGCGGGGATTGAGGGTTCGCCTGGAGTCACGGCGGCGAGTCTCGACCACGACAGGAGGGTCATCACGATGATCGACGCGTCAGCGAACTACCTCGCCGTCATCAAAGTCGTGGGCGTGGGCGGCGGCGGCACCAACGCCGTCAATCGCATGGTCGACGCAGGGCTCCGCGGCGTCGAGTTCATCGCTGTCAACACCGACGCCCAGGCGCTGCAGATGTGCGACGCCGACGTCAAGATCCACATCGGCAGCAAGATCACTCGCGGCCTCGGCGCCGGCGCCAATCCCACCATCGGCTATCAGGCCGCGATGGAGAGCAAGGACGAGCTGCGCGACGCGCTCAAGGGCGCGGACATGGTCTTCGTCACCGCGGGCAAGGGCGGAGGCACCGGCACAGGGGCCGCCCCGGTCATCGCCGAGCTGGCCAAGGAGCTCTCGGCGCTCACCGTCGGCGTCGTCACGCGCCCGTTCGCCTTTGAGGGCAAGCGCCGCGCGCGCCAGGCGTCGGACGGCATCCAGAGCCTGCGCGACAAGGTGGACACCCTCATCGTCATCCCCAACGACCGGCTGCTGCAGGTGGTCGAGCGGCGCACGTCGGTCATCGAGGCCTTCAAGGTCGCCGACGACGTACTGCGTCAGGGCGTGCAGGGCATCACCGACCTCATCACGGTGCCCGGCCTCATCAACCTCGACTTCGCCGACGTGCGCACGATCATGAAGGACGCGGGGTCGGCGCTGATGGGTATCGGCGTGGCCGGCGGCGAGAACCGCGCCGTCGAGGCGGCGCGGGCGGCGGTCAGCTCGCCGCTCCTCGAGGCCAGCGTCGAGGGCGCCCGCGGCATCCTGCTCAACATCACGGGCGGGAACGACCTGGGCCTGTTCGAGATCAATGAGGCCGCGGAGATCATCAGCAGCGCGGCCGACGCCGACTGCAACATCATCTTCGGCGCCGTCATCGACCCGTCGCTGGGCGACGAGGTCCGCGTCACGGTCATCGCGACCGGCTTCGACGGCCCGATGAGCGGCGAGCAGCCGGCCCGCCAGGAGGCCGCGGAGCGCGAGCCCAAGGGCACGCCGCTCTTCGCCGAGGAGTCCAAGCCGAAGTTCGACGTGGACGACGACGTCCTGGACATCCCCAGCTTCCTGCGTGACCACTGAACCCGGGCGTGCGTCCCGGCGTCACCCCACGTGCCAAGTTGCGGCGCCTTCGTGCGTCCGGTACGCTCTACCGCCTGACGGCCCAGCCAAGGCCGCAGGCTTCGTGAGCACGTGAGAAAACACCGTAACCTCATCATCCTCGTCGTCATGGCCGCGCTCGTGGCGGTGTCGCTGTACTACATCATCCCGCCGAGCGTGAAGACGCGGCTCGGCCTCGACCTCCAGGGGGGTCTCGAGGTGGTGTACACGGCGAGGACCGCCGACGGCAAGGCGCCAACCAGAGCGCAGCTCGACCAGACGGTCGGGATCCTCGACCGGCGCGTCAACGGCCTCGGCGTCACCGAGTCCCAGATCCAGACGCAGGGCGCCGACCAGATCGCCATCGCACTGCCCGGCATCACCGACGCCGAACAGGCTCTCTCGGTGATCGGCAAGACGGCTCAGCTCGAGTTCTTCAAGGATGATCCGGAGTCGCGTCCCGTCGGCCCGGTGGAGAGCAAAGAGGCCGCCCTCGCGCAGCTCCGCGATCAGGGCGTCTCCAAGGCCGAGGTCGAGCAGCTCCGCCAGGAGGGCACTTCCCAGGATCACTCCCTCATCGTGAGCCCGGCCGACCCGGCCAACGATATCCCCGAGCAGTGGTCCGTGTACGCGCGGCCGCCGGCGATGACGGGAGAGGCCGTCAAGAGCGCCCGCGCCGGCTTCGACAACACCACCGGCAAGCCCAACGTGCTCATCGACTTCACGAGCGAGGGCAGCAAGCAGTTCCAGGACATCACCCGGGAGCTGTATCGTACCGGTCTCCTCAAGAACACCCCGCAGACCTTCGCGATCGTGCTCGACAACGTCATGGAGTCGGACCCGATGATCGACTACACCGACCCCACACTGCGCGACGGCATCGCCGGCGGCGCCGAGATCAGCGGCGGCAACATGACCGTCCAGGAGTCCAAAGACCTGGCGTTCGTGCTCAACACCGGCGCCCTGCCCGTCAAGCTGGAGACGGCCTACCAGCAGCAGGTCTCCGCGACCCTGGGCAAGGACTCCCTGGACCAGGCCCTCATCGCCGGCCTGGCCGGCCTCGTCCTGGTCCTCGTCTACATGCTCCTGTTCTACCGGTTCCTCGGGTTCGTCGCCGACCTCGCGCTCATCGTCTACGGCATCCTGCTCTGGGGGTTGTTCAACGTCATCCCGGTGACGATGACCCTGCCCGGCATCGCCGGCCTCATCCTCACTATCGGCGTGGCGGCCGACGCCAACGTGGTCATCTTCGAGCGCATCAAGGAAGAGGTCAGCCACGGCAAGACCGTGCGGTCCGCGGTCAACTCGGGCTACACGCTCGGCTTCAAGACCATCCTCGACGCGAACATCCTCACCATGCTCACGGCGCTGGTGCTCTTCGTCTTCGCGACGGCGCAGCCCAAGGGGTTCGCCGTGACCCTCATCCTGGGCGTCATCGTCAGCATGTTCACCGCCGTGCTCTTCACGCGGGCGATCCTCGGCGTGCTCGCCGGGTTCGCGTTCTTCAACCGTCCGTCACTCATGGGCGTGTCGCCGTCGCAGATCCAGGCAGGACGCGCCGCGCAGGCGAGCGCGAGTCGCGCGACGGCCTCTCGCGGGCGTCGCGCCGCCGCCGAGCCGGCTGCCGAGGGCGCTGCCGCGGGCGGCGAAGCCGCTCCCGCGGCTCGGCCGGCGCCGCCGCGCCGCAAGTCCACCTCGACCAAGCGCAAGAAGCGGAGGTAGCGGGTGTCCTTCTTCCGCCGTCTGTACCGGTTCGACTACATGGGCCACAAGAAGTGGTGGTTCACCCTCTCCGGCATCCTCATCGTCATCAGCCTCGCCAGCCTCATCTTCAATGGTCTGGAGTTCGGGCTCGAGTTCCAGGAGGGGACGCGCATCACGGTCGCCTTCGAGACTCCGCCCCCGCTCGGCGAGCTCCGCGACGCGGTGAGCGAGGCCGGCTACCCGAACGCCCAGATCCAGCAGACCGCCAACGTGTCGGGCGGCGCCGTCGAGGGCTTCCAGATCCAGACGCCGATACTCTCCGCCGCGCAGCAGGCCGAACTGCGTGCCGCGCTCGACGAGAAGTTCACGATCGAGAGCTCCGCCGGCAAACCGGTCTGGGGTATCGAGACCGTGAGCGCGTCGTTCGGCCGGCAGGTGGTCAGCTCCTCGCTCAAGGCCATCGGCGTCGCGCTGCTGCTCATCGTCGCCTACGTCACGTTCCGCTTCCAGTGGAAGTACGCGGTCGGGGGCATCGCCGCCGTCGTCCACGATACGCTGATCGTCGTCGGCATCTACTCGCTCACCGGCCGAGAAGTGACCACGGCCACCATCGCCGCCGTCCTCACGATCATGGGCTACTCGCTCTACGACAACGTCATCGTCTTCGACCGCATCCGCGAGAACGAGCCCAAGCTTGGCCGCATGGCCTACGCCGACATGGTCAACGAGTCGCTGTGGGAGACGCTGACGCGCTCGCTCAACACCTCGTTCATGAGCCTGCTGCCGGTCACCTGCCTGCTGCTCTTCGGCGGAGAGACGCTCAAGGACTTCGCCTTTGCGCTCTTCGTCGGCATCATCCTCGGCGCGTATTCCACCTTCTTCGTGGCGAGCCCGGTGCTCACGGTGCTCAAGGAGCGCGAGCCGAGGTACAAGAAGCTCAAGGCGCAGGCCCGCGCCGACCAGGCCTGACGCACCACGGGGCGACCCTCCAGCCGCGGCGCATGTCGCCTCGACGTGAGGTCGAGAGTGGGGCGCGTGGGGCGGCATCGTTCAGGCTTCGCGAGAGGCTGACGCGAGAACCTCTCGATTCTGCCATTACCACGCTTTACTTCCGCTCGGCGCTGGCCTAGCGTCGTGGGCGCGTCCCGCTGGGGGCGCTGGCCGCATCTCGGGGCCGGACGCCGCAGGCGTGCCGGCCTCATCCCGTCAGCCAGAGGGGGGTACGTGGCGTCTCGAGCGATCCGGTCACAGGAGACCACAGCCGACGAGGCGAGGCTGCGCCTGTGCGCCGCGGGCGGAGACGGCAGGCCGCCCGTCGTGCAACTCGAGGGTGAGTTCGACCTGGACACGGTGGCCGAGATCGACCGCTTCCTGCGCAGGGCGCTGGGCCCCCTGTACCACCAGGAGCACCTGGTGATGGACCTCTCGAAGACCACGTTCATCGACTCGAGCTTCGTCGCGTTCCTCGTGCGGCTGTCGGCGGCGCAGCGGGCGAAGCAGCGAGAGTTGCTGCTGGTGCGCCCGGCCGGCCAGGTGCGCAGGGTGTTCGGCATCGTCGGCCTGGCCAACGTGGTCCCCGTGTTCGAGACGATCGACGCCGCGGTGGACAGTCTGCTCAGCGGCCGACTGCCGCTGATCCCGCCGGCCTTCGAGGCGGCGGGCGCGTAGGCGCAGGCGGACTGTCGCCGCCCGATGCCCCCAGCGTACGGCCGCGGCGCAGCGCAGGGAGTCTCAGCTCGCGCGCCGTATGGGGACGGCGTCGTCCTCCATGCGGCGCGACTCCATGACGCGGGCCTGGAAGGCCCTCATGCGGCAGGCGTCGCTGCAGTACTTCTTGGCGGGGTTGGTGGTGGTGAACTCACGGCTGCACCGTACGAACGCACAGTGCCGCGTGATCTCCTCACGGTGACTGGCCTTGCGCGTGGTGCGGTGGTAGTCGTCCTGCCACGCTCCCCCGTGCAGCGCGCACACACTGGACGGGTTGTACGCGGAGAGGCGCGTGCCGCACCCGTCCACCATGCAGATCCGCCCCGCTCCGTATGTCTTGGTCTTCAGCATGACGTCGGCCACGTCCTGGAGCCTGCTGCCCCGAAGCGCTCTCGTGCTGCGGAACTCCATCGTCTTCGCCCCCGACGGCCGCCGCGCGACCCTCCGGCGCCGCCTCTGGTCGTCTTCGGCGTCTCTGCCTACGCGGACGCCGCTCTGAGGGCCTCGCTCCGGCTGGGGAAGATCCCGAAGATCCGGTCGAGGCCGGTGATCTCGAAGATGCGGATGATGTTCTCGTCTGTGCAGACGATGTCGAGGTTGCCGTTGCGGGGCCGCACTCGTTTCGCGCCGCTCACGAGCACCCCCAGCGCGGTCGAGTCGATGAACGTGACCGCGGACAGATCGACGATCACCCGCTTCGCGCCTCCCTCGATGCCGTTGACCAGAACCTCCTTGAACTCCGGCGCGGAGTAGATGTCGATCTCGCCCTCCAGGATCACGATGCCGACTTCGGCGGTGGTGGCTTCGTAGTCGACACGGAACTGCGGCTTGTCCTCCATACGCGCCTCCTCCGGCCAGTACGATTCAGGGCAGCCTCGACGGGCCGCGAGTGCATGTGCCCCGATACTTTCCGGGAGGGTGTGGCGCTAAACCCGCCTTGCCGGGGGTGGCAGGCGGCGCGGCGACGAGGGAGCGCCGACGGCCGGCCTCAGCGCAGCAGCTCGGCCAGCAGCCAGGCGAGCGGCAGCAGGAGCAGCTGGTGGACAAGGTAGACCACCAGCGCGTGGCGGCCCAGGAAGCGCAGCGGGGCCGTGGGCGCGCTCCGGTCGCGCAGGGGGAAGCGTCTGTGGCCGTCCGCGTAGAGCGTCAGCCCCACGGCGAGACCGAGGAAGGCGAACCCGGCCCACGGCGCCAGAGGGTACCAGTCGACGGTCGCGCGGGGCGCCCACCAGCCGGCGACTGACCACACGGCCTCCGGGCCTTGACCGTCGAGCAGCGGGCTCCAGCCGATCGCGAGCAGAGCGAGGCCGAGGAACGCGTTGGCGAATGCACCGAGGGGGGCGCACAGCGCCACGAGGACGGTGCACGCGGCCAGCAGGTGGAGGATGCCGAAGTAGACGAACTCGTCGGGCAGGAAGAGCCGCGTAGCCAGGGTGACGATGGCCGCCGCGCCGCCGATGAGCAGGAAACGATGGGCTGTGCGGCGCCACTGGGAGCCTCCCGCGGCGCGCACCCGGTCACGGTCGAGCGCGATGGAGATGCCGAGCACGGTGATGAAGGTCCCCGCGATCATGCCCGAGGCATACCGCGAGGCGTCTCCGAGCCGCCCGTCGTTGACGTAGGCCCAGTCCCAGGCGAAGTGGAAGGCGATCATCGCCAGGACCGCCAGGCCGCGCAGCGCGTCGATCTCCCAGAAGCGGGTGGGCGCCGCGCGGCGCGGCGGCGGAGGTGACGGTGCGTGAGTGGTGGAGGTAACCGGGCTCGAACCGGTGACCTTTTGGCTGCCAGCCAAACGCTCTCCCAACTGAGCTATACCCCCACCGAAGGGGTGCCGACCGTGCCGGCAGGCTCGGAAGTATAGCATACCCGCTCTCGCGGGCAACCTGTCGTCCGTGCCTGGAAGCGGCGTCGCGGATGCGGGCAGAAAGGGAGTGGAGGAGCTCTGATGAACTCGTCGCCGTGACGACGGTGAGCTACACGGGGACGGGCCGGACGGTCGTCACCTACACGCCCTTCGAGCCGTGAGCAGCGCCGATCCGATCCTGCCGGGCGGCGGGCCGGCGTGCGGAGGGCGGCGGAGCCTGCCGCGCGCCTCATGTAGAATCAGAGGCCGCGCACGACCTGAGAGAGGACACACGTGGACCGACGCTACGACCCGCACGCCATCGAGGAGAAGTGGCAGCGCCTCTGGAAGGAGCGCGACGCCTACCGCACGCCCGACGAGAGCGACAAGCCCAAGTTCTACGCTCTCGACTTCTTCCCGTATCCCTCCGGCGACGGGCTCAGCGTCGGTCACTGCCGCAACTACGTCCCCACCGACGCGGTCGCGCGGTTCATGCGCATGCGTGGCTACAACGTCCTGCACCCCATGGGCTGGGACGCCTTCGGCCTGCCGGCGGAGAACTACGCCATCAAGATGGGCGTGCACCCGCGGGTGACGACCGAGCGCAACATCGCCAACTACCACCGGCAGATGGACCTCATCGGCCTCTCCTTCGACTGGTCGCGCGAGGTCACCAGCTGCTTCCCCGACTACTATCGCTGGACGCAGTGGTTCTTCCTGCTGCTCTACCAGCGCGGACTGGCCTACCAGGCGACGGGGCAGCAGTGGTGGTGCCCCAGCTGCAAGACGATCCTCGCCAACGAGCAGGTGGAGAACGGCCGCTGCTGGCGCTGCGGCAGCCTGGTGACCAAGAAGGACCTCAGACAGTGGTACTTCCGCATCACCGACTACGCGCAGCGCCTGCTGGACGACCTCGGGACCATCGACTGGCCCGAGCAGATCAGGCTCATGCAGACCAACTGGATCGGGCGCAGCGAGGGCGCCGAGGTCGACTTCGGCGTCATGGGCCGCGACGAGAAGCTCACGGTGTTCACGACGCGGCCCGACACGCTCTTCGGCGCCACCTACATGGTGCTGGCGCCGGAGCACCCGCTCGTCGGCGCGCTGACCGACGAGGAGCACCGGGCGGCGGTCGCGGAGTACCAGGACCAGGCCCGCCGCCAGAGCGAGATCGAGCGCATGAGCACGGAGAAGGAGAAGACGGGCGTCTTCACCGGCGCGTATGCCGTCAACCCCGTGAACGACGCGCCGGTGCCCATCTGGATCAGCGACTACGTGCTCATGGGGTACGGCACCGGCGCCATCATGGCGGTGCCGGCGCACGACGAGCGCGACTTCCAGTTCGCCACCCGGTTCGGCATCCCGATCGTCGAGGTGATCGCGCCGAAGTCCGGCCCACAGGGCGTCCTGACGGAGGCGTACACCGGCGACGGCGTCATGGTGAACTCCGCGCAGTTCGACGGCCTGGAGGCGCCGGGCGAGGCGTTCGAGGCCGTCGTCGCCTGGCTCGGGGAGCACGGCGCCGCGCGCAAGAAGGTCAACTTCAAGCTCCGCGACTGGCTGATCAGCCGCCAGCGCTACTGGGGCGCGCCGATCCCCATCGTCCACTGCGAGAACTGCGGGACGGTGCCGGTGCCCGACGACCAGCTGCCCGTGCTGCTGCCCGACCTCGAGGACTTCCACCCCACGGACGACGGCCGCTCGCCGCTGGCGCGCGCCGAGGAGTGGGTGCACACCGCGTGTCCGGGCTGCGGCGGCCCGGCGCACCGCGAGACCGACACCATGGACACCTTCGCCTGCTCGAGCTGGTACCACTTCCGCTTCGCCTCGCCGCACGACGAGACGGCCGCGTTCGACCGCGAGAAGACGCGCTACTGGCTGCCCGTCGACCTGTACGTCGGCGGCGCCGAGCACGCGGTCATGCACCTGTTGTACGCGCGCTTCTTCTGCAAGGTCGCGCAGGACGCGGGCTACCTGGACTTCGGCGAGCCCTACGCGCGCCTGCGCAACCAGGGCATGATCCAGGCCGAGGACGGCCAGAAGATGAGCAAGAGCAAGGGCAACGTCGTCACGCCGGACAGCGTGGTGGAGAAGTACGGCGCCGACGCCCTGCGCGTGTACGAGCTGTTCATCGCCCCGTTCGAGCAGAGCGTGGCCTGGAGCGACCGCGGCGTGCAGGGCACCTACAGGTTCCTGGGGCGCTTCTGGAACCTGGTGGGTGAGGTCGTGGAAGCGCAGGGGAGCGGGGTGGCGGCCGGCGAGGCCGAGGCCGAGAAGGGCCGCCAGGTCCTGCGCACGCTCAACAAGACCATCCGCAAGGTCACGCACGACATGGACGCGTTCCGCTTCAACACGGCCGTGTCGGCGCTCATGGAGCTGCAGAACGAGGTGCTCGACGTGTGGGCGTCGGCGCGCGGCGCGCTCACGCTGGCGCAGTGGCGGCAGGTCGTCACCGACATGACGCTGCTGGTGGCGCCGATGGCGCCGCACATCGCGGAAGAGGTGTGGGGGATGCTCGGCCACGGCGAGACCGTGCTGGACGCACCCTGGCCCGCATGGGACGACGAGCTCGCCGCGGACGAAGTGACGACGGTCGTAGTGCAGGTCAACGGCAAGCTGCGCGAGCGCCTCGAGGTGCCGGTGGACGCGGAGAAGGACGATGTGCTGGCGCGGGCGCGCGCTGCGGAGAACGCCGCGCGCTTCCTCGACGGCAAGCAGGTCGTCAAGGAGATCTACGTGCCCGGCAAGCTCGTCAACTTCGTCGTTCGCTGAGCCGGCGGGCCGGGGGCCGATCTCCGGCGCCGTCGCGCCGTCCGCGCGTCCTAGAACAGCACGTCCTGCAACCTCGCGATCGCCGTCGCCTCGTGGTCGCTGACGCCCTTGACGGCGTCGGCGGTCGCCTGCGCGACGCCGAGCAGGAAGCCCTTGAACGCCGTGAGGTCGGCGGGCGACCTGGCGGCGACGAGCTCCACGGCCTGACGCACGCGCGCCGTCACCTCTCCGCCCATGTCGGCCATGTCGTGCTTGACCGCCTTGTCACGTCCGAACTTGATGTCGCCGGCGAGGTCGTGGACGAGCGGGCTGCCGCTGGACGCCTTGGCCTGCGACATGAACTTCGCCGCGGCGCTCGCCTCCTTGAAGGTGTCCCAGAAGCCGTGGTCCGCCATCGAGACGTAGGCCATCGTGTCGGTCACCGCCCACTGCAGCGTGTGCCACTCATCGTCGGTGAACATCGCCCTGCTGGTCATGCCGCCTCCCGGGGTGTCGTGTGCCGTCGTGTCCGTCGCCGCCGACCCTATCCCAGCACCCGTCACCCCGTGAAATCGCCCCTCGGGGGTGATGCGGGACGCATGGCGCTGCCGTAGCCTGCGACGCGACGGGCGCCGGACGCGCCCCCGGCGCCCGTCACAACCTCACAGCGACCGCGGCGCCGGAGGTGGGCCGTGCAGCTCTCGCGACGCCAGATCATCGCCTACGTCGCCGTCGCCGCGGTGGTGGTCGCGGTCGGGGTCCGCTACGTCGTGCTGCCGCGGCAGGCCGGCCCGTCGGAGGCGCAGGCCATCGTGCTGGCGCCGGTCGCCGCGTCGCCGCCGAGTCAGGACGCCGCGGCGTCGTCCGGGGCTCCGGTGGCTTCGCCGGCGCCGGACGTCATGGTGTACGTGTGCGGGGCCGTGCGCTCGCCCGGGGTCGTGCGGCTCCCGGCGGGGGCGCGGGTCACCGACGCGCTGGAGGTGGCCGGCGGCCCCACGGCCAGGGCCGAGCTCGCCGCGGTCAACTTGGCCGCGCCGGTCACGGACGGACAGCAGATCGTCGTGCCCGAGCGAGGGGAGACCGTCGGGGCGGCGCCGGCGTCCGGCGGGTCGTCCAGCGGCGGAACGCCGGGGCTTGCCCCGACAGCCGCCGCCGGCGGGCTCATCAACATCAACACCGCCTCGCTGGAGGAACTGGACACGCTGGACGGTGTGGGTCCGTCCACGGCGCAGAAGATCATCGACTACCGCACGGCGAACGGCGGCTTCACGACCATCGAGGAGATCAAGGAGGTCCCGGGCATCGGCGACGCCAAGTTCGCGGCGATGCAGGACTCGATCACCGTCTGAGGCCGCGACGTGCGCCTGCCGGCTCCTCCTCACGTCCTGCTCGGCGCCTACTGTCTGGGGCTCTGTCTCGTCTTGGCGTGGCGGCCGTCGCCGGCGCTCCTGGCAGCGGCCGCCGCCCTCGCCGCCGGCGCGCTGGCCGCCGGCGTCCGCGCGCCGGCCCTCGCGGGTCGCGGTCCGCTGGCCGGTCTCGCCGGGTTGGCCGTGCTGTTCCTCTGCGCCGGCACCGTGCTGGGCGGCGCCCGCCTCGACGCCGTCGCCGAGTCTTCGCTCGCGGCTTACACGGGCGAACGCGTCTCGCTGGGGGCGGTGCTCACAGACCTGCCGGAGACCGAGGCCGACCAGGTGACGCTGGCCCTGCGGGTGACCGAGGTCGGGGGCAGGCGACTGCGCGAGCCGGCCCACCTGCGCCTGCGCCTCGAGGACGGCCAGGCCTTCAGGCACGACCCGACCGGGCCACTCACGGAGGGCGCTCTTCTGCGGATCGCCTCGGTGCGTGTCGAGCCGCTCCCGGAGCCGCGTCCCGGCGCCTTCGACTACGGCCGCTACCTGCGGCGGCGTGGCGAGCACGTCCTGCTCGAGGGCGAGTTCGCCGACCTGGTGGTGAACGGACGGCGGGGGGGCCTACAGGGCGTCATCGACCGCCTCCGTCTGGCGTCGCGCGCTCATCTCGTCGCCGGGGTGCACTCCCCGGTCGCGGACGTGCTGCAGGGCATGGTCCTCGGCGACGACGAGGGCGTGGACGAGTCGCTCGTCGAGGACTTCCGCAGGAGCGGTCTGCTGCACATCATGGCCGTGTCCGGCGAGAACGTGGTGCTGCTGTGCGCCATGTGGTCGTTCGCTTTCGCGCTGCTCGGCATGCACCGGCTCCTTCGCACCGCGCTGCTGTTGCCTGTCGTGGCAACGTACGTGCTGCTCACCGGCGCGTCGCCGTCCATCGTCCGCGCCGGCGTCGCCGGCATCTGCGGCCTGCTCGCGATCCTCGCCTCGCGTCCGAGCGACGGCTGGTTGCTCTGGCTCGCCCCGGCGGCGTGGCTGCTCACGGTCAATCCGAACAACCTGTTCGACGTGAGCTTCCAGCTGTCGTTCGGCGCGGTCGTCGGGCTGCTGGTGCTCGCCAAGCCGCTCACCCGTGCCGTCTCGTTCCTGCCGGGTCCGCTGCCGGAACAGGTGGGAGTGACGACCGCAGCCAGCATCGCCACCGCGCCGGTGTCGGTGCTGACGTTCGGCTCTGCCTCGCTCGTCAGCGTGCCGGCCAACGTGGCCGGGGGATTCGTCCTCGGCCCGATCATGTTCCTCGGTATGCTCTCGCTCCTGCTCGGGTTCGTGAGCGAGTGGCTGTCGGCGCCGCTCAATGTGGTGGCCGGACTGTTCATCGGGTTTCTCCTCGCCGTTTCGCACTTCTTCGCCGGCCTGCCGGGAGCCGTCTACGAGTACCAGGGTGTCTCGCTGCGGCTGATGCTGGTCGTGGGCCTGCTGGTGGAGGTCGCCGTGATCGCGGCACTGGCGGCTCAGGCTGGCGGCGGTCTGGCGGCCTACGTGCGTGACCGCCGCCGATGGGCGTCTGTCGCCGGCGTGACGGCGGCGCTGGTCGCGGCGGCGCTGCTCCTGGCGCCCGCGCCGGTGCGGCCGCCGGACCGGCCGACGCTCACGTTCCTCGACGTCGGCGAGGGGGCGGCCACCCTGCTTCAGGTGCCGGGCGGCCCGACTGTGCTGGTGGACGCCGGTCCGGAGCCGCTGGCCCGGGCACTGCGGGAGCACGGGGTCGGGGAGGTCGACCTGCTCGTGCTCTCACACGGGCACGACGACCACGTCGGCGGGCTCGAGGACGTCATCGGCGCTGTGACGATCCGGGCGGCGCTGCTGCCGCAGCCGGTGGCGCCGTCAGCGCCTCTCGACGCTCTGGAGGACCGCCTGCGCGCCGCGGGCACGGACGTGCGCAGGTGCACAACGGACCTGCGGCTGGGTGGAGCCGGGTGGAGCCTCGACGTCCTGCCGGGCACTCCGGTGGGTGGCGTCGACCAGAACCAGAGGGAGAACGACGACGCGCTGGTGGCAGTGGTGGGACTGGCCGGTCAGCGGGTACTCCTGCCGGGCGACGCGGAGGGGCAGGTGCTCGAGGACCTGGACCTTCCGGCCTGCGTCGTGGTCGGCGTGCCGCATCACGGGAGCGAGGGCGGCTTCGACGCGGGGTTCCTCCGGGAGCTTGCGCCGCGCCTCGCCGTGGTCCCCGTCGGCCCGAACCGGCACGGGCACCCGGATCCGGACGCATTGGCGGTGCTGACGGCTGCCGGAGTGCCGTACGCGCGCACGGACGAGCGTGGCGACATCGCCCTCACGGCGGGGAGCGGGGGTCTGAGCGCCATGGTGGAGCGGGGAGGGTGAGAACGATCAGATCTCCCGCCGCTCGAAGCGCAGCACGGCGACGACCAGGCAGGCCGCGGCGACGCCCACCGTGGCTACGAGCGGGCCCGCCCACTGCGCGGGCTCGCCGCGCACGATCGCGAGCCCCGCTGCGGGGAGGCCCGCCGGTGTGGCGCGGCTCGTGGCCTCGAACTGCGCGAGCACGAGCAGGGCCGCGTACACGCCGATGCCGGCGCCCGAGGCCGCGGCCGGGGCCTTGAACTCGACGCTGAGCAGCACCATGATCGCCAGCAGCATGAGCGCGTAGGCGATCCAGAGGCCCACGGCGAGAACGGTCCTGCCCGCCGGGCCGTCCTCGAACAACAACTGCGTCAAGGCGACGCAGATGAGCGTCCCGAGCGCTGCGCCGACGGCGACCACCAGCGCCTGAGAGAGCCACTTGCCGGTCACGAACGCGGCGCGCGAGAGCGGCTTGGCCAGCGTGAGCGCCGCCGTGCCTCCGCGCACCTCGCCGCTCACGATCCCGCCGTAGGCGATGACGAGCGCGAACAGCGTGAGCTGGCTGAGGTTACCGAGGTACTCGAGGTACGCCTGCAGGGCCGTGGGGTCGGCGACGGTGATGCTGAGCCCCTGCTGCGCCGTGCCGAGCCTATCGAGCAGCGTCGGCATGAGGTAGGTGACCAGCGGCGAGCTCAGGGCCGAGAAGAGCAGGAAGCCCGGCACGACCCAGAGGCGCCAGGTGCGCACGGTCTCGCTGAACTCCTTGCGCAGGAAGGGGACGAAGCCGTTCATCGACGGCCCTCCCCGACGAGGTCGACGAAGACGTCCTCGAGGTCGAGTTCGTCGATGCCGAAGCGGCGCAGCGCGAGGCCGAGCCGGCCCACGAGGGCCGGCAGCTCGCGCTGCGCCGCCTCGACGTCGTCGCACGTGACGAGGAGTTCGCCGCCCTCGCCCGCCTCAACCGTGCGCAGCCACGCGGCGCCGGCGAGGCCCTCCCAGAGGCGCTGCGGATCGTCAACCTCGACGCTGAGGCGGTTCAGGCCCCCCCTGCGGCTGCGTAGCTCGTCGATGCCGGACTGCGCGACGACGCGGCCGCGGGCGATGACGGCGACGGTGTCGCAGACGCGCTCGACGTCGCTGAGGATGTGCGTGGAGAAGAAGACCGTGGTGCGGCCGCGCAGCGAGGCGATCATGTCGAGGACGTCGCGCCGGCCGATAGGGTCGAGCGCGCTGGTCGGCTCGTCGAGCAGGAGCAGGCGCGGCCCGTGGATGAGCGCCTGAGCGACGCCGAGGCGCTGCTTCATGCCGCGCGAGAACCCCCCGACCCGGGTCCTCACGCCGGTCAGACCGGCGAGCTCGAGCATGGCGGTCACGCGGCCGTCCAGTTCCTCGCCGGACAGGCCGAACAGGCTGCCGGCGAAGCGCAGGTACTCGGGCGCCGTCATCCACTTGTAGAAGGCCGGTACGTCGGGGAGGAAGCCGATGACGCCGCGCGCGTCGGCTCCGGCGCCCGCCACGTCGCGACCGAGGATCCGGACCGCGCCGGCGTCGGCGTGCGCGAGGCCGGCCAGGATGCGCAAGGTCGTCGTCTTGCCGGCCCCGTTCGGGCCGAGGAACCCGTAGATGGAGCCGGTCGGCACGCTGAGTGTGAGGCCGTCCAGTGCGACCGCGTCGCCGAAGGTCTTGCGCACGTCGCGCAACTCCACGGCCGGGCCGGAGGCGGCTGCGCCGACCGGCGCCGCGTCACGCGCCGCGAAGAGCGCGTCGACGACCGCCGCGGCGTCGGCGGGCCGGACCACCAGTGGCGGGGGGACGGCCGCCGCAGCCGCTGCGCCTCCGGCCCTCGCGCCTCCGCCGGCGCTTCCCGCGGCCGCGCCGCCGGCCAAGGGGTCTTGCGCCGGCTTCACCCTCTCCCGCCCCGCCGCGAGGTAGATGACGGGCCCGATGATCTGCAGCAGCAGGCACAGGATCAGCCAGGGGATCTTGCCGCCGCCGTTGATCTGCGACGCCGGGCGCCGGTACAGGTCCACGAGCGACCAGGCCAGCAGGCCCAGCTCGACGGCGCCCAGAGCGATGAGGAGCGCGACGAGCGCCGGCGACGTACCGGTCGCCGCGACATGCGTCGCGATGTGCAGCGCTGTCCCGACCAAGGTCACTCCTGATCCGCGGCCGGCGGCGCCGGCCGAGAGCATCCTATCGCCATGCTATCCTCACGGCACGATGGCCGAGCCAACCCCGCTGCTTCCTGCCTATCTCATCGTCGGCACCGACCGCCCCAAGGTTCGTCGCGCCGTCCTGCGCCTGCGGCAGCGTGTGATCGACGAGGCCGGCAGCGACCTCAACGTGGTGCTGCTCGACGCCGAGCACGACCCGGTCGAGGCGTTCCTCGATGCTGCGGTCAGTCCGGGTCTCACGTTCGGGACGCGCCTGCTCCTCGTCCTCAACGGCCACAAGTGGAAGGCCAAGGCGCGGCAGGCGGTGGTCGCCTACCTGCAGGATCCCATGCCCGATACGTGCGTCACGGTCGAGGGCGAGACGTTCGCTGCCTCGGACGCGCTCTACAAGGCGGTCAGCAGGCTTGGCGGTCTGCTGCAGTACGACCTGCCCAAGAAGTACGAGATGGCGAAATGGGTGAGGGAACGGGCCAAGGCGCACCGCCTGCCGCTGAACCAGACCGTCGCCAAGCATCTGCTCGACCGGTGCGGCGCCGATCCCAGGCACGCCGACCGGCTCGAACGTGAGATCGAGAAGCTCGCCCTGTACTGCCGCGGCCAGGAGGCCACCGACGCCGACGTGGACGCGATCTGCACGCCGGACGACGACGCCGTGATCTTCGACCTCATGGACGCCGTGGGGCACCGGGACCGCACCCACAGCTTCGAGCTGCTCGAGGCTCTCTACGCTTCGGGCGATCCGCGCAACGACGCCAACGGCGTGCTCTACAGCCTCAAGCGGCACATCGAGAAGCTCGACGCGGCGTCCCAGCTGCCGCACGCCGACCAGTCGACGGCGGCGAAGCAGCTCGGTGTGCACCCCTTCACCGCCAAGAAGCTGCTGGAGCAGCGCGAGCACTTCGACCGGCGACGCCTCGGCCGCGCGTACCGCGCGCTCGCCGAGGCCGAGGCCGGGTTACGCGGCCGGGCGCCGGCGACGCTGGAGTCGATCGGCGGTGTCAACGACGGCGAGCGCCTCGTGGTGGAGCTGGCGGTGGCGCGGCTGCTGATGTAAGGGGAGAGGCCGGCGCGCCTGCGACGGCCGGCCCTGCCGTGAAACGGGAACGACGAAGCGGGCGGGCCGTGCCCGGCCCGCCCGCTTCGTCGTCGTTCTCAGCCGCTGTCCGTCAGGAAGAGAGGCGCGCCATGGTGTGCGCGACGCGGCTCTTCTTGTGGGCGGCGTTGTTCTTGTGAAGGATCCCCTTGGCGGCGGCCTTGTCGATGCGCGAGGTCAGGAAGGTCGCTGTCTTCGTCGCTTCCTCGGTCTGGCCCTCGGCTACCTCGTCCTCGAGCTGCTTGAACAGCGTCTTTAGGGTCGACTTGGCGTGCCGGTTGCGCAGCCGCTGCTTGGCGGCCAGGCGGATACGCTTCTTCTGCTGCTTGATGTTGGCCACGTGATCCCTTCGATCTGGCTAGATTCGTGACTGGTTCCAGGTGCAGTGGGGCTGCGTCCGGACGCGAGATGCTACCACGGCGCGTCCGTACCCGGCAAACGTGCCCGGTCACCGGAGACGGCGCGCGCAGACGGCCACTCTATGGTCAGGCGTGACCCGGCGCTTCAGAAGAGGTGCTCCGGAGGGGGTGGAACGAAGGTGTCCCAGCTCGTGAGGGCTCCGCCGTCTCCCGCCTCGAAGTCCCCTTCTGCCCGGCGCCCCAGGGCGGGGTCGCGCGTGTCCAGCTTCAAGCGGGCCTGGCGGTGCCACGCTCCGCGCTCGTCTTCACAGAAGATCGTGTAGAAGGCGGTCGAGGGCGTGGCGTCGAGGGCCCCGAGGTCGTCGCGGGAGCCCGGGCGCACCTGGTCCGAGACGAGCGTCTGCTCGTTGCCGACCACGGTGTCGTCGAACGGGCCGGCGGCGAAGCCGCTCTCGGAGCGCAAGACGCGCCAGCGCAGCGCCCGAGCGCCGCGCACGTCCCAGGTCAGCACGATCGCGCCGGCCACGCGCCGGGCCTTCAGACGGACCAGCTTCGGTTGGGCCGCGCGTCCGAGCATCACCACATCCTTGTCTCAGGGGCCGGGCCTTCGCCGTGTCTCGCTCGGCCGCTCCGCGCAGGGTAGCACCCAGCGCCGCCGAAACGCGTGCCGCTGTACCTCCGCGAGAGGAGCGCTCAGCCGGCGGAATCCCTCGACCAGACGACCACATCCACCTCCTCAGGGAGGCTCCCGGCCGCGCTCGTCGCGGTAGGCTCGCCCCAGAGAGCAGACGTGGAGGAGTCCCATGAGAGCGATCGTCTGCCCAAGATACGGAGGACCGGAGGTCCTCGAGTTGCGAGAAGTGGAACAGCCCAGTCCGAAGGACGACGAGGTCTGCATCCGGATCATGGCGACCGCCGTCACGGCGAGCGACATCTTCATCCGCGGGTCCGACATACCGCTCCGGTTCCGGATTCCGATGCGTCTGATGCTCGGCATCACGAGGCCCCGCCGGCCGATCATCGGCTTGGTTCTGGCGGGCGAGATCGCGTTCGTGGGCCGCGACATCACGAGGTTCAAGCCGGGCGACCAGGTCTACGGTCTCACCGGCTTCGGGCTCGGCGCCTACGCCGAGTACAAGTGCATGAAGGAGGTGGACTCGAAGCACGGCTGCCTGGCGCTGAAGCCGGCGAACCTGACGTATGAGGAGTCGACAATGGCGGCCTATGGCGGACTGCTGGCGCTGCAGTTCATGGAGAGGGGTGACATCCAGGCCGGCCAGAGAGTGCTCGTCTATGGGGCATCGGGGACTTCGGGCACGACGGCGGTCCAGTACGCGAAGCATCTGGGTGCGGAAGTCACCGGGGTCTGCAGCACGGCCAATCTGGAACTGGTGAGGTCGCTGGGTGCGGACACCGTCATCGACTACACGAGGGTCGGCGCGCTCGATCCCGGCGACAGGTACGACTTCGTGCTCGACGCGGTCGGCAAGGCCAAGACATCGAGGCTGAAGGAATCCTGCAGGGCGAGCGTCCCCGACAGAGACAAGTACGTCTCGATCGACGACGGCGATCTCCTGCTGGACTCAGGGAGGCTGGCGGCGATGAGACAGCTGGTCGAAGCGGGGCACATCCGGCCCGTGGTGGACAGGTGCTATCCCCTGGAGGCGATGCCCGAGGCCCACCGGTATGTAGGTGGGGGGCACAAGCGCGGGGGAGTGGCCGTGACCGTGAAGCGGGAGGTCGAGGCCTGAGCCGTCCTGTGGTGGTACCGTACCGAACGATATGGGAGTGCTGCGCCGCACATCTTGGATGACTGGGCTCGCCCTTGCCGCGCTGGCGGCGCTCGGCGCGATCGGATGCGCCTCTCAGGGGGCGGCCGGGGCGGCCGGCGGGAGCGTCGCTGTCGCGACGGCCGCCGCGTCTTCGCCCGGTCCGACCACCTCGCCCAGCCCGCCGGCTCCCTCCGAGCTCGCCGGCTGGTCCAACCGCCGGCTCGCGGCGCAGCTGGTGGTCTGCAGCGTGCCCGCGACGAACCCGCTGGCGGGACGCCGGTACGCGCGCATGGGCGTCGGCGGCATCGTCATCCTCGGCGGCGGGGCGCGCGGCAGCATCGGCAGTGACCTCGCGACCGTCCTTCGCGCCGCCCCCCGCGGCATCAAGCCCTTCATCGCCAGCGACGAGGAGGGCGGACAGGTCCAGCGGCTCCGGCACGTCATCTACCCGCTGCCGTCCGCCCGGGTCCAGGGCGGGCAGAGCGTCTCCCGGACCAGGGCGACAGCCGCGGACTACGGCGCCCGACTGCGCCGGCTGCACGTGTCGGTGGTGTTCGGACCGGTGGCGGATCTGGACATCAGGGGCCGCTACATGAGCTCCCTCGACCGGTGCTTCTCGTCGAAGCCGGGCGTCGTCGGGAGCCACGTCGTGGCGTGGGTGAAGGGCCTCCGGGCGTCGCGAGTCCTCGCGACCGTCAAGCACTGGCCGGGCCACGGCTGGGCCACCGACACCCACAGCGGGGCCGCGCGTGTACCTTCGCTCTCCGTGCTGCACAGGGAGGACATGGTCCCATTCGAGCAGGCTTTCGACGCCGGCGTGCCACTGGTGATGGTAGGGCACCTGAGGTCGAGGGGTCTCACGGGGGATCAGACGCCTGCAAGCTTGTCGCGCAACGCGATGACGTACCTGCGCGCTCGCGTCGGCGACGACACCGTGATCATCACCGACTCGTTGTCCATGGCCGCAACGACCAAGGTGCTGGGGATCACGACGCCGGCGGCGGCGGTGCGTGCGCTCAAGGCCGGCGCCGACCTCGCGCTGTTCGCCTCGGGCAGTCCTGGCGAGGTGATCGACGCGGTCACTGCGGCGATCCGCACGGGGCGGCTGCCGCGGGAGCAGGCAGAGGCGTCGGTGGTGCGCGTACTCGAGTTCAAACGGAAGGCCGGTCTGGCGCCGTGAGCGCCGGCGCGTCCGTACGTGTGTACGGGAGCCCGCGCCCCTTCGGCTTTGCTAGACTTCGCGCCGCCCGGCCTCCACCCGGCTCGCCGGGCAGTACTTCGCGGCCGGTGGTCGAATCAAAGGACTCATGAGCGATCACAAGCGCAAGCTCGCCCTGGCGGCGGTCGTCGTCGCCTCGGCGACCGCTCTCTCACGCCTCACCGGGCTCGGCCGCGAGGTCATCACCGCCGCCGTCTACGGCGTCGACGCGTCCTACAACACCTTCGTCTCGGTCTCCGTGATCCCGCAGCTGGTGCAGCAGCTGTTCGCGGACGCGGCGATCAGCGCCGCCTTCGTCCCCGTCTTCACGTCGCTGCTCGCGAAGGGCGACAAGGAGCGCGCCTACCGACTTGCCGCCAACCTGCTCGGCCTGATCGTGGTGGTCGTGGGGGCGGCAGTCGTGATCCTGGCGCTGGCCGCCGGCCCGCTCACGCAGTGGATGTACCCGGAGCTCACCGGCACGCCCGCCGGCGCGGACCTCGCCGCCGACCTCCTGCGCATCCTCGTGCCGACGATCCTCTTTCTCTCGCTGGCCGGAGCCATCAGCGGCGTCCTGTACTCGTTCGAGCGCTTCACCATGCCTGCCGTGGTGTCCATCGTCTGGAACCTGACCATCATCGCGGCCATCGCCGTCTTCAACGACACGCTGGGCGTGGACGCCATCGCCTGGGGCATGCTCGTCGGCACCGTCCTCGAGGTGGTCATGCTGGCCGGCGCCGCCCGCTACCACGGGCGCTGGCTGTGGCCCGGGTTCGGCCTGACCGACCCGTTGCTGCGCCGCGTGCTGCTGCTCATGGTGCCGATCACGATCACGCTCGGCGTGCTCAACTTCAACGCCCTCATCGGCACGTGGTTCGCACAGTTCGTGAGCGACCGGGCGGCGGCCGAGATCGGGTACGCGTTCCGCCTCTACCAGCTGCCGCAGGGCATCTTCGCGGTGACCATCGGCACTGTCCTGTTCCCTTCACTCTCGCGGTTCGCGGCGCAGCATGACGAGGCCCGGTTCCGCGACACGGTGTCGCTGGGCGTGCGCCAGATGGTCTTCGTCTCGCTTCCGTTCGTTGCCTGGTTCCTGGTGATGCCGGCCGCGTTCGTCCAGCTCGTGTACGAGCGTGGGCAGTTCGGCGCCGACGCCACGGTGGAGGTCGCCGGGGCGCTCGCGTTCTTCTCGGTGGGGCTCCTGTTCGCCAACTCCAACATCATGCTCAACCGCGCCTTCCAGAGCATGCAGAAGCCGTGGCTGCCGATGTACGTGAGCTTCGGTAACCTGGCCGTGAACGCGCTGCTCTGCTGGCTGCTCTACAAGCCGCTCGGCGTGCCGGGCATCACGCTCAGTATGGCGACCGTGTCCGCGGTCAACTTCTTGGCGCTGTCCCTGCTGCTGCGCCGCGAGGTGGGGAGGATCGACGGGCGCCGGATGGCCGCGGCGGCGGGCGGGGCGCTGGTCTGCGCCGTGGCCCTCGCCGCCGTCTCCTACGCCGTGTGGCGGGCGCTCGAGGACTACGCCGCCGCCGGCTTCCCGCAGCTCCTCGGTGCGGTGGTCGCCGCGGTCGCCCTCGGCGGCGCCGCGTACCTGGGTCTCGCCAAGCTGTTCAGGCTGGAGGAGCTCAGCGTTGTACGCCAGGTCTTCCGGCGGCGCCGTGCGCAGAGGCCGCCGCAGCCGCCTGCGCCCGAGCCCGGGCCGCCGGGCTGAGGCCGGGTGGCAGGACCTCGGCGGTGCTCGGCCCGGGCCCTACTGCTTCAGGCGCCGGCGCCCGTCGTCACGCCGGCGGGCGCTGTCCGGGCCTCGTGGCGCCCGAGCATGCGGTGGACCAGGAGCAGCGCCGCGAGGGCCGCGCACACCGCCGCAGTCGTCCAGAGAAAGGTGCTCCACGCCGGCGCGGCGACCGACGCCACGCTGGCGCCGATCCCCGCCTCCTGGTTCTCGGGGGCGAGGAACAGGCCGTCGGCTGCCGAGGCGGCGGAGGCCGCGGCGAGCGCCCACGCGGCCGCGGCCGCGATGAGCCACAGCGGAGCCCGGAGGGACGGCGAACGGGCCAGTGCGACTGACGAGGCGAAGACGATCGTGACGGTGATCAGACCGGCGGCGGCCGCGAGGAACTGAAGGCCGGCGCCTCCGGCGACCCTGGGGAGCCCCGGCCCGGCCGGGATCGGCAGGAAGCTGAGGATGCCGAGCCCGATGCACCAGAAGCCGAGCGCGAGGGCCCCGATCGCGCCGGGGATCAGTGCGAGCGCCCGGAGCGGGAACGGTCCGGGACCAGCCATGAGGACCTCCTGTCGGATGCGTGTGCCACGACGGTAGTACGAACGTCTCGGCATTTCAACGGTGCCCGCGATGATCGCGGGGTCGGCGCGAGTCCGGGGCGGCGGCCAGGTAGCGCAGGGAGGCCGTCGCCGCAGATGAGCCGGCCATTGGGGTGAGCCTCCCCGGGCGCGAGCCTGTACAATCAGCGGTCGTGACCGCGCTCGACCACATCCGCAACTTCAGCATCATCGCGCACATCGACCACGGCAAGTCGACCCTGGCCGACCGCGTCCTCGAGCTCACTGGGACGGTGGCCGCACGCGACATGAAGGAACAGCTCCTCGACAAGATGGAGCTGGAGCGCGAGCGTGGCATCACCATCAAGAGCCAGGCCGTCCGCATCGACTATACGGCGCATGACGGCCAGAAGTACCAGCTCAACCTCATCGACACCCCCGGCCACGTGGACTTCACCTACGAGGTCTCGCGCAGCCTCGCCGCCTGCGAGGGCGCCGTGCTGCTGGTGGACTCCACGCAGGGGGTCGAGGCGCAGACGGTGGCCAACGCCTACCTCGCCATCGACAACGACCTCGAGATCATCCCGGTGCTCAACAAGATCGACCTGCCGGCGAGCAACGTGCCGGAGGCCGAGATGGAGCTCCACGAGCTCACCGGCGCGACGCACGACGAGATCCTCACTGTCTCGGCGAAGACGGGCGAGGGGGTGGACGCCATCCTCGACGCCATCGTGACGAGGACGCCGCCGCCCGAAGGCGACCTTGCGGCGGCGCCCCGCGCGCTCATCTTCGACAGCGAGTACGACCAGTACCGCGGCGTGATCGCCTACGTCCGCGTCGTCGACGGCCACTTCGCGCGGCGGCAGCTGGTGACGCTGATGAGCACGGGCCAGGACGCCGAGATCGAGGAGCTCGGCTACTTCGGCCCCGAGATGAAGCCGACCGACCGGCTGGAGACCGGGGAGGTCGGCTACATCATCACCGGCGTCAAGGACGTGGCGCAGGTGCGAGTGGGCGACACGATCACGGACAAGAAGCGCCCGGCCGGCGAAGCCCTGCCGGGCTACAAGGTCGTGCAGCCGATGGTGTTCACCGGCCTGTTCCCGACCGAGGGCGACAAGTTCGAGGAGCTGCGCGACGCGCTCGAGAAGCTCAAGCTGAACGACGCGGCGCTCAGCTACGAGCCCGAGAGCTCGGTCGCGCTCGGCTTCGGCTTCCGCTGCGGCTTCCTCGGCCTGCTGCACATGGACATCGTGCGCGAGCGCCTGGAGCGCGAGTACGGACTCGAGCTCATCACGACGATGCCCAACGTGGAGTACCACGCGTACCTGACCAACGGGAAGATGACCGTGGTCCGCAACCCCGCGCAGATGCCCGACGCGACCTACATCGACCGTGTCGAGGAACCGTTCGTCGCCGCCAGCATTCTCGTCCCCACCGAGTTCGTGGGCACGATCATGGAGCTGTGCCAGGGCCGCCGCGCCGACTTCGTCGACATGAAGTACCTCTCGCCGGAGCGCGTGGAGATGCACTACAAGCTGCCGCTGGGCGAGATCGTGCTCGACTTCTTCGACCAGCTGAAGACACGGACACGCGGCTACGCCTCCCTCGACTACGAGTACTCCGGGTATCGCCAGAGCGACCTCGTCAAGCTCGACGTGCTGCTCGCCGGCGAGCCTGTGGACGCGCTCTCGCTCATCACGCCGCGCGAGCGCGCTCATCTGCGCGGCAAGGCGCTGGTCACCAAGCTGCGCCAGAAGATCCCGCGCCAGCTGTTCGAGGTGCCCGTCCAGGCGGCGATCGGCAACAAGGTGGTCGCGCGCGAGACGGTCAAGGCGGTGCGCAAGGACGTCACCGCCAAGTGCTACGGCGGCGACATCAGCCGCAAGCGCAAGCTGCTCGAGAAGCAGAAGGAAGGCAAGAAGCGGATGAAGCAGCTCGGCGTGGTCGAGGTGCCGCAGGAGGCCTTCCTCGCCGTGCTCGAACTCGAGCCGGGCGACAAGGACCGCTGATGCGCGGTGGCGCAAGCGGGCCGGAAGAGCCTGCGGCGCCGGCCGCCGCCGCGGCCGCCGAGGCCGGGCAGGCTCCTCGATTCTCCCCTCCGGACGCGCGCTTCCACGCCTCCGTGCTCGAGGCGATCCACGAGTACCACGCCGAAGGAAGGCACGCCGAGCTCGATGCCGAGGTCTTCGAGGACCGCGAGGAGTTCGCGCGCTACTGCGCGGCCGTCAACGCCGGAGTGGAGCGCCCCGGCGAGCCGGACTTCTACTTCTCACGGCTGTACGGCACTCCGCTGCCGGGGGAGTGGGTTGACGGGTATGTGCCCATGACGACGCTCTGGTGGGTCGCCGGCGAGGCGTTCATCGGCCGACTCTCGATCCGGCACCGGCTGACGCCGCACCTGCTCCACCACGGCGGCCACATCGGCTTCGAGGTGCGCCCCCGCGCGCGGCGGCGCGGCCACGCGACGGCCTTGCTGGCCGCGGCGCTGCCGCTGGCCGCCACGCTCGGCATCGACCCGGCGCGCATGGACTGCGAGGCGGACAACGTCGCTTCGCGCCGGGTGATCGAGGCCAACGGCGGCGTGCTCGACGAGGAGCGCGACGGTAACCTGTACTTCTGGGTGCCGACGCGGTGACCGAGCCGTTCCAGGGGCCCGTGCGGCACGTCTACGTGCACGTACCGTTCTGCCGCGCCAAGTGCGACTACTGCGAGTTCGCCTCGATGCCGGTGGGCCTTGTCGGCGAGGGCGGGCGGACCGGGGCGCAGGTCGCTCGCAGTCTGGACGAGTACGTGGACGGTGTCTCCGCCGAGTGGGAGCGGGAGCGGGCGGCGCACGACGTCGGCCGCCTCCACACGCTCTACCTCGGCGGCGGCACGCCCAGCCTGCTGGGGCCGGACCGGCTCGAGCGGCTGCTCGACCTCTTCCGGCCGCATCTCACGCCGCGCGCCGAGGTCACGGTCGAGACCAACCCCGAGGACGTCGACGGCCCGTACGCGGGGTGGGCGGCCGGAGCGGGTGTGCGTGTCTCCCTCGGCGCGCAGAGCTTCTCCGCGGAGCTGCGCGCCGTCCTCGGGCGGACGGCGCGAGTGGACCCCGCCGCCGCCTTCCGTCGCCTGCGTTCCGCCGGCGCCGCGAACGCCGGGCTCGACCTCATCCACGGCATCCCCGGGCAGACAGCGGAGCTCCTCTGCGCGGACATCGCTGCGGTCCTCGAGCTGCGCCCGGACCACGTCTCCTGGTACGAGCTCGACGTGATCGAGGGCACGGCGCTGGCGGCTCGGCTGGCGCGGGCGGCGGTCCCGTCGTCGGGCGCTGAAGCCGCGGATCCGGCGGCCATGCCGCCGGATCCCATGGACGACGTCCGCGCGACCGGCTACCGGCGCATCGTCCGGGAGCTCTCCCGGGGCGGCTACGACTGGTACGAGGTCAGCAACTTCGCTCTGCCCGGGCGCAGGGCGCGCCACAACGTGGCGTACTGGCGCGCCCGTCCCTACCTCGGCCTCGGCCCCGGCGCCGTGAGCACCGTCGGCTCCCGGCGCTGGACCAACGCGGCCGACCCGTCAGCTTGGGCGGCGGCGCTCGCGTCCGGATCGTCGCCGCTGCGCACCCTGGAGGCACTCGACGCGCCCGTGCGCGCCCGCGAGCGCTTCCTGCTGGCGGCCCGCTGTGGCGAGCGCGTCCCGCTCGCCGAGGTGGCCGCCGTCCTCGACCGCGACGTGGCCGCGGGCCTCGCCGCCGCTGGATTGGTTTCCCTGCACAGTGGTACAATCCGCGTGACGCGAAAGGGGAGGCACGTGGCAGACGGACTGTGCGTGCGCCTGTTTCGCTCTCCGCGTTTAAGGGGGTAGGTTGCCGCTCACGGCAAGGCAAGAGCAGGTCCTGAGGGCCGTCATCGAGGAGTACATCGCGCTCGGCGCCCCGGTCGGGTCCAGGCACCTGAGCGAGCAGTTCGGCTTCGGCGTGGCCGCCTCCACCATCCGCAACGACCTCGCCGACCTCGAGGACATGGGCATGCTGGCGCACCCGCACACCTCCGCGGGGCGGGTACCCACCGACACCGGCTACCGGCACTACGCCGACGCCGTCGCGGCGGAGCGGCGCGAGGGCACACCGGCGCTGCACCTCGAGCGCGACCGCGCGGCGAGCGAGATCGACGACGCGCTGCGCGAGACCGCCGAGGCCTTGTCGCGGGTCACCGAACTGCTCGCCGTCGTCTCGGCGCCGGCCGTCAGCACCTCGAGCCTGCGCCACATCGAGATCCTCGCCCTGCAGCCGCGCCTCGTCATGGTGGTGCTCATCACCACCTCGGGGCAGGTCACGAAGCGTGTGTTTCCGTTTACCGACCCTGTCGACGAAGGCCTCGCCGAGTTCGCGCGCGTGTACCTGAACGAGCGGCTCGTCGGGGCGCAGCTCGGCACGCGTCGCGTCGCGGCCGTGTTCGAGAGCTCCGACCTGAGGCTCAAGGAGCTGGCGTTCCTCGAAGTGCTGCGTCCGGCGTTCGAGGCGCCCGGCTCGGGCGACGTCGAGGGCCTGCACCTGGGCGGCACGTCGCGCCTCCTCGACAACCTCACCCGCGCCGGGGCCGGTCACCTCAATGAGGTGCTACAGATGCTAGAGTCACGGTACAACCTGCTCGAGCTGCTGGCCGGGGCCCTGCGCGAAGAGGGCATGTACCTGCGCATCGGGCACGAGATCGCGTCCCCGTCCCTGCAGGAGTGCTCGCTCGTCGCGACCACCTACGGCGTCGCCAACCGCAGCCTCGGCACGGTGAGCGTCATCGGCCCGACACGCATGGACTACCAGCGCGTGATCGCGACCGTACGCGCCACCGCCGACGGCTTGAGTTCGTATCTCGAAGACATCTGGTGACCACCTCCGACTGGGGCGACCATTGAAGCGTGACTACTACGACGTGCTCGGCGTGCGGCGCGACGCCGACGCCGGCGAGATCAAGAAGGCCTTCCGCAAGCTGGCGCGCGAGGTCCACCCGGACGTGAACCAGGAGGACCCCGAGGCCGAGGCGCTGTTCAAAGAGGCGGCGGAGGCGTACGAGGTGCTCTCCGACGCCGATGCGCGCGCCGCCTACGACCACTACGGCTTCGACGGCCTGCGCGGGCGCCCGATGACCGACTTCGAGCACGTGGGCTTCGGCGACCTCTTCAACATCTTCTTCGGTGGCGGCATGTTTGACTCGGTGCTGCGCGACGCCGGAGGGATGTGGGGCGCGGCGGGCGGCAGCTCGCCCGCGCCGCGCGGCGACGACGTCGAGGCCCACGTCACGCTCACCTTCGCCGAGGCCGTCTTCGGCGTGACCAAAGACGTCGAGGTCACCGCCGACGCCGCGTGCGAGACCTGCTCGGGTAGCGGCGCCAAGGACGGCACCGGCCGCGAGCAGTGCCCACAGTGCCACGGGAGCGGGCGCATGCGCGAGGTCTCCAGCCTCGGCGGCTTCGGCCAGTTCATCCGCACCAGCACGTGCAACATCTGCCGCGGCCAGGGCACCATCGTCAAGGAGCCGTGCCCGGCGTGCCTCGGCTCGGGACGCGTGCGCAGGACGCACACGGTGCCTGTGGAGGTGCCGGCCGGCATCTCCCCGGGGCAGCGTCTGCGTCTGGCGGGTGAGGGCGGCGCCGGCGCTCATGGGGGCAGGCCCGGCGATCTGTACGTCGCCGTCGCCGTAGAGCCGAACGAGGATTTCGTGCGCGATGGCGACGACCTCATCTACCGCCTCGACATCACCATGGTCGAGGCGGCGCTCGGCACCACCGCCTACGTGCCCGCGCTCGACGGCGACATCGAGGTGCAGCTCAAGCCGGGCACGCAGCCGGGAGAGGTCAAGTCGTACCGCAGTCGCGGCGTGCCCGTCCTCCAAGGCTACGGGCGCGGCGACCTCAAGGTCGTGGTCAACGTGCTCGTCCCGCGCAAGCTCACTGACGAGCAGCGCGAACTCCTCGAGCAGTTCGCCGAGCTCAGCGGTGAGGCTACATACGAGGTCGACCAGAGCTTCCTCGACAAGGTCCGCGCCGTCTTCCGTCAGTGAAGCGCCCCGGCTACACGCGCTACGCCCTGCGGCTGGGGCGGCCGGCGGGGGCGCGGTCCTTGGTCGCGCCCGTCTGCGGTGCCGGTGCAGCGCCTCCGGAGCAGCGGGGACCCGTCGACGATTGGTCAGGAGCGGCGGCCTACGAGCGCGGCCCGGACGCACAGGCGCTCGAGTACGCCGATGCCCGCGCGGTCGCGGAGATCCTCGCGCTGCAGCCCGCCGGCTGGCAGGAGGAGGACGACGGCGGCACGCTCGTCTTCTGGCTCGAGGACGGCGCCGAGGCCGACGCCGCGGTCGCGGCGGCGCTCAAGCGGCTCGGCGCCGCCGGCCGCCTCGAGGTCGCCCGCGAACAGCCCGGCTGGGAGGATGCCTGGCGGCGGTTCCATCGACCGCACGTCGTCGGACGCCTGTACGTGCGCCCGCCGTGGTACCCGGCTCGCGCCGATCTGCTCGACATCGCCGTGGAGGCCGGCCTCGCGTTCGGCACCGGCGGACACGCGACCACGCGTCAGTGCCTCCAGATCATCCAGACCGTCAGCCCGGCCTCGCTCCTCGATCTCGGCTCGGGCTCCGGCGTGGTCTCATTCGCGGCCCTGCGGCTCGGGTTCGCGCCCGTCACCGGCATCGACATCGACCCTGTCGCGGTGCACGCGGCCGCCGGCAACGCGGCCATGAACGGCCTCGCACCTGCGTTTCTCCTGGGCGACGCCACCGACCCCACGTATCCGCTGCCCGACGCGGATGTCGTCGTGGCCAACATCGCGCTCCAGCCGATCCTGCGGCTCGCCACACGCTGGCGCCGCGCGGACGGCGCCGCGCCGCCGGCGCAGCTGGTGCTCTCGGGCCTGCTCGTGGAGCAGGCAGAGGAAGCGCTCGCCGCGTACCCCGGCTTCACGGAGAGCGCGCGGGCCGACGACGGCACCTGGCTGACGCTGCATCTCACGAGGCGGGCGTGACGAGGGTCGCGGCCAGCTTCGTGGGCTGCAAGGTCAGCCAGGCGGACGGCGAGCAGGCCCTCGCGGCGCTCGCCGCCGCCGGGCTCGAGCCGGTGACGGCCAGGGAGGCGGCCGACGTGGTCGTCGTGTACACCTGCTGCGTGACCGCCGAGGCCGAGCGGAAGTCGCGCCGGCTCGTTCGACGCGCGGCCTGCAACGGCAGGCGCGTGGTCGTCGCCGGCTGCGCCGCCGCGTTGCGGCCGGAGCAGTTCGCGGGCGAGGGCGTGACCGTGGCGGCGCGGCCCGACTGGACGGCTGTGGCCTCACGGGTGACGCGGGCCGGCGCGGGTGAGCGCGTCCCTTGGGCCCGGGGAGTCTCCGCCGGCTCCGACGCCCCTGGAGACGCCGTCCACGACGCCGCTGCCGCCGCGACCCCGGACGCGCCGGCGCCCCGGGCGACGCCGGGCGCACGGACGCGCCTCGTGCTCAAGGTCCAGGACGGCTGCGCGGGAGCCTGCACGTACTGCGTGGTGCGACTCGTGCGCGGGCGGCCGCGCAGCTTGGCGCTCGCCCAGGCGCTCGCGAGGGCACGCGCGGGTCTGGAGGCGGGCGGCGGCGAGGTGGTCTTGAGCGGCATCGACCTCGGCGCGTGGAGGGACGGCGCGGCGCGGCTGCCCGACCTGGTCGCCGCGGTCGCGGATCTCGACGGGGTGCGGCGTGTGCGCCTGTCCTCGGTCGAGCCGCGGCACGTCGACGCCGCGCTGCGCGAGCTGCTCGCGCACCCGCGCGTGGCGCGGCACCTGCACGTGCCGCTGCAGTCCGCCGACGACGGCGTGCTCGCGGCCATGCGCCGTCCCTATACCTGGGAGGGGTATCTGCGCGCAGTGGAAGGTCTCCGGGATGTCCCCGGAGGAGCGATGCTGAGCACGGATGTGATCATCGGGTACCCGACGGAGGACGAGGCTGCGTTCGCGCGCACGCTGGAGGCGCTGCAGAGCGGGCTCTTCGGGCGCGCGCACGTGTTCGCGTACTCGCCGCGGCCGGGGACGGCGGCGGCGGAGCTGCCGCCCCTGCCGGCCGCGGTGGTCAAGGAGCGCATGGGGCGCGCGTTGGCGGCGGCGGAGGCCGCCGCCCTGGCCGCGCGCCGCGCCGCGCTCGGCCGCGAGGCCGAGGTCCTGGTCGAGGAGCGGCGCGACGGCCTCTGGAAGGGGTACAGTTCGGACTACGTGCGGTACGCGCTGCGCGGCCGCGCCCGGCCCGGCGAGCTGGTGCGCGCCGTCGCCGAGGTGCTGACGCGCGACGGCGTCACCGGCAGCGTCAAGGAGTGAGCGTAATGCGTGAGTGCATCTTCTGCAGGATCGCCAAGGGCGAGATCCCCGCCGAGGTCGTGCGGGAGGACGACCACTTCGTCGCCTTCCGCGACGCGCGGCCGCTGGCGCCCGTGCACCTGCTGGTCATCCCGCGTGAGCACGTCGCCTCGCTGGACGAGGCCGGGGCCCTGGACGGCGGCGCTTCGGCCTGCGCGCTCGCGTTCATCGCCGCCACGGCCCGCTCCGCCGGCGTGGCGGAGAGCGGCTACCGAGTCATCACGAACACGGGTCCCGACGCCGGCCAGGAGGTCATGCACCTGCACTGGCACGTCATCGGCGGGACACGGCTGGGAGGCATGGTATGAGCGGTCTACCTGCGGTGGCCCGCTCGTGTACGCCGGAAGACGAGGCGTCATGAGCGGTCTACCTGCGGTGGCCCGCTCGTGTACGCCGGAAGACGAGGCGTCATGAGCGGTCTACCTGCGGTGGCCCGCTCGTGTACGCCGGAAGACGAGGCGTCATGAGCGGTCTACCTGCGGTGGCCCGCTCGTGTACGCCGGAAGAGGAGACGTCATGAGAGAGCTCGGCGCCATCGAACAGCGCATCAAGGACGACGCCACCGCGGCGCTCAAGGCGGGCGACAAGCGCCGCCGTGAGGCCTGCAACTCGTTCGTGGCGGCGCTGAAGAAGGAGCGCATCGACAGCCGCAGGCAGCCGACCGAGGCCGACGAACTGACCGTGCTGAAGCGCGAGCGCAAGCGGCGCGCCGAGGCGATCGAGCTCTACGACGGGGCCGGCCGCACGGACCTCGCCGACCAGGAGCGCTACGAGGAGGGACTCCTCAGGGGCTACATGCCGGAGGAGCTCGGCGACGCCGAGCTCGAGGCGCTGGTGGACGAGGGCGTCGCCGCCACCGGCGCCGTGACGCCCAAGGACATGGGCAAGGTGATGGGCTGGCTCAAGCCCAAGGTCGCCGGCCGCGCCGACGGCAAGAAGCTCAGCGACCTGGTTCGCGGCCGCCTGGGAGGTTGAAGGTGGCACCTGTGTCGCGCACGGTCATCGACCTGGACAGCAACAGCGAAGCGCTGACGCTCGCCGGCGAGCACGACGCGCACCTCAAGGTCCTCGAGCAGCGCCTCGACTGCACGCTCACCCTGCGCGGCAACGTGCTGATCCTCGAGGGCGAGACCTGCGACGTGGACAAGGCGCGCGCCGCGATCGACGAACTGCTCACCGTCATCCACGGCGGGCGGCCGCTGAACCCGGCGATGGTGGAGTCGCTCATGGACATCGCCGTCGACTCGTCGGGCAAGCCCTCCGAGGTCTACGGCGACGTGGTGTGGACGCACCGCGGCCGCCAGGTGGGCCCGCGGACCGTCAACCAGAAGCTGTACGTCGACGCCATCCGCGGCAACACGATCACCTTCGGCATCGGGCCGGCGGGCACGGGCAAGACCTACCTGGCCACGGCCATGGCCGTGCAGGCGTTCTTCGGCAAGCAGGTCGGGCGCATCATCCTCACGCGCCCGGCCGTTGAGGCGGGGGAGAGCCTCGGCTTCCTGCCGGGGACGGTCAGCGAGAAGGTCGACCCGTACTTCAGGCCGCTGTTCGATGCCCTGTACGACATGATCGACGGCGAGAAGCTGGCGGTCCTCATCGAGAAGGGCGAGATCGAGGTGGCGCCTCTTGCGTACATGCGCGGGCGTACGCTCAACGACTCGTTCATCATCCTGGATGAGGCGCAGAACACCTCGCCGGAGCAGATGAAGATGTTCCTCACGCGCCTCGGGTTCGGCAGCAAGATGGTCGTCACCGGCGACGTGACCCAGATCGACCTGCCGCACAGCCGCACCTCGGGGCTCGTCACCGTACCCGAGGTCCTCGACGACGTCGACGACATCCACATCGTGCAGTTCGACGGCCACGACGTGGTGCGCCACAAGCTCGTGCAGCGCATCGTCAACGCCTACAAAGCGCACGACGACCAGATCGGGGCGGCGCGCGCGCAGCGCAAGACGCCGCCCGGCCCGTTCCGCGAGGGGATGGGATCGTGAATGTCGTCGAGGTGGTCAACGGGACGCGCACGGCGGTGGACGAGGAGCTCGTCGCCCGCCTCGTGGCCAAGGTGCTCGAAGCAGAGGGCGTGCGCGGCGCCGAGGTCGCCGTCACTTTCGTCGGCGAGGCGCGCATCCGCAGCCTGAACCGCGAGCACCGCGGCAGGGACGAGGTGACCGACGTGCTCAGCTTCCCCCTGGAAGAGTGGGACTCGCCCGCGGCCGGGGCGGCCTCGCCCCCGTCCGACCGCGGCGACGTGGCCGAGGCGGTCGTCGCCGGCACGGGCGGGCCGCCCCTGCTCCTCGGCGACATCGTCATCTGCGCGCGCCGCGCCCTGGAACAGGCGCGCGGCGACGACCTGCCGCCCTCCCTCGAGGTCGCCGTGCTCCTGGTGCACGGCACGCTGCACCTGCTCGGCCACGACCACGAGACCGACGCCGGCCAGATGGCGCTGCGCCAGGCCGAGCTGCTGGAGCTCGTCGACTGGGAGGGCATCGTTGTCGCGCCGTCGCGGTAGTCTGCTCACCAGCTTCAACTACGCGTTCGACGGCATCGTCCACGCGCTGCGCAACGAGCGCAACATGTGGATCCACTTCGGCATCGCCGGGCTGGTCCTCGTCGCCGGGTTGTTCTTCGCGCTCACCCGGGTGGAGGTCATCGCGCTGCTCGTGGCCATCTCGTTCGTGCTCATCACCGAGATGTTCAACACGGCGATCGAATACACGGTGGATCTCGTCACCGACGAGGACGACCCGCGCGCCCGTGTCGCCAAGGACGTGGCCGCCGGCGCCGTCCTGGTGGCCGCCGTCAACGCCGTCGCCGTCGCCTACCTCGTCTTCTACGACAAGATCACCAGCGTCCCGTACACGATCCTCAGCAAGCTCCGCGGGTCGCCGATCGACGTGACCGTGATCGCCCTGTTCATCGTCATCCTCGCGGCGATCGCGCTCAAGGCGCTGACGCACCGCGGCACCGCCTTCCATGGCGGCCTGCCGTCGGTGCACGCGGCGCTCGCCTTCGCCGCCTGGGTCGCGGTCACGTTCGTGGCCGCGGGCACCACGTTCGCGCTGCCGATCTCCGCGATCACGCTGTTCCTCGCGGCGCTCGTGGCCCAGAGCCGCGTGCAGGCCAAGATTCACACGCTCACCGAGGTGGCGGTCGGCGCGGCGCTCGGCATCGCCATCACCGCGCTCCTCTTCCGCATCTGGTACCCGCTGTGAGCGGTGCACCTTCGGACCGCCCCTCGGAGACCCACCCTCGTCGGTCGATGAGCCGCGCCCCTGAGCTGGCGGAGCACCTCCTCTTCCAGGAGGCGCTGACCGTCGCCGCGAACGCCTACGCGCCGTACTCGGGGTACGCGGTGGGCGCCGTGGCCATCGGCCCGTCGGGCCGCAGCTACCACGGCGCCAACGTCGAGAACGCCGCCTACCCTGCCGGTCTCTGCGCGGAGCGGGCGGCGCTCGCAGCGCTCGTCACCCACGGCGAGCGGGAGCTGCGGTACGTCGCCGTCGCCGCCCTGGACGGCTCCGACTGCCTGCCGTGCGGCTTCTGCCTGCAGGCGCTGGCGGAGTTCGGCGATCCGGAGATCGTCGCCCGCGCCGGCGGAGAGGTGCGCGTCGTCCACCTCCGCGAGCTGCTGCGGGCGCCCTTCGCGCTGCCGGAGGCGGGCGGCGCCCCCGGAGGCGGCGGCGATGCCTGAGGAGTTCCGCAGCGGCTTCGTCGCCGTCTTCGGGCGGCCCAACGTCGGCAAGTCCACGCTGGTCAACGCGCTCGTGGGGCGCAAGGTCAGCATCGTCAGCGACCATCCCCAGACCACGCGGCGGCGCATCACCGGCGTCGTCACTCTGGATGACTGTCAGGTGGTGCTCCTGGACCTTCCCGGGTTCCAGAAGCCGTTCGACTCGCTCACCCGGCGCATGCAGACCACCGTGGACGACGCGCTGGAGGAGGTGGACGCGGCGCTGGTGCTGCTCAACGCGACCGAGACCTTCGGCCCCGGCGACCGCTACATCGCGCAGGCGGTCGCCGCCGCCGGTATCCCTGCCGTGGTCGCGCTCAACAAGATCGACCTCGTGGACGGGCCGCGGCTCGGCGTCCGTCTCGAAGAGGCTCGGGCGCTCGCCGCGGACGGCGAGATCCTGGCCGTCTCGGCGCTTCGCGGGGACGGCCTCGCGGACGTGCTCGCGCGGCTGGCCGCGGCCATGCCCCCGGGCCCCGTGTACTTTCCCGAGGGGCAGCAGACCGACCAGCCGCTGGAACTGCTCGTGGCGGAGCTTGTGCGCGAGCAGGCCTTGCGGCTGACCCGCGACGAGGTGCCCCACGCGATCGCCGCGGAGGTGGGCTCGATCACCGAGCGCAGCGACCGCCCGCTGGTCGAGATCGAGGCCAGCGTCATCGTCGAGACGGAGTCGCAGAAGGCGATCGTCGTCGGCAAGGGCGGGCGTGTGGTCAAGGCCATCGGCAGCGGGGCGCGGCAGGAGATCGAGGCGATCCTCGGCGTGCAGGTGTTCCTCGACCTGCGCGTCAAGGTGCGCAAGCGCTGGCGCCGCGACGACCGCTACGTGGATCACCTGCTATAGCGCTTCGCGGCTCTGCACGGCCGCTTGCTATACTCTGCGCGTTCCAGCCCGTCCGAGCCGGCCGTGGGAGGTCGAGGCGTGCAAGCCGAGGAAGTCGCCAAGACCATCGATCACACGTTGCTGCGCGGCGACGGCACGAGCGCGGACGTGGACGCCCTCTGCCGGGAGGCGGTGTCCTACCACTTTGCCGCCGTCTGCCTGTTCCCGCACTTCGTGCCGCTCGCGGCGTCGCTGCTCAGGGGGACGGACGTGAAGACTTGCACCGTCATCTCGTTCCCGTTCGGCGCCGACACGCCGCGTGTCAAGATCCTCGCCGCCGACGAGGCGGTGCGGCGCGGGGCGGACGAGGTGGACGTCGTCATCAACGTGCCGGGACTGCTCTCCGGCGAGTTCGGGCTCGTGCGCGACGAGCTCTCCGGCGTGGTGGACGCGGTGCGCGTGCGCGGCGGCAACCTGGGCCGCGCCGTGATCGTCAAGGCGATCATCGAGACCTGCTACCTGGACGACAAGATGAAGCGCCTGGCGTGCAAGATCTGCGAGCAGGCGGGCGTGGACTTCGTGAAGACCTCCACCGGGCTCGGGCCGCACGGCGCGACCGTCGCCGACGTGGAACTGCTCCGCGACTGCCTGGACGCGCACGTCGGCGTCAAGGCCTCGGGCGGCATCCGCACGGCGGCGGACCTGGAGCGCATGGTCAGCGCCGGCGCAGTCAGGGTAGGCACCAGCGCCGGCGTCGCGATCATGCGGGAGAGCCTCGCGGTGGGGAAGAGGGAGGCGTGATGGACCACGCCACGTTCCTCAGGCTCGTGCGCTACGACGCCGACGGCCTGGTGCCCTGCGTCGTCCAGGCCGCCGGCAGTCGCGAGTTGCTCATGGTCGCGTACGCGAACGAAGCCGCACTGCGTGCCACGCTGAGCTCCGGCGAGGCGCACTTCTGGAGCCGCAGCCGGCGGGAGCTCTGGCACAAGGGCGGCACCAGCGGCAACGTGCAGCGCCTGGTGTCCGCGCGGCTGGACTGCGACCACGACACCGTGCTCCTGTCCGTCGAGCCCGCCGGCCCGGCCTGCCACACCGGCGCGGTGAGCTGCTTCCGCGACGAGGCCAGTGGCGGCGCGGCGACGGGACCCGCCGCCGGCGGCGGGTGAGCGCCGGCCTCGCGGACCGGCGCCGGAGCATTAGCCTCGCCGGCGTCCTCCTCGCCGCCATCCTCGTCCTCGCCCTGGTGCTGCGGCTCAAGGGCATCTCCTGGGGCCTGCCCTACAGCTTCGTCAACGCGGACGAGAGCACGGTCGTGCCCAAGGCGGCCGCCGCCTCCCGCGGGCACCTGAACCCGCAGTTCTTCTTCTATCCGTCGCTCTACTTCTACCTGGCGGGAGCGCTGTACGTGCTGGCGGCGCCGGTGTGGTGGCTGCTCGGCAACGGGGATCTGCTCTCGCTGACCTCTCTGATCGTCGACCCGGGGCCGTACTTCCTGCTTGCCCGTCTGCTCTCCGTGGCGATGGGCACGGCATCCGTGTACCTCGTGTACCGGCTCGGCCGGGTCGCCTTCGGCCGCCCGGCGGGCCTCCTTGCCGCGCTGTTCCTCGCGGTTGCGCCGCTCCACGTCGCCTACTCGCACATGGCGGTCACCGATGTGACCGCGGTCGCGCTCGCGCTGCTGGCGCTGGTGCTGTTGCAGCGGGCCGCCGGCACGACGTCCGAGGCCGGCGCGGACGAAGAGGTTCGTGAGGGGCTCGACGCGGTGGCCGGGACGATGGCCGCCGAACGTCGCGCCGCGCGCTGGCTCGTCCTCGGCGCGGTCGCGGCCGGCCTCGCGACGTCCACCAAGTACAATCTCGGGATGCTCGTGCTGCCGGCGACCGTGGCCGCCGTCCTGGCCTGCCGCACGGAGGCGGCGCGGCGCGTGGCCGCCGGCGGCCGCGCCGCGCTCGTCTGGCTCCGGATGCTCGCGCTGCGCGTCTACCTGCCGATGCTCCTGGCGTTCGTCGTCGCGTCGCCCTTCGTCGTCCTCGACGCGCCGCACTTCCTGCGCGACTTCCGCCGCCAGAGCCAGATCATGGACCGTGGCTGGCTGGGGTTCGAGCACGTCGGCAACGGGTTCTGGTACAACGTGACGCCCAACCTGACGGGCGCGATCGGCGTCGTGCTGGTCGTGCTCGGCGCCGCCGGCCTGGGCTGGGCCCTGTGGCGGCGCACCGGCCTCGACCTCATGATCGCGCCCTACGTGATCGTGTACTTCGCGTACATAGGGACCTGGAAGGAGCTGGCCGACCGGTACCTGCTGGTGATCGCGCCGCTGCTCATCCTGCTCGGGGTGCGTCTGGTCGTCGAACTCGCGCTGCTGCGGCCGCGCGCGCGGTGGTTCGCCGTCCCGGTGGCCGCAGCGGTGCTGGCGCTCGGGTTCGTGCCGCCGCTGCTGGATTCCATCGCCTTCGACCGTACCCTGAGCGGCACGGACACGCGCGAGGTCGCGGGCCGGTGGATCGAGTCAGACCTGCCGGCCGGCTCGCTCATCGCCGTCGAGAACTACGGCCCGCCGCTGGTCCGTGAGGGCCAGCTGCACCACTACCGCGCGGCGGGCCTGGACCCGGTGGCCTTCCGGCTCGTCAAGCTCAAGCTCCCTCTGCCCGGGATCCCGGAGCGCACGCGCGACCTGGACCGCCTGCGGGAGCAGGGCGTGGAGTACGTGGTGACGAGCTCTCGCGTGCGCGACCGGGTGCTCGCGGCCGCCGCGGATTACCCGGCGCCGGCGGAGTTCTACCGGCGGCTGGACGCCGAGGCGGAGCTCGTCAGGGAGTTCCGGCCCGGTCCCGGCGAGCGCGGACCGGTCCTCAAGCTGTACCGCCTCTGACGCTCCGGGCGCGCCGGGGCGGCCGGGGTCAGCGCCGGGCGTCGAGCTCGCCCGGCGCCTCGCCGGCCGCAGCCTCCACTTCGCCCTCCATGATGGGCGTCCGGCCTGGCCGGACGATCGCGTAGGCGACGAACCCCGGCGGGATCGGCAACCAGAAGTTGATGATGCGGTAGACGAGCACCACAGCGACGGCCACGGCCGAGGGCACGCCGAAGCTGACGAAGAGCGCGATCAGCAGGCCCTCGACGGCGCCCAGCCCCCCCGGCGTGGGCGCCAGCGTCCCGATGGAGTAGGCCACCACGTAAGCGACGAGCAGGTGACCCAAGCCGATGGTGTAGCCGAACGCCTGGAACGTGCACCACAGGCAGAGCATGTCGAAGAGCCAGAACAGGCAGGCGAGCACCGCCGTGGTGCGGAAGGACCCGCGGTGCCGGACCATACGGCGCATGCCGATCAGCAGGTTGTCGATCCAGCCGTCGATGTGCCGCTCCTTGACCACCTCGCGACGCCAGACGCGATTGACCAGATGGGCGATCTGCGTGGCGCGAAGGCGCAGGCGCGTGGGCCGGTTGTACAAGTACACGCCGTACAGCGTGAGCCAGAGGATGAGCACGATGAGGCCTATCCCGACCAGGTAGCCGAAGACCGAATCGCTGCCGCGCACCAGGATGAGGTACACGATGGCCAGCGCGAAGAAGAACCAGAGCACCACGTAGTTGAAGAACTGCTGCGCGGCGATGGCGACGAAGATGATGCCGTGCGGCACCTTGTGCTTCATCAGCGCGTTGTAGGTGACCACCCAGCCGCCCACGCCGCCGGCCGAGAGGATGTGGCTCACGGCGAGGCCGCTCAGCGTGATCGCCCACACCTCGCGCAGGCGCATGCGGATGTCGAGCACTTTCAGGATGTAGCGGAACAGGTTGGCGTAGCCGCCCAGCGCCGCGATCTCCAGCGCGACCGCGAGCCCGAGCAGCACGTAGCTTGCGTTGGAGATGTAGTCGACCGTCTGCTGCGTGTCGACCAGCCTCGGCAGCAGCAGGTACAGCGCCAGCACGATGACCGCGAAGACGATGATGTGGCGAAGCGTCTTCTTGATGGCGTCTCCCCAAAGGACGAACATGGCGGGGCCTCCCGCCAAGGCCAAGACAGTACCACAGAGGGAGCAGGGACACGCTCGGCGATCCGGGAGCGCGCCTGCGGGTCGCTCAGCGCTTCCTGCCGCGGCGGCGACGTGCGGGCGGCGAGGGCTCGTCGCCGAGGACCTCGCGCTCGATCTCCTGCCGGCGGATCCAGGCGTAGGCGAGCGCCGCCGGCGGGCCTGTGGGCGGGACGATGCAGAGGACGAGCCAGCCCCAGCGTCGCGCCGTGTAGGTCACGTAGACGCCGTACACCACGGTCGCCGCCCAGCCGACCAGGAAGACGAGCCCGAGAATGGTGCGGGCGGCCTGCGGGAGGAACGTGACGTCAAGCGCCCGGGAGAAGAGCTCGACGAAGAGCGCGATCATCGTGACCGCCGAGACGAGGAAGAGATTGGCGACGCGGCGGAGCTCGAGCCGGGTCTCGTCGTCGACGTCCGCGACCGGAGCGTCTTTGTCGTACTTGATGAAGTCGAAGAGGCCGGACATCCCCGCCTCCACCCCGATGCGTGTGGCGCCGACCGACGGGGCATGAACCGGAGGACGCGGAAAGGACCGGCCTGGTGTGGGGTGCACCTGCGGCGCCCCCACGTTGACCTGACTTCGGGGGTCATTCTTCAGTATGGACGCACGCTTCTCAACCCCTCCCGGCGGCCACGCCGCCGTGTACGACACGGTCATGCGGCCGTTCGAACGCGTCGCGATCGGCGCCTGGCGACGCCGGCTGGCCGCCGAGGTGCGCGGGCGCGTGCTCGAGATCGGCACCGGCACTGGAGCGCAGCTCGCCTGGTACGCGCCGGGCACGGCGGTCACGGCACTCGAGCCCGACGCGGGCATGCTCGGGCGGGCGCGACGGCGGGCGGCGCGGGCAGCCGCGAGCGTCACCGTCGTGGAGGGCCGCGCCGAGGGGTTGCCGTTCGCGGATGCGGGGTTCGACGCGGCTGTGAGCGCGTTCGCGCTCTGCACGGTGGCCGACCCGGCGGCGGCGCTCGCCGAGCTCCGCCGGGTCCTCATCCCGGGTGGGACGCTGCTGCTGCTCGAGCACGTCCACCTGCCGTGGGAGCCGGGGCGGACCCTTCAGAGCAGGGCGGCCCCGGCCTGGGCCCGGCTCGCCGGCGGCTGCCGCCTCGACCGGGACACGCTGCGGTCCGCACGTGAGGCGGGGTTCGTCGTCGTGCGCGAGCGCGCTCACGTGGCCGGCTGGGTCGTCGAGGCCAGCCTCCGCGCTCCCTCGACCGGTGCTTGAGGCGACCTTCAAGCAGGCGCTGAACGTCGTCTCATGCACTGCGTCGACATGCCTCACGCACAGCATGAGCGGGCCCTCGACCAGAACATGAGTGTCGCCGGTCGCTGAGCCTGCAGGGTCTTGCGCGAGGCACGATACGAGGCTCGTCGGGCGCGTCTGCGCGTCTCCCTGGAGCCGTCTTTGGCAGGCGCATCGGGTTGCGTGGCGCCGTTGCTTTTGGTTGAGTTGCGTCCCGAACGAACAACGAGGCGTCTGGCGCGCCCCCCACATCCGTTCGCCCCCTTCTTCACTCACACCCCCCTTTCTGCGGCGTTCGCATGCGGGCCTTGAGCATCCCGTCGCCGAACGCCCCTCCGCACAGGCTGGAAGCCGCTGCCCGGGGAAACCGCGTCGAAAGGACGTTGTGAGTCGTAGCAGGAGCTGGATCGCCGTCATCGCGATCACCGTCGCCGTCGCCGCCCTGGCCGCCGTCGCCGTCCCCCAGAAGGCGGAGGCCGCCAGCCTCAAGAGCAAGCTGACCTCCGCCAAGCGCGCCCTGCGCGCGCACAGCCATCGCCTCACGGCTGCCGAGTCCGCCCTCGCGGCGGCGATCGCCGCCGCGGCGCGAGCCTCGCCATCGTGGACCCCGCCGTCACCCCGGCGCCGACCGCGACGCCGACGTCCGTCGCCACCCCGACGCCGGAGGCCACCCCGACGCCGGAGGCCACCCCCGTCGCGATCCCGGCGACCCCCACGGTCGAGGAGCTCAAGGCACGGGTCGCGAAGGCCCGCCGTGCCGTGCACGTCTGGAAGCAGCGGGTGCACCGTCTCGCCAGGCAGTACCGCTTCCGGCTCAGGATGGCCGAGTGGGAGCGCCGCGGGCAGTGGATGCCGATCATCAGGGTCGCGGCGGCGAGGTATCACGTCAGCGCCGGCGGTATGTACCGCATGATGATGCGCGAATCCGGGGGCCGGCGCTACGCCGGTTCGAGCAGCGCGTTCAAGGGTCTGTTCCAGTACTACACCGGCACCTGGGCGGCCAGCTGGAACCCGTATCGCCACGACAGCATCTACGACGGCAGCTCGCAGATCTTCGCCACCGCCTACGCCATCAGCAGGGGCATGGGCAGGCAGATGTGGACGACCACGTTCGCCTCGCAGTACTGATCGTATGAAGCCGGGGTGCCGCCGCCTGCCGGCCTCCGCTGCGTGACCTCGACGCCGCCGCAGCCGCCCCCGCGGTCTCCGTCGCCGCTCAGAGGTGCGCGCGGTACGCCGTATGCGTCAGAATGGGTGTCTGCAAGCCTCCCGTGCCGGTGTGGCGGAACTGGTAGACGCGCTCGACTCAAAATCGGGTGCCCCGAAAGGGCGTGTGGGTTCGAGTCCCACCTCCGGCACCAGCCTCCGCTTCGCGGGCGCGTGAGGCAGGCGTCTGGTAGGATTCCATTCCCGTACTGAGGCTGCGGGCCATGACCGATTCCCTCCGCCCTGCGTTCCCCGTCGGGCGGCGTGCACGGAGAGGAGCGCGACGCATGACGGTGCGGCTCTTGGGGCTCAACTGCAGCCCCCGCGACAACAGCAACAGCGGCATCATGCTCGAGACGGCGTTCGAGAAGCTCGACGCCACCTATCCGGGCGAATGCGAGCACAGCGTGATCAGCCTGCGCGAGCTGCACGTGGAGCCGTGCAAGGCCTGCAACGTGTGCGGCAAGAAGAAGGACGGCAGCTTCATCCCCTGCGTCCGCGAAGACGAGGACGACGTCCAGGGCGTCCTCGACGCCATGGTCGCCGCCCACGGCATCCTCGTGGCCACGCCGGTCTATTTCGGTCTGCCGTCCGACCTCTTCAGCAAGTTCATCATGCGCACGCGTCCGCTGCGCCACCAGGACTTCAAGCTGGCCAACAAGCCCGTCGGCGTGCTGGCCACCGCCGGCCGCCGCTCCGGCGGCGCCGAGACCGCCATCATCGCTACCTGGCTGCCCTTCGTGCGCAACGGTTGCCTCGTCGTCGGCAACGGCGACGGCACCTGCCAGTTCGGCGCCTACGGATGGGCGGGCGGCCGTGGCCACATCCTCAGCGACGAGTGGGGGCTGGAGCAGTCCTGCCAGACCGCGCAGCGGGTGTTCACGCTCGCCGGCCTGCTCAAAGCCGGCGTCGAGGCCACAGGCTTCGTGAACTACATGAAGTTCTCGTACTCGCAGGGCACCCGCACCTGAGGCCCCTCGCCTCTCCCCGGAAGGAACCGCCATGTCCGACGCCGACACGATCCTCGAGTTCATCCGCGACGAGGCCGACCTCGAAGAGGATGAGGTCACTGCCGACACGTCGCTGTTCCGCGACCAGCTGCTCGACTCCATGAACCTCACCGCGCTCATCGCGTTCCTCGAGGAGGAGTTCGCGATCAAGGTCAAGCCGATGGACATCGTCTACGAGAACCTGGACACCGTGAACCACATGCTGGCCTACGTCGCGCGCAAGAAGGCGGGCGATGCCTGAGCAAGGCGCGGAGCACCGGCCGGCGGAGGGCACGGAGAGCCCGGAGCCGGCCAGGTCCCGCGGCCACTGGTTCTACTACGGCCTCGGGCTGGCCCTGCAGACCTTCCTCTGGTTCCTGCTGTTCCTGGCGATCACCGTCGCCGTGCTCGTGGGCGGCGAGCTCACCGAGTTCCGCTACGTCGGCTTCTGACGCCGGCTCCCACGGCTCATGTCGCCTGAACCCCTGATGACCGACGCCGTCGCGCGCCTGCGCCGCTGGGCGTCCGAGCGCGCGGACGCCACGCTGCTGCGGACACGCCACCGTGCGTACACGTACGCGGACGTGGAGGCGCGGGCGACGCGGGTCGCGGCGGCCCTCCTCGCCGCCGCCGGCCGGCGCGGCGCCCGCGTCGCACTGGTGCTCGAGGAGTACGACCAGTTCTTCGTGTGCATGCTCGGCGCGTGGCTGGCCGGCCAGGTGGTCGTGCCGCTCAACACGAGCCTCCCGCAGCAGGACATCGACTGGCTGGTCGGCAAGGCGCGGCCGGACGTGATCGTGCTGCCCGACGACACGGCCTGCCCGACCGCGGAGGACGGCCCGGTGCGTCTCGTCGTCACCGCCGACGCCGGCGGTGTCGTGGACGGGGTACGGGCGGCGGGCGGCAACGAGCTGGGGGACCGGCCCGGACGTGGAGGACCGCCGGCGGACGAGATCGAGGCGGTGCGCGAGGACGAGCTGGCGATGATCATGTTCACGTCCGGGACGACCGGCCTGCCCAAGGGCGTCTGCCAGACGCTGCGCGCCGTCTCCAGCAACGCCGGCCACGTCGCGCTCGTGCTCGGGCTCGAGGCGGACGACCGCATCTTCATCAACACGCCGCCGTACTTCACCAGCGGCATCTGCCACTTCCTCACGCTGCTGGCCAACGGTGGCGGTGTGGCCGGCCAGCTCGGGTTCTACTTCGGCACGGGCCTCCTGGACGAGATGGAGGCCGAGGGCTGCACCGGCTTCGGCGGCGCGCCGGCGCACCTCGTGCGCGTGGTCGAGCCGATGGAGGAGCCGCGCGAACACCCGTTCCGCTTCTGGGTGAGCAGCGGGGACCATCTGCCGCTGCCGGTGATCGAGAAGTTCCGCCGCATGCTTCCCGGCATCGGCCTGTTCAACATGTACGGCCTCACCGAGGTGAGCGGCCGGCTGTGCGTGCTGCCGCCGGCCGACCTGGACGTCAAGGTCGGCTCGGTCGGCCGGCCCATCGGTGACATGCGCGTGGTGGCGCGGCGCGGCGACCTCACGGAGGCCGCGCCCGGCGAGCAGGGCGAGCTCTACGTGACCGGCTCGCTGCTCATGCAGGGGTACCTCGACGAACCGGAGATCACGACGCAGACGCTGACGGCGCACGGCCTCAAGACCGGGGACTTCGGCAAGGTCGACGACAGCGGCGCCGTGTGGATCGCCGGGCGCAAGGACGACATCATCAAGCGCGGCGGCGAGAAGGTCAGCATCATCCACGTGCAGGAGGCGCTGCAGGGGCTCGGGCGCTTCGCCGACGTGGCCGTCGTGGCGGCGCCCGACGAGATCCTCGGCCACGTGCCGGTGGCGTTCGTCGTCCCGCACGACCCCGATGGGTTCAAGGCCTCGAGGCTCCTGCGCGAGCTCCGCGGTGTGCTGCCGTCCTCGTCCCTGCCGAGCCGCGTGATCGCCGTCGAGCAGATCCCGCGCACCGGATCGGGAAAGGCCATCCGCGCCGAGCTGCGCAGGATGCTCGCCGAGGAGTCGGGGTGAATCGCGAGGAGCCGGCGTGAACAGCTTCAGGCGAGGCCTGAGGAACAGGAACCCACTGGTGCTCGTCGTGGCGCTGGCGCTACTCGTGCCGGCGCTTCTCGGCATTCAGAGGTGGTTCACGAGCGGCGCCTGGAGCGCCGTGCCCGTGCAGCGCTGGGTGCGCAACGCGACCGACGACTACATGGTGGTCTCCTGGACCGTCGGCCGGCTCAAGCAGCACCCGCCGGAGGTCCCACTCGCCGTCCTCCTCGGCGGGTCGAGCGGCCGCGAGGCCATCGTCAGCGGCCCCTCGCTGGCCCGCGAGGTGACGGCGGACGGCGGGCCGGAGATCGACGCCTACAACCTGAGCTCCCGCATGCAGCGGTACGCGCAGAGCTGGGCGATCGTCGACAACCTCCCCGACACGCCGACGACGGTGCTCGTCGGCGTCAACCTCGGCCGCTTCACGACCAGTCCCAGGAGCAACTACAACCAGGTGATCGGCCGCGAGCTGCTGCTCAAGAGCGACTCTCTGCGCCGCTGGGTCAACGACTACTCGGGCGAGCACGCGCACTCCTACACCATCCTCCCGGGCATCTTCTCCGCCCTCACCTCGTACCTGAAGCAGCGCGAGAACGACCTCCTCTACAAGGGTCGCTTGCGCCCCAGGCCGTACAGGCCGCACCCCTTCGACAAGCGCAAGCCCCTCCCGGACGCGGAGAAGCGGGAACTGGTGCAGAAGTGGCTCGCGCGGTACTACCCGGCGTTCAAGAAGGTCCATCGGTTCGACGCGGCCATGCTCGACGGCCTCATCGCCGAGGGTGAGAGACGCGGGCTCGACATGGTGATCGTGGAGCTGCCGTGGAACCGGGAGATCGTCGGCGAGTCGTTCGACGCCGCGCTGGCCGCCTACCGGGCGCCCACCAGGGCCATCGCCGCGAAGCACGGCGTGCCGTACCTGGACTTCAACGAGGAGCTGGCGATCCCCAGTGCGTACTTCCTCGATCTCTCGCACCTGCGCCCCGAGGGGCGGGCGATCTGGCAGGCAGAGCTCGCCCGCCGCCTGGCGTCGATGTACCGCGACGGCACCCTGCGGACGGAGCTCTGATGGGCGCGTTCAGTCGCGGGTTCCGCAACCGCAGCCCGCTCGTGCTGGTCGTGGCCGCGGTCTTGCTCGTGCCGGCGCTGCTCGGCTTCCAGTGGCTGTTCACGAGCGGGGCCTGGACGGTGGTCCCGCTCGACGCCGCGCTACGGAACCCGGAGGACTCCTTCACGTACATCTCGTGGACCGTGGGCAAGGCCCGGCAGGACGACCCCCAGGTGCCGGGCCTGTACCTGCTCGGCGGATCGAGCGCACGCGAGTCGATCGACAGCGGCGACGCGCTCGCCGCCGAGATCGCCGATCTCGGCGGGCCCCGCGTCGCCGCCCACAACCTCGGCTCGATCAACCAGAACTTCGCCCAGAGCCTGGCCGTCGTGGACAGCGTCCCGGACACGCCGGCCCTGCTGCTCGTCGGCGTCAACCTCGGCCGCTTCACCGCTACCAAGGAGCAGAACGCGGCGCAGGCCGAGGGGCGGGAGCTCCTGCTCGAGAGCGGCTCGATCCGGGAGTTCGTCTCCTCCGCGTGGGGCCTGAAGGAGCAGTCGTACACGATCCTCCCCGGCATCTGGGCCTACCTGACCGGCTGGGCGCGCGCGCACGGCGAACGGCTGCTGGCAGGCGATCCGCCGAGCGTCGACTACGAGGCGCACAGGTACTCGGAGAAGACGCGGCGCTCGGACGGTCAGAAGAGGCGGCTCGTAGCACGGTGGAACACGAGCCGCAAGCCGGTCTTCGAGCGGAACCTGGACGCCAACCTGGAGATGCTCGAGGCGCTGCTGGCGCAGGCCCGCGAGCGCGGCGTGCGCGTCGTGCTCCTCGAGCTGCCGCTCAACGAGGAGATCGTCGGCGACAGCTTCGCAGCCTCGCAGCGGCGGTACAGAGAGCCCGTCGCAGAGCTGGCTCGCGACTACGACGCGGCGTACATCGACCTCAACCAGACGCTCGACATCCCCAGCCGGGACTTCCAGGATCTCTCGCACCTCCTCGCGCCCGGGCGCGCCGTCTGGCAACATGCGCTGGCAAGGGAGCTGACGCGCCTCATCAGCACCGAGGACTCTGGAGGGAGTAGCGGGTGAAGATCTACTTCACGCTGTACCTGATCCCCGTGGTCATCGTCGCGCTGCTCGTGTTCTGGCTCGCGCTGCGCAAGGACGCTCACCGCCTGATCTTCATCCTGCTGCTCAGCGTCGCCGTGCTGGCGGTGCTGCACCCGGTCTTCGCACTCGTGGCCGTGGGCCTGGTGCTCGTGACGCACCAGCTCGTCGAGCTCCAGCGGCGCGAGAGGCTGCGCGGCGCCCGCGTCGTGCTCATCGCCATCATCGTCGCACTGGTCACGCTCGGCATCGGCAAGTACGGCCAGCGCGGCGCCATCGCCATCTGGGGCGAGGGCGACCCCATCGTCACGCACCTCATCATGCCGCTCGGCATCAGCTACTTCGTGTTCCGCATGCTCCAGTACGTGTTCGACTGCATGCGCGGCGTGATCAAGGAGAACAGCCTGCTGCGGCTGGCAGCGTTCATGATGTTCATCCCGACGTTCCCCGCCGGCCCGCTGGAGACGTACCAGGGCTTCTACGAGAAGCGCACCCCCGGGTTCGACCGCCAGGAGTTCTACTACGGCCTCAGGCGCATCGCGCTGGGCTACTTCAAGAAGGTCTTCGTCGTCGACTTCCTCTTCTCGATCTTCTTCGGCAAGATCATCACCACCATCGGGCGCACGGACTTCGACCCCGGGGATGTGGGCACGTGGTGGCCGCTCGCCTACGTGATCATCGTGTTCGTGCGCGCCTACTTCGACCTCTCCGCCTACACCGACCTCGCGATCGGCTTTTCGCGCCTCTTCGGGTTCCGGATCATGGAGAACTTCCACTTCCCCTTCTGGCAGAAGAACCTGAGCGACTTCTGGAAGAGCTGGCACATCTCCCTGAGCACCTGGGTGCGCAACAACGTGTACTTCCCGGTGTTCGGCCTCACGCGCAAGACCTGGGTCGGTCTGTACGCGAGCATGCTCGTCATGGGCCTCTGGCATGCCGTGGACCTCAACTGGACCATGTGGGGTCTGTATCACGGCACCGGCCTCGTGATCGTCGCCCGCTGGGAGCGCTGGAAGAAGAAGCGCAGGAAGGCGCGCAAGAAGGCGGGCCTGCCGCCGGCGGCGCGCTACGAGAAGGTCACCAGGTGGCTGGGTTACCCGGCGACCTTTCTCTACGTGGCGATCGGCTACGCGTTCGTCTCCACGCGCAGCTTCGAACAGGCGCTCAAGATCCTGTTCAACATCTTCCGCCTGCCGCTGGCGTGGCTCGCCGGCGTCGTGCTGTGAACCCGGGGCGCACCGCGAGCGTTGTACTGTGAGACGATGGACACGACATCGGTGAGGGTGGATGGTGAGCCTGTGTGACGTACAGAAGGCCGGCGGCCGGCGGTCGTTCGGCCGCGGGTTCCGCCAGCGGAGTCCGCTGGTGCTGGTCGCGGCCGCCCTCCTCACGGTCGCGGTCCTGCTCGGCGGGCAGGCGTTGCTATTCGACGGCGGTCTCACCGCCGTCGACGAGGGTCGACTCCTGCGCATCACGCACGACGACTACGTGCACGTGTCCGTGCGCGTGCAGGAACTGCGCAAAGACCCGCCGACGACGCGCACCGTCTACCTCTTCGGCGGGTCGGGCACCATGGAGTGCTTCATCAGCGAGGCCTCGCTGGCGTCGGCGATCAGCCGTGAGTCTGGCCAGGAGGTCCGGGTCGTGAGTCTCGCCGCGCACCAGGAGAGCATGGCCATGTCCCTGGCGCTCATCGACAACCTGCCGCGCGGCCCGGCCACGCTCGCGCTCGGCCTCGCGCCCATCCGCGTCACGGGAGCGCCCGAGCGCGACGCCGAGATGCTGAGCGGCCGCACGCTGCTGGTGCGCAGCCCGCGCCTCGAGGCCCTGGCGCCGCGCCACTTCGGTACCACGACGCCGACCACGGGCGCGATCCCCGGCATCTTCGACTACGTGGGCTCGTACCTCAAGGAGCGGGCCGCCACCAAAGCGCTGTGGGGGACACCGATCATCTACGAGACGCACTACTACCCCTGGGGCGCCAAGGGGCACCTGCCGCTGGGCAAGCGCCGGAACGTGCTCTACGTGCTCGAGAAGGACGTGCAGCTGTACCGCAAACACGCGGACTACAACTTCGCGATGCTGGAGGAGATCCTCAAACTGGCGGACGAGCGCGGTTTCGACGTGGTGCTCTACGATCAGCCGCTCAACGCATCGGCGGCCGGCCCCGACTGGAACGGCGTGGTGCCGGCCTACCGCAAGCGCGCCCGCGAGCTCGCCGCGCGCTACGACGTGCCCTACGTGCACATCGAGCGCGGCGTGAAGCTCAGTGACGACGACTTCGCCGACCTCTTCCACCTGCTCGCGCCCGCTCGGCTCAAGTGGCAGCCGGAGATGGCGCGGCAGCTGGCCTCCACGCTGAACGGGTCATCCGGGCCCGTCGCGGCCGCGCCGTCCCCGGCGCGTCCGGCTGCGGCGCGGCAATGACCCGGGGCGCTGAAGCGCCGCCACAGCAGGCTCGCCCCGGCCGTCAGGCCGGAGGCCGGCAGGAGGAGTCTGCCTCCGGCCCGGAGGCCGGGGTGACCCGTCGTCAGTTCCTCGTCGGCGGCGGCGTCGTGGTCGCCGGCCTGGCCGTCGCCGGCGCGGTGGGCTGGCGCTCCTGGGCCGTGCGCGACGCCTGGTACCGCCTCACCGGCGCCTACGGCGAGGCGGGAACGCCGCCGCCCGCCTATCAGGTCACCTACGAGACCGGGACGCTGCCGTCGAAGCATCTGGCGGAGCCGGTCGACTACGGTATCGCCTACCCGCCCGGTGTGGCCGGCGGGTCCGGTCAAGGAGGGCCGGCCATGCCCGTCCTCATCTGCCTGCCCGGCCGCGGCCGTTCACCGGGCGAAGTCCTGCAAGGGCGCCAACGCTTCGGCGATTACGTGGCCGACGGCATCGACCAGCGCGGCGTCACGCCCTTCGTCGTCGCCGCAGTGCAGGCCAGCGACACATACTGGCATGCCCGGGCAGCCGGCGACGACGCCATGGCGATGCTGTTCGACGAGTTCATCCCGTTCTTGCGCGACCAGCGGGGCCTGACCGGCCCACTGGCGATCATGGGCTGGTCGATGGGCGGGTACGGGGCGCTGCGGGCGGCGGAGCTGCACCCGCAGCTGTTCTACGGCGTCTGCGGCGTGAGCGCCGCCCTGTGGCGCTCCTATGAGGTCGGCGTGGGCGACGCCTTCGACTCTGCCGACGACTACGCGCGCAACGACGTGTACGCGGACGCCGGCAAGCTCGCTGCTCCGCTGGTGCGCCTGGATTGCGGAAGGCAGGACCCGTTCTACGAGGCGAACGTCGCGTTCGCCGAGGTCCTGCCGGAGCCGCCGGCGGGCGGGTTTGAGCCCGGCGGCCACAACGACGCGTACTGGAGCCGTGTGGCACCGGCCGAGATCGACTGGATAGGCTCGCTGTTCGCCGGGTACCCTGAGGCCCGGTCGCCGGGCGTCTGACCGCGCCGGCTACGCGCGCGGCACGAAGCGGCCGGCGTCCCAGCCGTCGGCGGCGATTCGCCGCGTCACCGCCGCCGCCAGAAGCGCGCCGGCCTCAGCGTCGTCCGGCTGCATGACCTCGAACGCCGAGTGCATGTTGCGCACCGGGAGACTGAACGACAGCGTCGCCGCGGTGCCGGCCGCCATCAGTTCTTCGGCGTCCGTGGACGTGCTGCCGGGCATGGCCTTGATCTGCACCGGGATGCCCTCGTCCCTGGCGACCTCGATGGCCAGGTCGGTGAGCGCGAGGTTGCCCGCGGCGCCGCGGTGGATCACGGGGCCCGCGCCCAGCTTGACCTCGCCGCCGAGCTTCTTGGCGTCGAGGCCGGGATCGTCGCTGGCGAAGTCCACGTCGACGACGATGACGATGTCGGGCTGCCAGCGGATGGCCATCGTCCGGGCGCCCATGAAGGTCGTCTCCTCGTGCACCGTGAGCAGCGCCGTGAGGTCGGCGGCCGAAGGCGCCTGCGTATGGTGCTCGAGCGCGCGCAGGCAGACGTAGACGCCGGCGCGGTTGTCGAAGGCCGGCGAGGCGTAGCGGCCGCCGGCCAGCTGGAGGAAGTTGGGCGGGAACGTGATGGGGTCGCCGATGTGCACGAGGCCGAGCGCCTCGTCGCGGGTGGAGCAGCCGATGTCGAGCCACTGGTCGCTCAGGTCCGGAGCCTTGGCGCGCTCGTCCTTGCTCATCTTGTGCGAGGGCTTGCGGCCGACCACGCCGTGTACCGGGCCCTTGGCGCCGTGGACGATGAGGTTCCGGCCGGGGAGGAGCTGCGGGTCGACGCCGCCGATCTTGTCGAACGAGACGAACCCGTGGTCGTCCACATAGGTGACGATCAGCCCGATCTGGTCGGCGTGCGCGGTCACGACGACGTGCGGCGCGCCCTTGCCGGCGACCGTGGCCCACACGTTGCCCAGGGGATCGCCCTCGGGCGCCGAGTGCGCGGAGAGACGGCGCCGCACGAGGTCCTGGACTGGAGCCTCGAACCCGGTCGGGGCCGGGGCGGCGCAGAGGTCGCGGAGCAGGTCGAGGTCGGTCGTCATGTGAGCCCTCCGGGGGTCGTTCGTCGGCTTGAGGGCCGGCGCGGCTGCGCCGGCCGGCCTCAGGCATCCTACCCGCTGCGGCGCGCAGCCGGAAGGATGTCCGCCGGCGCGCGGCGTCGTCGCCGACTCACACACCACACCGCCGCCGGGCGACCTCACGGGGTGCGCGCCGGGCGCCGCTGGGCCGGTTGTTGTATCGTCGCGCCATCGAGACGTCGGCCGGACAAGACCGGCGGCCGCAGCGCCGCCGCTCCGCCGAACGCCGGCGCCGGCTGCGGCGCCGGCGCGGCGTCGCCCTCCTCCTGCTCGTCGTCGTTCTGGGTCTCATCGTCTGGCGTGCCGCGGCGTGCGGCGGATGCGGTTGCGGCGCCGGCGCGGAGGAGCAGGTCACGCAGGCCGGGCCGGTGCCGGCGCCGCCGGCGCCCGAGCTCGCCGGCGACGGCGTCAAGATGGGCACGTTCCTCGGCAACTACGGGCGCCGGTATTACGGTCAGGGGCCGGCGCCCAGGCGCCTCGACGTCCTCTGGAAGGTGCGGCTGGGCAGCGGCTGGAGTTCCGGCAAGCTCGACACCGACCCTCCGAGCAAGTGGGCCGGCAGCGGCTGGACCGGGCAGCCCAGCGTGGTCGTGGACGGCGGGAGGGCCTACATCATCGTGAGCTCCTACTCGTACAAGCTGCGCAGGATCGATGCCGAGACCGGCGAGGTCCTCTGGGCCTACCAGTACGACGACATCATCAAGGGCAGCCCCTCGGTGTTCCGGAACCCCTCGCCGACGGGTCCCGACGACAAGTACATCGTCGTCGCCGGATCGAGGCGCGGGTACCCCTACAAGCTGGACGACCTGCGCGTCGCACCCGTGCGCGCCGTCACGTTCGGGACCGGCAAGGAGCTCTGGCGGCTGCCGGTGCCGCAGACCCGCTGCTACAGCCGGGATTGTGACGGCAGCGGGTTCTACTACGACGGCACCTACTACGTAGGGGTCGAGAGCGGGTACTTCTACGCCCTCGACCCCCTGAAGACCCAGCCGTGGGCCGAGGGCGCCAAGCCTGTGATCGCGGCGCAGCAGCTGCTGCTCGGCGACGAGCGTGCGAAGGACCATGGGCGCAACCTCGTGATGGAATCGTCCGTCTCGGCGCTCGGCAAGAACCTGTACGTAGCGTCCGGCGCCGGCCACGTGTACGGGCTCCGGCGGTCCGACCTCGAGGTCGTCTGGGACTACTTCATCGGCTCCGATCTGGACGGGACGCCGGTGCCGACCAGCGAAGGGCTGCTTCTCCAGGCGGTGGAGAAGGAGTACATCAAGGGCAAGGGCGGCATGCTGTGCCTGGACCCTTCGCGACCGGCAGCCGAGGCGACGGTGTGGTACTTCCCCACGGGCAACCGCAAGGTCGGCGACTGGGCCGGCGGCATCGTCGGCTCGGCTAGCGTGAACGACGCCTACAACCCGGGCGGCAAGTACCCGGCGCTGTGCGCGTTCAGCGCGATCGACGGCTATCTCTACGTGATCTCACGGGACGTGATGAGCGACGAGACCGTGGCGGGACCGAATCGGGAGACGGGGCTGAAGACGCCGGTCGAGGTGGCCAGGATCTGGAACGGCGGGGCCATCTCGACGCCGATCCTGGTGGGGGACGCGCTGGTGGCCGGCAGCTACGACCAGCGCGTGCACCTCTGGAGCGTGCGCTATGACCCCGCGGAGCGGGGCGATCCCGGCGCACTGCCCAGCGCCAGCGGCGACGGCACCTACTGGACGGTGACCCTCGAGGAGCGGGACCAGTTCTACGCGGAAGGCGCGTTCGAGTCGACGCCGACGCTGTGGGACGGGCGCGTCTACATCGGCTGCCGCGACGGGTGGTTCTACTGCCTGGGGGACGCTAGTACCGCACCATGAGCTTGCGCGTGGCGGCGGTGAGCCCGTCCACGGTGAGCTCGAACATGGGGAAGACCTCGCGCACCTTGCGGATGGTCACGCTGCCGTAGGCGCGCTCCCAGTCGGCCTCGGGGATGGTGTTGAGCCACACGGAGTGGTCGAAGTGGCGGCGCAGGCGCCGCAGCCACTCGATGCCGGGCTCGTCGTTGCCGAAGCCCCACCAGATGATGCCGTCGCGGGCCATGAGCTCGCTGGGGGCCATGGCCGCGTCGCCGACGACGATGAGTTTGTAGTCGCCGGGGAGCTCCTGCAGCACGCGCCGGGTGGAGATGGCCTCGGACGAGGTCATGCGCGTGCTCGTGTAGAGCCAGTCGTAGACGCAGTTGTGGAAGTAGTAGGTGCGCAGGGCCTTGAAGTGCGTGCTGCGATCGACGGCGCTGAAGAGCTGGCTGCACAGACGGATGTAGGGGTGCATGGAGCCGCCGACGTCCATGAGCAGCAGCACCTTGACGGCGTTCCTGCGGCTCTTGCGCCAGACGAGGCTGAGGCGGCCGGCGTTGCCCGCCGTCTCCTCGATGGTCTCATCGAGGTCGAGCTCGTCGGGCACGCCTTCGTTACGCGAGGAGAGCTGGCGCAGGCGCCGGAGGGCGAGTTCGAACTGCCGCACGCCGACCTCCTGGTCGGTGCGGTAGCCGCGGTAGCGGCGCTCGCCGGCGACCTTCACGGCGCTGCGGTTGCGGCTCTCGCCGCCGACGCGGATGCCGCCGGGATGGAAGCTCGAGTGGCCGAAGGGACTGGTTCCGCCGGTGCCCACCCACCTGTTGCCGCCGTGGTGGGCCTCGGTCTGCTCCTTGAGGCGCTCCTCGAAGAGCTTCTGGAGCGCCTCCAGGTCCAGGTCCTCGAGCGCGGCGGCCAGCAGCCGCCGCTCCTCGTCGCTCAGGCCGGGCATGGTCAAGGGGTCCGCGAGCCAGCCCCAGACCTCGTCCTCGATCTCGAGCGGCGTCTCGATGCCCGTGAACATGTGCGCGAACGCCTGGTCGTACTGGTCGAAGTACGCCTCGCTCTTGACGAGGATGCTGCGCGCGACGGCGTAGAACTCGTCGAGGCCGATCGGGACGAGGCCCATGGCGAGTCCGCGCATGAGCGCCAGCCACTCCGTGACCGTGACCGGCACCCCGTAGAAGCGCAGGAGGAAGAAGAAGTCGGTGAACACGCGCGATGCCCGGCGCGCCTCAGCGCTTCGACATGATCTGGCGCAGCACCAGGCCGGCCACCACGATCGCGATGACGATGACGATGAAGAGTTCGATGCCGCCGACGCTGCTCATGGGGGCTCCTCGTTCGTGCGGGCCGCGGCCCGGATGGCTAGCGCCGGCCGCGGACGCCCGCGAGCGCCCGCTGCGCGACGTCGACGTCGTGGTCCTTCTTGAGCAGCACGCCCATGAAGGGGAGGCGCGCAGCGATCTCCCTGGGGTCGACGCCGCCGCGCGCCAGCGCCTGCACCCAGTCGATGAGCTCGCTGGTGCTCGGCTTCTTCTGCAGTCCGGGCACGTCGCGCAGCCAGTAGAAGGCCTGGATGGCGAGGTCGAGCAACCGCTTGTCGAGATTGGGCACGTGCACGTGGACGATGCGCTCCATCATCGCCTCGTCCGGGAACTCGATGTAATGGAAGACGCAGCGGCGCAGGAACGCGTCCGGGAGTTCCTTCTCCGCGTTGGAGGTGATGAGCACGATTGGGCGCTGCTTCGACTTGACGGTCTCGTGCGTCTCGGGGATGTGGAACTCCATCTGGTCGAGCTCCCACAGCAGGTCGTTGGGGAACTCGAGGTCGGCCTTGTCGATCTCGTCGATGAGGAGCACGACGCGCTCCTCGCTGGCGAACGCCTCGCCCAGCTTGCCGGGCTTGATGTACTGGGCGATGTCGCTCACGTCGCGGTCGCCGAACTGGCCGTCGTAGAGGCGCTGCACGGTGTCGTAGACGTAGAGGCCGTCCTGGGCCTTGGTCGTCGACTTCACGTTCCAGACGATCAGCGGCATGTCGAGGCCCCGGGCGATGCTCTGCGCGAGCATGGTCTTGCCGGTGCCGGGCTCGCCCTTGATGAGCAGCGGGCGGCGGAGCTGGACGGCGACGTTGACCGTCTGCATGAGGTCGGGCGCCGCGATGTAGTCGCTGGTGCCCGTGTACGTGAAGGACTGGCTCATGGCCTCGCGCTTTCGGTCGTTGACGTGAGCGGGGGAGCGCCGAGGCGGCACCCGATGGAGTGTATCAGACGGTCGCGCCGCGCCGGCTGCGACGCGGACACTTCGTCACATCGCCGAACGGGTAGACACCAGAATGTGCCATGTCTATCAGGAGGGGGAGCGACATGAAACCACCGACCGCCGACCTGTCCGTCGAGAGCACACTCGCACACTGCGAGCTGCTGGAACCCCTGAGCGAGGCTCAGATCGCCGCACTCTCCGATCACTGCACGATGGTCATGCTGCGCGAGGGCGAGGCCCTGTTCGACCAGAACACGGTCGCGCACAGCCTGTTCGTCGTGGCCAGCGGGTGCCTGGCGATCCGTCTGGCGACCCCCGCGGGCCGCGTCATCGAGGTGGTCGAGGTACGCCAGTATGGCTTGTCCGGCTGGTCGTCGATCGTGGCGCCGCACATCTACGTGGCGGACGCGAAGGCGCTCGAGGACAGCGCCGTCATCGCCATCTCCGCCGACGAGGTGGAAGACATCCTGCTGCGCGAGCCGGCGGCGGGCTACGCGGTGATGAAGAAACTCGCCGGCGTCATCTCGACGCGCCTGCGCGACATCAAGGAAGAGCTGATCGAGGTGCTGGAGAGCTGAGACCGGCCCCGCGTGCCGCCGCCATGCTCATCTACCCATGAGGGGGACCACATGACACCGCCCGCTCCCGATCTCACTCCCGAAGCCACGCTGCGCCGCTGCGACCTGCTCCGGCCGTTGAGCGAGCGGCAGATCGCCGAGCTGGCCGCGTGCGCGACGACGCGTTCGCTGCGCGCGGGCGAGCCACTCTTCGCCCAGAACGATGAGGCTCACGACTTCTTCGTGGTCGCGAAGGGGCGGGTCGCCGTACGTATGACGGCGTCCGGAGGCGGCGCCATCGACGTGTTCGACGCGGGGCAGTTCCGCCTCTGCGGGTGGTCGTCGCTCGTCGCCCCGCACGAGTACGTCGCCGGCGCGACCGCCGTCGAAGATTCCACCGTGCTGGTGGTGCCTGCGGCGGCGGCCGAGGACATCTTCCTTCTCGAGCCCTTCGCCGGCTACGAGGTGATGCAGCGGCTGGCCGGCGACATCTCGGTCCGCCTGCGCAACGTCAGGACGGAGTTGCTCGGGCTCCTCAACGGGGCCGGGTCAGAGCAGGCCGAGCTCCCGCAGGTGGGCGAGGCTGATCTGCACGGCGTCGTCTGAGTCGTGCTCGAGGACGGCTGAGGCGCCGGCGGCTCGCGCGGCGGCCATCACGGCCGCCGCGTCCACGACGCCGGCGCCGAGTCCGAGGTGCGGGTCAGCCCCGTCACCCTCGCCGTGGTTGTCGTGCAGGTGCAGGTGACGCAGCGGCGCCCGCGGGTCGTCGAGCCACTCCGCGAGGCAGCCGCTGATGCTGGCGTGTCCCACGTCGAGGATGAGCCCCAGGCCACGCAGGTCCAGGTCGCCGGGGTGGGTGAAGTGGGACATGCCGGCGCCTGGCATGTTCTCGACGACGACCTCCACGCCGAGCTCGTCCCGCCAGTCGCGCAGCGTCTCGAAGGAGCGACCCAGCCGCGCGACCACGGCGGCGTCGCGAGGTTCGACCCCGGGGCGCCAGTCGGGGTGCACGACGTAGAGGAACGCCCCGATCTCGGCGCTCGCCTCCAGGTGCCTGCGGTGCTCGTCGAGCGCCTTGAGGCGCTCAGCCTCGTCGAGGTCCCAGATGCCCGTGTAGCCGAACGGCCCATGCACGGAGTACGTGAGGCCTGCGCGCCGCGCCTCGCTCCGGTTCCGCTTGCTGAGCAGCGTGTGCAGGCCGAACGAGCGGATCTCGGCGAACGAGGCGTGTTCGGAGATGCGCTCCAGCGCCGCCGGGAGCAGCTGCTCCGAGTAGGCGCTCGTCGAGATGCCGATGTCCTTGGGACGCTGCACGGGGCTCCAGTATGCCAGAGCAGCGCCCGGTGCGCGCGCCACGCCTGCCGCCGACGGCGCCCGGTTGCCATGTGGACGCGCCGGGTAGAAGCGGCGCATGGAGGCCTCGGTCAGCAGCGACACCACGGGCGCGACCTACGCCCTGCTCGCCGGGCTCGGCTTGGAGATCGAGCGGTACCGGACCGAGCGTCACGAGTTGGACGTCTCGAGCGGCTTTCGCCGCGTGACCACGGAGATCGTGCTCGTCGGCGGCGGGCTGGAGGGCCGCGGCGAGGACGTCACCTACGCGGCCGAGGACCACGACGGCTACCCGGCGGAGCTGCCCCTGGCCGGGGAGAGGACGCTCGACGCGTTCTCACGGCACCTGGACGGCCTGGACCTGTTTCCCGGAAGGCCACCCCAGCAGGAGTCCTTCCGCGACTACCGGCGCTGGGGCTTCGAGAGCGCCGCCCTCGACCTGGCCCTGCGCCAGGCCCGCCAGAACCTGGGCGAGGCACTCGGCCGACCGTTCGCCCCCGTGCGTTTCGTCCTCAGCACGCGCCTCGACATCAAGCCCTGGCTCGCCGTCGACCCGGGTCTCGAGTTCAAGCTCGACCCTACGCCGGAGTGGGATGCCGGCCTCATGCGGGAGATCGCCGCGACTGGGCGCGTGCGCGCCCTCGACTTCAAGGCGTTCTACGAGGGCTCGCCGGTCGACAACCCGCCGGACCCCGTGCAGTACCGACTCGTGAGCGAGACGTTCCCGGGGGCCGTGCTCGAGGATCCGGCGCTGGAGGGGCCGGCGCGCGAGGCGCTCCAGGGCCAGGAGGCGCGCTTCAGCTTCGACGCGCCCATCCACTCGTGGAAGGACGTCGAGGCGGCGACGGCGCGGGTGGCAACCGCCTGCGGCCCCGAGTGCGACGCGTTCACGCTGCGTCAGCTCAACATCAAGCCGTCGCGCTTCGGGAGCCTGCGCACGCTGCTCGACTGCGTCGGGCGCGCGCAGGCCGCCGGCATGAGCCTCTACGGCGGCGGCCAGTTCGAGCTCGGCATCGGCCGCGACCAGATCCAGGCGCTGGCCAGCCTCCTGTACCCGGACGGCCCCAACGACGTGGCCCCGCGCGAGTACCACGGCGCACCGCATGCGGACGTGCCACCGAGCCCGCTCGTGCCGCTGCGGCACCAGGGGCCGGGCTTCGGGTTCGCGTTCGAGGTGTGACGGCGGGCGCGACGGCGCAGCCGGCCCGCGCCCTGTGCGTGCCGGTTCACCCAGAGTGGAGCAGGCCCCTCCGTTCCAGGTGCGCGATGCTCTCGTGGATCGCCGCCTCGTCCAGCAGCTCGAGGATGACGGTCGCGCCGCTCGCGCGCGCCGCACGCAGCACCGCGCCCGCGTCGACCACGCCCCGGCCAAGCGGAAGGTGCGGGTCGCCGGCATCGGCCGGGCCGCGGTTGTCGTGCAGGTGGACGTGCGCGAGCTCTGCGTGCGGCTCGTCCAGGAAGTCGTGCAGCGTCCCGCAGATCGCTGCGTGCCCCGTGTCGAGGATCAGTCCGAGCTCGCCGAGGTCGAGGTCGCCGGGCGCGCCGAAGTGCGAGAAGCCGACGCCCGGCAGGTTCTCGACGACGATGCGGACGCCGAGCTCGCGCTGGTACTCCTCGAGTTCGGCGAACGTCCGTCGCAGCGCGTCCACGATCCTATGGTCGCGCGGCACCGCGCAGCCCTGGTAGTCGGGGTGCACCACGTAGGTCTCGGCGCCGATCTCCGCCGCCGCTTCGAGGTGGCGGCGGTGCACGGTGAGCGCGTGCCGCCGGTCTCGCTCGCGCGGGCTGCCCGGCTCGAGGTCGTCCCAGGGGCCGTGGACGGTCAGGCGAAGCCCGCTCTCCACGGCCGCCCTCCGGTTGGCCGCCGCCAGCAGGCTGTGCTCCTCCGTGGAGGCGATCTCGGCGAGCGAGGCGTACCGCGCCACGCGCGCGAGCGCGGCGCCCAGGGGAAGGCTGTACCACGCGTCGCTGGGGAGGCCGATGTCGGGCGGCAGGGCCATGGCCCCAGTCTACTCGCCGCGGTGAGGTAGCATCGGGTGGTGGACGGCGTGCGGGAGATGCAGCGGCGGTACGGGGTCGTGGGCCGCGAGCGTGAGCTCGCGACGGCGCTCGCCGCGCTCGCGGGCGGGCGTCACCTGCTGCTCGAGGGGCCCGTGGGCTCGGGCAAGACGACCGTCGCCCGCGCCGTGTGTGGTCACCTGCAGCGCGAGATCGTTCGCGTGGACGGCGACGACCGCTGCACCGAGAGCCGCCTCGCGGGCTGGTTCGACCCCCCGCTGGTGCTGCGGCTGGGTTACCGCGGCGAGGCCTTCGTCGCGGGGCCGCTGGTCCGCGCCATGCGCCGCGGCCACGTCCTCTTCCTCAACGAGCTGAACCGCCTGCCGGAGGCGGCGCAGAGCCTGCTGCTGCCGGCGCTCGACGAGGGCGTGCTGCAGGTGCCGCACCTCAGCGAGGTGCGCGCCGCCGAGGGCTTCCAGGTGCTGGCGACGCAGAACCCTGCGGAGTACGTCGCCACGGGCCACCTGTCCGAGGCCGTGCGCGATCGGTTCGAGCACCTCGAGCTCGGTTACCAGACCGCCGGGGAGGAGGAAGCCATCGTCGTGGCGGCGACGGGCTGCCGGGACGCCGGACTGGTGCGCGCGGCCGTGGGGCTCGTACGGGCGACCCGGCTGCACCCGCGCGTGCGCCGCGGGGCGTCGGTGCGCGGCGCGATCGCGATCGTGGAGCTGACGCGCGCGCTGGCCGACGATGGGCAGGCCGGCGGAGCCGCAGGCAACGGTCTGCGCCGCGCCGCCGCCGCGGCGCTCGCGACCCGTGTGGAGCTGCGAGACGGGGACTACGGGCTGCGCGAGCTGCTCGACGAGCTGCTGGCCCTGGTCGTCGCGGGAGGGGATGACCCCGGCGCGGCGCCCGCCGCCGGGCGGCTCCGGCTCGGCGCGGACGAGGCCGCACCGGCGGAGAGCGGCCGGGCCGGCACGCGGGATCGGCGGGAGGGACCGCGGCCGGCTGCGAGATCGGCCGGGCCGGAGAGCTGCTCACTCGAGGACCGCTGCGCGCTGGCGGAGCAGCTGCGCGCGGCCCCAGAGGACCTTGATGGCTGGAAGCTGGCCGCCGATCTCAGCTCGGGAGTGCTCGCGCACGCCGGCGAGCGCGCCTGTGTGTGCGCCCGGCAGCTCGCGGCCGGCGCCGTGCTGCGGCGCGCCGGCCGCCTCGTCGGGCCGCTCAGGGCGACATCGACGACCGTCCGCGAGCCCCAACGCGAGCCCTGGGCCGGCGAGCTCGACGTGGAGGCGACGCTCGACAACGTGCTCGGCAAGCCACACCCGGAGCCGGGCGACTGGATCGCGCAGCGCCGCGTGGACCGCCGCCACCAGGTGGTGCTCATGGTCGACACCTCGCTCAGCATGGCCGGGGAGAAGATGGCGCTCGCCGCGGTGGCCGCCGCCGTGCTGGCGCTCAAGCTGCGGCCCGGCGACCTCGCCGTCGTGCTGTTCGCCGACGGTGCGCGCGTGGCCTCTCGCTTCGGAGAGGAGCTGCCGCCGGCGGAGCTGGTCAGTCGCATGCTCTCCGTGCCGTGCGGCGGCGGGACCGACATCGCCGCCGCGCTCGAGGCCGGGCACGCGGAGCTCCGGCGCGGTCGCGACCCGGGCCGCTGCGGCCTGCTCGTGAGCGACTGCGTGTGCACGAGCGGCGCCGACCCGCTGCCGCCGGCGGCGCGGTTCGGGCCGCTGCACGTCTTGCTGATGGAGGAGCCGGTGGCGGCTCGCGACCTCGCGGTGCCCGTCACCACCTGGATCGCGCCGCGGCTTCGCGTCGGCGAGGCCATCGCGCGCGCAGCCGACGGCGGCCTGGTGCGGGTCGACGGCTTCCCTGCTCTCCCGCGCCGCATGCTGGATGTGGCCGACCGGGTGTTGCGCTGAGCGGTTCGTGGGTCTGGGCGGCATGTCGCATCCCTGGGCAGGGTGCGCCCGGGGGGCTCTGGTCCTGATATCGTCGAGGAGAACATGGACCCAGTCTGCGGCAGGGAGATGCGGCAGCGCGATGACGAAGGTGACAGCATGACGCCCATCAGGCAGATCCAGGAGCAGCACGGCATCATCGGTCGCGAGGGCGAGCTGGCCACCGCGCTGGCCGTGCTCGGCGCCGGTCGTCATCTCCTCCTCGAGGGTCCGGTGGGGGTGGGGAAGACCACCGTCGCGCTGGCCGTTTGCGGACACCTCGGGCGCGACACCGTGCGCGTGGACGGTGACGACCGGTACTCGGAGAGCAAGCTCACGGGATGGTTCGACCCGCCGCTCGTGCTCAAGCAGGGGTACGGGGAAGAGGCGTTCTTCGCCGGCCCGCTGGTCGAGGCCATGCGGGAGGGCAAGGTGCTCTTCATCAACGAGCTGAACCGGATGCCCGAGAGCGTGCAGAACGTGCTCCTGCCGGCGCTGGACGAGCGGCTGCTGCAGGTGCCGCACATCGGGGAGGTGCGGGCGAGCGCCGGGTTCCAGGTGGTGGCGACGCAGAACCCGGTGGAGTACGTCGCCACGGGGCACCTCTCGGAGGCGCTTCGTGACCGCTTCGAGCACCTCGCCCTTGACTACCAGGACGCGGCGGAGGAGGCGGGGATCGTCGCCGCGGAGACGGGCTCGGACGACGCCGCGCTGGTGCGCACGGCCGTACGGCTCACGCGGGCGACGCGACTGCACCCGCGCTTTCGCAAGGGGGCCTCGGTGCGCGGAGCGATCGCGACGGTCGCCATCGCCGAGCGGCTTTGGGCCGACGACCGCGACGCCTGCGGGGCCGTGAGCCGCGAGGTGCTGCGCCGCGCGGCCGAAGCCGCGCTGACGACCCGGGTCGACCTGCGCGACGACATCGACGCGGACTTCGGCGCCGCGCTCGACGAGCTGCTCGAGCTCGTCGTCGAGCGCGGCGAGGACCCGGACGTCGCGCTCGCGCCGGCGGAGTCCCCAAAAGTCTGACCCCCATCGGCGGGGCCGCGCTCCGCCATCAGGGCCGCGTGGAAGTCCGCGGCCTGCCGTCGTGCGCCCCGGAGCCGCCGGCCGGCGACGCTCCTCTGGCGGCGCTCGCGACGCGCTACCGCGTAGACCAGGAGAAGCTCGACGGCTGGACGATCGCCGTCAATCTGACGCGCAGCGACTGCCGCCTCGCCGACGCGGGCCTGAGGTACTACGCCGAGCGGCTGGCGGCGCGGGCCGTGCTCCAGCGCGCCGCCCGCCTCGTCGGCCCGCTGCAGGCGGCGACCCAGACCGTCCGCGAGCCCCAACGCGAGCCCTGGGCCGGCGAGCTCGACGTGGAGGCGACGCTCGACAACGTGCTCGGCAAGCCACACCCGGAGCCGGGCGACTGGATCGCGCAGCGCCGCGTGGACCGCCGCCACCAGGTGGTGCTCATGGTCGACACTTCGCTCAGCATGAGCGGCGAGAACATGGCCATCGCCGCCGTGGCGGCCGCGGTCCTGGCGCTCAAGCTGCACCCCGAGGATCTGTCCGTCGTGGTCTTCGAGGACAAGGCGACGGCCGTGACGCACCTCGACGTGCCGGACGCGCCGCAAGAGGTCGTGCGGCGCATGCTCGACCAGCCGGTGCGCGGCTACACCAACGTCGAGGCGGCGCTGGAGCTCGGCGCGGCCGAGCTGGAACGCGGCCGGAACCCCCGCCGCAGCGGCCTCCTCATCACCGACGGCGTGGTGACGGCAGGCGGCGACCCGCGGCCGCTGGCGCATCGCTTCCCGCAGCTCTTCGTCCTCCTCACCGAGGACTACAAGATGAACCCGGAGCTCTGCCGCGAGCTGGCCGACGCCGGCCACGGCGACGTCTTCCCGGTGCGCGCCTTCCGCGACCTGCCGGCGCGCCTTCTCGACGTCGCCAACCGCATCCTGCGGTAGACTTGCTCCCGGGCGCCCCGGGAGCGCCCGCCGCCCGTCCAGAAGGTCCGACCCTGAGGAGCGCCCCGTGGCCCTGTTCGGCCCGCCCAACGTCGCCAAGCTCGACGCGCAAGGCAAGATCGACGGCCTCGTCAAGGCCGCCAGGCACAAGGACCCCGAGGTCGCCGCGGCCGCGCGCAAGGCGCTCGAGGGCTACCTGGACAAGCTCATCGACCGGCTGCAGACCAAGAACATCGTGCAGCTGAACACCACCCGCGACGCGCTGCTGATCATCGGCCCGCCGGCTCGCGACCGGCTGATCTTCATCCTCAGGGAGGGCCACCTCCACCGACGCCAGGACGCGGCCTACGTGCTCGGCCTGATGAAGGACCCCGTCGCGGTGCAGCCTCTCTGCCTCGCGATGCACAACCCCGACCCGCTCCTGCGGATGATCATCGTCGAGGCGCTGGGCAAGATCGGCGACCCGGGGGCGACGGACACGCTCCGCCGCGCCATGGGCGACGTGGACAACGCGGTGGCCGGCGCGGCGCGCAAGGCGCTCAAGCAGATCGGCGCGCTCCCCGCCAGGAAATGACCGAGCCTTTGGCTCGAACGGGTAGAAAGCCTCGGAAATGACCGACGCGACCGACCACTCGACGAAGCTGAGCGGACAGACGTTCTCGCGCGTCGTGCGCGCCGGCGCGCTCGCCGTCGTGCGCGAGCAGGAGACCTTGAACCGCATCAACGTCTTCCCGGTGCGCGACGCCGACACGGGCGCCAACCTGGCGGCGACGCTCAGGTCGGCGGCCTCCAGGCTCGGAAACGAGGCTCCAGACTCGGTGGGTGTCGCCGCGCGCGTCGCCGCCGACGGCGCCCTGGACGGGGCCCGCGGCAACTCCGGAGCGATCTTCGCCCAGTTCCTTCACGGGCTCGCCTCCTCCATGGAGCGTCTGCGCAGCGCCGACGGGTCGCAGTTCGCCGACGCGGCGCTGGCGGGCACGGAGTCCGCGTACTCGGCCCTCCAGGACCCGCGCGAGGGCACGATACTCAGCGTGCTCCGCGCCTGGAGTCACGAGCTGGGCAGTCGTGCCCGCGACCACGAGGACGACCTCCCCGAGCTGTTGCGCCACGGCCTCGTGGCCGCCAAGGACGCGCTCGCGGCGACGCCGCACCAGCTTGAGATCCTGGCGCGCAGCAAGGTCGTCGACGCCGGTGGTCAGGGCTTCGTCTTCTTCCTCGAGGGCCTCATGGACTCGCTGCGCGGCGGCCACGAACCCGCGTGGGAGGCCTGCGAGGCCCCGGCGCACGGGCTGCCGCCGTTCTCGGGGACGCACGACGAGATCGACGACCGCTTCCGCTTCTGCACGGAGGCGCTGCTCCGGGCGCGCGACGACGAGCAGTTCTCCCGCGAGCTGGTCATGGCGCGAGTGACCGGGCTCGGGGATTCGCTGGTGGTCGCGGGCGGCGGTACGCGACTGCGGGTCCACCTGCACACCAACGAGCCGCAGCGCTTCCTCGCGTCGGTGGCGGAGCTCGGCGTGATCGAGCACAGCAAGATCGACGACATGGTGCTGCAGCAACTCGACGGCCGCGAAGCCGCCATCGCCATCGTCACCGACTCGACCATCGACCTGCCCGAGGACCAGGCGTTCCGCCTCGGGGTGGTGGCCGTGCCGCTCACGCTCTCGTTGGGCGAGGCGGAGTTCCTGGACGGGGTCGACATCTCGGCCGACGGGTTCGTGCACCGCATCCTGAGCGGGTCGGACGTGCCGCGCTCGTCGCAGCCGGCGGTGGCCGACTTCGTCCAGACCTACCGCCGGCTGCTGGAGTACCGCGAGGGCGTGGTGAGCGTCCACATCGCCGGGGCGATGTCCGGCACGGTCCAGGCGGCGCGGGCCGCGGCACGCGAGGTCGACCCCGAGCGCGTGCGGGTGATCGACTCGTGCCTCGTGTCCATCGGCGCCGGCCTGCTCACGGAGGCGATCGGCGAGGCCATCGCCGCCGGCGCCGGGCTGGGCGAGGTGGAGCGGGTGGCCGAACGCGTCAAGCGGGAGATCAGGATCTTCGGGACCGTCGCTTCACTCGACTTCGCCGTGCGCGGCGGGCGCGTGAGCCCGACGATGGCGAGGACGCTCCAGCGGCTTCACCTCGCGCCGATCATCGTCTTCGACGAGCACGGCAAGCCGGGCAAGGGGGGCGCGGCGCTCGGCTTCGACCGCGCCCTCAGCGCGATCGTGAAGCGCGCCGTGCGCTTCGCGGACGGCGCGCCGGCCCGCGCCATGGTCGTCCACAGCGGCGACCGGACGGGTGCGGAGTTCGTGGCCGCGCGCCTCGCGGAGCGCCTCGGCGGCGAGGTGCCCGTCATCCGCGCCGGCGCGGTGCTCACCACGCACGTCGGCCTCGGCTCCGTGACGGTCGCCGTGCGCCGCCTCGGCGGCTGAGGCCCGCCGGCTCTGCTGCCTCCGCGCCGCGGTCCACTTCTCACTACGCGGCGAGGTTTTTCGCCCTCGACCCTTGGGAAGTGACTTGTCGGGCCCGGCGTGGGCCCGATGTACGAGGAGGGTTCGATGGCAGTCCGCATTGGCGTGCCCCGGGAGACAGCGACGGGGGAGACGCGCGTGGCGCTGGTCCCGGCAGTGGCGGAGAAGTACGCCGCGCTTGGCGCCGAGGTGCTGGTGGAGCGCGGCGCCGGGACGCTGAGTCACATCCGCGACGAAGAGTTCGCTGCCGCGACCCTCGTCGACGGCCCGGCCGAGGTCTTCGCCGCCGACGTCGTCCTGAAGGTGGACCCACCCAAGCCGGCAGAGGTAGAGCAGATGCGCGAGGGCGTCGTCGTCCTCGGCCTGCTGCAGCCTTACAAGGCGGACGACGCGATCAAGGCGCTCCGCGACGGCAAGATCACCAGCTTCGCGCTCGAGCTGCTGCCGCGCATCACGCGGGCGCAGTCCATGGACGCGCTGACCAGCCAGGCTTCCATCGCGGGCTACAAGGCCGTGCTGATGTCGGCCTGCATGGCCGGCCGGTACTTCCCGATGCTGACGACGCCGGCCGGGACCCTCCGGCCGGCCAAGGTGCTGGTGCTCGGCGTCGGCGTGGCCGGGCTGCAGGCGATTGCCACCGCCCGGCGCCTGGGCGCCGTCGTGGAGGCGTACGACGTCCGCTCGGTGACGCGCGAGCAGGTGCAGTCGCTGGGCGGCCGGTTCATCGACACCGGCATCGACGCCGAGGTCGAGGGCGGCTACGCGCGCGAGCTCACGGACGAAGAGAAGGCGAAGGCGAAGGAGATCGTCGACAGCCACATCGTGGAGGCCGACGCCGTGATCACCACGGCCGCCATCCCCGGCCGGCCGTCCCCCAGGCTCATCACGGCCGACGTGGTCGACAGGATGAAGCCCGGCGCGGTGATCATCGACATGGCCGCCGAAGGCGGCGGCAACTGCGAGCTCACCCGGCCCGGCGAGCAGTACAACCACCCAAACGGCGTGTTCATCTATGGGCCGCTCAACATCCCCGGCATGTTGCCGGTGCACGCCAGCGACCAGTACGCGCGCAACCTCATGCACTTCCTCACGCCGTTCATCAAGGAGGGCGAGCTGCGGCTGGACTGGGACGACGAGGTCCTGGCCGGCAGCGTGCTGACGCACGACGGCGCGATCGCGAACAAGGGCGTGCGCGAGCGGATGGAGGGGCCGGACTCGCCGGCGCCGGACCAGGTCACCCAGGAGGCCGAGGCCATGGGCGCGCCGGACGAGAACGTGCCACCCGCCGACGCGGCCGACCGGGACGGAGGCGCGTCATGATCGAGGGCTTCGCGGCGGTCTACATCTTCATCCTCGCCGCCTTCGTGGGCTACGAGGTCATCTCGCGCGTGCCGGTGATCCTGCACACGCCGCTGATGAGCGGGTCCAACTTCGTGCACGGCATCGTCGTCGTGGGCGCGATGGTGGCGCTCGGGGCGGCGGAGACGACCCCCGAGCGCATCGTCGGGTTCCTCGCCGTGCTGCTCGGCGCGGCCAACGCGGTCGGTGGCTACGCCGTGACCGAGCGCATGCTCGAGATGTTCAAGAGCAGCGGCGACCAGAAGAAGAACGCCTCCGCGGCCGCCGAGACGAAGCGGGGCGGCGATGCGTGAGAACCTGATCCAGATCGCCTACATCGCCGCCGCCGTCCTCTTCATCCTCGGCCTCAAGAGCATGAGCTCGCCGCGCACCGCGCGGCGCGGCATCATCTGGGCCGGCGTCGGCATGCTCGTCGCCACCGCCATCACCTTCGCGACACCCGACATGGGCAACTACGTCTGGATGACGCTGGCGCTCGTGATCGGCGGCGCCATCGCCTACGTGGCGGCGCGCAGGGTCGCGATGACCGACATGCCGCAGATGGTGGCCATCTACAACGGCATGGGCGGCGGCGCGGCGGCGCTGATCGCCGCCGTCGAGTTCATGCACCCGGGGGAGATGCCGACGAGCTTCGCCGTGCTCGGCATCATCGGCGCGCTCATCGGCTCAGTCAGCTTCAGCGGCAGCATGATCGCCTTCGCCAAGCTGCAGGGCCTCATCAAGAAGTCCTTCCTTTTCCCCGGCCAGAACGTGTTCAACCTGCTGGTGCTGGCCGGGTCCGTCGCGCTCGCCGTCATCGTGGTCCTGCAGCACACCGGCAACATGGGCGGCAACGAGAGCCTCACCCTGGTCGCCTTCTTCGCCCTCTCGCTGCTCTACGGCGTGCTTATGACGCTGCCCATCGGCGGCGCCGACATGCCCGTCGTCATCAGCCTCTACAACGCCCTCACGGGCCTGGCCGTCGGCCTCGAGGGCTACGTGCTCGGCAACGGCGCCATGATCATCGCCGGCATCGTCGTCGGCGCGGCCGGCACCCTGCTCACGCAGATGATGGCCAAGGCCATGAACCGCTCCATCGGCAACGTCCTCTTCGCGGGGTTCGGCGCCAAGGGCGGGCAGGAGCTGGCGGCGATCGAGGGCGCGATGAAGGAATCTAGCCCGGACGACGCGGCCGTGACCCTCGCCTTCGCCCAGAAGGTCATCATCGTGCCCGGCTACGGCATGGCCGTCGCCCAGGCGCAGCACAAGGTCTGGGAGCTGGCCAAGCTGCTCGGCGACCGCGGCATCCAGGTCAAGTTCGCCATCCACCCGGTCGCCGGCCGCATGCCCGGGCACATGAACGTGCTGCTCGCCGAGGCCGGCGTGCCCTACGACATGATCTACGACCTCGACGAGATCAACGGCGAGTTCCCGACCGCCGACGCCGCCATCGTCATCGGCGCCAACGACGTGGTGAACCCCGCCGCCCGTGACGACCCCGGCAGCCCCATCTACGGCATGCCGATCCTCAACGTCGACAGAGCCATCCAGGCTTTCGTGATCAAGCGCGGACGTGGCGCCGGGTTCGCCGGCATCGAGAACGCGCTGTTCTACGAGGACAACACGCGCATGGTGTACGGCGACGCCCAGGACGTGGCCGGCAAGCTCATCGCCGGGGTCAAGAAGGTCTGATTGGCCGGCCGTGGGAGCGGCGTACGCAGAACGGCGGGCTCGCCGCCCGCCGTTCTGCGTCCCGGTCTCCTGTCTGTGGGGACTCCTGGTTTCAGTCGGCCTGCGTGATCTCGCAGGTGAAGTCGTAGTCCGCCGGTATCGCGGTGTTGGACAGGTGCTCCATCCTGACCATGTAGCCTGCCTGCGAGGCGCCGGGCGGAACCGTGTAGTCGATGACCCTGTTCTCGGGCAGGTAGTCGGTCTCGTCGATGAAACCGCCGTCCGCCCGGCGCAGTTCGAGCTGGGCGAACCACATGCTCACGCCGGAGCCCAGCGTCATCAGGATCCTGTCGCCGGGACCCAGGACGACCGTGAAGAGGTCGGCGAGGTCCCCGTCTGCCAGGTTCCCTGCGATTGTCGAGGCCGGCAGGGTCACGCCGGGCCAATCGGCCGGGACGTCGCCCGACTCGGTCCAGGATCCAGAGCAGGTGACGCGCTCCCACTCGCTGGCCGCTCCGACGAAGAGGGAGTCGGCCGCCGGGAGGTACTCGGCCCGGAGTTGGTAGAATCCCGGCCCGAGGAGCCCACCCTCCCAGGCAGCGCCCGATCCAAGCACCTGACCTGTCGTGGTGAAGCTGAACGGCGACGTGTCGGACGAAGTGACGGCTCGTTCCATCACGATCCAGCTGTGGCCGTCCGGCATCACGCCGGTCACCCTGACGGTCCCGGCCGGCACGACGCCGCCGGGCGCGTCCCACGTGAGGGTCACCGTGGCGTGCACCGACGTCGGGCTCGGCACGGTCCCGTCCTCGCCCGTGTCGAGCTGCGTCGACAGAGCCGGGACGCCGAGGACGGTCACCTGCTCGTCCTCGAAGTCGCTGACCGCTCCGGCGAAGAGCGAGGCCGCATCCGGGATGTACTCGGCCTCGAACTGGTACACGCCGACCTCGCTCAGGCCCTGGTCGGTGGTGGTGAAGGTGTACGGCGAGGTCGTCGCCTCGACGACCTGATCGCAGACGTCCCACGTGTCGCCGCCCGGCGTGAGCATGGTCACGTGGATGGTGCCCGTCGGGACCACTCCTGCCGGGGCGTCCCAGGTGAGCGTGATCGTGTCGTTCACGAACGAGCCGACGGTGACCGTGGCGTCGGCGCCGGTGGAGAGCTCCGTCCCGATGGTGACGGGGATGGCGGCCGTCGACACCCACCCCGCGTACAGCGTCAATGGCCCCGCGGGCATGGTGTCGAAGGCATAGAGAGTCGTCAGCGTCTGGTCGGTGTACCAGCCGGTGAAGGCGGTGTCGGTCCAGCTGACCTCGACGCCGTGGATCGTGGCTCCGAACGCCACGGTGCTGACCATGTCCGGCTCCCCGTTCCGCGGCTTGAAGGTCAGCGTGTAGCTGTCGCGGGTGTAGTAGTAGCGCACGACGGTGCTCCCGTCGCCGGCGATCGCCACGGTCTGCGCGGCCGGGCTCGTGAAGCCCGTGTAGCTGTTCGCCGCCGGAGTGACTTCCTCTCCCGCCGGGACGGCAAGCGCCTGCGTCTCGGTGAGGTCGTAGGTGGAGCCGTCCACCGTCTGCAAGTAGTGCCTGACGGTGTAGCCCGCGACGATCGTCGTCCATGCCCCGTAGAGATGGACGTCGGCGGCGGGCATGGTCGTCGCGGCCCAGGGCTCACCGGTGCCCGCCACGTTGTCGTACCAGCCGTCGAAGATGTGGCCCGCCCAGACGACCTGGGGAGCGGTGACGTCGCCTCCGAACATGACCGACCTGACGACCTCCGGGTCTCCGTTCCGGGGGGTGAAGGTCAGGCTGTAGCTGTTGCGGGAGTAGAAGTACTCCACCACCGTGCTGCCGTCACCCTTGATGGTGGCGGACTGTGCCCGCGGGGCCGTGAAGCCCTCGCGACCTGCCACGTCCGGCGTGACCTGCGTGCCGGTCGTGCCGGTGAGCGGCTCGGTCACGTCCAGGCGCCAGGAGCCGTCGATCTCCTGCACGTAGTGCCTGACGGTGTACGCCGTGTCCGTGCGCGGCGTCCACTTGGCGTAGAGCAGGGTGTTCGCGGCCGGCATCGTGGTCGCCGTGAAGGCTGCGCCCGTGCACGCCGCGTTGTCGTACCAGCCGCCGAAGTCGTAGCCGGCCCTGGCGGGCGTGGGCAGCGTCACGGTGCTGCCATACGCGCCGGTGATGGGGCTGACCATGCCGCCGCCTCGGCTGTCGAAGCTGAGCAGGTAGCTGTCGGCCAGGTCGTCCCAGACCACGTGGTACGTGCGCGAGATGGGGACGGTGGTGAACGACAGCGGGCCGCCCTTCCAGCGGACCGTCATGAAGCCCTCGGCGATGTCCTGGCCCGCGGGCCTCTGGACCGTGATCACGCCGTTGGTCTGCGAGAAGGCCGCGTTGGTGAACGAGATGTTGAAGTCGTTGGTGCCGTACGGGACGACGCTGATGTCGCCTTCCTTGAGGTCCAGCCGCTTCATGCTGAACACGGTGGAGGGCAGAGTGCAGGTCGTCGTGCTCCCCTTCAAACGGATGTCGTCGGTCGCGTCGGTCAGCTTGTACGCGAAGTCGTACACGTTGGTCTGCGACCCCACGCTCCACAGCGGGAACTCCTTCTCGTACAGCGTGGGGTTGTACGAGTACTTGCCGCCGATGGCCTGCGCCAGGAACCTGATGTGCAGGTAGATGCCGATCTCCGTGTAGAGGGCTCCGGACGTCGTGGATGTGGTCTGATCGTTCGCGTGCTCGAGGTGGTAGTAGAAGTAGCCCCACAAGCGCGCGTAGGGGCCCGTCTCGATCTCGATGCCAACGCTCCCGGCGGAGCACGAGATCAGACCTAACTCGAAGCGCGACACGAGGCCGACTCTCAGGCCCAGTTCGCCCATCACCCAGAACTCGAGGCCGTACTTCTCGTCGACCAGCTCGAGCTGGTCGCTGGTCGCCGTCCTGGCCCACAGCCGTACCGCGATGATGTAGCGCGTCGCCTTCTCGTACTCGAACCTGCACCCGAGCGAGACGTTGACGTCGGCATTGACGACGAAGTCGAAGCTCAGGCGGTACGCCGTGATGTGCAGCGGGTCGAGCGTACCCTCCAGCGTGTAGATCCTCTTGGTGAAGAGATTGATGTAGCCGTGCTGGTTGTCGAGCATCTCGCCGTAGAGCTCGTAGAAGCTCTGCGTCGTCGTGGCGACCTCGTCGGGCTGGTACGTCTGGGCCGCCAGCATCTCTTTGATGTCACTGGCGACGTCGAACTCCTCGCCGCCCGAGGTGACCTTGGCCTCGATCATGACGCCGGTGTAGTTGTACAGGTCGAGGCTCGAGCTGAGCCGGTAGTCGGCGATGTACGGGAATATCCACCGCCTCTTCCACACGGCGCCGCCGGAGGCGCTGAGCGCCGTGCGCAGCTCCTCGGTGAACGTTGCGCTCAGCACGATGGTCACGGAGTCTTCGTACTTGACGGTGTAGTCCACGACCACCGAGCAGCCGATGCCCTTGAGGCCGGTGAAGTGCGTGAGGTTCGAGTAGATGTCGGCCGTCACCGTCAGCCCATCGCCGTCCGCCTCCGGGGTCAACCGTGAGGGGCCGTCCAGCCCTGCCCTCTCCAGCTCTCGCTGCACCTCCTCGGTCTCGAACGCCAGTGAAGCGAGGTAGTCCCCGGCCGTCTGTGCAAACCCGCTCTCGACGGCCTGCCGCTCGATGTCCTCCTCAGCGGCGGCGGCTTCTTCGGGAGGAAGGGGGAAGTCGGCCTCGTGCGAGGAGTAGAGGTCCATCGCCAGGGCCAGCTGCTCGTCCGTGGTGACGGCGTAGTGGATGGTGTACGTGGCGTCGTCGCGCGTGACGGCGGTGATGGTGGCGAAGCTCACGTCCTCCGCGTCCGCACCGAAGGCGCCGTCGTAGAAGGCCAGGAAGTCGTCCTTCTCGATCACCGTGTCGATGCTGAGGCCGAGAGACTCGTAGTCGGCCCCCGTGTACGTCATCGCGGCGACCGGGACGGTGATCGCACCGTCGTCGGGATCACCGTCGGTGTCGGCGGTCCGGCTGACGGGCAGGACGTCCGGCGTGAACACGACGTCCTCCGCGTCGGCCGTCTTGTACGTCACAGTCGTGTCGTTCACGGCGGTGACTTCAACGTAGGCCACGCTCTGGCCCTCTCCGTAGTAGTCCCCGGTGGCGGTGCGCTCGTCGGGCGGCGTGCCTTCATAGATGGCCATCACGTCGCCGACGGCCACCGGCTCCGTCCCCTCGTAGGTGAAGGTGCCGGTGTCGACGGCGTCGTCGAGCGTGACGACGTCGTCGCCCGCCTCGGCGAGCGGCACGGACAGGCTGCTCGTCCTGCTGCCGTTGATGGTCGCCTTGGTGATGTCGGTCGCGGGCACCATCTTGACGAGGGGGTCCATGGAGACCTTGAGCACCTTCTGCATGGCGATGGTGAAGCAGTAGGTACGGACGCTCTCGGGCTCGCCGGCGAAGCTCAGGGAGTCGCCCGTCAGCGCCAGCTTGTACGAAGCGCCGGGCGTGTAGCCATCCGTGGCGGTGACCGTGTAGACGCCGCCACCCTCGTCCGTGACCGAGAGGCCGGGGAGGGGCGTGTCGTCGAGCACCTCGAGCCGCAGCGCGGCCTTCACCTCCTCGCCGTCCGGGGCGCCGTCCGACGACCGGACCTGGATGGCGAAGGTGACCGGGCAGTCCATGGCGCTGGCGAAGGCATCTTGTTCCGTGGCGGCAGTCTCGGAGACCTGGGCCCACCGGGCGTGGAGGGTGAGGTCGGCCGTCACGGGTGTCTCCTCCGAGACGGCCTGCTCGAAGGTGTCGTCGTCCGTGTACCAGCCCAGGAAGATCGAATCGGCCCGGTTGGGCACGGGCAGCGTGCCGAGCGCAGCGCCGCTCCCCCGCGAGATCGGGGCGACCGGCTCCCCGCCGTTGCTGTCGAAGGTCACGGTCACGCCGGCGCTCACGGCGAACCGGACGGCGTAGGTCCGCCGCACCCTCGTGTCCTTGGTCTTCCTGGCGGTCACGGTGACGGTCGCGGAGCCGGGAAGGCCCGGCGCCTCCGTGACGGTGACCGTGGACGTGTCGTCGTTCGCCGTTGCGGTGACCTCGGGCGCGACGATCGTCCCGAACGGCAGGACCACGTCGTAGGTGAGTGTGTCGGGGGCGAAGCCCGTGACCGTCTCTCCGCTCACGCGGAGATCACGCAGCGTGGCGTCGGCGGGCGTGGCGAAGACCGTTCTCGAGTAGCTCGACCGCTTGTGCCTGGTCCCCTGTACTCGAAGACGGAACGCATAACGCTGGTAATTGACGAGGTCATCGACGGTGTAGGTCGTCGCGTTGACGTCACTGATCTCGATCTTCCTCCAGTGGTGCGTGCCACCCTTCATCACTGCTTTGTACTGAAGGACGAACCTGAGTACGTCGCCACGGATCGATTCGTCGTCCCACGAGATGACAACGGAGTGGTTGTCTCCGATCGCGCTCAATGAACTCCGATGTGAGGTCGTGTGACCTGCTGTAAAGGCACAGGCTTCGCTACTGAACGAGTCGTAGATGGCGGACAACGCTGCAAGAGAAAGAAGAAGAACGATCACACGCCTGCCGATCGTTGGCGCATTCCTGCCCACCGAGACACCCCTCATGCAAGAGGCATGGCGAACGAGGAAGACTCCACACGGACGTGCTTGTCGGTGGAATGCGGTGTTCCTTGCAGGCGCAGCGCGAAACGTACGACCCCTCATGCCTCCTCACCCCCCCGGCGCGCGACGCGCGCCTACGCGGCTGTTCGATGTCGCAGAGCATGAGGGGGAGAGAAACAGCCGGGAGTACGGTCACGGACGGCCACTGCATTCAGGTTGCTGCGTCGCCGACCCGGACGACGGCACGGCAGGGCAGTAGGGTGACTGTCGTTCCGGCTGCCTTCGCCAGCCCTCCGACCCTGGCTGAGACCGCAGTCCTTTGGCATCGCCTGACGATGACGACCACGAGGTCTGACGCAGCTCGCACCAGCTCGAAGGCTGCGGTTCGTCTTCCGTGACGGTGGGCGATCGTCATGGCCCGCTTATGAGAGTCGGTGTCAGGAATCGATTCTTGAGCGGCTAGACGAATCTCTGTAACCAGGCGCGAGAACGAGATCTGCGGGCCGTGCGGAACTGAGCCTGCGGAGTGAGGCGGTGTAAACGCCGGGTGAGCCTCGGCGTGGACAAGGCGCGGCAGGCGTTCGTCGTCAAGCGCCGCCGCGTCGCCGGGTTCGCGGCATCGAGAACAAGCTGCGGGCGCTGCGTTAGGAAACAGACGGCGCAGGCTCGAGTTCGGCCGCCGCGTACTTCGTCGGGGCGAAGTCCCCGCTCATCGACGTGCCTACGGCCGACGCCTGCGTCAGGTCCGACCCTGCCGGCGTTCTCGCTGCTCCCGCCGTGCGCTCCAGACCGGCGCCGATGAAGGCGCTGAGCACGAGTGCAAGGAGCACTGTCGCGATGACGATCCTGCGGTCCATGGGACTCTCCTCTCGCGTGCCGTCCTTTCTGCTGTGGCCCACGCTACGCGACGAACGCTCCTCGACGCCTCACCCTCAATGGGTGATTCCCCGGGCGGACGGACTCGCCGATCCGCGCGCGGGGAACCACGTCAGCATGAGCGCCGAGAGGACACAGATCGACCGGGCCGCCGACGACGCCGCCATCAGGGAGGTGGAGGCGGCCTATGATCGCGCCTGGGACGCCGGCGATCTGGCTGCGCTCCTGCGGCTCTGCGACGCCGACGTGGTGGTAATCGACCCCTCCGGCAGGACCAGCGTCGGACGTGAAGCGATGGAGCGGATGCTGTCCTCGCTGTTCGACGGCGCCGGCAAGGGTTCCACGCATTCGTCGGACATCGTCGGTGTCCACTTCGTCACGGCGGACGTCGCCCTCGCGGACGGCGAGGCGACCATTGAAGGATTCGCGCCGTCTCCTGCCGGTGGACGGACGCTCCATCACCGCTTCACGGATGTACTGGTCAGAGGGCCTGACGGCTGGCGAATCGCTCAGGTGCGCGCCTACGTGTTCATGCGGCTGCCCGGAGTGTGATTAGGTCGATTCTGTCGAGTCGATATCGCCAGATAGTAGTGGTGCTATCGCGTTTCGCTGGCTCCTCAAGTAGACTGACGCCCGACAGGGGCGCCCACCGCGGCGCCGGCGCCTCGACGAGCGCAAGGACGAGACGGTCGTGGCCAGCTCCTCGACAGAGATCACCATCTCGATCAGCATCTACCGCGGCTGGGTCGTCACCGTCGCCGCCGCGCTCACCGGCCTCGTCCTCGGCGTCCTCTACATCTGGAGCGTGGTGCGCGCCGGCATCCCCGCATCGTGGGGCTGGAGCAAGGCCGACATGGCTCTGCCGTACTCGACCATGTGCGCGTTCTTCGCCATCACCATGATCCCGGCCGGCCGCCTGCAGGACAGGTTCGGCCCGCGCCTCGCCATCCTCCTGGGAGGGCTGCTCGCGGGCCTCGGCTGCGTCGTCAGCGGCCTGGGCGGCTCGTCGCTCCTCGCCTACATCGTGGGGTTCGGCGTGCTCACGGGGAGCGGCGTGGGATTCGGCTACGCCGCCACCACGCCGGCGTCGATCAAGTGGTTCCCGCCGCAGCGTACCGGCCTCATCGCGGGCATCGTGGTCGCCGGGTTCGGGCTCGCTCCGGTCGTGCTGGCGCCGCTCGCGGCGTGGTTCCTGGACCTCTTCGCGACCACGAGCGCCGAGGGCGTCGTCGAGCAGGGCGTGCCCGGGACGATGATCGCCCTGGGCATCGTCACCTGGGTTGTGGTCGCCGTGCTGGCCCTCTTCGTGCGCAACCCGCCGGAGGGCCACCTCGTGCAGCCGCCGCCCGGCGCGAGGTCGGCGGCGCACGTCGCCCGGACCGAGTACTCCTGGCGGGCGATGCTGCGCACCACCCAGTTCTGGCTGCTGTTCGCCATGTACTTCCTCGGCGCGTCCGCGGGCCTCACGTTCGTCAGCGTCGCCTCCGACCTCGGGAAGCACGCGCTCGGCTCGCTCGCCTTCCTCGCCGTGGTCGTGCTGGCGGTGGGCAACAGTTCCGGGCGCATCCTGACGGGCACGCTGTCGGACAGGATCGGCCGCCAGCGCACGCTGCTCATCGAGTTCGTCTGGCAGGCGCTGGTCGTCGCCGCCCTGTACAAGCTCAGCGGCGGCGGCGCCTCCTGGCTGCCCATTCTGGTCACCGTGTTCATGCTCGGCTTCAACTACGGCACCAACCTCGCCGTGTTCCCCGCCGTCTGCAAGGACTACTTTGGGCTGCGCAACTTCGGCGTCAACTACGGCTGCCTGTTCGCGGCCTTCGGCTCGGCCGGGCTCATCATGCCGTGGGTCAACGGGTCCATCGAGGACAGGACGGGGTCGGGCGACCTCTCTTACGCCATCATCGCGGGGCTGCTGCTCGCCGCCGCGGCCCTCGCCGTGGTGAGCTCGTTCGTCGGGCAGCCGGGCGCCGCGCGCGGGCCGGCCGTGGTCACGGAAGGGACGGACTAGTGGCCATCGTGAGCATCTCGAGAGGTTCCTTCTCCGGCGGCGTCGCCGTGGCCGAGGCAGTCGCCGGGCGCCTCGACGTGCCGTGCATCAGCCGCGAGGTCGTGCGCGACGCGGCGCAGGCGTCAGGGGTCGACGAGGGCGTCCTCGTGGCGACGCTCGAGGACCCGCCGCGCTTCTGGGAGAAGTCACCAGGCAAGATCCCCGCGCATCTCAACCTCGTGCGTACGGCGCTGCTCAGGCGCGCCCGCGACGGCGACTTCGTCTATCACGGGTACGCCGGTCATCTGCTGCTGAGCGGCATCCCGCACGTCCTCCGCGTGCGCGTCATCGCCGGTGGACAGTACCGCATCCAGACGGCCATGGACGACTTCGCCATGAGCGAGAAGGAGGCCGCGAAGTACGTCAGGACGCTCGACACGCAGCTGCGCAAGTGGACCCGGTTCCTGTACGGCGTGGACTGGCAGGACCCGTCGCTCTACGATGTCGTGTTCCGCGTCGACAGAGTCGGCGTGGAGGGCGTCGCGGACGCGATCGTGCGGCTCACGGAGATGGACCCGTTCAGGCCCAGCGAGGACTCGCACAAGGCGTTCGCCGACCTGCTGCTGAGCAGCGTCGTGTGGTCGGCGCTGACCGGCGACGCGCGCACGCGCTCCGCCAACGTGCGCGTCGCCGCCGACGGCGCCGACGTGTTCATCACGGGCTCCGCCGACAGCGCGAGGGCGCTGGACGCGATCACCGAGGTGGCCGGAGCAGTACCGGGCGTGGCACACGTGGACAACCAGGTGGGGGTCGGCGGGCACTGGCAGTGGTGACCGGGTTCTGATCGCGGGTCAGGCGGGCACATGTCCACCATGTCAAGACCGACCGCCACTTCCATCGACGCGTACATCGCCGGGTTCCCTCCGGAGACGCAAGAGCTCCTCGAGCAGGTCCGCGCGCTCATCCGCGCGGAGGCGCCCGACGCCACCGAGACCATCAGCTACGCCATCCCCACGTTCGACCTGAACGGCAAGCACCTCTGCCACTTCGCCGCCTTCAAGAAGCACCTCAGCTTCTTCCCGACGGACACCGGCGCGGCCGCGTTCGCCGCCGAGCTGCAGCGCTACAAGGGCGGCAAGGGCACCGTACAGTTCCCCTACGGAGAGCCGCTGCCCACGGGCCTCATCCGGCGCATGGTCGCGCACAGGGTCGAACAGCTCGGCGGCGGCTCCACGTAGCCGGCCGGCGCAGCTGCGACTCGGCGGGTAGCCACATGGCTCTTCGTGGGTAGAGTCCGCCCAGGAAGGTCCGTGAACGACGGGAGTGCCGATGAGCGACCGCTGGGTGGTAGGGAACAAGGACGACCTCAACGCCGCGGAGATGGCCGGCGACGGCATCGAGGGCGTCGTCAAGCGTGTGCTGGTCTCACCCGAGCATGGGTGGGACGGGTGGGTGATGCGCCTGTTCGACGTGGAGCCGGGAGGGCACACTCCCAGGCACGCGCACGACTGGCCACACATCAACTTCGTCGCCGGTGGGCGCGGGGTGCTGTTCCTCGACGGCGAGGAGCACCCGATCGAGGCCGGCTCGTACGCCTATGTGCCGTCCGGCCACGAGCACCAGTTCCGTGCCGCTCTGGAGACGCCACTCTCCTTCGTGTGCATCGTTCCGGAGGCCGGTGACGCCTGAGCTCGTCACCGGCCTTGAAATCCCCGTCTTGTGGGAATTGACTTGTCTGAAGGCCGCGCGGAGGGCCGGCGCCGCGGCGCCGGCGGCCCGCGCGGCCCTCGTGACGTTCGCGACATCACGCCCGGGCGGCTGCCCGACGAAAGGAGAGTGATCGCCGTGGCTCCTGCCGAGAGCCGGCTCGCCGAGCTCCACCGTCTGGGTCAGAGCCCCTGGTTCGACTACATCAACCGGGCGCTCATCCAGCGTGGTGGTCTCCGGAAGATGGTCGAGCGCGACGGTCTCGGAGGCGTGACCACCAATCCGGCGATCTTCGAGAGGTCCATCGGTGGCGGCAAGGAATACGACGAGGCGATCGAGACGCTCGGCCGGCAGGGCCTGAGCGCGGAGGAGATCCTCGACCGCCTCGTCGTCGAGGACGTGCGCGCCGCCTGCGACGTGCTGGCGCCCGTCTATCTGGCGAGCGGCGGACAGGACGGCTTCGTCAGCATCGAGGTCTCGCCGCACCTCGCCCGCGACACGGCGAAGTCGGCGGATGAGGCCCACCGCCTGTTCACCGCCGTCGACAGGCCGAACGTGCTGGTCAAGATCCCGGGCACACGGGAGGGCGTCCCGGCCATCCTCCAGTGCCTCAAGGACGGCCTCAACATCAACATCACCCTGCTGTTCTCGGTGACACAGTACGAAGCCGTCGCCGACGCCTACCTCGACGCGCTCGAGTACCGTCTCGCCAAGGACCTCACGATCCGTGCCACGTCGTCGGTGGCCAGCTTCTTCGTGTCGCGCGTCGACACGCTCGTCGACGAGCTGCTGGACGAGAAGGCGGGGGACCTCGCCGACGCGGCGGAGCGGCGGCGCCTCGACGGGCTGAGGGGCCGCGCCGGCGTGGCCAACGCCAAGGTGTGCTACGAGCGCTTCCGCAGCTACCTGAACGGCCGCGAGTGGCAGCTCATCGCCGCCTCCGGGGCCAAGGTGCAGCGCCTGCTTTGGGCGAGCACCGGCGTCAAGGATCCCGCGTACCGGGACACGCTGTACGTGGACGAGCTCATCGGCGACCAGACCGTGACCACGCTTCCCGAGGCGACCTGGAAGGCGTTCAAGGAACATGGAACGGTGGCGCGCACCGTGGACCGGCACCTGGACGAGGCCCACCGTGTGCTGCGCGCTCTGGGCCAGGTGGGGATCGATCTCGAGCGGGTAGGCACACAGCTGCAGGACGAGGGCATCGACGCCTTCGCCCGGGCCTTCGACGGGCTCGTCGCGATCGTGGAAGAGAAGCGCGTGCGGCTGCTCGCGGGCGAAGGGAGCTGACATGGACCAGTGGTTGCTGCCGGCCTGGCTGGACGCGGCGGTCGCCAGGCGCCTGGAGGCGCTGGAGGCCGACGGGTACGGCCGGCGCCTCTGGGAGGCGGACGCGAGCCTCTGGAAGCCGGAGGACGAGGCGCACCAGCAGATCATCGGCAACGCCCTCGGCTGGCTCAGCGTCTTCGAGGGCGTGCGCGAGCAGATCGGGGGGGTCACGGAGTTCGTGGACGAGCTGCGCGCGGAATCTTACCGCTCCGCGGTCCTGCTCGGCATGGGCGGCTCGAGCCTGGCGCCGGAGGTCCTGCGCGAGGTCCTCGGCGTCCGCGAGGGCTACCTGGACCTGCACGTGCTCGATTCGACCGATCCTGCAGCGGTCCGCGCCGTGGAGGCCGCCGTGGACCTCGAGACGACGCTCTTCGTCGTCTCGAGCAAGTCCGGCGGCACCACGGAGACGGCGAGCTTCCACGCCTACTTCTACGAGCGCCTCAAGGAACTGGACGGGCACCACGCCGGGCACCACTTCGTGGCGGTCACCGATGAGGGCACGTCCCTCCAGCAGGAGGCTCTGGACCAGGGCTTCCGCGCCGTGTTCGTCAACCCATCCGACATCGGCGGCCGCTACTCGGCGCTCAGCTTCTTCGGCGTGGTGCCGGCGGCGCTCATCGGGGTCGATCTGGAGCGACTGCTCGACGGCGTGCGCGCGGCCGCCGTCCAGTGCGGCCCGGACGTGCCGGCGAGCGAGAACCCCGCCCTCCGCCTGGGCGCAGTGCTCGGGGAGGCCGCGCTCGCCGGCCGCGACAAGCTCACCATCATCGCCGAGCCGCCGGTCCGGGCCCTGGGAGCCTGGATCGAGCAGCTCGTCGCCGAGAGCACCGGCAAGGAGGGCACGGGGATCCTCCCCGTGGACCTCGAGGGGCTGGGCGACGCGGGCGTGTACGGTGAGGACCGCGCGTTCGTAAAGCTCGGCCTGGGTGACGTGGCGGCCACGGGGCTGGCCCGGCGCCTCATGGATCTGGCCGCTGCCGGGCACCCGGTGACGAGCCACGAGATGGACGACGAGTACGGCCTCGGCGGCGAGTTCCTGCGCTGGGAGATCGCCGTCGCCACCGCCGGGCGGGTGCTCGGCATCGACCCCTTCGACCAGCCCAACGTCCAGGAGAGCAAGGACAATACCAGGCGGCTGCTGGCCGGGTACATCGCCAGCGGCGAGCTGCTCGAGGACCTGCCCGAGGGCGACGGGCGCCAGGCCTACCCGGTCCACGACGACGAGCTTCCGGAGGCGCTCTCCGTGTTCCTCGCCCAGGCGCAGCCGGGCGACTACGTGGCGCTGCAGGCCTACGTCGCTCCGGGCGAGGCCGCCTGGGACCACCTGCAGGCGCTCCGTCTGGAGTTGCGCGACGGTCTTCGCCTGGCCACGACGCTCGGGTACGGCCCGCGGTTCCTGCACTCCACGGGGCAGCTGCACAAGGGCGGCCCGAACAAGGGACTGTTCCTGCAGCTCGTGGGGCACGATCCCCAGGACGTGGACATCCCCGGGCAGCCGTACAGCTTCAGCGTGCTCAAGCGGGCGCAGGCGCGCGGTGACCTGGGCGCCCTGCGGGCGCACGGCTGCCGCGCGCTCCGCGTGTGCCTCGGCGACGACGTGGTCGCCGGGGTCAAGCGGCTCGGCGCCCTGATCGCGGGGGCGCTCCCACACTGACGTGAGACGCCGGCCGTGGCCCGGCAGACGAGGAGGACGAGATGGACGTAGCGATGGTCGGGCTGGGCCGCATGGGCGGCAACATGGCGCGCCGGTTGCTGCGCGGCGGTCACCGCGTGGTGGTCTGGAACCGCACCTACGCCAAGGCCGAGGAGCTCGGCGCCGAGGGCGCCGAGCCGGTCAGGGAGCTCACCGACGTCGTCAGGGCACTTGCGGCGCCGCGCGCCATCTGGATCATGCTGCCCTACGGCGACGCCACCCAGGCCGCGATCGACGAGCTCACCCCGCTGCTCGCGGAGGGCGACATCCTCATCGACGGCGGCAACTCGCCGTTCCAGCACGACATCGAGCGCGGCGCCCAGCTCCAGCCCAAGGGCATCCGCTACCTTGACGCCGGCACCAGCGGGGGCGTCTGGGGCCTCGAGGTCGGCTACTGCCTCATGTTGGGCGGCGACAGGTCGGCGTTCGACGTCATCGAGCCACTCCTCAAGACCCTCGCGCCGCCCGGCCACGGCTACGAGTACTGCGGCGGCCACGGCTCCGGTCACTTCGTCAAGATGGTGCACAACGGCATCGAGTACGGGATGATGCAGGCGTACGCCGAGGGCTTCGAGCTCCTGGAGGCGACCGAGTGGGACCTGGACCTCGCCTCCATCGCCGACCTATGGAACCAGGGGAGCGTGGTGCGCAGCTGGCTGCTCGAGCTGGCCGCCGACGCGTTCAAGAAGGACCCGGGGCTCGAGCACATCACCGGGTACGTGGAGGACACCGGTGAGGGCCGGTGGACGGTGGAGCAGGCGATCGCCCACTCGGTGCCGATGCCGGCGATCACCGCGGCGCTCTTCATGCGTTTCCGCTCGCGCCAGGCAGACACGTTCAGCGGCAAGGTGCTGGCCGCCCTGCGCAACGAGTTCGGCGGCCACGCCGTCAAGGAGAAGGAGTGACGGTGGACCAGGATCCCGCCGGGCACCTGGCCTACGACGAGCCCGACGACGGCGACGAGGGCGGTATCCGTGTCACCGGCCGCTCTCGAGCCTCCGGAGCGGCGTCACCGTTCGGCGGCGAGCGTCACCCGGACCCCTGCAGCCTTGTCATGTTCGGCGTCACCGGCGACCTGGCGCATCGCAAGCTCATCCCGGCGCTCTACGACCTTGGCTGCCACGGCGTGCTGCCGTTCGGCACCACCCTGGTCGGGTACGGCCGCCAGGAGATGACCGACACCGAGTTCCGTGACCTCATGCGCAGGGCTATCGACGACCACTACGGCGAGGAGATCGTCGATGGCTCGGCGTGCGACCGGCTACTCCAGCAGCCGAGGTACGTGCACGGGCAGTTCGACGATCCGGAGGGGTTCAAACGGCTCGCCGCGGTGCTCGATGAGCTGGACGGCAAGGGCGCGCGCGGCAACCGCATGTTCTACCTGGCCACGCCGCCGAGCCAGTTCGAGGTGCTCGTCAAGCAGCTCGGCGACGCCGGCCTCGCGCACCGCGGCGCCTTCGGCGGCGAGCACGCGCTGGGCGATGGCGGGTGGCCGGGATGGACCCGCGTCGTCATCGAGAAGCCGTTCGGCCGCGACCTGGAGACCGCGCGCGGGCTCGACCGCGTGATCGGCCAGGTGTTCGACGAGCGGCAGGTCTATCGCATCGACCACTACCTCGCCAAGGAGACGGTCCAGAACCTGCTGGTGCTGCGCTTCGCCAACGTCATCTTCGAGCCGGTGTGGAACCGCCGCTACGTGGACTACGTGGAGATCACCGCGGCGGAGACGCTCGGCGTCGAACACCGCGGCCCCTACTACGAGGAGGCCGGCGCGCTGCGCGACATGATCACGCCGCACCTCATCCAGCTGTTCTCCCTTGTCGCGATGGAGCCGCCGGCCGCCTTCGACGCCGACGGCGTGCGCGACGAGAAGATGAAGGTGCTGCGCGCGGTGCGGCCCATCCCGCCCCACTCGGTAGGGGACTGGGCGGTGCGTGCGCAGTACGTCCAGGGCCGGGTCGACGGAGAAGACGTGCCGGCCTACCGCTCCGAGGATCGGGTCGCGCCGGACTCCTACACGGAGACGTACGCGGCGCTCAAGCTGGTGATCGACAACTGGCGCTGGCAGGGCGTGCCGTTCTACCTGCGCACCGGCAAGCGGCTGCCGCGGCGCGTCACCGAGATCGCCATCCACTTCAAGCGCCCGCCTGTGCTGCTCTTCAAGGACGCGGGCGCAGGCGGCGGCGTGCAGCCGAACGTCCTCGTCCTGCGCGTGCAGCCCGACGAGGGCTTCTCGCTCAGCATCGAGTCCAAGCAGCCCGGCCACTCGGTCGCCCTGCAGCCCGTGGCCATGGACTACTCCTACGGCGTCACCCTGCACGAGCTGCCCTTCAGCGCGTACGAGACCGTGCTCGTGGACGCCATGGAGGGCGACATGACCCTGTTCACGCGCGGCGACCAGGCCGAGGAGGCCTGGAAGATCGTCGGTCCCGTGCTCGAGGCGTGGGCCGAGCGACCGCGACGCGACATCTCGATCTACGAGGCCGGCAGCTGGGGGCCGGAGGCTGCGGACGCGCTGATCGCCCGCGACGGCCACTCCTGGCGTCGGCCCACGAAAGGGGACGAGACATGACCATAGAGATCCTGCCGGACGGCGACGCGCTCGCGCTGCGCACCGCCGACCTCTACGCCCTCGCCGCCCAGGAGGCGGCGGCGGCGCGCGGCCGTTTCGCCGTCGCGCTCAGCGGCGGCGAGACACCGCGCGCCCTCTACCGCATGCTGGCGCGCCAGCAGTTCAGCCAGAAGGTCCCGTGGCGTCGCGTGCAGCTGTACTGGGGCGACGAGCGCTGCGTGCCTCCGGACGACGCCCAGAGCAACTACGGCATGGCACGCGACGCGTTCATCAAGCACGTGCCGATCACGGATGCCAACGTACACCGCATGCGCGGCGAGGACGCGCCGGAGGAGGCCGCGCAGGCGTACGACGCCGAGCTGCGCGGCCTGGCCGCGCAGGAGCGGCCGCGCGCCGAGGTCCCCGTGTTCGACCTGGTGCTGCTCGGCCTCGGCACCGACGGCCACACGGCCTCGCTCTTCCCGCACAGCGACGCGCTGGCGGTCGAGGACCGCTTCTGCGTCGCGACCACGGCGCCCGACGGCTCGCCCAGGCTCACCGTCACCGCGCCGGTGATCAACGCCGCGCGCCGCGTCTGGTTCGTGGTCAGCGGCGCCAAGAAGGCCGGCATGGTCGCCGAGGTGCTCGAGGGCCTGCGCGTGCCCAACGCGGTGCCCGCGCAGGGTGTGGCGCCCGTGCACGGGGCGCTGACGTGGTTCCTGGACGAAGCCGCCGCCGCGGAGCTCAGCCCCGACGCCCGGGCTTGAGCCGGCCGCCGAACGAGAGGAGGACGAGATGGCCGACACCTACGAGGTCCTGCAGCCGGACGGCAGCGTGCGCGAGTTCGCCGCCGACCAGTTCGCCGAGATCAGGCACGTGCGCACGCACGCCGAGCATGACGAGCTGCTCGCGCAAGGATGGCTCGCCCTCGATGAGGAGATCGAGGAGGGCGAAGCGCCGAAGCCGAAGGCCGCGTGGAAGCAGGCGCTGACGGAGACCGTGACGCCGCCCGCGGAGGCGCCCGAGATCGTGATCTACGTGCTCGGGCGCCTCAAGCCCGGAGAAGAGGGCCGGCAGGTCGTCTAGCCAGGGCTCGCGCGCGGGGGCTCGCCGCAGACCTGAGCGGCAAGCTCGCCGTCCGGACGACGCCGGAGTTTCCTCGCGGCGGACCGCGGGCATCGAGGCGACATGCGCTCGATCGTCGCCTATCTCGCCGCCAGCCTGGACGGGTACATCGCCGGTCCCGACGACGACATGGGCTGGCTGCCGGAGTTCGACGGCGACGCGACCGGCTTTCACGACTTCTTCAAGGACGTCGGCGCCATCGCCATGGGCCGACGCACCTACGAGTGGATCGCCGACCACGCCGCCCACTGGCCCTACGGCGAGATCCCGTCCTACGTGCTGTCGGCGAGCCTGCCGCAAGGCCCGGCGGGGCACGCGACCGTCACACTGGGCCCCGTCACCGACGTCGCCCCGACGCTGCGCGACGGTGAGGGCATCGCCTGGCTGGTCGGCGGCGGCGGCCTGTTCGCCGCATTCGCCGCCGCCGACCTCATCGATCTGTGGATCGTGACCGTCATACCGGTCATGCTGGGCGCCGGTGTGCCCATGCTGCCGGGCCACGGCGGCGCGTACCGGCGCCTCGAGCTTGCCGAGACCCGTACCCTTCCCGGCGGCTGCGTGCAGTTGCACTACCGGCCGCTGCGCTGACGCGAAGCCCGCACGTGGGCTTTCTCCCGGGACGGGTATCATGAAATCATGGGCACAGTGCCCGGGCCGCGTCGCGTCGAGGGGCGCGCCAGGCCGACGAAGGAGTCGCCATGAGTGAGTCCGGTCCGGGGCATGTGAAGCCAGGCGAGGCGGGCATGGAATCGCGTGAGGCACAGTCGTCCACGCTCGGGGGCCTTTTCGGTGATCCGCGTCTCTCGGCTTCGGTCATCTCGACCTCTGACGGGGGATCCCTCGGCAGGCGCCGACCCTGGCTGTGGGCGCTCGGGTGGGTGGTCTCCATCGTCATCGTCGTCACCGTCCTGGTCCTCTTGCTGCGCTGAGGCCGCCCGCGTGGGCTGCCTCTGCGCGTGGGATAAGCGTCTGACTTGGGGCTCCTGGTGGTACACTTCTGGAGCAAGCCAGGTGGCCGCGGGCGCACCGCGTCGCGCAGCTCTTCGGAGCCCGTGAGGCACCGCTCGAGGAAAGTCCGGACACCACAGAGCAGGGCGCTGGCTAACGGCCAGCCGGGGAAACCCGAGGGAAAGCGCAACAGAGAGCAGACCGCCAGCGGCCCCTTTCGAGGGGTGCGGGTAAGGGTGAAACGGTGAGGTAAGAGCTCACCAGCGGTCCTGGCGACAGGCCGGCTCGGCAAGCCCCGCCCGGTGCAAGGCCAAATAGGGGAGTGCTTGAGGGTTGCTCGCCCGAGACTCCCGGGTTCCGGCCGCATGAGCCGTCCGGCAACGGACGGCCCGAGATGGATGGTCACCCACGACAGGATCCGGCTTACGGCTTGCTACAGAGAGGCCCCTCGGTCCAGCTGGACGAGGGGCCTTTCCAGTGGACGAGGCGGCGAGTACCCCCTTTCGCATGGCCGGAGACGAGGTAGTGCGATTGGGGCACGCACGTCGAGAGGTACACCCGGATGTACCCCTGTATCTTTGCGCGTACGTCCGCACGTGCGAGGCGGCAGCGAGACTACCCGTCGTCTGCACGCGGCAGGCTGCCGGGCGGCGGGCGAGACGAGCCTGGCGAGCCAGCCGCCTCAGAACTGCACGTAGACGAAGGCGGCGGGCTTGCCCATGGCGAGGATGGCCGCCCCGAGCAGCAGACCGAAGACTATCCCGTAGCGCCAGGTCGGCTTCGGCTCGATCTCCCAGGTGTTCGGCGCCAGGTTGACCCAGGCAAGGCCGGCGAAGATGAGAAGCGTGAGGGCGTAGCCGATCTGCACCTTGGCCGAGTACAGGCTGCCGAGCCCGTTCAGGCCGGCCATCGCCTTGAGCACCTGGCCGGCCTGCTCCAGCGTCGCGGCGCGGAAGAACACCCAGGCGACGACCACCGCGACGAAGGTCAGGCCGCGGTTGAGCCACTCGTTCTTCGGCGTGAAGCCCTGCTTGCGCGCCACCACGTGTACACACTGGTAGACGCCGTGCAGCAGGCCCCAGACGATGAACGTCCATCCTGCGCCGTGCCAGAGGCCGACGAGGATGAACACGACCAGGAGGTTGCGGACCGTGACGGCGGTGCCGCGACGCGAGCCGCCCAGCGGGATGAAGAGGTAGTCGCGCATCCAGAACGACAGGGTCATGTGCCAGCGGCGCCAGAACTGGCTCGGGTTGGCGGCCTTGTACGGCGAGTCGAAGTTCTGCGGGAGGTGGAAGCCGAGGAGGTAGCCGATGCCCACGGCCATGTCCGAGTACCCGCTGAAGTCGAAGTAGAGCTGGAGCGTGTAGCCGAGGGCCGCCGCCCACCCGCTGAAGAAGTGGAGGCCGGTGGCGTTCCCGAAGAGCTCGTCCACGTGCGGCAGCAGGACGTCGGCGACGAGCAGCTTCTTGGCCATGCCGCAGGCCAGGAAGAAGAGGCCGAGCGCCGCCAGCCGGGTCGTCAGGCGGCGCGGCAGGCTGCTGAAGTCCCCCTCCACGTCGCGCCAGCGCAGGATCGGCCCGGCGATAGCGCGCGGGAACAGCGCGATGAACGCGGCGTAGCGGACGAAGCTCCGGGTCGCGGTAACGTCCCCGCGGTAGACGTCGATCACGTAGCTCATCGCGCTGAACGTGTAGAACGAGATGCCGAGCGGCAGGAGCACGCGCAGCGCCGGCAGACTGGCGTCGATGCCGACCCAGGAGCCGAGGCCTTCCAGGCTGTCGAGGAAGAAGCCGCGGTACTTGAAGTAGCCCAGGATCACAAGGTTGGCGGCGAGGACGGCGACGAGGATCCAGCGGCGGCGGCGCAGCGTCCCGCCGCGTGCCAGCAGGAGCCCGGCCACCCAGTCGACGGTCGTCGCGCCGACCATGATGGGCACGAAGCGCCAGTCGAACCAGCCGACGAAGACCCAGGAGGCGAGCACGAGGAACGCGAGCCGCCAGACCGCGCGCGGCAGCAGCCAGTACACCAGCAGCGTGACCGGCAGGAACGCGAACAGGAACGTGTAGCTCGTCAGCTGGATGAGAGAACCCTTTCGGCGGCAGCATCCTATCAGCGTGTATGCTGCCGGCATGCGACCGACCGCCGCCCAGATGGCCGCCGCGCTCGGGCTTGTACCGCACGCCGAGGGCGGGTTCTACCTCGAGACGTACCGCGCGGCGCAGACGCTGCGCACGCCGCGCGGCGAACGCGCGGCCGCCACGGCCATCCTCTTCCTCGTCACGGCAGAGTCCGCGAGCCGCCTGCACCGCCTCAAGAGCGACGAGCTCTGGGTGCACCAGGGAGGGCTGCCGCTCGAGCTGGTGACCATCGCGCCGGACGGGGAGCTGCAGCGGCGCGTACTCGGCGACCTCGAGGGCGAGGCCCTGCTCCCGCAGGCGCTGGTGCCGGCCGGCAGCTGGCAGGGCGCCCGCCTCGCGGGCGGCCCGCACCTGCCGGCCGAGCCTCGCCTGGGCGCTCCTCAGCTGCGTCGTCACGCCGGGGTTCGACTTCGCCGACTTCGAGCTCGGCGACCGCGAGGCGCTCACCGCCGAGCACCCCGAGCACGCGGCGCTCATCCTCGCGCTGACGTGACGTCGCGCGGTCGGCGCAGAGCCTGCCCGGCCCGCCGCACATTCCGGCCCGGCCGACCCGTCCGGACCGCGTGATACGCTCGCCGCGACCATGACCGGCGGGGCCGACGCACACCAGGGGCTGCTCGTCAGCGGCCGTTTTGCTGAGCTCGAGGACGCGCTCTGCGAGCGCGTTGCCGAACTCAAGCGCGCAGATCGTCTAGCGCCTGTGACGGTCGTGGTCGGCTCGGCGGCTGTGCGCACGCGCGTCGGCGACCTCGTGGTCCGGCGGCTCGGCGCCGTCGCCAACCTCACCGTCGCCACGCTCGGACGCCTGGCCACGGATCTCGTCGCGGCGGACCGCGGCGCTCCTCCCGCGGCGCTCACGGGCTTCACGCGGGAGCGGCTCGTGCGGCGCCTTGTCGGCCGGCTCGCCGGTGACCTCCGCTACTTCCGCCCGGTCCTCGACCGGCCGCACTTCGCGCAGGCCCTGGCGGCGACGCTCACGGACCTTCGCGAGGCCTGCGTGCCGGCGGGCTCCGCGTGGAGCTCGGCGGCTGCAGGCGCCTCTCCGGACGTTGCGACCGGCCCTTCCTGGACGCACGACCTCGACCGCCTCTATCAGGCCTTCTGCGCAGAGCTGGGGTCGCTCGACCTGCAGGACGGCGCCGGCGTGCACCAGGCGGCGGCCGGCGCTGCGGCCGGAGGGGTGGTCCCGGGCGCGGTCGTCCTGTACGGGGTCTACGACCTCAATCAGGCACAGGAGGGGCTGGTCAAGGCCCTCATCGCGCGTGGGGCGGACGTCTTCGTCCCCGTGCCGGCCGACGGTCCGCAGACCGGGCTGACCACGCTCGAGGTCGCCGCGGGGCTCGGGCTGCACGGAGCGGCGGCTCGTGGCGTCGCCGGCGACCCTCGACCGCGAACGCCTTCGGGCCGTGTGGCGGGAGGCGTCTGGGGCCGAGCGGCTCGCGTTCACGGGCGACGGGTCGCTGGCGGTGATCTCCGTCTCCGACGAGCGTGTCGAGCTGCGCGAGGCGGTGCGGACCGTGCTCGCTGCGGTCGAGGGGGGCGCCGCCGCCTGGGACTGCGCGCTGGTAGTCCCGCGCGGCGATGCGGTCGAGCTCGCGGCGGCAGCTCTGCAGGAGGCGGGGCTTCCCATCGCCTGCCGCGTGCCGGACCGGTCAGCGGGCACACGCATCCTGACGCGCCTCCTGGACTGCGTCGCGCCGTCCGCCGGCGAGCCCTTCGGGCGGCGCGCGCTCATCGACCTGGTCGCCGCCGGGCAACTCCGAGTCGGCGGTGCACCGGGTGAGACGGCGCTCTGGCTGGACGAGGCCCGGCAGGCCGGCGTGGTTGCCGGGCCTGAGCAGTGGACGACGCGCCTGGCGCGTCGCCGCCGGGGCTTGGAGCGGCGGCTCGCGGACCTCGAGGCCAGGGGCGCCTCGGCGGTCGACGACGACGATGAGGTGAGCGGCAAGGGGGAGGCGGTGCAGCAGCGCCTCGCGGCGGTGCGCAGGCTCGAGGCTGCTGCACGCGCCCTCGTCGAAGCGTGTGGCCGGCCGCCCGGGCACGCCTCCTGGGGCGAGTGGGCCGAGTTCTTCTCGGGAGCGGTCGCCGCCGTCTTCGCGCCGGCTGCGGCGCTCGAGGCGAGTGACGCGGCCTCACGTCTCCAGGCGCTGGCCCTGTTGGACGAGTCGGTCGACCTCGCCGAGGCGGCGGCCGTGTTGCGCGACATGCTGGGTGGTGCGCGCGTCCCGCGCGGCCGCGCGGGACGCGACGGCGTCGCCGTGATCACGCCGCTCGAGGTGCGCGGCCTGAGCTTCCACACCGTGGTCTTCACCGCGCTCGCCGAGGGTGGCTTCCCGGCGAGGGGCCGGCCGGACCCTCTGCTCGGCGACGTCGAGCGCCGCCGCATCGGCGCCGCGCTCGGCGTCCGTCTCCCGTTGGCGGAGCAGCGCGACGCCGAGTCGCTCCTGCTGTTCGCGTTCGCCTGCGAGGCCGCCCGCGAGCGGCTGGTCCTGCTCGCGCCGCGTTCCAGCGCCGCGGACGGCCGGCCCCGGCTGCCCTCCCGACTCTTGCTGCGGCTGGCGTCATGCGCGGCCGGCCGGCCCGTCGGCATGGACGAGTTCCTGGACGGCGAGCCGCTGCGCCCGGTCTGGCGCCGGCTCGCCGGCTCGCCCGCCTACTCTGACCACGCCGTCTGGGTGGACGAACGCGAGCGCGACGTGGCGCTCCTGCTCGCTCTTGGGGCCGCGGGCCGCCGCGGCACAGCGCGCTCGTACACCGCCGAGGTGCTGGGCGACACGGAGGCGGCCCGGCGCCGGCTCGGCGCCTGGCGCTCGTCGCGGAGTCCTGTGCCGAGCTCGTGGGACGGCCTGCTCGGCACACCCGCCCGCACCGCGCTCGCCGCCACCCACCCGTTCGACGGCGAGATGCACCCCACGCGCCTCGAGCGCTACGTCAGCTGCCCCTTCTCCTTCCTGCTGCGTGACGTGTTCGGGCTGGAGGCGCCCGACGAGCCGGGCGACGCGCTGGAGATGGACACCAGGGAGTTCGGGACGCTGGCGCACGACATCCTCCAGCGCGCCTACGAGCAGGTGATCGCCGGCGACCTGCGCCGGGACGCGGCCCGGGCCGCGGTGCTTGCGGCGTGGGAGACGTGCTGCGCCGAGGCCGAAGGCCGCGGCGTCACCGGGGCGGCGCTCTCGTGGGAGGTGCGCCGTGAGCTGTTGCTCGAGGACCTGCTCGAGACGGTGCGCCTCGACCCGGTGTTCTCGGACCCGGGGAGCCGGCCTGTCGCCGTGGAATGGCGCTTCGGCGAGGCGGTGGGGCGTCCGGTCGGCCGTCGACCTCCCGCTCGGCCGCTCGGTGCGCTTCGCCGGCAGGCTCGATCGTGTCGACGAGACCCCATCCGGAGCCCGCGTCATCGACTACAAGTCGGGCGCCGGCGCGACCGAGCGCAACCGCATCAAGGAGGGCTTGAGCGTCCAGCTCCCCGTCTATCGTCTAGCGCTGCGCCAGGCAGGAGACAGAGACTACGGCACCATCACCTGCCTCTACCGGCTGGTCACACGTCGTGGCGGCTTCGAGGACCTCCACCTTCCGCAGCCGGAAGAAGCATCCGAGGGCCGCCTGCGTGACCTCGTCACCAGCTCTGTCGCGCTCGTCGACGCGGGGCTGTTTCCGCGCAGCACCCGGCAGCGCTGCGACTACTGCGACGTGCGCTACGCCTGCGGGGTCTCCGCCTGGGCCAAGGCGCGCAAGCGCGAACACGACCTGCTGGAGCCCGTCTGCGAACTGCAGTCAGCACCGTGCGAGGATGCCCCCGATGCCGGCTGAGCGCCCCGTCTGCGATCAGGACGTCCGCCGGCGGGTGACCGACGACCTCGGCACGACCTTCCTGCTGGAGGCGGGCGCCGGCACCGGCAAGACCCGCGTGCTCGTCGACCGCTACGTGAACTGCGTCCTCGACCCTGCGCGGGGCACGGGCGACGTGCGCACGGTGGCGGCGATCACATTCACGGAGAAGGCCGCCGGCGAGCTCCGCCAGCGCATCCGCGAGGAGTTCGAACGGCTGGCGGAGCAGGCCGCCGGAGACGCCGCCCGCGCGGCCGTCATCCAGGCCGCGCTCGACGCGCTCGACGACGCGCCCATCAGCACCATCCACGGGTTCGCCGGGCGCCTGCTGCGCGAGTTCCCCGTCGAGGCCCGCGTGGACCCGGCGTTCGAGCAGCTTGATGCCCTCGGGTCTGATCTCGAGCGCGGCCGTCTTTGGGAGGAGTGGCTCACGTGAGCTCGCCGCCGGCGATCCCGCCGGTGGGATCGGTGCGGCAGGCGGCTCTCTCGCCTCCTGCGCGCGGGCGTGCGCCTTGACTGGCTGCGGACGCTGGCCGTGGGTGCCAAGGGCGTGTTCGGCGAGCGCTACGACCTCGACCCCCAGGCCGGACTGCTCCCCGAGCCGGACCTCCTCGCGATCATTCGAGCGAGCTCGACGGTCCCGCTGGACAGGCTGGCCGAGCACTGCTCCGTCGCCTGCTCCAACACCGGCGACAAGGGCTGCGTCGCCGCGATGAGCCTCGTCGACGCCGGCCGCGCCCTCCTGGAGCGGCCGCCGGCCGATGTCGACCAGATCGCGGCTGCGCTCTACGCGTTGCCGGTCAAGGACCACGGCGAGCGGCGCCCGGCGGTAACAAGGGCAACTGGGGCCAGGCTCATGGCGGCAAAGACGAACTCCTGACCCGGTATCGCGAGGCGGTCGCGCAGGTTCTCGCGGCCCGGGAGGCCTACGCCGCCTTCGTCACCACGCTCGCCGTCGTCCGTCGCCGACGCGTTCTCGCGCTGGGCCGCCGCGACGCAACTCGCGCTCGGCCGCCTCGACTTCACCGATCTGCTCGGGTGCCTGCGCGACCTGCTGAAGCGCGATCCGGCGGCTCGGACGGCGTTGCAGGCGCGCTTCCGCTACCTGCTGGTCGACGAGTTCCAGGACACCGACCCGCTGCAGGCGGAGATCGTCTTCTTCCTCTGCGAGCGCTCGCCGGCCGCGCAGGATTGGAGCGACGTGGTCCTCGAGCCGGGCAAGCTGTTCGTGGTCGGCGACCCCAAGCAGTCCATCTACCGCTTCCGGCGCGCGGACATCGGCATGTACGACCAGGTGAAGCGCCTGATTGCGGGGCAGCCGGGCGGCGCCGGGGCGGTCGAGGTCATCCGTCAGAACTTCCGCACCACGCCGGCGGTGGTGCAGTGGGTCAACAACGTCTTCGCGGACGTGTTCGACGAGGACCAGGAGCAGGGTCGTCAGCCGGGGTACCAGTGGGTGGAGCCGTACCGTCCGGCCGCGGAGGGCGCACGCGTGGCGGTGCTGCTCGGCGACGACGCCGGCACGGCCGCCGGGGCCGCGGATGCGGCGCGGCAGGCTGAGGCGCGGGCGCTGGCCGCGCTGCTCCTCGCGATGCACGGCGAGGAGGCTCACCGCTGGACCGTGCAGGATCGGGCGCCGGGCGCCGGCGGTGACGGGGAGGCGTGGCGCCCGCCTAGCTGGGGTGACGTCGCCCTGCTCTTCCGGGCGACCACGGGGCTCGAGACCTACGAGCAGGCGTTCCGGGAGGCCGGCGTGCCGTACCGCGTCGACGGCGGCAAGGCGTACTTCTCGCGTCGCGAGGTCGACGACGCCCTGCTGTGCCTGCGCGCCGTCGACGATCCGAGCGACGGGCCGGCCGTGTACGGCGCGCTGCACTCGACGTTCTTCGGCTTCAGCGACGACGAGCTGTTCCTGTTCTGGGCGGCCGGCGGGCGGTTCGACCTCTTCGCGGTGCAGCCGGAGGCGCACGCGGCGGTCGGCGCGGCGCTCGCGGACGCTGCGCGGGCTGCACGAGCGCCGCGCCGCCTGCGAGCCGCACGAGCTGGCCGTCGAGCTCGTGCGCTGCGCCCGCGCGACGGAGTTCCTCGCGGCGACCGGCTCCGGCGGCGCGCAGGCCATCGCGAACCTGGACAAGCTGGTCGACCGCGCGCGTGCCTTCTCGGGGGCAGGAGGCAGAGGCCTCGGGGCGTTCCTGGCCTGGGCCGCCGAGGCGGGCGACGCATCCGGCGAGCAGGAGTCCCTGGTGGACGACGACGGGGACGTCGTCCACCTGCTCACCATCCACAAGGCCAAGGGGCTCGAGTACCCGATCGTGATCCTCGCCGGCGGCGCCCTCGCCGGTGGCGGTGGCGGCGGCGAGCCCATCGTCGATCGCGGGGAGAGGCGCCTGGCGATCAAGCTCAAGGCGGAGCTGCCGGGGGCCCCGGCGCGCGACCTCGAGCCGCAGCGGTACACGGCGCTCAAGCCAGCGTGAGAAGCTCATGGAGGCGAGTGAGGATCGCCGCCTGCTCTATGTGGCCGCCACCCGTGCCCGGGACCGGCTGGTCGTCTCCTGCTTCGGTCACCTGCGCAACAAGGACGGGTCCGCCGCGGCCGTGCTGCTGGGCCCTATCGCGGACGCGCTTCCCGCGGCTTGCGTGGTCGTGGAGGAGTACGAGGACGCCGGCCTGCTGGTGCTGCCGCCGCGCGAGCCTCCGGTCGTGGACGATGCCGATGGGGCGCCGGACGAGCGCGACCTGGCCGGCGGGCGCAACGAGTGGCGCCGGCGGCGCGAGGCGCTGCTCGAGCGGGCCGGCAGGCCTGCGCCGGCCACCAGCCCGAGCGGCCTCGAGCACATCGACGAAGCGGTGCGGGCCGGCGGGCCGGGCGCCCCTGCCGGTCGGGCGCGAGCCCTTGCTCTGGGTTCGGCCGTCCACCGCGCGATGGAGTTGTGTGACCTCTCCGATGCGTCATCCGTGGGGCCGGCCGCCACGGCCGCCGCCGCGGAGCTCGAACGGCCGGACCTTGCCGACGAGGCCGCGGGGTTGGCGGCGGCGTGCTGGCGGGCTGCGCCCGTTCGCGCCGCCGCGGCCGCCGCCGAGAGCGAGGGCGCCGTCTACCGCGAGCTCCCGATCGGCGCCCTCGTGGACGGCGTGGTCGTCGAGCGGCGCGATCGACCTCGTCTATCGCGACGGCGGCGAGTGGGTCGTCGTCGACTACAAGACCGACCGCGACGCGGAGCCGGAAGTGCTCCGCGAGCGCTACGAGCCCCAGGGGGCCGCGTACGCGCTCGCCGTCGAGGCGGCCACGGGCGGGATCGTGCGCGAGATCTGCTTCGTCGCCGCCGGGGCGGACGGGCTGGTGGTCTCGGTGCCTGTCGACGACGCGCTGCGCGCATGGGCGAGGCAGGAGGTGGGCGCGGCGGCCGCCGCGGGCCGTGCCCTCCGGCCCGACGAGCTCGCTGCCGCGGATCCCGAAGACGCCTGAGAGCTGCCGCGCGGTGGAAGACCCCGGGCACGACGCATCCCGGACGGGCCGGAGAGCGTCACACGCCGTCTCCGCTCCCGGCCACCCTCGGACAAGGTGTCTCCTTCGAGGGCGCCCATACGTAGAAGCCGTTCCTCGCTGCGCTCAGACGGGCGCACGACGGGGAAGAGGGAGGTTGACGGGCAGCCTCGCCGGCGGCAACGTCTGACCCGTGAGCCAGGACGAGCACAGCACGCACGACCTTCCCGCCGGCGACTTCGGCGCATGGCTCACGCGCATGCGCGCCGCGCTGCGGCACGAGGCCGACGCGGACGTGCCGTGCGGCGAGTGCTGCGCTTGCTGCTCCGCGGCGCACTTCGTCCACATCGGGCCGGACGAGACGGAGACCCTCGCGCAGGTCCCTTCCGAGCTGGTCTTCCCGGCTCGGGGCAGCCCGCCGGCCACGTGCTGCTCGGGTTCGACGAGCGCGGCCGCTGCCCGCTCCTCGACGAGGGCGGCCGCTGCACCATCTACGAGCAGCGGCCGCGCACCTGCCGCGTCTACGACTGCCGGGTGTTCGCCGCGGCGGGCATCGCCGCCGACAGGGACGCGATCTCCGCGCGGGCGCGGCGCTGGCGCTTCGCCTGCCCCGCGTCCGCCGACGCGGACGAGCTGGCCGCCGTGCGCGCCGCCGCGCGCTTCGTGCGCGGGCACGCGGCTGCGTTCCCCGGCGGGGCCGTGCCGGACGACCCCGCCCAGCTGGCCGTGCTCGCCGTGCGGGTCGCGGACGTCTTCCTGCCTGGTAGACCTGGCGCGGAGGGGGCCGACCCCGCGGCCGTTGCCGCCGCGGTCGTCGACGCCAGCCGCGAGGAGGTCTCGTGACGGGTCCAGAGCCCCTCGCGGAGCCGTTCGAGGCTTGGCTACGGGCCACGTGCGCGACGCTCGAGAAGGACGTACCCGCCGCCGTCCCCTGCGGGAGCTGCAACGCCTGCTGCCGGACGTTCCACCAGCTCCACCTGCGGCCCGGCGAGAAGCAGGCGCGCAGGCGGCTGCCCAAGGAATACCTCTCCGTGGCGAGGGGCCTGCCGCCGGGCTACCTGCTCCTCGGCTACACCGAAGGGGGCGCCTGCCCGGTGCTGGTCGGCGGCCGGTGCACGATCTACGAGGACCGGCCGTTGGTCTGCCGCACCTACGACTGCAGGATGTACGCGGCGACCGGGGTGGCGCCGGACCGTCCCGAGATCGCCGAGCAGGTCCGGCGCTGGCGCTTCAGCCATCCCACGGCGGCCGACCGGCGACTTCACGAGGCAGTCCTCGCCGCCGTGCGGTTCATCCGGGAGTGTCCGCAGTGTCTTCCCAGTGACGCCGCGAGGCGGCAGCCCATCCGCGTCGCCACGCTCGCCATCGCCGCGCACGAGAAGTTCCTGCAAGGCGCCACCGTCGGCCGGCGGCGCAGGCCGATCACGGAGCGGGACCGCATCCACGCCGTCGCCGAGGCCAACGAGGAGCTCTTCGGTGACGGCTGAGCAAGCGGCGCTGACGGTTGACGCCCCGCGGCCGCCCCGCATACCCTGAGGGCAGGCCGCCGGCACCCGCCGGCCGGAGTCGATCGAAGGGGGCGCGATGGGCAAGGAGCTTTCCATCCTCGCGCACGACACGGTCGACCAGCCTCCCCCAGCCACCGGCATCTGAGCGCCGGCTGAGCGCGCCCTGAGGGCGCGCCGCGCTGGCGTATCCCGCCTGCGGTCCGGGCGGCCCTCCACGCACAGACGCCTCTCTTGCGGCGTCGCGATCCGACCGTGGTAGAGTCCCGCCCACCGCTGCATATTCCGTATGCATCACTGAAAACCCGCCCCACGTGGGGCGCCATCGTGAACAGGAGCGAGACATGATCAAGGTCGCGGAGTGGGGCACCGGCATGATGGGTCAGGGCCTTCTGGGCTACATCCTCGACCGGCCCAAGGACATCGACCTCGTCGGCGTCATCGTCACCAACCCCGCCAAAGAGGGGAAGACGGTCGGCGAGCTGCTCGACCGCCCGTGTGACGTCAGGATGACCACCGACTTCGAGGCCGTCCTCGCCAAGAAGCCGGACGTGGTGTGCATCAACACGCAGTCCAACCTCGACGAGGTCGAGCCGCAGATCCTCCCGGCGCTCCAGGCCGGCTGCAACGTCATCTGCATCGCCGAGAAGATCTCGTATCCGTGGGCCAGCGATCCCGAGCGCGCCGAGCTGTTCGACCGCGTCGCCAAGGAGAACGGCGTCAGTATCCTCGGCACCGGCATCAACCCCGGCTTCGTGCTCGACGCGCTCATCGTCATGTGGAGCTCGATCTGCTTGCGCGTCGACTCCATCGAGGCCTCTCGCGTCAACGACCTCTCGCCGTTCGGTCCGACCGTCATGACCGGCCAGGGCGTCGGCACCACGGTGGAAGAGTTCGAGAAGGGCGTCGCCGACGGCAGCATCGTGGGCCACATCGGCTTCCCCGAGTCCATCGAACTGATCGCCAAGGCTCTCAACTGGAAGATCGACGAGATCGTCGAGACCCGCGAGCCCATCGTCACCGAGGTCGAGCGCTCCACGCCCCACGTGCACGTGCCGGCCGGCTGGGTCGCGGGCTGCAAGCAAGTGGGCAAGGGCTACGTGGACGGCGAGCTCAAGATCCACCTCATCCACCCGCAGCAGATCCACCCCGAGATGGCCGGCCAGGGCACCGGCGACTACATCAAGATCGTCGGCGATCCCAACGTGAACATGGTCAACTCGCCGGAGATCCCCGGCGGCAAGGGCACCTACGCCAGCACCGGCAACTACATCCCGCTGATGAAGGACGCGCCGTCCGGCATGCTGACCGTGGTCGACATGCCGCTCCCGCGCTTCTGGACGCCGACGGCCTGAGGGGAGTGATCCGCGTGACGGACCAGATCCGCGCCCGTGAAGGCGACTGGGTCGAGGTCGAGTGCAAGCTCCTCGACCCGGACGATCGCAGCAAGAACCTGCCGCCGGAGACGGCGGAGAAACCGCTCATGATGTGGGTCAAGGGGTTCGCCCTCGGCGAAGCCGCAAAGGGCGAGGAGCTCACCATCGAGACGATCACCGGCCGCACGGTCACCGGCACGCTCTCTGCTGTGAATCCCGGCTACTACATCACCTACGGCGACCCGATCGCGGAGCTGACGCACGTGGGCCGCGACCTGCGTGCCAGGCTCGCGGCCTTCCGGCGCAAGGAGGCCGGCCTGGCCTCTGGCGCGCCGGCCGAAGGCGGTGAGCGCTGATGGCCACCAAGTTCGACGCCCTCATGGCGCGCCGCGGCGAGATCATGCGCAAGGCGCTCGGCATGGACTACAGCGAGTTCGAGCTGAGCCCCATCGCCTTCGACTACGAGCGCATGATGACCGCGCACGGCTACTCGCTCGACGAGATCGTCGCCATCCAGCGGCGGGCCGGCGTCGGCAGCACGCCGCTGCTCGAGCTGCGCAACCTCACCGACCTCGTGCGCAGCTCGAGCGAGCCGGGCAAGGGCGCGCGCATCCTCGTCAAGGACGAGGCCGCCAACCTCGCCGGCGCGTTCAAGGACCGCCGCGCGAGCGTCAGCATCCACGTGGCCAGGGAGAAGGGCTACGACGGCGTCATCGCCGCGACCTCGGGCAACTACGGCGCCGCCGTCGCCAGCCAGGCGGCGCGCAACGACCTCAAGTGCATCATCGTCCAGGAGACGTTCGACAGCCGCCACATCGGCCAGCCGGAGATCGTCGAGAAGGGCAGGATCTGCGAGGCCTACGGCGCCGAGGTCGTGCAGCTCACCGTCGGTCCCGAACTCTTCTTCCACATGGTGGAACTCCTCGACGTGACCGGCTACTTCGCCGCGTCGCTCTACAGCAGCTTCGGTGTGAGCGGCATCGAGACGCTGGGCCTCGAGATCGCCCGCGAGATGGAGTCGCTCACGGGCGCGTATCCGACGCACGTGATCTGCACCCACGCCGGCGGCGGCAACACCACCGGCACCGCCCGCGGCCTGGAACGCGCCGGCGCCACCGACACGCAGGTCATCAGCGCCTCCGTGGACCTCAGCGGCCTTCACATGGCCAGCGACGACGACTTCAACCGCAAGAGCTTCACCACCGGGCACACCGGCTTCGGCGTGCCGTTCGCTACGTGGCCTGATCGCGCCGACGTGCCGCGCAACGCCGCCCGGCCGCTGCGCTACATCGACCGCTACCTCACGGTCACGCAGGGCGAGGTGTTCTACATCACCGAGGCGATGGCCAAGCTCGAGGGCCTCGAGCGCGGCCCGGCCGGCAACACGGCCATGACCGCCGCTGTGAGCCTCGCCCGTGACCTGCCGCGCGACGCCACCGTCGTCGTGCAGGAGACGGAGTACACGGGCGCCGGCAAGCATCACTGGAGCCAGCTCAACTTCGCCCGGCAGATGGGCGTGGGCGTCTGCAGCGGCGATCCCAAGAACAACGTCCCCGGCAAGGTCATCGTGATCCCCGAGGAGATCGACCAGATCCGCGCCAAGGACTTCGACGTGGCGCGCATGCGCAAGAGCTACATCCGCAACGCGCTCAAGAACGCCCCCGAGGGGTACGCGCCCACGTCGGACGACATCGAGTTCCTCGCCGCCGACACCAAGTCGGACCCGCAGACCGTCGAGGCGATGCTTGCTGAGCTCGGGGAGGCCTGAGATGGCGCGCGAGGACACGTACCTCAAGATCCGCGGGCACCTCGATGGGCTCACGGACGAGCAGCTCGAGGCGCGCTTCTGGGAGCTCGCGCAGCGGGTCGTGGACCCGATGGTCGAGCTCGCCCGCACCCACACCTCGCCGAGCATCGAGCGTTCGGTGCTGATGCGCATGGGCGTCGACTCGCCGACCTGTATGGCCGTGGTCGGCGAGTGCGAGAAGCGCGGCCTGCTGGGGCACGGCGCCGGACATGTGGTGCTGCACTGCATGACCACGTGGGACTGCGCCGCGCCCGAGGCCGCGCGCCGGCTCGCAGGCGGCGAGGGCTGGGATGCGGTCGAGCAGAAGTGGGGAGGGGCGGCATGAAACCTCTCGTCCCCGATGAGAAGCTCGACCTGGAGGCCCTGCTGGAGGACCTCGAGCACTACCGCCCGCGGCGCAAGGGATGGCACTGGCGCGAGCAGGTGCCAGACCAGAAGCTGCACAAGTTCGTGTACAAGGAGACGTCCAAAGGCCTCGAGCGCAGCATCCCGCTGCCGGCGGCCCACTACTTCGGCGACATCGATCCGCAGCCCGACTGCGTGATCACTACCGAGATCGCCTCGGGCCGCTTCGAGGACGACATCCGCCGCATGCGCATGGCGGCCTGGCACGGCGCCGACCACCTGATGGTCATCCGCACCGCCGGGCAGAGCCACATGGACGGCCTCCTCGAAGGCACACCGGAGGGCGTCGGCGGCATCGCCGTCACGCGCAAGCAGGTGCGTGCCACGCGCAAGGCCATCGACCTCATCGAGGACGAGGTGGGCCGGCCGATCAACTTCCACAGCTACGTCAGCGGCGTGGCCGGCCCCGAGATGGCCGTCATGTTCGCCGAGGAGGGCGTCAACGGGGCCCACCAGGACCCGCAGTACAACGTCCTGTACCGCAACATCAACATGTACCGCAGCTTCGTGGACGCGGCGGTGGCCAAGCACGTGATGGCCAGCGTGCGCATGGCGCAGATCGACGGCGCGCACAACGCCAACGCCACCGCCGTCGAGGCCTGGAACGTGATGCCCGAGCTGCTCGTGCAGCACGCCATCAACTCGGCGTACTCAGTGTCCGCCGGGATGCCGAAGGACGACATCTGCCTGAGCACGGTACCGCCCGACGCCGCCCCTGCGCCGTGCATGCGGATGGACCTGCCCTACGCGGTCGCCCTGCGCGACCTCTTCGGCGAGTACAAGATGCGCGCCCAGGAGAACACGCGCTACATGGAGGCCGACGGCCGCGACGCCACCGTGAGCCACGTCATGAACCTCATGATCAGCCGGCTCACCAGCGCCGACATCCAGAGCACGATCACGCCCGACGAGGGCCGCAACGTGCCCTGGCACTACAACAACATCGCCGCCGTGAACACGGCCAAGCAGAGCCTGGTGGGCATGGACGGCCTGCGCGAGATGGTCAAGCTCGACCGCGAAGCGCCCGAGCTCAAGGCCAAGGTGCGCGAGATCAAGGAGCGCGCCGTCCTCTTCCTCGAGGCCATGCTCGAGGACGGCGGCTACTTCGGCGCCGTCGAGGAGGCCTACTTCGTCGACTCCGGCATCTACCCCGAGACGCACGACGACGGCATCGCGCGCAAGAGCGACGGCGGCGTGGCGGCGGGCACGATCGTGCCTCGCGCCGCCGACTACCTCGCCCCGGTCTGCCACCACTTCGGCGCGAACCACCTGCCGGAGGGGCTGGAGCGCGCCTGCGACCTCATCGGCGGCTGCACGCTCTGCGACGCCGAGAAGGTGCCGTTCATCGACGAGCTCGACCCCGAGGACAACGTCAACGCGCGGCTGGCGCAGACGGCGGAGCTCCGCGAGAAGCACCTCATCAAGCCGGAGGTCGAGTGGGCCGCCGACGGCTGGGTGGTCGTCACCCTCTTCCTGCCGGCGGCGCCGCGCGTCGCGGAGTTCGCGGCGCTCGAGTTCGGCAAGGCGATGAACCTGCAGGAGTGCGAGGTCATCAACAAGCAGGTCATGCACCCGGCCGAGGGCACGCTCATCGAGATGAAGGGCCGGCTGGACGTGGTCGTCGACCCGGCCCGCCTCGTGATCCCGCCCGAGCCGGTCGTCATGAAGGACGCGGAGATCAAGGCCTTCGTCAGCGAGAAGGGCATCAAGTGCGTGGCGGCCACCGTCGGGGAGGACGAGCACTCCGTCGGCATGCGCGAGATCATCGACATCAAGCACGGGGGGCTCGAGAAGTGGGGCTTCTCGTGCGAGTATCTCGGCACCTCGGTGCCGGTCGAGAAGGTGCTCGATGCGGCCATCGAGCACGCGGCGCAGGTCGTCCTCATCAGCACGATCATCACGCACGGCGACATGCACCGGGACAACATGGAGAAGCTCGCCGACCTGGCCGTGGAGAAGGGCGTGCGCGACAGGCTGCTGCTCATCTCCGGCGGCACACAGGTCACCGACGAGCTGGCCCGGAGCTGGGGAATGGACGCCGGCTTCGGCCGCGGCGCCAAAGGTATCGGTGTCGCGTCGTTCGTCGTCACGGCGATGCGCGAACGCGGGATGTGACGTGGAACGGCTGCCCGTCGACGCACTCGTCGCCGAGATCGGCTCGACCACCACGGTCGTCTCGGCGTTCGCCGGGCTGTCGGACTACCCGGAGGCGACGCCCTGCCTGGTAGGGCAGGGCGTCGCCGCCACCTCCGTCGCCGACGGCGACGTCACCATCGGCGTGAGCGCCGCCCGGGCGCTGCTGGAGGCGGCGGTCGGCGTTTCGGTCAGGCCCGAGCTCACGCTGGCGACCAGCTCGGCCGCCGGCGGCCTGCGCATGACCGTCCACGGTCTCACCCGGCGCATGACGGCCATGGCGGCGCGCGAGGCCGCGCTCGGAGCCGGCGCGGTGGTCAAGTACCAGACCGCCGGCCGTCTGCGCGCGCACGATCTGCGTGAGATCGACGCCGTGCGCCCGAACCTCATCCTGCTCGCCGGCGGGGTCGAGGGCGGCGACTGCGACACCGTCCTCTTCAACGCCGGGCAACTCGCCGAGCTCACGGCGCGGCCCATCGTCGTCTACGCCGGCAACAGCGTGGTCTGCGCGGACGCGCAGGAGCTGCTCGAGCGGGCCGGCTTCCGTGTCAAGCTCACCAACAACGTCTACCCGGCTGTGGACGAGCTCGACATCGTCCCGGCCCGCCACGTCATCCACGACGCGTTCGAGGAGCACATCACCCACGCGCCGGGCATGGAGCGCATCGGCGAGGTCGTGAACGGCAAGATCCTGCCGACGCCGGGGGCGGTGCTGATCGCCGCCGAGCGGCTCGCGGAGGACGTCGGCGACCTGGTGGTCGTCGACGTCGGCGGCGCCACCACCGACGTCCACTCGATCACCGACGGCAGCCCGGAGATCGCGGCGCTCATGATCGAGCCACAGCCGCACAGCAAGCGCACCGTGGAGGGCGACCTCGGCACCTACGTGAGCGCCGGGCACGTGGTGGAGATGCTGGCGGCGCAGGAGCGGCCGGTGCGCCTGCCCCCGGCGCTGCCTGAGACGCAGGAGGAGATCGCGGCGGCGCTGACGCTGACGCACTACGCCGCCGTCACCGGCGTGCAGCGGCACGCCGGGCAGCTGGCGCACCTGTACACGCCTACCGGCCGGCAGACGGTCGCGCGCGGGCGCGACCTCACCGCCTGCCGGCTCTTGGTCGGCACCGGCGGCGCCCTCACGCGCCTGCCGGGCGGCGAGGCCGTGCTGGCGGATACGCGCGCGAAGAGCGGCGGCGGGGAGCGCCTCCTGCCGCCGCCGGACTCGCGCGTCGCTCTCGACCGCGACTACATCTTCGCCTGCTGCGGCGCGCTGCTGCAGCACTTCGGACCGGAAGCCGTCACCGCACTGCTGCGCGCCAGCACCGGCCTCTGACTCGAGCAGTCCGGTGGGAGCCCGACAGCCTGCGGGTGGGCGCTGATCGTCAAGGGAGGCGGGCGCGCCCAGGGCTCGCCCGTCGCCGGCTCAGGCGTCCTTGTGATACTTGAACGAGACGTTCACCTTGGCGCGGTAGGCGGCGATTTTGTTGTCGACGATGTGCATGTCGAGCTGCACGATCTCGGCGACGCGCAGGTCCTCGAGGTGGCCCGCCGCCTCCTCGACGGCGGTCTTCGCCGCCTCCTCCCACGACGTGTCGCTCGTGCCGATGATCTCGATGACCTTGTAGACGCTTCCTGCCATGGCTCTTCCCTCCGAGGACAGTGACGGTGCCTCATCATCCTCTCGCGGACACCCCGCTCGTGGCGAGCGTTTGCCCGTCTGTCCCGGCGGCGTGTGATGCTTACCCCGCCCGCGGGCATCCACAGTGCACATGACGACGCCGGCCGTACATCCCGCCCTCGCCCCGTTCACGGCGCAGGTCCGTGAGTGGTTCGCGCGGGCGTTCGCCGAGCCCACGCCCGCGCAGGTGCAGGCCTGGCCGGCCATCTCCGGCGGCGCGCACGCACTCGTCTCGGCGCCCACCGGGTCGGGCAAGACGCTCGCCGCCTTCCTGTGGGCGCTCGACCGCTTCGTCGCGGAGCCGCCGTCGCCTGACCCGCGGGAGCGCGCCCTCCGCCTGGTCTACGTCTCGCCGCTCAAGGCCCTGGGGTACGACGTCGAGCGCAACCTGAAGGCGCCGCTGCGCGGCATCGGCGCCGACGTGCGCGTCGCGGTCCGCACCGGCGACACGCCGCAGCGCGAGCGGCGGGAGATGCTGCGCACCCCGCCCGACATCCTCATCACCACGCCCGAGTCCCTGTACCTCATGCTCACCTCGCAGGCGCGGGAGCTCTTCACCGCGGCGCAGTGGGTGATCGTCGACGAGATCCACGCGGTGGCCCAGACCAAGCGGGGGGCGCACCTCGCCGTGACGCTCGAGCGGCTCGCCGAGCAGGCCGGCCGCGACGTTCAGCGCGTCGGCCTCTCCGCCACGCAGCGGCCTCTCGACGAGGTCGCCCGGTTCATGGTCGGGCCCGGCCGGGAGTGCACGGTCGTCGACGCCGGCGTCCGCAAGCCCCTCGACCTGCGCATCCACGTACCGGTCGAGTCCATGGTGGAGCCGGACGCGCCACTCGAGCTCAAGCCCATCCCCGGCGGTGAGGCGACCCGGCGCAGCATCTGGCCGGCCATCTACCCGGAGCTCCTGCGCCTGGTCCGCGAACACCGGTCCACGCTGGTCTTCGTGAACAACCGGCGCGCCGCCGAGCGCATCGCGCTGCGGCTGAACGACCTGGCGGCGCAGGAGGCGGAGGCGGCGGGGGAGACCGCGCGCGAGATCGCCCGCGCGCACCACGGGTCGCTTGCGCGAGAGGAGCGCCTCGTCATCGAGGACCTGCTCAAGGCGGGGACGCTGCCGTGCCTGGTCGCGACCTCGTCGCTCGAGCTCGGCATCGACATGGGTGCCGTGGACCTCGTCATCCAGGTCGAGTCGCCCAAGTCCGTGACGCGAGGGCTGCAACGCATCGGCCGCGCCGGGCACGGCGTGGGAGAGGTGTCGCGCGGACGCATCTTCCCCAAGTTCCGCGCGGACCTGCTCGAGTGCGCCGTCGTGGCGCGGCGCATGCGTGAGGGGCTCATCGAGACCACGGTCGTGCCGCGCAATCCGCTCGACGTGCTCGCGCAGCAGGTCGTCGCGATCGCCGCGAGCGCCGGGGAGGAGGGCATGGCGGTCGACGAGCTCCACGCCCTCTTCCGACGCACCTGGACATACGCCGAGCTGGAGCGACGCCAGCTCGAGAACGTGCTCGACATGCTCGACGGCCGCTACCCCTCGCAGGAGTTCGGCGACCTGCGGCCGCGCATCGTGTGGGACCGGCTCGCCGGGACCGTCAGGCCGAGGCCCGGCGCGCTGTCGCTTGCCGTGGCGAACGCGGGGACCATCCCGGATCGCGGCCTGTTCAGCGTCAATCTGCCGGACGGCCGCCGGGTCGGCGAGCTCGACGAAGAGATGGTCTACGAGGCCCGCGCCGGGCAGACGTTCCTGCTCGGCGCCACCTCCTGGCGCATCGAGCAGATCACGCGCGACCGCGTCGTCGTCACGCCGGCGCCCGGGGTGCCCGGCGCCGTGCCCTTCTGGCACGGCGAGGGTGTCGGGCGCCCCAGTGAGCTGGGCGCGGCCATCGGCGCGTTCGCGCGCGAGGCCGTGCGCCGCGACGAGGACGACCTGCGCCGCGAGTACCACCTCGACGAGCGCGCCGCCTCCAACCTTCTCGCCTTCCTGCGCGAGCAGGAGGCCGCGACCGGCGTGGTGCCGTCGGACCGTACGCTCGTCGCCGAGCGCTTCCGCGACGAGATCGGCGACTGGCGGCTGTGCGTGCTCTCGCCCTACGGCGGCCGCGTGCACGCGGCGTGGGCGCTGGCGCTGTCGGCGCGCATCCGCGACCAGTTCGGGCTGGAGGCGGACGCGATCTGGTCGGACGACGGCATCATCGTCCATCTGCCCGACGCCGACGAGCCGCCCGGCGCCGAGCTGGTGCTCGTCGAGCCCGACGAGGTGGAGGACCTGGTGGTCGCCGAGCTCGGCGCCAGCGCGCTGTTCGGCGCCCGCTTCCGCGAGAACGCCGCGCGTTCGCTGCTCATCCCGCGCGCCTACCCTGGGCGCCGCACCCCACTCTGGCAGCAGCGCCTCAAGGCACAGAGCCTGCTGGAGGTCGCGCGGCGGTACCCGCAGTTCCCGGTGATCCTCGAGACGTACCGCGAGTGCCTGCGCGACGTACTGGACGTGCCCGGGCCTGGAGGACCTGCTGCGCCGGGTTGCACACGCGTGATGTGGCGCTCGTCGAGGTGGAGACGCAGACGGCGTCGCCGTTCGCCTCCTCGCTGCTCTTCGACTACGTGGCGACGTACATGTACGAGGGCGACACCCCCGCCGCGGAGCGGCGCGCCGTCGCCCTCGCCCTGGATCGGGACCTCCTCAGGGAGCTGCTCGGTCAGGAGGAGCTTCGCGACCTGATCGACCCGGGGGCGCTCGAGCAGCGTGGAGGACGACCTGCAGCACCGCTCCGAGCACTTGCGCGCCCGGGACGCCGACGCGCTGCACGACGTCCTCCGGCGCATCGGCGATCTGACGGCCGCGGAGGCCTCCCAGCGCGCGGAGCCCTCCGGTGAAGCAGGCGCCTGGCTGGCGCGGCTCGGGGACGAGCGCCGCGCCGTCAGCGCCCGCATCGGCGGCGAGGAGCGCTGGTTCGCCGCCGAGGACGCCGGGCTGTACCGCGACGCCATCGGCGTCGTGCCGCCCGGCGGCCTTCCCGACGCGTTCCTCGAGGACGTGCCAGATGCGATGCTGCGGCTGGTGCGCCGCTTCGCCCGCACGCACGGCCCCTTCGAGGGCGGCGCGGTACGAGCGCGGTACGCCGTTGACGCGGGGCCGGCGCTCGCGGAGCTCGAGCGCGCCGGCGAGCTCGTCCAGGGTGAGCTGCGCCCGCTCGGGACGCGGCGCGAGTGGTGCGACCCGGACGTGCTCCGCCGTCTGCGCAGGGCGTCCCTCGCGGTGCTGCGCAAGGAGATCGAGCCCGTCGGGCAGGAGACGCTGGCACGCTTCGCCCCTGCATGGCAGGGCGTCGACCGGTTCTCCGCGGCCGGCGCGGGCGTCGGCCGACTGCGCGACGTGCTGGCGCCGCTCCAGGGCCTGGCGTTGTCGCCGGAGGTGTGGGAGAAGGACGTCCTGCCGCGCCGGCTCGGCACGTACTCGCCCTACTGGCTGGACGAGCTCTGCGCCAACGGGGAGGTGGTGTGGATCGGCGGGGGCCCGCTCGGCGGGCGGTCGGGACGCGTCGCGCTGTACTTCCGTGAGGACGCGCCCCTGCTCGGACCGCCGCCCGGGCCTCGTGAACCTCCGGGTGGCGAGCTCCACGCGCGCCTGCGCGAGCGTCTGGCGCGCGGCGCCTGCTTCTTCTCCGACCTGCTGGTGGACGAGCCGGACGCCGGCGCCGGGGAGCTGCGCGAGGCGCTGTGGGACCTCGCTTGGGCGGGTGAGGTCACCAACGACGCGTTCGCGCCGCTGCGCTCGCGCGGCGCCAGGCAGGCCGCCGCGCCCCGCGCCGGGCGTCCCTCCTCCGGGCGCTTCCGCCGCCGCGCACGGGGCACGCCGCCGCTGCAGGGCCGCTGGTCGCTCGCCGAGGCCGTGTTCCGCGGCGCGCCCGGCGACGACGACGCGCGGCGGCGGGCGTGGGCCGAGCTCCTGCTCGAGCGTCACGGCGTGCTCACGCGCGAGCTCGTGCGCGCCGAGGGCTTCCCCGGCGGGTTCTCGGCGCTGTACCCGGCGCTGTCGGCGCTCGAGACGCTGGGCGTCGCGCGCCGCGGCTACTTCGTCGAAGGCCTCGGGGGAGCGCAGTTCGCGCTGCCCGGCGCCGTCGAGAGGCTCCGCGCCCAGGAGGATGGGCCGCAGAAGGCACTCGTGATCGCGACGGCGGACCCGGCGCAGCTGTACGGAGCGGGTCTGCGCTGGCCGGACGCCGAGGTCCGTCCGCCGGCGCGGCGCGCCGGCGCCTACCTGATCACGGTCACCGGCCGGCCGGTGCTCTCGGTGCACGCGGGCGGGCGCTCGCTCCGCCGGCTCGGCCGGCCGGACGACGTCGAATCCGCGCTCGTGGCGCTCGCCGCCGCCGTCACGCGCCCGGATCCTGCCCCGGCTCGTGCTGGACACCATCGACGGCGAGCCGGCCGTCGCCAGCCCGCTCGGCGCCCGCCTCGTCGCGCTGGGCTTCCGTCGCGGGCTTCACGACTTCTCCCTGGAGCCCGGCGATGCCTGAGGGCGACACCATCCACTACGCTGCGCGCCGCGTCGGCGCCGTGCTCGCCGGTCACGTGCCCGACGAGATCGCCACGCCGCCCCCTCGCTTCGGCCACGACCGGTGGCCGCAGCGCCTCGCGGGCCGGCAGGTCGAGGCGGTCGACGCCGTGGGCAAGCACCTGCTCCTGCGCTTCGAGGGTGGCCTCCGTGTCCACTCGCACCTGCGCATGACGGGCGCGTGGTGCGTGATGCGGCGCGGGGAGCGCTGGCCACGGTCCACGCGCGCGGCGTGGCTGGTGCTGCGGCGGGGGGACGTGGAGGTCGTCCAGTTCAACGGCCCCGTGCTCGAGCTGCTCACGGCGGCGAGGGTGCGCGGCGATCCCCGTCTCGCGTCGCTCGGCCCGGACCTCGTCGCCGCCCGGCCGTTCGACGAAGCGCGGTTCCTCCGCCGGTTGCGCGAGGACGACCCCTCGCGCGCGCTGGGCGATGTGCTCCTGGACCAGCACGTCGTCGCCGGCATCGGCAACTTCTGGAAGTCGGAGGCGTGCTGGCGCGCCGGCATCGACCCCTGGCGGCGGACCGCGGACGTCAGCGACGAGGAGGCGCTCGCGGTGGTGCATGGTGTCCGGCCGTTGATGCAGGAGTCCGCCGAGCACGGCCGCCAGGACGTGTTCCGGCGCGATCTACGACAAGGCCGGCCGCCCGTGCCCGCGCTGCGGCGCCCCGGCGCGCATCCACGCGCGCGGCCAGGGTGACGACAACCGCACCACCTACTGGTGCCCGGCCTGCCAGCGATGAGCAGCTCTCCCAAACGGTGGATCGCGCTTGCGCGCGGAGGGCTGGGAACGATACCCCTCATGCATACATCTTATGCAGGGAGGGCGATGCCGGCGAGAGCCACAGTCACGGTCGATCTGGGCAAGGTGCGCGAGAACGCGCGTACCGTCGTCGACCACCTCCCCAGCATCTCGGTCGTCGCCGTCACCAAGGTCACCTGCGGCTCGCCCCAGGTGGCCCGGGCGATGCTCGCCGGAGGCGCGAGGGCGCTGGGCGAGTCACGCCTGGAGAACGCACAGCGCCTCCGTGACGCCGGCCTCACGGCGCCCATCTGGCTGCTGCGCGCGCCGCCACCGGAGCTGGCCGGCGAGACCGTCCAGCTCACCGACGTCTCGCTCGAGAGCGAGCTCGAGACGGTGGTGGCGCTGGAGAACGCCGCCGCGGCCGCGGGGCGGCGGCACGCGATCGTCGCCATGGTCGACCTCGGCGACCTGCGCGAGGGCATGCTGCCGGATGCGTTGCCCGCCTTTCTCGAGCGCGTCAACACCATGGACCACGTCGACATCGCCGGCGTCGGCGTCAACCTCACGTGCTACGGGGCGATCGTGCCGGACGAGGAGAACCTCGGCGAGCTGGTGGCCCTCGCGCGGCGGAGCGAGCAGCAGCTCGGCCGCCCGCTCCTCGTCTCGGGCGGCAACTCGGGGTCGATCGGCATGGTCACCTCCGGCCGCATGCCCGAAGCCGTCGACACGCTGCGCATCGGTGAGACCATCCTGCTCGGCGTCGACACGCTCACGCGCGAGCCCACGCTCGGCCTGCACAGCGACGCGTTCACGGTCTCGGCGCCGGTCATCGAGTGCCTGGTCAAGCCGTCGCTGCCGCGGGGCACGAGCGCCCAGGACGCGTTCGGCAACTTCCCGGCCTTCAGCGACCGCGGGGAGCGGCGGCGCGCGATCTGCGCCCTGGGGCGCCAGGACGCGCCGCCCGAAGGCCTGAAGCCGGTCGATCCTCGCGTCGAAGTGCTGGGCGCCTCGAGCGACCACCTCATCCTCGACGTCGACGCGCTTGTCCGTCCGCCGGCGCTGGGCGCGCCCATCAGCTTCGTGCCCAACTTACGCCGCGACCCTGCGGCTGTTCACGTCGCCCTACGTCCACAAGGTGTTCACTCCGCCGGCCTGACACAAGGATCGTGGCGCGGAGGGACCTGCAACCACAGGAGTGAGCATGGCAGACAGAACCAAAGTCCTGATCATGGGAGCCGCCGGCCGCGACTTCCACAACTTCAACACGTACTTCCGCGACAAGGAGCAGTACGAGATCGTGGCCTTCACGGCCACGCAGATCCCGTACATCAACGACCGCAAGTACCCGGCGGAGCTCGCCGGTCCGTACTACCCGGACGGCATCCCGATCCACGACGAGTCCGAGATGCCCGAGCTGGTCAAGAAGCACGGCGTCGAAGTGGTCGTCTTCGCCTACTCCGACGTGCCGTACGAGTACGTCATGCACCGGTCGGCGCTCGTCAACTCGCTCGGCGCCGATTTCATGCTCATGGGCCCGGACAAGGTGATGGTCAAGTCGACCAAGCCGGTGATCGCCGTCTGCGCCGTGCGCACCGGCGCCGGCAAGAGCCAGACCACGCGCAAGATCCAGACCATGCTGCGCGAGGCCGGCAAGAAGGTCGTCAGCATCCGTCACCCCATGCCCTACGGCGACCTCGTCGCCCAGCGCGTGCAGCGCTACGCGACGGTCGAGGACCTCGAGAAGTACGAGTGCACCATCGAGGAGATGGAGGAGTACGAGCCGCACGTCAAGGCCGGCAACGTCATCTACGCCGGCGTCGACTACGAGGCGATCGTGCGCGAGGCCGAGAAGGAAGCGGACGTCATCCTCTGGGACGGCGGCAACAACGACTTCAGCTTCTACGCCGCCGACCTGTACATCACCGTCGCCGACCCGCACCGTCCCGGCGACGGCCTCGTCTACTACCCCGGCGAGGTCAACCTGCGGCTCGCCGACGCCGTCGTGCTCAACAAGATCGACACCGCCGACCGCGCCGGCATCGAGGCCGAGCTCGAGGCCGTGCGCTCGGTCAACCCGGACGCGCAGATCATCATGGGCGCCTCGCCGATCACGGTCGACAAGCCCGAGCTGATCAAGGGCAAGCGCGTCCTCGTCGTCGAGGACGGCCCGACGCTCACGCACGGCGAGATGAAGTACGGCGCCGGCACCGTGGCCGCCAGGCAGTTCGGCGCCGCCGAGTTCATCGACCCGCGCCCGTTCGCCGTCGGCGAGATCAAGGCGACCTTCGAGAAGTACCCGAACGTCGGCGTGCTGCTGCCGGCCATGGGCTACTCCGACCAGCAGCTCAAGGACCTGGAGACGACCATCAACACCTCCGGCGCCGACGTGGTCGTCATCGGCACGCCGATGGACCTGCGCCGCATCATCGACATCAAGCTGCCGGCCGTGCAGGTCGGTTACGACCTGCAGGAGATCGGCAGCCCGACGCTCGCCGACGTCCTCCGCGAGCACAGGTTCATCTGATAGCCTCCCTGAACGACGGCCCGGGCGGTCGACGCCCGGCCGCCGTCGCGCCGCCTCCGGCGACCATCTGAACGAAGGGGATACCATGCCCGAGAAGGCCAAGCGTCACCTCGCCGAGCTCGACCTCACCGGCCGCAGCTTCCTCACCATCCACGACTACACGCCCGCGGAGGTCGTCACCCTGCTCGACCTCGCCGCCGCGCTCAAGGACGTGCAGAAGCGCCGCGTCCCGCACGCGTTCCTCGAGCGCCGCGCCGTCGCCATGATCTTCATGAAGACCAGCACGCGCACGCGCATGAGCTTCGAGGTGGGCATCGAGCAGCTCGGCGCCCAGCCGATCTTCCTCAACGCCGGCGACATCCAGCTGCGCGTCGGCGAGACCATCAAGGACACCGCCAACGTGATGAGCCGCTACGTCGACTGCATCATGATCCGCACCTTCGCGCAGAAGGACGTGGAGGACCTCGCCGAGTACGGCCAGATCCCGGTGATCAACGGCCTCACCGACGACCATCACCCCTGCCAGGGCATGGCCGACGCGCTCACCATCCGCGAGCACGTGGGGCGGCTCGAGGGCGTCAAGCTCGCCTACATCGGCGACGGCAACAACGTCGCCCACTCGCTCGCCGAGGTCGGCGCCAAGACCGGCATGCACGTCGTCGATCTGCACGCCCGAGGAATACCGGCCGGACGCAGCGATCATCGCGCGGGCGCAGGAGGACGCGAAGGAGACCGGCGCTACCGTGACGCTCACGGCCAACGTCCAGGCCGCGGTGGCGAACGCCCACGTCATCTACACGGACACGTTCACGAGCATGGGTCAGGAGGCGGAGCACGACGCCCGCCTGGCGGCGATGAAGGCCTATCAGGTGAATACGGAGCTGCTACAGCTGGCGGGTCCGGAGGTCAAGGTCATGCACTGCCTGCCGGCGCACTGGGGCGAGGAGATCACCGAAGAGGTGCTGTACTCGGAGAGCTCCGTGGTCTTCGACCAGGCGGAGAACCGCCTGCACGCCCAGAAGGCGATCATGGCGGCGCTCATCGCCTGAGGCGCGGGTCGCGTCTTCAGGCGCGGGGGCGCCGCGGCAGGAACGCAGAAGGGGCGGGGCGGAGGCCGCAGCGACCGCCGCTCCGCCCCTTCCGCCCGCTCAGATCCAGCTCGGGAACCACATGATGTGCTCGAAGTACTTGGGGGAGATCGGCAACCCCAGGACGATCGGCACGAACGCCACGACGATGCCGATCGCCAGACCTGCGACGACCATGGCCGTCCACGGGCGATAGCCGCGCATGCGCGAGGACAGCAGGAAGACCAGCACGGCGAGCGCGATGACGGCGCCGACGGCGACCCCGATCCATCCCGCGGTCTCGCCTGCGCGCCGCGGGAGCGTCCAGAAGAGCCAGCCCGCGCCGATGCCGACCGGACGCCAGAGGATCGCAGCGGCGAGCGCCGCGGCCGCCGTCGCGAACCACCCGCGGCGCGGCAGCACGCCTCCGGCGAAGAGGCACAGCGCCGCGGCGACCAGGATGGCCATGAACGGCGCCACCGGCGTCATGTAGTAGAGGAACGAGGTGCGCGTCGTGAGGAACCAGGGGACGTAGAGGACCACGACGATCGCGGCTGCCGGGAGCAGCGCGTAGGACCGTCGCAGCACCGCGAGGACCACGGAGGCGGCCAGCGACAGCGTCGCGAGCCACCAGAGGAAGGGGTTCCCGATGGCGATGACGCCACGATAGGTCTTGGTGCCCTCGAAGTAGTACCAGACGGGGCGGTAGTCGACGATCCAGGTGGGCGCCAGCGACGCGTAGGTGTGGGTGGCCTTGAGGTTGAGGTTGAAGACCACCATCTGTCGGTGGAGCTCGCGGAAGTCGGCGAGCGTGTGGCCGGTGGCGAAGTACTGCGCATAGCTCAGCAGGTAGAGGGCGACGGGGACGGCGAGGAGCGCGGCCGCGATCGCCGCGATGCGCCGGCCGGTGGAGCCGTGCGGCGGCGCCGCGACGACGGCCTCCGCGTGCGGGGCGACGGCCGGTGGGCCGACGTCGTCACCCGGCGCCGCGGCCCGCGGGACGCCGTCGACTTCGGCGGCCGCGGCGCGCCGGGCCGCCCGGCGCTGCAGCAGCCACGCGAGGAGGATGACGAGCGCGGCGGCGGCGAGCGCGAGGCCGCCGGACCACTTGGTGGCGAGCGCCATGCCACCGGCGGCCCCGGCGGCGAAGAGCCAGCGCGTCCTCCAGCCGTCCTGCACGTAGCGGAGCGCGAGCAGGACGCAGAGCACGGTCCACGCGGCGATGAAGATGTCGAGGGTCGCGATGCGCGACTGCGCCACCCCGAGCGGGTCGGCGGCGGCGAACAGCAGGGCGAGGAGCGCCCAGGGAGGCGAGAGGCCGAGCCGGCGGCCGAGCGGGTAGACGCAGGCCAACAGGGCGACGCCGGCGATCACGGCCGGCAGCCGCCAGCCGAACGAGCGGTCCCCGAACAGGAGGATGCCGCCGGCGATGGCGAACTTGCCCATCTCCGGGTGGGGCCACGACACCTCGTCGCCGGCGGCCCAGCGGTACTGCCCGTCGGTGCCCACGCGGCCGTCGACGATGGCTTTGCCGTCCTTGGCGTAGTAGACCTCGTCGAACATCATCTCCGCGGGGGTGCTGAGCTGCCACAGGCGGAGCGCCGTCGAGACGAGCAGGATGAGTGCCACCGCCAGCGCGTAGCCGTGGCGGCGGTCGGGGTCTGCGATGCGCAGTGGGCGTGCGAGCATCTGCGTTGCGTCCGAGCGGCTTCGAGTGTCCTTTTCGTGCGCCGCCAGTATAGTGAATCCGCCCGCTTGTGCGCTCCGGCACTTGGCTTGTGTGCCGCTTCGTGATACAAATCCGCGGGTTTGCCGCGTCGTTGGCTGGAGCCGGGGGCGACGCGCGACCCGTGACCATCCCGACTGACCGGTCTACCGAGAGTGGAGGCACCGATAGATGAGTGACGAACCAAGGTCGACGCTGGCGAGTACCACGGGCCCGATGGGCGAGCGTGGCACCATCATGGCCACGCTGCGCGACGTGACGGCCAACCCCGGCCCCCTCGGCCTCATGGCGTTCGGCATGACCACCATCCTGCTGAACATCCACAACGCCGGGTTCTACGAGCTGAACACCATGATCCTCGCCATGGGCATCTTCTACGGCGGCATCGCCCAGGTCATCGCCGGCATCATGGAGTGGAAGAAGAACAGCACCTTCGGCATGACCGCTTTTCTCTCCTATGGCCTCTTCTGGCTCACGCTGGTCGGCCTCATCGTCTTCCCCGAGTGGATGGGCGTCGATGGTCCCGACGACGTGGCCATGGGCTGGTACCTCATGGCGTGGGGCATCTTCACCGGCCTCATGTTCATCGGCACGCTGCGTATCAACCGCTCGCTGCAGGTCGTGTTCCTGAGCCTCACCGTCCTGTTCATCCTGCTGGCCGTCGGCGACTGGACCGGCAACGCCACGATCACCAAGATCGCCGGCTGGGAGGGCATCTTCGTGGGCCTCAGCGCCGTGTACGGCTCCATCGCCCAGGTGTGGAACGAGCTGTACGGCAAGGTCGTCCTGCCGATCGGTCCGTACAAGAAGTAGCACCGAGCATCCGGCCGCGCGACCGCGGCTTCACAGACGCCGAGGGGCGCCGTCACCGGAGGGTGACGGCGCCCCTCCTGCGTTCGGAGTCGCGTGTGAGGCCGCCGTGCGATTCTTCCGTCCGAGGCCGTCCCTATCATGCTCCTTGACACGAACACGGGTTCGCTCTAGGCTCGGCACGAACACGTGTTCGCCACAGGAGGAGGAACGGTGGAAGGTCTCACACCGAGACAAGAGCAGGTACTGGAGTTCATCCGCGAGAGCGTGCGCGCCAACGGCTATCCGCCCACGGTGCGCGAGATCTGCGCGGCGCTCGATCTGTCCTCGCCGTCCACCGTCCACGCGCACCTTGCCAACCTCGAGCGCCTCGGGCTCATCAAGCGCGACCCGAGCAAGCCGCGCGCGCTCGACGTGGTCGGCGACGTGCGTCCTCCTCGCCCGCTGCCGCTCGTCGGTAGCGTCGCAGCCGGCGCGCCGATCACGGCCGTGGACAACGTGGAAGACCTCGTCGACGTCCCGGGCTTCCTCCGCCGGGACGACGACGACTTCGTTCTGCGCGTGCGTGGAGATTCCATGACCGGGGCCGGCATCTTCGACGCGGACCTCATCGTCGTCCACCCGCAGCCGGACGCCCGTAACGGTGAGATCGTCGTCGCCAGGGTCACCGGCATCGCCGACGCCGAGGCCACCGCCAAGCGCTTCTTCCGCGAGGGCGCCACCGTGCGTCTGGTCGCCGAGAACGAGAACTACGAGCCGATCGTCGTCAATGCCGACCAGGTGGAGCTCGTCGGCCGAGTCGTGGGGGTCCTGCGCCAGCTATGAGTACCGTGCCTCTCGCCACAGTCGTCCAGACAAGCCTCGCCGACGCCGTCGACGAGTCCCTCGCCGCCGCGCTCGCCGGCCGCGACGAGCCCTGCCTGTGGTGCGGAGGCCACTCCGTGCGCGTCCTCGGAGCCGACCTGTGGAGCGGCGCCGTCACGGTGAGCTGCCCCACCTGCGGGAGCGAGCTCAGCGGCGTCGTGCCACGGCACCTGCGCGAGGTGCCCCGGTGACCGAGCGGTCCCGCCTGTGCCCGGTCACGGACGTTACCGTCCGGCGTTCGGCTGCCCCAACCTCACGCTCCATCGGCAGGGCCGGCCGGCGTCAGCGGCGCCGGCGTCGTGTGGCCGGGCATGCTCCGGTTCGCGGTGTTCCTCTTCCTGATCTTCGTGGCCGTGTGGGCCGGCGTCCGCGTCGCGCACGCTGGTGACGACGCAGCCATCTACAGTGGCACGCCCTATACGGTCGCGGCCGGTGACGACCTCTGGACCATCGCGGAGACGCAGTACGGCGGCGAGTCCGACCTGCGCGCCGCCGTGTACGCCATCCGCGACGCCAACGACCTCGAGACGTCCGTCCTGCAGCCGGGCCAGAGTCTCACGCTTCCGTATCTCGGCGATTAGTGGATGGAGTGCGATTGAGCGACTCGCGGCCCGTAAGGGCACAGCGCGAGGCGAACTAGCGAAGCCGGCCGCCTGCCGAGGCCGCGCCGCCCAATGCGGTATACTCGCGCCGCGTCCGGGACGTGGCGCAGCCTGGTAGCGCACCTGCTTTGGGAGCAGGGGGTCGCGAGTTCAAATCTCGCCGTCCCGACCAGCCTTATGCGGGCGGGAGTAGCTCAGTTGGTAGAGCATCAGCCTTCCAAGCTGAGGGTCGCGGGTTCGAAACCCGTCTCCCGCTCCATCTTTCTCGTCCCGGACCCCCCGCGCCTCGTATACTTGCCTCCCGCGCGCCCGTAGCTCAGTTGGATAGAGCAGGAGACTTCTAATCTTCAGGTCGCAGGTTCGAATCCTGCCGGGCGCGCCAGGTTGTGACCCCCACGACGTCGGCTGGCCGTCTGCATTGCCGCGGTGCGCTTGTTCTGACCGGTCCGCGGTGGTGAGAGCTCGTTCCAGCCGACGATGAGATTGCACAGTCCCCCTGCCTCCGACGGGCAGCAGGTCCTTGCGGCGGCCTCGGGGCTTCGGCTCCGGGGCCGCTTCTGTGTTCTGGGGCAATGTCACCCACGCACAGCGCCTTTCACACCTCGCAGCCGTTTGCCTGGTGTATGGTCGGATGACGGAACGCCTTGTAGCTTCGGTCGTTCCCACGGCCCGGCGCTTTGCCCACAGGCAGCTCGAATGGCGGCGGGCCGTTTTGCGTTGTCACCCCGGTCGCCCCTTCCGGCACGCGACCGGCGCGTGACGATGGCCGAGTCGTTCCGCAGCGTGCCTTGCCGACCTCGAGGGTGGGCTGTACTCTGCCAGCGGACAGCGCCGCCGGCGCCCGCATCTTCTAAGGAGCCAGGATGCCGAGTAGAGAAAGACCCCGACTCGTCGAGGTGTGGCTGTGGGACCTGAGCACGAAGCGCTCCCCCTTCGGTCACAAGACGGACCCGCTCGAGTACCTTCCCGCGGATGCTCCGCTGCCGCGGGTCGGGGACATCATCCACTTGCCGCCGAACGTCACCGGCGACACCAAGGAGCAGGCGTTCGGGTACGGGGGCACGCGCACACCGTTCCGCGTCGAGGAATGCTCGCACATGTTCGCGCGTGACAAGGGCGAGAAGGTCGACATCCTCGACCCCACACCGGCTCGCCACGTGAAGACCCTCATCTTCGTCCGGCGGCTCACTCCGGAGGAGGCCTACGATCAACGGGGCTGGGAGCGGGAAGCGGGCGTCTGAAGGCCGCGGATATCCGGGCGCCGGCGCCGTGCCGCGTGCCACTCCTTTCCGTATCGTACTAAACGCTTGTCGTGGCGCAGCCCGACCGTGTACCGTGCTTGCACGGTCTCTCGGGTCACCCCACCTGCAGCCCAACCAGGGTGAGACCGTCGGCCGCCCTCGGCGCTGGCCCCGCGCTGTTCTCGAGGGCGGCTCCTCTGCGTCGTGTCCGCGTCTCCGACGCTGACAACGCCAAGAGGTGGGCGAGCGAGCCGCTCGGATGCACAATGCGGAGTGAACGACCCCCGGAGCGGATGAGCCATCCCCCGGGGGTCGGTCACGTGGTCGACGGTACAGGCCTCGGGTCCTGCCGGAGCGGCCGCCGACGTCGCCGGCAAGCGTCCCGGACCGGCGGCGTGCCACCGTTACCATCGGCATCGTGGCGGGTACATACGGTGCCGATGAGCGACCTCGACGACACCCGTGTCTCCGTCCAAGGGGGATCCGCCGGAGCCGTGTACGCGGCGGTCGCCGCCGCGCTGGCGGACCACGACAAGGCGACGGCTGTACGCACCGCGGTGGAAGCGGTGACCACGGGTGTCATCTCCATCCCAGGCCTGTACCGTGACGTGCTCGCCCGGATCCTGGCCGATACCGGCGCCGCCTGGCAGACCGGCAAGACCGCCATCTGGGAGGAGCACCTGGCGAGCTCCACCGTGCGGACGATCGTCGAGATCCTGTACCCGGGCGTGCTCAAGGCCAAGGCGGCGGTCGCGCCGGCAGGGCGCAGCGTGCTGCTGGCGTGCCCACCTGAGGAGGGGCACGATCTCGGTCTGCGCATGGTCTCGGACCGCTTCGATATGGCCGGCTGGACCACGTTCTTCCTGGGGCCGGACACGCCGGTGGCCGAGATCGCCGACGCCGCCAGGCGGCTCGGCGTGGACGCCGTCGTCATGAGCTCGTCGACGCACTACCACCGCGTCGCGGTGCGCCACGCCGTCGACGCCCTCAAGAAGGAGCTTCCCGGCACGGACATCTGGGTCGGCGGGCCGGCGTTCGTCGGCGCCGCGACCGGCTGGCTGCCGCAGGAGGTAGTCGATCTGGACGCGCTGCTCGGCGACCCTGCTCCGGCAGCTGCCGTCGCGGACCCGGGCGCCGCCATCGACGCGGCGGAGGACGGCGCAGACGTGGCGGACGACACCGCCGCCGCGAGTGAGGAAGAGAGCTGACGTGCTCAGCTTCCGGATCGCCACCCGCTTCCTGCGCAAGAGCCCCGTCCAGTCCATCCTCATCGCCGCCGGCATCGCCGTCGGCATCGGCGTGCAGGTGTTTCTGGGCTCGCTGATCACGAGCCTGCAGGCGAGCCTGGTCGACCAGACCATCGGCAACAGTCCGCAGGTCGTCGTCACCGCCGGGCAGGACGGCGCGGCCGTCGCCTACACGCCACAGATCCAGAAGGCCCTGGAGGCGCAGGGCGAGATCACCACCGTCGTGCCGACGCGCACCTACTCGGCCATCTTCCGCAAGGGATCCGAGAGCGCGCCGCTCCAGTTCACCGGCGGCGCGCTCGACCAGCTGGACACCATCTACGACATCTCCGGCCGCCTGGTCGCGGGCGAGGCCTCGCTGGGCGCCGGACAGGTGATGGTCGGCAAGGACTTCGCCGACACCTACGGCGTCAAACCCGGTGACACCGCTTCGTTCGTGCTCCCCTCCGGCGATCCGGCGGAGCTCAGCGTGTCGGGTGTGTTCGACTTCGGCTCGGCCGCGGCCAACAGTGCGACGGCCTTCGTCAGCGGCGAGGCGGCGGCGTCGGTGCTCGGCCTCGCCGCCGACGAGTTCTCGGCCATCGACGCGCAGGTGAGCGATGTGTTCGCGTCCGAGGAGGTCGCGACGGACCTGCGCGGGCAGCCGGCGCTCGAGGGGCTGACGGTGACCGAGTGGCAAGCCGAGAACGCCGATCTGCTGTCCGCGCTGCAGAGCCAGAGCTCGTCGAGCTACATGATCCAGTTCTTCGTGCTGGTCGCGGTGGCCCTCGGCATCGCCTCGACGCTGGCGATCTCCGCGGTCCAGAAGACCCGCCAGATCGGCATCCTCAAGGCCATGGGCATGAAGGACCGCCAGTCCGGGCGCATCTTCCTGTGGCAGGCCCTGATCCTCGGCGTGAGCGGCGCCGCCGTGGGCGTCGCCGCCGGCCTCGGCCTCATCGCCCTGTTCACGTTCCTGGGGCGAGACTCGGAGTCGCTGTTCCCGATCACGCCGCAGGTAGGGTTCATCGTCCTCTCGTTCGTGGTCGGGGTGCTGGTCGCCGTGGTGTCCTCGTTCATCCCGTCCCGGCGCACGTCCAAGCTGGATCCCATCGAGGTGATCCAGAGTGGCTGAGACGCTCGTCCACGCGGAAGGGATCGGCAAGACGTACGGCACCGCGGTCAAGACGGTCGCCCTGCACGAGGTCTCGTTCGAGATCGCGGCGGGGGAGTTCGCCTCCGTCATCGGCCAGTCGGGCTCCGGCAAGTCGACGCTGCTCAACCTGGTCGGCCTCCTCGACACGCCCACCACGGGGCGTATCGTGCTGAACGGGCACGACGCGACGGCCGCCAGCCGCAAGCAGCGCGCCGCCCTGCGCAACGACTTCATCGGGTTCGTCTTCCAGTTCCACTATCTCCTGCCGGAGTTCAGCGTGCTGGAGAACGTGCTCATGCCCGGCCGCATCGCCGGTGTGGCGCCGTCCGACCTGGTCCCGCGGGCCGAGGAGAACCTCGCGCTGCTGGGGCTGGAGGGCCTGGAGAAGAAGAACGCCAACGACCTCTCCGGCGGGCAGAAGCAGCGGGTCGCGATCGCGCGCGCGCTCATGAACCGGCCGGCGCTGGTGCTGGCCGACGAGCCGACCGGCAACCTGGACACCGTGAACACGTCGGCGGTCTACCGCCTCTTCCGCGAGATCAACGAGGAGCTGGGCACCGCCTTCATCATCGTCACGCACGACCGCGGCGTGGCGCAGCAGACCGACCGCATCCTCGAGATCAGCGACGGCGCGCTCCTGCAGGACGTGAAGAACCAGTACCTGGCCCCGGCCGTGCCGCCGAGCCCGGAGCGCGTGTGACGCACGCGCGGGTTGGTGGTACCATAGTTCGCCGGTCGCACGGCTGCGCGCGGGCTCGCCCGCGGAGGACCGTGCGGCGCGCACCGGTGGTGGACGTAGCTCAGTTGGTAGAGCTCCAGGTTGTGGCCCTGGTGGTCGCGGGTTCAAGTCCCGTCGTTCACCCCAATCACCCGGGTGCACCGGCCGGCGCGGGGCGCCGGCCGTCCACGTTAACGACAGCTGCGGGTGTGGCGGAACTGGTAGACGCGCTAGACTTAGGATCTGGTGAGCTCTGCTCGTGGAGGTTCAAGTCCTCTCACCCGCACCACCTGCTCGATCATCGACCCCCGCACACACCATACGGCGGTCCGCAGTGCCCCCGCGGCGACTGCGGGCCGTTCCGGCGACAGACGGAGAATCCACAGTGAAGACGAAGGTCAACCCTACAGGCGAGAACGAGGTCGAACTCAGCGTCGAGGTGCCTGCCGAGACCGTCAGGAAGGCTTACGACCGCGCCGTCGCCAAGATCCGCGAGGAGATGCAGCTGCCGGGCTTCCGCAAGGGGCGCGTGCCGGTCAACCTCGTGGTCCAGAACGTGGGCGCGGACTTCATCCGCGGCGAGGCCCTCGAGGACGCCATCCCCGAGTGGGGTGATCTGGCGCTCAAGGAGGCGGGCCTCTACGACGACGCCGTCGGCACGTCGGACCTGCAGGTCGGTCCGCTCGACGAGACCCAGGGCTACGCGTTCTCGCTCAAGGTCCAGACCATGCCCGTGCCCGCCCTCGGCGAGTACAAGGGCCTGGAGGTCCCCAAGCGCGAGGTGAAGATCACCGACGACCAGATCTCGGCGCAGCTCGCGATGCTGCAGGAGAGGCTCGCCAGCCTGCAGCCGGTCGAGGACCGCGCCGTGCAGACCGGCGACTTCGTGCTCATGGATCTCGCGGGCAGCCGTGACGGCGAGCCCATCGAGGGCGCCCAGGGCAAGGACCAGATGTACGAGGTCGGCCGCGGCAACCTCATCCCGGGCTTCGAGGAGGAACTCGTGGGCGTCAAGGCCGGCGAGGAGAAGAGCTTCGACGTCACCTTTCCCGAGGACTACCACGCCGAGGAGCTCGCCGGCCAGGCGGCCACCTTCACCGTGAGCGTCAAGGAGATCAAGGAGAAGGTCGTGCCCGAGCTGGACGACGCGTTCGCCGCCGACGTCAGCGAGTTCGAGACCATCGACGAGCTGCGCAACGACGTCCGCGAGCGGCTGCAGGCGGCCGCGGACGCGGGCGTGCAGCGCGAGTTCCGCGCGGCCGCGGTCGAGAAGGCCGTCGAGCACGCGACGCTCGCCGTTCCCTCCACCATGGTCGACCGCGAGGCGCACCGGCTCTACCACCAGCTCGAGGAGCGTGTGGGCGAGCAGGGTCTCACCATGGAGGTCTATCTCGGCGTGCTCGAGAAGACCGAAGAGGACATCGAGGAGGAGATGCGCCCGCAGGCCGAGTTCATCATCAAGCGCCAGCTGGTGCTCGAGGCCATCGCGCAGGCGGAGGCCCTTGAGGTGGCCGACGAGGACATCACCGAGGTCGTCAAGCACGACGCCGAGGCGCTCGGCCGCGACTACCTGCAGCTCCTCGCGGATCTGGAGAAGTCGGGCAGGCGTGAGGCGCTGCGCGACGAAATGCTAGTGGCCAAGGCCGCCGATTTCGTCGCCGACGCGGCCGTGGCGGTGCCGATGACGGAGGCCGAGGAGGCCGCCGCCGAGGAGTCCGCGGACGCCGTGGACCCCGAGGCCGACTGAGGCGGGCTGATGCTCGTAGGGCACGAAGGGCACGAAGTGCTGTTGAGCGGCTCGCGAAGACGCAGCCTGGACGAGCCGGAGTAAGGGTTTCGAAGCGGGGAAACCACACTGAAAGAACCAAGAGTATCGAAGAGGGTGAGTACGTGACTCCACTTGTTCCGTTCGTCATCGAGCAGACCAGCCGCGGTGAGCGGTCGTTCGACATCTTCTCGCGGCTGCTCAACGAGCGTGTGATCTTCCTGGGCACGCCGGTGGTCGACGAGATCGCCAACCTCATCGTGGCCCAGCTGATCCACCTCGAGAGCGACGACCCCGACAAGGACATCAGCCTGTACATCAACAGCCCGGGCGGCAGCGTGTACGCCGGGCTTGCGATCTACGACACGATGCAGTTCATCAAGCCGGACGTCAGCACCATCTGCGTGGGCAGCGCCATGAGCATGGGCGCGCTGCTGCTCGCGGGCGGCGCCAAGGGCAAGCGCTTTGCGCTCCCGAACGCCCGCGTGCTCATCCACCAGGTGGCCGGCGGCTACGAGGGCCAGGCCACCGACATCGAGATCCACGCGAGGGAGGTCCTCAACCTCCGCAAGCGTCTGGACGAGATCATCGCCGACCACACCGGCCAGGAGATCGACAAGGTCCGCACGGACACGGAGCGCGACTACTTCATGAGCGCGGCCGAAGCGCAGGAGTACGGCATCATCGACGACGTCATCGCCCACCGGTAGGTGGCGGGGCGCCGGCCTCGTACGAGGAGGACCGCAGTGGCGGGAACGACCGACGGCAACGACCAGCTGCTCTGCAGCTTCTGCGGCAAGTCGCAGCGCCAGGTGAAGAAGCTCATCGCCGGCCCCGGCGTGTACATCTGCGATGAGTGCATCGACCTGTGCAACGAGATCATCGACGAGGAACTCACCGCCCCGGCGACGCTCGACCTCGAGCAGCTGCCCAAGCCGCGTGACATCTACGGCATCCTGAACGACTACGTGGTCGGCCAGGACGAGGCCAAGCGATCGCTGGCCGTGGCCGTGTACAACCACTACAAACGCGTCCAGGCCGTCGCCAGCGGCGAGTCCGACGTCGAGCTGGCAAAGAGCAACATCCTGCTCCTCGGCCCGACCGGCTGCGGCAAGACGCTGCTCGCGCAGACGCTGGCGCGCATCCTCAACGTCCCCTTCGCCATCGCCGACGCCACGGCGCTCACCGAGGCCGGGTACGTGGGCGAGGACGTCGAGAACATCCTGCTCAAACTGATCCAGGCCGCGGACTTCGACGTCAAGCGCGCCGAGACCGGCATCATCTACATCGACGAGATCGACAAGATCGCGCGCAAGGCGGACAACCCGTCGATCACGCGCGACGTCTCGGGTGAGGGCGTGCAGCAGGCGCTGCTGAAGATCCTGGAGGGGACGGTCGCGAGCGTGCCGCCGCAGGGCGGGCGCAAGCACCCGCACCAGGAGTTCCTCACCATCGACACCACCAACGTGCTGTTCGTCTGCGGCGGCGCCTTCGCGGGGCTCGAGAAGATCATCGAGCGGCGGATGGGGCGGCAGGGCGTGGGTTTCATGGCCGACGTCGTGAGCAAGGCCGACAAGGACCCAGGCACGATCTTCACGCACGTGCTTCCCGAGGACCTGCTCGACTTCGGGCTCATCCCCGAGTTCATCGGCCGGCTCCCGGTGGTCAGCGCGGTCCACAACCTGGACGAAGACGACCTCATGCGCATCCTCACGGAGCCGCGCAACGCGCTCACCAAGCAGTACCAGAAGTTCTTCTCGCTGGACGGGGTGGACCTGGTGTTCGCCGACGAGGCGCTGGTGGCGATCGCCAAGAAGGCTCTCGAGCACGGCACCGGCGCCCGCGGCCTGCGCTCGATCATCGAGGAGTCGCTGCTCGGCGTCATGTTCGACCTGCCGAGCCGCACCGACGTGCGCAAGTGCGTCATCACCAAAGAGACGATCGAGAAGGGCATCGACCCGACGCTTCTCACCGAGGCCGACAAGTCGCTGCCGGAGCGTGACGCCGAATCCGCCTGAACAGACCGAGCTGACCGGGGAGGGGCAGGGCGGCCCAGCAGCGGCCCTGCCCCTCTTGCCGACTCGCGAGCTCGTCCTGTTCCCCAGGATGGTCGCGCCGATCTTCGTCGGGCGCGAGCGGTCCATCTCCGCCATCGAGGCGGCCTTCACCGGGCAGACGCCGCTCATCCTCTGTGCCCAGCGCGAAGCCGCCGTCGAGGAGCCGTCGTTCGACGACCTCCGCCCGGTCGGCGTGCGCGCCCGCGTCCTGCAGCTGTTCAAGCTGCCGGACGGCAGCGTCAAGGCTCTCGTGGAGGGAGACGAGCGTGTGCGTACGGAGCGGCTCGTCGCGAGCGACCCGCACTTCCTGGTCTCGTACGAGCCGGTCGAGAGCACCGGCGTGGGGACGGCGCGGGCGCGCAGCCTCGCGCGCCGCGTGACGGACGAGTTCGTCCGCTACGTGCAGCTGCACCCGCAGCTCGCCGACGAGGCGCAGTTCGTGGTGCAGCAGGCGGCCGACGCGGACGAGCTGGCCGACATCGTCGCCGCGCATCTGCAGACGGAGACGGGGGAGAAGCAGGCGCTGCTCGAGATCGTGAGCACGCAGCAGCGCCTCCTCGCCCTGCTGGAGAGCCTCGCCGAGGAGAACGCCGTGCTCGGCATCGAGCAGGAGATCGGTCTCAAGGTGCAGCAGCGCATCGAGGGCGCGCAGCGTCAGCTGCTGCTGCACGAGAAGCTGCGCGTGCTGCGCGACGAGATCGAGGAGTCCGGCGAGGCAGCGGACGAGGACTTGGCCGGGTACGTGGAGCGCGCCGCCGAGGCCGGGCTCTCGCCGGCGGCGCGCAAGCTCGTGACGCGCGAGCTCACCAAGCTCCGGCAGGCTCCGCCCATGAGCCCGGAGGTCGCCGTCATCCGCGGCTTCCTCGACACGGTGCTCGAGCTCCCCTGGGGCAGGCTGGCGCCGGCCGACGTGGACGTCCCCGGGGTCGCCCGACACCTCGAGCGCACCCACGACGGCCTCAAGGACGTCAAGGACCGCATCCTCGAGTACCTCGCCGTGTGCCGCCTGCGCGCGGACGCGTCCCGCAAGGCCGAAGGCCCGGCGGATGCCGCCGACCAGCCGGCCACCATCCTCTGCCTCGCCGGCCCGCCCGGCACCGGCAAGAGCAGCGTCGCCCAGAGCATCGCCGACGCGCTGGGCCGGCCGTTCGTGCGGGTCGCCTTGGGCGGCGTGCGCGACGAGGCGGAGATCCGCGGGCACCGCCGCACGTACATCGGGGCGATGCCCGGCCGCATCGTCGACGGCCTCGCCAAGGCGGGCGTCGACAACCCCGTGATGCTGCTCGACGAGCTCGACAAGCTCGACAGCGACTGGCGCGGCAACCCCGCGGCGGCGCTCATGGAGGTGCTGGACCCGGCGCACAACCACGCCTTCCGCGACAACTACCTGGAAGCCGAGTACGACCTCAGCCGCGTGTTCTTCGTCGCCACCGCCAACGATGTGGACGCGATCCCGGCGACGCTGTACGACCGCCTCGAGGTCATCCACCTGAGCGGCTATACGCTACCCGAGAAGCTGTCCATCGCCCGCCGGCACCTGCTGCCGCGCGTGGCGCGCGACACGGGGCTGCGCCGCGGCGACGTCAGGTTCGGCCGTGGCGTGCTGCAGGCGATCGTCCGCGGCTACACACGCGAGGCCGGCGTGCGCGAGCTCGAGCGCGCCCTCCGACGCATCGACCGCAAGGTGGCGCGCCGCCACCTGGAGGACGGCCTCGCCTTCCCCGCGACGGTCGCGGCTGCGGAGCTTCGCGGCTACCTGGGCGAGGCTCACTGGCTGGAGGCCGAGCTGCCGCGAGCGGCGAGCGTCGGGGAGAGTCTCGGCCTCGCGTACACGTCGGACGGCGGGGAGGTCCTCACCGTCGAGGCCACGCTCGCCCGCGGCCGCGGCGAGCTCGTGCTCACGGGTCAGCTGGGCGAGGTCATGCAGGAGTCGGCCTCCGCGGCCTGGGGGTACCTGCTCTCGCACGCCGAGCGCGACCGGGGGCTCGCGCCGCTGGTCGGCCGCTCACCGTTCATGACCGCGGACGGCCTCGACCTCTCGGGGCAGGACGTGCGCGTGCACGTCCCGGAGGGCGCCGTGCCCAAGGACGGGCCGTCGGCAGGCCTGGCGCTCGCCGTGGCGATGCTCTCTGCGCTGGGCGGCGTGCCGGTCAAGCCGCGGGTCGCCATGACCGGCGAGATCACGCTGGGCGGCCGCGTCCTCCGCATCGGCGGCCTCAAGGAGAAGCTGCTCGCCGCGGGCCGGTCCGGTATCCGCACGGTCATCCTCCCGTCCTCCAACAGGGGCACAATCGAGGAGCTGCCGTCGGACCTCACGAAAAAGCTCGAGCTGGTGTATGTTGCCAGCTTCAAGGACGCGCTGCCGCACGTCTTCGGCCAGCGCGTGTTTAGCGAACGGGCATCTAAGGGTCAAGGCAAACGAGTGTCAGGCAGTATGGGGGCGGCGGACATGCACGATCACGACCACGAGCACGATCACCAGCACGATCACCAGACCCCCGGCTCCACGGAGGAGCCGGGCGTCGACGCGGGCTCCGGCCAACTGGAACAGCACTGCTCGCAGTGCGGGTCGCTCATCGGGGGCTCGGACGAGTTCTGCCAGGTGTGTGCGATCGAGTACAGCGGGGGAGAGGCGCCAGATAAGGACGACTGAGGCGCCCCTGGCAAGACGCTGTCACTAGTCCTGGCCGGCATCTCCTGCAAGTGACTGGAGGATCTTCTCGGTCTCCGTCAATGCCGGCCCGGCACCCAGGCGCACGAAGACCTCGTGCGCTTCCTGCAACGGCACCGCTGCCTCAGCGTCTCTGTCGAGCGCCGCCAGGCAACGCCCCTGCCCGAGCAGCGCCTGCCCTTCCTCATACGGCATCCCGAATTCATGCCAGCGGACGGCGGCGGCGGCGAAGCCGGCCGCCGCCTCCTCGTTCTCCCCGCGCGCTTCGGCGCGCAGTGCGGCGACGCTTGCCAGAGCGTTCCGCACGGCCGGAAGCTCTCCGCGCCCAAACGGCACAGGCGCTCGGCCAGTCCGGCGTCACCTACGCGCAGCGCGATGCGGGCCGCCTCGGGAAGCGTGAGAAACAGCCAGACGTCGATCTCGCGCGGCGCGGTGGCTTCCAGCTCCTCGATCAACCGGTGAGCATCGGCCGGATCACGAGCGGCGGTCCCCATGGCGGCGAGCATCAGGCCCCAGCTGCGATCGGGTACCTCGGGGCTGCGGCGCGCCTCGTCCGCAAGAGCTGTGATCCCCTCACGCGCGTCGGGGTCGGCGCCACGCCACACCAGCGGCAGGCACCTGATGAGGCGCATCGAGAGCAGATCCGCTGGGTTGCCAGCCGACTGCAGAAACTCACGCTCGACGTCGACGGCCTCCCGCAGCGCCTCGTCCCACTCGCCCGCGCCGACCAGTGCCACGCAGCGGTTGGCGCGCTGGAAGGCGACGTGCTCGCCCAGGCCGCGCGCGGCCGCGAAGTCGATCGCGCGGGCGTACTCCTCGAGGGAGCGTCGGGGGCCTTCGACGAGACCGATGTCAGTTGCGTAGTTGCCCCTCAGCCGCGCCCGATCGATCCCGAGGTCCAGCGCTTCGGCGAACTCGAGGGCGCGTCGGTAGTCTGCGATGAATCCTGGATCCCCTTGACCTGCGCGGACGGAGCCGCGTAGGGAGAGAGCAAGGGGAGGTTCCGGGACCCCGAGCTCGCGCGCCACCTCGAGGGCGCGCTCGAACACCGCCAGCGCGGCGTCCGATCGCCCTCCATTCGTGAGTTCGCGACCCCACTCGGTGAGGACGGTCACCAGTTCGCCTGACGGGCCGTCGCCGTCCAGCAGCGCGACAGCCTCGCGGTGGAGCTCCTCGACATCACCGGGAGCACCCCCCAGATTGTGACGGGCTCTCGCCAGACGGACCAGGGCGACCGCAGCCGAGCGCTTGTCGCCGACCCCGTGCAGAGCCTCAGCCGCCGTCTGCAGATGCTCCGTCGCCTCCGCGCTGTTGCCACTCCAGAGGGCTGCCTCGCCCAGTTTCAGGTCGAGGCGCGCGCGCTGCAGACCGTCCGCGACCGAGAGGTTCCGCGCTGCAGCGTAGAACCGTCGGGCGGCGTGCATGTCCAGGTTGAAGGCACGGTCGCCGGCCAGCGTAAGGCAACGCACGGTAGGCTCGAGGAGCTGAGCCGCCAGGTCGCCGGCGCCGGCGGCCCGCGCCAGGCCGAGCGCGGTCGCGAAGTGATGAGCCAGCACGTCCGCCAGGTCTTCGGGGTGGCCGCTCGACTTCGCCTCGAGCCAACGGGCGACGGCGGCGTGTCTGCGTGCCCGTGCGACACGCGGCAACTGCCGATACGCGACGTCACGAGCGAGGGCGTGCACGAAGGCGAACTCGCGCTCGCCCCCCATCGAGGACTCGTGGATCCGGCGGATCAGCTGGCGCTCCAGCAGGCCGGACAGCATGTCGCCGACCTCGCGCGGCTCCCGCGAATCCATCGCCGTCAGGACGCCGTCCCAGAAGACGCTGCCGACCACGGCCGCGTCGGCGAGGAGCGCCTTCTGCTCGACCGGCAGGGCGTCGAGCCGGGCTGCGATGACGGCGTACACGGACTCGGGCACCTGACCATCCATCTCGGTGTCGCTGAGCAGTCGTACGGACTGCTCGGCGTAGAAGGGGTTGCCGTCGCAGCGCTCGACCACGCGGCCGACGATCCCCGCGCTGTCGTCTGGCTCGCCGAGCAGGCCAGCCACCAAGCGCGTCGTCTCACCTGGGGAGAGCCGCTCCAACTGGAGACGGTTGAGTCGGCCACCCTTGACGGAGCTGGGGTACCGCTCGAAGAGCTCGGGCCGGGTCGTCTCGACGATCATCAACGGGACGGAGGCAACGTGTGTCGCGAGGTGTTCAAGGAACGCGAGGAGGGCCTCGTCGGCCCAGTGCAGGTCCTCGAACACAAGCACGGTCGGTCCGACAGCGGCCACATCCTCGAAGAAGCGCAGCCAGGCAGCGAAGTTCTCCTCGCGGGACGCGTCTGGGGCTGCGAGTCCAAGGAGAGCCCCCAGCCGCTGACGGAACCACTCGCGGTCTGGGCCCGGGGGCAGTACGGCCTCCAGCTTGGCCTCGACCGCGGAGGCGTTGTCGGTGTCGCGGATGCCGGCGTGGCCCTTGATGATCTCCGCCAGCGCCCAGTAGGAGATGCTCTCGCCGAACGGCGGGCAGTAGCCTTGACGCCAGGTGGTCATCTGCGGCTTGGCGTCGACGAGTGCCGAGAGCTCGCGGACGAGGCGGCTCTTGCCGATCCCGGGCTCGCCCGCGATGAGGACGAGCTGAGGGGTCGACTGAGTCATCGCCTTGTCGAAGATGGCAGAGAGGTAGGACAGTTCCGCCTCGCGGCCGACGAGCGGCGTCAGGTCGCTGGTGCGCGCATCGATCCCGCGTCGCGCCAACGCCGCAAGGGCACGCCAAGCCGACAGCGGATCTGCCTTACCCTTGGCGGGGATCGACGGCAGCTGCTCGTAGTCGATGACGCGTTCGGTGAGCCCGTGCGTGAGCGTGCCGACGGTGATGCCGCCAGGTGGGGCGGCTGCCTGAAGTCGGGCCGCAACATTGACCGCGTCGCCGACGAGGAAACCGCAGCCGGAAGCAGGATCCACATCGAGGCGCACGAGGGTCTCTCCGGTGTTGATGCCGACACGGGCCTGGAGAGGGCTGCCGTCGGGCCGGGACATGCCCTCCAGGGCTTCGATCAGGCGCAGGCCTGCCCTCACAGCGCGTTCCGGATCGTCCTCATGAGTGGCGGGCACGCCGAAGACGCCGACCACGGCGTCGCCGATGAACTTCTCGACGGCGCCGCCGTGGCTCTCGACCACCTTGCGAGCGGTGGCGTGATAGCGACGCAACAGGGCGCCGACATCCTCGGGGTCGGCAGCCTCGCTCATGGCGGTAAAGGCGACGAGGTCGCAGAAGAGGGTGGTGACGACCTTGCGCTCTTCGGCGATGAGCGGCGCCGCCGCCGACAGCGCGACGCCACACCTGGGGCAGAAGGCGAAGTCGTCAGGCGCCTCGAAGCCGCAGCCGGGGCAGGCGATCATCTCCGTCGCCTGGTGCGCTGCCCGATCCCCGGCTCTCGCGACTGCATCCGGCCGTCCCCTCTGCTTGGGCCTACTCTATCGCTGAGCTTCCGCATCCAGAAGTGACGCGCGCCGGACAGCGGGGATATCGCCCTGACCAGCCGGAGCGTGCTGCCTCCGGCTGCAATCTGCCAGCGAAACCAGATTCAGGAGCCACTGGTCGGCACTCACAGCCTGCGCCCGGTATACTTCTCACTCGGCCGCGGCGGGAAGTCCGCCAGCGGCCCGCGAGCCCGCGGGACGGGCCCGCCCGTGTGAACCAGCCGCCGCGGAGCCGTCCGGCGCCGCGGCCCGGCGCGGATCGAGACAGAGGCCCATGACCGACCCGAGCAGCGGCACCGACTACCTGCAGCAGACCACGCGCTTCGAGCCCGCCGCCGTCGAGGCGCGGTGGATGAAGCACTGGCTCGACGAGCACCTCTTTCACGCCGAGCCTGACCCGGACAGGGCACCGTACTCCATCGTCATCCCGCCGCCGAACATCACCGGCGTGCTGCACATGGGCCACGCCCTCAACGACACCGTCCAGGACGTGCTCACGCGGTATCACCGCATGCTCGGCGAGAACGCCTGCTGGCTGGTGGGCACCGACCACGCCGGCATCGCGACACAGAACGTGGTCGAGAAGATGCTGCGCAAGGAGGGCTTGACCAAGGAGGACCTCGGGCGCGAGGAGTTCGTGGCGCGGGTGTGGGAGTGGCGCCGCGAGTACGGCGGAACCATCATCGAGCAGCTCAAACGGCTCGGCTCGTCGTGCGACTACGAGCGCGAGCGCTTCACCTTCGACGAGGGCTACGTGCGCGCCGTGACGCGCGTCTTCGTCGCCCTCTACGACAAGGGCTACATCCACAAGGACAGCTACCTGGTCAACTGGTGCCCGCGCTGCGGCACGGCCATCAGCGACCTTGAGGTCGCCTACCGGGACATGCCCGGGACGCTCAACCACATCCGCTACGACGTCGTCGGCGGCGGCAGCGTCACCATCGCCACGACGCGTCCGGAGACGATGCTCGGCGACACCGCCGTGGCGGTGCACCCCGACGACGAGCGGTACACGGACGTCGTCGGCAAGACCGCCGTCCTGCCGCTCCTCGGACGCGAGCTGAGGATCGTCGCCGACGAGCGCGTCGACCCGTCGTTCGGCACCGGCGCCCTCAAGATCACGCCGGCCCACGACCTCACCGACTTCGACATCGGCCGCACGCACGGGCTTGAGGCCGTCCAGGCCATCGGCCAGGACGGCCGCATCACCGAGGCCGGGGGACCGTACGCGGGGCTCGAGGTCGAGGAGGCCGCGGCGCGCGTGACCTCAGATCTGCGCGCGCTCGGCGCCCTCGTCAAAGTCGAGGACTACCCGCACAGCGTGGCCACCTGCGACCGCTGCGGCACGCCCATCGAGCCGCTCATCAGCGAGCAGTGGTTCATGGATATGGACGAGCTCAAGAAGCCCGCGACCGACGTGGTCCGCGACGGCAAGGTGAGATTCACGCCCGAGCGCTGGGGCCGCGTCTACATCGACTGGATGGACAACCTGCGGCCCTGGTGCATCAGCCGGCAGCTCTGGTGGGGACACCAGCTGCCGGTGTGGTACTGCCCGGACGGCCACCTCACGGTGGCCGAGACCGAGCCGCAGGCCTGCGCCACGTGCGGCTCCGCCGAGCTCACGCGCGAGACCGACGTGCTGGACACGTGGTTCAGCTCGGCGCTCTGGCCGTTCGCGACCTTCGGGTGGCCGGACCAGACCCAGGACCTCGCCTACTTCTATCCGACGAACGTGCTGAGCACGGGGCGCGACATCATCTTCCTGTGGGTCGCGCGCATGATCATGATGGGTCTCGAGTTCATGGACGACATCCCGTTCGACGACGTCTACATCCACTCGGTGATCCAGGCGCCGGATGGACGGCGCATGAGCAAGAGTCTCGGCACCGGCATCGACCCGCTCGATGTGATCGACGAGCACGGCGCCGACGCCACACGCTTCGGCCTGCTGCTGATGAGCAGTACCCAGGACGTGCGCTTCAGCGATGAGAAGATCGCCATGGGCCGCGGCTTCGCCAACAAGCTCTGGAACGCGGCACGGTTCGTACTGCTCGGCACCCAGGGGTATGCTGCCGAACGCAACGACGCCGCCCAGGTGGACCGCTGGATCACGAGCCGGTTCCAGCGGTGTCTCGCCACGGTCGAGGAGGCGGTGGCCGTCTACGACTTCGCCGCCGCGGTGGACGCGCTGTACCACTTCGTCTGGGACGAGTTCTGCGACTGGTACGTCGAGCTCATCAAGGTCCCTCTGTACGGGGAGGACCAGGCGAAGAAGGCGCAGGTGGCGGGTCACGCGCGCTGGATGCTCGACCAGATCGTGCGCCTGCTGCACCCCTTCATGCCGTTCGTCACCGAGGAGATCGCCGAGCAGTACGGCGCGGCGCCGCTGCTCAAGCAGCAGCACCCGTGCCGCGACGAGGCGCAGCTGGCCCCGGACGACGAGGAGGCTATCGGAGAGCTGCAGGCCGCGGTCGACGCGCTCCGGCGCTTCCGTGCCGAGGCCGAGATCCCACCGGGTAAGGTCCTCGCCGCCGTGTTCGCCGGCGGCGCCGCCGCGGCGGAGCGCTACGAGCGGGACGCAGGCGTCTTCCGCGCCATGGCTCGCACCGCCCTCGCCTTCGAGGGCGAGCCGGAGGCGGACGCGACGGTGGTCATCGTCCCCGGCGGCCGGCTCTTCGTTGCGGCGGCGATCGACAAGGCGGAGGAGATCGCCCGTCTCGAGCAGCAGCTGGCCAAGGCCCAGGCCGAGGTGCAGCGCGGTGAGGCCAAGCTCGGCAACGACAAGTTCGTTGGCCGCGCCCCCGAGGCCGTGGTGGCCGGGGAGCGCGAGAAGCTGGCGAGCCACGTCGCCGAGCGTGACGGCCTCGCTGCGAGACTCGCGCAGCTGCGCGGCGGGTGAGCGCGGGCGCGTGAACGACCGACGCAGCCAGGCTGTCGAGCGTGGCACCGGAGAGACGCTGCTCTGCGGTGCGTGCGGGAGCACCTGTGAGATCAGGCGCCGGTGACCTCGAATGGGACGCCTACCTCGCGTCGCTCGCCGTCTTCGGCATGCGTCCCGGGCTGGAGCGGGTCAGCGAGCTCCTCGAGCGTCTCGGCCGGCCGCAGGACGCCTACCGCGTCATCCACGTCGTCGGCACCAACGGCAAGTCGTCCACTACGCGGTACGCCGAGGCGCTGCTGCGCGCCCACGGGCGCCGCTCGGGCGCGTATCTCTCGCCGCACATCTCCGGCTGGACCGAGCGCGTCCTCGTCGACGGTGCGCCTGTCGAGGAACCTGTGTTCGCCGCCGCCGTCGAGCGCGTGCGCGAGGAGATACCGGCCCTGCCCCGTGCGCTCGGTCGAGACGACGCAGTTCGAGGTGCTCACCGTCGCCGCGCTGCTCGCGTTCGCGCAGAGCGGGGTGGAGGCCGTGGCCCTGGAAGCCGGGCTGGGCGGGCGCCTGGACGCCACGAACGTGGTGGAGGCGCCCGTGGTGGTGCTGACCAACATCGCGCTCGAGCACACCGAGGTGCTCGGCGACACGCGGGAGCTGATCTTCGCCGAGAAGGCGGCGGTCATCAAGGGCGGCGACGCCGTGTTCGGCGACCTCGACGGCCTCGAGAGCGAAGCACGCCGGGCGTGCTCCGCCGCCGGCGCGACGCCGCACTTCCTGCGTGACTCCGCGTCGCCCGGCGACCTGGCCGTCACGGGCTCGCCCAGGACTTCGCGGTGACGTTCACGCCGGCCGGCCGTCCGGAGTGCTGGGCCGGCCTGCGTGTGCCGACGCCGGCCCTCTACCAGGTGCGGAACGCGGCGCTCGCGCTCGTCGCGGCGCGCCTGCTGCTCGGCGGCCTCGATGAGGCCGCCGCTCGGCAGGCGCTGGCCGGCACCGCCGTGCCGGGGCGCCTGCAGGTGGCCGGAGAGCGCCCGCTGATGCTCGCCGACGGAGCGCACAACCCCGACGGTGTCCGCGTCCTCGCGCAGAGCCTCGCCGCCGTCCGCATGCCGCGGCCGGCCGTCGGTGTGCTCGCCATCATGCGCGACAAGGATTACCGCGGCATGATCGACGGCTTCCTGCCGCTGCTCGACCACGTCGTCTGCACGCAGGCGACCGAGCCCCGCAGCCTCACCGCGGATGAGCTCGCACGCGCCGTGCGTTCGTCCGTGGGCGCACGCGGGGGCCCGCCCCCGGCGGTCGACTCCGTTCGCGACGCGCACGTCGCGCTGGCCCGGGCCCGCGAGCTCGCCGGAACGGCCGGGAGCGTGCTCATCGGCGGCTCGCTCTACCTGCTGGAGGACCTGAGCGACGTGCTCGCCGCCGGCCTTTGACCCGGCCTGCCGGCTGGGGCTTCGGATATACTGGCGCAAACTCGTGGAGAGGTGCATGGCACAGCAGAGAGCCCATCCCGTCGTACGCTTCCTCGTCGCGCTGCTCATCGTGATCGCGGTCGCGGCCGTCGCCTTCTTCGTGGGCTATCTCATCGGGATGCGCCTGGGCGCGGGTGTCGCCCTTCCGGTCACCCTCTAGTCTTCCAGGCACGTCAGCCAACCGGCACTGCTCCGGCAGGAGGGACCATGACCGCTCCAGCGTCTCGCGACCCGCTCGTCCTCGTCACCGGCGCCACCGGCTACGTCGGCGGCCGCCTCGTGCCCAAGCTGCTCGGCGCGGGGCGCCGCGTGCGCGTGCTCGTCCGCGACCCCCGGAGACTGGAGGGCCGCGACTGGGCGGAGCACGTCGATGTCGTCGCCGGCGACGTCCTGCGGCCCGAGACGCTCGCGGCGTCGCTGGCGGGCGTGGACGTCGCCTACTACCTCGTACACTCGATGGCGAAGGGCGAGGGGTTCCACGAGCGCGACCTCGTGGCGGCGAGAGCCTTCGCCAGCGCCGCCCTGGCCGCGGGCGTCCGCCGCCTCATCTATCTCGGTGGGCTCGGGGATTCCACCACCGACCTCTCTCGGCACCTCCGCTCGCGCCAGGAGACCGGCGAGGCGCTGCGCGAGGCCGGCGTACCGGTCACCGAGTTCCGCGCCGCCGTCGTCGTCGGCTCCGGGAGCATCTCCTTCGAGATGATCCGCTACCTCACCGAGCGGGTCCCCGTGATGGTCTGCCCGCAGTGGGTCTACACGCGGGTGCAGCCGATCGCCGTCGACGACCTGCTGCGCTACCTCGTGTCGGCGCTCGATGTGCCGGAGAGCGCCGGTCGCGTGATCGAGGTGGGCGGCACCGATGTGCTCACCTACGGGGAGATGATGCTCGGGTACGCGCGTGCCCGGGGTCTGCGGCGGCGCCTGCAGCCGGTGCCGGTCCTCACGCCGAAGCTGTCGTCGTACTGGGTGCACCTGGTCACGCCGATCCCCTCGACGATCGCTCGCCCGCTCATCGAGGGTCTCCGCAACGAGACGATCGTGCGCGAGCACGGCGCCCACGACCTGTTCCCCGCCATCCACCCGGTGGGCTATGACGCAGCCGTGCGCGCCGCCGTGGCGAGCCTCGATACGGGAGAGGTCGAGACGAGCTGGGCGGACGCTCTCGTCACGAGCGAAGGGGACGTGCAGCCACGGGTCCTGACCACGAAGGAGGGCAAGCTCATCGAACGTCGCCAGGCGCTGGTCGCGGCGACGCCCGAGGAGACCTTCGCCGTGCTCCAGACCATCGGCGGCCGCCGCGGTTACCGTGCCTGGGACTGGGCGTGGGAGCTGCGGGGCGCCGCCGACCGGCTGGTCGGGGGCGTGGGCCTGCGCCGCGGCCGCCGCGACCCCGATGAGGTGCGCGTCGGCGACGCGCTCGACTTCTGGCGCGTCGAGGCGGTCGAGCCGGGCCGGCTGCTCCGTCTGCGCGCGGAGATGAAGGTGCCCGGGGCGGCCTGGCTGCAGTTCGAGACGCTCCCGCGTGAGCGCGGCACCCTGCTCGTGCAGACCGCGTACTTCGCGCCCCGCGGCGTGCCCGGGCTCGCGTACTGGTACGCGCTGCTGCCTGTCCACAGCCGGATATTCTCGGGTATGATTGCGGCGCTGGCCGCCGAGGCCGGCCGGCCGGCTGCGCCGGCGGGGGGCTGAGCGTCCCCGCCAGCGAGCACGGCCGCCATCACGTGGAGGCGCCGGCGGCGTCCTCGACGGACTTCTCCAGAGGAGGAAGGGTGCCTTTCTGGACCATCGTTGCGGCGGACAGCACCACCACGACGACCGACAGCAGCAACCCGTTCCAGTCGGTGTTGGACTTCTTCGAGTCGCCCACCTGGCAGTTCTTGACGATGATGTTCTTCTTCTTCCTGGTGGTGCTCTGGATCGCCTGCGCCTACTGGGTCTTCAAGGACGCGCGCCGGCGCATCGACGACAGGATCGTGCTCGCCGTGGCCGTGCTCACCGGCATCGTCTTCGGTCCCATCGGGCTCATCGTGTACGCCATCGTGCGCCCGCCCGAGACGCTCGCCGACCGTCGGGAGCACGAGCTCGAGGTGCAGATGATGGAACAGCGCATCGGCGAGGAGGAGCGCTGCTCCTTCTGCCGGACCCCGGTGCGCGAGGACTACCTGGTGTGCCCCACATGCGCCCGGCGCCTGCGCACCTCGTGCCCCTCATGCCGCAAGCCGATCGACCCGCAGTGGCGGGTCTGCCCGTACTGCGAGGCGGACGTGCACGCCATGCCGCCCGTCTTCGACCGCGTCTGACGCCGGCACGCAGGCGCGCAGGCACGGCCGGCGGCGCCTCACAGCTTCAGCCGTTCACCCCTTCGGAGGAATCTCAATGGAACGCACGTTCATCATGGTCAAGCCCAACGGCGTCGCACGCGGTCTCGTCGGCGAGGTCGTCGCCCGCTTCGAGCGGCGCGGGTTCGCGCTGCGTGGCATGAAGGCCCTGCGCATCGACCGCGCCCTCGCCGAGCAGCAGTACACGGAGCACATCGGCAAGCCGTTCTTCGAGAGCCTGGTGGCCTTCATCACGTCCGGCCCCGTGGTCGCCATGGTGTGGGAGGGACGCGAGGCCATCAGCGTCGCTCGCGCCATGATGGGCGTCACCGACTCCGCCCAGGCCGCGCCCGGCACGATCCGCGGCGACTACTCCCTGAGCAAGGAAGAGAACGTGGTGCACGGCTCGGACGGCCCCGAGAGCGCGGCCCGCGAGATCGCCCTGTTCTTCGGCGAGGCCGAACTTGTCTGACCCGGTCCCGCAGCACTTCTGGGAGCGTGTGCTGCCGGACAAGCCGGGCGAACCCTTCATCGGCTTCGCCGGCCTGGTGCTGGCGTCGCGCTCGCCGCAGCGCAAGCTGCTCCTGGAGCAGCTCGGCCTCCCGTTCCGGGTCGTCGTCAGCGAGCACGACGAGGGCGTGAGCGACGGCGCCCCGGCGCACACCGTGCAGCAGAACGCCCGCGGCAAGGCCGAGGAGGTCATGGCGCGCGAGACCGTCGCAGGCCGGGAGAGCTGGTCCTCGGCGTCGACACCGTCGTCGTGTGCGAGGGGGAGATCCTCGGCAAGGCGCGGGACGAGGCCGAGGCGGCCGCCTTCGTGCGCCGCCTCGCGGCGCGGCGCCACGAGGTGTACAGCGGCGTGTACCTGACCTCGCGCAAGCTCGCGCTGGCGACGCACGTGGTCACCGGCGTCACGTTCCGCAGCCTCACCGACGCCGACCTCGATGCGTACATCGCGTCGGGCGAGTGGCGCGACCGGGCCGGCGCGTACGCCATCCAGGGCATCGGATCCGGCCTCGTCCGGCACGTTGACGGCGACTACTTCAACGTCGTCGGGCTGCCGGTCGCGGAGCTCATGCGGCTGCTCGCAAGCTTCGGCGTCGCGCCGTTCTCCTGGCTGCCAGGGCAGGCCTGACGGCGACTTCACAGGGCGGGCGAGGGTACGTCCGGCGCGCGGCGAAGTAGCCCCCGCAGGCGGGCCAGAGACACGGCGTCCCCCCGGGGCGCCGGCAGGACCCTCCTGCGCCGCCCACCAGCCGGCGCGGCACGCCCTCGGGCGCGCGGTGGCCGCGCCCAGAGGCAGCGTATACAATCGTCGTTCGAGATTCGCTGGGAAAGGAGCTCGCCATCAGCTTCCTCGGATTCGTAACGGGCTTCGGTGCCCGCGACATGGCGGTCGACCTCGGCACCGCCAACACACTCGTCTATCTGCGCGGTCGGGGCATCGTGCTCAGCGAGCCGTCGGTGGTCGCCATCGACCACCGCTCCGGCGAGGTCCACGCCGTCGGCGCGGAGGCCAAGCGCATGCTGGGCCGCACGCCCGCCACGATCAGTGCGGTGCGGCCCCTCAAGGACGGCGTCATCGCCGACTTCGACGTCACCGAGCAGATGCTCCGCCACTTCATCCGCAAGGTCATGCAGAACCGCTGGGCCCACCCGCGTGTCGTGATCTGCGTGCCCAGCGGCGTGACCGGGGTCGAGAAGCGCGCCGTCGAGGAGGCCACGTACTCCGCCGGCGCCCGCTGGGCGACCCTCATCGAGGAGCCCATGGCCGCCGCCATCGGCGCCGGCCTGCCGGTCGCCGAGCCCACGGGCAGCATGATCGTCGACATCGGCGGCGGAACCAGCGAGGTCGCGGTCATCTCCCTCGGCGGCATCGTCGTCAGCCAGTCCATCCGCGTCGGCGGCGACGAGCTGGACGAGGCGGTCATCAGCTACGTCAAGAAGGAGTACAAGCTCCTCATCGGCAGCCAGACCGCCGAGGAGATCAAGCTCGAGATCGGCTCGGCCTACCCGCTCCCTCAGGAGGAGCAGGCCGAGATCCGAGGGCGCGACCTCGTCACGGGGCTTCCCAAGACGGTGGTCCTCTCGTCCGAGGAGGTGCGCACCGCGCTCGAGGAGCCCACGCAGGCGATCGTCGACGCCATCAAGGCGACGCTCGACAAGACCCCGCCGGAGCTCGCCAGCGACATCATGGACCGGGGCATCATGCTGGCCGGCGGCGGATCGCTGCTGCAAGGCCTCGCCGAGCGCCTGCGCGACGAGACCCAGATGCCGGTGCACGTCGCCGAATCGCCGCTCACCTGCGTGGCCGTGGGCTCGGGCAAGTACCTCGAGGAGTTCGATGTCCTGGTCAAGAGCAAGCGCAACTCCCGGCCGCGGGGCCGGTAGTCCTACCCCTCGCTGACCCGTGAATCGCCGGCACGTCCTCCGGCGGCGGATCGTCGTGGCAGTCTTGCTGCTGCTCGCCGTCGCGCTGCTCACCGCGTACTTCCGCGAGTCGGACAGCGGCGTGGCGCACAGCGTGCAGGGTGGGGTCCTCACGGTCGTCTCACCGCTGCAGAGCGGCACCGCCACGGCGACCAAGCCCTTCCGCGACGCGTGGAACTGGGTCGGCGACCTGTTCAGCGCCAAGTCGGAGAACCAGGCCCTCAAGAGAGAGGTGCAGGACCTGCGCGCGCTCCTCGCCGAAGAGCTCACGACGCAGGCGGAGAACGAGCAGCTGCGCGCGCTTCTCGACTTCCAGGAGGACCACGTGTTCCCCAAGGACGTGCAGCTGGTGACGGCGCGCGTCATCGCGCGCTCCACGAGCGCCTGGTACTCCACGGCGACCATCAGCGCCGGCAGCAGCGACGGGGTGGACGTGTACGACGCGGTCGTCAACGGACAGGGCCTCGTGGGGCGCGTCACCAAGGTGAACGCGAACGCGGCGCAGGTGCTGCTCGTCACTGACCAGCAGAGCTTCGTGGACGCCATGATCGAACCCGGAGCGGCCGAAGGCAACGCTCAGGGTATCGTGAGTGGCAGCGTCACCGGCGACGTCACGCTCGAGTACGTGGACAAGAGCGAGAAGGTGAAGGTGGATCAGTGGCGTGGTGACGTCGGGCAGGAACGGGTCGGTGTTCGTACGCGGCATCCCCATCGGCCAGGTGGAGAGCGTGAGTCAGCAGGACGTCGAGTTGTACCAGTCCATCGCCATCAAGCCGTTCGTCGACTTCCGTAAGCTGGACATCGTCCAGGTGATCACGCGATGAGCGTCATCCGTCCCGTTGCCGAGAAGACCGAGCGCGCCTGGCCGGCGTGGGGCGAGGTGGCGCGGCTCGCCGTCGTGCTGCTGCTCGCCGTGCTGCTGCAGACGGCCGTGGCGCCGCACCTGCGCCTGCTCGGCGCCTACCCGGACTTCGCCCTCATCGCCGTGGTCTGTGTGGCGCTCGTCAAGGGGTCGGAGACCGGCGCCGTGTTCGGCTTCCTCACGGGGATGCTCACGGCGATCGCGCTCATGGAGCCGTTCGGCCTGAGCGCGTTCGTCTTCGTGCTCGTCGGCTACTTCGCCGGCCGGTACGCGGAGACCGCAGACCTGCCGGCCGGCCTCGCGCCGCTGCTCACCGTCTTCGCCGCGACTCTCGTCGCCAACGTGCTCTTCGCCATGGCCCAGTTCCTCCTCGCGCGCGAGGTGCCGCTGGGCTTCTTCCTCGGGCGGGTGCTGTTCCCGTCGCTCGTGTTCAACACGCTGCTCGCCGCGCCGGTCTACCTGCTCGTGCGCGTGTGGCTGAGAGGGGCAGGTGATCTGCGTGCCGCTGCTCGGGCATGATCCGGCGCGTCGCGACCGGCCCATCCGGACCGGCCGCCGCGACAAACCCATCATCCAGCTTCCCTCCGTCGCCCTGCGCGTGGCGGTCATCCTCGGCCTCGCCGCGGTGCTGTTCGGTATCGTCTTCTTTCGCCTCTGGTTCCTGCAGATCCTGAGCGGCCAGGAGTTCGTTGCGCAGGCCAACGACAACCGCCTGACCTCGGTCAAGGTGGTCGCGCCGCGCGGCAGCATCGTCGACCGCAAGGGCGAGGTCCTCGTGGAGAACCGCGCCGGGACCGCTGTGGGCATCCGTCTCATGGCCGTGCCGCGGGGTCAGCTCGACGCGGAGATCGAGCGCCTGGCCAAGGTGCTCAAGATGCGCCCGGGCAAGATCCGCAAAGAGATCATGGACTACCTGCGGCCGAGCACGATGGCGCAGGACGAGGACGGCACGTGGACCAGCTTCCTCACATGGCGGAAGGTGCTGGACGGCGAGATCACCGGCCTGGACCTTATCGTGGTGAGAGAGGACGTGGGCAAGGGCGTGCGGTCGTACCTGAAGGAGCACGCGCTCGACTTTCCCGGCGTGGAGGTCCGCGACCAGTACCTTCGCTCCTACCCACAGGGCGACATGGCCGCGCAGCTCTTCGGCCACCTCGGCGAGATCTCGGCGGACAACCTGGCCGACCCTCACTACAAGGGGTACGCGTCCGGCGACGTGGTCGGGCAGGACGGCCTCGAGTACGCCTACGACGAGTGGCTGCGCGGCCGCGACGGGGTCGCCCGCATCGAGGTGGACGCCTTCGGGCGGCCCAAGCAGACCGAGCCCGTGGGCGGCCGCATGGCCGACCCGGGAGACACGCTCGTCACCACCCTCGACGCCGAGGTGCAGGCGGCCGCCGAGGAGGCGCTGCGGGAGGGCATCTCGCTGGCGCACAGCAACGACCAGTATGCGGCCAACGGCGGCGCGGCCGTCGTCCTCGACGTGAGGAACGGCGAGATCCTCGGGATGGCGAGCTACCCGACCTACGACCCCAGCGTCTGGGTCGGGGGGATCAGCACCAAGGACTACAAGCGGCTGACCAGTAAGAGCGCCAACAACCCGATGATCAACCGCCCCATCTCGGAGACCAAGGCCGTCGGCTCGACGTTCAAGGCCGTGACCGCGGTGGCGGCGCTCGAGGAGGGCGTGATCTCGGCGGGCACCGGCTACTTCTGTCCGGGGTCCTACAGCTCGATGTACGACAACGCGGACCCGCCGCAGAGGTTCAAGTGCTGGGCGCACGACGGGCACGGGACGCTCGACCTGGTCGGAGCCATCACCCAGTCCTGCGACGTGTACTTCTACAACGTCGGCGACCGCTTCTACGGACGCCACGGCGAAGCGCTCGAGGACTGGGCCAAGCGCTTCGGCATGGGCAAGGTCACGGGCATCGACATACCAGGAGAGTCCGAGGGTCGCGTGCCCACGCCGGGCTGGAAGAAGAGCTACTTTGAGACCGAGATCGACAAGCTCTGGAAGCCGGGCGACTCCGTCAACCTCTCCGTCGGTCAGGGCGACCTTGAGGCGAGCCCGCTGCAGCTGGCCGTGACCTACGCTGCGGTCGCCAACGGCGGCAAGGTCGTCACGCCGCACCTCGGGCTCGAGGTCGTCGACGCCGCCGGACAGACCGTGCGGACGCTGGGCCCCGCGTCCCCGCGCAAGGTCGACATCTCGAAGACCACGCTCGACGTCGTGCGGCACGGCCTCTACGAGGCGGCCAACTCCGGCTCCGGCACATCGTTCGCCGTCTTCGGCGGCTACAAGGTCCCGGTGTCCGGCAAGACGGGCACCGCCGAGGTCTGGGACGACACCTCCAAGCGCTACGTGGACTACGCGTGGTACGCGAGCTACGCGCCGTCCGACGATCCCAAGTACGCGGTCGTCGTCATGATCGAGAAGGGCGGCCACGGCGCCACGACGGCCGCGCCAGCCGCGCGCGTCATCTACGACGCCCTGTTCCACATCGACAGCGGCGAGTTCACGGGGACGGCGCGGGGTGACTGATACACGAAGAGCTATTGAGCGCGGCGCGGGACGCAGGGCTCAGCGGGGCGCGGACTAATGCACGGAAGAGCTATTGAGCGCGGCGCGGGACGCAGGGCTCAGCGGGGCACGGACTGACGTGGTCGACTGGCGCGGGTACATGCGGCACCTCGACTACCTGCTGATCCTGGCGACCGCCGGGCTGATGGTGTACGGCGTGACGATGATCTACTTCGCGACCCGCCACGACATCGACGGCGCGCCCCTCTACTACGTGCGCCAGCAGCTGATCGCGGTAGCGGTCGGGCTCGTGGCGGCGATCGTCGTCTCGCTGCTCGACTACGAGGTCTACCGCCGCTTCCAGTGGCTGCTGTACGCCGTCGCGGTCCTCATCGTGGTCGCCGTGCTGCCGCTCGGAGAGAACGTCAACGGCGCGACGCGCTGGATCGACCTCGGCTTCACGCGCTTCCAGCCGTCGGCCGCAGCGATGCTCCTGCTCGCGCTGAGCATCGGTGCGTTCCTCTCGGATCGGATGGAACTGCTGGGATCCAAACGGATCACCGTGATGGTGCTGATCCTCAGCGCCGTGCCGGCGTTCTTCGTCTACCAGGAGCCGGACTTCGGCTCGGCCTCGGTGATCATGGTGCTCGCCCTGGCCATGCTGTTCTTCTACGGCACGCCGTGGACACACTTCGCCGTGCTCGCCGCCACGGGGGTCACGGCGTTCGTGGTGGCGCTCAAGGTGCTGCCGATGGCCGGCGTCGAGCTCATCAAGCAGTACCAGGTGGACCGTCTGTTCGTGTTCATCAATCCCGGGCACGACTCCGCCGGGACCGGGTACAACGTCATCCAGTCGATGATCGCCGTCGGCTCGGGCGCGCTCACCGGGCGCGGTGATCAGGCCACCCAGACCGCGCTCGACTTCCTGCCGGAGCACCACACCGACTTCATCTTCGCCGTGATCAGTGAACGCAACGGTTTCGTGGGCGCCAGCATCCTCCTGGTGCTCTATGCTCTGTTCATCTGGCGCGCGCTGCGCATCGCGGTGATGGCGCGCGACATGTACGGGAGCATCCTCGCCGGCGGCATCGGCGTCATGGTCCTCTTCCAGGTGTTCGTGAACATCGGGATGACGATTGGTATCATGCCGGTGACCGGTATCCCGCTGCCGTTCATCAGCTACGGCGGCACGGCGATGATCGCCTTCCTGATCTTCGTCGGGCTGCTTGAGGCGATCCACCTGCGGGCGACGATCACTCCTGAATCGAGGGGGCGGCTTGGCCAGTAGCTTGAGCATCTCGAAGATCCTGAAGGCCGTCACCGACGCGCGCGGCAGCGCGGAGGCTTCGCGCGTCTGCGTCGTCGGCGTGGGCGACGACCTTGCCAGGGTCGTCGGCGTGCTCTCCGCCGGGGCCCGCGACGAGAGCGGCGGGGTGTCCGCCAAGGTCGACGCCCTCTCACCGGCCGACTTCCCGCGCGAGCAGCGCCTTGCCGCGCGCTGGGACATCGTCGTCCTCGTGGCCGCGGGCTGCCCGGCCGCCGAGGCGTCGCCCGCAGTCCACGCCGCGCGCCGGGGAGGCTGCAAGGTCATCGGCCTGGTCGAGGGGCCGGGCGAGGCCGCCTGGGCGCGGGAGGCCGGGCTCTTCGACGACGAGGTCGCGCGCGGCCTCGGCCAACACGCGGGCGGCAAGCCGGCGCTCGAGCGCAAGATCATCGAGGCCGCCGGCGACGGCGCCGCCGCTCTCGCCGCGGCGCTGCCGTCCGTCAGACGCACGTACTGCGACCATGTGGTGATCACCAACGCCGCCCAGAACGGAGTCATCGGCGTGGTGGTCATCATCCCCGGCGCCGACATGCCGGCGATGACCGCCAACCAGATCCGCATGGTGCTCAAGATCGCGCACGCGTATGGGGAGGAGCTGGGCATCGACCGTGCCGTCGAGATCCTCTCCATCGTGGGCACAGGGTTCGTCCTCCGCACGCTGGCGCGTCAGGCGCTCGACTTCGTGCCGGGATTCGGCTGGGCCGTCAAGGGCGCCGTCGGGTTCTCGGGCACGGTCGCGCTGGGCCAGGCCGCCATCGCGTACTTCGAGGCCGGGGCGCCGCTCCGGGTCTCGCGGATGCAAAGGATCAACAGACAGGTTGAAAGAGTCACGTCCCGGCTTCCCGGGCCGCTCCAACGACTGGCCTCCGGATGAAGTAGCGAGGCTTCTGGCGCGCGTCACGCGCCCCGGGCGCTACGTGGGGGGTGAGTTCAACACCCGCGTCAAGCCCGGGGCCCGCCCTCGGATCGTCCTGTCCTACCCGGACGTGTACGAGATCGGGGTCTCCAACCCCGCGCTCCAGATCCTCTACAGTCACCTGAACGACGCCACGCCGGCCTCGGCCGAGCGGGCCTACTGCCCGTGGCCGGACATGGCCGACCTCATGCGCGCCGCCGACGTCCCGCTGTGGACGCTCGAGACGTTCGCGCCGGTCGGCGAGTGCGACCTCTGGGGCATCACCCTGCCGCACGAGCTCTGCTACGCGAACGTCCTCGAGATGCTCGACCTCGCGGGAGTGCCGCTGCGCGCCGCCGAGCGGGATGGGGGGGGCCCCATCGTCCTCGGCGGCGGACCGGCGGTCGCCAACCCGTGGCCGCTGGCGCCGTTCTTCGACGCCTTCTTCATCGGTGAAGCGGAGGACCACCTGGACGCGATCGCGGCCGCGATGAGCGCGGACGGCCGCGAGAGGCGCCTGCAGGCGCTCGCGGCCGTGCCCGGCGTGTGGCTGCCCGGCCGCAGCAGCGGGCCGGCCGAGCGTCAGGTGTACATGGGTTTCTCGGCCGGCCAGCCTGTGCTGCGTCCCGTGGTGCCGGTGCTCGAGGCGGTGCACGACCGGGTCGTCGTGGAGGTCATGCGCGGCTGCACCGCCGGCTGCCGCTTCTGCCAGGCGGGCATGTGGTACCGCCCGGTCAGGGAGCGGCCGGTCGACCTGGTCGTCGCGGCCGCGGACCGGCTGCTGGACGAGACCGGGTGCGACGAGGTCTCGCTGCTGTCCCTCAGTTCGTGCGACTACGGCGGGGTCGCCGAGGCGCTGACCCGCATCCGGGAGTTGCGCCCCGGTCTGCGCGTCTCGCTGCCGTCGCTGCGCATCGACTCCGCGGCGCAGAGCCTCGCGAGCTTCGCCGCCGGCCAGCGCGGTTCGCTGACCCTGGCGCCCGAAGCGGGGACGCAGGGGCTTCGCGACGCGATCAACAAGGGCGTGGACGAGGTGCAGTTCGAGGAGGCCGTGCGGGCGGCGTTCGCGGGCGGGTTCACCGGGCTCAAGCTGTACTTCATGATCGGGCTGCCCGGAGAGGCCGACGACGACGTGCTCGGCATCGCCGGGATGGCCAGGACGGCCGCAGGGCTGGCGAGGGAGATCGGCCGCGGCCGCGCGCGGCTCTCCGTCGCGGTCTCCTCGTATGTGCCCAAGGCGCACACGCCGTTCGAGCTCGAGCCGTTCGCCGGCGAGGCCACCCTGCGCCGCCGCCAGCAACTGGTGCGGGAAGCTGCGCCGAAGAATGTCCGCGTCGCGTTCCACGACGTCACGGCCTCGGTGGTCGAGGCGACGCTGGCGCGCGGCGGGCCCGGTACCGACCGGCTGGTCGAGGAGGCTTGGCGGCGCGGGGCGCGGTTCGACGGCTGGAGCGAGCACTTCGACATGCGCCACTGGGAGGCTGCGGCGGCGGCCACCGGCGTCGCCCTCGGCGAGCGGGCCGTGGAGCGCGCGTTCTGGCGGGACGCCGTGGACGCGCGCCTGCACGAGGCCTTCTTCGCCGACGAGCTCGCGCGCAGCCGGCAGGGCGAACTCACCGAGGACTGCCGCGACGGCGCCTGCGGCGCCTGCGGCGTCTGCGCCGGTGAGGTCGGGATGGACCTCGCATGAGCTGGTGGCTCCTCGGCTTCGCGCGCCGCGGTCCGGCGCGGTACCTCTCTCACCTGGATACGGCGAGGACGGTGCAACGCACGTTCGCGCGCGCCGGCGTACCCATCGCCCTCTCGCACGGCATGCGGCCGAAGCCGCGCCTGTCGCTCCCGCTTCCGCTGCCGGTCGGTGCGGCCGGGGACGAGGAGCTCGCGGTCGTCGAGGTGCCCGAGGGCGTGGATGCGTCGGCGGCCACGCTGAAGGCGCTGCGCGCGGCGAGCCCGCCCGGGTTCGAGCCGCTGAGCATCGTCGACGCCGGTGAGCAGCATCCGCGCCCGCAGCCGAGGGCGGCGGAGTACACCTGCCTGGTCGACGGGGGCGCAGGCGCGATCCTCGCGGCCGTCGAACGCTACAACGACGCCGAAGACGCGATCCGCGAGCGCGTGTCCCCCAAGGGCACTCGCCGCCTGGATCTGAAGGAGTACGCCGGGGACGTCACCGCGACGCCGGCGGAGGGTGGAGCTCGTCTGGGGTTCACCATCCGCCATCGCCGTGACGGCGCCGCCCGGCCACAGGAACTGATCGACCTGATCGCCGAGTGGGCGGAGGTCGAGCCGGCGATGCGAGAGCTGCAACGGCTGCGCATCGCCTGGGACGATCGGCCGGCGGGCCTCAGGGCCGTCGGCGGAAGGAGTTGACCACGTGAGTACAGCAAAGAAGGGTGCCTCCGGCGACGAGCCGGCGGCGGCGAACGGCCAGAACGGCGCCGGCGAAGGTCCGGAGGCGGGAGCCGTCGGCGAGGCCGCGCCGCGCCGCCGGCGCGGCAACCGCGGCGGGCGCCGGCACAAGCGGCCGGCGACGGTCGCGAGCGAAGCGACGCAGGCCCCTGCGCAGGCGCCGACGCCGCGAGAGGGCTACACCGCCGCGGGCGCCGCGCTCGCCGCGCTGCCGACGGCGCCGCTGATACCCGTCGGCGCCGCAGAGGCGGCGGCCCGCGACAAGGTCGCCGCCGCTGAGGCTGGACGCGGCGAGGCATCTCCAGGCGGCGCGGAGGCGCCGGCCGGCGAACCTCGCGCTCCGCGCGGCAGAAGCCGCGGCGGCCGCGGGCGCGCCAGGCCCAAGGCCACCACGCCTGAAGCAGCCGCCGCGACGCCTGCGGCCGCTCCTGCCGAGCCCGAGAAGGCAGCGGCGCACGAGCCGGCCGGCGGTGCCGCCGCAGACGCGGCCCCGGCGGGCGAGGGAGAAGAGACACACGCCAAACGCCGCCGCCGCGGGAGCCGCGGCGGCCGCCGCCGGCGCAAGACGGCCGACATCGAGCACGAGGAGGCGACGCGCGAGGCAGAGGAGGCCGCCGGCGAACCCATGGCGAGTGGCGCCCTCGAAGAGGAAGCCCCTGCGCCCGTCGCGGAAGCGGTCGAGCAGCCGTTGGGCGAGGGAGCAGACGGCGCACGGGCCGGTGAGATCGGCGCCAGGCGCCGTCGCGGCGCGCGCGGCGGACGCCGCACGCGCGGCAAGGCGGAGGCAGCCGCGGCGGAGCCGGCCGAGGCGCCGGAGACGGCGGAGCCCGCAGCAGAGCCTGGATCCGCGGCGGGGCCGGCGAAAGCCCCGGCCGCCGAGCCCAAGTCGCGACGGACCCGCGACCGCCGGCGCCCGAGGGCGATCGTCCGCCAGGACGAGGGCAGCGGCCTCGACACGATCGCGCCGATCGAGCTCGGTCAGCGGCGTCATTCGGTCGTGGCCGAGCGCCCGGAGCGCAAGATCATCCTCGTCACCGACGACGGCGAGGAACTGCGCGTGGCGCTCGTCGAGGACGGCAGGCTCTCCGAGATCTACATCGAACGTCCGGACCGCAAGTCGTACCTCGGCGACATCTACCAGGGCAAGGTCGAGAACGTCATGAGCGGCATCGACGCGGCCTTCGTCGACTTCGGCCTGGAGAAGAACGGCTTCCTCTACGTGGACGAGGTGACCGCGCCGGAGGGAGAGAAGCGCGCCCGGCGCATCAGCGACGCGCTCAAGAACGGGCAGCAGGTGCTGGTGCAGGTGACCAAGGACCCGATGGGGCACAAAGGCGCCCGCCTGAGCACCAAGATCTCTCTGGCCGGCCGCTACCTCGTGTACGTGCCGGGCGGCAGCGGCGTCGGCGTGTCGAGGCGCCTCAAGCAGAGCGAACGCGAGCGCCTGCGCGACATCTCCAAGGAACTCAAGCCTAAGGACGCCGGTCTGATCGTGCGCACCATCGCCGAGGGACACGGGCTCGAGGACCTGAGGCGCGACATGCGCTACCTCTCGCGCCTGTGGTCCCGGCTCAAGAAGAAGGCCGAGACGGTCAGGGCGCCCGGCTTGGTACACAAGGAGGTCGACATCTCCCTGGAGGTGACGCGCGACCTCTTCAACGACACGTGCGAGAGCCTCATCGTCGACGACGCCAAGCGGCACAAGGCGATCCTGTCGTTCCTCGACAAGGAAGCGCCGGAGCTCCTCCCCAAAGTGCACCTGCACACGGGGGAGGAGCCGCTCTTCCCCGCCTACGGCATCGAGGATCAGATCGCCAAGGCGCTCGAGCGGCGCGTGCCGCTGCCGAGCGGCGGCAACCTGATGATCGACCACGCCGAGGCGCTCACGGTCATCGACGTCAACACCGGGCGCTTCACGCGCGGCAAGGGCCTCGAGGACACCATCACCAAGACCAACCTCGAGGCCGCGCGCGAGGTCGTGCTTCAGCTGCGCCTCCGCGACATCGGCGGCATCATCATCATCGACTTCATCGACATGGCGCACGCCAAGAACCGTGAGATGGTGCTGGCGACGCTCGAGGCCGAGCTCGAGACCGACCGCACGAAGACGTACGTGGTCGAGCTCTCGCCGCTCGGCCTGGTCGAGATGACGCGGCAGAACACGACCGACGGCGCGCGCGGCATCCTGACGCGCGCCTGTCCCACCTGTCAGGGCAAGGCGCGCGTGCTCAGCGAGGAGACCATGGCGCTGAGCGTGGAACGTCGTGTGCGCGCCTTGGCGCGCAAGTCGCAGGCCAAGGCGTGGCTCATCGAGGTCAACGCCGCCGTCGCCGAGCGCCTGAACGGCGCGCGGCTCAAGCGCCTGGAGAAGCAGACCGGGCGCCGCGTGTTCCTCGAGGGCGGCTCAGTGCTGCCGGTCGACTCCTTCCGGGTGATCTCCGAGGGCACCATCGAGCACGTGCAGGAGCAGCGCGTGCCCGTGCGCGAGGGCCAGGAGGTCACCGTGGAGCTGGAGTTCAGCCTCACGTACAGCCCCCGCGACGCCGTCGGCTACGTCGACGGGTACATGATCATCGTCGAGGGAGGGCGCCAGCATCTCGGCAAGCGCCGCAAGGTGCGCGTCACCGAGATCGCGCGCACGGGCGCGCGGGCCACCGTGCTCAAGAAGGACGCGAATTGACCCGGGCAGCCGGTTTGGCTATCATTTCCTGCCGTTGTCTTGAGGGAGAAACCAATGACGAAGCCTAACGACACCTACGCGGTCGTCCGCTGCGGTGGCCAGCAGTTCAAAGTGAGCGCCGGCGACACCATCGTCGTCGACCGCGTCGACGCCGACGAGGGCAAGAGCATCACGCTCGACGCGCTCGCGGTGCGCGACGGCAAGGGTACCTACGACGCCGATGCGGCCAAGCACGCGAAGGTCAAGGCGACGGTCAGCGAGCACCTCCTCGGGGAGAAGATCAAGGTCTTCACCTACAAGCCGAAGAGCACGTTCAAGAAGACGAAGGGTCATCGCAGTCGTCTCACCAAGTTGACGATCGACTCGATCACCCTCAAGAGCAGCAAGGAGTAACGGCATGGCCCACAAGAAGGGTGCCGGGACCAGCCGCAACGGCCGCGACTCCGAGAGCAAGCGCCTCGGCGTCAAGGCGTTCGCCGGCCAGGTCGTCCCGGCCGGATCGATCATCGTCCGCCAGCGCGGCACGCGCTTCCGTCCCGGCGAGAACGCCGGCATCGGCGTCGATCACACGATCTTCGCCAAGGTGACGGGCAAGCTCGTGTTCACCGAGAAGGGCGCCGGCCGCTTCATCTCGGTCGTCCCCGAGGCCTGAGCAGAGCCGGCGTCCGCCGGCCGCACTCACACTCATGCTCGACAGGGCCAGCATCTGCGTGCGCGGAGGTCGCGGCGGCAACGGCTCCATGAGCTTCCGCCGCGAGAAGTACGTGCCCAAAGGCGGGCCCGACGGCGGCGACGGCGCGCCCGGCGGCGACGTCGTGCTGGTCGCCACTCGCCAGCTGCACGACCTCTCCCACTTCCGTCACAAGCACCACTTCCGCGCTATCGACGGCGGTCACGGGCGCGGCGCCAACAAGCGCGGCGCCGACGGGCCGGAGCTGCTCGTGCAGGTCCCGGTCGGGACCGAGGTGCGCGACGCCGACGGCGAGCTCCTCGGCGACCTCGTGCGCGAGGGCCAGCGCCTGCGCGCCGCGCGTGGCGGCGAGGGCGGGCGCGGCAACGTCTGCTTCAAGAGCTCCACCCGTCAGGCGCCGAAGTTCGCGGAGCGGGGACTCGAAGGCGACGAGCTCTGGCTCACGCTCTCGCTCAAGCTGCTCGCCGACATCGGTCTGGTGGGGCTCCCCAACGCGGGCAAGTCGTCGCTGCTCGCCGCGCTGACGCGGGCGCACCCCAAGATCGCGGCGTACCCGTTCACGACCATCGACCCGAACCTCGGCGTGCTGTACCTCGGCGAGGGGACGGCCGTGATCGCCGATATCCCCGGGCTCATCGAGGGCGCCAGCGAGGGCGCGGGGCTCGGGCACCGCTTCCTCGCGCACATCGAGCGCACGGCGCTGCTGCTGTACGTGCTCGACGGCGGCGACGGCCCCGACGCGTGGCCGGGGGCGCTCGACACGCTCCGGGGCGAGCTCGGCGCGTTCCGCGCGGAGCTCCTCGAGCGGCCCGCCGTCGTGGTCGTCAACAAGAGGGACCTGCTCGACGAAGCCGGGCAGGACGCCGCCGAGAGATTTCTCGCCGGCCTCCAGTGGCCGTCTGCGACGGCCGTCGCCTCCGCGCAGACCGGCGCCGGCCTCAAGGCGCTCGTGCGGGTGCTCACCGACGTCATGGAGCATGCCCGCGCGGCCCAATCCGAGGCTGAGGTCGCTGCGGAGGCCGCCCAGGCGGCGACCATCCTTCGGCCGGCCGAGGGACGGCTCGATTCCTTCACCGTGGAGTCCGTGGACGACTACTTCGTCGTGCACGGCGTCCAGATGGAGCGCCTCTTCGCGAAGGCCGACCTGGACAACGAGGACGCTGTCGCCTACCTGCAGCAGGTGATCGAGCGCGTCGGGCTCAACGACGCGCTGCGGCGTGCCGGTGCCGTACCGGGCGACACGGTCGTCGTCGGCGGGGCGGAGTTCGAGTTCGCGTGACCGCACCCGAGGGCGCGCCAGCCGCTTTGCTACAATCCCGCCCGTGAAGACAATCGTCGTCAAGGTCGGCTCCAGCACGGTCGCCGACGACCGCCTCCACCTGCGCCGCCGCCTTCTCGCCGGTCTCGTCGCCGACATCGCCGAGCTGGTCCACGAGGGACGTCGCGTGGTGCTCGTCTCCAGCGGCGCCATCGCCTGCGGGCAGCACGTGCTCGGCGTGACCGAACGGCCGCGCCAGGTGCCGGCGCTGCAGGCGGCCTCTGCGGTCGGCCAGGGCCGCCTGTTCGCCCACTACGAGCGCCTGTTCGGCGACCACGAGCTCACCGCCGCCCAGGTGCTGCTCACCAGCGAGGACTTCAATCGCCGCGACAGCTACGTCAATGCGCGCAACACCCTGCGCCGGCTGTTGTCGTGGGGCGTCGTGCCGGTGGTCAACGAGAACGACACGACGGCGACCGACGAGATCCGCTTCGGCGACAACGACGTGCTCGCGGCGCAGGTGGCCATCATGCTGCGCGCGGACTCTCTCGTGCTGCTCACCGACCAGGACGGGCTGTACACGATGGACCCGCGCAGGCACGGCGCCGCCGAGCTCGTGCGCCGGGTCGCCGAGCCGGCGCAGCTCGCGGCCCTCGATGTCGGCGACGCCTCGCGGCGCGGCGCCGGCGGCATGCGCGGCAAGACCGCGGCCGCTCTCATGGCCGCGGCGGCGGACGTGCGCACGGTGATCGCCAACGGGTCACGCCCGGGCGTCCTCGGGTCCGTCGTCGCGGGCGAGGACGTCGGCACCCAGATCCTCCCCCGGGCCACCAGCGCCTCAGCGTTCAAACTGTGGCTGCGCTACGCCAAACCCGTGCGTGGTACCCTTGAGGTGGACGCCGGGGCCGCGCGTGCCCTTGCGCAGGGGGGAGCAGTCTGCTTCCCGTCGGCGTCCAGGCGGTGCACGGGTCGTTCGTCGCCGGCGACGCCGTGGCCATCGTGGGACCCCTCGGCGACGAGGTCGCCCGCGGCGTCAGCACGATGAGCGCCCGCGACCTGCGTCGCGTCCGCGGCATGCGCAGCGACGAGCTGCGGGCACTGAGCCCGCACCTGGAAGACGAAGTCGTGCACCGGGACCGCCTGGTCCTGGTCGACGAGGAGGCAGGATGAAGGTCGAACAGACGTGCGCCGAGGCGCAGCGGGCGGCGCGCGTGCTGGCGGGCCTGTCCCGGGCACGCAAGGACGAGGCCCTGTCCGCCGTCGCCGATGCCTTGCGGCGGCGCTCCGCGGAGATCCTCGCCGAGAACGACGAAGACGTCCGTCTGGCGCGCGAGAACCGCTTGGCCGACGCGCTGGTGGACCGGCTGCTCCTCGACGAGGACAGGCTTGCCGACGTCGAGGAGGCCGTGCGCGAGGTGGCCGCGCTCCCGGACCCAGTGGGCCAGCTGGTCGAGGGGTGGCGTCTGGACAACGGCGTGGAGTTGCGCCGCGTCCGCGTGCCCCTCGGCGTGATCGCCGTGATCTACGAGGCGCGGCCCAACGTGACCGTGGACGCGGCTGCGCTCTGCCTGAAGTCGGGCAACGCCGTCATCTTGCGCGGCGGCAGCGCCGCGCTGCACACCAACCGTATCCTCGCCGAGGTCGTGCAGGGCGCCGTCATCGAGACGGGCCTGCCGCGCGAGGCCGTCTCGTACCTCGGCCCCGACCGCAGGGAGCTCGCGGAGCTCCTCAAACAGCGCAGGTACGTCGACCTCGTGGTCCCGCGGGGCGGGGAAGACCTCAAGGACTACCTGCTCGAGAACAGCAAGGTGCCCGTCATCTACGCGGCCGGCGGCAACTGCCACGTCTACGTCGATGCCGCCGCCGATCTCGACAAGGCGCTGCCCATCATCGTCAACGCCAAGTGCCAGCGCCCCGGCGTGTGCAACGCCGCGGAGACGCTGCTCGTGCACCAGCAGGTCGCGGCGCAGTTCCTGCCGCGCGCCGCCGAGGAGCTCAAGCGGCGCGGCGTCGAGCTGGTCGTGGACAAGGCGGCGGGCGACGCCATCGGCGACCCGTCGCTCAAGCGCGCCAACAAGACGCACTACGAGACGGAGTTCCTGGCGCTCAAGCTCGCCGTCCACGTCGTGGGCTCGCTGGGCGAGGCCATAGAGCACATCGCCACCTACGGCACCCGCCACTCCGAGGCGATCGTCACGGAGGACCTGGCCGCGGCGCGGCAGTTCGCCGCCCAGGTCGATGCGGCCTGCGTCTACGTCAACGCCTCCACCCGGTTCACCGATGGTGGCCAGTTCGGCCTTGGCGCCGAGATGGGCATCTCCACGCAGAAGCTGCACGTCCGGGGTCCGATCGCGCTGCAGGAGCTCACCTGCGTCAAGTACGAGCTGTGGGGCGACGGGCAGGTCAGGAGCTAGCCGGTGGCCGAGAAGCAGCCTCGCCTGGGCATCCTGGGCGGGAGCTTCGATCCCCCGCACGTCGCGCATCTCGCCATCGCCTCCGAGGCGTGTCACGCCCTCGGTCTCTCGCGCGTGCTCTTCGTGCCCGCCGCCGCGCCGCCCCACAAGGGCTCCGGCGGGCGGACGCCGGCGGAGGTCCGGCTGGAGATGGCCTCCCTGGCGATCGACGACGACCTCCGCTTCACGGTGTCGGGCGTCGAGATCGAGCGTGGCCTCACCTACACCGCCGACACGCTTCGCGCCCTGAGCGCGCGCTATGCCGACCACGACCTGGTGTTCGTCATGGGGTCGGATTCCCTGTTGCAGCTCGAGACCTGGCACGAGCCGGAGGAGCTCCTCGCGCTGTGCTCGCTCGCGGTGGCGCCGCGGCCGGGCGACTCGCCGGAGGCGATCGCCGCCGCCGCGTCGCGCTGGGGCGGCCAGCGGGTGGCGCTGCTCGACCTGCCGCCGCTCGGCGTCTCCTCGTCGGACCTTCGCCGCCGCGCCGCCACTCGCCGCCCCATCCGCTACCTGGTGCCGCAGCGCGTCGAGCAGTACATCCTTGAGACAGGGCTGTACCGGTGATGGGAATCGACAGGACGGCGGCCGAGGAGCTCATCGAGGGCCGGCTGTCCCCCAGACGACGGGACCACGCGCATCGCGTCGCGGCCGCGGCGGTGACGCTCGCCGGGCGCTACGGAGCCTCGCGGGACGCCGCAGAGGTCGCCGGACTGCTCCACGACTACTGCCGCGAGCTCTCCGATGAGGAGACGCTGGCCGCTGCCGCGCGCTACGGCCTCCCGGTCGGGCTCGTGGAGGCGCGACGGCCGAAGAAGATCCTCCACGGACCAGTGGCGGCCGCGGAGCTGGAGGCGCGCGGCCTCGACCGGGAGATCGCGTGCGCCATCAGCCTGCACACCGTCGGCGCGGCCGGTATGACGGTGCTGGAGAAGTGCCTGTACCTCGCCGATCACCTCGAGCCGGGGAGGGACTTCCCCGGCATCGACGAGGTGCGCGCCCTGGCCGAGACGTCGCTGGACGCCGCCGTCGGCGCCGCTGCGCGCCTGAGCCTGCTGGACATCATCGGCCGCGGTCGCGGGGTGGCCCCCGGGGCGCTCGCGTTATACAACGAGACCCATGCCGGCCACTAGGGGATACCGCAGCGACCGCCTGCGCCGCCGGCGCCGCTCGCGGGTGGAGCGCTCCCAGGCCTGGATGCTCTACACGCTGGCAGCCGTGGTGGCCTTCGTCGCCGTCCTCGGCGCCTGGTACATCTCCGGCCGGTTCGGCGAGGACGAGCCCGTCGCGGAGAAGAGCGGCTACCTTGCGGCCATCCAGCTCACGGCGCCGGGCCGGGAGCAGCCGGTCGCCGCCATACTGGTCGTCCAGGATCGTGCCGGCAACGACCCCGGCGTTTACCTCGTGCCGCCGGACCTGCTGCTGGAGGGACCCAACGGCGAGTACGTGTTCGCCGCCGACGCGATGGCCGCCGGCAAGCTCGCGGACGACCTTGGCCGCGTGGTGCACGCCCCCATCGATGCCGTGTACACCATGCCGGTGGCGGCGCTCGGGCGCTGGGCCGGCACCGACGAGCTCCAGGTCGAGCTCGACGCTCCGGTGGCGGTGGAGGTCGGCGACCGCACGGAGATGGTGAAGGACGGAGGCAGCGTCGCCGTCGCGGACCTGCCCGCGGTCTTCTCCGACCCCGGCGGCGATCGCAGCGCGCTCACGGCGCTGCAGGTCGCGGCCGTCCGCGCCGTCCTCGAGGCCGCCGCTCTGCGGCCGCCGTCCGAGCGTGCCGGGTTCGCCGGGGCGAGCCCCTCCCCGCAGTCGGGACCGGCGCTCTCCGAGGTGCTGCGGCGCATCACCGCAGGGAACTCGCAGGTCGAACTGTTCCCGGCCGGGACGCGGGTGGCGGAAGGGCAGTTCGCGTTCCTCCCCGACGCGGAGGCGATCCAGGCCGGTATCACCCGGCGCGCCCCCTCGTACCGACGCCGACGTGACCGTCCAGGTGCTCAACGGGAGCGGCAGGGTGGGAGTGGGGGAGGCCGTCGCGGAGCGTCTCGCCAGCCTCGACGTCAATCTGCCGGCGCCGCGCAACGCGGACAGCTTCTCGTACCGGCAGACCCAGATCCTGGCCGGCCCCGACACGCTCCAGGTCGCCCGCGACATCCGTGCTATACTCGCCCGCGGCGTCGTCCTCGACGGGCCCAAACTGCCCGACGGGACGATCCAGGTCATCGTCGGCGACGACTTCGAGGCCCCGCAAGCCAGCCCAAAGGACCAGCCGTAGCCGCCCGCCCGGAACCCACCACCTCAGAGAGCCTGGCCCGCGACATCGTCGCCCTGGCCGACGGCAAGAAGGCGCAGGACATCGTCGTCCTCAGCATGGACGAGGCGGTGTCGTACACCGACTACTTCGTCGTCGTCAGCGGCGCCAACTCACGCCAGACGAGGGCCATCGCCGACGAGATCCAGCAGAGACTCCGTGCCGATCGCCGCCCTGCTCGTGTGGAGGGGGAGCGCGAGGGCGAGTGGATCCTGATCGACTACATCGACGTCGTCGTGCACGTCTTCACGACGACGGCTCGCGACTTCTATCGGCTCGAGACCCTGTGGGGCGACGTCCCCCGGCTCGACGTGCCGACGGAGGGGTGAGCGTCCGCAGCCAGAAAAGGGCCCGAGAGCCCGGCCATGGGAGGTCCACCATGATGCGCAGACTCACGGGCGCGGCACTCGTCGCGCTGACCACGTTCCTGCTCGCCGGGGCGGTCCCGGCGCTGGCGTTCGATCGTTCCGCCGATGAGGCGGCAGTGCTCAAGCTCATCAATGAGACACGCCGGAGCCGGGGGCTCGCCACCGTCCGCGTGGCCGGCGCGCTCGACCGGGCGGCTCTGGCGCACGCACGCGACATGATCGCCCGCGACTACTTCGCGCACTCCTCGCTCGCCGGCGCCGGAGTGGCCGCAAGGGCGCGGGGCGCCGGCTACTCGGTGAGCGGGTACGCGCAGTGGTCCGTGGGTGAGGTGATCGCCTGGGGCACGGGCACGCGCGGCACGCCGGCGAGCGTTTTCAAGGCGTGGATGAACTCGAGCACACACCGCCAGGTCATCCTGAGCGCGCGCTGGCGTGACGTGGGCATCGGGTGTTCGCGCGGCCCGTTCAGGGGCCTCTCCGGCGCTGTGATGTACACGGTCGACTTCGGGCGGCGCATCAAGTAGCCGGCCGGCCGGCGCGGCGCCTGCGGCGCGGTCGGCGGCCGTGACCCCGGACGTTGTCTTTCCGTCCTCACCGGAGGTAAGATACGAACATATGTTCGTATCAGGCAGAGCCATCCTCCACCTGGACATGGACGCCTTCTTCGCCTCTGTGGAGCAGGCGCGCCGTCCCGAGCTGCACGGCAGGCCGGTCATCGTCGGCGGCGAGCGCGGGGGGCGGGGAGTGGTCTCGGCCTGCTCCTACGAGGCGCGTGCCTACGGCGTGCACAGCGCGCTGCCCATCGCGCAGGCCGAGCGGCTCTGCCCGCACGGGGTGTTCCTGCCGGTCGACATGAATGCCTACCTCGCCGTCCACCGGTCGATGGTCAAGCTGCTGGAGCAGTACACCGACCTCGTCGAGGTGGCGTCCATCGACGAGGCGTACCTGGACGTCACCGGCAGCCGGCGGCTGTTCGGCCCGCCGCGTACCATCGCCCACCGCGTCCAGGAGCAGGTCTACGACGCGCACGCCGTCACCTGCTCCATCGGCATCGGCCCCACCAAGCTGCTGGCCAAGCTGGCCGCCGGCATGCACAAGCCGGCCGGCATCGGCGAGCTCACCGCCGCCGACGTGCACGGCCGCCTGCGCGACCTGCCGGTCGGCGACGTCTGCGGCATCGGGCCTGTGACCCAGGAGCGCCTCGCCGCCCTCGGCCTCACTACGGTCGGCATGCTGCAGGACGTCCCCTTCCCGCTGCTCGCGGCGGCGTTCGGCAGGGGCGCGCACGGGTTGCGCCAGCTCGCCCTGGGGCGCAGCTTCTCCCCGGTGCGCAGCGAGCGGCCGCTGCCCAAGTCGGCCGGCCGCGAGATCACCTTCGACGACGACGTCAACGACGTCGAGCTCCTGCGCGCCACGCTGCTCTCGCTCACCGACAGCGCGGTCGCCGAGCTCCGGCGCAAGGGCCTCGCGGCGCGCACCGTGGCGCTCAAGGTGCGCTTCAACACCTTCCACACCGTGAGCCGGCGCCGCACGCTGCCTCGCCCGGTCAGCGCCGTGCGGCCGCTCTACGAGACGGCCACGGCGCTGCTCGACGAGCTCGACGTCGGCGCCCGCTGGGTGCGTCTGGTCGGGGTGAGCGTCAGCGGCTTCACGCACAACGCCTTCCAGCTCACCCTGGACGACGGCTGGCGCGAGGTGGCGCTCGGCGAGGCGGTCGACAGGGTGCGCGAGAAGTACGGGTTCAGGGCGCTCACCCTGGCGGGCGGCGCGCCGGCGCGCCGCCACCTCGACCACGCGTCGCCGGCGCAGTCGTTCCATCCCGCCTCGGGGGCGGCCGCCGAGGCTGCCGCGGAGGCGTCGCGCGAGCTCGCCGCGGCGGTCCTGCGCGACGCCTCTCCCGAGCCTGTCTGAGCCGCGTGCCGCGGCCGTCCCTGTGCTAGACTTCATCCTTCCGACAGGAGACGAACGGCCGCCTCGCGCGCCGGCGCGGGAGGCGGCCGTCGAACGACAACGAGGAGACCCCGGATGAACGACCCAGCCAAGATCAGGAACATCGCTCTCGTCGGCCACCGCGGTACCGGCAAGACGTCGCTGTTCGAGGCGCTGGTCTTCGACGCCGGCGCGGTCACGCGCCTGGGCTCCGTGGCCGACGGCACCACCGTCTCCGACTGGGACGACGACGAGAAGAAGCGCCAGATGAGCCTCTCCGCCGGTCTGGCGCACGTCGATCGCGGCGGCCTCTCGTTCAACCTCATCGACACGCCCGGCGACTCCAGCTTCCTCGCGGACGCCATCGCCAGTCTGCAGGTCGTCGAGACGGCGCTCGTCGTCGTCAACACCGTGCTCGGCGTCGAGGTCCAGCACGAGCGACTCTGGGACAGGGCTGCCGCCCGGGGGCTCGGTCGCGTCATCGTCTGCAACATGCTCGACCGCGAGCGCGCCGACTTCGACCACGCCCTGTCGCTCCTGCAGGAGTCGTTCGGCGCCCAGGTCGTCGCCGTGCAGCTGCCCATCGGCAAGGAGCACGACTTCAGCGGCGTGGTCGATCTGCTCAGCATGAAGGCATACACCTATGAGGGCGGCAAGCCGACCGTGGGCGACGTCCCCACCGATCTCGCCGACGCGGCCGCCGCCGCTCGCGACAAGCTCATCGACGCGGTCGCGAGCACCAACGACGACCTCGCCGAGAAGTACCTCATGGAAGAGGAGATCACGGCGGACGAGCTCAACGCGGCGTTCGCCGCCGCCGTCGCCGCCGGCGAGCTCTACCCGGTCGCCTGCGCCTCCGCGACCGCCAACGTCGCCGTGGACCACATCTTCGACGTCCTCGCGCTCACCCCGTCGCCCGCCGACGTCGCTCCGCCCAAGGCTCTCAAGGGCGACGCCGAGGTAGAGCTCGTCTGCGATCCTTCGGAGCCCGCGGTCGCGTTCGTCTTCAAGACGCTCGCCGACCCCTTCAGCGGTCACGTCAACGTGTTCCGCGTGTTCCAGGGCAAGATGACCAGCGACTCCCAGGTGGTGGTCGCGCGCGACGGTCACAAGGAGCGCATGGGCCAGGTGCTCAAGACGATGGGCAAGGAGAGCAAGGCCGCCCCAGAGGCGCTGGTGGCCGGCGACATCGGCGCCATCGCCAAGCTCAAGGACGTCGTGACCGGCGACACGCTGTGTGCCGACGGCAACGTGGTGAGCTTCCCTGCCATCGACTTCCCGTCCCCGCTCATGAGCTTCGCGGTCACGGCCAAGAGCAAGGGCGAGGAGGACAAGGTCATCACCGCCTTGCGCCGCCTCAGCGAAGAGGACCCGATGCTCGAGGTGCACCACGACGACCAGACGGGGGAGATGATCGTCGGCGGCATGAGCCAGGTCCACGTCGAGGTGACGGTGGAGCGGATGAAGCGCCGCTTCGGCGTCGAGGTCGAGCTCAAGCCGCCGCGCGTCCCCTATCGTGAGACCATCAAGGGCACGGCGAAGGCGGAGGGCAAGCACAAGAAGCAGACCGGTGGCCGCGGCCAGTTCGCCGACACCTGGATGGAGGTCCGTCCCCAGCCGCGCGGCGACGGCTTCGAGTTCGAGAACAAGATCGTCGGCGGCGCGATCCCGCGCAACTTCATCCCGGCGGTGGAGAAGGGCGTGCGCGCCGCCATGGATGACGGGTTCCTCGCCGGCTACCCGGTCGTCGACGTCCACGTCAAGCTCTACGACGGCAAGTACCACCCCGTCGACTCGAGCGACATGGCGTTCCAGATCGCCGGCTCGCTGGGCTTCAAGGCGGCCTGCGAGAAGGCCCAGCCCGCCCTGCTCGAGCCCATCATGAACGTCGAGATCACCGTGCCCGAGGAGAACGTGGGCGACATCATCGGCGACCTCAACTCGCGGCGCGGCCGGGTCCTGGGGACCACCCCTCGAGGTCACAACAACGTCGTCGGCGCCGAGGTGCCGCTGGCCGAGATGCTCACGTACGCGCCGGACCTCACCTCCATGACGGGCGGCCGCGGCGACTATCACATGGAGCTTCTGCGCTACGACGAGGTGCCGGCGCACCTCACCGCCAAGATCGTCGAGCAGGCGCAGAAGGACAAGGAAGAGGCGCAGAAGAGCTGAGTCCGATCCGTCCAGTTTTCCCCGCAAAGGTGGGCATTTGGTGGCGTGGTGCCGGTAGCCGGGCGTAGGGCGCTGAGGTAGGATTCGCGTGTAAAGCAACCGGAGGTACCCAGTGACTAGCCAGCGGAGCACCGCTAGCGTGGGCGGCGTCGCAGGCGCGCTCCACACTGATATCGGCACCATGCGAGTGAAGAGCGGGCTCGCCGACATGCTCAAGGGCGGCGTCATCATGGACGTCACCAATGCCGACCAGGCGAAGATCGCCGAGGACGCCGGCGCGTGCGCCGTCATGGCGCTCGAGCGGGTGCCGTCAGACATCCGCGCCCAGGGCGGCGTCGCCCGCATGGCCGACCCCACCAAGATCCAGGAGATCCAGGCCTGCGTGTCCGTCCCGGTGATGGCCAAGGCGCGCATCGGCCACTTCGTCGAGGCGCAGATCCTGCAGTCCCTCGAAGTCGACTACATCGACGAGAGCGAAGTGCTCACGCCGGCCGACGAGGCCAATCACATCAACAAGTGGAAGTTCGACGTACCGTTCGTCTGCGGCGCCGTCAACCTCGGCGAGGCGCTGCGCCGCATCAGCGAGGGCGCGGCCATGATCCGCACCAAGGGCGAGGCCGGCACCGGCGACGTCGTCGAGGCCGTGCGCCACATGCGCACCATCATGGGCGAGATCCGTCGTCTGCAGACGCTGGACGAGGACGAGCTGTTCGTCGCCGCCAAGCAGCTGCCGGCGCCGTACGAGCTGGTCAGGTGGGTCGCCGAGAACGGCAAGCTGCCCGTGGTGAACTTCTCCGCCGGCGGCATCGCCACCCCGGCCGACGCGGCGCTCATGATGCAGCTCGGCGCCGAGGGCGTCTTCGTCGGCTCCGGCATCTTCAAGAGCGAGGACCCGCAGGGCCGCGCCAACGCCATCGTCAAGGCCGCCACCAACTACCGCGACCCGTCCGTGCTCGCCGAGGTGAGCGTGGGTCTGGGCGACGCGATGCCGGGCATCGACGCGGCGCGCATGCCGGAAGAGGCAAAGATCCAGCACCGCGGCTGGTGACCCCGGGGGTAAGGTGACTCCTGCGCACGTCAAGCAGCGGCTGGACTGGATCCTGTCGCCAGACCCGGCGCTCGACCCGTGCGGTCCGGGCGCCGGACTCGTCGTGGGTGTGCTCGCCCTGCAAGGCGACTTCCGCGAGCACCGGGTGATGCTCGAGCGCCTCGGCGCGCGCACGCTCGAGGTGCGGCGTCCCGAGGATCTCGCCGGGCTGGACGGTCTGGTCATCCCCGGCGGCGAGAGCACGACCATGCACAAGCTCATGGCCGCCTACGGGCTCGCGGGGCCGATCAAGGCCTTCGGGGCCGAGGGAGGCGTCATCTACGGTACCTGCGCCGGCCTCATCACGGTGGCGCGCGAGACGGTCGAAGGCACGCCGCCGACGCTCGGCCTCATGGACATCGTCGCGCGCCGCAATGCTTTCGGCAGGCAGGTGCGCAGCTTCGAGGCCGACCTCGAGGTGGGCGGCCTCGGCCCGGCTCCCGTCCACGCGGTGTTCATCCGCGCGCCGTGGATCGAGAGCGCCGGCCCATGCGTCGACGTCCTCGCCAGGCACCGGGGCCGCATCGTCGCCGCCCGCGAAGGCGGCGTCCTCGTCACCGCGTTCCATCCGGAACTCACCGACGACACCCGACTGCACGAGCTGTTCATCGCAATGATCCGCCGCCGGCAGGGGGAGGCCGCGCCCGTGGGCGCCTCGGCCGACTGCTCCGCCGGCGAGCCCGGCCGGGCCGCCGCGGCGGCCGGCCACCGCTGACAAGGGAGGTGGTGCCACCGTGTCCGGGCACTCCAAGTGGGCGACCATCAAGCACAAGAAGGGCAAGACCGACGCCAGACGCGGCAAGCTGTTCAGCAAGCTGTCCCGCGCCATCACCGTCGCCGCCCGGGAGGGCGGCACCGACCCCGCCATGAACATAGCGCTGGCCAACGCGATCGAGAAGGCCAAGGCCGAGTCCATGCCCAAGGACAACATCGAGCGCGCCATCCAGCGCGGTGGCGGCGGCGCCGAGGGCGAGCAGTACGAGAGCATCGTGTATGAGGGCTACGGCCCCGCGGGTGTGGCCATGATCGTCGAGGTCCTCACCGACAACAGGAACCGCTCGGCCGCCGAGGTGCGCAACATCTTCAGCAAGCACGGCGGCCAGCTCGCGCAGCCGGGCGCCGTGGCCTGGGGGTTCGAGCGCCGCGGCTCGATCACCATCGACGGCTCGCGCTTCGCAGAGGACGACATCATGACGGCCGCGATCGACGCCGGCGCCGAGGACGTCCTGCAGGACGGCGATGCGTTCCAGGTGCTCACCGAGCCGTCCGACTTCGCCGCCGTACGCGACGCCATCATCGCCGCCGGGATCGAGATCGACAACGCGGATCTCACGATGGTCCCCAAGAACACGGTCAAGCTCGAGGAGAACGACGCCCGCAAGACCATGAAGATCATGGACGCGCTCGAAGACAGCGACGACGTCCAGGAGGTCTACGCGAACTTCGACATCCCCGAGGACGTCCTCGAAGCTCTGGCGGGCTGACGGGCATGATCGTCCTGGGCTTCGACCCGGGCACCGCGAGCACCGGCTGGGGGGTCATCGAGCAGCAGGGCAACCGCCTGCACTCACTCGGTCACGGCTGCATCGTGACGTCCGCCAAGGATCCGACGCACGTGCGCCTGCGCCAGATATACGACCAGGCGCGCGGGCTCATCAGGCGTTTCTGCCCCGACATCGTGGTGCTCGAGGAGCTGTTCGTGAACGTCAACGTGAAGACGGCGCTGGCCGTCGGCCAGGCCAAGGGCGTGCTGATCCTGGCCGCGTCCGAGGTCGAAGAGGCGCCCTGCGAGTACTCGCCGCTGCAGATCAAGATGGCGGTGACGGGGTACGGGCGCGCCAGCAAGATCCAGGTGCAGGAGATGACCAAGACCATCCTGTGCCTGCCGCGCATCCCCCAGCCGGACCACGCGGCCGACGCGCTCGCCGTGGCCATCTGCCACACGCACCACAACAGCGACGGCCTGCGCGCCGTCCGCGGCATCGTGGGCGGGAGAGGCTCGTGATCGCCTCGGTCCGCGGCCGGCTCGCGCTGGTCGACGGCGAAAGGGCGGTGATCGAGGTCGGCGGCCTGGGCCTCGAGGTCCTCGCCTCGGGCCGCACGCTCGGCAGCCTGGTCCCGCACGTGGGCGAGGAGGTCGGCCTGCTGACGTACCTCAACGTGCGCGAGGATGCGCTCCAGCTCTTCGGGTTCCGCGACCTTGGCGAGCGCACGTTCTTCCTCTGGCTCACGGCGGTCAGCGGGGTCGGGCCAAAGGTCGCCCTGGCAGTGCTCTCCGGGTACCCCGTGGCCGAGCTCGAGCTGGCGGTGGCACGCGACGACGTCAAGAAGTTCGAGAGCATCCCCGGCATCGGCAAGAAGCTCGCGCAGCGGCTCGTGGTCGAGCTCAGGGACAAGGTGGGGGAGCTGCCGCCGGTCGCCGCCGGTGGAGCCGGCGCCGGCGTCCCGGCGGACCACTTCATCGAGGCGCGCTCCGCGCTCCAGAACCTCGGCCTCACGCTGCGTGAGGCCGAGGAGGCCCTGCGCGGCGCTCCTGAAGACGCGCCGCTCGAGGAGCTCGTCAAGTTCGCCCTGACGCGCGGGGCGGGTGAGTGATGCCCAAGAAGCCGCAGGACCGCATCGCTGACCCCAACGAGCGTCCCGACGACCAGGACCTGGAGCTCAGCCTCAGGCCACGCCGGTTCGCCGACTTCGTCGGTCAGCGCGTGGCCAAGGAGCAGCTCGAGATCTTCGTCGAGGCCGCCAAGCAGCGCGGCGACACGCTCGACCACGTGCTCATCGCGGGGCCGCCCGGCCTCGGCAAGACGACGCTGGCCGGGATCATCGCCCAGGAGCTCGGTGTGGGCATGCACACCACCTCGGGGCCGGCGCTCGAGCGCAAGGTCGACGTTGCCGGCCTGCTCACCAACCTCCAGGAGGGCGATGTCCTCTTCGTCGACGAGATCCACAGGCTCAACGCCGCCGTCGAGGAGGTCCTCTATCCGGCCATGGAGGACTACGAGATCGACATCATGATCGGTGAGGGGCCGGCCGCACGCAGCATCCGCATGCAGGTACAGCCGTTCACGCTCATCGGCGCGACCACGCGGACGGGCCTGCTGACGACGCCGCTGCGCGACCGCTTCGGCGTCTGGCAGCGGCTCGAGTACTACGAGATCGAGGAACTGGCGGCGATCGTGCGCCGCTCGGCCGGCATCCTGGGAGTCGAGGTCGACGGGGACTCCACGCTCGAGATCGCCGGGCGCTCGCGCGGCACGCCGCGCGTGGCCAACCGGCTCCTGCGGCGCGTGCGCGACTTCGCGCAGGTCCGTCACGAGGGCGTCATCGATCACGACATCTGCCTCGCGGCGCTCGAGCTCTTCCAGGTGGACGGCGAGGGCCTGGACAAGCTCGACCGCGACATCCTCAAGATCATCGCCGAGAAGTTCGACGGCGGCCCGGTGGGCCTCGACACCCTGGCAGTGGCGCTCGGCGAGGAGGCGGATACCGTCATGGACGTCTACGAGCCGTACCTGATCATGCAGGGCTTCCTCAAGCGCACGCCGCGCGGCCGCGTGCTCACGCGCAGCGGCTTCCTCCACTGCGGGCTCAAGCCGCCCGCCCGCGGCGACACGCTCTTCGAAGACCTGTGATCCTGCCGGCCGCCGTGCCGGAGCCTCGCGCTATTGATCTCCGTATGGCGGATAGACCGGCGGTGCGCCGCAGGTTCACCGGCTATACTCGCCGGATGACGGATCTGCTCCTGCACACGTGCTGTGGCCCGTGCTCCACCGTCGCCGTCCCTGCGTGGAGGGAGCGTGGGATCGAGCCCGTCGGCTGGTTCGAGAACCCCAACATCCAGCCGCGCGCGGAGCTCGAGCGCCGCCGGGAGAGCATGCGGCGGTTCAGCCGCGCGGCCGGCCTCGAGCTGATCGTCCCGGGGCACGGGGAGGAGGCTCCGGGGTGGCGCGCGTGGCGGGACGGGCTCGTGCACGCCGCGCCGGATGAGCGCTGCGCCGCCTGTCTCGGGCTGCGCCTCGGTGCGGCGGGCAGGGCCGCCCGAGAACTCGGGTTCTCGCGCTTCTCGACCTCGCTCACGGTCAGCCCGTACCAGCGGCACGACCTCATCATCGCCGCAGGAGAGCGGGCGGCCGGCGCGCACGGCGTCGACTTCGTGTACCTGGACGCCCGCGGGCGCTTCCGCGACGGCTACGCGGAGAGCCGCCGGCTCGAGCTGTACCGCCAGCCGTACTGCGGCTGCGCCGCGAGCAAGTGGGAGGCGTGGCACGCGCGCCGGGAGCGCCGCGCGCGGAGGACGGCTTGAGCCACGCGAGCACGGGCATCACTCTGGGCGACCTCGACTACGTCCTCCCGGAGGAGCTGATCGCGCAGAGCCCGGCGGAGCCGCGCGATGCTTCGAGGTTGCTGGTCGCGCGGCGCGCGGGCGGAGCGCTCGAGGACCGCGCCTTCCACGAGCTGCCGTCGCTGCTCCGCGCCGGCGACGTGCTCGTCCGCAACGACACCCGGGTGTTTCCCGCGCGCAGCTTCTTCCACCGCGCCAGCGGGGGGCGCATCGAGGTGCTGTTCCTGTACGCGCTCACGCGCCCGGGCGACGCGAGCGAGCGCTGGGAGGCGCTCCTGCGCGGGAGGCCGCGGCCGGAGGAGGTCCTGGAGAGCGAGATCCTCGGGCCAGACTGGCCGCTGCGCTGCATCGAGCCGATCGGGGACGGCCGCTGGGTCGTCGAGAGCCTCGGCCGGGCGCCGGTGCTCTCGCGGCTCGACGAGGCCGGCGTGACCCCCCTGCCCCCGTACATCACCACGCCGCTCGACGACCCGGAGCGGTATCAGACGACCTACGCCTGCCGCCTCGGCTCGGCGGCGGCGCCGACGGCCGGACTGCACTTCACCCCGGCGCTGGACGGCGCGCTGGCCGCGGCGGACGTCGCCGTCGAGCACGTGACCCTGCACGTCGGCCTCGGGACCTTCAAGCCGCTGCAGTCGGACACCCTCGCTGCGAACACCCTGCACAGCGAGTCGTTCGCGGTGGACGCGGCCGTCTGGGCGCGCCTGCTTGAGGCGCACAGGGAGGGCCGCCGCATCGTCGCCGTCGGCACGACGTCGCTGCGGGTCGTCGAGCACCTTGCGCTCGAGGCGCCGGGCTCCTCGGGCGGTTCGTTGGCGGGCGCCACCCGCCTCTTCATCCGCCCCGGGTTCGCGTTCCGCATGGTCGACGGGCTGGTGACCAACTTCCACCTGCCGCGCACGAGCCTCCTGGCGCTCGTCATGGCGTTCTGCGGCGTGGCCGAGACGCGGGCGATCTACCGCCACGCCGTCGAACGGCGCTACCGCTTCTACAGCTTCGGCGACGCGATGCTGGCGCTGTGAGCCGCGATCGCGCAGGGGACCGCCAGCGCTGGGCGACGCCGGCCGGCGGGGCTACGACGGCCGCGATGAAGGCGGAGGGCTTCGCGTTCACCGTCGAGGCGCGCGACGGGGCGGCTCGCGCCGGCCTCCTCACCACGCCGCACGGGGTCGTCGAGACGCCGTGCTTCATGCCGGTGGGCACCAAGGCGACCGTGAAGGCCGTGGAGCCTCGCGAGCTGCGCGAGCTCGGCGCGCGGATCGTCCTCGGCAACACCTATCACCTGTACCTGCGTCCCGGCACGGAGATCGTCGCCGCCCACGGCGGGCTGCACGGCTTCATGCAGTGGGACGGACCCATCCTCACGGACTCGGGCGGGTTCCAGGTGTTCAGCCTGAAAGGGACGCGCCTCCTACGCGAGGACGGGGTGGAGTTCAGCTCGGTCTACGACGGGTCGCGCCACGTGTTCACGCCCGAGCTGGCGATGCGCGTCCAGGAGGAGCTCGGCGCCGACGTCATCATGGCGTTCGACCAGTGCGCGCCGGGCACGCTGCCCCGCGTGGAGCTCGAGGCCGCCGTGGAGCGCACCACGCGCTGGGCGGCGGCCTGCAAGGCGGCGAAGCGGCGCCGCGACCAGCTCCTCGTGGGGATCGTGCAGGGTGGGACTGACGAGGAGCTTCGGCGGCGGTCGGCCGCCGAGATCATGGGCATCGGCTTCGACGCCTACGCCGTGGGCGGCCTGAGCGTCGGCGAACGCGGCGACGAGATGCTCGCCACCGTCGGGCTCATGGACGACCTGCTGCCGGCGGACCGCCTGCGCTACTTCATGGGCATCGGCGACCCCGTGGGTATCGTCGACGTCATCGCCCGCGGCGTCGACGTGTTCGACTGCGTGCTGCCGACGCGCATGGCGCGCACGGGCACAGCGCTCCTGCGCGGCGGGGCTCGGCTGAATCTGCGCAACGCCCGCTTCGCCGCCGACCTGGCGCCGCTCGAGGGGGGCTGCGACTGCTACACGTGCCGCACGTTCACACGCTCGTATCTTCGCCATCTCGTGACGCAGAAGGAGATGCTGGCCGCGCAGCTCCTGAGTCTCCACAACCTGCGCGTTCTGCTAAGATTGACCGGCGACGCCCGCCGCGCCATCCGCGCCGGGCGTTTTGCAGAGTTCGCCAACGACGTCGCGGGGCGTGACTCCGCAGGAGGTTGAGTCCGTGTCGTTCACGATCATCATCTGGATCCTCGTCTTCTTCGGGATCTTCTACTTCCTCGCGATCCGGCCACAGCGCCGCCAGAAGCAGCAGCACTCCGAGATGATCAGCATGCTAAAGAAGGGCGACGAAGTCGTGACCATCGGCGGCATGTTCGGGACCGTCAGCGCCATCGGCGACGACTGGGTCGAGCTCGAGGTCGCGAAGCGCACGCGCGTCCGTTACCTCAAGCGCGCCATCTCGTCCATCACGAGCATCGATGAGTACGACGAGGACGAAGAGGACGAGTACATCGAGGCAGCCGACGACGAGGTGATCGAGGAGGCCGACGAGGACGTCGTCGCCGATGAGGAGGAGGCCGTCGAGGACGCCGAGGTCGCCGACGACGCCGCGGGTGAGGTCACGGACGAATCGCCCGACGCCCCCGAAGCTCCGGAGGCTCCCAAAGCGTGACGCCGCCGTCCCCGGCACCGGCCAAGACGCAGCGTGTGACCACGGGCCCCGCAGACGCTGCGGGGCCCGTCGCATGCAGGGATTCTTGCCTGCGGCCCGAACTGCGTTCTGACGTGGACTCGACACAGGGGTAACGCTCACATGGCGCATGTCATCGCGTTCGCCAATCAGAAGGGTGGGGTGGCCAAGACCACCTCGACGGTGAACCTCGGCGCGGCCCTCCGCGAGCACGACCTGCGCGTGCTCGCCGTCGACATGGACCCGCAGGGGAACCTGACCATGAGCCAGGGCATCGACACCGAAGGTCTCGAGAAGAGCATGTACGACGTCCTCGTGCACCGCGCGCCCATCGAGGACGTCATCTACGAGCGCGAACTGGATGTCGCCGCGTCCACCATCGACCTGGCCGGTGCCGAGATGGCGCTGGCGACGATGATCGGCCGGGAGCGCGCCCTGCAACGGGCGCTCGAGGCCGTGCGCGACAAGTACGACTACATCCTGATCGACACGCCGCCCTCGCTGGGGCTGCTCACCATCAACGCGCTGACGGCCTCGGAGGGCGTCATCGTTCCGGTGCAGTGCGAGTACCTCTCGCTGCGCGGCCTCCTGCAGCTCGAGAAGACGCTGGAGATGATCCGCGAGAACCTCAACCCGGACGTGCGCATCAAGGGCATCCTGCCGACGCTGTTCGACGCACGCACGCTGCACGGCAAGGAGTCGATCGAGGTCTTGCGCGAGAACTTCGGCGACCTCGTCTTCGACACCGTCGTGCGCAAGACGATCAAGTTCGCCGAGGCGCCCGTGACCGGGGCCTCGGTGCTCAAGTACGATCCAAGAGGCAGGGGGGCTGAATCGTACCGCGCCCTCGCGCGGGAGGTGCTGAATGGCAGATCGTCCTAGCATGAAGGATGGACTGAGCGAGCTCTTCCGGCGCACCGACAGCGGCGGCGCGATCCCGGATCCCACGGGCACGGACGCTCCAGTCAAGGGTCGTCCCTATGTGACCACCATCAAGGTGGTCGGCATCGGCGGGGCCGGCACCAACGCCGTCAACCGGATGGTCGACTCGGGCGTCAAGGGCGTCGAGTTCATCGCCGTCAACACCGACGTTCAGCAGCTCGACGTGTGTGACGCCGACGTCAAGATCCACATCGGCCAGGAGATCACGCACGGTCTTGGCGGCGGCGCCAACCCCGAGGTCGGCCGGGAGGCCATGGAGGTCAGCCGCGACCAGCTCAAGGCTGCGCTGCGCGGCGCCGACCTCGTGTTCGTCACGGCCGGTGAGGGCGGCGGCACCGGCACCGGCGGCGCGCCCGTCGTCGCGCAGATCGCGCGCGAGCTCGGCGCCGTGACCATCGCCATCGTCACCAGGCCGTTCGGGTTCGAGGGCAACCGCCGCCAGCGCCAGGCGCTGGAAGGCATCGAGGCCCTTCGCGAGGTGGCCGACACGGTCATCTCCATCCCCAACGACCGGCTGCTCGACGTCGTGGAGCGCAACGCGAGCGTGGTCGAGGCGTTCCAGCACGCCGACGACATCCTGCGCCAGGGCGTCCAGGGCGTCACCGACCTCATCACGGTGCCCGGGCTCATCAACCTCGACTTCGCCGACGTGCGCACGATCGTCAAGGACGCCGGGACGGCGCTCCTCGGCATCGGCGTGGCCGGCGGCGAGAACAGGGCCCAGGCGGCCGCGGACATGGCCATCCATTCGCCGTTGCTCGAGACCACCATCGAGGGCGCGCGCGGCCTGCTGCTCAACATCACCGGTGGCGAGGACCTCACGCTGTTCGAGGTCAACGAGGCCGCCGGCGTCATCAGCGAGGCCGCCGACGACGACGCCAACATCATCTTCGGAGCCGTCGTCGACGAGAAGCTCAAGGGCAAGATCTCCATCACCGTCGTCGCCACCGGGTTCGGTGACGAGGTGAAGCCGGCTCAGACGCCGGCCCGGAGGCCGGAGGCCCGCACCCCGGCGCCCAGGCCCGAACCGCGCCAGGACCGGGGCACGCCGTTCGGCCCCGCACCGCGGTTCGCCGACAAGGACTTCGACATCCCATCGTTCGTCAATCAGCCCGAGGACTAATGCCCGTAGCGCACGCAGTGGACGGAGTGCTATTGAGCGGCACGCGGCCCGAAAGGGCCCTGCGCGGGACGGACTAATGCACGGAAGAGCTATTGAGCGGCACGCGGCCCGAAAGGGCCCTGCGCGGGACGGACCAATGCACGGAAGAGCTATTGAGCGGCACGCGGCCCGAAAGGGCCCTGCGCGGGACGGACTCGTAGCCACATGAGTCGGGGAGAAGCGACGGCGATGCGCGCCGAAGCGGGCGCCGTCGCCGCACCTCCCGTCGAGCTCGAGCTCGACCTGGACGTCTTCGACGGCCCGTTCGACCTGCTCGTCACGCTCATCCTTCGCGACGAGATCGACATCTGGGAGGTCCGCGTCTCGCGGATCATCGCCGAGTACGTCGTCAAGCTGGCGGACAGCGGCGAGTTCGACCTGGACGCCACCTCGCAGTTCGTGGTGCTGGTGGCGGCGCTGCTCGAGATGAAGTCCCGCCTGCTGCTGGAGGAAGAGGCCGAGGATGAACTCGAGGACCTCGACCCCGACGAGGCGGCGCGGCAGCTGCTCGAGCGGCTGGTGCGCTACAGCCAGTTCCGCAACGCCGCCGGGGCGCTGCGCGCTGCCTGGGAGACGCACAGCGCGCGGCTCTACCGCAACGCGCCGGTCCCGGCGGAGCTGCTCCGCCGCCGCATCCCCGAGGGCGCCCTGCCGGCGGGAACGCTGGCCGAGGCTCTGAGCCCGCTGCTGCGCGAACCGCCCGTACCGGACACCAGTCATCTTGCCGACCTCGCCGTGTCGCTGGTCAAGGAGCTGCGGCGCCTCCGGGTGATCCTTGGCGATGAGGGTGAGTTCACCTTCGCCGCGGTGGCGCCGCGCGGGCGTCTGGAGCGTGCCGTCACCTTCTTCGCCCTGCTCGAGCTGCACTCGAGCGGTGAAGCGAGTCTGCGCCAGACGCGCCACTTCGGGGACATCGTCGTCAGCCGCATCGCCGCGGTGGCGCAGGCCGCAGGGTGACGCCGGCCGCCGCCGTGCGGTAGCATCGACGCGTCCCACCGTCCGACCCGGTCTCAGCATGCTTCCACTTGCGCGGCGCCTCGAGGCGCTCCTGTTCATCTCTCCGCGTCCCGTCGCCGCCGAGCGGCTCGCCGACGCCTGCGCCTGCAACGAGGACGAGGCTGTTGCGGCGCTGGCGGCGCTGCGCGCGGACTACGCCGCCGGGGTCCACGGGATCGAGCTGCGCGAGGTGGCCGGCGGGTTCACCTTCGCCGTCGCGGACGACTGTGCGGAACTCGTGCGCCGTTTCACGGGCGCAGAGAAGCCCGACGACCTCACGCCCGCCCTGCTCGAGACCCTCGCTGTGGTCGCGTACCTCGAGCCGGTGACGAGGGCGGAGATCGCCGAGGTCCGGGGCGTCTCGTCCGAATGGGCCCTCAGCGCGCTCGAGGAGCGCGGCCTGGTGGAACAGCAGGGCCGCGCCGACACGCCGGGCGCGCCCATCCTGTACGGCACGGGTGAGCGCTTCCTCAAGCTGTTCGGCCTCGGCAGCCGCGCCGACCTGCCGCCGCTGGAGGAGTTCGCGCTGAGCGCCGACGAGGTCGAGGCGATACGGTCGCGGCTGCACGCCAACGCCGAGAGGAGGGCGCAGTGAACCCCGACCAGCCCATGAACCTGGTGGTGTACCTCGCGCGGGCCGGCGTCGGGTCTCGCCGGTCGTGCGACGAGCTCATCCGCGAAGGAGCGGTCACCGTGAACGACGAGGTGGTGACGTTCCCCCGCCAGAAGGTCGCGCCGGAGGACGTCGTCGCCGTGCGCGGCGAGCCGGTAGCGGCGCGCGAGCTGAGGTACCTCATCGTCAACAAGCCGCGGGGCGTCGCGAGCACGCGCAGCGACCCCCACGCCGACCGCGTCATCGTCGATCTCGTGCCGGGCGGCCGCGCCCTGTTCCCGGTCGGCCGCCTCGACGTCGACACCACGGGTCTCATCATCCTCACCAACGACGGCGTGCTGGCCAATCGGTTGATGCACCCGAGATACGGCGTGCCCAAGACCTACGTCGCGCGGGTCCGCGGCAAGGTCAGCCGGCGCGCGCTGGGGACGCTCCGCCAGGGAGTCGATCTGGAGGACGGCATGACCGCGCCCGCGGACGTGCGCCTCAGGAAGCAGAGCGCCAAGACCGCCCTCGTCGAGCTCACCATCCACGAGGGCCGCAAACGCCAGGTGCGGCGCATGCTCCTCGCCGTCGGGCTGCCCGTGGAGGAGCTCAGCCGCCGCCGCTACGGGCCGCTGACCGACAAGAGCCTGGAGCCGGGCGGCTACCGCGAGCTCACCGGCGAGGAGGTCGAGGCGCTGCGCAGGGCCGGGGAAGAGGTGGCCGGCGAGGTCGCCAAGGAGGATGAGGGCTCTCCGGTGATGCTGGCGGCGGAAGAGGTCCCGGCCATCGCCGACGCGTCGCTGGAGGCCGATGACGAGGGAACCGAGTGGTCCGGGGAGCTGGACGCGGCGTCCGAGCCGTCCGGGGAGCTGGACGCGCCGCCGTCCGGCGACGAGGCGTGATGTGTATACTCATGCACTTGCTGTGCATGCGTTCGGAGGAGTGACCTCATGACCGTCCGCTTCATCCCGGAGCTCGCCGGCATCACCCCGTACCAGCCGGGCCTGCCGATCGAGGTAGTGCAGCGGCGTTTCGGCCTCGAACGGGTCGTGAAGCTCGCCTCCAACGAGTTCCCGCTGCCGCCGTTCCCGGAGGTCAAGGAGGCGGTGATGGGAGCTCTCGACCGGCTGCAGAGGTATCCCGACGGGTTCTCCACCGACCTGCGCGAGGCGCTGGCCGCCGTCTACGACCGCAGCCCCGAGCAGATCACCATCGGCTGCGGCACCTGTGAGCTGCTGTACCTGCTTGCGCACGCCACGCTCGAGCGCGGCGACGAGGTCGTGCTCGCCGCGCCGTCCTTCACCTCGTATCGCGACGTCGTCGACATCCGCGGCGCCGTGGCGGTGCCCGTGCCCCTGGCGGACCACACACACGATCTGGACGCCATGGCGGCCGCCGTCACGCCGCGCACCAGGATGGTCTTCGTCTGCAACCCGAACAACCCGACGGGGACCTACGTCTCTTCGGCCGAGGTCGCCCGGTTCGTCGAGCGCGTGCCCGACGATGTCGTGGTCGTCCTCGACGAGGCCTACATCGAGTTCGTCACGGCCGAGGACCGCGAGGGCTCGCTGGAGATCCAGAAGGCCCACGACAACGTGGTCGTCCTGCGCACCTTCTCCAAGATCTACGGGCTCTGCGGGCTGCGCACCGGGTACGGCATCTGCGCTCCCGAGGTCAAGCAGGCGGTCGACAAGGTGCGGCAGCCGTTCAACGTGAACCTGCTCGGCCAGGTTGCGGCGATCGAGGCGCTCAAGCATCCGGATCAGGTCGCGGAGCGCCGGGAGACCAACGCGAGGCTCCGCGACCTGCTGGTCGAGCGCCTCGCGGAGCGGGGTCGCGCCACCGTCCCCTCGCAGGCCAACTTCGTGCTCGTTGACATCGACGGCTTCAGCGAGCCGCAGGACGAGGTCTGCGGCGCGCTGCTCTCCATGGGCGCCATCGTGCGCGACGGCAACGCGCTCGGGTGCCCCGGGTGGGCGCGGGTGACCGTGGGTACGGAAGAAGAGATCGAGTTCCTCCTCGATGCTCTTGCGCGCCTCGAGCCGAGGCCCGGGGCGCGTAACGAAGGGAGCCGGCCGTGAGCATGATGGTGATCATGCACGAGGCGGCCACTGACCAAGAGGTGGCGCACGTCTGCGAGCGCGCGGAGGCGATCGGCGCCAGCGCCCACATCTCGGCCGGCGAGCGCGTCAAGGTCATCGGGGTCATCGGCGACCGCGAGGCGATCACCCAGCTGCCGCTCGAGGCCATGCCCGGCGTGGACCGGGTGGTCGCCATCCTGCGTCCGTACAAGCTCGTCAGCCGCGAGTTCCAGCAGAGGGACACCGTCATCGACGTCAAGGGCGCCAGAGTCGGCGGCGGGCACTTTGCGCTCATCGCCGGGCCATGCTCCATCGAGACGCCGGAGCAGGTGCTCGCGGCGGCGAAGGCGGTCAAGGAGGCGGGCGGCCACATGATGCGCGGCGGCGCCTTCAAGCCCCGCACCTCGCCCTACGCGTTCCAGGGTCTCGGCGAGGAAGGCCTGGCGATGATGGCGGCGGCGGGGGCGGAGACCGGGCTGCCGATCGTCACCGAGGTCGTTGATCCCCGCGACCTGGACGTCGTCTGCCGCTACGCTGACGTGCTCCAGGTGGGCGCGCGCAACACCCAGAACTTCCTGCTGCTCGCGGAGCTGGGCAAGGCCGGCAAGCCGGTGCTGCTCAAGCGCGGGCCCGCGACGACGATCGAGGAGCTGCTCATGGCGGCCGAGTACATCGTCAAGGAGGGCAACCGCGACGTCATCCTGTGCGAGCGCGGCATCCGGACCTTCGAGACGGCTACGAGGAACACGCTCGACGTGAGCGCCGTGCCGGTGATCAAGATCGCCAGCCATCTGCCGGTGGTGGTGGACCCGAGCCACTCCGCCGGCCGCCTCGACCTGGTGCTGCCGCTGTCGCTGGCCGGGGTCGCCGCCGGCGCCGACGGCGTGCTCGTCGAGACGCACCCCAACCCCGAGCACGCCTTGTGCGACGGTCCGCAGTCACTGCCGACGGCGGTGTTCGGCGAGTACGCCGAGCGCGTCCTGGACCTCGCGCGCTGGACCGGCAAGACGGTCTGAGGCCGTGGCCGAGGCAGCCGTGAACACAGTCGCGCTCGTCGGCGTCGGTCTCATGGGTGGGTCGCTCGGGCTCGCCGCCCGCGAGCGTGCGGGGGTGGCCGATGTGCGCGGCTTCAGCCAGACGCAGGCGACCCTCGACCTCGCCCTGGAGCGCGGGGCGATCACGACCGCCTGCGGGAGTCTCGAGGAGGCCTGTGCCGGCGCCGACCTGATCTTCGTGTGCACGCCGGTCCGGCTCGTGGTCAGGCACGTGCGCCAGGCGCTCGCCGCGGCGGGCCCGAAGGCCGTGGTGAGCGACGTCGGGAGCACCAAAGGGCCGCTGATGCGCGCGCTCTCGCCCTCCGAGCAGCGGCGCTGCATCGGCGGACACCCGCTGTGCGGCTCGGAGACCGCCGGCGTGGCCAACGCGCGCGCTTCCCTGTACCAGGGCGCCACCTACTTCATCACGCCCGGAGCCCACGTGGACGCCGACGCCTACCAGCGGCTCTACGCCTTCCTCGGGGACATCGGCGCGCGTCCCGTGGCCGTCGACCCCGAGGAGCACGACCGCGTGATGGCGGTGGTCAGCCACCTGCCGCACGTCCTGGCCAACGTGCTCATGAGCCAGGCCGGCCAGCACGCCGGGGCGCGCGACGCCCTGCTCTCGGCGGGCCCCAGCTTCCGCGACCTCACCCGCATAGCCGGGAGCAACCGGCGCGTGTGGACCGACATCTTCATGGACAATCGCGCAGCGCTGCTCGCCTCGCTGGCGCAGTTCCAGGAGGGCCTGCAGGAGGTGCTCGAGGCGCTTGCGGCCGGCGACGACGCGCGCCTGAGCGACACCATCGCGCGCGCCAGGGAGCAGCGGGAGCGGATGCTTGCCGCCGGCAGCCTGCCGGCCGAGGACCTGTACCGCATCATGATCCCCGTGCACGACCGCCCGGGCGTGTTCAGCGAGATCATGGTCGCGCTGGGCGACGCCGGCATCAACGTCGAGGACCTCGCCATGCACCACATGAGCCCCGAGCTCGGGGGCACGCTCACCGTGTACGTGCTCGGGCGCGACGTCTGTCAGCGTGCCACCCACGTGCTGGGGGCGCTCGGCTACGACGTGAGCACCCGCAGGGAGGTCGATGCCGAGTGACGGTAGTGGCCATCGATGGCCCCGTGGGCTCGGGCAAGAGCACGGTGGCGCGACGCGTCGCCGGACGCCTCGGGTACCTGTACCTGGACACCGGGGCGATGTACCGCGCCGTAGGCCTGCTGGCGACGGAGGCGGGAGTGGCGCTGGACGACGAGGCGGCGGTGGTGCCGATCGCGGCCGCCGCGGCGCTGCGCTTCGACGGCGAAGGCCGCCTGTTCAGCGGCGCCCGAGACGTGAGCGGCCTCATCCGTACCTTGGAGATGGGCGCGGCGGCGTCGGTCGTGTCCGTGCTGCCGGGGGTGCGCCGGCTGCTGGTCGAGCGGCAGCGAGAGCTCGCCTCCGGCGCCGCCATCGTCATGGAGGGCCGTGACATCGGCACCAACGTGTTCCCCGGCGCCGAGGTCAAGGTGTTCCTGACGGCGCGTCCGGAGGTGCGGGCGGCGCGCCGCGCTGCGGAACTGCGGGCGAAGGGGGAGGACGTGGACGTCCAGGAGGTGCTCGAGGCGCTGCTTGAGCGCGACCGGCGCGACAGCGAGCGCGAGGTCGCGCCGCTGTGCATGGCCGGCGACGCCGTCGAGGTCGACACGTCGGAGATGACGCTGGACCAGGTGGTCGACGCCGTCGTCGCCGTCGTGCGCGAGAAGGTGGCGGCATGACCGGGCCGTGGGGGTACCCGCTCAAGGGAAACGGCGACACCGGTCTCTACACCTTCCTGCGCTGGCTGGCCATCCCGTTCTTCGGAGGTCTCTACCGCTGCCGGGTGCGAGGCGCCGAGCACCTGCCCCGCACGGGCCCGGCGATGGTGGTCATGACGCACAAGGCGTTCTGGGACCCGGTGATCGCCGGCATGATCTTCCACCGGCCGCTGCGGTTCATGGCCAAGAAGGAGCTGTTCGCCCACCCGTGGGCCGCGAAGTTCATCGGCAGCCTGGGCGCGTTTCCCCTGGACCGCGGCGCGGGCGACCGCGAGGCGCTCAAGACCGCGCTCACGATCCTCGAGCGCGGCGAGATCCTGCTGATGTTCCCCGAGGGCCACCGGCAGCGCGACGACGCGGTGCACGAGTTCATGCCCGGCGTCGGCATGATCGCGCTGCGCAGCGGCGCCCCCGTGATACCGCTGGCGATGGACGGCACCCAGTACATGCTGCGCGGCGGCAAGCCCGGCCTGCCGGCGCTGCGCGGGCTCGTCGGGCCGCCGGTCGACCTTGCGGACATCACGACACGGAACAGCAAGGCCTACAGGGAGGCCGCGCAGCGCATGCACGAAGCCGTCGCGGAGCTCTATGCCCGGCTCTGAGGACCCATCCGCCGCCGGGCAGGATTCGGCGTCCTACGACGAGGAGCCGGAGCGCAGCGCCGAGCTGCGGCACGTGCGCGCCGGAACCGTCGAGATCGTGGTCGCCCGCTACGCGGGCTACTGCTACGGGGTGGAGCGCGCCCTGCGCCTCACCGGTGAGGCGCTCGAGGGCGCGCCGGCCCCAGTGGCCACGCTTGGCCCGATCATCCACAACCCGAGCGTGGTCGGGAGCCTCAAGGACCGCGGCGTCGACGTGGTGGACGAGGTCGACGACGCCGCGACCGGCACGCTGATCGTCCGCACCCACGGCGTCTCCCCGGACGTGATCGAGCGGGCGCGCTCGCGGCACCTCAACGTGGTCGATGCGACGTGTCCGTTCGTCTCGGTCGCGCAGCGCAAGGCGGCGGCCCTGCGCGAGGCGGGCTACGCGGTGGTGATCCTCGGCGAGCGCGACCACCCGGAGGTGGTCGGGCTGCAGGGCTTCGCGGGGTCCGACGCCGTGGTCGTGGAGGACGCCTCCGGGCTCCCCCTCGAGCGCCTGCGGGGCCGGCGCGTCGGCGTGGTCGTCCAGACGACGCAGACGCGCGCCAATCTCTCGGCGCTCGCCGCCGAGCTCGCCCCCGTCGCCCGCGAGCTGCTCGTGTTCAACACCGTCTGCGACGCCACCGAGAAGCGCCAGAGCGCCGCCTGCGAGCTGGCCGACGAGGTGGACGTGGTCGTCGTGGTCGGCGGGCGCAACAGCGCCAACACGGCCCGCCTCGCCCAGCTGTGCCAGGCGATCGAGCCGCGGACCCACCACATCGAGTCCGCGGCCGAACTGCGTCCCGGCTGGCTCGCGGGCGCGCGTCGCGTCGGCGTCGCCGCCGGGGCCTCGACACCCGACGAGGAGATCGAGGCGACCGTGCGCGCGCTGCTGGACCTCTGCGGTGCCTGAGGGGGCCGGGGAGGCCTGCGGCGGCGTCGTGGTCGCCGACGCGAGGGACGCCGCCTCCCGCGGCGGCCTGCGCGCCGGCGACCGCATCGTCGCCGTGAACGGCCGCGTCCCGCTCGACGTCCTCGACGTGGAGGACGCGGCCGCCGACGGCACGCTGTGGCTCACCGTCCTCCGCGCCGGCCACCCGCTGGACCTCGTGGTCACCCCGCGCCGTGGCGAGTGGCACGGCATCTCCCTCGACCGGGGCGGGCTGGGCGACGACCCCCGGACCTGCCGCAACCGCTGCCGGTTCTGCTTCGTCGACCAGGTGCCGTCCGGGCTTCGGCAAGCGCTGTCCGTCAAGGACGACGACTACCGCCTGTCGTTCCTGCACGGCAACTTCATGACGCTCACCAACCTGAGCGAAGACGACCTCGACCGCATCGAGGAGCTGAGGCTCTCTCCGCTCTACGTGTCGCTCCACGCCTGGGACGACGCCGCCCGCGTGCGTCTCATGGGGCGGCCGGCCGCGGGCTCCCGGTCCGTGCTCGAGCGGCTCGCCGGGAACGGCCTCGAACTGCATCTGCAGGTCGTGCTCTGCCCCGGATGGAACGACGGCGAGGTGCTGGCCGAGACCGTGCTGCGCGCCGGCGAGCTGGACTCCGTCGCCGATCTGGGCGTGGTGCCCGTCTCGCTCGCCGCGGAGGGCGACCTGCGCAGGGTCACGGCCGGCGAGGCGCGCGCGCTGGTCGCCGTCGTCCGCGGATGGCAGCGCGGCTTTCTGGCGCGGCGGGGTGACGCGTTCGTGCACGCCGCCGACGAGTTCTACCTGCTCGCCGGCGAGGAGCCGCCTGCCGGCGGCGCGCCCGAGCAGTACGAGAACGGCGTGGGCATCTCTGCCGCGCTGCTCGCGGAGGCGGAGGCGCTCGCTGCGGGGTGGGGGGGAGGCGGCGCGCGAGTCCCCGCGCGGCCGCGCGGCGGTGTGAGCGGGGTGCGCCTGCTCACGGGGACGCTCGCGGCTCCCGTGCTCGCCCGGGCCGCCGACGTCCTCGGACCGGCCGCCGGCGTGCCTGTGCGGCCCCTCGTCGTCGAGAACGGCCTCTTCGGCCCGCACGTCACGGTCACAGGGCTGCTCGGCGGCGCGGAGGTGCTGGACATGCTGCGGCGCGACCCCCTCGCCGGCGGTGAGTGGCTCCTCGCCCCGCGGGCCTGGCTCCCTGAGGACCTGGGACGCACCCTCGACGACGTCGGGGAGGCCGAGCTGGCCGCCGCGTGCCGCGGCCGCCTCCTCGTCGCCGGTTCGCTCGGCGACGCGTTTGCTAGACTGTCCGGATGAGCAAGCTGCCCGTCGTCGCCGTCGTCGGTTCTCCCAACGCCGGCAAGTCAACCCTCGTCAACCGCCTCACTGGTACGCGCGCGACCGTCGTGCACGAGACGCCGGGCGTCACACGCGACCGCAAGGAGATCGAGGTGGAGTGGACGGGGCACCGGCTCCTCCTCGTGGACACCGGCGGCTACGACACCACCGAGGACGCGCCGTTCGCCGGCCACATCCGCGAGCAGATCGAGCACGCCATCGCGGCTGCCGACGTGGTGCTCTTCGTGCTGGACGGCCGCACCGGACCCCTGGCTGACGACCACGGCATCGCCGAAGTGCTCCGCCGCGGCAAGGTGCCGGTGGTCGTGGCCGCCAACAAGATGGACGACCCGTCGAGCACCGCGACGGCGCAGGAGATCTACCAGCTCGGGCTGGGCGAGCCGCTCCTCGTCTCCGCCGTGCACGGCACCGGCAGCGGGGAGCTCCTGGACCGCCTCGTCGAGGTGACCGGGGCGGTTCCTGGCGAGGATGGAGAGGAGGCCGCGCCGGCCGAGACGCCGGTGGCCATCGTCGGCCGGCCCAACGCCGGCAAGTCGTCGCTGTTCAACGCCATCGCGCGCGAGAAGCGCACCATCGTCAGCGAGATCGCCGGCACCACGCGCGACGCCATCGACAGCGTCGTCGAGACCGATGCAGGCCGCTTCCGCTTCATCGACACGGCCGGCATGCGCAAGGCCGCCAAGGTGAGCGGCGTCGAGTACTACTCGTACCTGCGCAGCGTCCAGAGCCTGGAACGCGCGCACGTCGCCATCATCGTCGCCGACGCCACCATGCGCTTCGGCGAGCTCGACCTCTCGATCTGCACCGAGGCCACGCACCGCAACTGCGCCACGGTGATCGCCGTGAACAAGTGCGACATCGCCGAGCCTGACCTGGACGAGATCGCCGGCATCGCCCGGCGCAAGCTCCGCCAGCGGCCCCCGGTGATCGCCGTCTCGGCCGTGACGCGGCGCGGGGTGCGGGACCTGCTCGCGAAGGTCGCCGAGCTCGACGCGCTCTATTCGGCGCACATCTCCACGCGCGCGCTCAACCGCGCGCTCGCCGAGCTCGCCGCGGACAGGGCGATGCCGCAGAAGCACGGCAAGCGCCTCAAGATGTACTACATCGCCCAGTTCGGCACGTCGCCGCCGCGCATCGCCATCGAGATCAACGACCGCACGCTGGTCACGCGCGACTTCGGCTTCTACGTGGAGAACCGGCTGCGGGCGCAGTTCGGTCTCGAGGGCGTCCCGCTGGTCATCGACTTCAAAGGCAAGCGTTGATCGTCGTCCAGGTGCTCGGGTTCTTCGTCCTGCTCGTCCTCGCCTACCTCGTGGGGTCCATCCCGTTCGGCCTGGTCGTCGGCAAGCTCTTCTACGGGGTGGACGTGCGCCAGCACGGGTCCGGCAACGTGGGCACCACCAACGTGTTCCGGGTGCTCGGCAAGAAGGCCGGTGTGGCGGTGCTGGTCTGCGACATGCTCAAGGGCTACATCCCGGCGGCGATCGCCGCGGCCCTCTTCCACCCCTGGGCCACGATCTTCATCGCCGCCGCCCCCGTGGTCGGCCACATCTACTCGATCTTCCTCAAGGGGCGGGGCGGCAAGGGTATCGCCACCGGGGCCGCCGTCGTGCTCGCGCTCGTGCCGCTGGTCTTCGCCATCATCCTCGTCGTGTGGATCGTCCTGCTTCTCACGACGCGCTACGTCAGCGTGGCGTCGCTGGTAGCGGCGTTCCTGGTGCCGGTGCTGACCATGGCCTTTGACGAACCGCTGCCGTACAAGATCGCCGGCGTGCTGGTCGCCGTCATCGTGTGGTGGGCGCACCGCGGCAACATCCAGCGGCTGCTGGCCGGCGAAGAACACCGGGTGCGCCTGCCCTGGACGGGCGACGGGCACGCGACCCCGGATAGGCGGGGAGGAGTCTGACATGAGGGCGACGGTCATCGGCTCCGGCAGCTGGGGCAGCGCGTTCGCGCGCCTGCTCGTGCGCCGAGGGCACGACGCGGAGGTCCTCGCGCTGACCCGCGAGGAGGCCGCGCGGCTGCAGGCCACACACGAGAACCCGCACTTCCTGCCGGGCGTGCGCCTCCCGGAGGAGATCCGCTTCTGCGGGATGGAGGACGCGGACCTCAGCGGCACGGAGCTGCTCGTGTACGCGGTCCCGACCCAGGCAGTGCGCGAGGTGGCGCGGTGGGTGGCGCCGCGGCGCGCGGCAGGCGCCCTCCAGCTCTCCCTCGCCAAGGGCTACGAGATCGGCTCGCTGAAGCGCCCGACGCAGGTCGTCGAAGAGGAGACGGGGGCCGGCGCCGCAGCGCTCTCCGGCCCCAACCACGCCGAGGAGGTCAGCAAGGACATGCCCTCGGCGACGGTGATCGCGGCCGCCGACGAGGCGCTCGCGGTCACGCTGCAGGCGGCCATCACGAGCGACACGTTCCGCGTGTACACCAACGACGACGTCGTGGGCGTGGAGTTCTGCGGCGCGGTCAAGAACCCCATCGCCGTGGCCGTCGGCATGTCCGACGGTCTCGGGTTCGGTGACAACTCCCGCGCCAGCCTCATCACGCGCAGCGTCGCCGAGATGACCCGGCTCGGCATGATCCAGGGGGCGCACATCGCGACCTTCACCGGCCTTGCCGGCATCGGCGACCTCATCGCCACCTGCACGTCGCGGCACAGCCGCAACCGGCTGGCCGGCGAGCTGCTCGCCAAGGGAGCCTCGCCGGCCGCGGTGGAGGCCCAGGTGGGCCAGGTCGTGGAGGGCCTGCACACCGCCTACGCCCTCCACGACCTGGCCTCCCGCCTCGGCATCGACATGCCCGTCACGGAGAACGTGTACCAGGTGCTCGAGGGCAACCGCACCCCGCAGGAGTGCGTCGCCGACCTCATGGGGCGCACTCCCAAGAAGGAACGCCACTGATGCACGGAAGAGCTGTTGAGCGCCTCGACGGGCGGCAGCTGACGAGAGAGGCGGACTGATGCACGGAATAGCCGTTGAGCACGCCGCCGGGCGTGGGGCCCGGGGCGGCGTGGACTAGCCAGCGTTGCTGGCCGTCACGGCCGTCTGGTAGACTCCCGCGGGCTGCTCAGCACCCGCCTGCATCGCCACATCCAGCCGCGCCGGCTCCGCCCGCGCCGCGTGTCCCCGGAGGACTCAATTGGACAAGCGGAACTACCTCTTCACGTCAGAGTCGGTCACCGAGGGCCACCCCGACAAGCTCGCCGACCAGATCTCTGACGCCATCCTCGACGCCATCCTCAAGGACGATCCGTACGGGCGCGTCGCCTGCGAGACGCTGGTCACCACCGGCCTCGCCTTCGTCGCCGGAGAGATCACCACCGAGACGTACGTCGACATCCCCAAGATCGTCCGCCACACGGTCAAGGAAGTCGGTTACACCAGCGCGCACTACGGCTACGACTACGAGACCTGCGGCGTCATGGTGGCGATCGACGAGCAGTCTCCGGACATCAGCCAGGGCGTCACCACCGCCCTCGAGGTCCGCACCGACGTCAACGACGACGACGCGCTGGACACGCAGGGCGCCGGCGACCAGGGCATGATGTTCGGGTACGCGTGCACCGAGACCGCCGAGCTCATGCCCATGCCGATCCTGCTGGCGCACAAGCTGGCCAAGCGCCTCGCCGACGTGCGCAAGGCGGAGATCCTGCCGTACCTGCGCCCGGACGGCAAGTCCCAGGTCACGGTCCGGTACGAAGACGGCAAGCCGGTCGAGATCGTCAAGATCGTGCTCGCCACCCAGCATGCCGAGAGCGCCGACCTCCAGAGCATCATCTACCCCGACCTCATCGAGCACGTCGTCGAGCCGATCATGCCCAAGGACATGTACGACGTGGGCAAGCTCGAGGACATCACCGTCATCAACGCGACCGGCAAGTTCGTCATCGGCGGCCCGATGGGCGACTGCGGCCTCACCGGCCGCAAGATCGTCGTCGACACGTACGGCGGCGCCGCTCCGCACGGCGGCGGCGCCTTCTCGGGCAAAGACCCGAGCAAGGTCGACCGCTCGGGCGCCTACGCCGCCCGCTACGTGGCCAAGAACGTCGTCGCCGCCGGCCTGGCCGAGAAGTGCCAGGTCCAGGTGGCCTATGCCATCGGCGTCGCCCACCCCGTCTCCGTGATGGTCGACTGTGGCGGCACCGAGAAGGTCGATCTCGTCACCATCGAGCGCCTCATCGGCGAGCACTTCGACCTGCGCCCGGCCGCCATCCTTCGCGACCTCGACCTGCGCCGTCCCATCTACCGCAAGACGGCGGCCTACGGCCACTTCGGCCGCAACGACCACGACTTCACCTGGGAGCGCACCGACAAGGCCGGGGCGCTCCGCGCCGCCGCGGGCCTCACGGCCTGAGGCGGCGCCGGGGAGACGGCGGCGCGTGAACAGCCGACGTCGTCGCGCCATCCAGCGGGGCAACGAGGAGGCACCGCTCCGCTACGCCGCCGTCTTCCCGCTCGTCCGTACCCGCGCGTTCGCCGGGGCGTTCGACTACGAGATCCCGCCTGAGCTCGCCCCCGGCGCCCTGCGCGGCGCGCTCGTCGCGGTGCCGCTGGGCTCGCAGACCGTCATCGGGGTGATCCTCGGGCTCCGCCACGACACTGCGCACGAGGGACGCGTGCTGCCGCTGCGCGACGTCCTGCGCGTCCCGCCCATCCCGGAGGAGCTGCTCGAGGTGGCTCGCCGGATCGAGCGGCACTACCTCTGCTCCTTCGCGGCAGCGCTCGCCCTCGTCTGCCCGCCCACCGGCGCGCTCAAGATCGAGCGGCGCTACGAGCTCACGGACGGCGGCCGGGCGGCCGCGGAGGCCGGCGAGGCGATGCTCCTGGAGCTCGCCGGCCTGCGCTTGCGCAGCGGACCTCGCGCCGCGGACGCGGAGCGGTACCGGCGCAAGGGCTGGCTGCGCGTGGCCTACCGCGTGCGCGTCGTGGGCGTCACACCGCCGGGCCGCACCCTGCGCCGTGGGGCGGAGACCCCGTCCCGGCTCGGCGCGCGGCAGCGCGCCGCTCTCGAGCTCGTCGAGGAGGCCGGCAGTCTCGAGGAGCGGGATCTGCGGGCCGTCAGCGACCTCTCGGCGGCGGGACTGCGACGCCTGCTCGCCGCCGGCGCGCTCCTCGCGGACGACCCGCCGGCGAGCTTCGCCGAGGTCGCCGGCGCCGAGGCAGCCGGCGGCCGCCGGCCCAGCTCGTCCTCCGCCGCGGACGCGGGCGTCTCCGTGCGCGCCGCCGCGCAGGCCGCCCGCCTCCGCGCCTGCGTCACCCTCTCCGACATCCCGGACCTGCTCGACGAGCAGCGCCGCGCGCTGCACAGCCTCCTGTGCGAGACGCGCCCCGGCGACGAGGTCCTGCTGCACGGCGTCACCGGCAGCGGCAAGACCGAGGTCTACCTCCAGGCGGCACAGGCCACGCTGGAGACCGGGCGGTCGGTGCTCCTCCTGGTGCCGGAGATCGGCCTCACCGGACAGACGGTCGCGCGCGTCAAGCGCCGCTTCGCCGGGGCGCAGGTCGCCGTCCTGCACTCAGGCCTCTCGGCCGGCGAGCGCCTGCTCGCCTACAGCGCGGTCGCGCGCGGCGAGGTGCGCGTCGTCGTCGGCGCGCGCTCGGCGGTGTTCGCGCCGCTCGTCGACCTCGGGCTGATCGTCGTGGACGAGGAGCACGACACCTCGTACAAGCAGGAGAGCGAACCGGCCTACGACGCGCGCACCATCGCACGCTGGCGCGCGGAGGGCGCGGGCGCCGTGGTCGTACTTGGTTCTGCGACGCCGAGCGTGGAGACCTTCGCCCGCGTGGCGCTTCACGCCGACCTGCACCGTCGCGTGGATGGCTCGCGGCCGCCCGAGCTGGAGATCGTCGACATGCGCGACCACCACGGCGTGTTCTCGGCGCCGCTCGCCGAGGCGCTCAGCGGCGTCGTCGACGCGGGGGAGAAGGCGATCCTCTTCCTCAATCGCCGCGGCTTCGCCTCGTACCTGGTCTGCGATCACTGTGGCCACGCCTGGGAGTGCCCGCGCTGCGACGTCACGCTCACGCTCTTCGGGAGCCGCACGCTGCGCTGCCGCACGTGCGGCCACTCCGAGCCGGCGCCGTCCGCCTGCCCGGAGTGCGGGCGCTCCGACCTCGTCCGTCACGGGTTCGGGACCGAGCGCCTGGAGCGCGAGGTCCGTCTCCTGCTGCCCGGGGTGGACCTGCTGCGTCTCGACTCGGACGTGGCCGGGTCCTACGCCCGCCTGCAGGGTGTGCTCAGCCGCTTCGCGGAGGCCGGGCCCAAGGTGCTCGTCGGCACCCAGATGATCGCCAAGGGACACCACTTCCCCGATGTCACCCTGGTCGGCGTGGTCAACGCCGACCTCACCCTGCACTTCCCGGACTTCCGCGCCGAGGAGCGGACGTTCGCCCTGCTCGTGCAGGTGGGCGGCCGCAGCGGCCGCGGCGACCGGCCTGGGCGGGTCATCGTGCAGACGCTGGACCCGGAGGCGCGGCCGATCGCACTCGCGGCGGCAGGCAAGGAGGAGGAGTTCTACGCGGAGGAGCTGGAGCGGCGACGGGAGCTGGGCTACCCACCGGCGGGCTTCCTCGTCGGCCTCGACATCTCCGGTACCTCGAGGGACAAGGTGGAGGTGGCGGGACGGTTCACCGCGGAGCGGCTGGCCGCGAGGCTCGCCGGGACGGCTCAGGTGCTGGGTCCGGGCCCGCTCTGGCGCGAGCGCGGTCGCCACGCCTGCCGCGTGGTGATAAAGACTGCAGAAACAGGGAAAACCCTCGATGCACTGCGTGCCTGGCTGGCGGCGAACCGCGACCGGTACGCCGCCCGCGGGGTCCGGGTGGTGCCGGACGTCGAGCCGCAGTGGCTGTGACCCCGGCGTGAGGTACCATTGAGACCATGAGCGAGACGACCCAGATCAGAGAGACCACGGACCAGCAGGACCTCTCGCGAAGGCAGCGGGAGGCCCGCAAAGACATCCGCGTGATCGGTGACCCGGTGCTGCGTGAGCACGCGCGCGAGGTCACGGAGTTCGACCGCGGCCTGCGCAAGCTGGCCAAGCGGATGATCCGCACCATGAAGGACGCCCCGGGCGTGGGCCTCGCGGCCCCGCAGGTCGGGGTGCTCCAGCGACTCCTCGTCTACGACGTCGACGACGACCCTCGGGTCCTCGCGAACCCCGTGCTCGACGAGTTCTCGGAGGAGACCGAGGAGGGCGACGAGGGCTGCCTCAGCGTGCCCGGCGTGACCATGCCCGTCGCGCGCCCCGTCAGCGTACGTGTGCGCGGCATGGACGAGTACGGCGAGCCGGTGGACTTCCGCGCCGAGGGGTTCGAGGCGCGCGTGATCCAGCACGAGAACGACCACCTCGACGGCGTGCTCATCGTCGACCGCACCAGCAGGAGCGCGCGCGCCGCCGCCCTGCGGACCATGCGCGCGAACGAGGCCGGCGGCATTGAGCCGGCCGGCGGCGGCCTCTGAGCCGCATGCGGCTCGCCTTCGCCGGCACGGCGCCGTTCGCAGAGCTGGTGCTCCGGGGCCTCGCCGGAGCGGGCCGTCCACCCGTCGCCCTCGTCACCAACCCCGACCGGCCGCGCGGCCGCCACGGCACTCCGCAGCCGCCGCCCATCAAGCTGACGGCCGAGGAACTCCACGTCCCCGTGCTCCAGCCCCAGCGGCTGTCGGACCCCGAGGCGCTGGAGCGGCTGCTGGAGACGAGGCCCGACGTCCTGGTGGCCTGCGCCTACGGCCAGATCGTCGCCCAGCACGTCCTCGACGCCGTGGAGACCATCGTCGTCCACCCGTCGCTCGTGCCGCGCTGGCGCGGCGCCGCCCCCGTGGAGCGGGCGCTGATGGCGGGAGAGACCGAACTGGGAGTCTGCACGCTGCGGATGACGGCAGGGGTGGACGAGGGTCCGGTCGGCGACGCTCGTCGCGTCCACGTGCCCCGCGACGCCGACGCGGGCCGCGCCTACGGGCTGCTCGCCCCGGCGGCCGTCGAGGGCGTCGTGGCGACGCTCGACGGCATCGAAGCCGGCACCGTGGAGTGGCGCGCGCAGGAGGGCCCGGCGACGTACGCCGCCAAGATCGGGCCGCACGACAAGGAGATCGACTGGAGCCGGCCGGCCACCGCGATCGCCGACCAGGTGCGCGCCCTCTCGCCGCACATCGGCGCGGTCACCGAGCTCGCCGGCAGGCGGACGCGCATCTGGCGCGCCGCGCCCGGCCACGGCCCGGTGCCGGAGACAGGTCCCGACCGCCTGGTGGTCGCCGCCGGCGAGGGCTGGCTGGACGTCCGTGAGCTGCAGCAGGAGGGACGCAGCCGCGTGACCGCGGCCGAGTTCCTGCGCGGCGCCGGACGCGGTCTGCTGGCGCCGTGAGCGGCTCAGGCCCGGGGGAGACGCCGGGACGGTCGGGGGTGAGCCCCGCCAGGGCGGCGGCGTTCGCGGCGCTGCGGCGTCTGCGCGCGAGCGGCGCGCGGCTCGACGAGTCCTCGGCGGCGCTGCCCGAACTCTCGTCTCTCGGCGCCGCCGACCGCGGGCTCGCCAACGAACTGGTCAACGGGACCGTCAAGCGGCGCGGCTCGATCGACGCGGTGCTCGGCGCCTACACCAAGGCGCCGCTCAGGACCACCGATCCGGACGTGCGCGACGCGCTCAGGCTGGCGGCGTTCCAGCTCTTGTTCCTGGACCGGGTGCCCGCTTACGCGGCGGTCGACGACGCCGTCACCCTGGCGACGCGCAAGAGCCGTCGCGCCGGGGGGTTCGTCAATGCCGTGCTTCGCCGCGTGGCGGCGGACGGTCGCGTCAAGCTCGAGGAGCTGGGTGAGGGAGACGCCCCGCGCGCGTGGTCGGTCGCACTCTCGTACCCCGCGTGGCTCGTGAAGCTGCTGCGCGGGGATCTGGGTGACGTCGCCGCACGCCGGCTGCTCGAGGCCGCCAACGCCGCCCCCGAACGCTGCCTGCGCGCCAACCGGCTGCGGGGAGGCGTCCCCGTGGCCGCCGAGGCGCTCGCCGCAGAGGGGTTCGCGACACGCGGGATAGACGGGCTGCCAGACGGGCTGCTGTACGAAGGCCCGCCGCTCGAACGGTCGCGGGCCTTTCGGGAAGGGCTGGTGACGCCGCAGTCGCGGGGCTCGCAGATCGCCGGGATGGTCGCCGCGGGCGCCGTGACCGGGCCGGCCGCGGCCGTGCTCGATCTCTGCGCGGCGCCGGGCGCCAAGACGAGCCAGCTCGCCGCGCTGCAGGCGGGTGCCCAGATCACCGCCGTCGAGGTGGACGAGGCACGCGCGGGCGAGCTGCGCGAGAACCTCGCGCGCCTCGGCGCCGGCAGGGTGGCCGTCGTCTGCGCCGACGCTCTTGAGGCGCGGCCCGAGTGGGACGACGCCTTCGACGCGGTGCTGCTGGACGCGCCCTGCAGCGGCTTCGGCACGCTGGCGTCTCGCGCCGATCTGCGCTGGCGCCGGAGCGCGAGCGACGTGCCGCGCCTGGCGCGGCTCCAGGCGCGGCTGCTCGAGCGCGCCGCCGCCGCCGTCAGGCCCGGGGGCGCGCTCACGTACGCCGTGTGCACGGTGACGCGCGCCGAGACGCTCGGCGTGATCGAGCCGCTGCTCGCCGCCGGCGGCTGGGCCGCCGACGACCTCGGCGCGGTGTGGCCGGGGCTGGCGCACCCGGCGGCCGGCGGCTATCTGCTGCCGCTGCCGCCCGACGCCGGCGCGAGCGCGTTCTTCATCGCTCGCCTTCGCCGCACGGGAGGGCCGCGGACTCGCCGTCCCGCCACCCCGGCGCCGGGGTAGAATATGCGCGCGGCCAGTCGCCGCGGCGACGGACAGGAGGAACGGTGGAAGACATCCTGAGGGGCATCAACGTGGCGCCGTCCATCCTGTCCGCGGACTTCAGCCACCTCGGCGAGGACGTGGAAGCCGTCCTCAATGCCGGCGCGCGGGTCATCCACATCGACGTCATGGACGGGCACTTCGTCCCCAACATCACCATCGGGCCCCTGGTGGTCAAGGCGCTCCAGCCGCTCATCCACGGCGCCGGGGCTCTGCTCGACGTCCACCTCATGATCGAGCGCCCGGAGCGGTACATCGAGCAGTTCGCCGCCGCCGGCGCCGACGTGATCGTCGTGCACCAGGAGGCCTGCACTCACCTGCACCGCGTGCTCGCGCAGATCCGGGAGGCTGGGGCGCTCGCCGGCGTCTCGCTCAACCCGGCCACGCCCGTCGAGACGCTCGCCGAAGCCAGGTACCACTGCGACATGGTGGTGATCATGTCGGTCAACCCCGGGTTCGGCGGCCAAGGCTTCATCGAGACGTCCACCGACAAGATCCGCAGGGCGCGAGCCTACCTGCCCGAGAACGTGACCATCGAGGTGGACGGCGGCGTGACGGAGTACAACGCCGGCACCCTTACGACCGCCGGCGCCAACTGGCTTGTGGCCGGATCGAGCATCTTCGGCGGCCGTGACATCGAGGAGCGTTTCGCCGTAGTGGCGCAGGCCGCCGCCTCCGGCGTATAATCCCAGCGCAAGATCAAACGCTGCTTCAGGGCGGGGTGGAAGTCCCCACCGGCGGTACAGCCCGCTAACCCCGAGAGGGGCCGACCAGGTGAGATTCCTGGGCCGACGGTCACAGTCCGGATGAGAGAAGCAGGGTCGGCGCTTCGGCGTCGTCCGCCCTGGAGCACACGCTTCGGGGCTTCTGTGTCTATGGACGACGAGCGGTACATGGAAGAGGCGTTCGCCCTGGCCGAACGAGGCCGCGGCGGCACGCATCCCAACCCTCTCGTCGGCGCCGTACTCGTCCAGGGCGGGGAGGTGGTCGGCCGCGGCTGGCACCTCTCTCCGGGGCAGGCGCACGCCGAGGCGCTGGCGCTCGCCGAGGCCGGCGAGCGCGCCCGAGGCGCCACCCTCTACTGCACCCTCGAGCCCTGCAGCCACCACGGCAAGACGCCCCCGTGCGCCGACGCCCTGGTGGCGGCCGGGGTGGCGCGGGCGGTGCTCGCCCTCGGTGATCCCGACCCCCGGGTGAACGGGCGCGGGCTGGCCAAGTTGCGAGAGGGCGGCGTAGAGGTCGACCTGGCCGAGGACCGCTGGGGGGCGCGGGCTCGAGAGCAGAACGCGCCCTTCCTCAAGTACCACGGTACGGGGCTGCCGCTTGTGACCTACAAGGCCGCCGTGACGCTCGACGGCAAGGTGGCGGCCGCCGGCGGCGACGCGCGCTGGATCAGCTGCCTGGACAGCCGGCGGGCCGTGCACGAGCTGCGCGCGCGCGTCGACGCGGTCATGGTGGGCGTCGGCACCGTGCGCCGGGACGACCCAGAGCTGACGGTGCGGCTGTCGGAGGGCCGCGATCCTGTTCGCGTGGTGATCACGCGTGATGGGGAGCTGCCTCCAGGCGCCAGGCTGCTGGCGACCGCGCGGCGGACGCGCACGGTCGTCGTGGCCGACAAAGCCACGGAGGCCGCGCGCCGCCTGCTCGAAGCGCGCGGCGCCGAGCTGCTCGAGGTGGGCGACGGCGGGCTGCGGGCCGCACTCGAAGGACTCGCAGCTCTCGGCCTGCTCGACATCCTCGTCGAAGGCGGTCCTACGCTGGCGGGAGGCCTGCTGGCCGCCGACCTCATCGACCGCATGCTCCTGTTCGTCGCGCCGCTCATCGTCGGACGCGGCGCGCCCGACCTGTTCGCGGCGCCCGCCGTGACGTCCGTGGACGACGCCTGGCGCCTGCAGGACGTCGTCTGGCGGCCGGTGTGCGACGACCTCATGCTCAGCGGCACCGTCGTGCGCCGGGAGGGCTAGGGTGTTCACCGGCATCGTCGAGGAGATCGGCACGCTGCGGGGCATGCGGCCCGGTAGAGAAAGCGTCGTGCTCGACATCGCCGCGACGACGGTCACGGACGATGCCGCCGTCGGCGACAGCATCCTCACCGACGGCGTCTGCCTCACCGTCACGTCGCTGCGCGCAGGCGGGTTCACCGCCGACGCCATGCCCGAGACGGTCCGGCGCACGACGCTCTCGCAGCGCCGGCCGGGCGACCGCCTCAACCTCGAGCGCGCGATGACCCTGCGCTCACGCCTCGGCGGTCACCTCGTGAGCGGCCACGTCGACGGCATCGGCGCCGTCACGTCGGTGACGCCTGAGGACAACGCCCTGGTCGTGGAGCTCGAGGCGCCGGAGGCGGTCACCCGCATGACCGTGGACCAGGGCTCGATCGCCGTCGACGGCGTGAGCCTCACGGTCGTCGCCGTCGCCGGCGACCGCGTGCGCGTGTCCCTGATCCCGCACACGGCGGCGGTCACCACGCTGGGGCGCCTCACCACCGGCTCGCGGGTCAACCTCGAGGCCGACCTGATCGCGAAGTACGTGCATGCGTTCGTCGCCGGGCGCAAGCCCGGCGCCGGGCTCACCTGGGAGAAGCTAGCGGAAGCGGGGTTCTGATGACGGTGGACCACCACGACGAGCAGGCGGCCGAGGGGCGGGAGACCGAGCCTCGCGAGCCGTTCGCGAGCATCGAGTCGGCACTCGACGACCTGCGCGAGGGCCGGATGGTCATCGTCTGCGACGACGAGGACCGCGAGAACGAGGGCGACCTCACCATGGCTGCCCAGTTCGCCACCGCCGAGAAGATCAACTTCATGGCCAAGGAGGGCCGCGGCCTCGTCTGCCTCGCGCTCACCCCGCAGCGCTGCGGCGAGCTGGACCTGCCGCCGATGACCAGCCACAACGAGGCGCGCCTCCAGACCGCCTTCACCGTGTCGGTGGAGGCGCGGGAAGGCGTGACCACCGGTATCTCGGCGGCCGACCGGGCGCACACCATCCAGGTCGCCATCGACCCGGAATCGGGGCCGGGCGACCTCGTGCAGCCGGGCCACGTGTTCCCGCTCATGGCCCGGCCAGGCGGCGTGCTCGAGCGCTCCGGCCAGACCGAGGCCGCCGTCGACCTCGCCCGGCTCGCGCATCTCAACCCCTCCGGTGTCATCTGCGAGATCATGAACGACGACGGCACCATGGCGCGCGTGCCCGACCTGGTCCCCTACGCGCGCAGGCACGGGCTCAGGATCATCACCGTGGCCGACCTCATCAAGTACCGTCGCAGGAACGAGCACCTGGTGCGCCGGGCGGCGACGGTCTCCATGCCCACCCGGTACGGCGACTTCAAGGCCGTCGGCTACGAGTCCGTGCTCGACGGCAGCCACCACGTCGCCATCGTCAAGGGCGACGTGGCCGGCAAGAAGGACGTGCTGGTGCGCGTCCACTCCGAGTGCCTCACCGGCGACACCTTCGGCTCGCTGCGCTGTGACTGCGGGGAGCAGCTGGCCGAGGCGATGCGGCGCATCGAGGCCGAAGGGCTCGGCGTCGTCCTCTACATGCGCCAGGAGGGCAGGGGCATCGGCCTGATCAACAAGCTCAAGGCCTACGCCTGCAGGAGCAAGGCTACGACACCGTCGAGGCCAACGTGGAGCTCGGGTTCGCCCCAGACCTGCGTGACTACGGCACCGGGGCGCAGATCCTCGCCGACCTCGGCCTGTCCACCATCCGCATCATGACCAACAACCCCAAGAAGATCGTCGCGCTGGAGGGCTACGGCCTGCGCGTCACCGGCCGCGAGCAGATCGAGGTCGCGCCGCAGGAGGACAACATGTGCTACTTGCGCACCAAGCGCGACAAGATGGGCCACATGCTCGAGCACGAGGACCTGTTCGGGCAGGACGAGGGCCTCGAGGGGTAGGCGACGCAGCGGGACTACCGAGGGGTGCGCCGCAAGGGCACCCTCTCATTGACCAGAAGGAGCCGAAGGATGACGACCTACGAAGGTAAGCTGAACGGCAGGGGGATGAAGTTCGGCCTCGTGGTGGGGCGCTTCAACGAGCTGATCTCCGGGAGGCTCTACGAGGGCGCCCTGGACTGCCTGCGCCGCCACGACGTGGACGACGCCGACGTGGACGCCGCCTGGGTCCCGGGTGCGTTCGAGATGCCGCTCGTGGCCAAGAGGCTGGCGGAGAGCGGCAAGTACGACGCCGTCATCTGCCTCGGCGCCGTGATCCGCGGCGGCACGCCGCACTTCGATTACGTCGCCGGCGAGGCGGCCAAGGGGATCGCGAAGATCAGCCTCGACACCGGCGTCCCGGTGATCTTCGGCGTGCTCACCACCGACACGATCGAGCAGGCCGTCGAGCGCGCCGGCGCCAAGGCGGGCAACAAGGGCTGGTCGGCCGCGTCCACCGCCCTCGAGATGGCGAACCTGGCGAAGACGCTGCCCTGACGGCGCCGCGCGCCGCGGCGTGCGCCTACTTGCGGAGCCGGTCCCTGATGGCGACGACGGCGACGACGACGACGGCCACGCCGACGGCGAACACGAACGCCCAGGCGGTGATGTGTGGCACGCTGCTCCTTCCGTCGTCGGCCGTGCTCAGTGCCCGTTCACGCCGTTCTGACTGCAGCGTGACCCACCGGGACGCCCAACGCAAGAGCCCCGCCGGGGGCGGGGCTCATCGTGTTCCACTCGGAGGGGCGGCCGGCGCCGGCGTGCCGGCGCGGCGGTCCTAGATAGCCTTGCTGACGCGGCCCGACTTGAGGCAGCGGGTGCAGACGTAGGCGTTCTGCGGGTGGCCGTCCACGAGGATGCGGACGTGCTGGAGGTTGGGGTCGAAGCGGCGCTTGGTGGCGCGGTTCGAGTGGCTCCGGTTGTTGCCGATTGCGGGGGCCTTGCCGCAGCTCACGCAGATCTTGGACATGGGTGTTCCTCGGCTTGCTTGCTGAACAGTCGCGCTAGTATCCTTCAGCCGTTCGGGGAACGCAAACGGGGGTCAGGCGCGTCGATGCGGTTCACCAAGGACATGTCGATCTTCGAGGCCCTCTCGACGGACCCCGCGGCCCGCGAGGTGTTCGAGAGCCACGGTATGGCCTGCTGCCTGTGCATCGGCGCCCAGTCAGAGAGCATCGAAGCGGGCGCCATCCTCCACCAGGTCGATCCTGATGTCGTGGTGGCCGAGCTCAACCAGCTGTCCGGCGCCGGGGATTGACGAGGAGCCGTGTCCCAGTCTGACCTTCGCATCCCCTTCACGGCCGGCGGTATCACCGGCGGCGTCACCGTCGCCCACCAGGTCATCGCCAAGCTCGCCGGCATGGCCGCCCGCGCCACCTACGGCGTCGTCGGCATGCAGGAGCCGGCGGTCAAGAAGATCACCCGGTTCTTCCGTGGCTCCGTCACCGAGGGCGTCGAGCTCGCGGTCGGGGAGGGCAGCGTCGATATCGGCCTGCACGTGGTCATGGAGCGGGGTGTCAACATCGCCCAGGTCACCGCCAACCTCCGGGAGCAGGTGCGCTATCAGGTCGAGCACATCGGTGGCGTGCCGGTGGGCGAGATCAACGTACGCGTCGAGGACCTCCAGGATTGATCGTCCGCACCGCTGCCATCGGCGTCATCCAGTCCGCGCTCGCGGCCGTCGAGGCTGAGCGCCAGTTCATCAACGACCTCAACGTGTACCCCGTGCCGGACGGCGACACAGGCACCAACATGGCGCTCACGGTGCGCGCTGTCGTCGAGGAGCTCGAGCAGAGCGACGTGGTGGACATCCCCTCGGTCGCCGCGGCGGTCACCAAGGGTTCCCTGATGGGCGCGCGCGGCAACTCCGGCGTCATCCTCTCCCAGATCGTGCGCGGCATCTGCGAGGTTTGGGGCAAGGCCAACTCGCTCGACACCGCCGTGTTCAAGCGCGCCGTGGTCGAGGGTCAGCACGCCGCCTACCGGGCCGTCAAGACGCCGGTCGAGGGCACCATGCTCACCGTCATCCGTGAGATGGCCACGGCGGCGCAGGCGGTCCCCGACAGCCTCGGGCTCGAGCACCTGCTCGCCGCCGTGGAAGAGGCCGGCAGGATCGCGGTCGAGAACACGACCGCGCAGTTGCCGGCCCTGCAGAAGGCCGGCGTCGTCGACGCCGGGGGCTACGGCCTGCTCGTGCTCTTCCGCGGCCTGGCGGCAGGCATCGAGGACCTCATGCGCGGCGGCAAGGTGATCGCCGGCGCGCGCGTCGCGGCGCGCGCTGCGGGCGATGCGTTCATCGGAGCGGTCCGGCCCGGGCGGCCGCACGCCGTCACCGTCGAGGAGCCGAGCGAGCTCTCCGAGTTCCGCTACTGCACGAGCTTCCTCATCAGCGGCGAGAGCATCGACCTTGAGGCGTTCGAGGCGTTCCTCCTGCCGCTCGGCGACAGCGCACTCGTGGTCGGCGACGAGCGCACCGTCAAGGTGCACGTGCACGTCAACGACCCCGGCGCCGTGCTCAGCGAAGCGCTCAAGCACGGCACCATCGGGGACGTCGAGATCAACGACATGCACGCGCAGACGCGCGAGCGCGACGAGCGGCTGTCCACCCCGGCGCCGGAAGTCGGCGAGGGCGGCGCCGTGATCGTCGCCGTCGTGGCCGGCGCCGGCAACCAGCAGCTCTTCCGCGAGCTCGGCTGCCACGCGATCGTCGACGGGGGGCAGTCCATGAACCCGAGTGCCGCCCAGCTGCTCGAGGCGGTCGAAGCGCTCGGCGTCCAGGAGGTCGTGATCCTGCCCAACAACGGCAACGTGATCCTCACGGCGGAGCAGGCGGCCGGCATGAGTTCCCTTCATATCGCCGTGGTTCCGTCCCGCTCCATTCCCAGCGGCCTAGCCGCCATGGTCGCCTACGACCCGGCGCAGGACGCCGTGGGCAACGCGCGACTGATGCAGGACGCGATCGTCGACGTGCGCTACGCCGAGGTCACGCACGCGGTCCGCGACTCCGAGCTCGACGGTCTCCAGGTCAAGAAGGGCCAGGCCATGGCGATCGTCGACGGCACGCTGAAGGCGGCTGCCGACGACGTGGAGAGCGCCTTCGGCGGCGTGCTCGAGGAGTTCGCGCGCGGAGGCGCCGAGTACGTCACCGTGCTCACGGCGCTCAACGGGTCGGGCACGACGCGGGATCAGCTCGAGGAGATCGCCGCCCGCGTCGCCCCGGACGCCGAAGTCAGTTTCCACGAAGGCGGTCAGCCGCTCTACCCGATCCTGGCGAGTGCCGAATGACCAGCGTAGCCCAGTCATCGTCGGGCGCGCCGCAGGAGCGTCGACAATGACCAGCGTAGCCCAGTCATCGTCGCACGCGCCGCAAGCAGCGTCGACAATGACCTCCGTAGCCCAGTCATCGTCGCACGCGCCGCAGGAGGCCCGAACATGACAGACCTGCTCACGCTCGACAACACGGCCATCGTCCTCGATTCCACCTGCGACGCGCCGAGCGGCTGGCTGCAGCAGCCCGGCCTCTACATGGTGCCGCTCAAGGTGCACTTCGGTGACCAGATGTACCGCGACGGCGTCGACATGACCTCGGAGGAGTTCTTCGCCAGGCTCGAGCAGGCGGACGTGCTTCCCACCACCTCGCAGCCCACGGCCGGCGAGTTCGTCGCGGTCTACGAGGAGGCGAGGCAGCGGTACGAGCACGTGTTCTCCCTGCACATCTCCGGCGAGATGAGCGGCACGGTGCGGGCGGCGGAGCAGGCGGCCGAGCAGGTCGACCACGTGTACGTCTACGACCTGCGCACGGTCACGACCGCGCTCGCGATGTGCGCCGAGCGCCTGCGCGTCCGCCTGGCGGCCGGTTGCACGCTCGACGACGCGCATGCCTACGTCCGCCACTTCCGCGATCACTCGCAGCTGCTCGTGCACGCCGCGACTCTCGAGTACCTGCGTCGCGGCGGCCGCATCGGCCGTGCCGCCTCGCTGGTCGGCGGCGTGTTCGACATCAAGCCCCTCATCGCCGCCGTCGACGGCACGCTCACCGGCTACGCCAAGGTGCGCGGCCTGAAGAAGGCGCTGGCGGCCATGCAGCGCTTCGTCGAGGAGCGCAGCCGGCCGGAGGACGAGCTCTATTTCTGTCTCATCGACGCGGTCAACGACGAGGAACCGCCGCTCATCCGCGAGATGATCGAGCGTGTGCGGCCGAACGCGCACTTCACCTTCCTGGGCCACGTCGGAGCCGTCGTGGGTACGCACATCGGGCCGGGTACGGCCGCGTTCGCCATGATCGTGGAGTGACCGGGCAGCCACTTCCGCTCCGCTTCGGCGGCGGTCGGTACGACGAACGGCCGCCGCTCACCCGCCTCTCCTTCGACCCAACCAGCCTCTCGCGCCCGCTGGCCGGACTCGACCAGGTCACGCCGGCTGTGGCGCGCCGTCTCGCCGGGTTCGGCCTGCACACCGTCGGCGACCTCGTCGGCCACTTTCCCCGGCGCTACGAGGACTTCCGCGACCGCAAGGCCATCCGCGACCTCAAGGTCGGGGAGGAGGCGACCATCCGCGGCGAGGTCGTGCGCGTGCGCGCCGAGCGCACGGCGCGCCGGCGGGTCGACATCGTCAAGGTCCTGCTGCGCGACGACACCGGCGCCGTGGACGCCGTCTGGTTCAACCAGAGATACCTGACGAGGATCCTGCAGGAGGGCATGCGGCTGAGCCTCCGCGGGACCTTCCGGCCGCAGGGCGGGCGCCAGTCTTTCGTGGTCAAGGGGCACGAGATCCTCGACGAGGAGGTCGGGGAGGGCGTGCACACGGAGGGTGTGGTGCCGGTGTACCCGGCCAGCGAGCAGGTATCGGCCAAGCTGCTGCGCGCGCTGGTCCACGCCGTCGCCCCGGTCATGCGCCTCCTGCCCGACCCCCTGCCGGCGGAACTGCTCGTGCGTGAGGGTCTGCCCGGCCGGGCCGACGCGGTCACGGCCGTGCATCTCCCGCGCTCGCTCGCGGAGGCCGGCGCCGCGCGCGAGCGTCTCGTGCTCGAGGAACTGCTGCTGATGCAGGTCGGGCTGCTGCGGCACAAGGCGGAGCAGCAGCAGCGCGTGCACGCGCCGGCGCTTCCCGAGCCGGGAGAGCTCAGCCGGGCGTTCCTCGAGGGCCTGCCGTTCGAGCTGACCGCGCACCAGCTCGGCGCGCTGGACGAGCTGGAGGGCGACCTGCGCCGGGACGTCCCGATGCGGCGCCTGTTGCAGGGCGACGTGGGCTCGGGCAAGACGGTCGTCGCCCTCTACTGCCTCCTGCGCGCCGCGGAGGCCGGTCTGCAGGGCGTGCTCCTCGCCCCGACGGAGACGCTCGCCGCGCAGCACGCGGAGACGGCGGCGCGACTGGCCGGCGCCCTCGCGCCTGCGGAGCTGGTGACGGCGTCGCTGCCCGCGGCGGAGCGGCGGGCGGCCCTCGGCCGCCTCGCCGCGGGTGAGGCTCAGCTCGCGATCGGCACGCACGCCCTCCTGCAGGAGGACGTGCGCTTCGCCGGGCTCGCGCTCCTGGTCGTCGACGAGCAGCACCGCTTCGGCGTGGAGCAGCGCGACGCGCTCGCCCGCCGGGCGGAGCGGGACGGCGTCGCCCCGCATGTGCTGCACATGACGGCGACGCCCATCCCGAGGACCCTCGCCCTGACCGTGTTCGGCGACCTGGACGTGACCACCATCGCCGGCGTCCCTTCGGGACGGCAGCCGGTGGTGACGCGGCTCGTCGACGAGACTCAGCGCGAGACCGGCTACGCGTTCGTGCGCAAGCAGATCGCCAGGGGCAGGCAGGTCTACGTGGTCTGCCCGGCGATCGACGAGTCGGAGTCCATCTCCGCTGCCACCGCCGTGGCGGAGGCGGAGCGGCTGCAGGCCGGGCCGTTCCGCGACGCACGCGTCGCGGTGGCGCACGGCCAGCTCAGATCGGGTGAGCGCGACGAGGTCATGCGTGCGTTCAAGACCGGGGAACTCGACGTCCTCGTGGCGACGAGCCTGATCGAGGTGGGCATCGACGTGCCCAACGCCACGGTGATGATCGTGGAGGGTGCGGAGCGCTTCGGCCTCGCCCAGCTGCACCAGCTGCGCGGACGAGTCGGGCGCGGTAGCGAGAAGTCGTACTGCCTGCTGTTCGCCGAGGCGGAGACGGGCAGCTCCCAGCAGCGGCTCGAGGCGCTGCTGGAGACCAACGACGGCTTCGAGCTCGCCGACAGGGACCTCGAGATCCGCGGGGAGGGGCAGGTGATGGGCGCGCGCCAGGCGGGCGTGCCCGACCTCAAACTCGCCCGCCTCGCCCGCGATCGCTCCGCGCTGCTCCGCGCGCGCGAGCTGGCGGCCGGTATCCTCGCCGCCGACCCCGGCCTCGCGAGCCCCGTCAACGCTCCCCTGAAGGACGCGATGGAGGCGGCGTTCGGTCACGAGCTCGGCTGGCTGCTCAAGGCCTGAGGGGGCGCTCGCCGGCGCCCGCGTATACTCAGCTCATGCGTACGCCCGAACTCATCGCCACGCACAGCAACACCGACTTCGACGCGTTCGCCGCGATGGTCGCCGCGCACAAGCTGTACCCGGAGGCGCAGATCAGCCTCGGCGGCGCGGTCAATCGCAACGTGCGCGAGTTCCAGGCGCTCTACGCCGACGCCATCCCGGTGGTGGACCCGGGGGACGTGGACCGCGACAGCGTCCGCCGGCTGGTCCTCGTCGACACCGTGCACGCCAACCGGCTCGGCGACCTCGGCGACCTCTGCGGCCGCGAAGGCGTGCAGGTGGTCGCCTTCGACCACCACGCCCACCCCGACGACCTGCCCGAGTACCTCGATCCGGATGCCCTGATCAGCTCCGGCGACGGCTCGCTGGTCACGCTGCTCGTGCGCATCATCGCCGAGCGGGGGATCCCGGTGACGCCGTTCGAGGCGACCGTGTTCGCCCTCGGCATCCACGAGGACACGGGGTCCCTGACCTTCGCGACCACCACGACGCGCGACGCGGAGGCGCTGGCCTACTGCATGCGCGCCGGCGCGGACACGGAACTGCTCGAGAAGTGGCTGACCAACGCGCTGACGCCGGCGCAGCGAGTCACCCTGGCGGCGGCGTTGCAGACGGCGCACGAACTGCCCATCGCCGCGGCGACGGTGTTGCTCTCGTCGCTGCACCAGGATCTCTATGTGGAAGGCGTGAGCGTCGTCGCGCACAGGGTCATGGACCTGACCGGCTGCGACGCGTACTTCCTGCTCGTGGAGATGGAGGGCCGCGTGTTCGTGACGGCGCGCAGTCGCGGCGGCAGGGTCGACGTGGCCGAGGCGCTCCGCGCCGTGGGCGGCGGCGGGCACACCGCCGCCGCATCGGCCGTCGTCAAGGACCGCTCGCTCGATGAGGTGGCGGCGGCCGTGGCGGCCGCGGCGCCGCGGGCGGTGGCGCCCACGCGCGTCGCCCTCGACGCCCTGGAGCCGGGCCCGGTGGTCCTCGGCGACAGCGCGAGCGTCGATGACGCCGCCCTGGTCTGCCGGCGAGACGGCCTCGGCGGCGTCGGCGTCGTCCGCGATGGGCTGCTGGCCGGGCGCGTCGCGCTCGCCGATCTGGAACGCGCGTCGGCGCACGGGCTCGGGCACGCGCCGGTCAAGGCGGTCATGACGACGAGCGTGCCGATGATCGGGGCGCGGACGCCCCTCGAGCGGGTCGCCCTCAGGCTCGCGCAGGACGAGGTCGGCTGGCTGCCCGTCGTCGCGGACGAGCCTGCGCGGTCTGAGGACGAGGGCGTCGCGCTCGGCGACCTCCTCGGCGTCGTCTCCCGCCGGTCGGTCGCGGGGGCGCCCCCGCGCGAGCCGGCAGCGCCGGTGACGGCGAACCTCGCCGGCCGCCTGGGAGAGCTGGGCCTCGACGAGCTGCTCCGGCACGTCCAAGCCGTCGCGGCCGGCGTGCGCGGCTGCTACCTCGTCGGCGGCGCCGTCCGCGACCTGCTGCTGGGCGAGCCCGGGTTCGACGTCGACCTCGCGGTGGAGGGCGACGGGATCGCGTTCGCGACCGAGCTGGCGGCCAGGCTCAAGGGACACGTGCGGCCGCACCAGAAGTTCGGTACCGCGGTCGTCGTCGCCCACGACGGGGCGGACAGGCTGCGCGTGGACGTCGCCTCCACCCGGGCGGAATCCTACGCCTACCCCGGCGCGCTGCCCAAGGTGGAGCACGCGGGCATCCGCAGCGACCTCGCCCGGCGCGACTTCACCATCAACGCCATGGCGGTGTCGCTCAAGCCGGAGACCTTCGGCGACCTCTTCGACTACTTCGGCGGCCGGGAGGACCTCCTGGCCGGGCGCATCGTCGTGCTCCACAACCTCAGCTTCATCGAGGATCCCACGCGGATCCTCCGCGCCATCCGCTACGAGAGCCGCTACGGGCTGCGCATGGACGAACACACGCTGAACCTCGCGCGCGCCTGTTGCTCCATGGATCTCGTCGGCGACCTCTCTTCGGCGCGGCTCCGCGACGAGCTCGTGAGCCTGCTCGACGAGCAGAAGGTCGACTTCGCCCTGCGTCGCGCGGAGGAGCTGGGCGTGTGGCCGGCGATCCACGGCCGGCTGCGCGTGGACGGGCACACGCGCCGGCTTGTGCGCCGCGCCGACGAGCTGCGCGCGAGGCACGCGCTCGAGCGGGAGACGCCGCGCTGGCGGCTCCGCCTGGTGTGGCTGCTGCGCGACCTCGACCCGGAGGAGATCGCCGCCTGGGTGGTGCGCATGCGCGTCCGCGCCCAGGACGCCTCCGTCCTCGAGCGCGCGCTCGTGGTCGCCGGGCGGCTCCTGGACCGCATCGCGCGGCAGCCGGGAGAGGCCGAGCTGTACGACCTGGCCGCCGGAGAGCCACTGGAGGCGGTCCTGGCGGCGATGACGCTCGACGAGTCGGGCATCGCCGCCGACCGGCTAGCGCACTTCCTCGACGTCTCGCGGCACGTGCGCCTGGACATCGGTGGCGCCGACCTCCTGGCGATGGGGTTCAGCTCCGGACCGCGACTGGGCGAGGTGCTGCGCAGCGTCCTGCACCTCAAGCTCAACGGCGTAGTCGGCGGCAGGGAAGAGGAACTCACCGCGGCGGCCAGGATGCGGGAGAGCGCGTGAACGACTCGGGTCTGCTCCTTCAGTTCCTCGTCGTCTCACCCCTTCTCCTCGTCAGCCTCGTGCTGCACGAGCTCGCGCACGGCTGGGTCGCGTACCGGCTGGGGGATCCCACGGCCAAGGCACACGGCCGGCTGACGCTCAATCCCATCAAGCACCTGGACACGTGGGGGACGATCATGCTCGCCGTCACGTTCCTCGGCTCCGGCGGCAGTTTCTTCTTCGGCTGGGCCAAGCCCGTGCCGGTGGACCCACGCTTCTTCAAGGACGGGCAGCGCGGCATGGCCTGGGTCGGGGCGGCAGGACCGCTCACCAACTTCGCGCTGGTCCTCGTCGCCACGGGCCTCATCTGGCTGACCTACACGCGGAGCCTGTTCCTGCTCGAGATGTTCTGGATGCTCTTCGTGCTCAACGTCATACTGATGACGCTCAACCTGATCCCGATCCCACCGCTGGACGGGTCGCGCGTCCTCGGCGGGTTCCTTCCGCGGGCGGCCTACAGCAAATGGGCGGAGCTCGACCGCTACGGCAACTTCGTCTTCATCGGCCTGTTCCTGGTCATGATCGCCGTTCCCGGCTTCTTCGACGCGACGTTCGGCGCCGTGCTCGACGTGTTCCGGAACCTTCTCCTGCCGGGTGGGTGGCTCTGGTGACGTCCGCGGGCTTCACCTGGCGGGAGCGCGACGGCGTCAGCTGGCTCGCGTGGCAGGCGCGCGGCGTGACGGCCGCCTTCCCGGCGCGGACCGGCGGCGTCTCGGCGCCGCCCTTCGACAGTCTGAACCTGGGCCTGTCCGTGCAGGACGGGGCCGGGGACGTTCTGGAGAACCGGCGGCGCCTGTGCGCGGCCGTGGGGCTGCCGCAGGGGCGCCTGGTCGTCCCCGGCCAGGTGCACGGAACGGAGGTGCGCTGGGTCGGGGAGGACGAGGCAGGATGCGGGGCGTTCGACAGCGAGACCGTGATCGCGGAGCACGACGGGCTCCTCACCGCGGCGACGGGGCTCGGCCTCGCGATCAGCTACGCGGACTGCGTCCCCGTGGTGATCGTCGCGGAGGGGGAGAAGGGGCCGGCCTACGCCACCGTGCACGCCGGCTGGCGCGGCATGCTGGCCGGGTTCGTGGGCCAGTCGGCCGCGGAGCTGGCCCGGAGCGGACGCCGCCTCGTCGCCGCGGCGGTGGGGCCGAGCATCGGCCCGTGCTGCTTCACCGTCGACGAGGAGCTGCGGCGCCGGTTCGAGGCCCGGTTCCCGGGCTCCTCCGGCGCCGCCGCCGTTGACCTCTGGCGCTGCGCCCGCCTCGAGCTCGAGGCGGCGGGCGTGCCGGCCCGGAGCGTCTCCGTCGCCGGTCTTTGCACCGCGTCGGACGCGCGCTTCTTCTCGCACCGCCGCGACCACGGGGTCACCGGACGGCATCTGGCGGTAGCATGGCGGCAGGAAGCGTAGGCCTGTTCGAGAAGTAGGCCGCCGAGGAGGCAGCAGTGGTACGACAGTTCGTCCCCGATGTGGAGACGGTGCGCGAGCGGTACGCGGAGGTCGAGAGCCGGATCGCGGAGGCGGCCATCGCCGCCGGGCGCGACCCGGCCGAGGTCCGCGTGCTCGTCGCCACCAAGTACGTGGCGGCGGAGCACCTCGGCGCGCTGCGCGACGCCGGCGTCCGCCTCATCGGCGAGAACCGCGCCCAGGACCTCGTCGCCAAGCACGAGCTGTACGGCGCCGCCTTCGACTACCACTTCATCGGGCACTTGCAGAGCCGCAAGACCAGGCTGGTGCTGCCCATCGTGAGCCTCATCCACTCCGTCGGGACCCTGAGCGTGGTGCAGGAGATCGAGTCGCGCGCCGCGAACGCCACCGATGTGCTGCTGGAGGTCAATATCGGCGGGGAGCAGACCAAGAGCGGTGTGCCGCTCGGGGAGGTCGACGCCTTCCTCGAGGCCGCCGCGGCTTCTCCCAAGGTCCGCTTCACCGGCCTGATGTGTATGCCGCCGCTCTTCGACGACGCCGAGGAGGCGCGCCCCTTCTTCGTGCAGGCGCGCGCGTTGGCCCAACGGCTTTCGACAAGCTGGGCCGGAACGTATACTTTCGAGCAGCTATCGATGGGCACCAGCGCCGACTACTACGTGGCCGTCCAGGAAGGGGCGACCATCGTCCGCGTCGGGAGCGTGCTCTTCTGACCCTGTAGGGAGGGACCTGATGGGCCTAGGCGACTGGTGGCACAAGACCGCGGTCTACTTCGGCATCGCCGACGACGAGGACGACTACGACGAGGACGAGACCCTCGCCCCGCACGAGGAGCTCGAACGCTCGTACCAGGAGCGGCCCAACGTCCGCAAGCTCAACAGCGGCAAGGGCCGTAACGACTACGACGACATCTTCGCCGACGAGCCACGCCGCCGCGCGCCCTCCTCGTCGCAGCCGCCGGTGCGCGCCCTCGAGCCCGCGCGGCCCGCGCGCGTCGAAGTCCACCTGGTCATCCCCAAGAATTTCAACGACGCCCAGCAGATCGCCGACAAGTTCAAGGTCGACGTCCCGGTGATCATCAACCTGCAGGGCTCCGACACGGAGCTGGCCAAGCGGCTCATCGACTTCTGCAGCGGCCTCACCTACGCCCTCGACGGCGGCATGCAGCGTGTCGGCGAGAAGATCTTCCTGCTCACTCCGCGCAACGTCGAGGTCTCAGCCGAGGAGCGGGCGAGGCTCATTGAGAAGGGCTTCTTCAATCAGTTCTGAGACGCGGCGCGGCCGTCGCGGCTGCGCGACCCGGGCGTCGCGCGTCCAGGCGACGCCGTGAGGGTCGGGTGCGTCGGCGCCGGGCACATCGCCCGCGCCCTCGGGCAGGGATGGAGCCGCCCGGAGATCGCCGACCCACCGCAGCTCACGTACCTCGACATCTCCGCCGAGGCCGCCGCGCGTGCGTCGGCGGACACCGGGGCTTCCCTTGCCGCATCATTGTCGGAGCTCATAGAGGCGTCCGACATCGTGATCGTCGCGGTGCGCCCGCAGCACGTCGCCGGCGTGCTCGCCGAGGCGGGTCCGCTTCTCGGCGACCGCCCGCTCGTGTCGGTCGCCGCCGGTGTCTCCCTCGCGGACCTGCGCGCGGCGCTGCCTGCGGGCGCTCGCGTGGCCCGCGTGATGCCCAACGTCGCCGCGGCGCTCGGACTGGGCGTCTTCTTGTTCGTGCCCGGCAGCCTGACGGACCGCGGCACGGCCGAGGTGGGGGGGCTCTTCGCCCTCGCCGGAGAGGTCGTCGAGCTGGACGAGACGCACTTCGACTCGGCGACCGCGGTCGCCGGGTGCATGCCCGGGATGCTCGCCATGCTCGTGCGCGACTTCGGCCGCGCCGCGGAGCGGCGCGGCCTGGCGCCGGAAGTCGCTCGCCGGCTCGCGATCGCGGGCGTCCACGGCGCCGCCGCGGTCATCGCCCGCGATGGCGATCCCGATGCGGTGGTCGCCTCGGCGGCGACGCCCGGTGGCATGACGGCGGCCGCCATCACCGCTCTCGAGGAGCGGGATATCGCGGAGGCGCTGGCGCTCGCCGTGGACGCGGCGGCCGAGCGCGCCAAGGAACTCACGTAGCCGCGTCGCACTAATACCCGTAGAGCCACGAAGTGTACGGAGCGCTAGTGAGCGTCCGCTGGCCCGCAGGGTCGCGGCGGACGGACTGATGTCCGTAGATTCAGAAGTGTACGGAGAGCTATTGAGCGGCCGCCGGCCAAGGGCGCCGCGGCGGACGGACTGATGTCGTAGAGCACGAAGTGTACGGAGAGCTATTGAGCGGCCGCCGGCCCGAAGGGCGCCGCGGCGGACGGACGAGAGAGCAGAGACGACGCGCGGGCAAGGCCGCGCGACCGAGAGGGGAGACGATGAAGCTCACACCGCTCGACATCCGCCACAAGGAGTTCAAGCGCGGCATGCGCGGCTACGCCGATGTGGAAGTCGACGAGTTCCTCGACCAGATCGCCGACGAGTACGAGCGTCTGTTCAAGGAGAACATCGACCTGCAGGACCGCGTGGAGTCGCTGGAGGAGAAGGTCGCCGGTTACAGACGCATCGAGGAGACCCTGCAGAAGACGCTGGTCAACGCGCAGGCGAGCGCCGAGGAGCAGAAGCAGAACGCCAACAAGCAGGCGCAGCTCGTCCTGCAGGACGCCGAGCTCAAGGCACGCCAGCTCGTCAACGAGGCGTATTCGGAGCGCCAGGCGATCGAGCAGTCCATGGCCAAGCTGCGCAGCGCCGAAGAGGACTTCCGCTTCAAGTTCCGGCAGCTGCTCGACGGGTACCTGCGTCAGCTGCAGGACGCGCCGGAGGTCGCCGAGGCGCCGCCGGCGTCTGACTTCTCGCGGCACACGGCGGCGATCAAGGAAGCGATCGCCCGTGAGGCGGCGTCGGCACGGCCCGAAACCTCTCCGGGTCCGCGCGTCGTCACGCCGGAGCGGCCCGAGGCCTCTCCGGGTCCGCCGGTCGTCACGCCGGAGCGGCCCGAGGCCTCTCCGGGTCCGCCGGTCGTCACGCCGGAGCCGGCGGATGAGGCTGTCGCCCCGTCTGAGACGCCTGCGGCGACAGAGGACGAGCGTGAGCCTGAGCCGGAGCCGGAGCGGCGGTACGTCATTCCGGGAGAGCCGGCGGTCGTACCGCAGCGTGGGCGGGGCGGCGTGCAGGCGGGCGTGCATACAGGTCAAGCTCCCTCGAAATCCGGGGACCAGCCGCAGCATGCCCAGATGGACGACCCCGAGGTGACCGCCACGCACCCGGCGCCCCGGGGCGAGCCGGACGAGGGAGATCAGCCGAAGCGGCGCAGCCGCATCCTCTTCGGGGAGAGTGACGATCTGCTCGCCGACGTGGACACCGGGGTGAACGAGGACGAGTTCAAGTGGTGACAGCGGGCCGCTGACCGAGGCGCGTGGCGGCCTGAGCCTCTCCGTCTGGGTGACGCCCGGCGTGCGGCGCAGCGAGCTCGCCGGTGTCGCCGACGGGCGCCTTCGCGTTCGTCTCGCCGCTCCGGCGTCCGAGGGACGCGCCAACGACGAGCTGATACGGTACCTTGCGCGGGAGCTGGGCGTGCGGCGCCAGGATGTCACCGTGATCGCCGGCGGGCGCTCACGCAGGAAGCTGCTGCGCCTGACCGGAGTGAACCTTGACGAGGCGAGGCGTAGACTCGCCGTCTGAACGAGCAAAGGAGTACCCGATGGCGAAGCTTGCCTACTGCAAGCAGTGCAAGGCGACCTACCCTCTGAACATCGTCGTGAATGACGGTGGACGCAGCGGCAAGGCGAAGGAGCCGACGTGCCCGATGGGCCACGTCGACATCAAGCAGCTCGACGCCGTGCCGAAGCCGCGTGGCAAGAAGTAAGCGGGGGTACGTCCTCGCGCTCGCCCTCGCCGCCGCCGTCGTCGTCGCCGACCAGGCGACCAAGTGGGTGGTGCGGGCCCAGGCCGAGCATCTGCCCCGTCAGCTGGTCGCCGGCCTGCGGATCGATTTGACCTACAACTCCGGTATCTCGTTCAGCCGGTTCGCCGGAGCCGGCGACGTCGTGGTGGTGCTGGTCGCGGCCGTCGCCGCCGGCGTGGCTGCCGCGCTGGTCCTCAGCCCGCCCAGGTACCGCCCCGCGCTCGGCGTCATCCTCGGCGGGGCCGTCGGCAACCTGATCGACAGGCTCAGGTTCGACGGCGCCGTGGTCGACTTCATCGGCGTCTACGGCTGGCCGTCCTTCAACGTCGCCGACGCGGCGATCGTCGTGGGGACGGTCCTCCTCGCGCTGCAGGTGGTCCTTGGCCGGCAAGAGTGAGGCGCGCGCGTTCCGCGCGGCGGCCGGGGACGCGGGCGAGCGTCTCGACGTCGCGCTCGCCGCGCACGCCGGCTTGAGCCGCGCCGCGGCCCAGCGCCTCATCGCCGGCGGCCTCGTCGTGGTGGATGGCGCCCCTGCGCGCAAGAAGCACGTCCTCCGCGCCGGGGAGGAGGTCGTGTGGCAGGCTCCGCCTCCGCCCGAGGTCACCCTGGCGGCTGAGCCAGTTCCCTTCACCGTGGTGTACGAGGACGACTGGCTCCTGGTGGTCGACAAGCCGGCTGGCGTGGTGGTGCACCCGGCGCCTGGTCACGAGCACGGGACGCTGGCGCAAGGTCTCGTGGCGGAGGGAGCGCGGGGCGGCCATGAGCTCCGTCCGGGCATCGTCCACCGCCTCGACAAGGACACCTCCGGCCTGCTCATCGTCGCCCGTCGCGACGACTCCTACAGAAGTCTCGTCGCCGCCATGGAGCGGCGCGACATCCACCGCACCTACGTCGCGCTGCTCACCGGCCACCTGCCGCAGGCAAAGGGGACCATCGATGCGCCGATCGGCCGGCACCTGCGCGACCGTAAGCGCATGTCGCTGCACACGGCCGCGGGGCGCCCGGCGGTGACGCACTTCGAGGTGCTCGGCAGGGCCCCCGGATACACGCTCGTGCGCGTCCGCCTCGAGACGGGCAGGACTCACCAGATCAGGGTGCACTTCCAGGCGCTCGGGTACCCGGTGGCCGGCGACGTGCAGTACGGCCGGGCGCCGCGGCCAGACGGCCTCGCGCGGCAGTTCCTCCACGCCGCGAGGCTCGCCTTCCCGCACCCCGAGGACGGGCGGGAGATCAGCTGTTCCAGCCCGCTCCCGCCTGACCTCACCGCCTTTCTCGTGGCTCTCGGCCTGCCGGAGCAGCCCGAGGCCTGAGCACCGCCGCGGACCGCCTTGCCGCGGGCGCGCGGCGGCTGCTAGAGTACGGCTCGAACCTTTAATCCACGTCCCGAGAGACGGAAAGGGGGTGCAGCGTTGCCGTACGCCATCAGGTGCCGGCGGCGCTATTTTTATGCCTGGACCCAGACCCGCAAGTGAGACCGTCGTCCTGACTTCCGAGCAGATGTCGCGTACCATCACGCGCATCGCGCACGAGATCCTGGAGAAGAACCCCGGCGAGGAAGGCCTTGCCGTCGTCGGCATCCACACGCGCGGCGCCTTCCTCGGCGCGAGGATCCACAAGCTGCTCTGCGAGGTGGGCGGCCGCGAGTATGCGTCCGGCAACCTCGACATCTCGTTCTACCGCGACGACGTCGCCGCGCGCGGCGCCGTCGGCGTCATCCCGAGCACGCCGCAGCCCGTCGTCAAGGACACCGACCTCCCGTTCGCCATCGACGGCGCGCGCGTCGTCCTCGTCGACGACGTCCTCTACACGGGGCGCACCATCCGCGCCGCCGTCGACGCCCTGTTCGACTACGGTCGGCCGGCGGCCGTCCAGCTCGCGGTCCTCGTGGACCGCGGCCACCGCGAGCTGCCCATCCGGCCGGACTACGTCGGCAAGAACCTGCCCACGGCCCCGCAGGAGCGCATCAGCGTCCGGGTCCAGGAATGCGACGGCGTCGACGAGGTCGTCCTCGTGCGCAAGGAGGCGTGACCATGCCCAAGCGAGACCTGATCAGCATCGAGGACCTCTCGAGGGCGGACGTCGAACTGCTGCTCGACACCGCGGAGAGCTTTCTCCCGGTGCTCGAGCGCGACATCAAGAAGGTCCCGACGCTGCGCGGGCGCACCATCATCAACCTCTTCTGGGAGGCGTCGACACGCACGTCCTCCAGCTTCGATCTCGCCGCCAAGCGCCTCTCGGCCGACACCCTGGCGCTCAAGTCCAGCGGCTCGGCCGTCGAGAAGGGCGAGACGCTCAAGGACACAGCGATCACGCTGAGCGCCTACTCGCCGGACATCATCGTCATGCGGCACCCGAGCGCCGGCGCCTGCCAAACGCTGTCGGCCAATACCGAGGCGAGCGTCATCAACGCCGGCGACGGCAAGCACCAGCACCCCACGCAGTGCCTGCTCGACCTCTTCAGCATGCGCCAGAACCTGGGCCGCGACCTGGACGGCCTCAAGGTCTTCATCATCGGCGACATCCTGCACAGCCGCGTCGCGCGCAGCGACATCATGGGCTTCCAGATGCTCGGCATGGACGTCACCCTGGTCGCGCCGCCCACACTCATGCCCCGCGGCATCGAGGAGATGGGCGTCAACGTGGAGTACGACCTCACCAACCTCAAGGACGCGGACGTCATCTACCTGCTCCGCATCCAGAAGGAGCGCATCAAGCCGGGGTCGGCGTACCTGCCTTCGCTGCGCGAGTACGCGCAGCTCTGGGGCATCTCGCAGGCGCGGTTGCGGCCGGGGCAGCGGGTCATGCACCCCGGACCGATCAACCGCGGCGTGGAGATCGCCTCGGACATCGCCGACGACGACGAGAACCTGATCGCCCACCAGGTCTTCAGCGGCCTCGCGGTGCGCATGGCGATCCTGTACCGGACCATCGTCGGCTACAGCGACGGGGCTGCGAGTGGGGAGGTGCTCTGATGGAACGGACGTGGTGCAAGCCCCTCCCGGCCGCCGAAGTGCTGATCAAGGGCGGCCGCGTCGTCGACCCGGAGACCGGCGTCGACGCCGTGCAGGACGTGCTCGTCAAGAAGGGCAAGGTCGCCGAGGTCGGCAAGGGCCTCAAGGCCGGCAAGAACACACGCGTGGTGGACGCCGCCGGCATGCTGGTCCTCCCGGGCTTCGTCGACCTGCACGCGCACTTCCGCACGCCGGGGCGCGAGGACGAAGAGGATCTCGCAACCGCCTCGGCGGCCGCCGCGGCGGGCGGCTACGTCGCGGCCTTCGGCATGGCCAACACCGACCCGGTGATGGACAACGCCAGTCTTCTGAAAGGCATGGCCAACCAGGCCAGGGCCGACGCCGTCATCCCGGTCGGCTTCTTCGCCGCGGTCACCAAGGGCCTCCAGGGCCAGGAGCTCACCGAGATGGGCGAGCTCGGCGCCGCCGGCGCCGTCGCCTTCAGCGACGACGGCCATCCGCTGCCGAGCGCCGCCATCACGCGGCGTGCGCTGCAGTACGTCAAGGTGAGCAGGCGCTTCATCGCCATCCACGCGCAGGACGACTCGCTCTTCAAGGGCGGGCAGATGCACGAGGGTCCCGCCTCGGCACGCCTCGGCCTCACCGGCATCCCCTCGCTCTGCGAGAGCCTCGACGTCTCTCGCTCGCTGGACGTCGCCGCCTACGAGGACGCCGGCCTGCACGTGTGCCACGTGAGCACCGCGGCGTCGCTCGAGGCCATCGCCCGCGCCAAAGAGGCGGGCGTGCGGGTCACCGCCGAGGCCACCCCGCACCACCTCACCCTCAACGACGAGCGTGTCGCCTCGCTCGACCCCAACCTCAAGATGAACCCGCCGCTGCGCGCCGAGAGCGACCGCAAGGCACTCGTCGAGGCGCTCCAGAGTGGCTTGGTCGACTGCGTCGCCACCGACCATGCGCCGCACGTCTCCGAGGAGAAGGACGTGCCCTACGAGGAGGCGCCGTTCGGCTGCATCGGGCTGGAGACCGCCTTCAGCGTCCTGCACGCGGAGCTTGTCGCGACCGGCGAGCTGGACCTCGCCACGCTGGTCACCCGGATGAGCTCCGCGCCGGCGCGTATCGCCGGCCTCCCGGCGCCGTCGCTGGCCGCCGGCGCGGCCGCCGACCTCTGCGTGGTCGATCCGGCGGCCGTCTGGACGGTCACTCCGGAGGCGCTGCAGTCGCGCTCCTGGAACTCCCCCTGGCTGGGGCGGGAGCTCACCGGCAAGGTCCGCCTCACGGTTGCCGCCGGGCGCGTCGCCTGGGACGACCTTGCCTAGTCCGGCCGTCATCGTCCTGGAGGACGGCGCCGCCTTCACCGGCGAGGCCCTCGCCGGCTCGGGCTCCGTGGGCGGCGAGATCGTCTTCAACACCAGCATGTGCGGGTACCAGGAGATCGCCACCGACCCCTCGTACTGCGGGCAGCTCATCACGTACACGTTCCCGATGAACGGCAACTACGGGGCCGACGCCGACAGGGACGAGTCCGGCAAGGCGCACGCCCGGGCTATCATCGCCCGGGAGCTCACCAACTACCGCTTCAACCGCGGTTCGCGCCAGACGTGGCTGGACTGGCTGGCCGAGCACGGCGTCCTCGCCGTGACCGGCGTGGACACGCGCGCCCTCACCCGTCACATCCGCGAGAAGGGCGCGCTGCGCGCCGTGGTCAGCACCGACGTCGCCGACGTCAAACACCTGCGCAAGTCGGCGCAGGGACTACCGGCGATGGGCGGGCTCGACCTGGCCAAGGTCGTCACCTGCGAGGCGGCGTACGCGGCGCCGGCGCCCGAAGGAGCCCCGGCGCCCGATCTGCACGTCGTCGCGTACGACTACGGCATCAAGCGCTCGATGCTCGGCTACCTGGCGCGCCGCGGCTTCCGCGTCACGGTGGTGCCGGCGCAGACGAGCGCCCAGAAGGTCCTCAAGATGGAGCCGGACGGCGTGTTCTTGAGCAACGGCCCCGGCGACCCGGCCGCCGTCACGTATGCGGTCAAGGCCGTCGAGCGCCTGCTCGGCAAGGTGCCTGTGTTCGGCATCTGCCTCGGGCACCAGCTCCTGGCGCAGGCGCTCGGCATGAAGACCTTCAAGCTCAAGTTCGGCCACCGCGGCGCCAACCACCCGGTCAAGGACCTGCGCACGGGGGTCATCGAGATCACCACCCAGAACCACGGCTTCGCGGTCAGGGACGAGAGCGTGCCCGGTGCCGAGATCACCCACGTCAACCTCAACGACGGGACGGTGGAGGGCGTGGCGGCGGCGGAGCGATACGCCTTCTCGGTGCAGTACCACCCCGAGTCGACCCCCGGACCGCACGACTCGCTCTACCTGTTCGACCGGTTCCGCGACGAGATCGACCGGTTCAAGCGGGGAGGGGAGGCCTGATGCCGCGCCGCGACGACCTCCACAAGATCCTCATCATCGGTTCCGGGCCCATCGTCATCGGGCAGGCGTGCGAGTTCGACTACTCCGGTACCCAGGCCTGCAAGGTGCTCCTCGACGAGGGCTACGAGGTCGTGCTCGTCAACAGCAACCCGGCGACGATCATGACTGATCCCGCGTTCGCGACGCGCACCTACATCGAGCCGCTCGACCTCGACACGCTCACGCGCATCATCGAGGTCGAGCGCCCCGACGCCCTGCTGCCCACGCTTGGCGGGCAGACGGCGCTCAACCTGGCCATGGAACTCAAGGCTGCCGGGGTGCTCGACCTCTGGGAGGTCGAGATGATCGGCGCCGACGAGAAGGCCATCCACCGCGCCGAGGACCGCCTCGAGTTCCGCACCGCCATGGAGGAGATCGGCCTGCGCGTGCCGCGCAGCATGCTCGCCGAGACCATGGACGAGGCCGAGACCGCCTGCGCGGAGCTCGGCCTCCCGCTCGTCGTCCGCCCCGCGTACACGCTCGGCGGCAGCGGCGGCGGCATCGCCTACGACCACGACAGCTTCGTGCGCATCTGCGAGCAGGGGCTCGCGCTCAGCCCGATCTCGCAGGTCCTGCTCGAGGAGTCCGTCGTCGGCTGGCACGAGTTCGAGCTGGAGGTCATGCGCGACCACGCGGACAACGTGGTCATCATCTGCTCCATCGAGAACATCGACCCCATGGGCGTGCACACCGGCGACAGCGTCACCGTCGCGCCGGCGCTCACGCTCACCGACGCCCAGTACCAGGAGTTGCGCGACGCCTCCAAGGCCATCATCCGCAAGATCGGCGTGGACACCGGCGGCAGCAACGTCCAGTTCGCGGTGAACCCCGAGACCGGCGAAGTGGTCGTCATCGAGATGAACCCGCGCGTCTCGCGCAGTTCGGCGCTCGCCTCCAAGGCCACCGGCTTCCCGATCGCCAAGATCGCCGCCCGGCTCGCCGTCGGCTACACCCTGGACGAGATAGACAACGACATCACGCGCAAGACGCCGGCGTGTTTCGAGCCCACGCTCGACTACGTCGTGGTCAAGATGCCGCGCTGGGCGTTCGAGAAGTTCCCGCTGTCTGACCGCGAGCTCACCACGCACATGAAGAGCGTGGGCGAGGCGATGGCCATCGGCCGCACCTTCAAGGAGGCCTTCCAGAAGGCCATGCGCTCGCGCGAGCTCGACGCGCCGTCGGACCTCCCGGCGTCGCCGCAGGACCTGCGCAAGGCCCTCGCCATCCCCACGGCGGAACGCTACGAGCTCGTGCTGCACGCATTCCGCCAGAAGCTCAGCGTAGAGGAGGTCCACGAGCTCACCGGTATCTCCCCGTTCTTCCTCAGCGAGCTGGCCGACATCGTCGAGCTCGAGCGCGAGGTGCGCGAGGCGCCGCGCCTCACTCCCGAGCTGCTGCGGCGCATGAAGCGCTACGGATTCAGCGACAAGCGCCTCGGCGAGCTCACCGGCCGTGGCGAGCGCGAGGTCCGTGCGCTGCGCGTCGCGCACGACGTCCTGCCGGTCTACAAGGCGGTCGACACGTGCGCCGCGGAGTTCGAGGCCGAGACCCCGTACTTCTACTCGTCCTATGAAGAGGAGAACGAGGCGGAGCCGGGGGAGAGGGAGCGTGTCGTCATCCTGGGCTCCGGACCGAACCGCATCGGCCAGGGCATCGAGTTCGACTACTGCTGCGTTCACGCGGCCCTCACCGCCCGGGAGCAGGGGTTCGAGGCCGTCATGGTCAATTGCAACCCGGAGACCGTCAGTACCGACTACGACATCTCCGACCGCCTGTATTTCGAGCCGCTCACCTTCGAGGACGTCGCCAGCATCGTCGCCAACGAGCGGCCCCGGGGCGTCATCGTGCAGTTCGGCGGCCAGACGCCGCTCAAGATCGCCCGCGCGCTCGCTGAGGCCGACATCCCGATCCTGGGCACGCCCCAGGAGTCCATCGACCTCGCCGAGGATCGCGGGCGCTTCGGCGGCCTGCTCGAGGAGCTCGGCGTCCGCTGCCCCGAGTACGGCCTCGCGACCACGGCCGCCGAGGCCGCGGAGGTGGCGGCGCGCGTCGGCTATCCGCTGCTCGTGCGCCCGTCGTACGTGCTCGGGGGTCGCGCCATGCAGATCGTCTACGGCCCCAAGGAGCTCGAGCACTACATGCGCACGGCGGTCAGCGTGAGCCCCGAGCATCCGGTGCTCATCGACAAGTTCCTCGAGGACGCCATCGAGGTCGACGTGGACGCGATCTGCGACGGGGAGGACGTCTACATCGGCGCCGTGATGCAGCACGTGGAGGAGGCCGGCGTTCACTCCGGCGACTCCGCCTGCGTCATCCCGTCCATCTCCCTCGGCGAGGGCACGCTGGAGCAGGTGCGCAAGCAGACCAGGGCGCTGGCGCTCGGTCTCGGCGTGCGCGGGCTCATCAACGTGCAGTTCGCCTACCAGAGCTACCAGCTGTACGTGCTCGAGGTGAACCCCCGCGGCTCGCGCACGGTGCCGTTCGTCAGCAAGGCCACCGGCGTGCCCATGGCGCAGATCGCCACGCGCGTCATCCTGGGCGAGTCGCTCAAGGAGATGGGCCTTGAGCGCCGCGTGCCCGAGTACGTGAGCGTCAAGGAAGCCGTGCTCCCGTTCAGCCGCTTCCCCGGCACGGACACTCAGCTGGGGCCTGAGATGAAGTCGACCGGCGAGGTGATGGGGATCGCCGAGGCCTTCCCGGAGGCCTTCGGCAAGGCCGTGGCCGCCGCCGGCATGCCCTTGCCCACAGAGGGCAACGTCTTCCTCTCGGTCTGCGACAGCGACAAATCGGCGGCCACCATCCTCGCGCAGCGGCTGCACATGCTCGGGTTCACGATCTACGCCACCAGAGGCACCGCCACGGCGCTCACCAGCCTCGGCATCCCCGTCAACGTGGTGAACAAGGTGTTCCAGGGCGAGCCCAACGTGGTCAACCTCATCGAGAGCGGCGACATCCGTCTGGTGGTCAACACGCCCTTCGGCCGCGGCGCCCGCGCCGACGGCTACGAGATCCGCACGACCGCCCTGCGCAAGGGCGTCGCCGCCATCACCACCCTCGCCGGCGCCTCCGCGGCGGTGTCGGCGATCGAGGCGCTCCAGCGGCCGCGGGTGCAGGTACACTGTCTGCAGGACCTGCACGCGGCGACGGACTGACGATGGACGGCGCACCAGCACAGACGCACGGCGACCACTCCCAGTGGGCGGAGACCACCCACTGCCGGGTCGCCGGCGTGCGCCACTTCGGGGCGTTCGCGGCCTTGGAGCTCGTCGCGCCGCGCGTCGCGCGGCGCGCTGCCCCCGGCCAGTTCGCCATGGTCACCGTGCCCGGGGGCGGCTTCCTCTTGCGCCGGCCGCTCTCGCTCTTCGCCGTGCGCGGCGACCGCATCAGCCTCCTCGTCGAGGCCAGAGGCGACGGCAGCGAGCGTCTCACCAAGCTCGACGTGGGCGACGGCGTGGACGTCGCCGGGCCGCTCGGCAGCGCGTTCCCCACCGAGGGCGTCACCAACGCGCTGCTCGTCGGCGGCGGCATCGGCTGCGCCCCGCTCCAGTACCTGGCCGACGAGCTGGCGGCGGCGGGCGCGCACGTCACTGCCGCCTTCGGCTTCCGCGACTTCCGCGCCGCCCGTGCCGCCGGCGCCTTCAGCATCGACCGGCTCTGGGTGGCCACCGAGGACGGCAGCGTAGGCAAGGCCGGCACGGCGCTCCACCTGCTCGCCGCCCTCGACGTGGCGCCCGGCACCACGGTGTACGCCTGCGGCCCCACGCCCATGATCGCCGCGGTGCAGCAGTGGACGTTCGCCGAGGGGCTCCGCGGCTACGTCTCGCTGGAGGCGCACATGGCCTGCGGCACCGGCTCGTGCCACGGTTGCGTGGTCGACACCGCCCGCGGCAAGGTGCGCGTGTGCAGCGAAGGTCCCGTGTTCCGTCTGGACGAGGTCACGCCGTGAAAAGCCACCGGAGCCGGGCTTTCGTGTGGGGTGGCGCCGACGCCGCACCGGCGCACCGGAGCCGGGCTCCTCCAACCCGGACCTCTCCTCCAGCTCGGACCGATCACCCTCGAGCATCCGCTGGTCGACGCCTCGGGCACGTTCGACCTGCTCGAGTACGCACAGCGCTACGACGGCGACTACTTCGCCGACTTCCCGTATCGCGGCGTACGTGCCCAAGACCGTCACGGCCGACGCGCGGACCGGCAACCCGCCGCCGCGCGTCACCGAGACGGCGGCCGGCATGATCAACGCCATCGGCCTGGAGAACCCTGGCATCCACGCCTGGATCGGCCGGCTCGCGGAGTGGGCGACGCTCCGGCAGCCGGTCGTCGTCAGCGTCGGCGGCAACGAGCCCGAGCAGTACGCGGCCGTGATCGGCGCCCTCGAGGCGCACCTCGCGGGGGCGTCGGCCGGGAGCGGCGCCGCCTATCCAGGCCTACGAGCTCAACGTCTCCTGCCCCAACGTCTCGAGCGGGCTGCAGATCGGCGCCGACCCCGCCGCCACGGCGGAGGTCGTCGGCGCCTGCCGCGAGGCTACCGGCCGCTTCCTGATGGCGAAGCTCACGCCCAACGTCCGCGACGTCACCGAGATCGGCGCGGCGGCACTCGGCGCCGGCGCCGACGGGCTGTCGCTCGTCAACACCTTCAAGGCGCTGGTGCTCGACCGCGACACCCTGCGCCCGTTTCTCGGCAACCGCACCGGCGGGCTCTGCGGCCCGGCGATAAAGCCCATCGCGCTGCGCATGGTCGCGGAGGTAGCGCAGGCCTTCCCGGACACGCCGCTCGTCGGCATGGGCGGCGTCATGACGGGTCTGGACGCGCTCGAGTTCATCGCCTGCGGCGCGACGGCGGTCGCGGTCGGCGCCGCCAACTTCACCGCCTTCGAGGCGCCGCGGCGCATCCTGGCGGAGCTCCGCGACGAGCTCCAGGCGCACGGGTTCGCGTCGATCGCCGAGGCGCGGGGCGTGGCGCTCCGCGCCTGAAGCGCGCGCCTCTCCGGCGCCGACCGGTAAAAGGCCAGCTAGGCAACGCTTTTGCCGACCCAGGTCTGTTGAAACGGTCGCGCGGCATCACATATACTCTCGCGCGATGTCCCCCTCTTCGAAGCAGTTCAACACAGCCCCGGCGCGGTCGCTCGACCAGCGCATGGACGCCCTGGGCAGGGCCAACGAGGTCCGTAGCCGGCGGGCCGCGCTCAAGGCCGATCTCAAGCACGGCAGCGTGAGCATCAACGAGATCCTCGCGGATCCGCCGGAGTTCCTGCTCACCGCCAAGGTCGCGGACCTCCTCATGGCCGCGCCCAAGTGCGGCCGCGTCAAGTCGGCGCGCATCATGGAGCAGTGCCGCATCAGCCCGAGCAAGACCGTGGGTGGTCTCTCGGAGCGCCAGCGGCACGAGCTGCTCGCCTACTTCGGAGGCTGACCCATCCCATCCGTCTTCGTCATCTCGGGGCCCTCGGGCGCCGGGAAGGGGACCGTCATCGCGCTCGTCCGCAGGCGCCTCCCCCGCGTCGTGACGTCCGTCTCGGCCACGACGCGCGCGGCTCGGCCGGGCGAGGCGGACGGCCGCGAGTACCACTTCATGGACGAGGCCGCCTTCCGTGCGGCAGTGGCGTCGGGCGACTTCCTCGAGTGGGTAGAGTACAGTGGCAACCTGTACGGCACGCTGCGCAGCGAGGTCGCGGCCAAGCTCGCGGCCGGGGACGACGTGGTCCTCGAGATCGAGCTGATCGGCGCCCGCGCGGTGCGCGAGGCGATGCCTGAGGCCATCTCGGTGTTCATCGCGCCGCCCAGCATGGCCGAGCTCGCGGAGAGGCTGCGCGGCCGCGGCACGGAGTCCGCCGCGGCCATCGCCAAGCGGCTGCACAGGGCGGAGGCGGAGGTCGCCGCCGCGGAGGAGTTCGACCACGTCGTGGTGAACGACGATGCCGGACGCGCCGCCGGCGAGGTGGCCGCCATCATCGAAGCACAACGGAAGGAAGACTAAGTGGACAAGCCCCGCATCGACGAGCTGCTGCCTCACGCGGACGGCTCTCGCTACGAGCTCGTCATGATCGCCGCCAAGCGCGCGCGGCAGATCAACAACTACTACCACAGTCTGGGCGAGAACACGCTCGGGCTCGAGGAGCTCACGCCGCCGCTGATCACGACGCGCAGCACCAACCTGCTCACGATCGCCTTCGAGGAGATCGTCGACAACAAGATCGACCACGAGACGAGCGAATAAGACGAGACCGTGAGCGAGGCTCCCACCATGCATGCCGCCCCCACCGTGCTCGTCGGTGTCACGGGCGGCATCGCCATCTACAAGGCCGTCGAGCTGGTGCGCGGACTCGTCAAGGACGGCTTCCGGCCACTGGTGGTGACCACGGAGGCGGCGCAGCGGTTCGTCATGCCGCTCACCTTCGCCGCCGTGTCGCAGGCCCAGGTCCTCGACGACCAGAGCGCCTGGCAGGCGAGCGGCGGCTGGTTCCAGCACATCGAGGCGGCCAGGACGGCCAGCCTGATGGTCGTAGCGCCCGCCACCGCCAACACGCTGGCGAAGATGGCCGCCGGCATGGCCGACAACCTGCTTACCGCGATCTACCTCGCCTTCCGCGGCCCCGTGATCGTCGCGCCGACCATGAACTGGGCGATGAACGAGCACGCGGCCACGCGGGAGAACCTCCGTGTGCTCGCGCAGCGTGGGGTGGAGGTGCTGCCCACGGAGGAGGGCGAGCTCGCCTGTGGTGAGGAGGGCTCGGGGCGGATGGCCTCGCCGGACGCCATCCGGCTCGCCGTGCGCCGGGCGCTCGCAGCGTCGGCGTCCGGCGCGCTCGCCGGCAAGAAAGTCGTGGTCACGTCCGGCGGCACGCGCGAGCGCATCGACGCGGTGCGCTTCATCGGCAACCGCTCGAGCGGCAAGATGGGCCGCGCCGTCGCTGACGAGGCCTACCTGCGCGGCGCCCGGGTCACGCTCGTGACCACGCAACCGGCCCAGGGTGCGCCCTACGACGTGCTTCGCGTCGAGAGCGCCGCCGAGATGGCCGCGGCGGTCGCCGAGCAGGTCCGCGACGCGGACGTGCTCGTCATGGCCGCGGCGGTCGCCGACTTCCGTCCGAAGGACGCGGAGGGTGGGAAGATCGAGCGTGGCGAGCGCGAATCGCTCACGCTCGAGCTCGTGCGCACGGTCGACGTGCTCGCGTCCAGCGCGCGCCCGGGCCTCTACCGCGTCGGCTTCGCCGCGGAGGCCGGCCCCCGACTGGACAGAGCGCGCGCCAAGAAGGCGGCCAAGGGCGTCGACCTGCTCGTGTTCAACGACATCCTCGCCGAGGGGGTCGGGATCGGCTCGGACGAGAACGAGATCACGATCCTCACGCCCGGGGGCGAGGTCCACGTGCCCCGCACCACGAAGACGGCCTGCGCGAGGGCGATCGCCGACCAGATCGAGGGCGGGCTGGCGCGATGACGCCCGCGCGCGCACTGGTGCTGGCCGAGGTCGAGGCGCACGTGGCGAACGAGAACCTGCGCCGCCACATGCTCGCCACCGAGGCGATCATGCGCGCCCTCGCCGCACGGCTGGGCGCGGACGCGGACGTCTGGGGTCTCGCCGGCCTCGGGCACGACCTGGACGCGGAGGTGACCGAGGACGACTTCACCCGGCACGGTGCCGTCGCCGCCGAGACGCTCCGCGGCTTGGGGCTTCCCGAGGACGCCGTCCACGCCGTCCTCGCGCACAACCCGGACACCGGCGTCGCGGCGACGGAGCGCATCGACGTCGCCCTCGTCGCCGCCGATCAGCTGAGCGGGCTGATCACGGCCGCGGCCCTGGTCCGTCCGGAGAAGGACCTCGCCGGCGTCAAGGTCAAGTCGGTGCGCAAGCGCTACCGCGAGGGCGCGTTCGCGCGCGGGGTCGACCGCGAGGCGATCGCGCGCTGCGAGGAGCTCGGCCTGGAGCCCGACGAGTTCTTCGCCCTCGGGCTCGAGGCGATGCAGGGCATCGCGCCGCGGCTCGGCCTCTGAGAGCACCCACCGTGGAGCCACCAGAGCGGCGCACCCCTGACTTCTGCGCGGAGAGCGAGGCCTACAGCCTCTTCCGCCGCGGCGTCGGCTTCCTCGAGGACGGCCACCCCGCGCAGGCGGCTATGTACCTCTCCCGGGCCCTCGAGCTGGAGCCCGGGCGCAACTCCATCCGCGAAGCGTTGGGCCGCGCCGAGTTCGCGCTGGGCCGCTACGAGCGCGCCGCGGCGCTGTTCCGCGAGGTGGTGGCCGACGTCCCCGACTGCGACTACGCGCACTACGCCCTCGCGCGCTCGCTGAAAGCGCTGGGGCGCGGGGAAGAGGCGCGCGCCCACCTGCGGCTGGCCCGCGCCCTCCACCCGACCTGCGCGACCTACCGCCGGCGCCTCGACGGCGTCGACTGAGCCTCGGAGGGCGGCGCCGCCGACTCAGCCGGGCGCTCCCGGTCCCGGGGGTGGCACCCAGGGCCCGCCAGCCGCCGGGGGCTCCGGCGTCACGGGTCCGGGGGGAACGGCGGCCGCCGGGCGCGGCGTCTCCACCAGCGCCTCGGGCCCGACGTGCGCCATCTCGAGCAGGATCGCGATGCGCTTCCTGACCGGCGGGTGGGTGTCGAAGACGCCGGTGACCTCCTTCGTCTTCTTCATCGGGTTCTCGATGTAGAGGTGCGCGGTGGCCCGGTTGGCGTGGCGCAACGGCCTTGGGTCCGCGGCGATGTCGTTGAGCGCCCGCGCCAGGCCGAGGGGGTTGCGCGTGAGCTCCACCGCCGACGCGTCGGCCAGGTACTCACGGCGGCGAGAGACGGCGAACTGCACCGCGTACGCCGCCAGCGGCGCCACGATGGCGAGCACGAGGGCGACGATGGCGAAGATCGCGCTCGCCTGGTCGCCGCCTGAGTCGCCGCCGCGGCGGCGGCCGCCCATCCCTCCCCAGAAGCTCCAGCGCAGGAAGAAGTCGGCGATGAGGGCGATCATGCCGACGAGGACGCCGACCAGCGTCTCGAAGCGGATGTCGTAGTTGCGGATGTGCGCCATCTCGTGGGCGATGACGCCCTGGAGCTGCTCGCGGTCGAGGCGGTCGAGCAGGCCGCGCGTGACGGCGATGGAGGCGTGCTGCGGGTCGCGCCCGGTTGCCAGAGCGTTGGGCGAGGCCTCGTCGAGCACGTACACCGCCGGCACCTGCGGCAGGCCGGAAGCGATGGTCATCTCCTCGACGACGTTGAAGAGCTGCGGCTCCTCGGCGTGGGTCACGCGTCGGGCGCCGCTCACCGCCAGCACCATCCTGTCGCCGCTGTAGTAGCCGATGATGCTCCAGGCGATGGCCACGATGCCGAACACGCCGAGCAGCCCGATGCCGCCCTGCGTTCCGCCGATGGTGGCGTACCCGATGGCGAACCCGAGCATGGCCAGGATGGCGACGACGAGCCCGGCCAGCAGCCAGGACGCCCGGCGGTTGCGGCGGATCTGTTCGTACATGCCGATGCGCGGCCGCTGAGCCGCGCGACTACCTCAGGTCGACGGTGGGGACGGCCTTCTCGGTCTCGGGGACCTCGAAGAACTGCCGTGTCGTGAAGTTGAACATCCCGGCAATGAGGTTGGACGGGAACGTCTGCACCTTGTTGTTGAACGTCAGCACGCTGTCGTTGTAGAACTGCCGCGCGAAGGCGATCTTGTTCTCCGTCGACGTGAGCTCTTCCTGAAGCTGCATGACGTTCTGGTTGGCCTTGAGGTCGGGGTAGTTCTCCGCCACGGCGAACAGGGTCTTGAGGGTGCCGGTGAGCATGTTCTCGGCCTCGGCCACCGCCTGGGGACCCTGGTTGCCGGCGTCGATGGCGGCGGCGCGGGCCTGGGTGACGTTGGTGAGCGTCTCCTGCTCGTAGGACATGTAGTCCTTGACCGCCTCGACCAGGTTGGGGATGAGGTCGTGGCGGCGCTTGAGCTGGACGTCGATCTGGCTCCACGAGTTGTCCACCTGATTGCGGCGCTTCACCAGGCTGTTGTACATGCCCGCCAGCATGGCCACGATCACGACCACGATGACGATGAGGACGATGACGGCGATCAAGCGACGCTCCTTTCGTTGGGTGCCCCTTCCAGCCGACTAGTCTACGCCTCCGGGGGGAATCGACCACATGCTCGTTTGTACCTGTCTGGGCCGGTTGTCTATCCTTGGGGTCGATGAACTCCCGCACACGTGACATCGTCATCGTCGTCGCCGGGCTCGCCGTGCTGCTCGCGGCGGCGCTGGGCGGCTACGCCGCGGTGCGCGCCCGCGCGCAGGGATCCGGAGCCAGCCAGGTGCTGGCGCCGGTGGCGCAGCCCACGCCGGCGCCCTCCGGCTCCGCCGAGGCCGACCCCGAGCCGCAGTACCAGCGCTGGACGGTCGGCAAGGCCGTCGGCCCCGTGACTGTCTACACGCGGCCGAGCACGTCGGCGCCGGTCAAGGCCAAGCTCGGCAAGGTGAACCAGAACGGCTACCCCACGCTGGTGCTGGTCGACTCGACCAAGGAGACCGGAGGCAGGGTCTGGTACCGCGTGTGGCTCGCCATGCGCCCCAATGGGAGCCGGGGCTGGATCCCGGAGGGTAGGCTGGCCTTCTACACGACCTCGTCCAAGATCACCATCGACCTCTCCGAGCGCACGCTCAGCGTGTACCGTCGCGGCGCGCTCATCGACACGTACCCGGTGGCCGTCGGCAAGCCCGGCCTGACCACGCCGACCGGCTACTACTTCATCAACCAGAAGCTCAAGCCGCCGGCGCCGGGCGGCGCCTACGGCGCGCTCGCCCTGGGCATCAGCGCGTTCCAGCCCAAGCTGGCGTACTGGGAGCAGGGCGGGCCGGTCGCGATCCACGGCACCAACCAGGACGAACTGATCGGCAAGGCCGTCAGCCACGGCTGCGTGCGCATGCACGACAAGGACGTGCTCGCGGTCAGCAGGTATGTGCCGGCCGGCAGCCCGGTGGTCATCACGAAGTAGCGTCCCACGGCGCGTCTTACCAGTACTCGCCCTGGTGCAGAAGCATGTCGTGCGCCTTGCACTTGGGGCAGGTGTACGAGGCGGCCTTCTCGAGGAAGAAGAGCTCGCTGCCGCAGACCACGCAGCGGAACTCGTCCACGTGGATGTCGGCGCCGGTCATGTCGACCTCGACGATGGTGCCGCACTCGACGCAGTAGCCGGGCATGAAGCGCTGGCGCGGGTCGTAGACGCTGACGCCCCAGCGGATGCGTTCGGCCTGGTAGCCGCACTGGCGGCACTCGAACGTCGTGTATTCTCCCATCGCCTGCCTCTCTCCGGGTCTGCAACTGTCCCTCCCACTATCGGCAGATTCCCCGGGGGCCTGAGCCTGCGGCGGGCTCCGGCAGCCTCCTTGAACGCCGCAAGAAGCGGGTGCTATACTCATCGGGCAGGACAACACACCACGAGCGGGCTCTCTGCGTGAAAGTCGGTGGCAACCGACTTTTCTCGTGTTAGGGGTCGGTATGAGGGAGACAAGAGAGGATCTGGAAGCCATCATCGAAGCTGCGCTCGCCGAGCGGTTCCCCGACGTCGACCTGGTCGACGTGGAGGTGCGTGGCCGGCCGGCTTCGATGCTGACGCTGTACATCGACCGGCCAGGCGGAGTCGACCTCGACCTGTGCATGGCGGTGAGTCAGTCGCTGGAGGAGCTGCGCGAGCGCTATGCGCTCGAGGTCTCCTCCCCGGGACTGGACCGGCGCCTGCGCAAGCCGGCGCACTTCGCCGCCGCGCTCGGCAGCGAGGTGGCGGTCACCTTGGCGCGGCCGATCGAGGGCCGCCGCAACTACCGCGGCCGCCTGGCGGCCGCCGACGACCAGTCCATCACCCTCACCCTCGAGGGAGGGGGCAGCGCCACGCTGCCGCTCGAGTCCCTCGGCAAGGCGCACGTGGTCTACAACCATGAAACCGACGGAGGCCATCGTGAGTAGAGAGATCATCGAGGCTCTGCGCCAGATCGAGAGCGAGAAGGGCATCGCCTTCGAGGCTCTTGTCGCGGCCCTCGAGGACGCGCTGCTGTCCGCGTACAAGAAGTCCCCGGACGCGGCTGAGTACGCCGCTGTAGAGATCGACACCGAGACCGGCGACATGCGCGTGTACCAGCTCATCTTCCCGGACCACATCGATACCGAGGCGCTCAAGGTCCACGACGAGGAGACCGGAGAAGAGGTCGGGCTCGACCTCAGCGGCGTCGATATGAGCGAGGTCGAGCGCATCGAGGTCACGCCCGACGACTTCGGTCGCATCGCGGCGATGACCGCCAAGCAGGTCATCCTGCAGCGCATCCGCGAAGCCGAGCGCGACCTCATGTACGAGGAGTACATCGATCGCGTCGGCGAGCTGGTCACCGGCATCGTCCAGCAGAGCGACCCGCGGCACAACACGCTGGTCGAGCTCGGCCGCGTGGAGGCCGAGCTCCCGCGCGGAGAACAGATCGAGACGGAGCACTACGAGCACGGCGCGCGCATCAAGGCCGTGATCATCCGCGTGGAGGAGTCCGCCAAGGGACCGCAGGTCAAGCTCTCGCGGCGCAGCGAGGAGCTCGTGCGCAAGCTGTTCGAGCTCGAGGTGCCGGAGATCGCCGACGGCCTCGTCGAGATCCGCCAGGTGGCGCGCGAGACCGGCTATCGCGGGCGCGACGGCAAGCCCGTCCCCGGGCGCTGCAAGATCGCCGTGATCTCGCACGCAGACGGCGTCGACCCGGTCGGCGCCTGCGTCGGCCCGCGCGGCTCGCGCGTGCGCATGGTGGTCAGCGAGCTGCGCGGCGAGCGCATCGACATCATCCCGTACAACGAGGACGCGGCGCGCTTCGTCGCGAAGTCGCTCTCGCCGGCGCGTGTGCGCGAGGTGATCGTCGACGACGAGGAGAAGACCGCGACGATCATCGTCCCCGACGACCAGCTTTCGCTGGCGATCGGCAAGGAGGGCCAGAACGCTCGGCTGGCGAGCAAGCTCACCGGCTGGCGCATCGACATCAAGAGCCAGCAGCAGATGGCCGAGGCCGAGAACAGCCTGGAGTTCGGCGAGGAGGACGGCGTCGACGGCCAGTGCATGGCGATCATGCGCACCGGCAAGCGCTGTCCCAACCAGGCCGAGCCGGGCTCTCGGTACTGCAGCATCCACGCCGACTACGTCCCCGCCGAGCCGGCGACTCCGCCGGCGACGGAAGAGGCCGCGGTGCAGTCCGCCGAGGCGGAGGCGAGCGAGGAGTGATCGCCGTGTCGACGCCGGAGAGGACGTGCGTCGGCTGTCGCCGCAAGCGCAGCCAGGACGAGCTCGTACGGCTCGTGGCCGCGCAGGGGCGCGTGGTGGAGGCGCGACCGGGAGCACCCGGGAGGAGCGCCTATTTGTGTCCAGAACAGAACTGTCTCGAGGCCGCGGAGAAGAAGCGCGCGTTCGCGCGCGCCTTCCGCGGCCCGGTGACACTCGATCCCGGGGTCCGTGCGCTCTTCGCGCAGCCCCAGGACGACGAAAGGCGGTGAGGTGAATGGCGAAACGTAAGGTCTCGGATATCGCGACTCAGCGGAAGACGAGTGTCGACGATGTGCTCGCCCACCTCAAGAAGGCGGGCATCGAGGTCGTCGACGGTGAGGTCAGCGTCGAGGACGAAGCTATCGAGAAGGCCTACGCGGCGCCTGCGGGCGGCGCTGTACGCCGGCGTTCCGGCGGCGGGCCTGCCGGCAAGAAGCGCCGCGTCATCATCGACGCCGGCGCGTCACGGCGCGGCGGCGGCCCGGGCGACCGGCGGCGCGGCCGCGGTCGCGGCCGCGGTCGCGAGCGCGAGGAACAGCAGACGACGCCGGTCGTGCCGACCGGGCTGGTCAAGGTCCCGTCCGGCTCCACGGTCAAGGACATCTCCCAGCTGCTCGGCATCACCACACCCGACATCATCAAGGCGCTCATGGGCTACGGCGAGATGGTCACCATCACGCAGACGCTGAGCGACGAGGCCATCGAGGTGCTGGCCACCGACTTCGGCCGCGAGGTGGAGATCACCCACGCGGCGGACGAAGAGGCGGAGCTCGAGAAGGAAGCGGTCGACGATCCCGAGGATCTCAAGCCGCGCCCGTCCGTGATCACCGTCATGGGCCACGTCGACCACGGCAAGACCAGCCTCCTTGACGCCATCCGCGACACCGCCGTGGCGGCCGGCGAGGCCGGCGGCATCACCCAGCACATCGGCGCCTACCAGGTGAGGCACAACGGCCAGCTCATCACCTTCATCGACACTCCCGGCCACGCCGCGTTCACCGCCATGCGGGCGCGCGGCGCCAAGGTCACCGACATCGCGGCCATCGTGGTGGCCGCGGACGACGGCGTCATGCCGCAGACCGTGGAGGCCATCGACCACGCCAAGGCCGCCGGCGTGCCGATCGTGATCGTCGTCAACAAGATCGACAAGCCCGACGCCAACATCGAGCGCATCAAGCAGCAGCTCGCCGAGCATGGCATCGTGCCCGAGGAGTGGGGCGGGGACAACGTGTTCGTCGAGGCCAGCGCCAAGAAACGCATCGGCCTCGAGAACTTCCTCGACATGCTCCTGCTGGTGGCGGAGGTCGGCGACCTCAAGGCCAACCCCGACGCTCCCGCGAGCGGGTTCATCATCGAGTCTCGCGTCGATCCCGGCCGCGGCGTCGTCGCGACCATGCTCATCAACCGCGGCACGATCCACGTCGGCGACGCGATCGTCGCAGGTGAGGCCAGCGGCAAGGTGCGCGCCATGCGCGACTTCCGCGGCGAGCCGCTCAAGACCGGTGGGCCCTCTACTCCCGTCGAGATCATCGGCTTCGACGACCTCCCGGTGGCCGGGGAGTTCTGCCGCGTGGTCAAGGACGAGCGCGCCGCGCGTGCCCTCGGCCACAAGCGCGCCAACCGCCTCAAGACCGAGGCACTCGCCAAGCAGCATGCGCTCACGCTCGACGACGTCTTCGCGCGCATCGCCGCGGGCAAGGTGCTCGATCTCAACCTGGTGGTCAAGGCCGACGTGCAGGGCAGCCTCGAGGCGCTCAGCGACGCGCTGCTCAAGATCCAGCACCCCGAGGTCAAGGTGCGCATCATCCACTCCGGCGTCGGCGGCGTGAACGAATCAGACATCATGCTCGCAAGCGCATCCGCGGCCATCATCATCGGCTTCAACGTGCGTCCGAGCCCGCAGGCCACCGCGCTGGCCGAGACCGAAGGCGTGGACATCCGCACCTACCGCGTGATCTACAAGGTCACCGAGGACATCACCGCGGCCCTCGTCGGCATGCTCAAGCCGACCATCGAGGAGATCGTGCTCGGCCAGGCCGAGGTGCGCACCACGTTCAAGGCGTCCAAGCTCGGCACCATCGCCGGGTGCATGGTCACGCACGGCAAGATCGTGCGCAATGCGGGCGTGCGCGTGCTGCGCAACGATGTGGTGGTCCACGACGGCAAGATGACCTCCCTCAAGCGCTTCGCCGAAGACGCGCGCGAGGTCCTGGAAGGCTTCGAATGCGGCATCCTGCTCGACGGCTTCAACGACCTCAAGGAAGGGGACGTGCTGGAGGCGTATGAGACCAGAGAAGTCGCCCGTGAGGCCTGACGCCTGCCTCGGCGTCTATCTCGCGGAGCTGCACTTCCCGGATGCCCGGACGCTCAAGGACAAGCGCGCGCCCCTGGCTTCGCTGCGTGACGTCCTGCAGTCCCGGTTTCGCGCCTCGTTCAGCGAGGTAGGACTGCAGGATGCGTGGCAGCGGGCAAGGGTGCTCGTGGTCATCGCCGCCTCGTCGCTCCAGCAGACCCGGGAGCGCCTCGACGACATCGACCGCTACATGCACGCGCAGGCCTTCGAGGTCGCTCGCGTGCTGCTCAGGACGGCTGACCCGGTGGATACGGTATGGGACTTCGACTACTAAAGGTCAACGAAAGCATCAAGGAGACGCTCTCCTCGGTCATCACCTCCACGGAGCTCAAGGACCCGCGCATCGGGTTCGTGACCGTGACAGGGGTCGAGACCAGTCCAGACCTGCGGCACGCCAAGGTCTTCGTGAGCGTGCTCGGCGGCCAGACGGAGCGTGATCTCACCATGAAGGCGCTCGAGAAGTCGCGCGGCTTCCTGCAGGCCAAGATCAACGCCTCATTGCACATGAAGCGCACGCCGCAGCTGCAGTTCTGCTACGACGAGACCCTGGACAACGCCCTGCGCATCGAGCGCGCGCTCAAGCGCGAGGCGGAGGTGCTCGGCGAGGAGCCGCACGAGATCCCGGTGCCGGGCGTCGAACCGGTGACCGAAGGCGACGAAGACGCCGCCGCGGGCGCTGCGGGCGGCGGCGAAACACACGTGACCGGCGAGAACGAGGCGTGAAGGCCCTCGCCGCCGACCTCGACGCGGTGTGCCGGCGCATGTGCGGCGAGGGCCGGGTCGCGCTCGCCGTCCACGAGAAGCCCGACTCCGACGCGCTCGGCGCGGCGGCCGGCATGCTCGACCTGTTCGCGCAGCTCGGCGCCGAGGCCCACCTGTACGTGTCGGAGGACGAGCTGCTGCCGCTCGGCGACGTGCTGCTTCCGGAGGGGCGCGTGCGGCGTGGCGCGCCGCCGCAGGGCGCCGCGCTCTACGCGCTCGACTCCGGCAATCCGGACCGCCTCGCCCTGCCGAGCTGGGGCGAGGTCGCGGTCAACATCGACCACCACCACGACAACCCGCGCTACGGAGAGCTCGCCTTCGTGCGCGGCGAGGCGAGCAGCACGAGCGAGCTCGTGTGCGACATCGCCCGCGCGCTCGGGCTGCGGCCGTCCCCGGCGGCCGCAGCGGCCCTGTACGCGGGCATCTCGTTCGACACCGGCCACTTCCATCACGACAGCACTTCGCCGTCCACCTTCCGCACGGCTGCGTGGCTGGTCGAGCTCGGCGTGGACGTCACGGGTATGTACGCGCTGCTCTACGAGCGCCGGTCGGAGGCGTCGCTGCGCCTGTGGGCCCGGGCCGTCGCCGGCGCGCGCGCGGTCGCCGGCGGCCGCGCCCTTCTGGCTGCGGTCACGCGGGACGACTACGCGGCCACCGGTGCGGGGCCGGAGGAGACCGAGAGCGTCGTCGACAGCCTGCGCGGCGTCGACGGCGTGGAGGTCGCCGCCCTCGTCAAGGAACAGATGAGCGGCGCGCGCGTGCGCGTCAGCCTGCGCTCCGAGACCATCGATGTCAGCGCTATCGCCGCCATGCACGGCGGCGGCGGCCACAAGCTGGCGGCGGGGTTTTCCAGCGACGACGGTCCCGAGGAGGTGATCGCGTGGCTCAGTTCCGAACTCGCAAGGCGCCTCTCGACGGCGTCCTCCTGATCGACAAGCCCGAGGGTTTCACGTCGCACGACGTCGTCGCCCGGGTGCGGCGGAACCTGCGACCGAGCGTCAAGAAGGTGGGCCACGCCGGGACCCTCGACCCGTTCGCCACCGGGCTTCTGGTGGTGCTGGCCGGCAGGGCGACCAAGCTGGCCCGGTTCTTCGTCGACCTGCCCAAGGAATACGCGTGCACCGTCCGGTTCGGCGTGCGCTCGGACACGGGCGACCTCACGGGTCAGCTCACGGAGACCGGCGTGGCGACGACCCGCGCCGCCGTCGACGCGGCCATCCCCGGCTTCCTCGGGCGCATCCTGCAGAGCGTGCCCATGACCTCGGCTGTGAAGGTGGATGGCGAACGGCTCTACAAGAAGGCCCACCGCGGCGAAGTGGTCGAGACGCCGGTCAAGGAGGTCGACATCGAGGCGATCGACGTCGTCGAGTTCGACGAGGCCGCGCAGACGATGCGCTGCCGCATCGCGTGCTCCAAGGGCACGTACGTGCGGCAGCTGGCCATCGACCTCGGAGAGGCCGTGGGCGTCGGGGCGCACCTTGAGCAGCTCTCGCGCACCGCCGTCGGCGATCTGCGGCTGGATGAGGCTCAGACCCTGGCCGAGTTCGAGGACGCGATCGGGGAGAGGGAGGCCGGCGACGATCACATCCCCGGCCTCGTGCCGCCGGCGGTGGCGCTGCAGTTCATGCCCGGCATCGAGCTCTCGGCGGCGCAGGTCACGGCCGTGCGCAATGGCGCGCGCCTGCCGGGCGGCCCCCAGGAGCCGGTGCGGCTCACGTTCCGCGGCGAGCTCATCGCCATCTACGGGCCGGCCGAGGAGGGCAACGCCCTCAAGCTCCTCGTCAAGCTCTGATGGAGGTCGTGGCCGACATCGTGTCGCTGGCGCCGCGGCCGCGGGCCCTCGCGCTCGGCACGTTCGACGGCGTGCACGCGGGTCACCGCGCGGTGATCGGCCGCGCCGTGCGGCTCGCGCGCGAGCGCGGCCTCACCAGCGCGGTCGTCACCTTCGACCGGCACCCGCTCGCGGTGATCGACCCCGCGCGGGTGCCGCGTCTGCTCACGTCCAACGAGGAGAAGGTGCGACTGATCGCGGAGCTCGGTCCGGACGAGCTGGTCATGCTGCCGTTCGATGAAGAGCTCGCCGCGCTCACCCCAGCCGAGTTCTGCGACGGCCTGCTCGCCGGCACGCTGCGGGCGCGGGTCGTCGTCGTCGGCGAGAACTTCAACTTCGGCGCGCGCGGCGCCGGAGACGCGGCGCAGCTGCGCGCCTGCGGCGTCGCGAACGGCTACGAGGTCGAGGTCTGCGCGCTGATCACCGAGCACGGTGAGCCCATCAGCTCCACCCGCATCCGCCGGCTGCTGCACGACGGCGAGCTCGAAGAGGTGCGCGAGATCCTCGGCCGCCCGCCGTCGGCGAGCGGTGTGGTCGTCCACGGGGACAAGCGCGGACGCACCCTGGGCGTGCCCACGGCGAACGTTGACGTCGAGGCCGGCACCATCTTCCCCGGCCGCGGTGTCTACGCCGCGCGAGCCCTCGTTGAGGGGCGCTGGTACCGGACCGCCGTCAACATCGGCCACAACCCCACGTTCCAGAGCCGGGAGGAGCCCACCACACACGTGACCGTGGAGGCGTTTCTCCTCGACTTCAGCGGGGACATCTACGACCGTGAGATCCGCCTCGACTTCCTCCACAAGATCCGCGACGAGCGGCGCTTCGAGGGCGCGGACGCGCTCGTCGCGCAGATGCTCCTCGACATCGCCGCCGCCGGCTCTCTGGCCGACCCCGAGCTCGACGCCGTCGGCCTCGCCGGCAACGCCGGCGCAGCCTGACCGCGCCCGCTCCGCGGGCTCGGTTTCTCGCCGCCGCCCGCTGTGCTACCCTAGCGCGACCGCTTTCTCGGTCACGGGCAGCCAACCCGCGACTGGGTTCCCGGATGCTCCCACGAGGGAGGTGAAAAGAATGGCAATGACCAAAGACGCCAAAGAGACCATCATCGCCAAGCACGCCAAGCACGACGGCGACACTGGCTCCCCCGAGGTACAGATCGCACTCCTCACCGAGCGCATCACCACCCTCACCGAGCACCTCAAGACCCACAAGAAGGACCACCACAGCAGGCGCGGCCTGCTCAAGATGGTCGGTCAGCGTCGCCGCCTGCTCAACTACCTGCAGGCGCGCGACCTCGAGCGCTATCGCGCGCTCGTCAAGGAGCTCGAGCTCCGCAAGTAACCACCTTCGACGCCAGACGCGTCGATGCCATTCGTCCCCGTGACAACCCACGCCGACGAGAGAGTACCCGAGCGCAATGGGGCGCCGGGTCAGAGAGACGAAGGAAGAGATGAACACGATTGAAGTAGAAGTCGGGGGTCAGACGATCACCCTCGAGACCGGCCGCCTCGCCAAGCAGGCCAACGGCGCGGTGCTGGTGCGTCAGGGCGACACCGTCGTCCTGGTCAGCGCGGTCATGCGCGAAGACGTGCGCGAGGGGCAGGACTTCTTCCCCCTGACCGTCGACGTGGAAGAGCGGCACTACGCCGCCGGCAAGATCCCCGGCGGCTTCATCAAGCGCGAGTCGCGTCCGAGCGAGAAGGCGATCCTGGCCGCGCGCCAGATCGACCGTCCCATCCGGCCGCTGTTCCCCAAGGGCTTCATGAACGAGGTCCACATCGTCGCCACCACGCTGTCCGTCGACTTCGAGGTGTCCTACGACATCCTCGCGACGCTCGGCGCCTCCGCGGCGCTCACCATCAGCGACATCCCGTTCGGCGGTCCCATCGGCTCCGTGCACGTGGGCCGCATCGACGGCCAGCTGGTCGTCAACCCGTCGCTCGAGGAGCTCCAGGACGAGTCGGACATGGACCTCGTCGTCACGGGGACCGCCGACGCCATCGTCATGGTCGAGGCCGGCGCCCAGCAGGTCTCTGAGGGCGTCATCGTCGAGGCACTCAAGCTGGCGCACGAGGAGATCAAGAAGATCGTCGCCGTGCAGCTGGAGCTGCAGAGGCAGGTCGGCAAGGCCAAGTGGGACGTCCCCGCGATGAGCATCGACGAGGGCGTGCTCGAGGAGGTCCGCACGGGCTTCGCCGCCGCGCTCGACAGCGCCACCCAGGTGGCGGGCAAGAAGGAGCGCATGGACGCGACGGCCGCGGTCAAGAAGGCCGCGGTCGAGCAGCTCCTGAACGAGGACTCAGACCCGGAGCGCGTCGTGCAGGTCAAGCGCGCGCTCGCCAAGGTCGAGAAGGACATCATCCGCGACCGCATCGCCGTGAAGAAGGTCCGGCCTGACGGTCGCGCGACGGACGAAGTGCGGCCGATCAGCTGTGAGGTCGGGGTCATCCCGCGCACGCACGGCAGCGCCCTGTTCACCCGTGGCGAGACGCAGGCGATGAGCCTGCTCACGCTCGGCGGCACCGGCGAGTTCCAGCGCATCGACGGCCTCGGCATCGAGGACAAGAAGCGCTACATCCACCACTACAACTTCCCGCCGTACTCGGTGGGCGAGACCGGCTTCATGCGCGGGCCCAAGCGCCGCGACATCGGCCACGGCGCCCTCGCCGAGCGCGCCCTGCTGCCGGTCCTGCCGAACGAGCTCGACTTCCCGTACACCGTCCGCATCGTGTCCGAGATCCTCGAGAGCAACGGCTCGTCCTCCATGGCCAGCGTCTGCGGTTCCACGCTCTCGCTCATGGACGCCGGCGTGCAGATCACCGCCCCGGTGGCCGGGACCGCGATGGGTCTCATCAAGGAGGGCGACGACTACGTCGTGCTCACCGACATCGCCGGCGTGGAAGACCACCTCGGCGACATGGACTTCAAGGTCGCCGGCACCGCGGACGGCATCACCGCCCTGCAGATGGACATCAAGATCACCGGCGTGACCTTCGAGATCCTCACCGAGGCCCTCGAGCAGGCGCGCAAGGCCCGGCTGCACATCCTCGCCAAGATGGCCGAGGCCATCAGCGAGCCGCGCAGCGAGCTCAGCCAGTGGGCGCCACGCATCTTCTCGATCCAGATCAACCCCGACCAGATCGGGCTCGTGATCGGCAAGGGCGGCGAGACCATCCGCGGCATGACCGAGGAGTTCAGCGCCGACATCGACATCCAGGACGACGGGACGATCTTCATCTGCGCCCCCGACGAGGAGGCCGCGGAGGGCGTCAAGAACCGCATCCAGTCGATGACCAAGGAGGTCGAGGTCGGCGACGTGTTCACCGGACGCGTCGTCAAGACCACCGACTTCGGCGCCTTCGTCGAGCTCAAGAAGGGCACCGACGGCCTGCTCCACATCTCCCGCCTCGCGCCCAAGGGCGAGCGCGTGAAGAACGTCGAGGACGTCGTCAAGCGCGGCGACACGGTGACCGTCGAGGTCGTCGAGATCGACAAGGCGCGCAACCGCATCGGGCTCACGCTGCTCAAGCCGCCCGAGGCAGAGTAAGTAGAAGCGAGAGCAGGGAGCGGGCCACGAAGGCCTACCGCCTGTCGACGCTGGACAACGGCCTGCGAGTGGCCACCGAGCGCCTGGATTCCGTGCGCTCGGTGGCCCTCGGGGTCTGGATCGCCGCGGGCTCCCGGCTCGAGCCGGTCGAGCTCGGCGGCATCTCGCACTTCATCGAGCACCTGATCTTCAAGGGCTCGGACAAGTTCTCGGCGTCCGCGATCGCCCACATCTTCGACGACATGGGCGCGGAACCCAACGCGTCGACCTCCAAGGAGTACACGCTGGTCAACGCGCGGCTCCTGGACGAGGACCTCGACAAGGCGTTCGAGGTCATCGCGGAGATGGTCGCGCGCCCCTCGTTCGCCGACCTGGACCAGGAGCGCGAGGTCGTGCTCGAAGAGGTCGCGATGTACGAGGACTCGCCGCCCGAGCTCATCCACGACGACCTCTGCGAGGTCGTGTTCGGCGAGCACCCGCTCGGGCGGCCCATCATCGGCCACTACGAGACGCTGGCAGCGCTCGACCTCGACACCGTGCGCGGCTACCACGACGCCCACTATGTGAATCCGGGTGTGGTGATCGCGGCCAGCGGCCACGTCGACCACGAACGCGTCGCCGCGCTCGCCGCCGCGCACTTCCGGCCCGAGCCCGGCGCCGAGGTCGTGCGCGCCGAGCTGAGCTCACCAGAGACGCGGCACACCGCCCGCTTCACGCAGAAGGACACCGAGCAGTACCACGTGTGCCTCGGCGGTCCGGGGCCGCGTCGCGGCGACCCGGACAGGTACGCCGCCTTCGTGGTCGACACCGTCCTCGGCGGCTCGTGGAGCTCGCACCTCTTCCAGGAGGTGCGCGAAAAGCGAGGCCTCGCCTACTCCGTGTACTCGTACACGTCGCTCTACGCGGACGCCGGGCTGGCCGCGGTGTACTTCGGCTCCCGCCAGGAGGCGGTCGAGGAGGCCATGCGGGTCATCCTCGAGACCCTCGACGGCCTCGAGGCCGACATGACCGACGCCGCCATCAGCCGGGCCAAGAACCACCTCAAGGGGCAGCTGGTGCTCAGCATGGAGAGCCCGGGAGCGCGCATGCAGGCGCTGGGACGGGCCATCCTCATGGAGCAGCCCGTCCTCACCGTGGACGAGGTGCTCGAGCGCATCGACGCGGTCGACAGGGACGCTGTCGTCGCCGCGGTGCGGCGGTACTATGACCTGGAGACGTGGTCGACGGCCTGCATAGGGCCCCAGCCGGAGCCGTTCCGGGCCGTCACCCAGGGGTTCGTCCAGGAGGAACGATAAGCGGCATGTCTACGCTGTCCCGCTCGTGTACGCAGGAGGAACGGGCGTCATGATCGACGTGCTGGTGACCGGGGCGGCCGGCAAGATGGGCGCGCTGAGCGCGGCCACCATCGCCGCGCAGGACGACCTGCGCCTCGCAGCGCTCGTCGACCCGAAGAAGGGGCACGGGGGGGAGGCGCCGTGGTTCACGGACGTCGAGGCGGCCCTTGCCCTCACGACGCCGGCGGCGGCGCTCGAGTTCAGCGTCCCCGGCGCCGTCTACCAGAACAGCGCCGCCCTGCTCGAGGCCGGGGTGCCCACGGTGGTCGGGGCCACCGGGCTGGACGACGACCAGGTCACCGGCCTCTCGGCCAAGGCCGAGGCGTCCGGCGCCGGGCTCGTCATCGTGCCCAACTTCGCCCTCGGCGCGGTGCTGCTCATGAAGTTCGCCGCCGAGGCGGCGCAGCACTACGAGCACGCCGAGATCATCGAGACACACGACAAAGCCAAGGCGGACGCGCCGTCGGGGACGTCCTTGCGCACGGCGCGACTCATGGCGGAGGCGCCGGGGTCCGCCCTGGCGGCTCCACCCGGTGCCGGTCCGGCCTCACGCGGCCTGGTGGCCGACGGCCGCGTGACCATCCACAGCGTGCGCCTGCCCGGCGCGGTGGCGCACCAGGAGGTCGTGTTCGGCGGCGAGGACGAGCTCCTCACCCTGCGCCACGACTCCCTCTCCCGGCGCTCGTTCATGGCCGGGGTGCTGCTGGCGCTGCGGCGTGTGGGGACGGTGCGTGGCACCGTCATCGGACTCGAGAACCTGCTGGACCCCCCGGACGCGCCCGGGCGGGCAGCGAAGGAGGACCAGTGAATAGCCGCCGCAGAAAAGCCGTCGAAGCCGGGCTTTCGAGCGGGGCGGCGGAGCAGCACCGCTCATTGGCTATCGAGCGGGGCGCCGAAGGGACACCGCTCCACAGCCGCCGTCTCGGGACCGTCCTGACCGCCATGGTGACGCCGTTCGACGCCGCCGGGGCGGTGGACCACGACAAGCTCGCCGCGCTCGCCGAGTTCCTGCTCGCCCACGGCTCGGACGGACTGGTGGTCGCTGGTACCACCGGCGAGTCGCCGACGCTGGACGACGAGGAGAAGCTGGCGATGTTCCGCACCGTCGTCGCCGCGGTGGACGGGCGCGCCTCCGTCATCGCCGGTACAGGGTCCAACGACACCCGGCACAGCGTGGAGCTCACGCGCGGTGCCGAGGCCTGCGGCGTGGACGGCGTGCTGGCGGTCGTTCCCTACTACAACAAGCCGCCGGAGCGTGGCGTGATCGCGCACTTCCGCGCCGTCGCCGCGGCGACGAGCCTTCCGGTGATCGTCTATAACATCCCGGGGCGCTGCGTCATCAACGTCACGCCGGAGGCGCTGGCCGAGCTCGGCAGCGTCGACAACATCGCCGCCGTCAAGCAGGCGAACCCCGACCTGGCGGAGACCGACCGGCTCATGGAGATCAGCGACCTGGCGGTGTACGCCGGCAACGACGACATGCTCTACGACGTCATGGCGCGCGGCGGGGCCGGCGGCATCTGCGTGGCGAGCCACGTGGTCGGGCCGCGAATGGCCGAGGTCGCCCGGCTCTGCCGGGAGGGCGACCTCGAGGCCGCCGCCGCCGAGGACGCCGCCCTGCACGGGCTCTACAAGGCGTTGTTCGTCACCGCCAACCCCATCCCGGTCAAGGCGGCGCTCAACCTGCTCGGGCACGAGGTCGGAGGCTTGCGTCTCCCGCTCGTGCCCGCCACACCCGAAGAAGAAGCCGTGGTGGCCGCAGAGCTCAGGCGGCTCGGTCTCACCGACGCCTGAGCCCCGCGGCCACCCGCGACACGAACACAGAGAGAAGGCACCACCATGAGTGAAGACGCCGTACGCATCATCCCCCTCGGGGGACTCGGCGAGATCGGCAAGAACATGACGGCGGTCGAGTACCGCGGCAAGATCGTGGTGCTCGACTGCGGCGTCGAGTTCCCCAGCGAGGACATGCTCGGCATCGACCTCGTGCTCCCCGACATCCGGTGGCTGGTCGAGCGCGAGGCCGACGTGCTCGCCTTCGTGATCACACACGGCCACGAGGATCATCAGGGGGCGCTGCCGTTCGTGCTCCGGCGGTTGAACCGGCCGGTCTACGGCAGCCGCTTCACGCTCGCGCTCATCAAGTCCAAGCTCGAGGAGCACGGCCTGCTCAAGAGCGTCGAGCTGACCGAGGTCAGCGACAAGTCGCGCCTGCAGCTTGGGCCGTTCGACCTGTCCTTCATCGCCACCAGCCACAGCATCCCCGACTCGCTGTCGATCGTGCTCGGCACCGATCTCGGCGCGGTGGTGCTCACCGGCGACTACCGTTTCGACCACACGCCGATCGACGGCCGCGTCACCGACGTGGACGCCTTCGCCCGGCTCGGTGAGAGGGGAGTCCTGGCATTGCTCGGCGATTCGACCAACGCCGAGGCTCCGGGCTCGACTGCCTCGGAGAGCACCGTCAGCAACGCCTTTCACCAGATCTTCGCCGAGGCCGAGGGCCGCGTGATCGTGGCCAGCTTCGCGTCCCACATCCACCGCATCCAGCAGGCGATCACCATCGCCCACTTGCACGGCCGCAAGTTCGCGCTCTCCGGACGTTCCATGGTCAAGAACGCCAACATCGCCCGCAACCTCGGCTACCTCAAGGTGCCCGAGGGCGCGATGATCAAGCTCACGCAGATCGACGAATACCGGCCCGAGGAGATCCTGATCCTCTCGACCGGCAGCCAGGGCGAGCCGCTCTCGGCGCTCACGCGCATGGCGTTCAACGACCACCCCCAGGTCGAGTTGCACGAAGGAGACACCGTCGTCATCTCCGCCAAGGCGATCCCCGGGAACGAGCGCAGCGTGACCGCCACTATCGACCGCCTTCTCAAGGTCGGCGCCACCGTGGTCTACGGCGAGCGCAGCGGCATCCACGTGAGCGGCCACGCCGCCCAGGAAGACCTCAAGATGATGCTGAACCTCACGCGACCCCGGTTCCTCGTCCCCGTCCACGGCGAGTACCGCATGCAGCACCTCCACGCCGAGCTGGCCCGCCAGTCGGGCATGTCCGACGAGGACATCTTCATCCTCGAGAACGGTGACGTGCTCGAGCTGGAAGCCGACAACGGCGAGATCGTCGGCAAGGTCGCGACAGGCATGGTGTTCGTCGACGGCTCCGAGATCGGCGATCCCGAAGGTCTCGTGCTGCGCGACCGCCAGCAGCTGGCCGGCGACGGCATCCTCATCGCCGTGGTCACGGTGGACGGCCAGACCGGCGACTCGGTGGCCGCGCCCGAGCTCGTCGCACGAGGTTTCCTCCACGACGACGCGCGTCTCCAGGACGTCCTCGACGAGTGCGGAGAGGCCCTGGACGCGCTCCTGGACGAGCTCGGCGCCGAACACGTGACCGGCCAGCACCTCATCCGCGAGGACATCACCCAGCGCCTGTCCGAGCTCGTCTTCCGGCGCACCAAGAGCCGGCCTCTCATCATGCCCATCGTCGTCGAGGTCTGAGGGCGGGGAGGGGCGCGCGGCAACCTAGGGTTTCCCCGCCGCGCGTCGAACACAGCCCCATGGCGACTGCACGCCCGAAACAGGCACGCCGGCGCGCGGCCGCCGCGGCGCGGACGGCGCCGCGCGGCGCCGCGGCGGCCTCCAGAGCCAAGTCCAAGCCCCCGGCCTCCCGGCATCGCCGGGAGCTCGGAGCCATCGCCTGCCTCGCCGTCGCCGTCTTTCTCGCCTTTGTGCTCTATCTGGGATGGGACGGAGGCTCGCTCGGCCGCTGGCTGGGCGACGCCGCCCGCTGGCTGGTCGGCATCCTCGCCTTCGCTCTGCCGTTCCTCCTCGGGTTCGTGGCCTACCTCCTCGTGGTCAAGGAGGAGAGCCGCCCGCGGCGAGGGCTCAGTTGGGGCGTCGCACTGATCGTCACCGGGGTGGCGCTCGCCGCGGCGGCCGACGCCTTCGGCATCTTCGGCGGCGAGCGCGGCGACGCGCTCTTCCGCGACGCGTATATGAGCGCCCACGGCGGCATCCTCGGCGAGGTGCAGTGGGCGGTCCTCAGCCCGTTCGTCGGCCGCCTGGGCGTCGACGTCCTCGTGGTCGCCCTCATCCTCGCCGGCGTGCTGCTGGTGACGGGCTCGTCCCTGCGGCAGTGGGCGACGCACTCGAAGCAGGGCGTAGCCAAAGCCGGGAGGGCGGCGCGCAGCCAGGCCGAAGCACTGGGCGCGCGCCGCAAGGAGGCGTCCGACACCCGCGTCGTGGAGCTGGACGAGGCGCAGACCATCGACGCCGGCGACCTCATGCGCACCTCCGTCCGGCCGGCGGTGACGCCCGAACTCGACTTCTCGCGCCCCGTCCCCGCTGCGGGGCCGCACCTCATCGACGGCGCCGCGGAGGCGCCGGAGATCTTCGGCGAGCCCGCGCCGCCCGACGAGCACGAGCCGGAGCCGGTCGTGGCGGCGGAGGACGGCGTGCAGCTCTCGCTCGCCGCGGCCGCCGCCGGGCAGGCGGAGAAGGGCGCAGCCGGAGGAGCCGACGTGGCGCTGGCGTTCGGCGCGGCGGAGCGGCGTCAGTGGACGCTGCCCGACCCGGCCCTCCTGCGCCGTCTGGCGCAGGGGCACGGTGAGTCTCCGGACGCCGTCGCCCGCGTCTCCGAGCGGCTGGTCGCGACGCTGGGCAGCTTCAACATCCCCGCCCAAGTGATCGGCACGGTCTCGGGACCGCGCGTCACCCGCTACGAGCTGCAGCTGGAGCCCGGCATCAAGGTGAGCAAGGTGGCCGGGCTCAAGGACGACCTCAAGTACGCGCTGGCGGCGACCGACGTACGCGTCCTGGCGCCGATCCCCGGCAAGACGGCCGTCGGCGTCGAGGTGCCGAACCAGCAGGCGAACTACGTTTCGCTGGGCGACATCCACGGCCTGTTCCCGCAGCACGCCTCGCCGATGGCCTTCTGGCTGGGCAAGGACGTCACCGGCAAGGCCGTCCTCGCCGACCTCGTGCGCATGGTGCACCTGCTCATCGCCGGCACCACCGGCTCGGGCAAGAGCGGCTGCCTCAACGCGCTCATCACCTCCATCCTGCTGCGGGCCACGCCCGACGAGGTGCGCATGATCATGATCGACCCCAAGAAGGTCGAGCTGAGCAACTTCAACGGCGTTCCGCACCTGCTGGCGCCGGTGGTCACGAACATGAAGCAGGCCACCTACGTGCTCGACAACATCTGCCGCGAGATGGACCGGCGCTACGACGTGCTCTCGCGCAACGGCTGCCAGGACATCCGCGCGCTCAACAAGAAGCTGGTGCGTGCGGGCGAGGACCCCATGCCGTACACGATGGTGATCATCGACGAGCTGGCCGACCTCATGATGGTGGCCCCCTCTGAGGTCGAGGACTCCGTGATCCGCCTCGGTCAGCTCGGCCGCAGCTGCGGCATCCACCTCGTGGTGGCCACACAACGCCCGTCGGTCGACGTGGTCACCGGCATGATCAAGACCAACATCCCCTCGCGCATCGCCTTCGCCGTGAGCTCGCAGACCGACTCCCGCATCATCCTCGACCAGGGCGGCGCGGAGAGCCTCCTCGGCATGGGCGACATGTTGTTCAGCCCCATGGGGAGCAGCAGGCTGCTGCGCGTCCAGGGCGCCCTGATCACGAGCGCCGAGATGAAGCTCGTCACCGAGCACTGGAAGCGCCAGGCCAAGCCCGACTACCACGAGGAGCTCCTCGAGAACCCGGCCGGCCCCGACGCCGAGCAGCAGGCGCAGTCCGCCGGCGGCGACGAGCTGCTCGGGGAGGCGATCAAGACCGTGGTCAACACGGGCGCGGCGAGCGTGGCCCTTCTGCAGCGGCGCCTGCGCGTGGGCTACGCGCGCGCCGGCCGTCTCATCGACATCATGGAGGAGATGGGCATCATCTCCGGGTACGACGGCAGCAAGGCGCGCGCGGTGCTCATCGACGAGGCGGGTCTGCCGATGGCGCTCGCCCGCCTCAGCGGCGACGTCGTGGACGACCCTGAGACGGACGCCGGCACGCCCGAGACCGCGGCTCCGGCGCCGGAGGTGCCGCCACTGGCGGCCGAGCCGGCGCCGACCGAGCTCTGAGTCCCGCGCAGCCTCGGAGTTCGTTTGTCATCCCAGCACCCGGTTACTAGACTGTACGTTCGGGTGACCGCCGCGACCGGATCCCCAGCGGCGAGCGAGGAGAACGGCATCCACCGTGTTTGAGATCGGCACCACGCTGCGCGAGGCCCGCGTCCGCCGTGCTCTCACGCTGCAGCAGGTCGAGGAAGACATCAAGATCCGGGTCAAGTACGTCCAGGCCATGGAGAACGAGGACTGGGACGTCATGCCCGGCGTCACCTACGTCAAGGGCTTCCTGCGCACGTACTCCACCTATCTCGGCCTCGACCCGGAGGTCATCATCGGCGAGTTCCGCTCCCGCGCGATCGCGCCGTCCGCCGAGCACCACGAGCCATTCAGCGGCTCGTCGGTCATCGGCAAGCCGCACAGTCACCGCGGCCGCAACACCGTCGTGGTCGTCGCCGTGCTCTGCCTCATCGCCCTCGCGGTCATCTACACACTCGGCTTGATGAGCGGCGGCGACGGCGGCGACGAGCCCACCACGACGCCCGGCGCACTCGGCGTCGTCAGCCCGTCGCCGTCGCCGAGCGCCTCGGTCAAGCCGAAGCCGAGCGCGACCGGGGTACCCGCCTGGCAGAAGGACCTCGTCAAGATCGAGGCCGTGGACGGAGACTGCTGGATGGAGGTCAGGCGCAACAACAGCACCGGCGTCGTGCTGTTCTCGGGTACGCTCAACAAGGGCGACATCGAGAAGTTCAAGGGCAAGGACATCTGGATGAGCCTCGGCGCGCCCGCCAACGTGGAACTCGTGGCCGCCGGCACGAAGGCCAAGCTGGAGAGCGACGTCGGCCCATGGACGGTCGAGGTCATCCAGGGGCGCGTGGTCCAGGGCCCGGACTAATGCCCGTAGAGTCACGGAGTGTACGGAGCGCTATTGAGCGCGCCGCCGGCCCGAAGGCGCCGCGGCGGACGGACTGATGTCCGTAGAGTCACGGAGTGTACGGAGCGCTATTGAGCGGCCGCCGGCCCGAATGGCCACGCGGCGGACAATGATGCACGCAGAGCCCGGAAGAGCACGGAGCACCATCGAGCGCGCCGCCGGACGCGAGTCCCAAGGCGGGGCGGACACGCAGGGGTAGCACATGGCCAAGGAATTCTCGTTCGACGTGGTCTCCAGGGCGGATCTCAACGAGGTGCGCAACGCCGTGAACATGGCGCAGAAGGAGATCGCAACGCGCTACGACTTCAAGAAGAGCGTGAGCTCGGTGACGCTGGAGGGCGAGGCGCTCGTGCTCGTCTCCGACAACGACGGCAAGCTCAGGCAGGTCATCGACGTGCTCGAGGAGAAGCTCGTGCGCCGCAAGGTGCCGCTCAAGGCCGTGCAGTACGGCAAGGTCGAGGAGGCCCTCGGCGGCACCGTCCGGCAGCGCGCCCCCATCGCCCAGGGCATCCCCGACGAGAAGGCCAAGGCGATGAACAAGCTGCTCCGCCAGCGCTTCAAGAAGGTCAAGGTCCAGATCCAGGGCGACACCGTGCGCGTGTTCTCGGCGAGCAAGGATGAGCTGCAGGCGGCCATGGGCGCCCTGCGCGACGAGGATTGGGGCATCCCGGTCCAGTTCGTCAACTACCGCTGAGGCCCGCCACGGGCAGCTCGTTCTTCATCCAGACCCTCGGCTGCCCGAAGAACGAGGCCGACTCCGACGCGCTCGAGGCGCGGCTCCGCGCGGCGGGGCACCGCCCGGCGGCGGCCGGCCGTGCCGACGTCCTCGTCGTCAACACGTGCGGCTTCATCGACGCCGCCAAGGAGGAGTCGATCGAGGCAATCCTCGACGCCTCCGAGGCCGCCCACGCCCGCGGCGCGCGAGTGGCGGCCGTCGGCTGCCTCGTGGAGCGCTACCGCGAAGAGCTCGCCGCCGAGATCCCCGAGGTGGACCTGTGGTGCGGCCTGGACACGGCGCCGCTCCTGGCCGCGCTCGCCGCCGGCGGCGAAGCAGCCGGGGCGCCCGGTGGGGCCGGCGTGGCGCTGCCCGTCCCGCGCCGGCCGCGCCCGGTCAGCGCCTACGTCAAGGTCTCGGACGGCTGCGACCGGCGCTGTTCCTTCTGCGCCATCCCGCTGATCAAGGGCGACTACGACACGGTCGCCGCCGGCGAGGTGCTGCGCGCGGCTCGGGCGGCCCTGGCCGCCGGCGCCCGCGAGCTGGTGCTCGTCGGTCAGGACACCTCGCGCTGGGCGCAGCCGGGGTGGGGCGGGATGAGCCGCCTGCTCGGCGAGCTGGCCGCGCTGGAGCCCGCTCCCGACTGGCTGCGCTTGCTCTACCTGCAGCCGGACGGCATCGACGACGCCCTTCTGGAGGCGATCGCGGAGCACGCCGTGCCCTACGTGGACGTCCCCCTCCAGCACGCCTCCGGCGCCGTCCTGCGCCGCATGCGGCGCTCCGGCGACGGCGCCGCCCATCTGGCGCTCCTGGAGCGCGTTCGCGCCGTGCTGCCCGGGGCCGCCGTGCGCTCCACGTTCATCGCCGGGTTCCCGGGGGAGACCGACGCGGAGTTCGAAGAACTCGTGGGCTTCGTCCGCCAGGCGGGACTCGCCGTGGCCGGCGTGTTCGTCTACGACGAGCAGGAGGGCACGGCGGCGGCCGGCATGCCCGGCGCCGTGCCGCACCAGCTCGCCCTCGACCGTGCCGCCCGCCTCGGCGAGGTCATCGACCGCGAGGCGGAGCGCTTCTGGAGCTCGCTCGCCGGCCGCTCCGTCGACGTGCTGGTGGAGCGCGGCTCCTCGCGAGGGGACATCCCCGCCGTCGGGCGCATCGCCCTGCAGGCGCCCGACGTCGACGGCCGCGCCCTGCTCCGCGGCCTCAGGGCGCGGCGCGGCACCCTTGTACCCGCCGTGGTCAGCGGCAGCCTCGGGTATGATGTGGAGGCCGTCGCCGCGACAGGGGGACCGTGAGCAGCCAGCTCAACCTCGCCAACAGCATCACCATCGCACGGATCCTGCTCGTCCCGGTGTTCCTGGTGATCCTTCTCTCGGGCCTGCCGCAGCCCTACGGCGACCTCCTGGCGGCGGCCGTCTTCATCCTCGCCGCGGCCACCGACAAGCTCGACGGCTACGTGGCGCGGCGGAGCAAGCAGGTCACCACGCTCGGGCAGTTCCTCGACCCTCTCGCCGACAAGCTGCTCATCGCCGCCGCGCTCATCGCCCTGGTGGCGCAGGACCGTGTGGCCGCGTGGGTCGCGATGGTCATCATCGGTCGGGAGATCGCCGTGAGCGTGCTGCGCATCATCGGCGTCTCGCAGGGCGTCTCCATCCCCGCGGACAAGTACGGCAAGCTCAAGACCGTGTTGCAGATCGTGTACGTGGTGTACGTGCTCTTCCCGACGGCCGACATCGCGGAACTCATCCACGTCTCCACCGACGTGGCCGTGATCATCCAGTGGGTCCTGGCCGTCGTGGTCGTCGGCGTGACCCTGGCGAGCGGAGTGAACTACTTCAGGAACGCCCGGGGCCTCATCCGCATGCCCGGGACCAGCGGCTGATGCCTCCGGGAGCTCCGCGCGCGGCCGTGGTCCTCAGCGGCAACGAGCTGCTCGACGGACGCACGCGGGACACCAACGGCGCCTTCGTCTGCGACGACCTCAGCCGTCGCGGCGTCAAGGTGACGGAACTGCTGACGGTGGCGGACGACCGCGAGCGGCTCTCCGCCGCCTTCCGGCACGCGCTGGCAGGGGCCCCCGACCTTCTCGTGATCGGCGGCGGGCTGGGCACCACGCACGACGACCTCACCGCCGAGTGCCTCGCGGAGGTCCTGGGGGTCCCGCTGGAGGAGGACGCCGGCGCGCTCGCCTTCGTCGAGGAGCGCGCCCGCGCCGTCGCCGAACGGCGTCACCTCGACTTCCGGGACACCTTCGCGCTGGCGCGGCGGCAGGCGATACTGCCCGCCGGCTCCTCTGCCGTGCCGCCGGCCGGCGTCGCACCCGGCATCGCGGCGCACGCAGGGAAGACGCGCATCTTCGCCTATCCGGGCGTGCCCTACGAATTTCAACAGATGTGGCTCGGTACCGCGGCGGCGCTCGAGCGGGACGGCTTCTTCCCGGACGTCGCGGTGCGGGTGGTCCGCGTGTTCGGGGTAGGTGAGCTGCAGGTCGGACCCGTCCTGGACGCGCTGCCGCACGACCTCGTCGAGCTCGGCATCAACGTCGGCGGGGGAGAGGTGACCGTGCGCATCCGCCACCGGCGTGAGCCCGGTGGTCAGGCGCAGGCCGACGCGCTCGTGGCGGCGCTGGAGGCCGGGGTGCCGGTGTATTCGACCGACGGCCGCACCGTCGACGACCTCGTCGCCGGCGCCCTCCGCAGCCGGGGCATGACGGTCGCGGTGGCCGAGTCCTGCACCGGCGGGCTGCTCGGCTCACGCATCACCGCCAGGCCGGGCAGCTCGGACTACTTCCTCGGCGGCGTGATCAGCTACGGCAACCAGGCGAAGATCGACCTGCTCGACGTGCCGCCCGGCGTGCTGGCGCGGCACGGTGCGGTCTCGGAGGAGGTGGCCGGCGCGATGGCCGCCGGTGCGCGCGCCCGGCTCGGCGCCGACTACGCGCTCTCCGTCACCGGCGTGGCCGGCCCGGACGGCGGCACGCCGGAGAAGCCGGTCGGCCTGGTCTACCTCGGGTGCGCCGGTCCTGGGGGCACGCAGGTGCGCCGCGGATCGTTCCCCGGCGACCGCGACAGCGTGCGCACGTTCAGCGTCACCTCCGCGCTGCACCTGCTGCGCCGCGCGCTCTCGTCGTGAACGGCGCGGCGCCGGCCGGGCCGGAGCGCCTGCGGCTGTTCGTGGCCTGCGACCTGCCCGGGGAGGTCGAACGCGCCGTCGCCGCGTGGCAGCGTGCGGAACTGGGCCGGCACGACGACCTCCGGATCATGCCGGCCCTGCACCTCACGCTCGCGTTCCTCGGCACCCTCGAGGCCGCGCGGGTCCCGGACCTCGATCGTGTCCTCCGCGGCATCGTCTGGAAACGAGCGGAGTGCCGCTTCAGCGAGCCGCTGTTCCTGCCGGCGCGCGGCAAGCGGCGCGTCGTCGCACTCGAGCTCGACGACCCCGCCGGCGCCCTGCGCCGGCTGCAGGCGGACGTGGCGGCCGGGCTCGCGACCGAGGGCCTGTACGAGCCCGAGAGACGCCCCTGGCTGCCGCACGTCACCGTCGCCAGATTCCGCCGTCCAGGTCACCCATTTTCCCTGCAAAATGTGAACATCGACGGGTTTGGTGTCGTCCGGATGGTCTTGTATAGTAGCCACCTGGAACGGGCCGGAGCAGTCCACACCCCCGTAGCAGACTTTCCCGCGTCCTGAGCAAGAGAGGAGCGCTACCTTGGACAAGGACAAAGCCCTCGAGGCGGCCGTCACCCAGATCGAGCGCCAGTTCGGCAAGGGCAGTGTCATGCGCATGGGCGACCACCCCGTGAGCGACGAGATGCAGACCGTCCCGACCGGGTCGCTGGCGCTCGACATCGCGCTCGGCGTGGGCGGCATCCCGCGCGGCCGCATCGTCGAGATCTACGGCCCGGAGGCATCGGGCAAGACCACCCTCGTCTACCACCTCATCGCCCAGGCGCAGAAGCTCGGCGGGCAGGCGGCGTTCATCGACGCCGAGCACGCCATGGACCCCATCTACGCCAAGACCATCGGCGTCGACGTGGACAATCTGCTGGTCTCCCAGCCGGACTACGGCGAGCAGGCCCTCGAGATCGCCGAGATGCTGGTGCGCAGCGGCGCCCTCGACATCGTCGCCATCGATTCCGTCGCCGCGCTCACCCCCAAGGCCGAGATCGAAGGCGAGATGGGGGACAGCTTCGTGGGCCTGCAGGCGCGGCTCATGAGCCAGGCCCTGCGCAAGCTGGCCGGCACGCTCAACCGCTCGGGCACCATCTGCGTGTTCACCAACCAGCTGCGCGAGAAGATCGGCGTCATGTTCGGCAATCCCGAGGTCACCACCGGCGGAAAGGCGCTCAAGTTCTACGCCACCATCCGGCTCGACATCCGCCGCATCGAGACACTCAAGGACGGCACCGAAGCCGTCGGCAACCGCTGCCGGGTCAAGGTCGTCAAGAACAAGGTCGCCCCGCCCTTCAAGCAGGCGGAGTTCGACATCATGTACGGCCAGGGCATCTCCCGCGAGGGCACGCTGCTCGACCTCGGCGTGCTGTACGACGTCGTGGCCAAGAGCGGCGCCTTCTTCAGCTACAACGACGAGCGCCTGGGTCAGGGCCGCGCCAACGCCAAGGTCTTCCTCGGGGAGAACCCGGACATCGCCGACGCGATCGAGGCGCAGATCCGCGCCAAGGCGGAGCTCCCGGGCAGCGCGCCGCCCGAGGACGCTGCGCCGGCGCCGGCCGTCCCCGAAGGCGTCGACCCCGTCACCGGCGAGGTCCTGCAGGCCTAGCGGTGCCTGTCGTCACCGCCCTGCGCGCCACCCGCCGCGGAGGGGTGGCGCTGCACGTGGACGACGAGTATGTGTGCGTCGTCAGTGAGTCGCTGGTGGCCCGCTGGCGCCTCTTCAAGGGCCGCGAGCTCGACGCATCGGACGTGGCCGCGATCCGCGCCGCCTCGTCGGCGGAGCGCGTCATGGGCGACGCGTATCGCCTGCTCGGCCACCGCGCCAGGAGCCGCGAAGAGCTTCGCCGCCGGCTCCTCGCCAAGGACCACGATGAGCACGCCGTCGAGGACGCCCTGGAGAAGCTCTCCGCCGATGGCTTCCTCGACGATGCCGCCTTCGCGCGCAGCTACGTGGCGGACAAGCGCAAGATCGGCGGCTGGGGCTCCGCGCGCATCCGCCGCGGCCTCCGCGAGCTCGGCGTCACCAGCGCCGACGCCGACGACGCGCTGGGGGCTTCGGGGGCGGGAGAGGGTGAGGAGCTCGAGCGCGCCCTCGCAGTCCTGCGCCGGCGCGGCGCGGCGGAGCAGCCGCTCGACGCGGCCCGGCGGCGCGCCTTCCAGGCGCTCCAGCGCCGCGGGTTCTCGTCATCCGTCGCCTACGCCGCGGTGCGTCTCTGGACCGAGGGCGAGCGGCCCCGTCCGAATTGACTCCGCGAGGCGGCGTCACGTAACATCGAAGCACGCGACGTGTGCGCGTGCTTTGTGTATTCCACTCTCGCTCTTGCATGGCGATACAGACGGCGCCCAGGCGCCGATCAAGCTGAACCGATCAATCAGGGGTCGACGATGAGAGATCCGGGAGGTCTCGCGAACCCGCAGCCGTCCTGACCCCTGGGCGTAGTCACAGCTGGATTTATCGTGGTGCAGGTGCGAGCGTGGCACAGGCCGGGCGCGTTGCCCGGCCTTCTTTCGTGCCGCGCGACCTGTGAAGGGACAGAGAGAATGATGACAGCGGTGTATATCGTGATTGGGCTCGCGGTGGGCGTCGCGGTGGGGTACTTCATCCGCCGCAACCTCGCCTCGAGCAAGCTCGCGGGGGCCGAGCGCGAGGCCGAGAAGGTGGTCAAGGACTCGCGCCGGGAGGCGGAGACCATCGTCAAGGAGGCGCGCCTCGAGGCTAAGGAGGAGGTCCACCGCGTTCGCAGCGAAGTCGAGGGAGAGCTGCGCGAGCGCCGCGAGGAGCTGACCAAGGCCGAGCAGCGGATGATGCAGCGCGAGGAGGCCATCGACGCGCGCGGCGCGGAACAGGACCGCCGCGAGCAGTCCATCCGCGATCGCGACGCCAACAGCCAGCGCATCTCGGACGAGCTCACCAACACCCACGCCGAGGCGATGATCCAGCTCGAGCGCATCTCCGGCCTCAGCGCCGCGCAGGCAAAGGAGATGCTGCTCAAGCAGACCGAGGACGAGGCGCGCCACGAGATGGCCAAGCTCGTCCGCCAGATCGAGGAGGAGGCGCGCAGGGAGGCGGACAGGCGCGCCCGCAACATCCTCTCGCTCAGCATCCAGCGCACCGCCGCCAACCACGTCGCCGAGACCACGGTCTCCGTCGTCAACCTGCCGTCGGACGACATGAAGGGTCGCATCATCGGCCGCGAGGGCCGCAACATCCGCACCCTCGAGAACATCACCGGCATCGACTTCATCATCGACGACACGCCTGAGGCGGTCGTGCTCTCCGGCTTCGACGGGGTGCGCCGGGAGACCGCCAGGCTCACCCTCACCAAGCTCATCACCGACGGGCGCATCCACCCGGCGCGCATCGAGGAGACGTACACGGCGGCCAAGGCCGAGGTCGAGGCCGCCATGGAGGAGGCCGGCGAACAGGCCTGCTTCGACACCAACGTGCACGGGGTGGCGCCCGAGCTGGTCAAGGTCCTGGGGCGCCTCAAGTACCGCACCAGCTACGGCCAGAACGTGCTCGAACCACTCCATCGAGGTAGCGCACCTCGCCGGGGTCATGGCCGCCGAGCTCGGCGCCAACGTCAAGATCGCCAAGCGCGCGGGCCTGCTGCACGACATCGGCAAGGCGGTCGACCACGAGGTCGACGGTTCCCACGCCGACATCTCGCAGCAGCTCTGCAAGAAGTACCGCGAGTCGCAGAGCGTCTGCCACGCTATCCAGGCGCATCACCAGGACGTGGAGCCGCAGACCGTGGAGGCCGTGCTCGTGCAGGCGGCCGACGCCATCAGCGCCGCCCGTCCGGGCGCCCGCCGCGAGTCGCTCGAGAACTACATCAAGCGGCTCGAGTCGCTGGAGCACATCGCGGAGGCCCACAAGGGGGTCGAGAAGTGCTTCGCGATGCAGGCCGGGCGCGAGGTGCGCGTCATGGTCAAGCCGGCCGAGATCGACGACGACGCCACGGCGCTCCTGGCGCGCGAGATCGCGCGCGAGATCGAGGACCAGCTGGACTATCCCGGCCAGATCCGCGTGACCGTCATCCGCGAGAGCCGCGCCGTCGACATCGCCAAGTAGCCGGTGTGCCTGCGGTGCACCGCCAGTTGAGCCCGCTACGCAGCTCAATAGCCGGTGTGCCTGCGGTGCACCGCCAGTTGAGCCCGCTACCAAATAGCCTGTGTCGTGCCGCATTGGCCCGCTACGCAGCTCAATACGCGGCGGCGACGCCCCGCGAGCGCGACGAGATCGCCATGACCGGCCGCTACTACCTGCGCTCGTTCGGCTGCCAGATGAACGAGCACGACGCCGAACGCATCCGCGCGCTGCTGGAGGCCCAGGGGCTGGAGCGCGCCGACGCGCCCGACGGCGCCGACGTGCTCGTCTACAACACCTGCACCGTGCGCAAGAGCGCGGACGACCGCCTCGCCGGCCACCTCGGCACGGCGGCGCGGCTCAAGCGCGAGAAGCCCTCGCGCGTGGTCCTCGTGACCGGCTGCCTGCCGCAGGCGGAGCAGGCGGGCTTCTTCAAGCGCTTCCCGTTCGTCGACGGCGCGCTCGGCCCGCAGAACCTGCACCGGCTGCCGGAGCTGCTGCGAGCCGCCGTGGAGCCGGCCGAGGCCGGTCCCGCCGGCTACTTCGAGGACGGCCCGCACTTCAGCGGCTAGCTGGGGAGCACGCCGCGAGCGCCCGTTCCAGGCGTGGATGCAGGTCATGAGCGGCTGCACCAACTTCTGCTCCTACTGCATCGTCCCGCACGTCCGCGGCCCCGAGCGCAGCCGGGCGGCAGGCGATCTGGTCGCCGAGGCCGAGGCACTGGTCGCCGACGGCGTGCGCGAGGTGACCCTGCTCGGCCAGAACGTCAACGCCTACGGGCGCGACCTCAGGCGCGAAGGGGAGGCTGGCGCGCCCGGCTTCGCCGATCTCCTCGCCCGCCTCGACGCCGTGGCCGGCCTCGAGCGCATCCGCTTCATGACGTCGCACCCCAGGGACCTCGGAGACGACCTCGTCTCCGCGATCGCAGAGCTCCCCAGCGTGTGCGAGCACGTGCACCTGCCGGCCCAGGCAGGCTCGGACCGCGTGCTCGCGGCCATGCGCCGCGAGTACACGGCGGCACGGTATCTCGAGCGTGTCCACGCACTGCGCGCCGCCGTGCCGGACGTCAGCATCACCACCGACCTGATCGCCGGCTTCCCCGGCGAGACGGAGGACGACTTCGAGCAGACGCTGTCCCTGGTACGGGAGGCTGCCTTCGACGGGGCCTTCACGTTCGTGTTCTCGCCGCGCCACGGCACGGCCGCGGCCGAGCTGCCGGACCAGGTGCCGCCGGACGTCCGCCGCGAGCGTGTCGAGCGCCTGATCGCGCTGACGCAGCAGCAGGCGCTCGCCTCGCGGCAGGCCTGGGTCGGACGCCGCGCCGAGGTGCTCGTGGAGGGTCCGAGCCGGGATGGTTCACGCCAACGGGGCCGCACCCGCCAGAACGTCACGGTGAACCTCTCCGGCGCCGTGGAGGCCGGTGCTATAGTGCTGGTAGAAGTGACCGGAGCCACCTCCACGACGCTACGCGGGACGACGGTCTGAGCCGGCGAACAGGAGGCATCGTCATGCAAGGCTGCATCTGCCCTCATCCTCCGCTGCTCATCCCCGAGGTCGGGGGAGGCGCGCGCAACAAGATCGCCGCCACCGTGATGGCGATGGAGAAGCTCGCCGCGTGCATCGGCGACCCCGACACCATCGTCGTCATCTCCCCGCACGCCGACGACTTCGGCTCCGCGCACGCCGTGAAGACGGCGCCGCGGCTGCGCGGTGACTTCGGCCGCTTCCGCTGCCCGGAGGCCTCCTTCAGCTACGACAACGACGTGCAGTTCGCCGAGCTGCTGCTCGCCCTCGCCGGCGACAACCGCAAGCTCCGCCTCGTGCCCGACGACGGCGACGTCCTGGACTGGGGCGTGCTGGTGCCGCTCAGCTTCATGCGCCCCAACCGCATCGTGAGTCTCTCCGTGGTGGGACCCTACGCCGAACACCGCACGCTGGGGCAGCTGGTGCGCCGCTGCGCCGAGGAGCTCAAGCGGGACACCCTGTTCCTCGCCTCGGGCGACCTCTCGCACGCGCTCATCCACGGTGCTCCGGCGCCGTACGACCCTCGCGGCAAGCTCTTCGACGACGAGGTCGTCGGTCTCCTCGGCGTGGGCGACTTCCCGGCGCTCACGCGCATCGAGCCGGTCCTGCTGGACGGGGCCGCCGAGTGCGGCCTGCGCAGCTTCGTCGCGCTGGGCGGCTTCCTCGGCGACGAAGCCATGGTCGACCCCGAGATCCTGAGCTACGAGGGCCCCTACGGGGTCGGCTACCTCGTCGCGCGTTTCGGGCCTCGCCCCGTCTCTGCGGAAGCCGAGGGATGAGCGACCCGGTCGAGGCACCGCCGGGTCCGGCCGACTACGCGCTGTCCTGCGTGCGCTCGTACGCTGCCGGCGGACGTGCGCCCGAACCGCCGGAGGACCCGTTCTACGAGGTTCGGGCGGCCTGCTTCGTCACCCTGAAGAAGCAGGGAGAGCTCCGCGGGTGCATCGGCACGCTGGAACCGGCAGAGGCGTCCCTCGGGTGGGAGATCGCGCGTAACGCCCAGTGCTCCGCCCTGCGCGACCCGCGGTTTCCGCCCGTCACCTCCGACGAGTGCGACGCGCTCACCTGCTCGGTCGACGTGCTCGGCCAGAGCGAGTCGTGCACCGTCGACGACCTCGACCCCCGGTGCTGGGGCGTGATCGTGGAGGCCGGCCTTCGGCGCGGCGTGCTGCTGCCGGCGCTCGAGGGGATCGACACCGTCGACGCGCAGGTGAGCATCGCCCTGCAGAAGGCAGGCATCGCGCCCGGACAGGCCTACGACGTGCGCCGCTTCCTCGTCGCCCGGTACCGCCAGGGCGATCCGCCGGTCATCGCTACGCCACGGACCGGCGACCCCACGGATGACTGACACGCCGCCGGTGGTCGCGCTGTTCGGCGCCACCGCCCTCGGCAAGAGCGACGTGGCGCTCGAGCTCGCCGGACTCCTGGGCGCCGATATCGTGGTCGCCGACTCCATGCAGCTCTACGCGGGGCTGCCGATCGTCACCAACCAGCCCGGCGCGGAGGCGCGCCGGCGCGCCGGCTATCACCTGGTCGGCTGGGCCTCGCCGCAGGCCGAGTGCAGCGTCGCCGAGTACGCCGCGCTGGCGCACCAGACCGTGGACGGGCTGCTCGAGGCCGGCAGGCCGGTGATCGTGGAGGGCGGCTCGGGCCTGTACATGAGGGCGGTGCTCGGCGACCTGGCCTTCGGCGGCGCGCCGGACGCGGCGCGCAGGCGCGCCCTGGAGGATCGCTGGGAGCGCGCGCCGGCAGCCCTCGTCGCCGAGTTGCGCCGGCGCGCGCCGGACGTGGCGGCGCGCGTGGACCTGCAGAACCCGCGCCGCGTGATCCGCGCCCTCGAGTCTCTCGACCGCCAGGGAGGCCGTACAGGTCCAGATGGACGAGCTGTGGCGTGCCGGCGGCCGCTACGGGCACCGGCTTCTGGGCCCTCGACCCCGGCGACGACCGCGATGCCCTGAGGGAGCGCATCGAGCTGCGCGTCGACGGGATGCTCGCCGCCGGCGCACTCGAGGAGGTCGCGGCGGCTCGCGCCGCCGGCCCGTTCTCGCGGACGGCCGCCCAGGCGATCGGCGTGCGTGAGCTCTGCGCCGTCCTGGACGGCGAGCTCGCGCTGCCCGAGGCGGCGGCACGCATGAAGGCGCGCACGCGCGCCTTGGCGCGCCGCCAGCTCACCTGGATGCGCAAGCTCCCGGACGCGGCGAGGGTGCCGGCCTCCGGCCGGCCGCCGGCCGCGGTCGCGCGTGACGTCCGCGATCTCGTGCGCGGCGTCGTGGTAGGATGCGGGTTCCGGCGCGGCGCCTCCAGCCGCGCGCTGTACGCTCTCAGGGGGTCATGACCCGTGCAGCCTCAGTGGCAGGGCCTCGGCAAGGTCCAGTTCTCCAAGTGGCAGGGCCTCGGCAACAACTACATCGTGCTCCACGCGGAGCAGCTTCCGTTCGAGCTCACGCCCGGGCGCGTGCGCCTGCTCTGCGACCGCAACCTCGGCATCGGCTCGGACGGCATCCTCCTCATCGGCGAGAAGACCGGTGAGGCGCGCTTCCCGCTGCGCATCTTCAACCCGGACGGCAGCGAGGCCGAGATGTGCGGCAACGGCGTGCGCATGGTCGCGCGCAAGCTCAAGATGGAGGGCTCGATCAGCGGCGACACCGTGACCCTCGACACCGGGGCCGGCGAGATCGTGCCCAAGCTGGGAGAGGGGTACGAGGTCACCGTGGACATGGGCATCGCCCGCTTCGGCGGCGAGAAGCTCGAGGGCTTCGACGGCGACTGCGTCGAGGAGACGCTCAACGCCGCCGGCCGCAGCTTCACGTTCACCTTCGTCGACGTCGGCAACCCGCACGCCGTCATCCAGTCGCCGTGGCCCCTCGAGCTGGTCCCGCTGCACGAGATCGGGCCCGTGATCGAGGAGCACAGGTACTTCCCGCGCAAGACGAACGTCGAGTTCGTCAAGGTCGCTCGGGGAGCACGACGCCAAGGTCCGCGTGTGGGAGCGGGGCGTGGGGGAGACCCGCGCCTGCGGCACCGGCGCGACCGCCACGGCGGTCGCGCTCGTCCGGACCGGCCAGTGCTCCAGCCCGGTCACCGTGGAGCTCCCGGGCGGCAAGCTCGTCGTCGACGTCGAGGCCGGACTGGCGCGTCTTCATGACCGGGCCGGCCGAGGAGATCTACCACGGCGACCTCTCGCTCGAGTTCCTGGCTCACCTCGAGTAGGCGCCGCCACGACCCGCACTCCCGGAGGACCATGAGGATCGCAGCACGCGTTCGCACCCTGCCCCCGTACCTGTTCGCCGCGATCGAGCTCCAGATCGCCGAGCGCAAGGCCGCCGGCGTCGACGTCATCAGCCTCGGCATCGGCGATCCCGACCTGCCGACGCCGCCGCACATCGTCGCGGCGCTCACCGAGGGCGCCGCCGATCCGGTGACCCACCAGTACCCAAGCAACCAGGGCGAGCGGGGCTTCCGCGAGGCCGTGGCGGGGTTCTACGCGACGCGCTTCGGCGTCGCGCTCGACCCGGCGGCCAGATCGTCCCGCTGCTCGGCGCCAAGGAGGGCATCGCCCACGTATGCCAGGCGCTGCTGGACCCGGGCGACGTCGCCTTGGCGGCCGACCCCGGGTACCCGGTGTACGCCACCGGCCCCGCGCTGGCGGGCGGCGCCGCGGTCCACCTGCCGCTGGTGCCGGAGCTGGGCTTCCAGCCCGACCTGGACGCGATCCCGTCCGAGACGGCGCGGCGCGCCAAGATGATCTTCGTGAGCTACCCGAACAACCCGACCGGCGCCGTGATCGAAGACGACTTCTTCGCCCGTCTCGTGGCCTTCGCCCAGGCGCAACGACATCGTGGTGGTCCACGACAACGCCTACGCCGACATCACCTACGACGGCTACGTCGCGCCGAGCTTCCTGGCGACGCCGGGGGCCTCCGAGGTCGGCGTCGAGATGTTCAGCCTCTCCAAGAGCTACAACATGACCGGCTGGCGTGCCGGCGCCCTCGTCGGCGACCGAGAGGTGGTCGACGCCTACTGGCGCCTCAAGACCAACCTCGACTCGGGCATGTTCGGCGCCGTGCAGCGCGCCGCCGCCGCCGCGCTCACCGGTCCGCAGGACTGCGTGCGCGACATGTGCCACATCTACAAGCGGCGCCGTGATCTGCTGGTGGAGGCGCTGCGCGCCGTCGGCATGCACGTCGAGCCGCCGAAGGGGACCATCTACCTGTGGGTACCCGTGCCCGATGGCTACACGTCAGCGAGCTTCACCCAGCAGGTGCTGGAGCAGGCCGACGTCGTCGTGACGCCGGGGGCTGCCTACGGCCCGTCCGGCGAGGGCTACGTGCGCCTGTCCCTGACCGTTCCGGACGAGCGCCTCGAAGAGGCAGTCCGCCGCATCGAGGAGCGCGTACGCCTCTGACCTCGAGCAGCGACGCCGGCGCGGAGACGCCGTGAGCGCCGAGAAGGTCGTCGACACCGGCGCGACAGAGGCTCGCCCGCGTACCGTCGTCTTCGCCGTGGTCCCCGGCGGCCACGGCGATCCCGGCGAGGACGAGGCCCTGGCCGAGATCAAGGAGCTGCTGCGCTCCGCCGACATGGACTGGGTCGCCGACGTGATCCAGCACCGCGACACCCCCGACCGGCGCACCTACCTCGGCAAGGGCAAGATGGCCGACCTCAAGGCGGCGATCGCCGAATCGGACGCCACGGTGGCCGTCTGCGAGGACGACCTGTCGCCGGCGCAGGTGGCGGCTGTGCTCGACGCGGTCGACGCCGACGTGCTCGACCGCACGGAGCTCATCCTCACGGTGTTCAGCAAGCACGCGCACTCGCTCGAGGGCACGATGCAGGTGCACCTCGCCCAGCTCGAGTACGAGCTCACGCGGATGCGCGGCAAGGGCCTCGTGATGAGCCGCCTGGGCGCCGGCGTCGACATGCGCGGGCCGGGCGAGACCAAGATGGAGGTCGACCGCCGCGTCGTGCGCAAGCGCATCCAGACACTCCGCCGCCGCATCGAGCAGATGGCGCGCACCCGTCGCACGCAGCGCGCCCGGCGCCTCCGCGCCGGTGTACCGCTCATCGCCCTGGCCGGGTACACCAACGCCGGCAAGTCGACCCTCCTGAACGCGCTCACCGACGCCGAGGTCTCGGTGCGCGACCGCCTGTTCGAGACGCTCGACCCGACGTCACGGAGCTACCGCTACCGCGACCGTGACTACGTGCTCACCGACACGGTCGGCTTCATCCGCAAGCTGCCGCACCAGCTCGTCGACGCGTTCGCCAGTACCCTCGAGGAGACCACGCTCGCCGACGTCGTGCTCGTGGTCGCCGATGCCAGCCTGGAGGCTCCTGAGATCGCCGTGCGCGAGCAGACCGTGGCCGACGTGCTCGACAGGATCGGCAGCACGGCGCCCAGGATCGTCGTGTTCAACAAGATCGACCGCGTCGACGAGCCCAAGCTGCTGCGGCTGCGCGCCCTCTACCCGGAGGCGGAGTTCATCGCCGCCGGCAAGGGTGTCGGCCTGGAGGCGCTCCAGGAGCGTCTCGGCCGCTTCTTCGACCGAGCGCTGCGCCCGGTGCGCCTGCTCTTCCCGTACGCCGCGGCCGGCGAGATGCACCGCCTCCGCGGCATCGCCAGCGACGTGCGCGAGGAGCACACGCCCGAGGGCGTCATCTTCGAGGCCCGGTTGCCCGTGGCCGAGGCAGGGCGCTACGCACGCTTCCGCATCGAACCCGAGGATCCTGAGGAGGACGACGTCGCCGTCGATGCGTCGCCCGGCGACGAGGTCGAGGAGGCCGGCCCCGATGCCTGACGCCGGCCTGCCCGTGCCCGTGCGCCTGCTGACGCCCACGGCCCGTCTGCCCGAGCGCGCCTACGAGCACGACGCCGCCTGGGACCTCTACGCGGCGGAGCCCGCCACGCTCCCTCCGCTCGCGCGCGCCGTCGTCGGCACCGGCATCGCCCTCGGCCTGCCGGCCCATCTCGCGGCGCTCACGCTGCCGCGCTCCGGCCTTGCCGCGAGGCACGGCATCTCCATCGTCAACGCCCCCGGGCTCATCGACCCGGGCTATCGCGGCGAGGTGCGCATCATTCTCCTGAACACCGACACCGCGGCGACCTTCACCGTCGCCCCCGGCGATCGCATCGCCCAACTGCTGTTTCTGCCGCTCACGGACGTTACACTCGTGCCGTCCGACGTTCTCGAGGAGACGCACCGCGGTGAACGCGGCTTCGGCTCCAGCGGCACGGGGGAGAGGTGATCCATGGCGGGCGTGGACGACAAGCCTACTATTCGCGTCGCAGGACTGCTCGTCCACGAGGGTAGTATCTTGATGGTAGAGCAGGGGAGAGGCGACGACCGGTACTGGCTGCTGCCCGGCGGTGGCGTCCAGTTCGGCGAGACGCTGTCCGACGCGCTGCGCCGCGAGCTCCAGGAGGAGCTCGGTCTGCGCGTCGGGGTCCAGCGCCTCATCGCGATCGTGGAGTCGATCTCACCGGAACCCGACTACGCCAAGCACGTCGTGCACCTGATCTTTGAGATCTCGGCGCCGGCGGAGGCGCTCCCGGAGCCGCAGGACGTCAAGGTCCTCAACGCGCGGTTCCTCGACGAGTTCCAGCTGCAGTCCGCCGACGTGCGCCCGCCCGTGGCCGAGTTCCTGAGCGCCTGCGTGAGGGAGATGCCCTCCTCGCCGCAGTATCTCGGCCGCCGCTGGTAGTAGCTCGCGTCGGAGGACGGCTGTGCGGGCCCAAAACGGTCAACGCAGGCCAGTCCGCAACACGCGATAATCTCCGTTATGTAAAGCTACGTCCGGAGACGCGCCGCGCCCCCCGATCACCCTCTCCCTCCTCACCTGCCGGTCAGCGCCCGCATCGGCCAGCGCACGCTCCCCGCGTCACCCATGAGCAAGGCACGCAGCGGCGCCGGCCGCTCGTGGTCCTCGGGTCGCGGCGGGTCCTGAGAGCTGCGCCTCAACCTCACGCGCACCCGGACGCCTTGGCGGCGTCTGACCCGGCCGCTCGACTCTTCTCCCCGCGCACGCACTGCCACGCCGGGCGACGCCGTCGGGGCTTTCGACGCGCACGGCGCGCCGCCGACTGGCCGACCAAATGAACGCAAACGCCCATCTGCGTGCAATCGCCGGCGCTTGCCTTGTGGCTCGAAGGCTGCGTACACAGAACGACGAAGGAGCGCCTCTACGAACGTATGTTCGTAGGGGCGCTCCGGACCCGTGCGCGCAGGAATGACGGCGGGCCGGCGTGAGCGCCGCCCGCCGCCCACTCAGTACGTGATCAGGCTGAAGACGTCGTAGCCCTCGAGCTTCTTGCGACCCTCGAGGCCGGAGAGCTCGATGATGAAGGCGACGCCGATGACCTTGCCGCCGAGCTTCTCGACGAGCTCGATCTTGGCCCGTGCCGTGCCCCCGGTGGCGAGCAGGTCGTCGTGCACGAGCACGTTCTGCCCGGGCTTGATGGCGTCGGCGTGGACCTCGAGCTTGTCTGTGCCGTACTCGAGGTCGTACTCGGCGGAGATGGTGGCGTGCGGGAGCTTGCCGGGCTTGCGCGCGCAGACGAACCCGGCGCCGAGGCCGTAGGCCACGGCGGCGCCGAGGATGAACCCCCGGGCCTCCGCCCCCATCACGACGTCGACGTGCTTGCCGGTGCCGTACTCCACCAGGCGGTCCACAGATTCGCGCAGCGCACGCGGATCCTGCAGGAGCGGCATGATGTCGCGGAACAGGATCCCCTCCTTGGGAAAGTCGGGGATGTCGCGCACGTGGGCGGCGAGGTCGAAGCCGGCGTCTGTCATGAGATCTCCTTGTGGGTGCGACTGCGGCGGCGCTGCCGACCGGCAGAGGCCTAGCGGGTGTCGCCGCCGGTGAGCCGGCGGACGCCGCGGGCCAGGAGGAGCTGGCGGAGCTGGGTGGATGCCTGGACGATGTCGTCCAGCTGGTCCAGGCCCTCGCGCCGCCGCTCGGGACGGTTGGAGCGAAGCGCCGGCAGCAGGACCTGCTCGATGAGCCCGATCTCGCGGTCGACGGCGCTCTTGATGACGCGGAGGTTCTTGGGGCGCAGGCCCAGCTGCGCGAGCTGCGCCGCGGCCGCCACGATGCCGGCGTCGGTCTCTGTGTAGCGCTTGACGCCGCTGACCTGGCGGCCGTGGATCAGCTCGTAGTCCTCGAGCTCGTCCATCAGGCCGACGTCCGCGCCCGTGAGCTGCATGACCTCCTCGGCGGTGTACTCGCGCCCCTCCCCCGCGCTCAGGAGGTCGGTCTTGCGCAGGCCTTGACGGGCCGAGGGGAGCGCGGCAGCAGGGCTTCGCTCCAGCTCGCGGCGGATGACCTTGAGCGGGAGGTATTCGTCGCGCTGCATGCTCAGCACGCGCACCAGTCTGGAGAAGTCGTCCTGCGAGTAGAGGCGATAGCCGGACTTGGTGCGTCGCGGCGTCACCAGACCCTGCTCCTCCAGGTAACGCAGCTTGCTCACGCTGATGTCGGGGAACTCGCCGCGCAGCCGGTCGACCACCGACCCGATGGTGAGCAGACGCTCGTCGCCGACGTCGAACAGCAGTTCCGCGGTCTCGGACACGTCGCCCCCCGGCCTCTCAGCTCCCCGCCGCAGCGAGGAAGGTGAGCTTGTACTTGCCGATCTGGATCTCGTCGCCGTCGCTGAGCACGGTGCGGTCGGCGCGGCGGCGGTTGACGAAGGTCCCGTTGAGGCTGCCCTCGTCGACGATCACCCAGGCGTCGCCCTCGCGCACGACGACGGCATGGTTGCGCGAGACGGTGACGTCGTCCAGGAAGATCCTCGCGTCCGGGTGACGGCCGATGGCGATGCGCTCGCCCTTGAGCACGTAGGTCTCCCCCGACCGCCCGCCGCCGCTGCGGACGACCAGGCAGGGGTCGCCGGCGCAGGCCGCGAACGGCGCGATCTCGCCGGTGTCCTCGCCCGGCATGTAGCTGAGCGTGGTCGCCGACTCAGGCTGGTCGGCGATCAGGCTGGCCCCGCAGCGGACGCAGAAGCTGGCCCCCTCGGAGTTGCGGCTGCCGCACTCGGGGCAGAACACCCTACTTCTCCGCCTCGCCCGATGCTGCGCCCGGCGAGTCGCTCAATAGCACTCCGTGGACTGCGCGCGCTACGGGCATCAGTCCGCCTCGCCCGACGGGTCGGCGTCCTCGGGCTCCTCGGCCACCGGGCCCTGGCCCGCGAGGATCCGCGACAGGCCGGCGACGTCGTCGGCCGAGATGACGGACTCGCCCTCCGCATGCTTGCGCTGCAGGCGCATCACCAGTTCGGCGCGGAGGATGTCGAGCTCGCCGTGCAGGATGCGCCGCCGGCGCGAGATCTCGCGCTCCTCAGCCTCGAGCTGGATGATGAGCGCGCGCAGTTCATCGTCCGAGCGGGTCACCAGATCGACGATGTCATCCATGGCGCGACTCCTCTCCGTGCGTCCGAGGGCTGGATTGTCGATGCTACCCGACCGGCCCTCAACGTTCAAGTTCAGGTTGAGGTGGCTGGCCGGCCTCCGGGTCGGCCTCGCCGGACTCCCCCGGGATGTCGACGCGCACGGTGCCGCCGGCCGCGAGGTGCTCCAGCGCGCTGAGCGCGTCGTACTCGTCGGCGTCGCCGCCCACGAGCAGGCCCTCGACCACATCGCCGACGGTGCGCGCGCCCGGACCGAGATACCCGAGGACGCGGATCTCGAGGGCGTCCTCCGCCTCGCCCCCGACGTAGCGCACCAGGGCCGGCGCCGGGAGGCGCCGGCGCATGCGGTAAGTCTCGTCGAGGCGGCGCATGCCCTCCATGAGCAGCGACTCGGTGGAGAGGTCCACGTCCGCCTCGTCCAGGTCGGCGGCCGGGTCGAAGTCGAAGGAGCCGGTCCTGAGGCCGAGCAGCGCGTAGAACGCCCGCTCGGCCGTGAGCTCGCCGCTCTGGGCGGCGATCAGACGGCCGCCGCGGAACGTGAGCACGCCGGCCACCGCGCCCTCCTCGTCGAAGAGGACGAGGCGGCCCGTCTTGCCGCCGACGGAGGTCATCTGCACGAGGTCGGCAAGCGGCAGTTCGCCGAGATCGCCCTTCAGGCCCATCCCGGACCTCGCCCGTTCGGTGTGGTCATGCGCTTTGTCCACCTTCCATTCGGTCACAGCTTCGTCGGCCGGCGCCCGGCTTCCTGCCCTCGAGGCTCCGCCTGTCACTCATGCTTTACCCCGATCCCGACGATAGAGGGGAAGCGTCAGACGGACGCGGGCCAGCGGCGGGGCTGATATATACTTCCCTGACCGCGGGCGTCTACGGGAGGTGCGTGCGTGGCTCGTCGAAAAGGACTCGTCATCAACGACCGGCAGCTGGACCGCTGCGACGACCTCCTGCAGAAGCTCAAGGAGGTCTCGGGCTCCAGCTTCCTGGCGCTCATCAGCACCTCGGGCCAGCCTATCACCACGGCCTCCGACGAGTACCACCCGGAGACCCTCTCGCTGGCGTCGCTCGCCGCCAGCTCCTTCGCCGCCACGCAACAGCTGGCGAAGATCCTGGACGAGAACGAGTTCACCCTGCTGTTCCACGAGGGCAAGGGACTCAACCTGCACGTCTCCCAGGTCACCGAGCAGGTCCTCCTCATCGTCACCTTCGGCCGCGAGACGCAGGTCGGCAAGGTGCGCCTCTACACGCAGCGCGCCATCGAGATCCTGCGCCAGATCTTCGAGGGGCCCGACGACGAGGAGATCCCGGAGATGGACGCCGGCTTCGAGGCGGCCGCCGGCAACGCCATGGACGACCTCTTCAAGGACATGTGAGACAGGCCTATGCCCCTGATCAACTTCGCCGCCCGTGAGATCAACTACAAGATCGTCTACTACGGGTGCGGCCTCTGCGGCAAGACGACGAACCTCCAGTACATCCACCGCAAGATCAACCCCGACGCCCGCGGCAAGCTGGTGAGCATCGCCACCGAGGAGGAGCGCACGCTCTACTTCGACTTCCTCCCGCTCACGCTCGGCACGGTCAAGGGCATGCAGACCCGGTTCCACCTGTACACGGTGCCGGGCCAGAGCTACTACAACGCCAGCCGCAAGCTCGTGCTGCAGGGGGTCGACGGCGTCATCTTCGTCGCCGACTCGCAGATCACGCGCCTGGACGAGAACGTGGAGAGCTACCTCAACCTCTGGGACAACCTGCTCGGCCAGGGTGACGACCTCAGCAAGCTCGGGTTCGTCATCCAGATGAACAAGCGCGACCTCACCGATGTCTTCTCGGTGGAGGACCTCAACGAGCTGCTCAACCACACCGACTCGCCGGTCACGGAGAGCAGCGCGGTCACGGGGCAGGGCGTGTTCGAGACGCTCAAGGTCGTCTGCAAGCAGGTCATCGCCAAGACCGGGTGACGGCTCAGGTGCCTACGCGCTTGACCCAGTCCATGGGCTCGTAGCGCGACACGAAGGTGTCGCGGAAGAGCACCTTGCCGTCGGCATCCTTCACCGTGCGCTCGACCTTGACGCTGCGCCCGTCGATGCCCTGCTCCCAGCGGATCACGCCGGGGCCCAGGTCGTCGTCGTAGATCACCCTCGGGTCCGACTTGCCGTGTGCCGGCTTACGATTATCGTAGAAGGAGCTGGTGTCGTAGGCGACCGTCCGCCCCGTCTTCCCCACCAGCGCCACGGTCAGGGCTCCGCCGTCGATCCAGCTGCGGATCATGACGCTCCTGCCGGTGTCGTTGCGGAACTTGAAGTCCACGGCGCCCCACGCCACGGTGGCGTCGCGGCCGATCGGGTAGTGCGAGATGTAGAGCGAGTGCGCCTCGCGCTCCACCACCGGCAGGCCGGCGAAGAAGACGGCGTTGAAGAGCGTCGTCGCGTACTGGCAGATGCCGCCGCCGACGCCCTGGCGCAGCACGCCGTCGGCGGCGATCACCGGGGCGTAGTCGAAGCCGCGGTTGGCCGTGCGCGGGCCCATCGCCGCGTTCAGCGAGAACGTCTCCCCCGGCTCGACGACGGCTCCGTCGACGAGCTTCGCCGCCAGCGCGATGTTGGTGGCGCGCGACGTGTTGCGCGTGTCGAAGTAGGTGACGAACTGCGAGCCGAGGGACGAGAGCCCCATGTTCTCCACGTCCGCCGTGCTGAGCTTGGGGAACGCGGGCGTGAGCGCCACGAAGATCGTGCGCAGGCCGCCGCCGGTGGCGGCGTCGTCGAGCTCGTCCATGAGCACGGGCATGTCCAGCAGCATGCCCGACCTGCTCTCGGTGACGCTGACGGTGCCGTCGTCGTTGACCTTGACGGTGGCGTCCACCGGCGGCGTCTCGGCGAAGGCGAAGACGCGGTGCAGCTCCTTGGCTGCACGCTCGTTGTGGAAGGTGAGCGGGTACTGGTCGGCGTCGGCGCCGGTGTTGACGGAGAGCATGCCTGCCATCTGCGCGGGCGTGAGCGTCACGGCCTTGGAGCGGTAGCGGAGCGTGACCGGGCGCGCGAGGTAGGCGGCCGCGGCGGAGGCGCGCGCCTCCGCGTCGACGGTGCTCACCTCGGGCCGGACGGCCCTGGTCGGGACCGGGCCGGCGTAGCGACGCCCGGCGCCGAGCGCGGCCAGGAGGGCGCGCTCGAGCGCGACGGCGTCGACCTCGCGCCCGTCCTCGGCCGGGACGACGGCGACGCGCTCGCCGCTGAGCTTGAGCCGCGCTTCCCGGGACGGCACGTCGACCTGCGCGCGCACGGCCTCCAGCCCCTTGTTGAAGCGGGTCGCGTCGACGCGGATGACGGGAGCGACCTCCTGCGTGCGGCCGGGCAGCCACAGGGTGAGACCGAGCGGCAGCTTCTTCCTGCCGGCCTCCAGCGCCCGCTGCGCGGTCGCCGCAGGGTCCACGGCGATGCCGAGCTGCCGGTACGAGAGCGCGAGCGGCTCGGCCTCTCCCACGACGAGGCGGACCTCCCCGGGGCGGTCGACCAGCCGGAAGGCGACCGCCGCGGCCGCCTCTCTCTGGTCCAGCCCCTCGAGCCGCTCCCCGGCGACCGTGACGCCCACGCCGACCTTGCCCCACGCGACGGCCTGCAGCGCGACGAAGCCGGCGACCGCGACCAGGACCATCAGGAGCGCGGTCGCCGCCCACACGTGACGGCGATACCACGCGCCGAAGCGCCGCAACGGTCCGCGGCGCGCGACGACGGCGGGCTGCCCGGCCCCGGGCGAGAGTGCGTCCATACCTTCCATTGTACCGGCAGCCTTCGCCACCGGCCTCCCGCGTCCTACCCGGCGTTGTCCCGGATGACATCGCGGACGACCTCGAGGAACCCCTCCGCCAGGCGCTCGGACTCCTCGCGGTCGACGCCCTCGGCGTACACGTGGAAGACGGGCTCGTCGGCGTCGGGGAGCAGCTGTACCCAGCCGCCGTCGCGACGGAGCTGGATACCGTCGAGGAGGCCGATGCTGGCGCCGCCGTCCGCGGCCTCGCGCTGCAGGTGCTCGGTGGCGGTGCGCATGACCGTGCCCTTGAGCGCCCACGGGCACGCCACCGTCTTGTGGACGAGCGTGCTGGTGGGGATCTCGGCGAGCTGCTCGCTCAGCGGGCGCGCCTGCGGCGCGAGCAGCTCGAGCAGCTTGCCCAGACTCATGACGGCGTCGAACGCCGGCAAGAAGTGCGGGAAGATGTAACCGCCGCCCAGCGAGCCGGCGAACACCACGCCGTCCTCGGTGGACGCCTGGGCGAGCGCCGGCAGCGACACCTTGGTGCGCACGACCTCGACGCCGAACGGGTCCGCGAGCGTCTCAGCCAGGTGCGTCACCGTGAGCGGAAGCACGAGCTTCTGGCCGCGGGAGGCCTGCTGCGCGACGAGCTTGACGAAGAGCAGCAGCGCCTTCTCCAGCGGCACCTCGGCGCCCGTGTCGTCGACCACGTACAGGCGCTCCGCGCCGGGGCCGATGACGAGCCCGAGGTCGGCCTCCATGGTGCGCACGAGACGCTGGATCTCCTGGATGTTGGCGCCGAGCTCCTCGGCGCCCATGCTCACGTGGTGCTGCTCGTTGAAGGCGCGCACCGAGAGCACCTCGGCGCCGAGGCTCCCCAGCAGGTACGGCAGCGTGAGCGACGCCGGCGAGTACGAGTAGTCGATGACGAGCCGGTAGGCGCGGCTGTGGATGCGCTCCACGTCCCAGGAGCCGAGGAGGCCGCGCACGTAGGTCTCCATGGCCCTGTCCGGGAACTGGATCTCGCCGAACTCGCTGTAGAAGGCGCGGCGGAAGTCCTGGCGGCCGTAGAACTTCTCGACGTCCTTCTGGCGCGCCTCGCTGAGGTTGATGCCCGGGGTCTCGAACAGCTGGATCTGGATCATCTCCGGATCCCAGCTCGCGATGCGCACGTGGATGCCGCCCTGCGCGCTGCCGTTCTTGACCTCGAACCGGTTGATGGCGCTGCTGGCGATGCGCAGGTCGCGGACCACGACGCCGGTGGAGTTGAGCCCCGAGATGATGGCGCGCTTGATGACCCTCGACGCAGGATGGGCGTCGCGGCTGGTGCACACGCGCGACCCCTTCTTGAGCACCGTGCCGTAGGCCATCGCCATCTTCAGCGCGAGCTCCGCGGTGATGTCGACGTTGATGAGCCCGATGATGCCGTCCTTGCCGAAGAGCTGCGAGCTGCCGCGCGACTCCCAGATGATGCTGCTGTTGATCTGGGCGCCGGACTCGACCGTCTTGTTGGGGTAGATCTTGACGTCCGGGCCGATGTAGGCCTGCTCGCCGACCACCGACTCGTCGCCGACCGCCACGCCCTCGCTGAACGTGGCGCCGGCCTTGAGGTCGCAGTTGCGCCCGATGATGGACCCGAAGACCTTGACCGAGGCGCCCACGTAGGTGTTCGCGGCGATGACGCTGTTGCGCGTCTCGGCGTGCTCCTTGACCACGACGTTGCTGCCAAGGACGGAGTAGGCCCCGATGGAGGCCGTGGGGTGGATCTTGACGTAGTTGCCCACGAACGCGGGGCCCTGCATGTTCTCGAGCGAGTCCAGATTGACCGCGTCACCGAGGAAGATGCGGTTCTGCAGCTCGATCCCCGGCAGCTCGGCTTGGAGCTTGCCATCCAGCAGGTCGCGGTTGGCGGTGAGGTACTGCGGCAGGCTGCCGATGTCCTGCCAGTAGCCCTCGGCGACGTAGCCGTAGAGCGGCGCCCCCATCTCGAACAGCTTGGGGAACAGCTCCTGGCTGAAGTCGTACTTGGTGTCCGCGGGGATGTGGTCGAACACCGCGGGCTCGAGCACGTAGATGCCGGTGTTGACGGTGTCGCTGAAGACCTGGCCCCAGGTGGGCTTCTCGAGAAAGCGCTCGATCCGCCCCTCTTCGTTGACCACCACGACGCCGAACTCGAGCGGGTTCTCCACGCGCTTGAGGGCGATGGTGACCATGGCGCCGCGCTGCTTGTGGAACCTCACGATGTCCTGCAGGTCGAAGTCGGTGAGCGCGTCGCCGCTGATGACGACGAACGTGTCGTCGCGGAGCTCGTCCTCGGCCAGCTTGACGCTGCCGGCGGTGCCGGCCGGCGCCTGCTCCACCGAGTACTGCATGCGCACCCCGAGCGCGGACCCATCGCCGAAGTAGTCGCGGATGACCTTGGGCAGGAACATGAGCGTGACCACGGTCTCGTCGATGCCGTGCCGCTTGAGCAGCTCCACGATGTGCTCCATGCACGGCTTGCCGCACAACGACACCATCGGCTTGGGCTGGTTGCTGGTGAGCGGCCGCAGGCGGGTGCCCTCGCCGCCGGCCATGACCACTGCGCGCACGCGTCACCTCAGCTTTTCCGGAGGACCCCTGTGCGCCTAGCGTACCAGATGGGCGCGGCCGTCAGGCGTCAGCTCGGGGTGGCCGCGCCTCCCCCCGGCTCGCGCGCACGTACACGATGACCTTGTAGCCGTACCAGAGGCCGCTGGCGATGTAGAGCGTGGCGCCGACGGCGAAGAACGCCCAGCCGAGCACGCGGATGTCGACGATGAACCACTGCAGGGCGCAGATGAGGATGAAGTTCGACCCCTTTCCCCAGCGGCTGATCTCCGGGCCCTTGGTGGTGTACACGCGCGTGGGGATCGCCAGGATGAGGATGAGGCCGTCACGGATGAGGAGCGGCACGACGGCCAGCCACGGCAGCGTCCCGAAGTACCACAGCATGGCGACGATGGTGAAAAAGAAGGCGCGGTCCACGATGGGGTCCACCCAGCGCCCGAACTCGCTCTGCACGTGGTACTTGCGCGCGATGAGACCGTCGGCGACGTCGCTGAGCGCGGCGAAGAGGATGACCGTCGCCGTCGTCCAGCTCGACCCCGGGACGTCCAGGCTGTAGAGGTAGACGATCACCGGCAGCGCGCAGAGGCGCAGCACGGTGAGCGCGTTGGGGACGTAACGGACGAGACCTGTGGCCGAGGCGTGCTCCATACACGGCAGCATAACAGGGCCCGGCCTCCTCCCCTCTCGTCGCCCGGCGGGTGCCCGTCGTGCCTGTGCTAGAATGCCGGCTGTACGGTCGGCGTGTGGCGCAGCCTGGTTAGCGCACTAGTCTGGGGGACTAGGGGTCGCCAGTTCAAATCTGGCCACGCCGACCATTCTCTTTGCCCTGCTAATGGGCACTTTCTCCTCTCGCACGGTCGGCGCTCTCGCTGCCATCAGACATCGACGGGACCAGCCACGTCGCGTACTTCAAGTTCAAGTAGGAGTCAGTCTGGAGTAGCACTGCGGACGCGCTCTCCGCAGACTCGGAGGGAGCGGGGCGGCGAAGGTCGCCCCGCCCCTTCCTTGCGAACATGCTCATCACAAACAGTGGAGATTGGTCCGGGGTCGAGGAGCAGTTCGCTGGGTTCACCTGCAGAGTCACTGTTCTCGATCTGCAGACCATGACCAGTCGCGTCGTCACATCCCTGTCCGACTGGCGGGGTCTGACGCCGTGTTCACTCGACTGGTCACCCGACTCTAGGCAACTGGCTGTCTGCACTTGCTGGGCCGACCCTGGTCCTACCTGGACCGTCGATGTCGCCACCGGGCAGCTTCTCAGCAGGTTCGACTTTGATGCGGACGGCGCTTGGGGCGCCTACGAGGTGTCGTGGAAGCCGGACGGGTCCAGACTGCTCATGAACGTGGACCACGTGAGCGGGCATCGGTCAGAGCTGTGGAGCCCAGCAGGCCGCTGGCTAGTCGACTTGGGTCGGGATCAGTTCTCCGCGTCGTACTCGCGCACCGGTCAGCTGTACGCCTACGTCCAGCGGCGCACTGACGGGATCGACAGACTCATGAGCGCCAAGGACGACGGAACCGGGGTGAAGACGCTCCTCGAGCTGGGCGACCGCCAGTATGTGAAATGGAAGTAGAGAACGGATAGGCACGTGGGCCAGCTCGAGGAGCGGGTGATAGGCAACGAGCAGAACGCAGGTGGCGCGTTCCGCACGGCTCATCGATCTCCAGATCGGTCTGACGTCCTCGGGTAGCCACGTTGCAGCACGTTCACGTCGGCTGCCGACGCTGAGCCGACACCTTCCGGGGACCAGGCCCTACCCAGGCTCGTGGTGGCGCCGACCTGCGCCGACGGGATACCTCTCGTCTACCGCCTGACCGTGAAGGTCCTGCCGCTGCTCGTGCCTGCGGCAGTGGTGACCTTGACCTGGAGCCGGCCGAACTTGGCCTTGGTCGGCACCCTGCACCTGATGCGGGTGGCGCTCCAGGAGACGTACTTCGTGCATTTCGTGGCACCGAACTTCACGTAGCTGGTACCTCTCTTGGCAGCGAAGCCGGTGCCCGTGACGGTCACGGTCAGGCCGCGCCTACCCGAGACAGGAGCGAGCTTGGCGATCCTCGGCTTCGGGCTGATTGGATTCTGCTTACTCCAAGTGGCGCCGCCGTCCTTGGTGGCGAGGATGATGCCGGGGGTGATGCCGGCCGGGGCATCCCAAGCGCTGCCCACCGCCCAGCCGTGAGAGGCGTCGGCGAAGGCGACGCTGTAGAGGTGCGTGGTAGTGCCTGTGCTCTGCGCGCCCCAGCTGCCGCCGCCGTTCGCGGTGGCGAAGATGGTACCGCCGTCACCCACGGCCCAGCCGCGGAGCGCATCGGTGAAGGTGACGGCGTTGAACCACTCGCTGCTCCCCACGCTCTGCGCGCCCCAGGTGGCGCCGCCGTTGATTGTGGCGAGGATGAAGCCGCCGGCACCAGCTTCACCGCCCACCGCCCAGCCATGGCTGGCGTCGCCAAAAGCAACATCAAAGAGTAACCCGCCGTCGAACGAGCCCTGCCGCTGCGGTAGCCACTCGGCGCCGCCGTTCGTCGTAGCGAGGATGCGATCAGTGGCTACGGTCCAGCCGTGAGAAGCGTCAGTGAAAGCGACGCCACTGAGAGTTCCGACGGCCGACTGCGGGCTCCACGTGGCACCGCCATTGGCGGTCGCGAGGACGCCTTCTCTGCCCACCGCCCACCCATGGCTGAGATCGCTGAAGGTCACGCGCTTGAGGCTGTCGTCGGCGGGGATCCCCGTATGCTGCGTGCTCCAACTGCTGCCGCCATTCGTCGTGGCGAGGATGACGCCGCCGTCGCCCACTGCCCATCCGTGCTTGGCGTCGACGAAGTCGACGTCGTTGAGCCACGCGCCGCTCCCCGAAGCCTGTCTCATCCAGGTGGCGCCGCCATCGGCGGTGGCGAGAATCAGGCCGTAGTAGCCAACGATCCAGGCATGGGCGGCGTCGGTACAGTCGACGCCCAAGAGATACGTGCGATGCTCCGAACTCTGCTTGGGGCCGCCGCCGCGGTCAAAGGCCGAAGCGCGGGGAGGCAACGCCGCAGCGAGGATGATGAGGATCAGCGTCAGGACGAGGAGCGCGCAAGCGCACCGCCGAGCAGCCGGCCTGCCGGCCAGTGTTGCGAAGTGCCCCATGTCATCCCCCATGTGATGGTGTGACGCCGAGCGCCACGCTGTGGAGCGAGCCCGCAAGATCCCCCGTGACCAACTTGCGCAGCGTCGCCACCCGCGGAAGGCATGCCAACAGACAAAGTCCTCTTCCCGGGCACGGACGCTCTCGATCCTATATCAGTCGCAGCCAGCAGCGAGCAGCTTGACTCGGCGGGAATGGGCGCACGCCCCGCCTGCCCAGGAGCGCCACAGGTCATGAGGACTTGTCCATCGCCGAAAGTATCGCCGTGTGCAGCAGGATATGGAGATCCGCCGACACGAAGCCGACACAGGTCTTAGGAACCTGACCTGGTCATAAAGGGTGCTCGAGTGCAGGCCTTCTGAGTTTGCGGCCGATGAGAAGCCGACGCATCAGGTGCCATGGACGGTCGCCCGCCTCGATCCCCCGCCGACGCGCGCCGACGCGCGTCTGGCCGTACTCCAAACAGGGATCGCCCCGGATTCTGATTCCACCTGCGCTGAGCCCACGGCTGCGAGCTCACAGCTGCACTCGACCGACGTCTACCTGTGACAGCCCGCCTCATGGCGCGACACCCGGGTCAATCGGGGAGTGGCCGCGCCAATCGAAGCGCGAGCTGTGCCACCGCTAGTCCCTGGGCAGACTTGGCACGGTCGAACGAGAGAACGACCATCCGGCTCTTTGCGGCGTATACCAGGCTGTCCACGCCAAACGGGGCTGGTCTCACCGCCAGGCGCACATTCGTGCTAGACAGTTGGGAGAGTTGCGGGCACGTGTCGGACACCGGCGCGTGCCCTTTCTCTTGCCCGGATGGAAGTCCGTTGGGCACGACAGGGGAGGGCAGGATGCCACGGGTGAAAGCACAACTCATCGACCTCTACTGTAGTGACACGGAGGATGTGACCGGCGCAGACCACGTCTACCTGACCGGGGGGGTCACCGACGGGTCGACCGCCAAGGCCGTCTTGACTCGCCCGATGAGGATCAATGACGGCGAGACCAAGAGCTTCGGGAACCTGACGATCTACGAGGGCCTGCTCGCCCGGGGCAGCAAGCTCGGCGTGACGCTCACGGCCTACGACGAGGACGCCGCCAAGGACTGGAACAAGCACGCTGACCTCGTCAAGAAGCTTCAGAATGCCATAGACACAGCCGACGCCGTGACTCTGGGCCTCGATGCGGGCCTCTTGACGATCGCTTCCCTCTCGCTGCGCGCCGCCACCTGGCTGGCCAAGGCTGACAAGGACGACCGCCTCGGCACCGACACGCGCACGATCACGCTGATGCCAGGCAATCAGGTCGTGCAAGTCGCGTTCGCAGGTAGCCCCGTCTACTACTGGTCCGACTGGCGCTATCGGCTGCGCTACCTGGTCAGCGTCAACCCGGGATACCCCCTCGCCAATCAGCGCTCCGGGAAGGCGCTCGATGTTGGGGGCGCCTCGAAAGAGGCCGGCGCGAAGCTGATTCAGTGGCCTGCTCACGGCGGCGACAACCAAGGCTTCATGCTCGTCGGCAGTGGCGAACCTCTCGTCGACCAGCTCGTCGCAGTCCACAGCGGCATGTGCCTTGAGGCCGAAGGCGGCGGCACCGCCAGCGGGACCCGTGTGGTTCAAGCGTCCTGGACCGGTGCGAGCCATCAGAAGTGGCAGCTCGCCCTTGGCACCAATCCGCTTGTCCGCATCGTCTCGAAGAGCAGCGGCAAAGCGCTGGCCGTGGCAGACCGCTCTGTCAAGGACGGCGCTGACGTCGTTCTGGCCGATACGGCTGACGATCCCAGCCAGTGGTGGAGCAGTCCGCAGCTGTGGGGAGTCATCAACAGCAGGCGAAGGCAGCACCGGTGACCGTGCGTCCCTGAGCTGGCACTGCATGACCCAACGCGCAGCTTAGGACCAGCTTCTTCGGTGGAGGTCTCGCTCGAAACCCACATGCCATGGGAGGTCCGCAATGCCGGAGAACAAGGAGACGCGAGGAGGGGCGGCTACGATCGGGAGGCGCGGGTCCATGGCCGGAGGGCCCGCCCCGAGCCCCTGGGGGCAATGGAAGGAACACCAGGGAGAAGAATAGTGGCAATAGGCCACCGTCTCCGTGGCTCGCCGCCTTGTACATTCTCCTGGCAACCTTCGCGCTTATTGCGGTCACGTGGGTTGTCTGGACAATGGTCAGCCGGATGCAAGTGGGTACCGGTACCTCCCAGAAACCTGAGTATGCGCTGACCGTCATTCTGATCGTCGGGGTGGGAGCCTTGCTGGTCTTTCTCACCATAATGGTGGCCGTATTCAGGGCACTCAGAATAACGAGAGGGCCAGCAGCACCAGCAGCACTGGGATTGCCGGAAGGGAGCATCAGAGCCGTCATAGCTCTGATCCTGATACTCATCTTCGCGATTCAGGCGGTGTTCCTGTACGCGAACCTCTCTACTCCCAGGTACAGCCAGTTGCCCGGCCTTACTCAGCAGCAAGTCGACGCGATTCCAGGTTCAGCCTTGGTGAGCATCAAGGAGGAGCAGGCGGGCCGGTTCGTAGTCTTTCTCAGGGAAGAGAAGAGTCAAGAGAGCATTGATTTCGCGAAGCAGGTACTGACTGTGGTTGGAACTCTGGTCGTCGCAGTCGCAGGTTTCTACTTTGGCTCGCAATCGTCGGGGACGACAGTGGACGCGATGCGACAGTTCGCGTCCACGATCAGTGGAAGGCCGGCGGAAGATGAATGACCGTTCATAGTCGGCCTGTCGTTCCCGGGTGCTCAGCAGAGGTTCGGGACCGCCACCGGCTGGCCAGCAAGCGGCGTCCAAGGCACTCCTGTATGACTGACATACAGCCGCAATCCAAGTCGCCTGACAACGCCGAAGTCGAGCTCCAAGCAGAAAGGAGCACGTCATGGGATATGGCATCACAGACTTGCTGAAAGACATCGCCACGGGGGGAGCCTACTCCGCAACCAGGGCCACCACGGAGGCCGTCGTCGGGGCGGTCACTGGCGCTCAGGCCGGTCATGCCGGTGGCCCCGTGGGGCAGGCGGGAGCAGGCGGCGCAGGAGCACCGGGCGGCGCGGCTGGGACAGCGGGCGGTCCAGCCTACGGCACGATCTCCGGGACGGTGTCCGGGACCCTTTCCGGGACAGTCGCCGGGACCGCGGGCAGCGCGGCGTATGGCGCTGGCGGGCGGTGCTGCTGCTACGCGATCGAGGGGGAGTACCTCCTCAACAGCGAGACCGGTCAAGTCTGGCTCATCGACGCGAAACAGAGGCAGCTCCTTCCGTTCACGCGTCACATGCTGCCGCTGGAGAGCATCGCCGCTGCCGCCGGTCTTGACGGGATGAAGCAGTTCCTGCTGGAGGAGAAGGATTCGGAGATCGCCAGTATGCCGCACACAGCAAGGAGCGACTTCGCGAACCGGGTCGACACGATGGTCAAGGTCCTCGACCGGGACATCGCGGAAAACATGAAGGCTGCCGTCAAGCGACCTGCATAGACCCACGTTCTGGTAGGTCGCCATGCGCAGGGGCCCGCCGTTCCAGAGGGCAGCGGGTCCCTGCCTCGCATCAATCGATAGGACAGGGCTCACTCAGTCCTCTCTCGTGCCCGGAATGAAGACCTTGCCGAGGTCGACTCGCGCGACGGGGGTTCGGGGCAGCGGCGGTCCGTCTTCCAGCAGGTCCTCCTCCCGGATCCAGGTCCCGCCCTTGTAGCCGGGAGTCGTGCGCCAGTCGAAGGACGCATAGAGGCGCGCAGGGACGGGGACGGTGGGCTTCAGCGCCAGGTAGTTGGCGATGTCGCGGTTGTCGAGGTGGACCTTCTGCGCCTGCCCGCGCATCTCGACGTGCGAGTCGTCGGTGTGCCAGGCGAACGATGCGCCGCAGTCACAGGTGGTGAGGCACTCGCGGTTGACGCGCCTGACGTCGTAGCACGCCACGCAGAGCAGCAGCTTCACGACGGCCTCCTAGCACGTCCGAGGGTCAACGACAGGGCTGGCATGCCGTGCTCCCACAGACCAAGGCCGGCAGCATGCGATGCGGCGGGCAGTGACGGCCGGAGCACGATCACGGCGGCGAACCCCGCCGGTAGTGAGCCCGCGGATGCGATCGCGGCTGCGCGGCGACTTCGGCCACCCGCTGCTCGTCCGCAGCCGGGTCCCGCGCCGCGAGGAGGGGGTAGACGTCGTCGTTCCGTAGGCCAAGGAGGACGCAGTCATCGCCCCAGATGTCGGCGTGCCAGCGGTCGTCTCGGTACCTGGCCGCCGTCTTGCCGCAGCGACACGTCGTCAGCAGCTCGGGGTCGAGCGCCCGCACGTCCTTGCAGTAGCCGCAGAGCAGGAGCTTCACGCCATCGCCTCGCGTTCATCCGAGCGGCCGATGCTGACCGCCGCCACCCTAGCTTCGCCGGACCGGGCGGTGGCCCTCTGACTTGGGCGGATCCACCTCCGCCGCGCCGCAGGCGCGCTGACGAGGTGTGTGTGGGCGTGCGCCATCGACGCACCATCTGCCAGCCCAACGCGGTGAGGGGGTCGACGCTGCCCGGCACCGCATCGAGCCTCTACTCCCAGTCTCGCTCGTGCAGCACCCGGTAGCCCGCCGCCACGAGAATCCCCCAGTCCTCCTCGGAGAGGGCATCGAGGATGCGGCTAGGGGCGCGCTCGGCCTCTTGGAGGGCGAGGGCGGCTGCACCCGCGTCGTGGCCGCTGGCAGGCAGGCAAGCGTCGAAGAAGGCGTCCCGGGCTCGTCTCGCGGCGTGGTCGGCAGCAGCCAGCGACGGCGCTTCCGGGCCGCGCCTCGCGTCGAGCGCGTGGAGCGCCGCTTGGACGCGGGCCGCCCCGGCGCCCCCTGGGGCCGGACTCGCCCCGCCCATCTGGGTCGTTGCCGGTGGCCATGCCCGACGACTACTCAGCGTCCTCCACTGCCGCCACAGTCGCCTCTTCGCCGCCCATGAGATGCGCTTCGAGCGCCGCGAGTCGCTGCGACATCTCATCGACCTTGCGGTGCAACTCCTCGTCAACCGCAGACTCATCATTCTCAACGAAGAGAGATGCGAGCCCGGCCGTGAGCCAGCCGAACAGGGCGATTCCCGCGAGCATCAAGACCACGGCACCGATCTTGCCCAGCGTCGTGTGCGGGTACGTGTCCCCGTAGCCGACGGTGAACATGGTCACGATCGCCCACCACGCCGCGTCGAAGGGCGAATGGATCTGGGAGTCGGCGTGACTGCGCTCCGATAGCCAGACGAGGAGCGTTGAGACGATGACGATGGCGAGGGCACCTTCGGCGACGAGCTTGACCTGACCTCGCTGAAGCACCCTGCCGCTCCGCCGCCAGAGGATCTCCAGCAGGCGGATGATGCGCACGCCGCGCAGAACGCCCGCCCAGGTCTCCCCGAACCGCAGGGCGAGGAAGGGAGTCAGGATCACGATGACGTCCGCCAGGTTCCACAGGCGGAAGACGAAGCGCAGCCGCTTCTCCGCCATGTAGAGGCGGAGGCCGTAGTCGACCGCAAACACGAGCGACATCAGGACGTCGAAAGCAAAGAGCCACGGGTAGTAGGCGACGACGCCCATCAGGCTGACGGCGGTGACCGCCAGGTAGGCGAAGGAGACGATGAGCCAGAACCACACGGTGCGGCGGTCGTAGGCCGCCAGCGCGTCCTCGGAGCGCGGGCGTATGTCGGCGAGGATCGTCCTGACCGAGTCCCTCGCCTCGGAAAGGCTGGGCAGGCGCGGAGCTTTCATCGAGGCGGGTCACACACGCTGCAGGGCGTGTACCCGCTTGCCTTGGCCTCCGAGAGCGAGATCGCGATCTTGCTCTGCGAGAGGTACTGGCAGCCGGAGCGGTGGTACTTCTCACCGGTCCGCGTGATGTAGACGGTGGTGCCGGAGCCGCCGCCTCCGCCGCCGCCGCTGCTCGCGGTGGTGCCGCCGCTCACCTTGCGCTTGATCGAGATGATCAGGTCGGCGAGGCCGTTGGCGGCGCGGTTCAGGCTGTTGTGCGTGATCGAGAGGACGCCGGCGCTCATGCCCGCCGAGGCGTAGCCGTTCACGAGGGCGCCGTACCGCTTGTGGCTGGCGCTCGCCGTGGCCTTCGCGCGCCAGGCTACGTTGACGGTCGCCGTCGTAGCCGTTGAAGCGCACCCAGGCGCGGTTCTCGCCCGGCGCGTCGGTGTACTCCTGGGCGGCCGACTCATACGCGGAGTGGATCGCCTCCTCGGCGTCGCTCTGGTCGGTGTGCATCGGGTTGCAGATGTCGGCGTAGTAGTGCGCCATGATGCCGACGTAGCGGCTGGCCGCCGTCCAGTTGCCGGCCTTGCGCGCCCTGAGCGCCTTGGCGTAGTACTCGGCGACCTTCTTGGGGGCGTTGCCGTACTTGCTGCCCCAGACGTCGTAGACGTGGTAGTAGGTGTCGTGGAAGACGGTGTCGGGGTCGTCGGTCTTGGGCAGCGCGACGGAGAGCCGCACCCAGCCGGCGCTCTTCTTAGCGGCGAGGCGGTCGGCCTCCTTCAGCACCCAGTCGTGAGTACCGAAGCCGTTGGCGCCGCTGGGGCCGTTGCTCCAGGCGAAAGCCGCAGAAGGAAGCAGCAGGCCGAAAAGACAGGCCAGGATGGTGATGGCGAATAGACGTGGTTGCACCGTACCTCCTGTGCGCTGCCGAGGAGGCGGCGGCGTTCGTAGTGGCCCTCTCAACTGCTCGGCCAGACCTATGGGTTGCAGACGCTGCACGGCTCGTAGCCGGCGGCCTGCGCTGCAGAGAGCGACATTGGGTACTTGCTCTCGGAGAGGTACTGGCAGCCGCCGGCGTGGTACTTCTCACCAGTGTCGGTCACGTAGACGGTGTAGCTCCCACCGGGATCCTCCGCAGTGACGCTCTCCGCGCCGCCACTCTGGCTGATGCCGTAGACGCTGCTTTCGCCATTGCTCGATTCACCAGCCGAGTCGCCAGCGACGGACGTACCAGGGTTCACGGTCATGGTCTTGGACACGACCTTCGCAGTCGGGTTCCCTGCCAGGTCGACTGCGCTGAGGAACACGCGATACTGGCCGTTCTTCAGCTTCGCTGGCAGTGTCCAGCGTACGTCCACGTTGGTCCTCACCGTGCGCTTGAAGCTCCGGTCAACAGGGCCTTGGAGCCTCAGCGTCACAATGACTTCCGGTGCATCGTCCTCGACGCGGAAGACCACCGTCGTCGTCGCTCCTTCGGTGGACTCCAGTCGGTATGGCAAGTACACCCTAGGAGCGGTGGAGTCGACCGAAGCAGTCTCTGCAGCAACGGCGCTTGGAGTTGACGTAACGTCGCCGCCCGATGATGCGCAACCTGCAGACATGAGGACGAGTGACATGAGGGCCAGGGTGCACGAAGCAACGCAAAGCGCAGTCCACGAGGTGGTCGTTCCCCGAAGTACTTTGGCGTGCAAGGACGCAGCCCTCATGGCCCCCCGTGGCCAGGGAGATGCTGCCGGAATCCTACAGCTCATCTCGGACAGCGACCCTGAGAGCGTAGCGAGTTGTTGGGGTGAGGCCAACTTCGCGACGAGCGAATGCCTCATCGCAGGAGGATCCTGATGCGAATCGCCCGACGGTCCGACCTTCCGTACCGTGCGGCTCCGGAGAATAGTGATGCTTGGCGAGGACTGGGGCCATCATGGGAATCTTCGGCACCAGTGTCGAAGCCCTTGAGGCAGCGCGGAGATGTAGCCGCACTCTCGGACTGTTGGGAGACCAACAAGGGCGGACGGGGCGCAGGGGCACGCTACAGCGCACCGGGCGCGCCGTGAAGGGTCTGAGGAGCCATGACCGGGTTGACGCTGCCCCAGAACGCAGAAACGGCCCCGGGGCCGAAGCCCCGAGGCCGTCCCGGTCGTCCGAGCCTAGCGGACTGAGATGGTGACTGCTCGGCTGCGGCAACTGCTCCACGTGGCGTCGCCGGCGAACTTCATCCTGAACCACGTCTTGCGCACGATGCGCGCCCGGGTCGAATACGCGCCGGTTGTCGAGGTGATGCGACTTCACCTTTGTCCATGAGCGACCGTTATAGGAGCGGAACAGATTCACCGAGTAGCCAGCGATCAGCGCCGAGTCGGAGTTGACGAGCTTGGCCGACAAGGTGACCGAGCGACCCTTCCTCACCTTCGTCGCTGAGGTGCGCAGGCGCAGATAGGACGGGCACGGCGGCACTTCGGCAGAGCCGGAGATGGTGAGCTCGTAGCTTCGGCCTGATCCCGCAGTCGAGCGAGATGATGTGGTAGACGCATCCTTGGCAGGCGTGTAGTACGCCCGACTCAGTGCGAGGCACGCCTGCAGCGCCGAGGTGGTTCAGTCCGAATAGTAGTCATGGACGGACTTGAGGCCGGGAGGGGCCAGGTGGACGGGCACAAAGCCATCTGCATTCACGCTGGTGTTCAGGGTGAATGTCACGTCCTCGCCATCGAAGAGCTTGACCGAATAGACGTCGTATTTGGTCGGTTGCGTACGTCCACCACCCCACGAGATCGTCCCCGGCCCGATTGGGATGCCAGGGATGTCGTCGTCTCCGGCGGCCAGAGCCTGCCCCGCCGATAGCCCCATCAGCAGAAGAGTTGACGCAACCACAGCGAGAATCGCGATCCTTCGATGCACGGCCCCTCCGTTCGTCGGACTTGATACGACGCTCATCCTATCCTGCGGCGGGCTGACAACGAAAGGCGTCTCAACACGGGAACGCCCCGCCGTCGGTCTTCCATCGGAAGTCGGCTGTGGCGGGCCATCACAAGAACGCGCGCCGCTGAGAGAACCAAGATCCATGGCCCGGGGCTTCCCTCGCGGCGCGCAGGGACACGGTACAGCGCCACTGGAGCCGCGTACAGGCCGCTGAGCGCGTCCGTGGGTGACATTCGCCCGGAACGCAGAAACGGCCCCGGAGCCGAAGCCCCGAGGCCGTCGCCTCTTCCCCATTCCCTGTCCCGATTCTGTCCCGGTGAGCGGAAGAAACCGCTTGAATCGGACAGAAGCGCGTGGGCCTACTGTCATCGCCGCTCGGCTGAAAGTCCTGCACAGACAGGATTTCGTGGACAGAGCCATACCCGCCCGCCGCGCGGTCTTTCGCCTGGGGGACTAGGGGTCGCCAGTTCAAATCTGGCCACGCCGACCATTCTCTTTACCCTGCTAATGGGCACTTTCTCCTCTCGCACGGTCGGCGCTCTCGCCGCCATCAGAAAGCCGCTCTGTATTCCACCTGTATTCCACTTTGTCAGGCACCCCCTCCGCGCGCGATCCGGATCGCGCCCGCCACCTGCGCTTGGGCGACCCCTTGGACGCGCTGAAGGCGACGCTCACACACTCATCAGTCTGCAACTCGGCGAGCAGGAGCTCGAGGTCGGTCGGCACTGGTCCCTCCACTGGTGGCTTGGCCGCACGCTATGAAACGGATGCCGGGAAGGCAAGGGTGACAACGCGCAGACGGCGTTCGGCACCGTCTCGGGGACTTCGCCCACACGCACACAAGCCGCCGACTTCGGTCTGTCACGCTCACCGTCGCCCAAGAATCACCGGATTCCGGTGATGACAGGGACGCGCAGGACGCGGATAGTCAAGCGTGGGAGGCGTCGATCCGCTGGGCGTGTCACTGCGGCCACCGCAGTCCGGCGGGGAGCCACTGGTGAGACCGGCCCGCGGGCCGGTCTTCGTGCGCAAGGCGCGCCCCAGGGAGGACGAGGGACAAGCAGCGCGTTGGGCCGCGGCCAGTCCCGGAGGCGCCGCACGCCGCCGACACGCGCCTGTGCGCCAGCCGGTCGTTGGCGACCAACGGCCACAACGAAGAAACGCCCCCCTCGCTCGGTCTGTAGGGATCAAGAGGTACATCGAGCGACACGGGGAGGGGAAATGGATGCCACGCAACCCACCGAGCGGCGTTCCGCCGCAGGCACCTGGACGATAGCGCTCGTCGTCCTGCTTCTGCTGTGCGCGAGCGCGGCCGTGACCGCCTGCGGCGGCTCGAGCACCACGGCCTCGAACTCGCCGAGCGCGACGATCACGTCACCGTCAGCCTCGCCGTCGATCGTGCCGGCGGCGGAGCCGGTGTCGCAGTGGGACGCGCCCGGGTCGGCCTCTCTGGCGCAGACCAAGGCTGTCGGGAAGAAGGACGCCGCGCTGCTCGTCGGCGAGAAGATCCCGGGAGCGGGGCTCTACGCCAAGGACGCCACCTTCGACTACTGGGCCAGCGGTGAGATCCACGAACAGGGGGCCGCCGCGATCGAGAGCGTCTACGAGGGTGCCGCCGGCACTCTTGATTGGGCGAAGCCGCGCCTGATGGTCGCGCCGGGGGTGGTCGTCAGCGAGGGCATGCTGACGCCCGACGACGGGGGGACGGTCTCGTTTCCGTCTATGTCCCTGCTCGCCGTCAACGGCGACAAGGTCGCCCACGAGGAGGTCTTCCTCGACCCGGGCCCGGACACGAAGAAGGCGGTGACGTTCTACGGCACGGCGCCGGGCCCCAAGGACACCGCGAAGGTGGCGGCCAAGGTCGCCGCCGCAGTCGGAGCGGCGTTCGCGAGCGGTGACCAGGCTGCACTCCAGGAGCTGCTCGCGCCCAACATCCTTTTCTACGACACCGAGCTGACGCACGGCGTGCGCGGCGTGGACGCGGTGCTCGCCTGGCAGAGCAACACCCCCACGGTCGAACTCACGAACCAGAAGCCGCTGGCCGGCCTAGGCTGGGCGGCGACGCGCTGGACGATCAAGCAGGTCTCTTCGACCGGCGTTGAGGTGGCCATGCCGGGGGCGACGGTGACGGAGGTGCGAGACGGCAAGGTCGTGCGCATGACGCTCTACTACGACAACGCCATCAGCCTGCAGGAGTGAAGGAACGGCTCTGCGTCGCCGCGAAGCCGACTGGCCCACATGGGCGGCGGCTTGGACGCTCGGTGACCGGGTCGGGACCACTCGCCTCGCACAGAGGCCCGCCACCCGTGAGGGCAGCGGGCCTCTTCTGAGGTCGGAGGAAGTCCCCGCTCACGCCTTCCGTCGCCGCAGATTCACCGGATTCAGGTGATGACAGCCCCGCTCATAGGTGCTCCGATGGCGACGGGAAGGAGGTGATACAGGATGAATCGCAGGATTCTTCTGGCAATGGTCCTCTGTCTGGCCCTCGCCGCGATGCTGGGCGCCGGGGCGTCGGCCGCGGCCGCGGACCCCGTCTGGCCTGGGGTCAGTACCGCGCATATCGCCCACGTCTACCCTGACGACGGTCACTGGTGGTCCGGCGGTGCCGGCTGGGGTGACGGCACCGTGTACCCAGCCGGGACGCCCATCCCGGAGGAGAAGAGCATCGTCTTCTACCAGTCAGCCGTCGTGCCCGTCAAGGCAGACCTGGAGGGGATGCCGCAGGGCTTGCTGCTCAGCTTGACGGTGACGGCCCCCGACGGCAGCGTCGTGGTGGCGACGACCGAGGCACAGTCGCCGCAGTTCTGGTTGCGCATCATGTGGTGGCCGGCCGCGAACGGGTGGTGGCGCGGTTGGGAGGTGTACGTCGGGCAGCTCCCGGCAGGCACCTACAAGGTCACGTTCGTCGTGCACCAGCTCGAGACGGTCGTGATTTCGCTTTACGACAAGAACGGCGATCTTGTGCCAACCGTCATGAAGGCCTTCAGGAAGACCTTCAGATCCAGCTTCACTGTGCAGTGACCTTCAGCCAGAAGGAGAGGCCCGCCACCCGTGAGGGCAGCGGGCCTCTGCTGCGGTCGGTGAAAGCCTCCGCACACCCTTGCCGCCGCCCAGATTCACCTGATTCAGGTGAAGACAAGGCCGTCTAGTGTCTCCAAGATGGGAGTCGGGAGGCATCGATCCGTCGGCGGCGCGCACGCGGCCACCACACACCGGCGGTGAGCCACTGGTGAGACCGGCCCGCGAGGCCGGTCTCTGCGCTTCTCGGGGTACTCCCCAGGGCCGGAGCCAGAAAGGGGCGGAAGGCATGTCTGGGGCACTCTCGACATCGAAGTGGAAGCGGACGTGGTGGTTCCTGCTGCTGGCCTGCGCGTCAGTCGTCGTGTTCGCCGCGTGCGCAGCCGTCGGCGGCAAGTATGGGGATGCCTCCACAATCGGAGCCATCGTCGGCTCCATCGCCTTTCTCTGCGTTGCTGGACTTGCGGTCGGCATCGTCGGGGCTGTGGTCACATTCATCATGACCCTGCTGCGGCGCCATTCACCACCGGCGAAGCGGGCGGCCTGACAGGCTCATCGACCTTATGCACACAACGGGCTCCCCACGCGAGACAGGGAGGGGGTCATGTGGAGTCGGTGCCCGCGTGGGTGCGCTCGCCGGTCCCTCCGAGGTCCTCGTGAGCTCGACCGTCAAGGACCTCGTCGCAGGTTCAGGACTCGTCTTCGAGGACCGCGGCGAGCACCGACTCAAGGGCGTGCCAGGCGCGTGGCATCTGTTCGCGCTTGAGAGCGAGAGATAGGGCGGTGCGTGCTCGGCAGAGCCGCGGCAGCAGCACGTGGGTGACGATGCCGGGGGAACGGTGGCGTTCCCAGAACACGAAACGGCCCCGGAGGGGATGCCCCCGAGGCCGTTGTCCCAGTCATGGACGCGCCACGAGCATGGCAGGCGTTGCGCCTGGGACCAGCCAAACCTACGCGGTCCCGATGCGGACCCGTGCGTGTCGGCCGCCAACCGGTCAGCGCCTGTGAGCGCAGCGCGGGCAAGACCGCACAGGGATCACGCCATGAGCCTTCCCCTGCTGCGCTGGGAGTACAACCGTTACGGGAAAGCAGAAGCGACCCCCGGTCTGCAACAGCGGGAGTCCGCTCGGGGGCCAACCGATCGCCGTACCGCGCCGTTCCCGCACCGGGAAGGGTCCCAGCCGCTGACCTGGGTGACCATTCAGGACGGCCCCGAGGTCTCCGCCTCTCCCCCATTCTCCGTCCCGAATCTGTCACGGTGAGCAGAAGAAACCGCCTGAAACGGACAGCATCGCGTGGACTCACAGTGATGACTGTGCCTTACCGGCCCGCCGAGCGGTCTTTCGCCTGGGGGACGAGGGGTCGCCAGTTCACATCTGGCCACGCCAACCATTCGTGTTGCCATCAGAGACCACCGCTCTGTATTCCACCTGTGTTCCACTCCTTCTGATCTGCGCTCAGGCGCCCGAGACCAGATGCCTGTGGCCCCGCCGCTCGTGGCGTCTGACCAGCAGGTCGGCGCCCATCACCGCCGCCGCACCGATGGCGCCGGGTTCGTAGAGGAGCGTGAGAGCCCTCACCCTGTCTTGTTCGGGCGTGAGTCCCCTCGCCCAGACTATCCAGCCCACAACGAAGGCGACGTAGGCGACGGTCGCGAGCAGACGGAGGACGTCGAGCCGCACATGTGTGCGCAGATGCGGCGAAAGGTCGCGCAGCGCGTCGACGTCGAGCCAGACGGCCACGGCGAGGGAGGCCGCGACGACGGCGACCACCGCTGCCCACGAGATGTGCCCTTGGGACATGCCCAAGAGGCCACCAATCCCAAGAATCACCTGATTCCGGTGAAGACAACGCCGCTCTGAGCCCCAACAATGATCGGTGGGAGGCGAAGATCCGCCGGCGGCGCGTTCGCGGCCACCACACACCGACGGGGAGCCACTGGTGAGACCGGCCCGCGGGCCGGTCTTCGTGCTTCTTGGGACCGGTCGCAGAGGGAGGCATGAATCAGAGGAGCAGAAGGGGTGAGCCCATGGACAGAGCAGCGACGTTCCAGTAGTGGACTCCCAGACCATCTGATCGGAGGAAGAGAGATGCGAAGGTTCGTGGTGATACTGATGATGTGTGGCCTGGCGCTCATGGCGTTCACAGCCGCGGCGAACGCCAGGTCGACGCATCGGCATATCGAGGGCTCCATGAGTGGGAACTGCGCGTTCGTTCCGGATACCGGCAGTCCGACCGGTATGTGGACGCTGTCATCCGCGGTCGGCACGGTCTCCCCCCTGGGCACGACCATCCTGATGTCCAGCCACCCCTCCGACTTCAAGTTCAGCGGCGGACATATGGAACTGGTCACGACCAGCGGCGATCGGGTCTGCATCGACTACGCCGGCGAAGGTCCCCAGCCCGGCCCCGACACGACGTCCTTCGACGTCGAGGTCGACTTCACGATCGTCGGCGGCACCGGCCGCTACGTCCGTGCGTCTGGAGGTGGGCACTTGACCGTGACGCTTCAGTTCCTGGGGTTCGACGTCCCCGTGTGGCCCGCGGTCTTCACCTATCACGGGAAGATCAGCTACGGTCACCCTCACTGTCCGCTGCGCCATCACTGAGGTGCCGTCCGCTTGTCTGACGGCAAGGGCGGTGCGTGAGCCAACGGCAAGACCGCCTGGAGAGCGGCGAATGGGACGCCCGGTGGCCGGTCCAAGCGGATCGTCTCGCACGAGACTGGCCCGGCCCCCTGCACAGAGGCCCACCACCCGTGAGGGCGGCGGGCCTCTTCTGCGATCGGCCTCCGTTTCGCGACATCGCTCACCGTCGCCGCAGATCCACCTGATTCCGGTGAAGACTGCCGTTCCCTGTCTCCAAGACGGGAGTCGGGAGGCGAAGAGACGTCCTCGAGGTCGGCCGCCTCGCTCATGGCGGTGAAGGCGACGAGGTCGCAGAAGAGGGTGGTGACGACCTTGCGTTCTTCGGTCATGGCACGCGGTGCCGCCAGCGCCGTCGCGCACTTCGGGCAGAAGGCGAAGTCGTCGGGGGCCTCGAAGCCGCACGTGGGGCAAGCGATCATGTGACTAGAGCGCCTCGAGCTCGCCGAGTCGCTGCGAGACCATGTCGCCGGCGGCTCGCGCCGCGGGTGCATGTCCGGTCAGCGCGAGGACGAACGGCTCCTTGGTGAGCGAGAACAGCTCCGCGTCGGTCGTCGCCGTGACGGTCGCCGTGCGTGGCACGTCCTCGATGAGGGCGATCTCGCCGAAGCCGTCGCCGCGCCGCAGCGTGCTCACCTCGCGACCAGCCTTGGTCACCCGCAATTCGCCAGTGGCGATGGCGTAGAAACGGTCGCCCGCCTCGCCCTCGCGGATGACGGTCGTGCCGGCGGCGACGTGGACGGGCTCGAGCCCGCGGGCGAGGCCCTCGAGCTCGGGCGCCGGCAGCGGCGCGAAGATGGGGATCAGGCGCAGCAGCTGGATCTCCACCTGCGGCACGTCGGCGGCGCCGTCGATGCTGCGCAGGCGCTTCCACACGACGGCGACGATGACGAGCAGGAGCACGGCCGTGCCGATGAGGGCGGCCTCCGCGCCGCTGAGCCCGACCAGGACGGGCACGAAGATGGCCCCGAGGACGAGGCCGATGCCCATCAGCGACTCGAGCAGGGCGAACACCTGGCCCAGCACGTTCGGCGGCGCCGCGCGCTGCAGGAGGATGCGCCCGGTGACGTCGAACACCGAGCGGCTGACGCCGGCGACCGCGAGCAGCACGAAGGCGCCGGCGACCGTCGGGAAGACGCCCAAGAGGCCGAGGGCGAGCGCGGCCGTGACGATGCCGGCGATGAGCGCCGGCGCCAGGCGGCGGCGTGCGACCAGGGTGGCGGTGACGGCGACGCCGATGACGCCGCCGGCGCCAAAGGCCGCGTTGAGGTAGCCGGCGCCGGACTCGCCCATGCCGAGGGTGGTGATCGCGAGCACCACGTAGAGCACGTCCAGCGCGCCGACGAGGATGTACTGCGAGCCGACGACGCCGACCAGGGTGCGCACGGCGGGTACGCGCCACACGGCGGCGACGCTGGAGCGCACCTCCGCCGTCAGCGAGACGCCCTGCTCCCGTTCGGCCATGGGCCGCGGCCCAGGGATGCCGATGACGAGGAAGGCGCCGATGAGAGTGCAGGCGGCGAGGGCGCCGGCCGCCAGCGCCGGGCCGCCGACGCCGAGCAGCACGCCGGTGAGCGCCGGCGCGATCAGCACGCTGGCGTTCTCCATCCAGCTGGAGACGACGTTGGCGGCGGTGAGCTCGACCGGCGTGCGCACGATGCCCGGCAGCAGCGCCGCCTGAGCCGGCCGGGGGACCGACAGGGCGAGGTTCATGATCGGGGCAAGGACGTACACGAGCCAAGGCGGTGCGTCCAGGGCGATGGCCGCCGCCAGCCCGGCCATGCTGACGCCCATGACCAGCAGGCCGATGAACAGCACCCGTCCGGCGCGCGCCCGATCCGTGATCGCGCCCAGGTAGGGCGCGATGAGGATCGAGGGCACGAGCTGGACGATGACGATGAGGCTGGCCGCTGCTGCGCCGCCGTAGGTGTAGGCCCACACCATGAGTGCGAGCCATACGCCCCACTCGGCGCTGTTGAAGGCCAGCCAGGCGAGCTCGACGAGCAGTAGCGAGCGGTTCCGGAAGGCGGTGCCGAACACCCCGAGCGTGGATCTCAGACGCCCCTCGCTGCCTGCCTCCATCGGGCCCCTCCAGGTCCGGATGCGCCCTACTCTACTTGGTGATCGAGGAGACGGCGAGGTTCCGTCCGCGTCTGCTGGACACCGGTAGTGGCCAGGACCGACTTCGTCTCCTGGAGCGCCGGACGGGCGCCGAGTAGAGCCGTCAGGAGCTTCGACACCCCAGTCGGGGCAGGCGATCGTCTGCGACGCCTGGCGAAGGACCCTACCTTCTACGTGAAACAGGGGGCGAGCCGCGACACGCTGGGGCAGTTCTCGCCTCTCGCCGAGGCCCGCCACCCGTGAGGGCGGCGGGCCTCGCCGGCGAGTGGCTCGTTGCCGGCGCCGTGGCCCGCGGACCTGCTGATGCCGGGCGCAGAGCGACCCGCCGCGGCTAAGCTGCAGGCCCGCACCGCGCTGCCGCGACGGATCGCCAGCCACCACGTCGGCTCGTCGGGCAAGCCGCTCCATGGGACGTTTCGCCACGCAGAAAGCCCGCCGCACGGGCATGGCTGCCGGCGCGACGGGCGAGGTGACGCCACTCCTCTCTCAGGATGACGCCACACAAGCAGTCTTCCCGCAGCGCGGCGATGCTGCACGCGCCGCGGCGTGGCGATGGGGCAGTCTGATGGGACAACGCTTGTGGTGTCCGCCGAAGGCACACAGGATGAAGGTGCCCGTCGCAGATGCCCGGCGTACAGCGAAGCGTGGCGCGACAGGACCTGCCCAACAAGCGGATCAAGCGGCTCGCCGCGGCGCCGACGGCCTCACGGGAGGCCGGCGCGCTCGCAGCTTGTCCGCGGTGCGTCAGGCGGCGGCATGAGCCTATCGCTTGAACAGTTCCGAACGAAGCTGCGCCTGCGCGGCTTTGACCGAGCGGTAGGGCAAGCCAGGGACGCCCTGGATCAACGATACGGAGCCCCGCTGTCTCGAGTCTTGGTTGCGGAAGCGCGTGAGGAGTACGCCCGTCTCATCCCCGAGCTGCCGAACCTGGGCGGAAGGCAACCGTTCACAAGATTCGTCGTCGCCACGGGTTGGTTCCTCGCCTTTCATCGGGCCCTGACGCGACGCGGACGACCCGTCGGTGAGGCCGGCGACTTCGCCTGGGGATTGACGACCCGGTACGTCGAGGCGATGCCTCGGGCAGTAGCTCGGCTCGTCAGTCTGGCCTGGTTCTCCAGGCTGTTCCGGATCCGAGTGCGTCGGCAAGCCCTGCGTTCTCAGCGGCGTCGCCGGCGCGGGGATTTCGTCTTTCGCTACGTCGAGGGTGACGCGGAACGGTTCGACTACGGCGTCGACTACGTCGAATGCGCAGTGTGCAGCTTCCTCCAACAGCAGGGCGCGCCGGAGCTGGCGCCCTACATCTGTGCCCTCGATCGGGTCTACAGCGATGCATTCGCCTGGGGGCTCACGCGTACCTCGACTCTGGCCGAGGGTGGCGAACGGTGCGACTTCCGCTTCAAGCGAGGTGGGGCGACCAGGATCACCTCGACTGTTGAGCGCTGGGGTGGACCGGTCGCCTGACAAGGCGCTGCAGCCTGCCTTCGGCGGGTTGCGGCATGCGATCCGGATGAGGAGATCCGCGCCGAGGCCGCAGGCGTACCGGAGTCGCGGCGTCGTGCCACTGCTCGATTGGAAGCTCAAGGTGGACCAGTCCAACCTTGTTACAAGTCCTGAGGGCTTGGGAATGAACGGAGTCTGGTGCCAGACGTTCGTCCCCAAGGCACCCAATCTCGCCCAGGTCGACCTGCTGCTCACCGTCAATCAACTGGGTCCTGCGGGCGCGACCACTGAGTTCGGCCTGTTCACAGACATCACGGAACGCCCATCGCGACCGCGACGGCATTCGTTGCCGGCCACGCGCCGGGCGAACTTGCCCGCTTCGTCAGCTTCCGATTCGACCCGGCCGTTCCACTCACCAAGAAGACCATGTACACGATCGGCTGGTACGGCACAGCCAACCTTCCTGATCTTTCGTGGCAATTCAGCTATGGCGATCCGTACCCAGCAGGTCAGATGGTCGACTACGGCGGCACGCCATCCCCTTCGGCCGACTTCGTGTTCATCACCTACACCCTCAAGCCCTGAGCGAGCAGCGCCAACTGTTCGCCGGGCGCCGAGACGTCGCCGGCCGGCAGCAGAAGGCCCGCCACCCGAGAGGGCGGCGGGCCTCTTCAGCGGTTGGGGGAAGTCGCCGCTCGCGCTCGGCGTCGCCCAGATTCACCTGATTCAGGTGATGACAACGCCGTCTTGAGCCTTCACGGTGCACTGGGAGGCGTCGATCCGCCGGCGGCTGCACACGGCCACCACGCACCGGCGGGGAGCCACTGGTGAGACCGGCCCGCGAGGCCGGTCTTCGCCTTCCCTCGGCCGGTCGCTCGGGAGGTTGCAGACGAGGGGACGGAGAGGGGCAGCGCATGGGACACAGCGTTGGATCCGTCTGAGCGACCCTCGTTCTTGCGCGCGTCTCCGCCGCGGACGCGGCAGCCTGTGGTGAGGCGCCGCAAGGCAGAAGCGAGGCCTACGAGAGCGGGAGTGAGGAGGAGAATATGAGGACCACCAGGACAAGAGCACCGGGCCGTGCGCAGGGAGCGCTGACGATCGTACTCCTGTTCGCGCTCCTTGGAGCCCTGCTTCTCGCCGGCACCGCCCCAGCCGCCGGCCACGAGGGCCTCGGCAAGGGCGCCAAGCCCGGCAAGCCCACTGTGAAGGCGCCTAGGGGCACCATCACCAGCACCACGCCGACCTTCACGTGGGGCAAGGCGCGGGGCGCCACGCGCTACGAGCTGCGCGTGTACGAGAACGGCTCACTGCTGTTGAAGAAGACGGGCCTAAGGATGCGCTCCTGGAGGAGCCGCACGGCGTTGCCCACCGACGTCAATCTCAGCTGGAAGGTACGCGGCAGGGGCGCCGGCGGCCTCGTCGGTCCCTGGAGTAGGAGCCTCAAGTTCAAGGTGGTGCCGCTGAGTCCCGAGAAGGCGATCACCGCCTTCAGCTTCGAGGGCCTCGCCCCGCCGGTCGATGGCGCCATCAACGCGACCTCGCACACCATCGCCGCGACCGTGCCCTTCGGCACCAACGTCACCGCCCTGATCGCGAGCTTCACGACGAACGGCGTCTCGGTGGCGGTCGCCGGCACGCCACAGATCAGCGGGGTCACGCCCAACAACTTCACGAACCCGGTGACCTACACGGTCGCGGCCCAGGACGGCACGACCCAGGACTACGTCGTCACGGTGAACGTTTCCCCAGGGAGCGCAAAGAAGGCGATCACCGCCTTCAGCTTCGAGGGCCTCGCCCCGCCGGTCGATGGCACCATCAACGCGACCTCGCACACCATCGCCGCGACCGTGCCCTTCGGCACCAACGTCACCGCCCTGATCGCGAGCTTCACGACGAACGGCGTCTCGGTGGCGGTCGCCGGCACGCCACAGATCAGCGGGGTCACGCCCAACAACTTCACGAACCCGGTGACCTACACGGTCGCGGCCCAGGACGGCACGACCCAGGACTACGTCGTCACGGTGAACGTTTCCCCAGGGAGCGCAAAGAAGGCGATCACCGCCTTCAGCTTCGAGGGCCTCGCCCCGCCGGTCGATGGCACCATCAACGCGACCTCGCACACCATCGCCGCGACCGTGCCCTTCGGCACCAACGTCACCGCCCTGATCGCGAGCTTCACGACGAACGGCGTCTCGGTGGCGGTCGCCGGCACGCCACAGATCAGCGGGGTCACGCCCAACAACTTCACGAACCCGGTGACCTACACGGTCGCGGCCCAGGACGGCACGACCCAGGACTACGTCGTCACGGTGACGGTGGCCGACCCTGTGATCGGCCAGTGGTACGGGGGCGGCAAGATCGCCTACATCGACGGGACCGGACAGCACGGACTCATCGCTGCTGCGGGCGACCAGAGTGCGGGGATTCAGTGGTACAACGGGATCTACGTACAGACCTACGCGACGGCCACGGCCCTGGGAACGGGATCCGCCAACACCGACAAGATCATCGCCACGCAGCTAGGATCTTCCAGCAGCTATGCGGCCGGTCTTGCGCGAGCCTATCGCGGTGGTGGCTACAGCGACTGGTACCTGCCGAGCAAGGATGAGTTGAACGCTCTGTGGCTCAACAAGAGCGCCATCGGTGGCTTCCCGGCTGGGAAGTTCCGTTACTGGAGCTCCTCCGAGCAATCGACGTATCCGACCACTGACGCGTGGATCCAGGACCTCAGCGATGGTGGACAGGTCTGGTTCAACAAGAGCGAACCATACAGGGTGCGCGCTGTTCGCTCCTTCTGAGCCCATTCGCAGTCAGTCCGGCAACGGGCAGGGGGCGCACGCCCCCTGCCCGACCGTCCGAACTGGGCGGTCTCATAGCCTCGGCATCGTCAGCCGGCCTTGCCCGCACAGCAGAGGGCCAACGTCGTGCAGGGGCATTCTGCCCCCCTTCGCCGCCTGATCGAACGGGGTCTAACGTACCACTGCCTCCCCGCGCCTGCCTGATTGAACCAACCTACCCATCCACCCAGGCCGGCATCGGTGGCAGCCCCACGCGACCTGACTCAAGTCCTGACCCCCTGCCTCGAATTTGCGAGAATGTGCGTGGCACCCTCCGGCGCATCCGCACACCTCGCCACATGCAATCACCTGATTCAGGTGAAGACGCCGCCCCGCTCGACGGGCACAATTGCACTTGGGAGGCGTCGATCCGCCGGCGGCTGCACACGGCCACCACGCACCGGCGGGGAGCCACTGGTGAGACCGGCCCGCAAGGCCGGTCTTTGTGCTTCTTGAGGGATCCGCTACTGATGAGGGGAGTCATCATGAGGAGAGTCGTGGTGTTCCTGAGCGTCATCGCACTGTTGCTGGTGGGCCTCGCCATGGCGCCATGCGCACTCGGGGCGAAAGTACAGGCATGGCGCGCTGTCTCGGCGAGCGCCACCGCAGAGGCCGTTGAGATACCGACACTTGTCGGCAGAGACGTCGATCCCGGCCACCCGCCGCCCAGGATGCTGACGATGCCGCTTCTGAGCAGCGACTTCGAGGCGGACATGTCCGTCTGGACGCTCGTCGGGTCGCCGTCCTGGGACCGCACGACCTATCGCCGGCAGGCCGGCTCGTACTCCGCCTACTGCGCGCAGAGCACGATCGCCGCGCCGGGTCCCTACGCCGACAGCATGGACAACTGGATGGTCGCCGGGCCCTTTGACCTGAGCAACGCCGCCGCCGCCTCCCTGACCTACGACACCTGGTTCGCGCTCGCCGCCAACGATGAGTTCCTCGTCGGCTTCTCCACCGATGGCGACCTCTTCCACCTGATGGGGTGGAGCGGCCAGTCGTCGGGCGGCTGGTATCACGACACCAACGACCTGGGCAGTTTCGGGGGCAACAGCTACCTCGGACGGCCGCAGGTGTGGGTCGCCTTCCAGTTCAGCTCCGACGCCAGCGGCGGCGCCGAGGGCGCCTACGTCGACAACGTCCTGCTCACCCAGCGGACGTCGGCGCCCACGATCGTCGTCGGCACGAGCCCTGACTACCCGCCGTTCGAGAGCGTCGACAAGGACGGCAAGATGGTCGGCTTCGACATCGACCTCGTGACGGCCCTCGGCAAGAGAGCGGGCTTCGACGTCGAGTTCCAGAGCCACACGTTCGTAGAGCTCGTGACGCCCCCCGGCGTGTGGGCCAGCTGTGACATGGTGGCCTCTGCCCTGACGCCCTCGGAGGACCGCAGGCAGTTGATGGACTTCTCAAGCATCTACTTCCATCACGCGCCCTACGGGCAACTGGCGTTCGCATTCCCGAAGGGCTCGACGCTCCGCGAGGACGTCAACGCTGGCCTCCAGCAGGTCAAGGAGGACGGTGTCTACGCCAGGATCCTCAAGAGATGGTTCGCGCCCAGGATCCTCACGCTCCGTCCCGCCGTCGCCAGGCGCGGTGCGACCGTGACCATCAGCGGCAGCGGGTTCGGCGCGAAGCGGGGCAGCAGTTGCGTCAAGTTCGGCGACACGAAGTGCACCAGGTACCTCTCCTGGAGCAAGACACGCATCACGTGCAAGGTGCCGGCCCGAGCGGCCTTCGGCCAGGTGAATGTGAGAGTGACGACCTGGGGCGGGACCAGCGGCGCCAAGCGCCTCGCTGTGAAGCGCTAGGGGCTGCCGAGGGCCGGAATCAGCGCAGAAGCGGGCCTCTCCAGCGGCCGGGGGAAGTCGCCGCTCACGCTCGGCGTCGCCCGAGAATCACCTGATTCAGGTGACGACACTCCCGTTCATCTGTGTTCCCGTGGCGGAGGGAAGGAGGTGATACGAATGAAACGCAAGATGATCCTGGCGACGGTCCTCTGCGTCGCGGTCGCCGCGCTCGGCATCGGCGCTGCCCCGGCCCTGGCGGCCGACGGCTGCACCTGCCACACCGCTGAGCCACCGACGGCCACGGCCGCGCACGCGCCCTTGGTCGCCGGCGTCACCGACTGCACTGTCTGCCACCTGGGCAGGGCAGCGCCTCACACGGGTACGTTCACGACCCCCTTCGTAGCGCTCCGTGGCAGCGAGGCCACAGCCGGATACAGGCTGACCGGGAAGGTGTACGACATGTGGCTCGGTGGAGGGGCTCCGCACCCCGACGTCCTGGTCTTCCTGCAGCAGCGGGCGCCTGGGGCGGACACCTTCACCGACGTCGGGCAGGCGACGACCAACTCGATAGGTAATTTCGGCTTCACCGTGACGAAACCCGTACGGTATGCCTACTATCGCGCCATCGCAGCGGGGTGGATCGGTCCAACGTGGACCTCCGTCCCCACGATCAGGGGCCTCAAGGCGGTACCTGGGGTGACGCTCCGGATGCGCGGCCTGACGGCTGGGGCTCTGAGGCTCGGTCACCGCCTCGGGATGACGGCCACGGCAAGGCCGGGGGACATGGCCGGAGAGACGGTCAAGTTCAACGTGCAGCAGCGAGTCAGGGCCAAATGGATCACGCGCTTCACGGTGAAGCGCACCGTCAGTGCCGCCGGTGCCTGCGGCTGCACGTACACACCGAGGGCTCGCGGCCTCTACCGGGCCCACGCCGTGAGCATCAAGTCGGCGGACTACGCCCGGGCCAGCTCGGGCTGGCACGAGTTCCGTGTGCAGTAGCGGATGAGGCACGACAAGCCGGGCAACAGGAGGAGCGCCTTCGGCAGCCCGTGACTCAGCGGACCGGTGCTCGGCCACCGAGTCAGGGCCGCTAGCGCAACAGCACAGAGGCCCGCCGCCCGCGAAGGCGGCGGGCCTCCGATCGCCTGGACCGGAGGAAGCTCAGATCACGGCGTCGAACCGCCGGTCCCGTTGTAGGGCATGAACACGGCGCTGATCTTGCCCCAGGCGGTGCCGGCCGTAGAGCTGAAGACATAGACGGAGTAGCTGCGTTCCCCGGCCGGAACCGGGAAGACGGCCGAGACGGAGCCCCCTGCCTCCTCCCCGGTGGCGAGCTCCACGGCGTTGTACGTCGAGCCGGTGCCGGCGGTCTCGTCTACCCATCCCCTCCTTGACTCCCCTGACGGCGTGGGTCCGGCTCGATCCCCGGTCCTTACGTGATAGTACGCGGAACCCGGGAGTCAGATGAAGCGTTGGGCGCAGTGGCCGTTGTCCCGACGGGACTCGCCGGCCGGCCGGTCGAGACCGAGGGTAGTCCCGCGTCTCGGACGGCGAATGCGGCCCCGCCGCAGTCCCAGCTTGGAGGGCAGAGACGTCTCGCCAGGCAAGACCAGGCGAATCGGCAGGCGGGGCCGCAGGTACATCCTGCGCCCGTCTCGACGCCGTACAAAGCGATTGCCGTCGTCCGTCCGGTCAACAGCAGAGCAGGCGGATCGAGTGTCCACCGGCTGCCGGCCGCCCGGCCGCGCCCGATCTCAGCGGCTCATCACTCCGCCCTGTCCGCGGCGTTCAGCCGCGTCAGGAGAGAGTCCGGCCCGGACACCTCGAGGAAGCGCCTCAGCACCAGATAGCGCCTGAGGAAGTCGGCCGGGCTGGTCCGGTTGGGGAGCTGACGGCCGGTGACCTTGCGCCGCACTCTGCGCCACTCTCTGCGCATCAGGCGCCGTGCGGCATCCAGCCGCCGATCCTCATCCGTCGCGGCGGCCATCTGCGGCAACCGGAGGACCCTGCCGACGACGCTGGGATCGATGATGTCGTCCAGCGGCGATGCGTAGGAGCTGCCGGCATGCAGGCGCGGCGCGGCGAGCGACGCGGCCCGCCGATACAGCTGATCTCGCCAGTCGATGACGCAGCCGCTGACGGACGCGGTGGGCGCGGTGAACACCTCGGGCGCCACCAGCGTCGCCGCCGCGACGTACAGCCGCTGCTGGTACCTGCGAACACCGATGGGCAGTCGCCGCGAGAAGTCCAGCAACTCGTTGTCCAGAAGCGGCTCCTGGACGGCGAACCCCCGAGCGGCGTAATCCTCTCGCCAGGGCAGGTGGACGTGGCACACGCGCTGGTCCAGGTACAGGATGTACCGCATGTCCAGCAGGTCTCCCACCTCGGCCATGAGGCGTTCCAGGTCCGCCAGGTCGGCCGCCTGCGCGTCCCTCAGGTCCCTGTACTGCCCACGTGGCAGCAGCCCCTGGATCCAGGCGAGACCGGCGAACTCGCGCAGCCCGCAGACGTGCAGCACGTCCTGGAAGTCGACGGTCTCGGCATCGTAGTCGACGAGGACGGTGTCTCCGAGGAACATCCGCGGACGACGCGCAGCGTGCTCCGAGACCAGCTGCTCCCACACCAGGGCCTCGTCGCAGAAGTTGGCGCTCCCGTCACCCCACCTCGCGTTCCGTTCGATCGCATCATCCAGGTCGCCGTCATACGAGAGCAGGAGCCGGTGCGGCACGCCGCACGCGTCGGCGAGGCGCCCGGCGATCGCGGCGTCGCTGTCCGCGATGCCTTCTTCCGCGGCGTAGGAGAAGGTCTTCAGCGACCCCCGGCGCCCGGCGTGGCACAGAAGGCCCAGGATGCCACGGGAGTCATAGCCGGCACTCAGGCTGAGGTGGGTGTCGTCCTCCCCGCCCAGCCTCTTCTGCACGCAGGAGACGAGAAGATCGGCCAGGTCGCCCCTCAGCTGTTCGAACGACCTGGCGTCCTCCCCTGTGAGCTCGTGGCTCCAGTACCGGGTGACGCGCGGACTGCCGTCCGACACCACGCAGTGGGAGGCGCAGGGAAGGCGCGAGACGCCTTCGAGGATGGTCCTGTCCGTATGGACGACGCCGTTCGAGAGATACCAGGCCACCCCGGCGCGGTCCATGGTGGAGCCGGACGTGACGAGGTGCCCGAGCTTGCTCGAGACGTAAGTGCGGCCCGCCACACGCGACATGTGGAGTGGCTTGGAGCCCATGCGGTCGGTCGCGAGAACGACCCTGTCCCCGCGCCGATCGACCAGCAGGATCGAGAACGACCCGTTGCAGGCCTCGACGAACGAAGGGCCGACCGCATGGTACGAGTCGATGAGTCCCGGGAGGGTCGACCCGTCGTACAGCTCCCCGTGGACGATGACATCGGTCTCCCTCGCCTCGTCCTGATGGACCCGGACATCGCCGAAGCGCCTGAGCGCGACGCGCAGGCTCGGCGTCTCGACGACGAGCCACGGGGACGAGTCGCCCGGCAGCGCAGCGCACGGACCTGTGCGGAGCTCGGCGATCTCGGCGAAGATGCCCGTTTCGGGCGGGCCGTACATGATCCCTCCTTGATGGCCGCACCCCCCTGCGGCAAACGGATGATAACTCAAGGGCGAGGCTTGCGGATGCCGATACGCGACCATAGAGTCATTGACGCAGCCGCGGTGATGGAGCGCGGTCGTCAGCCGTAGTCGGGGGGGTACGGAATGTGGAGCATCGAGGCCGTCGGTCACAGAACGATCTTCAACTCTCACGCCGAGCCCACGACGGAGTATTCCATCTGGTTGAGGGATGGCTCTGTCGGCCGCGGGGCTTCCCCGCACGGCGAGACCATCGGCATCTACGAGGACAAGGGACGGCTGGTGGATGCGGCCGAGGTCGTCGCCGAGCTGCGCGGAGACGCCGCCCTGCAGGCGCCCTTCGACCAGGGCTCGTTCGACCGGTTGCTGGGCGAGAGGATCGCCCCGGTCTACGGCAAGAACACGTGCTACGCGCTCTCTCTCGCCTTCTTCAACGCCTGCAAGGAGGCCTCGGGACCGGCTGTCGCCGGCGCCTCGGCCGGCAAGCCCAGGCTGTGCTGCAACATCCTCAACGGCGGGTGGCACGCCTACACCAATCCGGTGCTCAGCAACTTCCCGGAGTACCTGCTTGTCGCCAGGAGCGACGACGTCCACGAAGTGATCGGCAGTCACGCGGAGATACAGCGTGCGGTGCAGGAAGCGCTGGCGAAGCGAGACAAGATCACGATCGGCGGGAACCCGGTGACGTGCTTCGCCACGCCGGACGACCGCGAGTGCGTGGAGTTCCTGCTGGACGTGTGCGGTCGTCTTGGACTGTCAGACGACTTCGAGCTGATGATCGACGCCTCGGCTGGAGACCTGTGGCGTGACGACGGCTATCACCTCGAGTTGACCGACGGCACGGAACGGACGAGCGAGGAGATGGCGGCGTTCTGGCTTGACCTCCTGCATGAGTACCCGCTGCGCCTTCTGGAGGACCCGTTCCGCGAGACGGACACGGATGCGTGGGCGCGGCTCGTCTCCGCCCAGAGCACGTGCCGGATCATCGGCGACAACTTCTACTCCTCCGACGCTGCCCGGATCCGGGATGGCGCCGCCCGCCGGCTCTCGCACGGTGTGATCATCAAGCCCAACCAGGCGGGCACGGTGAGCGCGACGCGCAGGGCCATCGAGACGGCACAAGAAGCAGGGCAGCTCGTCATCACCTCGCATCGCTCCGTCAGCACGGAATCGTGCCTGCTCTCCGAGCTGACGTGCGCGTATGGGGTGGATCTCATCAAGATCGGTCCCCTCTTCACCGACTACTCCTCGGTGCTGCGCCTCAACCAGATCGTGCGCTTCACCACGGACGATCACGCGCAGAAGGTCTAGCGTGGAGACGACGATCCGGACGCTGCGGCACGCGCAGAGCACGTACAGCCCCGATCAACGCTACGCGGGGTCCACGGATGTGCCGCTGTCCGACGCCGGCGCCCGAGACTGCCGGAGATCAGCGGAGGCGCTGGCCTGCCTCCCGCTGGACGTCATCGTCACGTCGCCGTTGAAGCGGTCGATCGATACGTCACGCCTGCTGGGCTGCGAGGCGGCCGTCCAGGTCCAGACCGAATTGTGCAGCGAGCGGCGCTTCGGGGTCCTGGAGGGCCTCACCTGGCAGCAAGCGCAGCACCTGGACCCACCCATCCTGTTCATAGAGGTGGGCGGCGATCGTCACTCCGTGAATCCCCCCGGCGGCGAACCGTTCGAGGACGTCTGGCAGCGCGCCAAGAGGTTCCGCCGCTTCCTGTTCGGCAACTACCGCGGATCAAGCATCCTCGTCGTATCCCATGGCGTCTTTCTCCAGATGTTCCACGGCGTGCTGCGCGGCGGCAACTGCGTGGAATCACTGAGCTCGTATCCCTCCACGCTCGAGCTCACGACCTTCCGCTTTCGCGGCAGCCGCCTGTTGGATGAAGAGGCCGTCAGACTGCTCGACGACGCCGGTCAGGGTTTCTGAGCGCGCAGGCGCGGCTCCCTCTCCCCCACACCCGCTGCGCCGTACTAATCCGCTGCAATTCGTGCTAGTCGCGCCGGGTTGCACAGGTGTTGTCAGTCTGGGAGACTGCCCGCCATTGGGTAGCCGGGCGTCCCCACTCGCGTGGAGGACGCGGCGGTCCAGTGCAGAAGTAGGCTACTTCTCTGCGGATCCGGGAGCAGGCCGACGACAAGGACGGGAGTACCGTCGATTGAAGTCCGCTCAAGGCAGACCGATCAGCACACCTCGCGGCCGCGATCCGCGCCTCGCACCTGTCCCCCACCGAAAGGTCGTCTCGTGATAGTCAGACTCCGTTCGGGCTGGCTCTGGCTGAGCCTGCTCTGCCTTGCCGCCGTGGCGGGGCTGGTCCCCGCGTCCGCCCATGCCGCCACCTCGGTGAACGCCCGCGCCTACGGCATGGTCGGCGACAACACCAAGGACAACAGCGCCGCACTGCTGCGCGCGTGCAGGGCGGGAGTCCGCAAGCGCCTCCCCGTCGTGATCCCGGCCGGCCGCTACAGGCTCGCCTCCCCGGTCACGCTCCCCGCCGGCGTCAAGCTCCGCGGGGCGGGCGGCCACAACAGCGCCGCCACGACCGCCGCCTTCAAGGGCACGTGGCTGCGCGGTGCCGTGCGCTTCAGCTCGAACGTCTCCGTCTCAGACATGAAGATCGGCGACTGGCTCGCGACGCGCACGGTCGGCCCCGCGTCCCGCAACACCTCCAACGTCCGCTTCACGCGCGTGCGCTTCCGCGGCGGAGGCGGCTACGGCGGCAGCATCTTCGGCATCGACGCCGAGAGCATGAACGGCCTGTATCTGAACGGCTGCCGCTTCGAGCGCAACCTTGGGGAGTGGAACCGCAATGGAGGCTCCGGAGCGCTCTGGTTCGCGGTCGACACGTCCATGGGCAACGTCATCCGCAGGGTCTCGATCACGGACAGCGTGTTCGGCGCGACCAACGGCGTCAGCAAGGGTCAGCCCACCTACAACATCGTCTTCTGGCAGAGCGAGGAGTCCGGCTCCGGGTGGTGGGGCGACATCACCATCGCCGACAACACCTTCGAGGCGACCGACGAGTTCAACCTGGACTTCGACGGCCTCTGGGAGCGGGACAACGGCCACAACAACGTCATCATCCGCGGCAACGTCATCAAGGGCGGGGGGAAGATCCGCGCGGACGGGTCCACGCCGTCCTGGGGCTACACCATCTGCACCGAGCCGACGCGCAGGGGCACCGTCATCGAGAACAACAGGCTCTACCGGGGCTTCTACAACGTCTTCAAGACCACCAAGGACACCACGGACACGATCTTCCGCAACAACGTCATCGACCTCACCGTCGCCAACGGTGTGCAGCCCTACTACGATGCCTTCTACCGCACCGTCAACCTGTACGACGGGGCACGGAACCGGGTCACAGGCAACACCATCTACGTGCCCGCCGGCGCCGCGGCCTCATCGGAGGTCATCTACAAGGCCGAGCCGACGTCGATCGTCTCGGACAACAAGATCGTCAGGAAGAAGTGAGAGCCGTGCGGCTCGCCGCACGGCCAGAAGGTGCACGCCGCTCGACGGCGAACGTAGCGCAGTAGCACTGAGGGAGTCCTCCGGCCACGGGAGACGGCGAGACCGATGCGCGACTGCACCCCCGAGATCGAGCACCTGACCAGCGAGGAACTGTTGTCGATGGTCCTCTCGATGGTCGCGCCCTCCGCCGCCGATCCGCTGCACGAGCACTGTCTGCGCCACGACGCGCAGCGGGCCGCCACTGAGCTCTACTGCCGGGCCACAGCCGCTCGGCGGGCTGAGGGGACTCCGGCGGCCTCCCCGGGGCGGGCCACGATGATCGCGAAGGTAGTCACGTAGGACGACGGAATCCCCTTCAGACGGGCGGGGCGCTCGCATGAGCTCCCCGCCCGACCGAGAGACACCGTGCCCCACAGGAACCGCATCACACAGCTTCTGCTCATCCTCTACGCCGCGGGCAGCGTCGCCGTCGCGATCCCGCTGCTGTTCGCCTTCACCAATTCCGGCGACCTCGCGGACACGACGTCGGGCAAGGTCCTCGCCGCGGCACTGCTGGCGATGGCGTTCGGGGCCCTGCTGGCGGCCCGCGACCCGTGGGGGAACCGGGTGCTGATCGCCGTGCTGATCGCGTTCACGGCGATGTCGGCGCTGGCGATCCTCTACCGGCTCGGGTTCGAGGATCACGCCAACGATCCCGCCTGGTTGGTCCTCCCCTTCGCCATCGCGGCGCCCGTGCTCTTCGCGCTGTTCTATCCCCGCCCGCCGGCTGGTTGACGCGATTCGCACGGCGCATTCGCGGCATACTGTTGTGCGCGGCGGGAAATGAGGTACGGTGTGTGAGGTATCTCCTGATCATCTACACGCACCTTCAGGGTCCATGAACACAGGATCACAAACGCCGACGCCAGACGGTCCTGCCGAGCCCCGCCAAGAGGGCGAGGCCGCACCACGCCCGCCGCGACTGGAGCTTCCTGACGCGGCGCACGAGCTTCTCGCCATCGTCGGCTTCGTCACGTCCGACGATGGGCCCCTGAAGGCAGCACTCCACGGGGATCCGCTCTCACCGTGGCACAAGCAGGTGCTTGAGAAGGCCCTCGAACGGCTCGAGGTGATCGACCACTATCTGAGAGGCCGTGTCGCCTTCTTCATGGCCGGCAAGGATCACGGCTACGGGCCCTTCGGCGGGGAGCTTGAGCTGGCCGGAGCGGCGCTCGACACCTGCCGGGCTGCGGCGAGAATGGTCGACGCCCTGCTCGCGGGACGTCAGCTCGCGGACGCGGAGCTCGAGGCGATGGGCGTCACGCTGGGCAGGCTTCACCCCGCGCTGGCAGCGCTGGAGAACAGCGAGAGCTCACGAAGCACCGGTGAGAACACCGGTGAGAACGGCTGATGATCCTGCCGCTCAGAAACCGGCGGTAGTGGCGCCGGGACTCGCGCTGCCGACGCTGCCGCCGTTGTCCCCACCGTTGCCACCGTCACGCGGGCGCTTGAGGCTCTCGGCGATGTCGTCGGGCACGGGAAGGTCGCGCAGCAGGATGCCGTACAGCTTGTCGGCAAGGGCCGGTGACTGGTCCAGCACGCAGGCCACCTGGCGCAGGCGGAACTCGAGGAAGAAGTCCGGCGCTACGTGCAGGGCCTCGGCGATCACCGCGATCACCTGATCGGCCGGCACGGGCCGCGTCCCCTTGGTCAGGTGGTTCAGGTACCCCGCCGACAGCTTGGTCTTGTAGGCGAGCTGGCGGTAGCTCAGGTTGCGCTCCTCCATGAGCTCCTTGAGGGCAGCAGGGAAGCGATGCTGAGAGAACCTGTTCTTGGCGACCGGGGCTGTGTACATGGCGCTCATTCCGGTAGCACATATCGCCCGGATGGCCCGGATACTTGAGTGAAAACACTTACGGCGTTGTCAGGATTGTGTACGCGGGGCGCCGGCACGTACGTCCGTGTGCGGCGCGGCGGCCCGCTGGATCGCGGGCGCGAGCCCCGGGAACGAAGCCCTCGGCGCCGGGACCTTCCGTCTTCCGCCTCATCCCGCGCGGCGGGGTGTAGTGCGATACGCGTTCGCACCATCCGACGTACGTCCCGTGGTACGACCGTACATCTGCGCGTACGTCCGGATGTGCGAGTCCCCGCGACGCCATGACGGCCCCGGCGGTCGCGAGCTGCGCCCCGCCGGCCTCACGCCGCCGCGGGCCGCTCCGGCGGTATCACGCCTGCGCGAGCAGTTCCTCCAGGGCGGCGGCGAGGTCCGCGACGGGCACGTCGCGCCGCTCGCCGCCGTCACGCCTCTTGAGCTCCACGAAGCCCTCGCCGGCGCGCTTGCCCACCACGACCTGCGCCGGGCAGCCGAGCAGATCCGCGTCCTTGAACTTGATGCCGGGGCTCAGGTCGCGGTCGTCGTACACAACGTCGGCGCCGGCCTGGCTGAGCCTGGAGTACAGGTCCTCGGCCAGGCTCCGCTGCACGTCGTCCGACGCGCGCACGAGGATGAGGTGCACGCGGAACGGGGCGATGCTGGCCGGCCAGCAGATGCCGTTGGCGTCGTGGTGCTGCTCCACGGCGGCGGCGGCGATGCGCGCGAGGCCGATGCCGTAGCTGCCCATGACGATGGGACGCTCCTTGCCGTCCTCGTCCAGGAACGTCGCCCCCATGGGCACCGAGTACTTGAGCCCGAGCTGGAAGATGTTGCCGACCTCGATGACGCGCGCGCCCTCGAGGTCGCCCGAGCACTGCGCGCACGGGTCGCCGGGGCGCGCGTCGCGCAGGTCGGTGAACGCGGCCTGCGGCACCTGCTCCAGCGAGACGCCGCTGCGGTGGAAGCCGGCCTTGTTGGCGCCGGCGACGTAGTGGCCCAGGCGCAGCGCGTGGTCGGCGAAGACGGGCAGCGGCGTCGGCGCGGGGCCGACGAAGCCGGGCTCCACGCCCTGCGCCGCGAGCACCTCGTCGGCGGTCGCCATGCGGAAGTCGGCGCCGAGCGCCTTGCGCAGCTTGAGCTCGCCGAGCTCGTGGTCGCCGCGCACGAGGACCATGACGGGGCCGGCCGGCGAGGCTGCGCCGGCCGGCGAAGCCGCGCCGGCCTCTCCCCCGCCCTCGGGCACCACCACGAGCGCCTTGACGAAGGCGCGCGCCGGCAGGCCGAGGTAGCCGGCGACCTGGTCGATCGTCTTGCAGTCCGGCGTGTCCAGCTCGGCCTCGGCCAGCAGGTCGACCGGCGCGCCGGTCGCCTTGGCGAACGGCGCGTCCGCCGCGCCGCGCGGCGCCAGCTCGCTGGCCGGCGGCTCGGGGTCGGCGCCGGCGACGGCGGTCTCGACGTTGGAGGCGTAGCCGCACTCGCGGCAGAAGACGATCTCGTCCTCGCCGGCGTCGGCGTAGGCCATGTACTCGTGGCTGATCGCCCCGCCCATCATGCCCGAGTCGCCCTCCACCATCATGAACTCGAGGCCGCAGCGCCGGTAGATGCGGTCATACGCGCCGATGTGCAGGCGGTAGCTCTCCTGCAGCCCCTGCTCGTCGATGTCGAGGCTGTAGGCGTCCTTCATGCTGAACTCGCGCGTGCGCAGGACGCCGCTCTTGGGCCGCGCCTCGTCGCGCTCCTTGGTCTGGATGTGGTACCACATCTGCGGGAGCTGCTTGTAGCTGTGGACCTCCCGCGCGGCGAGCCAGGTGACCACCTCTTCGTGGGTCATGGCCAGGGCCATGTCCGCGCCCTTGCGGTCCTTGAGGCGGAACATCTCGCCGCCGATGGCGTCCCAGCGGCCGCTCTCCTGCCAGATCTCCGCCGGCTGCAGCACGGGCATGAGCATCTCCTGGCAGCCGATGGCGTCCATCTCCTCGCGGATGATCTGCTCGATCTTCTGCATGACGCGCCAGCCGGCCGGCAGGTAGACGTAGATGCCGGCGGCGAGCTGGCGCACGAGGCCGGCGCGGACCATGAGCTTGTGGCTCACGGCCTCCGCGCCGGCCGGATCCTCTTTGACGGTGGGCAGGAGCAGCTGACTGACGCGCATGGGGCCTCGCGATGTCTTGTGTGGCGGGACGAGGCCTTATGCTACCATCCGCCCGATGCGCATCTTGTTCGTCCTGCCCGAGCTCCCCCACCCGCCGTTCACGGCCGACCACGCGCGGCCGCTCACGCTGCTGCGCGCGGCCGTGCGCTCCCACGAGGTCGCGGTCGCGGGCGCGGCCCCCGACGACGCCGACCTCGGCCCGCTCGAGGAGCTCTGCGCCGAGGTGCGGGTCGCGCCGGCCGGCGGCGTGACGCCGGCGCGCCGCAAGACGCTCGCCGCCGGCCGCGGCCTCGTCTCGCCGGTGCCGCTCGTCAGCGCCGGGCGGCTGCCCGCCCTGGCGGCGCTAGTCGAGGAGATGACCGCCTCCTGGCAGCCCGACGCCATCTTCGGCGAGACGCTCTACACGGCCCACTACCGGCAGCCCGGCGTGCCCCTCATCGTCGACCTGCCCGAGGTGCCGAGCGGCCTCTGCGAGTCGGCGGCCGCGGCGCGCCCCTTCCGCTACCTGGCCGCCAACCTGCAGGCTGCGACCAGCCGGCGCTACGAGCGCCACCTGCTCGACGGGACGCTCACGCTGGCCATCAACGACGGCGACCGTGAGCGCCTCGCGACGTTGGGCATCGAGGCGTACACGATCCCGCTGGTGATCGAGCTGCCGCCGGAGGACGCGCTCTACGAGCGCGCGGCCGGCGCCCGCCACGACGCCGCCGTGCGGCTCCTCTTCATCGGCTCGTTCGCGCACGTGAACAACCGCGAGGCGGCGCGCTGGCTGGTCAAGCGGCTGGCGCCCGAGCTGCGCGCCGAGCGGGTGCCGTTCGCGCTGGTGATCGCGGGCCTGCGGGCGCCGGCCTGGCTGCGCAAGGCCGCCGGCGCCGGCGTCACCGTGATCTCCGACGCGCCCGACCTCGAGCCGCTGTACCGCGGCGCCGACATCGTCCTGGCCCCGCTCGCCCACGGCGGCGGCACCAAGACCAAGACGCTCGAGGCCATGGCCTGGGGCCTGCCTGTGGTCGGTACTCCCCAAGCCTTCACGGGCCTGCCGCAGCTCGACGGCAAGGCGTTCGTCGTCGCCCCGCCCGACCCCCTCGCCGTGGCGCTGCGCGTCCAGGCGCTGCGGGACGACCCGGAGGCGCGGCTGCACCTGGGGATGGCGGCGCGCGAGTACGTGGCCCGCGAGCACGCGCCGCAGCTGGCCGCCGCCCGGGCGGCCGCCCTGTTCGACGCCGTCGCGGCCGGCGGCGGCGTCGCCGAGGCGGAGGCGCTCAACCGCCCCTGAGGCTCGCGCCCCCGAGGCTCACGGCTGGGGCGGGCGGTCCGGCTAGGACGTGCGCTCCGGCTCGGGCGGGCGGTAGCGCTCCGGGACGTGGAGGCGCTCCACGACCTCTTCGCACGCCTCACCCGGGTCGAACGGCGCAGGCTCCTGGTACGGCGGCCAGACGTAGGGGCGCTCGAACCAGCCCGGCTCGCAGACCAGGTCCGCGACCATCTTGATCACCCGGGCGGGGCTGCCGGCGACGACCGCCCCGGCCGGCACGTCCTTGACGACCACCGACCCGGCGCCGATCAGCGAGCCCTCGCCGATCTCCACGCCGGGCAGGATGGTGCTGTTGGCGCCGATGCGCGCCAGCCGGCGCACGGTGGCGCCGCCCTTGCATTCCTCGTAGCGCGGACAGCCCATGGGGTGCGGGTCGTCGGTGAAGACGACGTTGGGCCCGACGAACACGTCGTCCTCGATGGTCACGAGCTCGAGGAAGCAGCCGCTGTGGATGCGCACGCGGCTGCCGATGCGGTTGCCGAACTCGAGCACGGCGTTGGTGCCGACGCTGACGTCGTCGCCGAGGCGGTTGCCCTCGCGGACGCTGGCGCCCTGGCCGGTCTGGAAGCGGGCGCCGATGACGCTGCCGGCGTAGATGGTGGTGAACGGCCGCACCACGGCGCCGGGCCCGATGGCGAGCGCACGCTCGCCCTCCCCGGCGCCCCGCGGCGGCTTGCCGAGGATGCACGGCGGCTGCAAGTCGTGCCCCTCACCCAGGGTGACGTTGGCATACAGCTGGACGTCGGCCGGCACGCCTCGCCTCCCGGTCAGCGGATGGTCACGGTGACGATGCGGCTCCACGCCTCCGCGTGCTTCTTGGTGCCCTTGAGGTGGGCGCGCAGGCGGTACGTCTCGGCCTTGGGCGTGCCGAACCGCCGGCTCGACCACGTGCGGCCGTCCTGCAGCTTGACGGCGGTCTGCAGGCTGATCGGCCGCCAGCCGCCGCCGCGGTCGGTGAGCAGCTCCACGCTCTCGCCCCGCAGCCTCGGCGAGACGGAGCCGGAGAAGCGGAAGATCGTGCCCCGCCGCAGGTCGTACCGTGCCTGAGCCGTGAAGACCTTGGGCGCGACGGTGAGCAGCGCCGGTTGCGTCAGCTGGACCTCGGTACCACCGTACCGGAACCACAGGGCGTACTCGTGCGTCATCGTGGGCTTCAGAGAGAGCGAGAGCTTGCGGCCCCAGTCTGCGGCCGTCCACGGCAAGGTCTGCAGGGTGCTCCAGGCACCCCCGGGCACGCGCGAGCGCACGAGCACTGTGCCGGGCGCGCCGACGCTCACGGTCGCCGTGAGCCGCGTGCTCCCGCCGACGGTGACGCGGCTGCTGCCCAGGGTCGCCGTGGCCGGCGCGCGGCCGGCGCTGAGCGTGCGCACGAGCCGCCCGTCGGCGAGGATGTAGCCGACGCTCTGTCCTGCCGGCGTCGCCGCCCGCGGGGCGCCCGAGGTGCCGGAGGCGGCGGCCACCCAGCTCTGGTCCACGGTCCGGAAGAAGCCGGCCTGCTGAGGAGCGGCGATCAGCAGCGAGCGGCTGGGGACGCCGCTCCATGCCACCGCCGACCACGGCTGCGGGCCGGGGGCGGGCAGACCCGGCAGCGAGGCGAACGTGAGCGCGTCGTCGCTGCCGAGCACGTCGGCGCCGGTGGCCGCGACGAGGTCCGGCTGGGCGTCTCCCCAGACCGGGTCCGCAGCTGCCGCCACGGCCCTCACCGAGCCCGCGGCGGTGCCGGCCACCGTCCAGTTCTCTCCGGACCCGACGAGGATCTCGCCCACCCACGACCCCGCGACGGCGGTACCACCGCCGGCGATGGCTACCGAGGTGAGCGCGGCGTCCGAGGGCGAGCGGGCGCGTCGCCAGCTGGCCCCGGCGTCGTCGCTGGTGTAGATCATGCCCTCGTCGCCGACGGCGACGACCAGGGACCCGCGCATTGCGATGTCGTTGATGGCCGCGCTGGGCGCGGGCCCTATGTACGAAGGCGCGCGCCACGTCTTGCCGCCGTCGCTCGTCACCAGGAGCAGCCCACCCGACGCCACGGCGCCGTGGCCGTTGCCGTCGAGGGCTATGGCCGTGAAGGCGGTGGCCCCCATCCCGGGCGGGACGACCTCCGCCCAGGTCTGGCCCGCGTTGCGCGTGACCGCGATGTGACCCTCGTCACCGGTCACCGCGAGGCTGGTGACGCCGAACGCCCAGGCGTCGTAGACGGCCCAGCTGCCGCTCGAGGGCAGGGGCACGGGCGCCCAGGGCGCGCCCGCCGTGGCCGCGCCGGCGGCTCCGCACCAGAGGAGGACGGCGCAGGCGGTCGCCGCGACCGTCAGGCCGGCACGGCGGAGCTGCTGCGGCAGAGGAAGCGTCATCACGGCGGTGGGGGCTGCGACGGCGTGGTGGGCGTCGTCGAGCCGCCCGTGTCGGGCGGGGAGACGACGACCGGCGCCTGCGTCGGAGCAGGCTTGGGTTTGGGCTTGGGGGCGAGCGCGACGCGAGCGTCGGCGACCAGGGCGGCGGCGCCGGGGAAGTCCTTGCGCGCCGCGACCACGGCGAGCGCGAGGCGCAGCGCCTCGCGCCACTGGCCGCGGCGGGCGGCGTCCCGGGCCTCGCCGAGCTTGGTCCTGAGCCTCTCGCCGGTGAGCGCGCGATCGGCGAGCGACGACGCCTGCTGACTGCCGGGCTCGAGCACCAGAAGGGCCTCGGCGAAGAGCCCCGCGCGTATCCACTGCGCGGCCTGGAGAGCCTCCTCCGCCGCGGCGGTCAGGTTCTGCGTGAGCTTGCCCGCCACCTCGGCCGCGGGGGCGCCGGCGGCGGCGGCCGCACGCAGGTCGTCCGGGGAGACGGCGTCGAGCGCGGCCAGGACGCCGGCCGTGTCGCCCGCCCTGAGGCGTGCGGCGGCGCGCTCGAGCCCGGCGACCACCGCGGCCGTCTGCTCCTGCTCGGCCTGGCTCGCGGCGAACTCCGCCTGGAGGGCGCGCTGCGCCTGCCCCTCGAGCGCCTGCGCGTCCCGGTAGGGGAAGATGAGGACCTTGGCGGCCTCGAACTCCCCCATCGCCCGTGAATACGCCTGAGCGCGCAGCGCCTCGACGCCGCGTGCGTAGTGGCCGGCGGCGACCCAGACGAGCACCCCGACCACGGCGATGAGGACGACGGCCACCGCGGCCACGCGCAGCACCAGCCCACGCCGCCAGGACGGCGCGCGGGAGTCGACCCATTCGTCGAGCTCGGCGGCCTCTCGCCACCCTTCCGGCAGCTCCGACTGGCGGGGCGTGGGGACGCCGCCAAGCGGCTCAGGCGTCGCGTCGTACATCGCCGGCGACTCTTCCTTCTGTTGCTGTGCCTGCCTGCTCACGCCTATCTGACCACCGTCGTCCGGCTGGGACTCGTCTTCGCGCTGGCCCAGCCCGCCGGGGTCGCAGTGGCCACGAACCGGTACTTCCCTCTTGTGGTGAACCTCACCCGGAGGCGGTACCTCGTGACGTCGCCGTTGTCGACGTTGGTGGCGTAGAGGGCCTTGACGGGGACCCAGCGCCCGTTGCGGTAGCGGTACACGTTGACCTTCACCGTCTTCTGCCCCGCCGTGAAGTGCGGCTTGAGCGAGCCGTAGACGGTGAACCAGCGGCCGGCGCGCGCCGACTTCGGCGGGACGGGCCTGCCGAGGGACGGGCGCACACTCACCTTGCGCACGTCGCTGACGGTGCCTCCGTACTGCGACAGCGGCTCCTTGGCGTACCGCAGCCGGTAGTAGGTGGGGGACTTCGGAGAGACCGTCAGCGAGAACTGCCCGAGGGTCGCCGTCTCAGTGCTCGTGGTCCGGGTGTCCAGGGGCTGCCACGACGACGGATCGCTGATGGTGTTGGTCTGCTCCAGCACGACGGTCCGGCCTCCCAGGCCCTCGGGGTCGGGGTCGCTGGGCTCACGGTCATCGGAGAGCTCCCCTCGCACCTGGGTGGACCCACCGTAGGTGACGACGGAGTTCGTGATCTGGATCCACAGCTCCGTCGCGAAGCCGGCCGCGAAGGTGGCCCTGATCGTGTGGTCCGCGGCCACGCCCAAGAACGTGTAGGAGGTCACGGGGCCGACCGAGACGCCGTCGACGAGCACGTCGACGACGTAGTAGCCCCCGAAGGGCTTGATGGCGAAGGTCTTGAAGCCGCCGTAGTCGACCGTCTGCGGAGTGGCCGGGCTGATGGACCCGTTGGGCCCGGCCGTCGGCGTGATCGTGAACCTGTCGATGGCGAACGTGGCGCTGATGGTGTGGCCGGCCGTGACGTCGGTGAACGTGTAGCTCGTGAGGGCGCCGACCGAGACGCCGTCGACGAGCACGTCGGCGACGTGGTAGCCGGTGTCCGGGGTGATGGTGAAGACAGGGTCGTCACCGTAGCCGACCGTCTGCGGAGTGGCCGGGCCGATGGATCCGTTGGGCCCGGCCGTCGGCGTGATGATGAACGTGTCGACCGCGAACGTGGCGCTGATCGTGTGGTTGCCGTGGACGTTGCTGAAGGTGTAGCTCGGACCGCGCCCAACGACGTGGCGCCGTCGACCACCACGTCGGCGATGTGGTAGCCCGGGCTCGGCGCGATGGTGAAGGTCTGGCTGCCGCCGGCGTCCACGATCTGCGGCCGTCGACGGGCTGATGGGCCCCCGGCGCCGGCCGTCGGCGTGATGATGAACGTGTCGACCGCGAACGTGGCGCTGATCGTGTGGTTGCCTTGGACGTTGTTGAAGGTGTAGCTCGGCACCGCACCCAACGACGTGGTGCCGTCGACCACCACGTTGGCGATGTTGTAGCCCGGGCTCGGCGCGATGGTGAAGGTCTGGCTGCCGCCGGCGTTCACGGTCTGCGGCCGTCGACGGGCTGATGGTGCCCCCGGCGCCGGCCGTGGGCGTGATCGTGAAGGTGTCGACCGCGAACGTGGCGCTGATCGTGTGGTTGCCTTGGACGTTGTTGAAGGTGTGGCTCGGCACCGCACCCAACGACGTGGTGCCGTCGACCACCACGTTGGCGATGTTGTAGCCCGGGCTCGGCGCGATGGTGAAGGTCCGGCTGCCGCCGGCAGTTCACCGTCTGGGCCGTCGACGGGGTGATGGTGCCCCCGGCGCCGGCCGTGGGCGTGATCGTGAAGGTCTGCAGGGGGGCGAAGGTGGCGTCGATCGTGTGGTTGCCGGCGAGAACGCCGTTGACGTTGTCGAAGGTGTAGCTCGTCACCGCACCCAACGACGTGGTGCCGTCGAGCACCACGTCGGCGATGTTGTAGCCAGGGCCGGCGCTATGGTGAAGGTCGGCTGGTGTTCGTGGAGACGGTCTGCTGCGTATCGGGGCTGATAGCTCCGCCGAAGCCGGCGCTCGGCGTGATGATGGCGTCGCCGTCCGCCGCTATGCTCACGGTGTTCGCGCCGCCGAGCACGCCGACCAGAACCGACGCGACGACGAACAGCATCGCCAACAGAACGATAGACTTTCGCCGCGTGCCCACCGGAACCTCTCTCGTTTGCCCGACACCATGCTAGTCGGCTGAGGCGGTTCGTTCAACATGGATGGGCTCCTCAGCGTATACCAGGCAGTCCCGACTTCCAGGGCCTGAGGGGCGATGTTGCCTTGTCTGGCGACGCTTCTGACGGTCGCCGCTCCCGGGAGGACCATTGTGCCGCAGGGACTCGCACGTCGGGAGGTGCCTTCAAACGTACTCTTGTACTCCAGGACGTACGTGCGCCGGTGCGACATGGATCGCACATACATCCGCCCCGGGCGGCCTGCGGCGGGCGCTCGCCGGCGCCTGGCGCGCGCGCCGGCGGCGCAGCCGCTCCGGCGCTTACTCCCGGTAGGCCTTGACGTTGAAGCCGCGGCGCTTGAGCAGCTCGTCGCGGCAAGCCTCGGCGAGGTCGTCACGGACCATCTCCGTGACCAGCTCGCCGAAGCCGACGAGGGGCTGCCAGCCGAGCCGGTCGCGAGCCTTGGCGGCGTTGCCGATGAGGCTCTCGACCTCGGTGGGCCGGTAGTACCGGGGGTCGATGCGCAGCACGACCGACCCCGGCAGGACCGGCCCCTCCCCGTCCGCCGGCGGCGGGTCGTCGCCGTAGCCGTTGCGCGCGGCGGTCAGGAGGCGCAGGTCGACGGTGTCGACGACGCCTGTCTCCCCCGCCGCGCTCCCCTCCCAGCGCAGCGTCACGCCGATCTCGGCGAACGCGCGCTCGGCGAACTCGCGCACGCTGTGCTGCTCGCCGGTGGCGATGACGTAGTCGTCCGGCTCGTCCTGCTGCAGCATCAGGTACATGGCGCGCACGTAGTCGCGCGCGTGCCCCCAGTCGCGCAGCGAGTCGAGGTTGCCGAGGTAGAGGCACGTCTCGAGGCCCAGGGCGATGCGCGCCACGGCGCGCGTGATCTTGCGCGTCACGAAGGTCTCGCCGCGGATGGGGCTCTCGTGGTTGAAGAGGATGCCGTTGCTGGCGTGCATCCCGTAGGCCTCGCGGTAGTTCACCGTGATCCAGTAGCCGTAGACCTTCGCCGCCCCATACGGGCTGCGCGGGTAGAAGGGCGTGGTCTCGCGCTGCGGGACCTCCTGCACCAGGCCGAACATCTCGCTGGTGGAGGCCTGGTAGAAGCGCACCGCGTCGCCGAGGCCGAGGATGCGCATCGCCTCGAGCAGGCGCAGCGTGCCCAGGGCGTCGGAGTTGGCCGTGTACTCCGGCGTCTCGAAGCTGACCTGGACGTGGCTCTGCGCCGCCAGGTTGTAGATCTCGTCGGGCTGCGTCTCCTGGACGATGCGGATGAGGTTGGTGGAGTCGGTGAGGTCGCCGTAGTGCATGAAGAAGCGGCCGCCGGGGATGTGCGGGTCCTGATAGAGGTGGTCGACGCGGTCGGTGTTGAAGAGGCTGGCGCGGCGCTTGATGCCATGCACGGTGTAGCCCTGGGCGAGCAGAAGCTCGGCGAGGTAGGCGCCGTCCTGGCCGGTGACGCCGGTGATCAGCGCGGTCTTCCCCATGCTCCCTCCGTTGGCGGCGCCCGGCCGAAGGCTCAGGCGCGGTTCTCCAGGTACCACTGATAGGTGCGGCGCAGGCCGTCCTCGAGGCCGACGGACGGCGCCCAGCCGAGGCCGCGCAAGCGGCTCACGTCCATGAGCTTGCGCGGCGTCCCGTCCGGCTTGGACGAGTCCCACTCCACGGCGCCCTCGTAGCCCACCACCCGGCGCACGAGCTCGGCGAGCTCGCGGATGGTGAGGTCCTCGCCGCAGCCCACATTGAGCATGCCGTCGGCGACGTCCGCGGCGTGCACGTGGTCGAGGCAGAAGGTGACGGCGCGCCCGACGTCGTCCACGTACAGGAACTCGCGCAGCGGCGCGCCGGTGCCCCACAGCGTGACGCCGGCCCCGCCGCCGGCCCGCCCCCCGGCCCGCCGGCCCCCGCCGCGACCTTGGCGTCGTGGAACTTGCGGATGAGCGCCGGCAGCACGTGGCTGGTCTCGAGGTCGAAGTTGTCGCCGGGGCCGTACAGGTTGGTGGGCATCAGCGAGAGGTAGTCGGTGCCGTACTGGCGGTTGAGGCTGCGGCACATCTCGATGCCGGCGATCTTGGCGACCGCGTAGGCGCGGTTGGTCTCCTCGAGCGGGCCCGTGAGCAGGTACTCCTCGCGCAGCGGCTGCGGGGCCTCGCGCGGGTAGATGCACGAGCTGCCGAGGAAGATGAGGCGCTGCACCCCGTGGCGGAACGCCTCGCCGATCAGGTTGAGCTCGATGAGCAGGTTGAGCTCGAGGAACTCCCAGGGCTGCTGCGAGTTGGCGAGGATGCCGCCCACCTTGGCGGCGGCGTCGATGACGACGTCGGGCCGCTCCTCCGCGAAGAACCTGCGGGTCGCGGCCTGATCCGTCAGGTCCAACTCGTCCAGCTCGCGCGTGATGATGCTGCCGTCGCCGAAGCCGGCCTCGTTGAGCGCGCGATGGATCGCGCTGCCGACGAGGCCGGTGTGCCCGGCGAGGTAGATGCGCGAGCGTCTGTCGAGCGTCGTGTCCACAGCCAGAGTCTATCAGCCCGCCGCCGCGCCCTACTCCTCGTCCTCGTCGTACTCCTCGTCCGCGGCGTCCGTGAGCCGCGCCGTCTCCCAGTCCTGCGGGCCGTACAGCAGGCTGTGGGTGCGCCGGTCGTCGTCGAGTGACCCCCGGCGCGGGATGATGATGCGCTCCGGCTCGGGACGCGCCGCGTCGCGCAGCTCCTCGTACCTCGCCGGCGTCATCAGCACGGCCGTGATGTAGCCGCGCTGCGTGATGAACAGCGGGTCGGGTGTCCGGCGCGCCTTCTCGATCAGCCGGGCGATGTCGCGGCGGAGCTCGCTGACGGGGATGAGGATCGGCGCGTGCATGGTGCGTCGCATCGTAGGCCGGCGGCGGCCGCGCTCACAGAGTGACGATGGGCGCCGGCGGATGACGATGGCGGACCGCGCGACGCCGGCAGCGCCGGGACGACGGGATCAGGCCGCCGGTGGCGGTATGTATGCGAAACCGGGTCGCACAGGCGGGTGTACGCCCCCGTGTACAACGGTACAGGCGAAGGTACGCCTGGGCGTGCGAGTCCCCGCGACACAATGCTCCTGCCGGCGAGCACGGCCCGATCGGATCGTCATCTGCGCGTTCAACGATGTTCCCGGAGGGCGTACTCCAGGTTGATGATCCGCCGCCGGTAGTTGAGCCGGGCCGCGGCGCCAAGTTCCTCGTACTGCCGCGGCGCCAGCAGGACTGCCGTGACGTAGCCGTACTGCGTGATGAAGAGAGGCTCAGGCGAGCTGCGCACCTGCTCGAGCACCCGCGCGGCGTTCAGGCGGAGTTCAGTGACGGAGATGAGGACACGGGTGCGCATCGACGCCGAGCCGGCTACGCACCCGGCGACACCAGCTCGAGGTCGGTCTGGGCGAAGTGGTCGCCGACGCAGAGCAGAGGGCGGGCGGACAGTCTGGCGACGGCATAGGTGAGGCAGTCGCCGAAGTTGAGCCCCGCCGGGTGGCGGCCCTTGCCGTAGCGCAGAAAGGCCGCCCAGGCCACCGGCCAGTGATCCGAGGTGAACGGCAGCACGTCGATCTCGAACCGAGTCATGAGGGCGACGAGGCGCGACGCCGGCTCACGCGACGCGCCTGCCGAACGCCCATCGAGGACCATGGCCGTCTCGACCAGCGAGGGGGCACCGACGGCCGCCGCCGGCGCCACGGACAGGATCTCGAAAAGCGCGAGCGCGGGCCGTTCGGCCATCACCAGCGCGACGAGAGCCGAGCTGTCGAGCACCATGGGGCTACTCCGGCAGGCCGCTGGGGCCGTAGCCGAGAAGCTCGTCGTCGCGGGCGGAGTCGTGAGGCTGCCCGCGCAGGTCGGCAGGGACCCGGCTCCACACCTCCTCCTCGAGGAAGCGCAAGAGCTCGGCCTTGCGAGCCTCCGGGTCGACCCCGCTCGCCAGCCGGCCGCGCCGCTCCTCGAGCGCCACGCGGATGGCCTGCGTCTTGGACTCGCCCGTGAGCCTGGCGACCTCAGCGGCGAGGCGCTCGACCTCTGCGTTCTTGATGGTCAGCGGCACGTTCATCTCCCCGTGAGTATGGCTCTACTGCCATGGTACCTTCAAGCAATCATGCAGTAAACGGGGGTGACGTTGGTCGGGAGTCCGAAGAAGGGGGCGGCTGGTGGTGGGGGCGGGCGCGGTGTATGCGCAACGCGTGTCGCACAGGCGGGCGTACCTCCGGGTGTACAAGCGTACGTCTGGGGGTGCACCGGAACGTGCGAGTCCGCGCGGCTACATGACGGCCCGGCGCGGAGGTGGTGAGCTTCGTGGTCAGGCGGCGGCAAGAGAAGGGACGGCGGGTCGGCGGCGGTCATCGGCGGGGCGGCGGCTGGGGGACGGCAAGAGAAGGGGCGGCGGGTCGCGCAGCGACCCGCCGCCCCGAGGCGTCGGAAGTCTGTCGGCGGCCGACCGTCGGCCTAGCGCGCGAGGGTCACCTCACGACCAGGATCCGGCTGATCGCGCTCTGCCCCGCCGCCCACGTGGCGTTGCCCCGCGTGTACGCGCGGAAGCGGTACTTGCCCTTGGTGGAGAGGCTGGCCTTGCGCACGTACTTGCTGTAGCGGGCGGTGTCGACGTTGGTCGCCGCCCAGCGCTTGACCACGACCCACTTGCGGCCCTTGTAGCGGTACACCTTGATCTTGACGGTCTTGAGGCCGGCGGTGAAGCGCGGCTTGAGCGTGCCCTGCACCCTGAAGAGCTGGCCCCTGTTCACAACCTTGCGCACCAGCGGGCGGCCGAGCGCCGGCCGCACCTTGATCATCAGCGTGTTGCTGACCGCCGCCGCGTACTGGGCGGTGCCCGGGAACACGAAACGGTAGTAGGTGAGTCTGCGCGGCTGCACCACCTGGGCGTACTGCCCGGTGGAGTACTGGGCGTCGGTCTCGGTGGTGACCGTGGAGAACAGCGTCCACGAGGCCGGCGCGCCGGTGGCGGACCACTCCACGCGCAGCCAGAGGCCGCCGAGCGCGGTGATGGAGGCGGTGTCCATCAGCGTGCCCGTGACGACGGTCTGGCTGCCCCAGGTGACCGTGGAGCTCTGCGCCCTTGCGGTGATCTGCGTGGGGGCGGGCGCGGCGCCCGCGAGGGCGGGCGCGGCGAGCACGAAGGCAGCCGCCGCGCAGGCGACCAACAGGAGGACCTCGATCCTCTGCCGCCGGATAGCTGACCGTGTGCTCATGCTGCGTCCTCCTCGGGTGTGCCGGGTACGTCTCTAGATACGGGGGGCAGGCGCGGTCTCCTGCAGGCGCGGTCACCTAGCGGGCGCGCGCCGGGCGAGGCGGTAAGCGTCTACTCCAGCGGAGCCGGGCGTCGCGTCGCGGCGGGCGGCCTTCTTCTTGGCCTTGGCGCTCGCGCCGCCCTCGCTGTAGCCGTAGTACGTGTACTTCGAGCCGTAGTAGCCGTCGCGGCCGCTGCCGTGCTCGTCGCTGCGCACCACCGTGCCCAGCAGGCGGCAGGGCAGGCGGCGCAGCTGATCGGCGGCCTGCGCCAGCTGCGGGCGCTTGACGAGGTGCATGTCGACCAGGAAGACGAGGCCGTCGACGCTGCGGGCGATGGCCGAGGCGTCGCCCACGGGCAGCATGGCCGGCGAGTCGACGATGACGAGGTCGGCCTCGCGCTGCAGGCGCTGGATGGTGGCGGTGAAGCGCCGCGCGGCGACGATCTCGCCCGGGTTGGGCGGCAGCGGCCCGCTGGTGAGCACGTAGAGGTGCTGCAGCGCGTCGGTGCCGCGCGCCCAGCCGGCGAACGTGGTGGATGCGTCCTGCGGCGCCGACCCGGCGACCTCGACCGGCTGCAGCGACTGCACCAGGTTGGTCTGGCCGGTGGCGACGGTGCTGAGGCCGACGTCGTTGCGCAGCCCGAAGTACTTGTGCTGGCGCGGGCGGCGCAGGTCGCCGTCCACCACGATGACCTTCTTGCCGGCCAGCGCCATGGACACGGCGAGGTTGGCGACGGCGACGCTCTTGCCCTCGCCCTGCACGCAGCTGCTGACCACCAGCGAGCCGATCTCGGCGTCGACGTTGAGGAAGTCGAGGTTGGTGCGCACCATGCGGAACGCCTCGGCGGCGTGCCCGTCCGGGTGCGCCAGCGTGACCAGGATGTTCTCGTGCAGCTCCTTGCGCGAGATGCGCGGGATGCGGCCGAGGATGGGCACGCGCAGCGCTAGGCGATCTCGTCGGACGAGCGCAGGCGCTGTCGAACTGCTCGAGCAGGAAGGCGAGGCCGATGCCGGCGAACAGGCCGACGCCCAGGCCGAGGAGCGCGGCGCGCCAGGGATCGGGCGCGAACGGCGCCGAGGGCGCCGTGGCCGGCACCAGCTTGCGGTAGTTGCCGGTGGCGGTGCCCTTGCTGATCTTGAGCTCCTGGAGGCGCTGCTTGAGCATCAGGTAGTCGGCCGTCTTCTTGGCCGCGCCCACGTACTCCTCGAGCTGCAACTCGACGACCTCGACAGCGCTCTGGATCTGGTCCTGCTGGCGCTCCTTGCGCCAGCCCACGTAGGCCTCGGCGTACGCGTTGGCGGCCGCGGCGGCGACGTCGGGGTCGCCGCTGGTCGCCGTGATCGCGAAGACGTTGCTGCCGGTGTTGCTTGCCGCTGCTCGTGTTGGTGACCGCGCTCACGGAGTAGTCGGTGCTGGTGACGCCGTCCTCCTCGAGGATCTCCGTCGCGCGCTCCTGCATGTCGGGGCTGGCGATGATGTCGTTGATGGCGGCCAGCTCGCGGTCGAGCGCGTAGGTGTCGATGTAGCCCTCACCCGTGGGGTCGTTGACGTCCACGCTCTTCTCGTAGATGAGCGTGGTGCTGGCCGCGTACTGGGCGGGCTGGCGCGCCGAGAAGAAGTAGGCGGAGGTGGTGGCGACCACCACGACGAGGAGGATGATCCACTTGCGCCGCCAGAGCACGCCCAGGTAGTCGCGCAGCGTGAGTCCCTCGGGCTCGGGCAGCGTCGACCTGCGCCCGCCGGCGGGCCGGCAGGCACGTACGTGCGCTTGCCGTTGCCTCCGTCAGGGATGTTGCTGGCCAACAGTCACCTCTCGCCTTGCGTGTGGTGCGGGTGAGGTTCGACGCGTGGTGCGCGTAACCTTATCAGGGGGCGGCCTCGGCTGCGCCCCGGCCGTCCTCTCAGTACGCGCCCCTGCCGCGCACCACGACGAGCGCGGTGCGCAGCATGATGCTGAGGTCGAGCCCGAGGGACCAGTGCTCCAGGTAGTAGGTGTCCAGGTCGACCATCTTCTCGAAGGGCAGGTCGCTGCGGCCGCTGACCTGCCAGAGGCCGGTGATGCCGGGCCTGCCCTTGAGCCGCGCCAGGTGGGCGGTGTCGTAGGCGTCCACCTCGCTGGGCAGCGGCGGCCGCGGCCCGACGACGCTCATGTCGCCCTTGAGCACGTTGACGACCTGCGGCAGCTCGTCGATGCTGAAGCGCCGCAGCCAGCGGCCGACCGGCGTGATGCGCGGGTCGTCCTTGATCTTGAAGAGCGCCGGGTCGCAGCCGTTCTCGCAGCGCAGCTCCTCCCAGCGCCGGTCGGCGTCGCGGTACATGCTGCGGAACTTGTACATGCGGAAGGCGCGGCCGTGCTCGCCGATGCGCGTCTGGCTGTAGAAGGGGCCGCCGCGCGAGGTGAGCACGATCGGCCAGCGTCGACAGCGAGCAGGAGCGGCGAGAGGAGCACGAGGAACGCGCCGGAGAAGACGACGTCGACGGCGCGCTTGAACGCGCGCTGCGCGCGGTCCATGGGCTCCACGCCGAGGTTCACGGTGGCGAGGCCGTCCATGCCCGCCGCCTGGGCGTGGCGGTAGCCCTGCTCGAACATCGCCGGCATCACGCGGAAGGGCACGGCCGCGGCGTGCAGCGCGGCGAGGAGCTCGGGGAAGCGCGCCTGCTCGTCGCGGTCGAGCGCCACGACCACCTCGCCGGCGCCGGCGGCCCGCAGGGCGGCGGGCAGCTGCGCGATGCCGCCCAGCACCGGCGCCAGCAGCGGCAGGCCGCCGAGCGCGCTCCACCGCGTTCGCGTCGGGCAGCACGGTGACGTAGCCGGCGACCCTGTAGCCCGAGCCAGCGGCGCGCGGGCGAGGAAGCGCTGGAACTGGGCGGCCGAGGCGCCGGTGCCGGCCACGAGCAGCCGGCGCACCCCGTCCCTGCGCCCGAACAGGCGCTGCTGCCAGGCCCACATCGCCAGGCGGGCGAGCGCCCATGAGCACGAGCAGCGCCGCGACGTCGAGCAGCAGCACCAGGCGCGAGTAGTTGGTGAAGCCCGGTGCCGAAGCCCTTGGTGACGATGGCCAGCCCGAGGACGACGACGAAGGCGACGAGCAGCGCCTTGACCAGGCCGATGCCGTCGTCGATGCGCGAGAGGCGCCGGCGCGCGGCGTACTGGCCGTCGCGCGCGAGCAGGAGGATGGTCACGACGGCGAACAGGAGCATGGCGATGTCGTGCGAGAGCCCGCCGCCGGCGCCGTCGACGCGGACGCGGTAGTCGGCGCCCCACAGCCAGCCCCAGGCGAAGGGCACGGCGAGGAAGGCCGCGGCGAGATCGAGCGCGAGAAGGAGGCGCCGCGGCCGCACCCACGCCCACGCCGCGGCGCGCTGCTCCGTGACTCCATGCCTGTGGCCGGCCCCGTCCAACGGTTGGATGCCTCTCGTCGAACTCGTCACGTCACCCGGATCACCCGGAAGCTCGAAGAGTACAGGACGCCGCGGAAAGAGAGAACCTGCGGGTCGCGTGGCGCGCCGCGCGCGTCGACACGGTACGATATGCGCGACCGAAAGGACCTCCCTTTGCCGGCCACCGCTCCAGCCATCAGCGTCGCCAGTTGTCCTGCACACCCGAGCGCTTCCGAGGCTCCGACGTGTCTGAGGGCGCACATCAGCCCTCTGTGAGCGTGTGCACGCCCACCTATCAGGGCGCGGACAGGCTTCGGCGCACGGCACCGCTCATGCTGGCAGCGCTCGGCCCGGATGACGAGTGGATCGTCTCCATCGACGGCTCGACCGACGACACCCTTGCGTACGTCAGGGCTCTCTCGGGAGGACCCGCGCGTCAGGCCGCTCGTGTCCGCCGTCAATCGCGGCCGCACCGAGGCTCTCAACGCCGCCTGTCGGCGGCCACCCGAACGACGTGGTGATCCGGGTCGACGACGACATCCTCGGTGGAGCCCGACTTCGTGGATCTCCACGCAGCTGCGCACGCCGAAGCCGACGGCCCCGTCGGCCTCGTGCAGTCCCATCACCGACCTCGTCGCAGCGTCGACGACAGCGACGACCCTGGCGAGCCGCTTCGTGGCACGAAACGCCGCCCCCGACCAGCAGCGCTTCTCCGAGCACGCGGTGGGCTGCCGGCGGCGACCTGGGGCGGCCGCCTGCAGCGTGCTCCGCCCGCTGGGAGCCGGCCTCGGCTGGTACGACGCGCGCTTCTCAGCGTACGGCTGGGAGGACGTGGAGTTCGGCTACCGGCTCATGCTCAGCCGGCGTGCCGATCGTAGAGCTGCCGCGTGGCTGCGGTCGCAGCACCTGGCCCACAACGACCGCTTCGTCGCGAAGTTCCGCACGGGGCTTCCAGGCCGGCGCGCGCATGGCGGTGTTCGCCGCGATCCACGGTCCCGACGCGGTGCTGCGTGCCCTGGGCGTGGACCCGAAGACGCGCCAGGCGCCTCCGCTATGGGCGCCACCGGCCCCTGGCGGCGAGATGCCAGCGGCCTCCGCGCCGCTCGCGACGCTCGTCGCCGACGGCGGCGAACGGCTTCTGTCGGCGGCCGGGTATCGACGAGCCTACGACTGGTGGGTCGCGCGCTGGCTCACGTGGTCCTACTCGACCGGGTGGGCCGACGAGTCGGCCAGGATGGGTCTGCCCGTCATTCCCTCGCCCTCCGAGTGGAAGGCGACTGCGCGCCAGAGCCCAGCAGAGACGTGGGCCGATATCGTCGCGGCGATCGAGGGCCTGGAGGCCCGCGGTCGCGACGCTGGAGTCGGCTGGTCCGTCGCGCGTTCCGCGATGCTACGCGCCATGGAACAGCCCTCGATATCGCACCTCCGCGCCTGGAGGGCGGCCGCAGCCGCAGTGAAGCATGCCTGGCGCGCGCGCCCCCCACCGGCAGCGGCGCTCGCCTCATCCGCCACAGCCTGCCGACGTCGTGGCAGTGCTGGACGCGCCACCCCGAGCAACGTCGGCACCGTCGGCAGCCTGCTGGACGCCGCCGCAGAGGCCGGCCTCTCGTGTCACGTGGTGTGCAGCACGACGGAGGTGCGCGCGGCGCTCCTCCGCGTGAAGCCCGCTGCTGTGGCGTCGCTCCTCGACGACTGGGCGGTGCCTCGGACCGCCCAGGGCGACAGCGGGCTGCCGCGGCGCGCGACCTCGCCGGGCGCATTGCGTTGCGTGCAAGCCCCTGGCGAGGGTCGCCGGCCTCCACCTGGCTGCCCGGCTGCAGCTGGTCGGCGAGGCTCTGCAGACCCTTCGGGCGCGCGAACCGCTCGCGGAGGCGCTGCGGCGGCTCGAGCCCAAGGCCGTCGTCGCGGCCTCGGAGTACTTCATGGTCACCTGCGCCGCGCTCGACGCCGCACACCGCCAGGGCACGCCCTTCGTGACCATGCAGCACGGCGCGGTCAACATCCTCTACGCGCCGTTCCGCGCGGACCAGTACTGGGCGTGGAGCGACGAGGACGCGGAGGCTCTGCGCTGCCTGCAGCCCGAGCGGGCGGCCAGCGTGCGCTCGATTCGACGCGAGACCGCCCGGGAGCCGGTCCCTCTCCCCTCCCGCGCCGACGCCCGCCGTGAGCTCGACCTCCCCGCCGCCGGCCGTTGCGTGCTCATGTACTCGCAGACGCACGGCGCGGAGTTCAGCGGCGCCACGCACTTCTCCATCGCGGCGCAGCTCGCCGAGGTTCTGCAAGGGCCGACCCGATGCGTACCTGCTCATCAAGCGCCATCCGAGCGAGCGACGCAGCGCCTACGAATCGCTGCAGCGTCGCTTCGGCGCCGAGCGGGTCATCGTCGCGCCGCCCGGAGCAAGCGCTGCCACATGCGCTCGCGCGGCCGACGTGGCGTGCGCCATCTCGTCGACGGCCCTTAGGGATGCGGCGGCTGCAGGATGCCCGGCCATCGAGGTGCTCTCGCCCGAGTCGCTGGTCCGCCACCCGGTGGCGGGTTCTCGGGTCGGGCCTCAGGAACTCGCGTCAGCGCTTCTCGAGGCACTGCAGAGGGAGCCTGGCGCGAATGAGGCTATCGCTCGCGCCACTGACCAAGCCATCAGATGAGGGCGCGCCAACACTCGTAGAAGCGCTGCGCTCCCTCTGCGCGGGCAGACGTCGATGCTTAGGGTCTGCCTGCTCGCGGCCATCGCCGGTTCGGGCGGAGCCGAGCACCACGTACTGAGCCTGGCCGAGGGACTCATGGACGACGTGAGGTCACCGTGGTGACGCCACGTCGGCAGCTGGCTGGCCTCCGCCGCCTCCGCGACCGGGGTCTCCGTCGCAGACTCTTGGCGAGCCAAGGGGCAACCTCGACCTCACGTACCTCCTCGCGCTGCGGCGGCTCGTGCATGCAACTGCGTCCAGACGTGCTCCACACCCACCTCGGCAGAAGCGACTGGTATGGGTGGCTGGCCACGCGCGGCCTGCCCGGCGTGACGCTGGTGAGCACCGAGCACGGCATCAGCGACACGCGTCCCGAGCTCTATGGATCGGCCCCGTGAGGGCGCTCAGGCAGCTCGGTCACCGATGGAGACTCAGAGACGTCGCCGCGGTGATCGCCGTGTCGCGCTTCACCGCCGACGCGCTCATGCGGCGCTACCCTCAGCTCCGCCGGAGACCGCCGCTCGTCGTGTATCCCGGCATCGACGTGGCGAGGTTCGCGGCCCTGCCGCGGCCCGCCGCGGCAGCCGACGGACGGCTTCGTCTCGCGTGCGTCTCGCGTCTGTCCGCCGAGAAAGGCGTCGACGTTCTGCTCAGGGCACTCGCCATCGCGCGGCGGCAGCGGAGCGCACATCAGCCTGCAGATCTGCGGCGATGGCGACGAGCGTGCCGCGCTCGAGGCGCTGGCCACCGAACTCGGGATCGCCGCGGACGTCGCCTTCCTGGGCCGCCTTGACGACGTCTCCCCGGTGCTCGCCTCGGCTGACGCGCTCGTGATCCCGTCTCGGTCCGAGAACCTCCCTTTGGCCGCCCTTGAGGGTCTTGCCGCCGGCCTTCCCGTCGTTGCCTCCGACGTCGGTGGCTTGCCCGAGATCGTCAAGCCCGGTCGCACCGGCTGGCTCGTGCGCCCGGAGGACCCGGAGCAGCTAGCTGATACGCTGTCGCGCGTAGGCGATAGCGCCGTACTGCAGAAGATGTCGGCGAACGCACGCTTGGCCGCCGCGGCCTTCGACCAGTCACGAATGGCAAAGAGAGTCCATGCGATCTACCGATACGCTCACCCGTAGCGAACTGCCGCCGTGGGCACGGACCGCCTTGGCCGTGCTCTTCGCGGTCGCGATCGGCGTAGGCGTCGCCCTCTTCCAAGAGCGGGCGTTGCCCTTGATGGCCGTCGAGGCTGCCGTGATCCTGGGCTTCGTGGTCAGGCCGGCCCTGCTCCTCGACGCCACGGCTGCCTTGGTCCCCCTGGGCGTCTTCGTCGCCTACCTGACTCCGTTCATGCCCGGCCAAGCCCAGGCCGTGGACGCGCTGCTGTTCTCCTTCGCGGTCTCGTCGTTCGCGCATCCCTCGGCGCACGGCGGCCGCAGGCGCCTCCCGGTGGCGCCCATGGTGCTCGGGCTCGTCGTTCCTGGGCATCGCGCTTCTGAGCCTGACCCAAAGCGAGTACAAGGCAGAAGGCGTGCGCAAGATCGGCCGCATGGTCGTGATGGGGCTGGCGCTCCTCGGCGCTTCGAGGTCGGTCACCCCCCAGATCGCGCAGCGAGCCGGCCGGATCCTGGCGGCCACGACGGTCCTCTCGGCCGTGCTGGCGGTCGGCGTGACCGCGGTGCGAGCCGGGCAGGCCGGCTGGAGCTCCGGCGAGCTACGACTGTGGGCCGGCCTGGTCGACCCGAACCACTACGGCGTGCTCATCGCGATGGTGTTCGCGCTGGTCCTGGTCGGAAGACAACAAAGGACCGACTCTTCGCTGGCTCGCGGCGGTGCTCATCTTGCTGGGCGCGGAGATCCTCACTCTCTCCAGGGGAGGCCTCGTCTCCCTCGCTGTGGGAGTGGCCACCGTGATGCTCCTTCTTCTCTGGATCCCCAGAGGCTTCGCACGTCTGGGTCTCGGCCGCAGGGCGACCGCCGTGATCGTCCTGTGTGTGCTCGGCGGCGTTGCGGTGGCGCTCGTCGCGCCCTCCTTCACGGACACCGCCGTGGACCGCTACGTGAAGATCGGAGACCCCGGCTCTGACGCGTCGGCCACCCTGCGCCTGCGCATCTGGGACACCGCCGGCAAGCTCCTCGACGAAGCCCCGTACCTGGGCATCGGACCCGGCGCCTTCATCGACGCGACCGGAGAAACGGGGGACTTCGTCCACGGCTTCGAGGCGCACAATTCGTTCCTCGAGACGGCCGTGGAGGTCGGGTACATCGCGGCCGGCTTGCCTCGTGGCGCTGCTCCTCTGGGCGGCTGCGGCCGGAGTGTCCGGGGTGCGACGTCTCAGCCGCGCGGCCGACGCCGATCGCCTCGCCCTCGGCGTCGGCTCCCTTGCCGCGTTCGCCGCGGGAATCGCCGGCGCGCTGACGCTGAGCAACTTCCTCTACCAGGCGCCCTTCATCCTCATCTGTATCCTGTTGATCGGCGCGACGGTGAGAGAATCCGGCCCGCCGCCTCAGCGACTGTGAAGCGCCTCCTTCTCCTGGACCAGTTCGGCCACACCGGAGGCGGCCAGGTGGTGCTGCGGGACCTGGCCACGGCGGCGGTCCAGGCGGGCGTAGAGACGCACCTGGCCAGCCCGCCGGGGCCGGCGGCCGATGCCCTGCAGGACGCCGGTGTCGTCGTCCACAGTCTCCCGCTGCCTTCGCTGAGCAGCCACCGCAAGGGCGCGACCGATACGGCCCGCTACGCCGCCTCGTACCCCCGCACTTGGGCGACGATCGAGCGCCTTGCGCGCGATGTGCACCCGGACCTCGTCCACGTGAACGGCGGACGCGTGCTGGCCCAGGCGGCACTCGCGCCGCGCTGCCGCCCGCTGTCGTTTCACGCTCACAGCGCCTACGACGACGCGGCAGCCGCTGGCTCGCCAGGTGTCCCTGTCGCTCGTGCGCAGGCCTCTCGCGGTCGCTCCTTCACCCTTCATGCGCCGATGGACCGTCGACAACCTCGGTTTGGAGCCCAGACAGGTCGCCCTGATCTGGAACTGGGTAGACGACCGGCTCTTCGCTGCGTCCGCCGCGACCGCGGGCACGACGACCCCAAAGCGGATAGTCGTCCTGGGGCGGATCACGCCACTCAAGGGGCAACTGACCGCCCTGAGAGCCTTCGTGCGCCTGCCGAGCGCCGTCCGCGCGCGGGTGCGCCTTGAGATCCTCGGCCCGGTGGACCGGAGTGCGGGCGGTGATGACTATGCACGCCAGCTCATATCCGAGTCTGCCGGCCACGAGGACGTCACTTGCCGTCTTCGAGCACGTCGATACCGTTGCGGCATTCGACGGGCGCGCACGTCGTGCCTCGTGCCGTCGCAGTTCGACGAGACCTTCGGCCTGGTGGCCGCCGAGGCCATGGCGGCGGGCGTGCCGGTGATCGTCAGCGACCGAGGCGCGCTGCCCGACGTGGTGGGCGATGCGGGCGTGCGGGTCGCGCCGGGTGACGTCGCTGCGCTGAGCTCCGCGCTGGCGGATCTGCTGAGCGACGAGGTGAAGCGGCGCGCTCTGGCCGATGCCGGCAGGCAGCGCGCCAAGCGCCTCTTCCGCCGCGAGCGCCAGGTGGCCGCCCTCCTCAGCGTGCTGGACGACCATGCGAGGCAGGCACAGTGAAGGACGTGGTGCTCGTCCACGACTACCTGGGCCAGTACGGCGGGGCCGAGCAGGTGGTGCTCGAGCTGTGCCGCACCTACCCGTCGGCCCCGCTCTTCACCTCCTTCTACGCGCCCGAGGCGACCTACGGCGACTTCCGCGCTGTCGACGTGCGCGTCAGCCCACTGGACCGCGCTCCCGGCATGCCGCGCTGGTTCAAGGCCTACTTCCCCGCCTACCCGCTGGTGTTCAAGACCGCTCGACTGCCCGAGTGCAGAGTGGTGCTCTCGTCCTCGAGCGCCTTCGCCAAGGGGGTGGCCGTACCCGAGGGCGCCGCACACATCTGCTACTGCCACGCGCCCATGCGCTTCGCCTGGGACCTGGACGGCTACGTCGCCGCCGACGACCGCGTCGGGGCGCTCGCCACGGCGGCCCTCAAGCCCGCCATGTCCGCGCTGCGGCGGTGGGACCTGCGGACCAACGACGCCGTGGACGTCTTCGTCGCCAACTCCCGGAACGTCGCCGCGCGCATCCAGCGTCTGTACGGCCGGACGGCCGAGGTCATCTACCCGCCGGTGCGCGTGGACCGGTTCTCGCCTTCGGGAGAGCCGCCCGACGACGCCTACCTCGTCGTGTCCCGGCTGGTGAGCTACAAGCGCGTCGATCTGGCAGTCCAGGCGTGCAGCGCACTCGGCCGGAATCTCCTGGTGGTGGGCGACGGCCCCGCGCTGCCGCAGTTGCGGGCGCTCGCAGGGCCCACCGTGACGTTCCTCGGCCGGCAGGACGCCGACGAGGTGGCGCGACTCATGGCCCGCTGCAGGGCCCTGCTGTTCTGCGGCGACGAGGACTTCGGCATCACCCCCGTCGAGGCGATGGCCGCCGGCAGGCCCGTGGTCGCCTACGGCGCCGGGGGCGCCCTGGAGACGGTCGTGGAGCACGAGACCGGGGCGTTCTTCCGCGAGGCCTCGGCCGAAAGCCTCGCCGACGCCCTGCTGGCGTTCGAGCGGCGAGGACTTCGAGCCGAAGCTCTGCCGGTCCCGCGCCGAGGAGTTCTCGGCAGAGCGCTTCAGCACATCGATCTCTTCACTCGTAGCGAGGTACACGTCATGACCGGACCGCTCAGGCACATCGCCATCATCCCCGCGCGCGGCGGCTCCAAGGGCGTGCCGGGCAAGAACCTCCGCGAGGTCGGCGGCCTGCCCCTCGTGGCGCGCACGGTGCGCACGGCGCTCGCAAGCGGCGTGTTCGCACGCCGTAGTCGTCTCGAGCGACAGCGACGAGATCCTGAGGGTCGCGAAGAGCCACGGCGCCACCACCGTGCTGCGCCCCGCTGAGCTCGCAGGCGACGCGGTCGCGACCGAACCTGTCATGGCACACGCCCTGGACGCCGTCGAGGCAGGCGGCGGCGCGCCGGTTCGACTGGGTCTGGCTGCTCCAGCCCACGTCCCCGTTTCTCGAGCCAGGCGACCTGATAGCAGCGCAGCAGATCATCCTGAGCGACGCCTGCGATTCTCTCGTCGCCGTGACGCCCGATCACGGCTTCCTGTGGCACGAGGCCCAGGATGGCGATGACCCGGGTCTCGTCGTACCTGACTACGACCCCGCCCTTCGCCCGCGAAGGCAGGAGATGGCGCCGGCATATCGGGAGAACGGCGCGGTATACGCCGTGCGCCGCAACATGTGGGATGCCACCGGCGTGCGGGTCGGCGGCCGAATGGCGCCGCTGGTGATGCCAGGTCACCGCAGCCTGGAGATCGACACCGAGGAAGACCTGCTGCTGGCTCGCGCCTTGGCGAGCCAGGAACGCGCGCTCTCCGCCGACCTCACCGCCCGCCTCGCGTGCGTGCGCGCCGTGGGTCTGGACTTCGACGGCGTGCTCACCGACAACACCGTGCTCCTCAACGAGCGTGGCGAGGAGTCGGTGCGCTGCAGCCGTTCGGACGGCTGGGGCATCGCTGCGCTGCGCAAGGCCGGCGTCGCCGTCGCCGTGTTCTCCACGGAGGAGAACCCGGTGGTGGCCCGCCGGTGCGAGAAGCTGCACATCGAGTGCCATCAGGCGCTTGGCGACAAGGCGGCGGCCTTTCGGGACTGGGTGCGAGGGCTGGATGTGTCTCGGGACGAGACGGCCTTCGTCGGCAACGACGTGAACGACCTTGGCCTGCCTGCGGGAGGCCGGCATCAGCGTTGCCCCAGCGGACGCCGACGAGAGCGTACGCGAGGCCGTCGATGTCCTTCTCGAGAAGAAGGGCGGTCGCGGCGCGGTGCGCGAACTTGCCGACGCTCTGCTCGGTTCGCGCGCCGACCACGACCTTCGACGATGCCGGCCCCGATGACCGCGGGTGATGTAGGCTCTGTCCCGCGCGCGTGCCGCACCGAGGCACCCGTGAAGACACCGCCACGAGAGGACCCCATGCCCGTCACCATCGGAGAACGGCAGGTAGGGGAAGGCCAGCCGGCCTTTCTCATCGCCGAGATCGGCATCAACCACAACGGCGACCTCGAGCTGGCCAAGCGGCTGATCGACGTCGCCGCGCGCGCCGGCTGCGACGCGGTCAAGTTCCAGAAGCGCACGCCGGACCTGTGCGTGCCGGAGGCGCAGAAGGCGTGGAGCGCGACACCCCGTGGGGCGTCATGACCTACCTCGAGTACCGGCACCGGCTGGAGTTCGGCGCCGACGAGTACGCGGAGATCGACCGGTACTGCCGCGAGCTCGGCATCCTGTGGAGCGCGTCCCCCTGGGACCTCCCCTCCCTCGAGTTCCTGCTGCAGCTTCGACGTGCCCTTCGTGAAGGTGCCGTCGGCCGCCCTGACCGACGACGCGCTGGTGTCGGCGTGCGCCGCCGGCGGCAAGCCGGTGCTGCTGTCGACCGGCATGTCCACCATGGAGGAGATCGAGCATGCCGTCGCGCTGCTCGACCCCGCGAACACGGTGCTGCTGCACTGCACCAGCACCTACCCGTCGCAGCCCGAAGAGGCCAACCTGCGCATGATCGCCACGCTGCGCGAGCGCTTCGGCGTGCCCGTGGGCTACTCCGGCCACGAGACGGGCCTGCAGATCAGCCTGGCGGCGGCGGCGCTCGGCGCCTGCGTCATCGAGCGCCACATCACCCTGGACCGCGCCATGTGGGGCACCGATCAGGCGGCCTCGCTGGAGCCCGGCGGCCTGGAGCGCCTGGTGCGCGACGTGCGCATCATCGAGAGGGCGCATGGGCGACGGGCGCAAGACGCTGTTCGAGGGCGAGCTACCCATGCGGGAGAAGCTGCGCCGCTCCTGAGCGCGACCGGCATGCGCATCGTCCTCGTCTGCCCGTCCTACTACGGTTACGACCGCGCGATCGCCCGCGCCCTGGCGGCGCTCGGGCATCACGTGGCCGCGCTCGGCTACTTTC
>CAVPJG010000006.1:0-375799 GCA_963705205.1 uncultured Thermoleophilia bacterium
GAATCGCCTGCGAATGTACCTTTAGTCTCAAGTGACGGGTATTCTGGGCACGAATCCGCGAGCCTGAGAGGGCCGGTCGGCAATATCAAGTGTCCGATGAAGTGTCCGATGGGCTCCCGGCCGGCGAGCATGGCGCGCGCCTCGCGAACCGATCCCGGCTTGGGGTCCACGGACCCCAAAGCCCCGCGATATCTCCGAGGATAAACCGCGAGGATATTCCCGCGCGAGCCTGAGAAAGCGTGTACTCCCGGCGTGAATACCCGTTGAGCCGCGCTAGCTCCTCATTTTCCCTGCTAATCGGTTCCTTCTGCGAGGTCTGACTGCCGCGCCATTGAAGCCGATTGGACCCGGTGACAGCGGACCTAGCCTCCTGAGTGCAAAAGCAACGGAGCCGGGGTCCGCCCGTCAAAGCAAGTCCCCGGCTCACGACACACAGGAGTGTGCCGCATGAGCATAGAGCCCACGTCTACCGCCGGCAACGTCGGGACCATCCCGCCCTGGGAGCGGCTCCTCGTGGACGAGGACGAGATCTCCGAGCTCATCGGCGTCTCGAAGCCGACCGTCCGCCGCTACGTCGCCGAGGGCCTCTTCCGGCCCGTGCAGATGCCGCTCGGCATCCGGCGCAACCTCTACCGGCTGGCCGACGTCCGCGCCGCGGTCGCCGCGCTCCCGTTCTTCGATGAGGCCGCGGGTTGAGCGGCGGGACCGGCGCGGGAGCGACGCCCGGTTCAGCACTCACCGAAGCCGCAGGGTAGGTCACTACATGCTGCCGCGTAGCGCCGACAGCGAAGCCGCCGACCAGCAACTCACGAACGCCGACCTTCCCGCGATGTCCAACGCGCAGCTCCGGTGCGAGCTCGCGCGCGTCCAGCTAGCGCTCGGCCTCGCCCAGCCGGAACAACTCGACCGCGTATACGTCGACCACCCGGACACCTGGGCGCCGCTCGGCTACTTCATGGCCCGCGAGCGGGCGATCGCCGCCATTCTCCGGGAGCGGCTGAACCGTGCCGGCTGATGACAACATCGACGAGATCCGGCGCGGCATTGCCATGATCCCCGACTACCCGGAGGACTTTCCGCCGCCCAGCGCCGCCGCAACGACGCCGCCGCCGGCGTTCATCGACTGGGGGACGTTCTGGGACCGCGATCACAACGAGGCCGAGTGGGTGTTCCCCGACGTGCTCGCCCGCGGCCGCGGCCACGCCCTCTATGCCATGCACAAGGCCGGCAAGAGCCTGCTCATGCTCTACGTCGCGGCGCAGATCGCCACGGGCCGGAGCCGTGCGTCGTCGTGTATCTCGACTACGAGATGACGGAAGCCGACGTCTTCGACCGCCTCGAGGACATGGGCTACGGCCCGGAGAGCGACCTCTCGCGGCTCCGGTACGCGCTCCTGCCGTCCCTGCCGCCGCTGGACACGATCACCGGCGCCGACGCGCTCATGGCGCTCCTGGACGCCGTACAGGCGGAGTGGCCGGCGCATCACCTGGTGGTGATCATGGACACGATCGGCCGCGCCGTCTGCGGCGAGGAGAACAGCGCCGACACGTTCCGCGCCTTCTACAACTTCACCGGGATCGAGCTCAAGCGCCGCGGCCTCACATGGATGCGGCTCGACCACGGCGGCAAGGACTCCGACCGCGGGCAGCGCGGGAGCTCGAGCAAGGGCGACGACGTCGACGTCGTGTGGAAGCTCAAGCCGACGGAGAACGGCGTCAGCCTCCAGCGCGACGTCGCGCGTATGTCGTGGGTGCCCGAGCAACGTCACCTTCGGGCTGTTCGAGGATCCGCTCGCGCTACAAGCGGCTGGCCGAGGACTGGCCGGCCGGCACCGGCGAAGTGGCGAACATCCTTGACCGCCTCAAGGTGCCGCTCGACGTGTCCACCCGTGAGGCCGTCCGCGCCTTGCGCTCGATCGACGAGAGCCGCCGCCGGCTGCTCGTCGTCGCCGCCGTCCGGTGGCGCCAGGAGAAGGCCAATGGCCGCTGAGCTCGTGCCCGGAACCACTTCCCGGAACCACCGGGAACCACTTGGGGAGCGGTTCCCGGAACCACCCCACGCCCAGCACCCCGGAAAGTGCTGTTTTGCAGGTACGGAACCACTTCCCGGAACCACCGGGAACCACTTTCGCGGGCGAGGTGGAAACCCGGAAGCCCCCTTAAGGGGGCTCCGGTTCCCAGCCCCAGCCCCGCAAGAGCCGAAGGAGCCCTGAGAGATGACTGACGACCTGATCACCGCCGCCGCCGCGGCCCTCGAGCTACGCCAGGCCGGCGAGGACTTCGCCGGCGCCGTTGACGATCTCGTGCCGGCCGCCGAGCGGCTACAGGCCGCGGAGACGCGCTGCCGCGTAGCCTGCAATTGCGCCGGGATCCCGGCGCCGAACCCGCCGGCGAGGGAGCTCGCCGCGGACGTGCTGTTCGCCGCCATGTGCGCGCTGCGGCCGTATGTACCGTTCTGCCCCGATGAGAGCGGCCGGCGCGCGGCCGAAGCCCTAGCGCGCCTCGGCCAGCCAATCAAGGATCGCCGACCGAAGGGGACCGACTATGAGTGACCACACCGAACTCGCCGGGATCGAACTCGATCACCTGTGCGACTCCAGCAGGCTCCGGCTCGGCCAGGCCGCGAGCCGCGTGCGCCTGGGCCTCGCGGAGCTCGAGCGCGGGATCCTCGAGGCACTCCTCCAGGAAGCCGCGATCAATCTCGGCTCCGGGATCCTGCCCGGCCGCGACGGCGCCGCGCCGAACGTCCGCCGCATCGTCGCCGCCGCGATCGAGGCGAGGATCGCGCCGCTCCTCACGCCCTACCTGCTCGAAGACGAGCCGGGCGCCTGCACCTGTCCGAACTGCGCCGCCGACGAGCTCCTCGCGCTGTGCGATCTCGCCGACGAGGACGAGCCGGCATGAAGTTCCGTCGGACGCCCGTGCTACTCTCATCGGCAGGAGATACCCGCCGTCGCGGCGCTGGCGTACAGCGCCCGGTGAACGGCGAGCCTCTAGTCCCGCGGAGGGACGACGCAGGAGCACGGAGGCCGCGGAGGCCGAACCGCTCAAGCCGGGATGCTTCATGCCCGGCGCCCACCGCATCCACGACTAGAGGAGTGATTTCCAATGACTGACTACCGAGCGCTTCAGGCACAGGCCGAAGCCAAGATGGCGAAGGCTGACCGCATCCGTCAGACCGCCTCCGCCGCCGGCCGCAAGATCACCGACGCCGAAACCACCGAGATTCAGAACCTCGACCTCGAGATCGCCTCGATCGAGCTCATGGCCGGCGGTCTGCGGGACCTGGAGCACAAGGAGCTCGAGGCGATCGTCAAGAACGGCACGCCCGTCAGCGGCGGCTCCTTCTCCCTGGGCGGCGCCGGCGTCTCCGACTTCCGCGCCTGGCTCAAGACCGGCGCCGAGATCCGCGACGCCTCAATGTCCACCAGCGACGCCAACGGTGGCTACATCATCCCCGAGCCGCTCCATGCGGCCGTGTGGGAGAAGGTCCGGAACGAGGATCCGATCCTCGCCGGCGCCCACCAGTTCGACATGACCGGCGGCGACGCGACGATGACCTTGCCGTACAAGAGTGCGGCCGGCGCTGTCGCCAACGCGACCGAGACCGGCCCGCGTGCCGAGACCGCCGCGCCTGAATTCACCGCGCCGACCCTCACGGCCTACGACTACTTCACGAACCAGTACGCGTCTCAGCAGTTCCTCGATTCCTCCGACGCCGAGGATCTGCTCCTGGGTTGGATTTACGAGGATCTCGCCGAAGCCGCCGGCGTCGACGCCGCTGTCGGCGACGGCGTCGGCAAGCTCAAGGGGCTCTTCAAGGAGACGGACAAGTACGCCGTCAAGCTCTCCGGCTCCGCCGGCGTCCTGACCAACACGTGCTTCCTCACGGCCTTCGCCGCGCTCCATCCCAAGTACCGGAAGAACGCGGTGTGGCTGATGAACTCAGCGACCCTGGCGTCCGTGGGGAATTTCGCAAGCACGGCCACCGCGAACCAGCCGCTCGCCATCCAGAACCCGAACACCGGCGAGTGGAGCCTGTACGGCAAGCCGATCGTCGAGTGCACCAGCGCCCCGGACATCGGCGCCGCCAACCATCCAGTGGCCTTCGTGGATCTCGCGAACGCCTATGCCTGCGGCGTGCATCACAAGCCGTCGATCCTGCGGGATCCTTTCACGGTCACACCCAAGGTCCGCTTCTACGGCCTGATTCGTATGGGCGGCTGTGCATGGCAGCATTCGGCCGGCGTGCTCATCAAGAGCAACAACGCTTGATTGTTTGACCTTCGGCCCGCCGCGCCCTTCGGCTCGGCGCGGCGGGCCGATCAAGATGGCGCCCGCCGGCGGTCCGAGTTGGCCCTCCGCCGCCGGCAAAGGCGCCAAGGCCCGGTCGAGTTATAGCCTTTCGCGACCGAGCCGCCCGGTGGCTCTGCGGATCCTCCGCCAGCGGCAACGCTGTAGTGGTCTGCAACGCCGCCACCCGTCGCGATCGACCTGCGCCGGCTCTCGAGCCGTCTCGATCGCGACACACGAGCGGCCTCGCCGCCCAGTTCCGGGAAGACTGGGCACACGGCGAGGCCGCTCTTTCTCTGTCTCCACGCCGCCACGCGCCGCGCCCTTGCGTCGCCAGCACGCCGCCCTGGCCCATGGTCGCGCGAGGCATGAACGCGCGGCATTGGCCCTCTGTGCATCTCTCACGCGGTCCACGCACGCACCGACTGGGGGGAGGGGTACTGCACCGATAGTAGACTTGCGAACGAACGACCCTGCCCCCCCCTGGCGTGACGGTTTGGGAGGTCAGGGCGATCTCTACGGGCGTCATGCTTGACGACGGCGATCATCCCCGCCGGCCCAGCGCGCCTCCTCCCGCGTGACACGGATGCGACGCTTGTTGTGCTACCGAGGGATGACGAAGGGAACGCCGATGACCGACCGATGCCGCTCCTGTGATGCCGAGCTCCCGCCGCCGGCGCCCACCGGCGGCCAGCGCCGCCACTACTGCGGAACAGCCTGCCGATCGGCCGCGTACCGCCGGCGCCGGGCGACGCGCGCGCTGTTCGTCGGCGACGCGCTCGAGGCGCCGGGCCTGCTCCCGAATGCCGCGCTCGAGAAGCTCGTCGACTACGTGTTCGTGCGCGACGACGAGCCCTATTCCGCCGCCGTCGAGATCGTCGTGACGCTACAGGCGGTCGCCAAGCGCTGCCGGCACCTGGCGACCGACGCGCCGGCGCAACTCGGCTGGCGCCACGAGCGCACCGCCGAGGCCGCCGATGCGATCCTCGCGGATCTGTGGGCGCTTGACTGATGGCAGGCCGCGGCCCAATCCCGAAAGACCCCGCCAAGCGCCAAGACAAGCGCGCCTCGCGCCTGCCGGCGCCGCGGCCCAGGGTCGCGCAGATCGCGCCGGCCGTACCATCGGCGCCCGATGACCTTCCCGCCGGCATGGCGCCGCTGTGGGATGCGATCGTCGCGGAGATCGACAGCCGCGGCGGCGTGCCGGCCGCGTATCGGCCCGTGGACGACGTGCTCGTGCGCGTACTCGTGGATGCGGTCCACGTGCACCGGCTCGCCGGCGCGAACATCGCTGATTACGGGATCACGGTCGCCGGCCGCTGGGGCGCCATGGCGAACCCGGCTATCAAGCTGCAACGCGAGGCCGCGGCCACGATCCTGCGCTACGCCGCGGAGCTCGGGCTCTCGCCGGCGGCGCGTACCCGTATGGGCTTGATGGAGATCGCGGGCGCCAGCATGGTATTCGAGCTCCGCTCCCGCCTGGTCGGCAAGCTGGCGAGCGAGTAGCACGCAGAACGGCGCGCCGGCTGTCCCTTGGGATCCCAAGGCCGGCGCGCCGTTGTGTGCTCTCAGGCGGCGTAGCGCTCAGCGCTTCGCGAGCGCCTCCGCGTCGGCGCGATCGAGCAAGTACCAGCCGCTAGCCTTCTCGGCGCGTAGCTCGCCGCGATGGATCATGCCGCGTACCGCGGCCGGGCTGACGCCGAGCATCTCGGCGGCCTGGCGCGTGCCGATGATCTCAGTTTCCGTAGCTGCGTCGTTCATGGTTCACGCTCCTCGTCGTTATCACCATTGGAGGTCGATCTCGTTCGGCTCGATCGCGTCGGCGTCCCGCTCCCGGTCGCGGCGCTGGATGTACTCGCAGACCGCCGGCTTAGGGAAGATGACATGCTTGCCGACGCCGTTGCGCTCGAGCTCACTCTGCGGGATCTTGAGTACGTCCGTCTCGGAGACGTCCAGCAGCCACGCGACTTCCTCTAGCAGCAGGTATCCCCTGTCGCTGCGCCGCATTTGGCTGATGGGGTCGTGGGGCACCTTGGGGCGCTTCATCACTCTCCCTCCGCGATCGGCACGATCACGAACCACACGAGCGCGCAGAGCGCCGGCGCCGTGAGCCAGAGCGGCAGGCGAGCCAGCCAGCCGACCGCGTAGAGCGCTCCGCACGTGAGCGCCGCGCCGATCGCGACGCACGCGACCAGGGCCGCGGCGCACATGAGCGCGCGAGCAAGGTTGAACGGACGGGGATCCATGGGCGCCTCCTGGGCGAGCAGGAAGCAGGCGGAGGGGTGGCCCGGCCGGAGGGACAGCGCAGAGCGTCCAAGCAGTGCGCGCCACGGCCGGGCCGTGGACAAGCCTACTTGAACGGTGCTGCGAAGTGGAGCCCGAAATCGGAATGGCGCGATCCCCTATACGCACTGCTTGGACGCCTGGAATCGTACGCCTTGGCTCGGGGAGCCGTCAAGAGGGGGATCGGCGGGACCGCGGGGAGCCCGGAAACTGTCAGGTAGCCGGCGCGCGGTCCCGCCTGGAGCGAGTCTACACGCCGTGAGTCGTCGCCGGCGTCGCGATCAACCGGTCGTGCTCGTCTACGCCGTCGCGCTCCTCCGACACGAGAACGTGGCTGTACACGCGCAGGGTCACGGCGCTTGAGCTATGCCCCATGCGGCGCGAGACGTTCTCGAGGCGCACGCCGAGGTATAGCTGCTGCGTCCCGAATGCGTGCCGTAGCGCGTGGATCCCGAACTCCCACGGCTCGAAGTCCTCAACCTTGCCCTTGGCGAGCACGTACTCGCCGAGCCGGTGCTCATTCACCCGGTCGCGCTCCTGGCGCCACTCCTGCGCGAACGCGTTGGGCGTCCAGATCCGGCCGGCCGGGAGCACCACTCCGCCGGGATTCCACGAGACGTTGAGGGACGGGAATACCCAGCCCTCATCGACCCAGAGAACGGGCATCTTGCCGGGATCCGCGCCGCCGGCGGCTGCCGCCTCCGCGGCCTTCGCCGCCGCGTCCTTCGCCCGCTTGATCCTGAGCTTCTGACCGCGCAGCACCGCGGCGGTGTTGGCGCCGAAGGGCACCGTGCGCCGGCTGTGCTTCGTCTTCGGCGTGGTCCGCTGGACGGAGCCCTTCACCTGCTCGATCTTGCCGGTAACGCGGAGCTCGCCGGCGCCCAGGTCGACGTCGCGCCAGCGGAGCCCGAGGAGCTCCGAGCGGCGTAGGCCGGTACCAAACGCGAGCGCCGCGATCGCGCCGATCGGCGTCGCCACTGTCGCCGCGACGAACTCCTGCGCGATCGCCGGATCCACGCCCGCCTCGCGCTCGTCCTCGTCGTCGCGATTGTCCTTCGGCGGCTTCGCGCGCTCGCAGGGGTTCACGCGTAGCAGGCCGTCATCGACGGCGTGCCTGAGGATCATCGAGAGCACGCGGTGGACGCCGCTGACGGTCCCAGGCGATAGAGGCTCGCCGACGGATCCGCTCTCGAGAACGTCCGCGTAGAAGCTCCGCACGGCCAGCACGTCGACCTCGCCGATGCGCATCTCGCCGATAGGGTGCGGGTCGATGTAGCGCGCCACGATCGCGGCGTACCCGGCGTGCGTCTGCCGGCTGACTTCCGCGCGCCGGGACTTCAAGTAGGACGCCGCGTAGGCCGACAGGGACCCACGTCGCGCCGTGAGTGAGCCACTCTCGCGCTCGTTCTTGAGATCGCGCTCCACCTCGCCCGCGGCGCGGATCCCCTTCACCCGTCGCGAGATCTTCTCGGGGCGCTTGCCGGGGACCTTGACCCGGTCGTACACAACGACGTCGTACCAGCCGGGGCGATTCTTGACCTCTGTGATCGACACGGGAACTCCTCTCGCGGACTACCTGACAGCCCAAGTATCCGACGAAGTGCCTGACGACGCAAGGGGCGGGACGCGAGGACTCTCGGAAAGTGGCTGTTTTGCGGGGCTTCTGTGGCGCCCCCGGCTGGAATCGAACCAGCGACACCAGGTTTAGGAAACCTGTGCTCTATCCACTGAGCTACGAGGGCATTGTGCCGATTTGCAGGTACTTTGTGTTCCTGCGGCTCGGCAAGGATACCACGAGTTGCTAAAAAGTTGCTAAAACTGCATGTGCGGTCCCGGTAGATGCTTTCCACATTGGCTCCGGCAGATGCGTTCCAAGTGCGGGACGCGGCTCCGGTAGATGGGCGTCTGACATTCACGACTTCAGTTGACAGATAGGGTCTTCTTCCCTTCGTTGATTGAGAGGTCGTGGATGACGCAAGAGCAGCGTGACATCAAGCGGAAGCTCGCAGCGTTGCGCTACGCCGAGGAGTGCGGCAACGTCGCCCTCACGGCGCGGCGCTTCGGGATCTCGCGGCAGTGCTTCTACACCTGGAAGCGCCGCTACGAGAAGCATGGCGAGGCCGGGCTCGTCAACAAGAGCCCCTGCCCGGTGAACATGCCGCTGCGCATGCCGGCCGAGGTCGAGGAGAAGATCCTCCACCTCAGGCGCACCTACCACTTCGGGCCGGTGCGCATCGCCTGGTACCTGGAGCGCTACCACGGCCTCCGCGTCTCCTCCAGCGGCGTCTACCGTGCCCTCGTGCGCAACGGCCTCTCGCGCCTCCCGGGGAACTGCAGGAAGCGCTCGATCGTCAGCCTGCGTTACGAGAAGCAGGTCCCCGGCCACCACGTGCAGCTCGACGTGAAGTTCCTGCAGTTCAAGGGCGAAGGCGGGCGCCGCCTGAAGCGCTACCAGTTCACCGCGATCGACGACGCGACGCGGGTCCGCGCCCTGCGCATCTACGAACGCCACAACCAGGAGAGCGCCGTCGACTTCCTCGACTACGTGGTCGAGCGCTTCCCCTTCCGCATCCACACGGTGCGCACAGACAACGGGCACGAATGGCAGGCCAAGTTCCACTGGCACTGTGAGGACCTCGGCATGCATCACGTGTACATCAAGCCGGCGAGCCCGAACCTCAACGGCAAGGTGGAGCGCTCACACCTCACCGACCAGCTCGAGTTCTACCAGCTGCTCGACTACACCGGCGACGTCGACCTGCGCGCCAAGCTGGCCGTCTGGGAGGAGTTCTACAACCTGCAGCGGCCCCACACCGCGCATGGCGGAAGGACTCCCTACGAGGTGCTCAGAGAGAAGTTGGTATCGTGAAGACCGTCAACCGAAGTCGTGAGGGTCACAGGGTCACGCGCCAGACGGTCCACCGCTGGCTGCGCTGGTACGCGCAAGGCGGCATCGCCGCCCTCGCCGACGGCTCCCACCGCCCCGCAACCTGCCCCCATCGCATGGCTCCCGAGGTCGAGGCGCGGATCGTGGCGCTGCGCAGCGAGCATCCGGGCTGGGGACCGCGGACGCTGCTCCACTACCTGGGGCGCGAGGGGCTCTCGCCGCTTCCCGGCCGCTCCTCGGTCCACCGCTGCCTTCTGCGCCACCGCCTGATCGAGCCGCACAAGCGCAGAAGGAAGCGCGAGGACTACCGCCGCTGGGAGCGCCTGCGGGCGATGGAGCTCTGGCAGATGGACGTGATGGGCGGGGTGCGGCTCACGGGCGGCGGCGAGCTCAAGGTCGTCACCGGGATCGACGACCACAGCCGCTTCTGCGTCTGCGCGCAGCTCACGCCCCGGGCCACGGCGAGGCCGGTCTGCGAGGCGTTCCTCGCCGCCATGCGCCGCCACGGCGCCCCCGAGCAGGTGCTCACCGACAACGGCAAGGTCTTCACGGCGCGCTTCGGACGCGGCAAGGGCCTCGTGCTCTTCGACCGCCTCTGCCACGAGAACGGCATCCGTCACCTGCTGACCGCGCCGCGCTCGCCGACGACCACCGGCAAGGTCGAGCGCTTCCATAAGACGGTGCGCTCGGAGTTCCTGGCGGGCCGCACCTTCGCCAGCCTCGAGGAGGCGCAGACCGCGCTCGACGAGTGGGTCGCGCACTACAACGCCGAGCGTCCCCACCAGGGGATCGGCATGACCCCGCCGCTGCGGCGCTTCGAACTCGCCGCCGCGGCGCCCGAGCCGGTCGCTCCCCTCGAGGGCGCATCCGAGGACGAGCCGCCCGAGCTGCGCCCGCTCACGCGCCTCGTCTCCGCGAACGGGAAGATCAGCTTCGAGGCGACCCGCTACCACGCCGGCGCCTGGCTCGCCGGCGAGGCGGTCGAGCTGACGCTGCGGGACGGCCTGCTCGAGATCGCCCACCGCGGCGTGCTCGTCGCTTGCCACGCGCACCGCCACGTCCGCAGGGCCCAGGCGCCTGCGCACACCGCCCCGCCCCACGACCAGCCGCGCCCAGCGCCGCCGCTCGCCTCGGGCCCGGCCGTGAAGCGCAAGGTCGACCCCACCGGCTACGTGAGCTTCGCGGGCCGCGGCTACTTCGTCACGAGCCGCCTGCGCGGCCAGCAGGTCGAGGTGCGGCTCGCGGGCGACACGGTGCAGATCTCGCAGCGCGGCGTGCTCCTCAAGACGCACGTCGCCAGGCATGACCGAGCGAAGGAACACGGCGCCTTCTCGACGCCGCAAGGACGACCCCACCGCACCAACGCCTCCCGGTTCTCAAGGGAAGAGAGTGGAACAGATCAAGCGGAGCCAAACTGGAACGCGAGTGGTGGGACTTGACATTGCTAAAACTGCAGGAAACGTGCGCCCTCTCTCCCCCGCTCCCAGGCCCGGGGAGACTAGGCACTGGCGCCGGCTTGCGAGGGCGACGACATTGTCACGGGGCGACTCGTCAGTCGCCGAACGGGTCCTGCTGCCGGGTCCGCCACGACGGCCAGGCGCGCCAGACCCGACCGACGAGCAGGGCGCCCGCGAGGTAGACCACGTACACAAGCGGCTGCCAGGCGCCGCCAAGACGGCTCGTGACCTCACCGGCGTCAAACGTCACCGTGAGCGGTGCGAACACATGGCTGATGCCGCTCCACACGACGGGCGCGCTCATGTGCGGGTTGACCGCGAGGACGCCGTCGATGAAGGCGCTGCTCGTGGCGTCGAGGAGCAACGTCAAGGCAACGTAGCCGAGGAAGAGCCAGGCCACCAGCGCGAGCCAATGCGGGCGCCGTGTCCAGTGCCCGTACTCGACCGAGAGGTACTCCGCCGCGAGCCGCGGGATACTACCCACGCGGCGCAGGGCCTCCGGCGTACCGACGTCGGCGGAGGCGTCGAGCAGGTTGGCGCGCAGCTCGCGTCTCTTCGCCACGCGGGACCGCCAGGGGAGGTCCTGCAGGCGGCTGTCGAGGCTCCAGACCGCCCGCTCGATGCGGAGCCGGTCCAGGGTGGAGATGTTCTGGGACATGTCAATGCTCCTCTGAGGTAACGGTGGGCTGGGCGGGGACGGGCGCGGTCACGAGCGGCGTGACCATGCCGGCCAACGCGAGCCAGCTCCCCGTCAGCTCCTGCAAGGCCGCGTGGCCCTCTGGAGTCGGGCGGTAGTACTTGCGCGCCGGCCCGGACGTCGAGGCGACGAGCCGGCCGCTGATGCGTCCCTCCCGCTCGAGCCGGGCGAGCGCGGGATAGACGGTGCCGTCGTTGACGCCGGCGAGGCCGACGTCGTGGAGCCGCTGGACGAGCTCGTAGCCGTAGGACTCGCGATCGGCGAGCAGCCGTAGCAGCAGAAGCGACAGCACCCCTTTGAGCAGTTGTGGGTCGTGTGGTGAGTTCATGTCTGTCTTTGTATACCCAGTACCTGTCATAGTCAAGTACTGGCGTCCGCATTCAGCTTGATGGGGCAGCTCGCCGCGCGTCCCGACCCCGGGCTACCGCCGTCGGCCCGCCAGTGAGACGACGTTGTCGGGAGCGGGCAGCGCGTCCTCGGCGGCCTTCGTCTCGGCCTGCTCGAGCGCAGTGCGCGTCACCTCGTCGAGCCCCGCCACCGCCTTCGCCCGCGCGGCGGTCGTGAGCCGCACGTAGTGCCTGAGGGTGGTCGCCGGGTCGGAGTGCCCCAGCCACTCCTGCGCCTGCTTGACCCCGTAGGTCTCGTACACCCAGGTCCCGAAGGAGTCCCTGAGGCCGTGGATCGGCAGGTGCGGGTCGATCTTCTGCCGCGCGACCCAGTTCCACCACTGGCTCTTGAGCGTCGAGGGCGCCATCTGCGAGCCGTCCTTCTTCGGGACCACGCAGCCGGCCTCGTTCCACGCCGGGCCCTGCGCCAGGCGGTACTCCTTCTGGGCAGCGTGCCAGACGCGCAGCTCGTCGCAGGCAGCGGCCGGCAGCGGCACCACCCGCGCCTTGCCGCTCTTCGGCGGGTACTCGAGGAGGCTGCCGTCGTCGTCCTCTTCGATGGTGCGAGAGACGGTGACGAAGCCTCTCTCCAATTCGAGGTCGCTCCAGAGGAGGCCTGCGATCTCTCCCACCCTGAGGCCGGAGAAACCGGCGAGCACGCCGGCGGCGTGGACCTGCAGGCCCCGCGCCTTGATCACGGTGCTCGCGATCTCCGCCATGCTCCAGACCGGGCGCGTCTTGGGGCGGAGCGCCGGCGGGTTCTTGACGCGCAGCGCCGGGTTCACGAGGAGCAGCTCCTCCTCGAGCGCCCAGTTGTAGGCGGTCTTGAGCATCGCGTGGTGGTGGGCGACGGTCGTCTCGGCCAGCGGCTTCTTCTTCTTGCTGCCGCGCATCTTCGCGCGTAGTAGGTGGACAGTTGCGCGCGCGTGAGCTTGCCGGCGAGCACCTGGCCGAGTGCCGGGTCCACGTGGATCCGGCGGATGCGCCGGTAGGAGTTGTAGCTCGCGACCCGCATCTCGCCGCGCGCCGCCTCAAGCCAGCGGTCGAGGAGATCCGCGAGCTTCAGCCGGTCGGGGTCGATGGTGCGGTGCGCCTCGAGCTCCGCGATCCATGTCTCCAGCAGGCGCTCGGCGGCCTTCTTGCCCTTCGCCTCGACCACCTTGGTGGTCTTCGGATACTTCTGCTTCTGCTTGCCCCTCGAGTCGAGCACCGGCTGCCCGTCCCGGTCGAACGCAGGCTCGGACGGCAGGTTCACCCACAGCTGCCAGCGGCCGCGCACGGGGACGCCGTTCTTCTTCACGGGGTAGACGAATCCGGTGAGGCGCTCGGGGTTCATGGAGCGACACTATCCCGCCGGTCGGCGCGAATCTGCCGCGAAGGCCTCGATCTCACGGCCTCCGGCGCGACAGCTCGCGCCCGCGCCGTCTTGACAGCTGAGCGACACTACCGCCGCAGAGCATCACGAGGCACTGGCGGAACAGAACCATCGTCCAGTGATTGCAGCCGTCTTCGAGCCGAAGGCTGCCGTGACGCTAGCCGAGATCGGGAGACTCGTTCTGTTCAGAGGTCATTCGGTGAGCCGGTCATACGCGGGCCTGCGGGCTCCAGATGGACGACGACGTCGGTGATCTGCCCGTAGGTACGACGCAGCGACGCCTCGACCTCGTGGGCGACCTGGTGACCGCGCTCGATCGTCGTGCCCGGAGCGACCTGGACGTGGAGGTCGACGTAGACGTGGCTCTCCGAGCCCCTCGTCCGGACCGCGTGGCAGCTGACGACACCGGGCACGGCGCAGGCGGCGTCGGCGATCTCGTTTGCGGGCAGGCGGGCGGCGTCCCCAAGCGTGTGCAGGACGCCGCGGATGATGCCCCAGGCGGTGCGGAAGATCACGACCGCGACCAGCAGGGCGACGATGCCGTCGGCCTGCTCCCAGCCGAGCCGGACGATGACGAGGCTGATGATGACGCCGACGCTCACCATCACGTCGCTCAGCGTGTGGCCGGCGTCGGCGATGAGCACCTCGCTGCCCAGCCGCCTCCCGGCCCGCCGCTCCCACGTCGTCACCAGGATGTTGACCGCCAGGGTGCCGAGCATGATGACGAAGGAGAGCGTCGTGACCTCGGTCGGCAGGCCGCGCCCGAGCAGGCTGTCGATCGCTCCCTTGCCGACCGTGTAGCCCGCGAACGCGAGCATGATCCCGATCAGCGCGGCGGCGAACGTCTCGAACTTGGCGTGCCCGTAGGGATGCTCGGCGTCGGCCGGCCTCGAGGCGAGCCACATGCCCACGAGCCCGATGACGTTCGAGGCGCCGTCGAAGAGCGAGTGGAAGCCGTCGGCCTCCATCGCCGCGGAGTGGCTCACGATGCCGTAGACGAGCTTGGCGAGCGCCACGGACAGGTTGAGCGCGAGGACCGCCCAGAGGACGTTGCGGATGCTTCGATAGCGATCGGGCTGTGCAGTCACTGGGGTCCAGGGCCGGGTGCGGACGAGCGCACAGTCTACCAGTGAGCGACTCGGATCGATCGCATCCCCGGGCGGGCGGGCGGGCGTGCGACCGGGCCGGCGCCGATCACGGCTCGTGGGCGCGGGGCGCCTCTCGGCTGAGCTCCCGGACCCGCTTCGCCACGTAGGTGCGCATGACGCCGAGGTGCAGGAGCGCGTGAAGGCCAGCGACCATCGCCATCAAATAGCCGGCCATCTCATGTGCATCGTCCAGCGGGAGGATCGACTCGGCTTCGTCCATACCCATACCGGTCAGCGCCGACAGACCGACGAGTCCGAGCAGCGCCACGCTCGTCAGGACGGTCAGATCCTTGCGGATCGTCCGCCGCGTCTTCTTGTCCATCGTGCTCCTTCGTGTCGACGACGATGCCTCGCCCACGGCCCAGCGACGGGGGTGCGCGCCGTCGATCATGGCGAGCGGGGACTTAAGAGCCCAATAAGGAGTCCGGTGCCGGCGCTAGCTGGCCGCGGAGGCCGACCGTGAACGTGGCGCCGCGACCGGGCTGGCTCTCGACCCTGATGCGCCAGCCGTGGGCCTCGGCGATGTGCCGAGAGATCGCGAGACCCAGGCCGTGGCCCTCCTGGGAGCGCGAGCCGTCTGCCTGGTAGAAGCGCTCGAAGACGTGCGGCAGATCCTCCGGCGCGATCCCCGGTCCGGTATCAGTCACACGCAGCGCGCTCCTGGTCAGTGACACCAGGACCTGGCCGCCGGGCGGCGTGAACTTGACGGCATTGCCCACGAGGTTCGCCACCAGCTGCGCCGCCAGTCCCTCGTCGGCGGTGACTTCCACGGCGGGCTCGACGCTGGACCGGAGGAGGACCTCCTTGCGCTCCGCGAGGGGGACGAGACGTGCCACCTCGCGGTCGACGAGCAGGGACAGCTCGACCGGCCGCCCGTCCAGCGTCGCGGCGTCCAGCACGGCGAGCCCGAGCAGGTCGTCGACGAGCCGTGCGCCCACCTTCAGCTCCTCCTTGGCGGCGGCGATGTGCTTCTCGTGCTCTCCGGTGCGCAGGGCCAGGTCGAGTTCGGAGTTGATGACGGCGAGCGGCGTACGCAGTTCGTGGCTCGCGTCGTGCGTGAACTGGGTGAGGCGCTCGAACATGCGCTCGGCTGGTGCGAGGCTGCGACGCGCGAACCACAGGCCGAGGACCGCCGTCAGGATCGTCACGAGTACCGCGGCGACGAAGAAGACAGCGATCTCGCCGGGCAGCTCCGCCGGGCCTATGCGGTCCTGGCCGGCGAGCTGCAGGACGACCTCGTCGTGCCCGGGGAGGTCGGTGGTCAGCACGCGGTAGGAGCTGCCGTCGGCGCGCACCGTCCGCAGCGTGGGCTCATCGAGCCCCACAGGAAGTCGCGCGAAGATGTCGCTGGCGTAGAGCGTCTGCCCGTCTCCCGTCGCCAGCCTCACGTTGTAGGCCTCACGATGCAGCCATCGCGCCTGCTCGAGAGAGATGGGCAGCCGGAGTCCCTTCTTGATCGCCGACGCCTGGCGCTGCAGGCGGTTGTCGAGCTGGCGGTTGACGTCGGTGAACTCGATGGCGATGAACACGACCCCCAGCACGAGCATCAGGAAGAAGACGAGCCCGGTGAACTGGAGCGCGAGCTTGAGTCGAAGTCTGCGGAACACGTCCCGTCAGGCCCGGATCAGGTAGCCCTTGCCGGGCACCGTGGTGATGAGCGCCTTACCCAGCTTCCTCCGCAGATAGGAGATGTGTACGTCCACCGTCTGCGAGAAGAGCAGGTCGTCCGTCTGTCCCCAGACATGCTCGAGCAGCGTGAGCCGGTCTTGTACGACACCCTTGTTGCGCAGCAGGTGCTCGAGAAGCGCGAACTCTCGCGGCGCCAGGCTGACGGGCCGGCCTGCCTTGAGGACCTCGTGGCAGTTCGCGTCGAGGACGACGTCGCCTGCCGCCAGACGGGGAGTCCGCCCGGGGGTCGCCCGCCGCATGAGGGTGCGGATGCGCGCCAGGAGTTCGTCGAGGTCGAAGGGCTTGGCGAGGTAGTCGTCGGCGCCCGTGTCGAGGCCGGCCACGATGTCGCGCTTCGCGCTGCGCGCCGTGAGCATCAGGACCGGGACCGGCGCCGGGTCGTCTCCCTCACGCAGCGCCCGGCAGACCGCGAGGCCGTCCATCTTCGGCAGGTTCAGGTCGAGGATGATGCAGTCGAAGCGCTCGGTCAGGGCGCGGCACAGGCCCTCCTCGCCGTCGTGTGCGACGACCACGGCGTGGCCCTCCAATTGCAGCAGGTCCCGCAGGTTGGCGGCGAGCTTCAGGTTGTCTTCGACGATGAGGATGGTCATCTGGTATCCCGTCCACGATAGCCCCCTTCCATTAAGGCTGCCATAAGGCGTCGAGCCGCGACTGCACCGAGCCTCCTAACCGGTTCTTAAGCAGGAGACGTGCAGACTCGCCGTGGGAGTCCGAGTCGGAGGCTCCGTGATCGGCGCCCTCGCGGCGCCACGACAGAAGGAGGAAGCGATGTCCAAGCGCATCGTCACGCTCACCGTCATCCTCGCGCTCCTCGCACTCGCCGCACCCGCGAGCGCCCTGGCCGCGCAGGCGGGGAAGTCGGCCGCCGGTAAGCAAGCAGCCGTCTCAGGCATCCGGGCGGACGTGACCTGCCACGACCCATGCGACGACCCGTTCCAGCTCAAGGCGTGGGTACGGGGAAGCAACGTCGGCGGGCTCATCGTGAGGTTCTCGGTGAAGGGCCGGACGTTCAAGGCCCGGACGTCGAGCAGCGGCTACGCTCACTACCACCTCAGCATCACTCCCTCGCGCTATCCGCAGGGCGTGGTCGTCAAGGTCAAGGCGTCCGTCACCCACGAAGGCGCCACCAAGTCGGCCTCAACATGGTTCAAGCCGAACTACAACTGACGATCGGCGCGCGCAGGGGTGAGGACGGGCGGCGGGCGCTGTGTGCGCCCGCCGCCCGTCTCGTTTCGGCTACGTGTTGACGGCTTCGCCGCCGGACCGCCCCGACCGCATTCTCTGCACCGCGGCCCAGGGGTCGGGCGTGTAAGGTCGAGGCCGTGGTGCAGCACTCGCCGCCCGAACGCGCGACCGGTTCTGGCTCGGGCTGCAGTCCGACTACGACCTCGGTGTCGCTGCCGACGAGCTCGGCGAGCGGTTGGAGCGAGAGGTCCAGGTCCGCGCGAAGGCGGTCTAGTGCGCGAGGCAGCCAACGCGTGGATCGACCCGACACGCTGCGCTCGCGGGTTCTCCCCGGGGCGCAGGGCGCGCGCAGATCGGCGCCGTGGTGGCATTTGACGAACTCGAACTGAAGCGCATCGAGCGCACGGTCGGCGTGCTCTGCCGCAAGTCCTCGCCGCCCGAGCACGCGGACCAACTGCGCACCGTGTACGAGGTCGAGGGCCACACGGTCACGATGTATGAGGAGCGCCCGCCTTGGGACGGCGTCGGCGAGTGGACGCGCAGAGGCATCGCCCGCTTCCGCTTCTACCGCTCACGCCGAGAGTGGCGGCCTGCTGGATGCGCCAGGACCTGCGCTGGCACCTCTACGAACCCGATGAGATGCCGGCCGACCTCGCCTCCCTCGTCGCGGTGGTCTAAGCCGACAAGTACGGAGCTTTCTTTGGGTGAGTTCCCCGCGACACCGCCCGGCCCTGCGACCCGATAGGGGGGGTCCGAAGCGACGGTTGGGCGAGTGCCGATCCTGCCCGCCCCAGGGGCGGCAGTCCCGATCGTGGGGGTCCGAGGCTGACCTCTGATCACGAGACGACGACCGTCCGCCTGCTAGAGCGTCTGCGTCGCCGTCCGCATCGTGACGGCCAGGACGGCGCGCATCCAACCGAAGGTCGCTTTGAGGGCGTCGAAGTCGGGGCCTGAGTCGGAGAATGCCGCCGTGCCCTGGATGAGGAAGCCCGTCCCGGGACCGTTGTTGCCGGCCACCTTGCTGCTCCCGAGCGTGACCAGGACCTCGGGGTTGAAGGCGACGTTGACCTCGGTCTGGTTCATGTAGCCGGCAGGGATCAGCATGCGGCCGTCGTCGGTGAGGCGGACGTAGCTGTTCCAGGTGTTCACCATGTGCGGGCCGTCCTGGCCCAGCGTGGCGATCGCGACCACGCCGTCCTTCTTCAGTACCTCTCGCAGCTTCTCGGGAATGTCCATGAGCGTCCTTTCGGTGAGTGCCCGGTGTGGGCCCGGCTCGGCTCTATGAGCCCGTGCTTCGGCCGCGACGAGACGTGCGGCCGGCTCTGCGCTCCTCGAACCAGCTGCTCGATTCGGCGGCGAACTCCGGAGGCGCCTTGCAGTTGAACTCGCAGACCAGGTCCGCAAGCGTCTTGGAGGCCAGGAACTCGCGGAGGACGTCCTCCGCCTGGGTCATGAACAAGTCGATGCGGCAGCTCCCCGCGGTGGCCCACTCGGGCGGCGTCTCTCCGAACAGCGCGCAGTTGCGCCGGATCTCGGCGCACGCGAACAGCTTGCGGTCCGGATCCACGGCGTCCAGGACCTCCACAACGCGGATGTCCTCGGCAGCGCGCGCGAGCGCGAACCCGCCGGCGATGCCCTCGGTACCCACCACCAGCCGCGCGTTCTTCATGCGCGTGAACACCTTGGCCAGGTACCGCTCGGGGATCTGCTGAAAGCGAGCGAGGTCCACCACGCTGAAGGGCGCGTCCGTCGTTGCGAGTATGAGCAGGGAGTGCAGTGCGTATTCCGCCGCGGCGCCGTAGAGATACGATTTCAAACTATCACCTCACAGGAGTTAGTTTATCCGTCGATCGCCCTCCGTCAAGCTCAGCAGGTCAGGGCCCGGGCCGTGACCGTCATTGACGCTCAACAGCCGGCCGTGTCACCCCTGCGTCGCCGGGCATCTACAGCTCATAGATCGATTGATCGCGGCGTGGCCGCTCAGAGACTGAGGACTGCAGATCCGTCGGCTTCTCGGGCTAAGCGCTTCAACGCCGCTCACGACAGGAGGACAAGTCATGTCCACGAAAGACGATGTCCGAGCGATATCGGACAAGTTCTACTCTGGGCTGAGCCGCATGGACGTCGCGGCCTTGCCCGAGATCTGGTCCCACAGCGATGACGTCACGACGATGCACCCCATGGGTGGAGAGCAGGTCGGCTGGGAAGCAGTGCGCGCCTCGTTCGAGCAGGCCGCAGGACCGATGACCGACAGCCATGTGGACCTCGTCGACCAGAGGATCTATGCGGGCACGGACCTGGCATACGAGACCGGAATCGAGCGCGGAAGCGCCAAGCTCGCCGGAGAGCTGATCGAGTTCGAGCATCGCGTGACGAACGTCTACCGCCTCGAGAACGGCGGGTGGAAGATGGTCCACCATCACACGGACACCTCCCCGGGCCTCGTCGAGATGCTGCAGCGCCGGCAGGCTGCCTGAGCGCGCCAGAGAGACGAGGGATCGAAGTGGCCGTCAAAGTGATCGTCGAACTACGGGCGATACCAGGCAAGCGCGAAGAGCTCAGGAGTCTGCTCGAGAGCGTCGCGGCGAAAAGCGGCCCTGGCGCGCCCGGCTTTCTGGGCAGCACGCGCTACGAGGTAGTCGAGGACCCCGATGCGTTGGTCGAGATCGCCGATTGGGAGTCGGTCGAGGCTCGGACGACGGCCATGCAGGCGGTGATGGCCAGGGGCGCCTATGAACCTCTGTCCGAGCTGCTGGCCGTGCCGTTCAGGGCCACGGTCATCAGACAACTGCCTTGATCTCGTCCCCATGTACCCGGCGCCGCGCCCAGACGAGGAGAGCACGATGAGCAATGAGCAGCCGACGCCTGAGACGAAAGGTGTCACGGTGGAGTTGCTGACAGCGGTCGATCTCGGCCCCGAGATCGAGGGCATGGCAGGACGCCAACTGCGAATGCGCAAGGTGACCATCGCGCCCGGAGGCGTCTTCGGCCCGATCCACGACCACAGAGGCAGACCGGGTACCGTCTACATCCTGCAAGGGACGATCACCGACCATCGAGATGGCGTCGCCACGGACTACGGGCCGGGAGTGGGCTGGCCCGAGGACAGCAAGACCACCCACTGGCTCGAGAACAGAGGGACTGTTCCGGCGGTGGAGATCTCGGTCGACATCGTCAGGCGAGAGTAGGCTCAGGCCCGACCTCCGACACGGTCGGGCCCGACACGCGGCTCAACCGGACGCGCTTTCAGTCGGCTTCGCCTCCTTCGCGCCGGTTGGCCACAACGTTGGGCGTACTGACCCATCCTCCAGGGGAATCACCACGTTGTCGGCGAGCCCACGGGTCGGGAGTGTAGAGCAATGGCGGACAAGTTGACCAGGAAGTCCGGGGAGGCAGCGGAGCCGGTCCTCCTCTCAGGCGGCAATCCTCAGATCGCCAAGGCCGACGGCGACGCTCCCGTGCAGGCCTACATCGCGGCCATGCCGGGCTGGAAGAGCGACGTCGGACACCGCCTGGACTCGATCGTCGTGCGCGCCGTCCCGGACGTGCGCAAGGCGGTGCGCTGGAATTCGCCCTTCTACGGCATGGAGGGGCAGGGCTGGTTCCTCAACTTCCATTGCTACGCGAAGTACGTGAAGGTGGCCTTCTTCAACGGTGCGTCACTGGACCCCGTCCCGCCGGGTGAATCCAAAGACGAGAACGTGCGCTACCTCGACATCTACGAGGACGGCGAGTTCGACGAGGAGCAGTTCGCCGCATGGGTGCAGCAAGCCAGTCAGTTGCCCGGCTGGGGCGGGGCGTGACGTCAGCCGACTTCAGGAGCGCGTGATGCGACCCCTCCGGTATTCCATCAACGTCACCTTGGACGGGTGCTGCGATCATCGTGAGGGGATCGCGGACGAGGACCTGCATCGTCACGCGGTCGAGAACCTCGCCCGGGCCGACGCCCTCCTCTTCGGCCGGGTGACCTACGAGATGATGGAGGCGGCGTGGCGGCCGCCGGCGCAGACGGGAGTGACGCCCGATTGGATGGAACCCTGGATGGAACCCTTTGCCGAGACGATCGACGCGGCGAAGAAGTACGTCGTGTCGAGCACCTTGAAGCGGGTCGACTGGAACGCGGAGCTCGTGCGCGGTGACCTGGGGGAGGCAATCCGGCAGCTCAAGGGGGAGCCGGGCAAGGGGCTGCTCGCGGGAGGCGTCACGCTCCCGCAGGCGCTGGCGGAGCTGGGACTGATCGACGAGTACGAGTTCGTCGTGCATCCCAGGGTGGCGGGCCATGGGCCGACGTTGTTCGCAGGATTGTCAAAGCCCCTCGACCTGAAGCTCGTGAGCCGGCTGGAGTTCGGCTCGGGGGCGGTGGCGATGCGGTATGAGCCGAGGAGATGGTGACTCGGGACACCTGGGCGCAACAGCTAGCGCGATTGCGAAGGAGGCCTCGAGGTCTGCCCGGGGGTGCCGGCGTGTGCGTGCCAGTGCACCTGCGTCGCCCCTTCCGGCACCTCCTCCACGAACATCACCTCTCCTCTGGCCCGCATCCAGGTCCGGTGCTGGGCGCGCATCAACCCCGCAAGGATCGCGGCCCCGGCCGGCACACCGAACGCAAGAGCGTAGACCAGCGAATGGTCGGAGACCGCGGCCGCAAGCAAGGCGATGGCCGAACCGGCGAGCACCGAGGTGATCACGGCGACCATGCCCGCGACGGTCAGGAGATCGTGCGACCGGCGTACCGGCAGCCCCTGCATCTGGAGACGTCCCTCGGGAGGGACGCTGAACAGGTAGCGGGTCAGCTCTGGGGAGCGGTCAAAGTAGTAGCTGCGCAGTTGCGCGATGCGCCGTCCGTAGAAATGGTCTTCGATGCCTGACTGGAGTACCCGCTCGAAGGTGACCAGACCGAGAAAGGAGAGCGTCGGCAAGAGGACAAGACCGAAGGCTGTGAAGGCCGAACCCACACCTGCCGCACCGGCGATCAGCCCGAGGGCGACCAGGCCGCCCGAGACCGCGCCCAGGAACACGTTGGCCCGGCCGGTGGACTCGGCGATCGTCGCTGAGCGGGCAGCCTGCAACGCGAAATGCTCCGTGGTCACCATGCTGACTTCGGCCGCACGGCGCTCGATGTCCCTGTCTTGCGGCTCCTCAGTCATGGACATTCTCTCTAGGGGCGCGGGAGATCGGCGTCGAGGAAGGCGGTGACCTTGTCGGCCAACGCCTCGGACTGCGTCCAGTGCAGGTAGTGCCCGCCGTCGAGCACGTCGACCTCGTGGCGCCGGACGTTCCGCAGCTGGTCCTCGTGCGACTGGACCCAGCGCGGCAAGGTCGCCACGCTCTCCGAAGCGAGGATGTCGAGGACGGGCAGGCCGTCGGGATAGGTGACGCCCCGAAGAGCCTCGGCGTTGCTGCCGGTCCGATTCGTCTCGTCGGCCACCGCCGCGTTGCCGAAGTTCCAGATCGTCATGGCGCGGATCTGCGCCCGCTCGTCAGCCGTGTAGGCGCTTCCCCCGGGTTCGGCGAGGCCGGGAAACAGCGTGATGGCGGCGCGTACGACCCCGGTCGCCTGAAGGACCGCTCCTACCGCACGGAACGGCAGGCTTGTCCCGCCAGACCCGGCCTTCGCCGCCGGCACGGTCGGGTCCAGGCCGACCACGGCGGAGACCTCCTCAGGGTACCGATGCGCGTAGGCGAGGGTGTAGTAGCCGGCGATGGAGTGCCCGACGAGGATGTAGGGCTTCGGCGCGTCCAGCCTCGACAACACGTCGTGGATCTCAGAGGTGATGTTCTGCACGGTCCTGGGGCGGGCGCTCAGGTCGCTGTAGCCGTAGCCGAACCCCTCGACGACGATCACGTCGTAGGCCCCGAGCTCCCTGATGAGGGGGGCGAAGTCGAGCGCCGGTGCGGCCGTGCCCAGCCCGCTGAGCAGCACCATCGCCGGACCCGGGCGTCCGTTTCGCCAGACGTTGATCTCGCCGCCGTCGACCGACACCCGCTCGCCGTAGGGAACGAATCTCGACTTCTCCCGACTGGTGAGGATCAGGTTCACGGACGCTGCCACGAGCACCAAGCCCACGATGGCCAGAGCCCCGATGCCGATGATCTTCGCGACCCGATGCCGGCGCCGGCCGGAACGCGATGAGCGGCCAGAAGATCTCGGTGCCATGACGCCTCTCTCCTCGTCCTGGTGATCCCGCTCCGGGGTACCTCGAGGCGCGGAGTGGCCCGACAACCAGAACCCTTGGGCGGTTGCGTCAGGCGAACCTGACGATAGGTGAGAGCTATCCTCATGTTCGCCCGACGTAACCGGCGGCCGTTCAGATGGGGCGAGTTGCCGGATCCGAGAGGGGCGCCAACGGCGCGCTGTCACGAAGCGTCTCGTGCGGGCACCACTCCAACCATGATGCAGAGCGGCCGGGCCGTTCGCTCGGCTCGAGCAGCGGCCTGGCCTGTCTCACAGGAGCGTCATGAGGACTGCGGCAGGCGGACGGACCAGCGCAGGACCAGCATCGGCCAAGTCGATGGCTCGGCTCGCTCGCGAGCCGATGCAGCAGAAGGTGATCACGATGAAGGCGATCGTGCAGGACAGATACGGGTCGTTCGAGGCCCTGGAACGCAGAGAGATCGCCAAGCCGCAGATCGGTGCCGGCGAGGTGCTGGTGCGCGTCCATGCGGCGGGTCTCAACATCGGCGCGGCGTTCGCGGTGAAGGGCGAGCCCCTGCCCATGCGCCTGGAGAGCGGGCTGCTCCGTCCCAAGTACGGCGTGCCGGGCTACGACTTCGCCGGTCAGGTCGAGGCGGTCGGGTCCGGCGTCACGCACTTCCGGCCCGGCGATGAGGTGTACGGCGTGGCCAAAGGCACCTGCGCCGAGTACGTGCGCGTTCCCGAGGAGAAGCTGGCCATAAAACCGATCGACCTCACGTACGAGGAGGCGGCGGCCCTCCCCGTCTCGGCGCTCGCGGCCCTGCACGGGCTGCGCGACGCCGGCAAGCTGCAGCCGGGGCAGCAGGTGCTCATCAACGGCGCCTCGGGAGGCGTCGGCAGCTTCGCCGTGCAGATCGCGAAGGCCCTGGGTGCCGAGGTGACCGGCGTGACCAGCACGAGCAACGTGGAGTTGGTGCGCGCGCTCGGCGCCGACCACGTCATCGACTATAAGCGGGAGGACTTCACCAGGGGCGGGCGGCGCTACGATCTGATCTTCGACAATGTGGAGAATCGGTCTGTGGGCGACTGCAGACGGGCGCTCACACCCGATGGGACTCTCGTGCTGAACAGCGGCACCGGTGCCCACGGCCTCGCGATGCTGGTGCGCCTCACCCGGCCCTTCGTGCTGTCGCCGTTCGTGCGCCAAGACCTTCGCCGCTTTCTGTCACATCCCAGCCGCGCCGACCTGGAGTTCCTGACAGGGCTGGTCGAGGAGGGGAAGCTCAGGCCGGTCATCGACACCACCTATGCGCTCGGAGATGTCCCTGAGGCGCTTCGGCAGATCGAAGCAGGGCACGTCCGAGGCAAGGTCGTCGTCACCGTGGCGGACGCCGGCGCTCGCGAGGAGGACTGGGCGCTGAGCGCGTGAGAGGCCGGCGTCCCGGAGGTTGACGCCGTCGGCCAGCGCCCCTGCATCGACGCAGGTGTGGACGGCCTCGCTTCGAGCACGAGCCTCACAGCATGCCCCTCTGGCTCGACCCCGGCCGGGCCATCCATCACCACCCACTGCGCGCGGCCTGACGGTCCTCACCGAGCTGGCCCGTCGACGGCGCGCTGTCACGAACCGTCTCGTGCGGGCACCACTCTAACCATGATGACTAGCGGCCAGGCCGTTCGCTCGGCTCGAGCAGCGGCCTGGCCTCACGAAACAGGAGGGCATCATGAGCTTCACCAGAAAGGTCTCCCTGATCACGGGCGTGGCCTTCCTCATCACCTTCGTCGCCTCGATCCCGGCGGCGTTCTACTTCTACGCACCGGTGCTGGACAACGCCGACTACATCCTCGGCGCCGGCGCCGACACGCGGATCGGATGGGGCGCGGTCCTCGAGGTCATCCTCGTGGTCGCCAACATCGCCACCGCCGTCGCGCTGTACCCGGTCGTCAAGCGGCAGAACGAGGGCCTCGCCCTCGGCTACGTGGCGGCTCGTACCTTCGAGTCCGCCATGATCGCCGTCGGCCTCATCGCCATGCTCGCCGTGGTGACGCTCCGGCAGGAGATCGCGGGAGCCGTCGACGCCGCCGCTTCCGTCGCTCTCGGGCAGTCACTCGTCGCGGTCCACGACTGGACGTTCCTGCTCGGGCCGGGCATGGTGGGCATCTGGAACGGCCTGCTGCTGGGCTACCTGATGTACCGCTCCGAGCTCGTGCCGAAGGGCATGGCCGTGCTAGGGATGGTTGCCGGCACCCTGCTGATCGCTTCGGCGATCCCGATCCTGCTCGGTGTGTACGAAGCGGGGTCCGCGCCGCAGGTCATCGCGACGGCCCCGGAATTCGTCTGGGAACTGTTCCTGGGCATCTACCTGACGTTCAAGGGGTTCAGGGCGGCCGGCCTGCGCAAGCTCGGCTTCGAGACCGACGAGTCCGCATCCGCGACCGCTCCCAAGGCGGAACTGAGGTCGGTGGCGTGATGGGCGCCGGAACACAGGCCGCGCGGACGGTCGCCCTATCCGCGGCCTGAGAGGCGGGCCGCCGAGGGACAGCCGAGGCCGGGAGCGTCTGGGAGGCATCCAGCGCCCTCGGCCTCGGCCCTTGGATGCCGATCGTGGCTGCGGCACGGGGCGATGAGGACTCGGCCTCGTGAAGGCCCGCGCTGATTGCTCCGTGCTGTCCCGAGGCCACGTGGAGTCAAGCGGCGACCGTTGCGTCGCGCGTAGCATGTCGTCAGGAGGGAGGTGGACGCGCTGGCAACCGGGCCTTCATGCTCAACCGCGAGATGGCGGGCTTGAGGCTGCAGGTCCGAGCGGCGACCGAGGTCGACGCTCCGTTCCTGGTGGATCTCGCTCTCAAGGCCTACCGCGCCGTGGTGACCCGCCAGTTCGGCAGCTGGAGCGAGCGCGAGCAGGCCGCGCGCTTCGCGGCCAAGGTCACGCGCCTGCCGTTCGAGGTCGGCGAGCTCGCGGGTCGGCCGATCGCCGCGGTCTCGTCGTCGGTCCACGCCGATCACGTCTTCTTGAACGAACTGCTCGTCCTGCCGGAGTTCCAGAACCGCGGGTTCGGCACCGAGCTGCTCGAACGTGAGATCCGTCGTGCGCGGCAGCTCGGCCTCCCGCTGCGGCTGCACACACTGAGGCTGAACACGGCGGTGCGCCTGTTCGAGCGTCACGGCTTCGTCGTGACCTCGCGCGGAGACGTCTACCTCGACCTGGATCATGCCCGCTGACAAGCCGATCGACCGCGGTGCGCCGGACAGCGGCGCTCTCGGCGCGGCTCGGTCCTACGTCCTGCTGATCTACCCCACTGTCGACGAGGCCCTCGTGGGCCGGATCAGACGGGCCTACGATCCGACGGTCGAAGTCGTCCGGCCGCACATTCCCGTCGTCTTCCCGGTCCCTGAAAGCATCGGTCTCGATCGGCTCGCCACCCATATCGCCAACGTACTGGAAGGCTACCCGCCTATGGAGATCCGCTTCGGCGGCCTTGTGCGGTCGCAGGACCACTGGCTCTTCCTGACGCTCGATCGTGGCAACGAGTCGCTGTCCGGTCTCTATCGGCAACTCCATACGGGCCTGTTGGCGGACTACGCGGCCGACCGCTACACGCCTCATCTCGGCCTCGGGCACTTCCTGATCCAGGGCGCGGTGTACGACTGGGAGCATCCTCGCGTGCAGGACTTCGATGCCGCCCGCTATGAACTCGCGCGGCGAGAAGCCGGGTCCCTCCTCGCGGGACCGGTCCAGACGATCGACGCCCTCCATCTGGTCGTCGTGCCGAACGAGGTCCTGGAGTGGTCTTCCGGGCAGCGTTCGAGACTGCCCGAAGGCGTGCGCGTCGATGATGTGTGCGCCTTCCCCCTCGGGCCAGCCGCCCGCATTGCCAGGTCGAGGTGAGGACGACGGCGCACGTCCGGGCGGCTCTGAGTAGCCTGAGCCCTCCGACGTGGTCCATGTGCAGGTGCGAGATGAAGACGCCGTCGACGTCCTCGCGGGACACGCCCAGAACCCGCATGTTCTGGATGAGCGCAGAGGATGACGAGACGCCCGGCTCGCCGATCAGCGTCTCGTCGGCGGTGAAGTGCACGGCGGCCGTGCCCACACGTGGAAGGGGCCGGGCGGGATGGTTGCTCCCGCCCGGCCCTCATCGCTCGATCAGTCTCAGGCGGCCCGGCGGCCCGACTCGCTGCCGAACTGCTGCTGCACCAGCACCTCGGTGATGCGGGTGCCCGCGTCGGACACGGTCCGGCTGGCGGAGCCCTTCCAGATCTCCTCCAGCCGGCCCGCGAAGGCCTCTGCCTCACCCAGGCTGTCGAACTCGAGCTCGCCGATCACCGTGTTCTCGTCGTCCACGGGTCGCTCGATGCTGACTCGGCGTACGCCGGACGCCTCGCGGCCCAGGGGGTCGCTGTCGAAGATCTTCTTCCACTCGGCATAGTCCGAGACGGTATGCCAGTAGTTCAGGACGTACATGATGCTGCCTCTCGTCCGGGATACTCAGGATGTCCGTCTATACCCCCTGACGGGAGGACGTCACGGTTGCCGCGTCCGCTCTCCGCTATCGGGGGTAGGTCGCCGCGCCCCGTGCGGGGTACGGCGGCCACCGAAGAAGGCGGGCCGACAGGGTGGGATGTTCGGCAGCGCAATCGCAGTGAGCCGCGTTGGCGCGAGCCGACTCGGCGCGCAGGGTCCGCAAGGGCGGCCTCGGTCAGGCGCCGACGTAGGCCGCGAGGTGCTCGCCGGTGAGGGTGGAGCGAGCGGCGGCGAGGTCGGCGGGCGTGCCCTCGAAGACCACACGCCCGCCGTCGTGGCCGGCGCCGGGGCCGAGGTCGACGATCCAGTCGGCGTGCGCCATCACCGCCTGGTGGTGCGAGATGACGATGACCGACTTGCCGGAGTCGACGAGCCGGTCGAGCAGACGGAGCAGCTGCTCCACGTCGGCGAGGTGCAGGCCGGTGGTCGGCTCGTCGAGCACGTAGACGCCGCCCTTGTCCGCCATATGGGTGGCGAGCTTGAGCCGCTGCCGCTCGCCGCCCGACAGCGACGGGAGCGGCTGGCCGATGGTGAGGTAGCCGAGCCCAACGTCGGCGAGCCGGCCGAGGATGGTGTGCGCGGCCGGCGTGCGCGCCTCGCCGTCGCCGAAGAACTCCCGCGCCTCGGTCACCGACATCGCCAGCACCTCGCTTATGTCGCGGCCGCCGAGATGGTAGTCGAGCACCGCGGCCTGGAAGCCCTTCCCGCCGCAGTCCTCGCAGATGCTGGCCACCGTCTCCATGAACCCCAGGTCGGTGTAGACGACGCCGGCGCCGTTGCAGTTGGGGCAGGCGCCCTCGGAGTTGGCGCTGAACAGCGCCGGCTTCACGCCGTTGGCCTTCGCGAACGCCTTGCGGATCGGGTCGAGCAGCCCTGTGTACGTCGCCGGGCTACTCCGTCGCGAGCCGCGGATGCCGTTCTGGTCGATCGAGACCACGCCCGCGCCGGCGGGGATCGAGCCGTGCACGAGCGAGCTCTTGCCGGAGCCGGCGACGCCGGTGACGGCGACGAGGACCCCGAGCGGGATGTCGACGTCCACGTCGCGCAGGTTGTGCGTCGTCGCGCCGCGGATCTCCAGCGCCCCGGAGGGCGTCCGCACCGTCTCTTTGAGGGCCGCCCGGTAGCTCAGGTGGCGGCCGGTGAGGGTGCCGCGGGCCTTCAGCCCCTCGACGGTGCCCTCATAGCAGACGGCGCCGCCCGCCGCACCGGCGCCGGGGCCGAGGTCCACGACGTGGTCGGCGATCGCGATCGTCTCCGGCTTGTGCTCGATGACGAGCACGGTGTTGCCCTTGTCGCGCAGCCGCAGCACCAGCTCGTTCATACGCTGGATGTCGTGCGGGTGCAGCCCGATGGTGGGCTCGTCGAAGACGTAGGTGACGTCCGTGAGCGAGGAGCCGAGGTGGCGGACCATCTTGGTGCGCTGGGCCTCGCCGCCCGACAGCGTGCCCGACGGCCGGTCGAGCGAGAGGTAGCCCAGCCCGATCTCCGTGAACGAATCGAGGATCTCCCGCAGCGCGGCGAGCAGCGGCGCGACGGACGGCTCGTCCAGGCCGCGCACCCAATCGGCCAGGTCGCTGATCTGCATGGCGCAGGCGTCGGCGATGCTGACGCCGCCGATCCGTGACGATCGCGCCGCCTCGCTCAGCCGGGTGCCTCCGCAGTCGGGACAGGTGGTGAACGTCACGACCCGTTCCACAAAGGCGCGGATGTGCGGCTGCATCGCATCGACGTCCTTGGACAGGAACGACTTCTGGATCTGCGGGATCAAACCCGCGTAGGTCAGGTTGATGCCGTCGACCTTGATCTTGGTCGGCTCCCTGTAGAGCAGGTCGTCGAGCTCGGTCTTGGTGAACTCACGGACGGGCTTGTCCGGGTCGAAGTAGCCGCAGCCGCGGAAGATGCGGCCGTACCAGCCGTCCATGCTGTAGCCGGGGATCTGCAGCGCGCCTTCGTTCAGCGATTTGGCGTCGTCGTACAGCTGCGAGAGGTCGAAGTCGGTCACCGACCCTATGCCCTCGCAGCGCGGACACATGCCGCCGGTCCGCGTGAACGCGCGCTTCTCCCTCGTCGTCCTGGCGCCCTTCTCGATCGTGATCGCACCGGTCCCGCTGACCGTCGCGGTGTTGAAGGAGAACGCGCTGGGCGGGCCGATGTGCGGCCGGCCGAGGCGGCTGAAGACGATGCGCAGCATCGCGTTGGCGTCGGTGACGGTGCCGACCGTAGAGCGGGGGTTGGCTCCCATCCGCTCCTGGTCGACGAGGATCGCCGTCGTCAGCCCGTCGAGCACGTCCACGTCCGGTCGCGCAAGCGTCGGCATGAAGCCCTGCACGAAGGCGCTGTAGGTCTCGTTGATCAGCCGCTGCGACTCGGCGGCGATGGTGCCGAACACCAGCGAGCTCTTGCCCGAGCCGGAGACGCCGGTGAACACCGTCAGCCGGCGCTTCGGGATCTCGATGCTCACGTCCTTGAGGTTGTTGACGCGCGCGCCTTGCACGCGGATCAGGTCGTGGCTGTCGGCGGTGTGCGGCGCCGGCGACCTCGTGTCCGTCCTCGTAGCCTCGCTCATCGTGTCTCCGTCCGTCGGGTGGGACGTCCTCGCGGCCTCCGCAGCGACGCTCTGCTCTCACGCGTCTCGATGCGGGCACGCCCGGTAAGGATTCCCCACGAGCGGCTGAGTCCTTCGGTCACAGTGTCTCGTGCGTCAGCCCCGGAGCCGACCTGAGCTTAAACAGCCGCCGCGACTGGTCGCGAGTGATCGCGTCCGGCGTGCCCATGCGCGAGATCGAGCGGAGCGTTGATGCTGGGGATGCGGGCGGTGCGGGTACAGTTGCCGGTGCACCCCCACGCGCACCCGAGGAGTCCCGACCATGCGAACACCATATCGTGCTGTGAGTCTGGCGACCGTCGTGCTGCTGCTGGTAGCGGCGGTGGCTGCGGCCGGCTGTTCGAGTGATGAGGCGCCGTCCCCGGCCGCGACCGGCGCGCCCGCGGAGGCCGGCGGCTACGCCACGGTGGACGTCCAGACCGCCAGCGACGCGGTGAGCTCGGATCAGAGCGCCCAGCTGCTGGACGTGCGCGAGCCGGAGGAGTGGGCCGAGACGGGTGTCCCCGCTGGGGCGGCGCTCATCCCGCTCGCCGAGGTCGAGTCGCGCGCGCCGACCGAGCTGGACGCCGACAGTCCCGTCTACGTGATCTGCCGGAGCGGCAACCGCAGCCGCACCGCCTCGGACACGCTGGTCGAGCTCGGCTTCAGGCAGGTCTACAACGTGGACGGCGGCGTCACCGCATGGCTGGACGCCGGACTGCCCGTGGAGGCCTACCAGCCATAGACCCCGCGGCATCCCCCCGCAGAGGGATGCCGCCGGGGCCGAAGTTCCTCCCACAGTTGACCCGAGTTCAGCCCGCCGGGTGACGACCGGCGGCGAGCACGGCCGTAATCTGCTCGGGTCAGTACATTCGAGGGACCGGAAGGCGGGGGACGATGGGCAGCACACCGAGCGCGGAACGAAGCGGTGCGATGCACGACCCGGGGACGAGGCTCTCCACACTGTGGGTCGTGGTCATGTTCAACATGGTCTTCGCGGACATCCTGACCTTCATCAAGCCTGGAGCGCTGCAGGAATTGTGGGCCGGGCAGGCCGGCGTACAGATCACCGCGGGGGTCCTGCTGGGGTTCGCGGTACTCCTGGAGGTCCCGATCGCGATGATCTTCGTGTCTCGCGTCCTGAAGCCGAGGCCAAACCGCTGGGCGAACACCGTTGCGGCGGCAGTCACCACCGCGTTCGTGGTCGGCGGCGGGTCGCTGACCCCCCACTACGTGTTCTTCGCGTCCGTGGAAGTCGCGTGTATGGCGCTGATCGTCTGGTCGGTCTGGGCGCGGCGCGGCGCAGAAGCCGTGGCGCCGCGCACCACGCTGGAGCGACGTGCCGGTGAACGCGCCGGGGAAGCATCATGAAGGCGGTCGTGCACGGCGACTACGGCTCACCGGACGTCCTGGAACTCATGGACGTCGACAAGCCGGTCGTCAAGGACGACGAGGTGCTCGTGCGCGTGCGCGCCACCGCCGTCAACCCTCCGGACTGGGCCGGCGTCCACGGCGTGCCCTACATCGTCCGCCTGTCCTTCGGGCTGAGAAGACCGAAGCTCGGCATCCGCGGCACGGACATGGCCGGGATCGTCGCTGCCGTCGGCAGGAACGTGACACGGCTACGGGTCGGAGATGAGGTCTTCGGCCGCGGCGTCGGCACGTTCGCCGAGTACGCGGTCGCGCCCGAGAAGCACCTCGTCCCCAAGCCGGCCGCCATCACGTTCGAGCAGGCGGCGGCCGCTCCGATGTCCGGCCTCACCGCCCTCCAGGCGCTGCGTGACGCGGGCGGCATCCAGCCGGAGCAGAAGGTCCTGGTCGTCGGCGCCGGAGGAGGGGTCGGCACGTTCGCGGTGCAGATCGCCAAATCCTTCGGCGCCGAAGTGACCGGCGTGTGCAGCACCGCGAAGCTGGGTCTCGTCCGCTCGATCGGCGCCGACCACGTCATCGACTACACGCGGGAGGACTTCACCGCGGGTGAGAAGCGCTACGACCTCGTTCTCGACAACGTGCTGCAGCACTCACTGTCCGAGCTCCTGCGCGTGCTGGAGCGCGACGGCACGCTCGTGCCCAACGGCGGCCAGTTCTACAAGCGCTGGTTCGCCAGCACGGGGGTCCTGCTCATCAAGGCGCCCCTGCTCTCGCTGAGAGTGCCACAGCGGATCCGCGTGTGCCATGAGCACCCGGGGCAGGACGACCTGCTGGTCCTGAAGGAGCTCATGGAGTCCGGCAAGCTGACGCCCATCGTCGGCAGCACGTACCCTCTGAGCCGGGCTCGCGAGGCCATAGCCTACTTCGGGGAGGGACACGCCGAAGGCAAGGTCGTCATCACCCTGTGAGATGGGGAGAGCGACGTCTCCGGCCGCCGGCTGCGAGAGCGGCGGCCGGAGACGGGCAGGGCCGAGTCCGAGGCGGCGCTCCGGTCGGGGTTGACCCACCCGGGGCGCTCGTCCGATTCGCACCTTCCTGCTCACCCCGCGCGCGCCGGCGTGCCGGCGGCGACGCGGTGAGCGGCGGAGCCTGACGAGGCGGCCGCACCCGGCGGCTGAGCCAGCCCGAGCTGGAAGAGCGCCCCGAGGCGATCAGGGACTCCCCAGTGCTCGACCATGAGGCCGTCTTCGACGCGGGCGGCGTCGAAGACATCGATGCGGATCCGGCGGCCGGTCGGCGCATGGCCCATGAAGGGACCGTCGTTGGTCCCCGTGCCGGTCATGCGCAGCCAGACGGTGTCGCCACTCACGGCCAGGTCGTCGATGGACAGGTGGAAGTCGGAGAAGGCGTCCCGCAGTGAGTTGATGACCGCCTTGACGCCCTCGGCCCCGGGTGCGTGATCGGGACCGTAGTGCTGATGTTCGAGGATGCCGGGCGAGGTCACCTCGTCGGCGACGCTGAGGTCACCCCGGTTGAAGCCTTCTTCGATGAGCCGGCGGACGGCTGTCTCTGGGCTGGATGACATGATGTGCTCCATTTGAATAAAGTATTGCTTTAGTGGATACTGTCTTACTATGCCCAACTCGTCGAGAAACGAGCGTCAGCCTCGTCGGTATCGTTCCGAGCTGCGACGTGATCAGGCAGAGCAGACCCGTGCCCGCGTGCTCGACGCCGCCAAAGGCCTGTTCGAGGAGCGTGGGTACGAAGGCACGAGCATCGCGGCGATCGCAGAGACAGCTCGCGTGTCGGCCGAGACTGTCTACGCCCGCTTCGGCAACAAGCGCGCCCTGCTCGGCGAGCTCGTCCGCCGAGCGGTCCGCGGCGACGAGCGGGCGCCGCTGTCCGGACAGGCGGGGCCGCTGGCCGTTGCCGCCGCCGCCGATCAACGTGAGCAGTTGCGTCTGTTCGGCGCCGACATCTCACTCCGCCTCGAACGCGCGGCGCCGGTGGTCGCGATCGTCGCGGGCGCCGCGCGGTCCGACCCCGAGCTGGCGGAACTCCTCGCAGCGCTGCACGCCGAGCGGCTGAAGAACCTCCGCATCCTCATCGACGCCCTCGCAGCGAACGGACCGCTCAGACTCGACGCCGACGAGAGCCTGGAGACGGTCTGGGCGCTGACGAGCCCCGAGCTGCACCAGCTCCTCCTCCGTGTCCGGGGTTGGACGAGGCGCCGCTACCGCGATTGGCTCGCCACGAGTCTCGCCGCGCTGCTCCTGCCCGAGGGCGGTCCGGGCAAGGCCTGAGGCGCGGCCGCTGTCGTCCGGCCCAGGCGGCTTCGACCCACCCCGAGGTCGCCGACGAAGCCCTGGCCCACACCAGCAGGAACACATCAGGTCCTGGCCCGGGATCGCCGCCTGGCAGGTGCGGGTCGACGACGGACTTGTCGCGGGGTTCGCCTTGGGCCGCACTGGGAACACTGCGGTATCCCCGAATTAATTAGGAGACGTGCCCGATGTCTCCTGCACAGCAGCCCGCGATCGGCGATCAGGACGTGCTCGTTCGCGTTCGAAGGGGACACGGTCAGCGCGGGCGACGCCTACCTCCTCGAAAAGAGAGATCATGATGACTCCAACCAGAGAGGCTGGGGCGGTCACCCGGCCCAGAAGGATCGCGCTCGTCGCGGGCGTGTTCTACCTGCTCACCTTCGTCTCGATCCCGACCCTGTTTCTCTACAATGCAGTGCGTGGGGCGAACTACATCGTCGGCTCCGGGCCGGACACCAGCGTGTACGTCGGCAGCGTCCTCGAGATCATCGTGGCGCTCGCCGGCATCGGCACCGCCGTCGCGCTCTACCCGGTGGTCAAGCGGCAGAACGAAGGGGTCGCGCTGGGCTTCGTCGCCACCCGCACCCTGGAAGCCGGCGCCATCTTCGCCGGCGTCTTCACGCTCCTGGCGATCGTGACCTTGCGACAGTCCGGAGCCGGAGCAGCTGAGCTGGCCACCGGCCAGACGCTGGTCGGCCTGCATGACTGGACGTTCACTCTGTCGCAGAGTCTCATTCCGGCCGTGAACGCCCTGCTGCTGGGCTCGCTTCTCTACCAGTCGCGCCTCGTCCCGCGGATCCTGCCCGTGATCGGCTTCATCGGCGCACCGCTGCTCATCGCCTCCACCATGGCCACGTTGTTCGGGGTCAACGAGTATGGCTCCGGGTTGTCGGGGCTCATGGCGATCCCGATCGCGCTGTGGGAGTTCTCTCTGGGCGTCTACCTGGTCGTCAAGGGATTCAGGGCGGCAGGTCTGCGGCAACTCGGCTTCGAGCCCGTCGAGGCCGTGGAGCCGGCCTCCGCGCCCGCTCCCAGAGGCGAGCTGCGACCGGCGGCGTGACAAGCGTCGGACCGCGGGCCGCTCGGACCTGTGTCCTGTCCGTGGCCTGAGAGGTCGAGACCGCCAGAGACTGCCTCGGCCGGGGGCGCTATCCAGCGCCCCCGGCCTCGGCCGCGGGTAGCGCCAGCCTCTTTCGTCGTTGTGGCCTAGACCGTCGTCGTCTGGAAGGCCACCCCGTCACGCCTGCAGACGAGCTGCAGCACCTCCCGAGCCGTCATGACTCCGGTCGGCAGCCCGCCACCGGGCTGCACCCACTGGCCCACCATGTAGAAGTCGTCGAGCCCGGGCAGACGCCGCGGCAGGCCCTTCATGAGGTACCCCGGCGTCGGCATCCAGCCTTCGAAGCTGGCACGCCAGTTGCCGGTGTAGCGGACGGTGGTGGCCGGAGTGGCGACGTCGACCATCTCCACCTGGTCCTTGAGCCCGGGGTAGCGGCGGTCGAGGGCCTGCACGACGGCATCCCCGATGCGCGCCTTCTCGGCGTTGTATCGCTGCCTGTCCTGCTCCCTCAGCCCGAGCCAGTACGGGCCGTCCGCCTCGATCATCGCCGTGATGACCGTCTTACCCTCAGGAGCCATGGCCGGGTCGAAGTTGAAGATGCGCGCCTCGAGCTGCTGCGCGTGCACGGCGCCGGCGCCGATCGGCTCGTCGACCGGGAAGAGCAGCCCGGAGATCCTCTGCGCTTCATCCGCGAACTCGCGAGCGACACCAACACCCACGAAGAGGATCGGATAGAAGAGCGGCAGGGCGTCGCGCTCGTACACGGAGCGCAGCTCGTCGTCGAGGTAGGCGCCGCCCAACATGTCGTAGAGGGTCGCGTGGCCGTCGGCCGCCGAGATCACGATCTCGGCCGGCTCCTTCGTGCCGTCGGCCAGCTCGACGCCGGCGGCGCGGTCGGCGCCCCCGGTCCGCTGGGTGAGGATCCTGGCGACGCGCTTCTCGTAGCGGATCTCGCCGCCGAGCTCCACGTATCGGCGCTCCAGGTTGCGGGCCAGAGGCAGCGAGCCGCCCAGCGGGTAGCCGGCCACGCCCGCATGCAGCCAGGCCCAGGTCCCGAGCAGCGCCATGGCGCCGATCGGCGAGGGCATCAGCGACCGGATGGCGTCGCGCAGGAGCACGGAGTGGAACTGGTCGGTGAGCTCGCCGACGCTGAGCTTGCCCCAGCGCCGGGCGGACAGCACCCAGGGGAGCATGCGAGGGCCGGCGCGGAGGGTGTCGCGGAGGCGCATCAGCTCGCGCGGCGGCAGGTCCGCCGGCATGTCCACGGCGGCCAGCCGCCGCGTGTCCTTGAGCAGGCGCTTGATGAGCTCCGCGTCGGCGGGCGACAGCTCGCAGAGGTGCGCCTCGAGACGGTCCAGGTCGCGCCAGAACGTCACCCGGCGACCGTCGGCGCCCTCGTACTCCACCCAGATGTCCAGGTCGACGATCCGGGTGTCACGCAGCAGGCCCACCTCGCGCCACAGCTCGTGCATGCCGGTCTCGGGAGACGAGCCGACGAGCCACTGGATGCAGTAGTCGATCGTGTAGCCCTTGCGCTCCCAGGCGGTCATCAGGCCGCCGGGAAGGTCGTGCATCTCGTAGATGCGCGACCGGTAGCCGTTCATCTGCGCGTAGCAGCCGGCGCACAGACCGGCGATGCCGCCGCCGACGATCGCCAGGGACTTGCCCGAGGGGGCTGATCCGTTGACTGACATGAGGGACCTCCGGCGGTCGGCGTGTCGGGGCAGTGAGCCGGTGACGGCTCGCTCCGGCGACTCTGCTCGTCGCGCACGGCCCCGTCAAGCCGTTTGCGCTCCCATTGCACCCCGGGAGCGACGGACAATGCCCGGTCGGTTCGCCGGGCGCCAGACAGGGAACCCTTCAGATATCCCCGAGCAAATTAGGAGGAACCCTCCCATGTCCAGCGCGCAACAATCCATCGACGTCGCCGTCGGCGTGAAGACCGCCTACGCCCAGTGGGCCCGTTTCGACAGCTTTCCCCAGTGGATGGAGGGAGTCGCCTCGATCGATGAGCTCGGCGGCGGCCGGCTCCACTGGGTCGCCAAAGTCAAGGAGGAGGTCGCGACCGCCGGCGACGAGGTCCGCGAGTGGGACGCCCGGATCACCGAGCAGCTCCCCGAGCGGCGCATCTCCTGGGAGAGTGTCCCCGGGCGCCCGGAGGAGAAGCCGAACGCCGGGCGCGTCACCTTCGAGCCGCTCGGCACGACGGCGTGTCGCGTCACGTTCGGCATCGACTGGGAGCCCGAGGCTGGCCTCGAGGCCAGCGAGGCCTACGTCCTCGACGCAGTGGAGCAGATGCTGGCGGCGGATCTCGCGCGCTTCAAGGACCTCATCGAGGCGCGCGCGGCGTAGACCCACCCTGTCTTTCTCTTTGACGCCGCCGGCGATAGCCTTGTGCCGACCGGTTCTCAGACCGACTGACGAGGCTGACGGGTGAAGGCCTGCGGGACAGAGCGAAGGGGCGCGGGCCTCATGCAGAGCTTCCGGGAGGGCCTCCGGCAGCGCAGCCCGCTGGTGCTCGTCGTAGCGGCCGGCCTCGCCGCGCTCACGCTGCTGGGGCTCCAGCAGGCCTTTGCGACCGGCGCCTGGTCGGAGGTGCCGCTCAAGTACTGGCTGCGCTCCGACGAGACCGACACCGGCAAGGCCCGCGTGGCCTGGCTCCTCGCGCGGCTGGACCGGGAGCCGGCCGCCGAGAGGACGCTCTACCTGCTCGGCGGCTCCACCCTGCGCGAGGCGACCGTGCGCGACGGCGCCTCACTCGCCGCCAGGGTCGAAGACCTCGGCGGACCGCACCTCCAGGGCTGGAACCTGGCGACCTCACTCCAGACCTTCGCCCAGAGCCTCGCCATCGTGGACAACCTCCCCGCGTCCGGGTCGACGACGGTCGTCGTCGGCGTCAGCCCCGGCCGCTTCATCGGCGACCGCGCCGACGCAGAGGAGCAGCTGGAGGGGCGCGGCTTCCCCCTCTGGAGCGAGACGCTCGGCGGCTGCCTGGACGAGGAGCCCACCGCCGGAGACCGGCGCGAGACGATCCTCCCCGGCATCCTCAGCATGCTGGTCGAGAAGGGCCGCTCCGACGTCGTCCGGCTCGCGCAGGGCGAGGTCCCGTCCTGGGGCTACGTGCAGCACGACTTCGACGACGAGCCGCTGATGGGAGAGGCCGAGAAGTCCGGCGTGTTCGAGGCGTGGTGGCGCGTGCGCCGGCCGCAGTTCGAGCGCAACGTGGACTTCAACCTCACCCTGCTCGAGGCGCTCGTCGGGCGCTGCCGGGAGCGCGGCTTCGGCGTCGTCATCGTGGAGCTGCCCCGCAACGAGGAGCTGATCGGCGCACGGTGGCAGGCCATCGACGCCCGGTACCAGCCCCGGGCGCGGAGCATCGCAGCGGAGCACGGTGTGCCCTATCTCGACTTCAACGGCAGCCTCGGGCTGCACACCGCGGACTTCTCCGACCACGCCCACCTGCGTCACTCGGGCCGCGTCGCGTGGGAGACCGAGCTGGCACAGGAGCTCGCGGTGCTCTACCAGCGAGGCGCGCTGCCCGACCGGAGCGTGGCGGGGCACTGACGGAGGTCCGGCGGCGCGACGGCGCGACGGCCGGCGGTCGCGCGCGACTGGAGCCGTGTCCGGAACGCGGCCCGCCCGCGTACGCGGCTGGGGCCGGGGCGCTCTCACGCCCCGGCCCCAGCCGCTTGGCTCTCGAACGGCCCTCTCAGCCGGGCCGGATCACTCTTACTTGCTCTTGCCGATCTTGAACATCTTGGTGCCGCATTCCGGGCACACGCCCTGCGTCGCCGGCTTGCCGTTCTTCATGGTAACGGCCTTCTCATCCTTCATGGTGCGCTTGGTGCGGCACTTGACGCAGTAAGCCTCGGTCGCCATGCGGTCTCCTTTCGGGACACGTCGCGGGCCCCACGCCCGCCCCCCTGATTTCGCCGGGAGCATACTCTCTCGCCTGAGCGTATGCAACGAGTCTGCGTTGAGCCTGCGTTACGCTCGCGCCACGCTCGAAACGCCCGAGGGCCCCGGCCGTCCCACGAGGCGGGTGGAAGCGCCCCCCGGACGGACGCGGACGAAGCGGCCGGCGAGGCTCTCCGGATGCGCCAGCAGGGAGGCGGCGACCGCGCTGCCGGTCCGTGCCGCGTGCGCCTCGAGAAGCGCCGTGAGCTCGGCCACGGCGGCCTCGTCCATGCCCGCGGCGGCGACCGTCGGGTGGCCGGCGAGCCAGGCGGGCGCCGCGTCGGCGAGGAAGTAGGCGGCGCCCCCGGTCATCCCGGCGCAGGCGTTGCGGCCCACGCCGCCGAGCACCACGACCACGCCGCCGGTCATGTACTCGCAGCAGTGGTCGCCGGCGCCCTCCACCACGGCCGTGGCCGCCGAGTTGCGCACCGCGAAGCGCTCGCCGGCGCGGCCGGCCGCGAAGAGGCGACCCCCGGTCGCGCCGTAGAGGCACGTGTTGCCGGCGATCACGTTGTCCGGGCCGCCGAGGCGGGGCTCCGCGGGCCGGAGCACGAGCTCGCCGCCGGCCATGCCCTTGCCGACGTAGTCGTTGGCCTCGCCGGTGAGCTCGACGACGATTCCGTCGGTGAGGAAGGCGCCGAGGCTCTGGCCGGCGGAGCCGGTCAGCTCGAGGCGCAGCTCGCCGCCGAAGCCGTGGTCGCCGTGCAGCGCCGCGACCTCGCCGGCGAGGCGCGCGCCGACGGCGCGGTCGCGGGTGACGACCGTCTCGCGGCACGTGACGCGGCCGTGTCCGGCGACGGCGGCCGCCACCTGCGGGTCGGCGAGCAGCCGCTCGTCGAGCGTGTCGCACGGGCGCCCGGGTGAGACCGGCGGCGTGCACCCTCGGGCGCCGCCGGGCTCGGGGACAGGCTGCGGCCGCCGCGTCGCGGCGGCCCTTCCCGGCCCTTCGGCCGGCCCCTCGAACCAGTAGCGGTCCAGACCGTCCGTCTTGAGCCCTGTCGCCCCGGCCAGCTCGAGGAACTCCGCACGCCCGACGAGCTCGTCCAGCGAACGCAATCCGAGCCCGGCGAGCAGCTCCCGCACCTCGCCAGCGACGAACGTGAAGTAGTTGACGATGTGCTCGGGCCGGCCCGCGAACCTCTGGCGCAGCTCCGGATCCTGCGTCGCCACGCCCACCGGGCACCGGTTCTGGTGGCACACGCGCGCCATCACGCAGCCCTCGGCGAGCAGCACGGCCGTGCCGAAGGCGAACTCGTCGGCGCCCAGCGCCGCGGCCACGACGACGTCGTGCCCGTTCCGCAGGTCGCCGTCCACGCGCAGGCGGACGTGCTCGCGGAACCCGGCCGCCACCAGCGCCCGGTGCACCTCGGCGAGGCCGAGCTCCCACGGGATGCCGGCGTGCTTGATCGAGTTGAGCGAGGCGGCGGCGGTGCCTCCCCCGTGGCCCGACACGTGGATCACGTCGGCGCCGGCCTTGGCCACGCCGGCCGCGATGGTGCCGATACCGGTCCCCGCGACCAGCTTGACCGAGATGCCGGCGCGCGGGTTGACCATGCGCAGGTCGTAGATCAGCTCCGCGAGGTCCTCGATCGAGTAGATGTCGTGGTGCGGCGGCGGCGAGATGAGGGTGACGCCGGGAGCGGCGCGGCGCAGCCCGGCGATGTACGCGGTGACCTTGTCGCCGGGCAGCTCGCCGCCCTCCCCCGGCTTGGCGCCTTGCGCCACCTTGATCTCGAGCTGCCCGGCGCCGGCCAGGTAGGCGGTGGTGACACCGAAGCGGCCGGAGGCGACCTGGCGGATCTGCGAGGCGGCCCGGTCGCCGTTCTCGAGCCCCTGCAGGTGCGGGAACCGTGCCGAGCGGCCCTCGTCGTCGACGTCGTCGATGACGGCGTCCCGCTCGGCGTCCTCCCCGCCCTCACCCGAGTTGGCGCGCCCGTGGATGCGCGCCATGGCGACGGCGATGGTCTCGTGCGCCTCGCGCGAGAGCGCGCCGAGCGACATGCCGCCGGTGCAGAAGCGCCGCAGGATCGCCGCCGCCGGCTCGACGTCGCCGGCTACGGCGGACCCGGCGGGGGCGGCTTCCCCAGCCTGCCGCCGCGCGGGGTCGCCGACCAGCTGCAGCAGGTCGCGCAGCACCGTCGGCGGCCGCCGCATGAGCCTGTCGCTGTAGCTGCGGTACAGGTCGGGCAGGCCTTCGACGCAGGCGCGGCGCAGCGTCTTGGCCGCCTCGGGGTTGTTGAGGTGGTACTCGCCCCGCGGCCGGTAGCGCACGAAGCCGTAGTCCTGCAGCTTCTCGGGCGTGAGCTCCGGGAACGCCTGCTGGTGGATCCACACCGTCTCCTGGGCAAGCTCCTCCACGCTCAGACCGCCGATGCGCGACGGGGTGCCGGAGAACGCCAGCTCGATGAGGTCGGAGCCGAGACCGATGGCCTCGAACAGTTGGGCGCCGTGATAGCTGGCCAGCAGCGAGATGCCCATCTTGGAGAGGATCTTGAGCAGCCCCTCCTCTGCCGAGACGCGGTAGTGCCGGAGCGCCTCGTCGAGGTCAGCGGGGCCGGAGGCCGCGTCACCCTCGGCCGGAGGACCGCCGCCGAGCCGTCCGCGCTCCCACAGGTCGCGCACGGTGTCGAAGGCGAGGTACGGGTGCACCGCCGAGGCGCCGTAGCCGATGAGGCAGGCGAAGTGGTGAACGCTCCAGCACTGCGCGGTCTCGCTGATGAGCGAGGCGCGGCTGCGCAGGCCTCGCCGGATCAGATCGTGGTGGACGGCGCCGACGGCCAGCAGCGGCGGCACCTGCGCGGTCTCGGGCGTGGCCGCCCTGGTGCGGTCGCTGAGGATCACCACCTCGGCCCCCTCCCGGACGGCCGCCGCCGCCTCGCGGCAGACGCGCTCGACGGCCTCGCGCAGGCCCCACGGCCCGCTGGCGACCTCGTACGCGGTCGAGACCCGGGCCGTCGGCAGACCGAGGGCCGGCAACGCCTCGATCTCCGCGCTGTTCAGCACCGGCGAGGGCAGGTCCACCCTGTGCGCGTGCTCGGGCCCCGCCGTCAGCAGGTCTCCGCGCGGCCCCAGCCTCACGGCCAGCGACATCACCAGCCGCTCGCGCAGTGGGTCGATGGCCGGGTTGGTGACCTGGGCGAAACGTTCGGTGAAGTAGTCGTAGAGCACGTGCGGCTTGCCCGAGAGGATAGGCAGCGGGGCGTCGTTGCCCATGGAGAACCGGGGCTCCCTGGCGTGGCGGGCCATCGGCCGGACGATGAGCTCCACGTCCTCGGCGGTGAAGCCGGCCATGGCCTGGCGCAGCAGGAGGTCGCCGGCGGCCGAGCCGGGGCCGGCGAGCGCGAAGGGCTGCACGGCCAGGGAGCGGCGCCGGCTCAGCAGCCACGCGCCGTACGGGCGGCGGGACGCGACGGAGGTCTTGACGACGTCGTCGCGCAGCAGCCGCCCGTGCTCGAACTCCACCGCGATCATCTGGCCGGGACCCAGGCGGCCCTTCTCGACGATCTCCTCCCCGGGCAGGTCGACGGCGCCGGCCTCGGATGCGAGCGCCAGCAGGCCGGAGCGGGTGCGCGCGTAGCGCGCCGGGCGCAGGCCGTTGCGGTCCACGCAGGCGCCGGCGTGCCGGCCGTCGGCGAAGGCGACGAGCGCCGGGCCGTCCCACGCCTCCTGCAGACCGGCGTAGTAGTCGTAGAACTCCGCGACGCGCGCGTCGCCGACGGCGCCGGCGGCGGGCATCGCCATCATGAGCGCCTCCAGCGGCGTCCGCCCGCTGCGCACGAGCAGCTCGACGAACTTGTCGAGGGCGCCGGAGTCGCTGCTGTCGCCGTGCACGGCGGGCAGCAGCTCGGCGATGCGCGCGCCCCAGGATGGAGCCGCGAGTTCCGGCTCCCGCGCGCGCATCCACGCGAGGTTACCGAGGAGCGTGTTGATCTCACCGTTGTGCGCCAGCAGGCGCATGGGCTGCGCCAGGCTCCACTTGGGCGCCGTGTTGGTGCTGAAGCGGCGGTGCAGCACCGCGAAGTGGCTCACGAAGCCGGGATCCTGCAGGTCCGGATAGAACGCGGGCAGCACCGGCGCGGTGACCATGCCCTTGTAGACCACGGTCCGCGAGGAGAGCGAGCAGATGTAGAGGTCCTCCAGGCGGCGGATCACGGGCTGGCGGATGAGCGCCCTGCCGACGGCCCTGCGGGCCAGGAGCAGGGCGCGCTCCAGCTCGTCGCCGGCCAGCATCGGCGACTGCGCGACGACCTGCTCCACGTGCGGGTGGCGCTCACGGACGCTCGAGGGCAGAGCCTCCGGTCGCAGCGGCACCTCGCGCCAGCCGACCACCACGAGACCCTCGTCGCGCAGCGCCTTGCTCACGAGCTCCCGGGCGAGGTTCCGCTTGCCCTGCTCCCGCGGCAGGAACACCATGCCGACCGCGGTCGAGAACGGCCGCGGCTCGGCGATGCGCTGGTTGGCGAGCCACGGCTCGAGCACGCGCCAGGGGATCGCCGTCATCACGCCGGCGCCGTCCGAGGCTTCGCCGTCGGCGCCGACGCCGCCGCGATGTTCCATCGCGGCGAGAGCGCCGAGGGCGAGCTCGACGACCTCACGGCTCGGTTCGCCCGAGATCCGCGCGACCAGACCGACGCCGCAGGCGGAGTGGTCGCGCGCGCCGGCGTACCACGCCTTTACGGCCCCATCGGAACGTGGAGGGTGAGCACGGCGGGCCCCGTTGACCGCCGCACCCGGGAGGTCGATCGAAGAGCGGCGTTTAGACAAGCAGTCCTACCGGGCGGGTATCGTTGGGACATTCTAGCCCACTCCAGCCCTCGCCGCGACTTGAATCCGCGCCGCAGACCCGTCAGAATCGCCGGGTCCATACGGCGCGACCCGCCGCCATAAACCCGATTGGCCTGAAAGGATGACTATGACTGATCAGCGCCAGGCCGCAATCGAGAAGCTCGTCAAAGACGAGAACGTGAAACACATCCAACTGTGGTTCACGGACATCCTGGGGAATCTCAAGATGGTCGAGATCCCCGACCGGCAGCTCCCCAACGTGATCGAGAGCGGCGCTGCCTTCGACGGCTCTTCCATCAGCGGCTACGCCGAGATCGAGGAGAGCGACATCGTCGCGATGCCCGACTGGGACACCTTCAAGGTCCTGCCGTGGGCCCAGGGCAGCGAGCGTACCGCGTTCGTCTTCTGCGACGTCCTCGACCGTAACTACCAGCCGTTCGAGGGCGACCCCCGCTGGGTGCTCCGCCGCCAGCTCGACCGCGCCAAGGCGCTGGGCCTCGAGTACTACGTCGGTCCCGAGCTCGAGTACTTCTACTTCAAGGATTCGGTCAAGCCCGAGCTCACCGACGACGGCGGCTACTTCGATGTGCTGCCCGCCGACCTCGGCAACGACCTGCGCAAGCAGACCATGCGCACGCTCGACAAGCTGGACATCCCCATGGAGGCGAGCCACCACGAGGTCGCCCCGTCGCAGCACGAGATCGACCCGCACTACGACAAGGCGCTCCTCATGGCCGACCGGGTCATGATCATCCGCCTCATCGTCAAGGAGGTCGCGGCCCACAACGGCGTCCACGCGACCTTCATGCCCAAGCCCATGCACGGCGAGAACGGCAGCGGCATGCACGTGCACCAGAGCCTCTTCCGCGGCGACTCCAACGCGATGTTCAGCGAGACCGACCCGGATCACCTCAGCGACGTCGCCAAGGGCTTCATCGCCGGTCAGCTGAGGCACATGCGCGAGTTCACCTCGATCCTCAACCAGTACGTGAACAGCTACAAGCGCCTGGTGCCCGGCTACGAGGCACCGGTGTACATCAGCTGGGCGCACCGCAACCGCACCGCACTCATCCGCGTGCCGCTGTATGTGCAGGGCAAGGAGAGCACCGTAAGGGCGGAACTGCGCAACCCGGACCCAGGCGCGAATCCGTACCTCGCCTTCGCCGTCATGCTCGGCGCCGGCCTCGACGGCATCGAGAAGGGCTACGAGCTGCCGCCGGGAGTCGAGCCCAACATCTACAAGATGACCGCCGGCGAGCGTGAGGACATCGGCCTCGGCGCTCTGCCCAACAACCTCTACGAGGCGATCCAGCACACCCAGGACAGCGAGATGGTCCGCCGGGTCCTCGGCGACCACGTGTTCGAGCGCTTCGTGACCAACAAGCTCAACGAGTGGTACGAGTACCGCGAGCAGGTCACCGACTGGGAGGTCCGCAAGTACTTCTCCAAGATCTGAGGCTTTCGCTCCACGAGCAACTCAGATCGGGGCCGGGCGGCGCAAGCGCCTCCCGGCCCCGATCTCGTGGGCGCTCCGTCCGAGGGACCCGCACTCAACCCGATGCGGATCTCGCCGATACGAGGGACACGAGCACCGTCAGGGGAGAGACCATGCACCGCACCATCTGCCACAGTGGCCTTCAGCCGGCGCCACCCCGAACCCGCACGCTCGCCGTACGGTCGGGCCGCCGCGCTGCCGCCGGCCTCGCCACCGTCACCGTCGTCATCGCCCTGCTCCTCGTGTGGGCGGCGGCCGCCCAGGCCTCCGTCTGGGTGATCCCGGCGATGGCGCGCGCCTACCCGACGACCAAGCCGGGCGCACGTCAGTCCATCGCGATCGATGCCGCAGGCAACGAGTACCAGGGCGTCCAGGTGTGCCTGCGCGGCGTCGACCGCAGGGTCAGCCTGAGCTGGAGCATGGACAGCGACCCGCTCATCGTCGACAACGCCGAGCTCTTCCGTGTGTTCTACGTCAAGGTGACCACGCCCACGACCAAGCTCGGGTCGCGGGCGGGATGGTACCCTGACCCGCTCGTGCCCCGCGACTTCGGTACGGCGATGACGGTGCCCGGCTCGGCGAACCCCGGTCCGACCACGCCCTTCTACATCCTGGTCCACGTGCCCCTGGGCACACCGCCCGGCGAGTACACGGCCGCGCTCGACGTGGACAATGGCGGATCGGAGCAGGTGCGGATCCCCTTCTCGCTACGCGTCTGGGGCTTCGGCTGGAGCCGGATCAGCACCCGCTCCGCGTTCGTCGCCAGCCAAGCCAACCTCGCGCGCAGTCTGCCGCGCAACTTCGCCTTCGACGGCCAGAACAAGGCCACAGTGCTGCGCAACTTCTACACGATGATGAAGCAGCACGGCATCTCGCCGACCATCGTCCACTACATGCCCACGGTCGCCGACTCCTCCGGCAGCGTGGCCGAGGGCACCTGGGCGGCCAAGGCGGCCCCGTTCCTCGATGAGACTGGCGACGCCGTGGGCCTCCAGGACAACCAGCTGCCGTTCCTGCAGTGGTTCCCCTGGAGCCGCAGCCAGAGCCCGAGCTCCGCGGCCTTGCTCAACTACCTCACCCAGATGGCGCGCGTGTACAAGGAGCGCGGCTGGGACACCAAGGCCTACGTGTACATCCTGGACGAGACCACCAGACGCTCGGAGGCGCTGCGTGCCGAGCGCTACGCGCGCCTGCTGCACAAAGCCGACAGAGCCACCGGCGCGCGAGTCAAGTTCTTCCTCACCGACGACCCGCGCCCGCGCTCCCTGGGCGGCGTCAAGACGGCCAACACGTTCCTGTACGACGACGTCGACATCTGGGCGCTGCGCTACTACTACTTCTTCGGGCGCATCCCGGCCGTGCGCGAGCGCAAGAGGGCCGGCAAGGAGATCTGGTGGTACTCGTACACCAACGACGCGGTGCGCCGCGTGCCCTCCTTCGTCATCGACAAGCCGCACATCGACTCCCGCGTCTGGGGCTGGATGATGGAGGAGTGGAACGTGGACGGCATCCTCAACTGGGGCTTCAACCGTTGGGGAAAAGCGACCACGGGCGCCGGCTGGCGCGACCCCTACCGCTACCCGCTTTCGTTTGCACGCGGCACGCGGAGGGCGAACGGCGACACGTGCCTCGTGTACCCCGGCTACTACCCGCGCTACGGGCTCACCGACCCGGCGGCGCCGCCGGTGTCGTCACTGCGGCTGGAGGCGCTCCGAGACGGACTCGAGGAGCGCGAGTATCTGAGGCTGGCCGAAGCGCAGGGGGCAAGCGGGCGGGCGCTCGCCGACAAGGCCCTCGCTACGATCACGCGGTTCCCGTACAAGATCGTCCAGGCGAACGTGTTCAACTTCCCCGTGTACACGAAGAACAACGCGACGTTCGACGCGGCGCGCGAGGCGCTGGCGGAGTTCATCGAGGCGCAGCAGCCACCGCAGTAGTGCCGGGGGCAGAGCGGACTGAACGAGCCGGGCGGCGCCAGCGCCTCCCGGCTCGTTCGCGCGTACGGTAGACTTGGCCTTCCGAAAGCGCCGTATGGAAGCTCTCGCCCGACATCTCACCGACTGGATCGCCGCCGAGGTCGCCGCGGCCGGCGGCTGCGGCGCGGTCTTAGGCCTCTCCGGTGGCATCGACTCGGCGGTCGTCGCGGCCCTGGCCAAGAGCGCATTCCCGCACCACACCCTGGGCGTCGTCATGCCGTGCCACAGCGACGCTCAGGACGCCGAGGACGCGGCCATCGTCGCGCACCACTTCGACATCCCCAGCTGTACCGTCGACCTCGCGCCGGTCTACGACCTGCTGCTCGAGTCGCTCTCGGCCTGCAGCACCGACATCCCCGACAACAGGCTCGCCACCGCCAACCTCAAGCCGCGGCTCAGGATGACCACCCTGTACGCGTTCGCGAACGAGCTGGACTACCGCGTGCTCGGCACCGGCAACCGCAGCGAGTTGGTCGTCGGCTACTTCACCAAGTACGGCGACGGCGGCGCCGACTTCCTCCCGCTCGGCGACCTGGTCAAGAGCGAGGTCCGCGACCTCGCGCGGCACCTGGGCGTCCCCGAGCGGGTCGTCGCCAAGCCGCCGTCGGCCGGCCTGTGGGCCGACCAGACCGACGAGGCCGAGATGGGCCTCACCTACGAGGAGCTCGATGCCTACTTGCTGACGTCCGAGGCGTCGCCCGCCGTCAAGGCCAGGGTCGACGCCATGCACGCAGCCAGCGAGCACAAGCGCGCGCTCCCCCGCATCGCCCCCAGGCCCGCCGCCTAAGCCCGCCTTCTTCGGAGGTCCACCTTGTCTGTCGTCGTCCAGAAGTACGGTGGCACGTCGGTCGCCGACGCCGCCCGCATCGGCAACGTGGCGCGCCGCATCGTCGCCACGTTCGAGCAGGGCAACAGCGTCTGCGCGGTCGTGAGCGCCCGTGGCGACACCACCGACGAGCTGCTTGAGCTCGCCCGCGAGATCACCCCCAACCCGCCCGAGCGCGAGATGGACATGCTCCTCTCCGCCGGCGAGCGCATCAGCTGCGCCCTGCTCGCCATGGCGATCCACCGCCTCGGCTACGACGCCGTGAGCCTCACCGGGTCGCAGGCCGGCATCGTCACCGACACGGTGCACATGAAGGCGCGTATCCTCGACATCCACCCAGCGCGCGTCCAGGAGGCCATGGACGACGGCAAGATCGTGCTCGTCGCCGGCTTCCAGGGCGTCTCCACGGAGAAGAACGTCACCACGCTCGGCCGGGGCGGCTCGGACACGACGGCCGTGGCGCTCGCGCACGCGCTCGATGCGGCCGTCTGCGAGATCTACACGGACGTCGACGGCGTCTACACCGCCAACCCGAGCCTGGTGGCGAAGGCGCGCAAACTGGACATCATCTCCTACGACGAGATGCTCGAGATGGCGGCCAGCGGCGCGCAGGTGCTCGCCCTCCGCTCGGTCGAGTATGCGCGCAAGTACGACATCCCCATCCACGTGCGCTCCAGCTTCACGGAGGCCGAGGGCACGTGGGTCAGCGACGGAGGCCACGGAATGGACATCGAGCAGCAGCTGGAACAGCCGATCATCAGGTCGGTCAGCTACACCACCGACGAGGCCAAGGTCACGCTGCGCGGCGTCCCGGACAGGCCGGGCGTCGCGGCGCGCGTCTTCACCGCACTCGCGCGAGCCCACGTCAACGTCGACACCATCATCCAGAACACCAGCGAGAGCGGCCACAGCGACATCTCGTGCACCATCCCGGCCGAGGACATCCCGGCCGCCGACAAGGCACTCAAAGAGATCGTCAAGGAGATCGGCGCGCGCGAGTACGACACCGACGCCGAGATCGCCAAGATCAGCCTGATCGGCGCCGGCATGCGCAGCCACCCCGGCGTCGCCGCCAAGATGTTCCAGACGCTGGCCGATCTCGGCGTCAACCTGGACATGATCGGCACCTCGCCCATCAAGATCTCCTGCGTCATCGCCAAGGAGCACGTCGACGAGGCGGTGCGCTCGCTGCACACCGTGTTCCAGCTCGACGAGGACGCGGTGAGCCACGAGCCGTCGGACAGAGGGAGCTGCTGATGGCCGCCGGGTACACCGTCGCCATCGCCGGCGCGACCGGCGTCGTCGGCGGCACCGTGCGCGCGATCCTCGAGGAGCGCGCCTTCCCCGTCGGGGAGCTGCGGCTCCTCGCGAGCACGCGCTCGGTCGGCCGCAAGCTGCCGTTCCGGGGCGAGGATATCGAGGTGCAGGAGCTCGGCCCCGGTTCGTTCGCCGGCGCCGACCTCGTCTTCTTCGCCGCCGGCGGCTCAGTGAGCAAGGAGTTCGTGCCGCAGGCGGTCGCCGCCGGCGCCACCGTGATCGACAAGTCGAGCATGTTCCGCCAGGATCCCGGCGTGCCGCTGGTCGTTCCCGAGGTCAACGCCTGCCACCTGGCGGCGCACACCGGGATCATCGCGACGCCCAACTGCTCCACCATCCAGATGGTCGTCGCGCTCAAGCCCATCTACGACGCCGCCGGCATCGAGCGTGTGGTCGTCAGCACCTACCAGGCGGTCTCCGGCAGCGGCCAGGGCGGCATCGCCGCGCTCGCGGCGCAGGCGCGGCAGTGGGCGGCGGGCGAGCCGGTCGAGCAGCGGTTCTACCCCCACCAGATCGCCTTCAACGTGGTGCCGCACATCGACGGCTTCCTGCCCACGGGCAGCACCAAAGAGGAGCAGAAGATGGTCGACGAGACCGTCAAGATCTTCGCCGACCCGGACCTGAAGGTCACGGCCACCTGCGTGCGCGTGCCCGTGTTCGGCGCGCACAGCGAGGCGGTGAACGTCCAGACGAAGCGCAAGCTGAGCGCCGCGGAGGCGCGCGAGCGTCTCGCCGCGGCGCCGGGCGTGGTTGTCGTCGACGATCCGGCGGAGCTGCAGTACCCCATGCCGCTTCCCGCCGAGGGCGAGGACCCCGTGTACGTCGGCCGGATCCGCGAGGACGCCACCATCGCCAACGGTCTCGATCTGTGGGTCGTCTCGGACAACCTGCGCAAGGGCGCGGCGCTCAACGCGGTGCAGATCGCCGAGGAGCTCGCGGCCCGGGATCTGCTGAGGGCCCGGGCTTGAGCCATCCGGCTGCCGGGCCCGGCCGCGCCGACTGCACCCAGACGCGGCGGGTATACTCGGGCGCAGCCCCTGACCAGCCCGCACGTCACGAGGAACGACATGTCTGATCCCAGCAGCGAGACCGGCGCCGAAGTGTACGACGTCGTCATCGTCGGCGCCGGCCCCGCGGGGCTCACGGCAGCCATCTACGCCAGCCGCGGCCGCCTCAGGACGGCCGTCCTCGAGCGCAACATGGCCGGCGGTCAGATCGCGCTCACCGACCTCGTCGAGAACTACCCCGGCTTCCCCGAGGGCATCTCGGGCTTCGACCTCTCCCAGAAGATGAAGGAGCAGGCGGAGAAGTTCGGCGCCGAGATGCGCGAGATCGAGGGCGTGGCTGAGCTCCGCAGCGATCCCGAGGGCTGCTACGTCGTGGCCACCGACCGCGAGCAGATCCGCACGCGCGCGGTGATCCTCGCGCCGGGCGTCGAGCCGCGGCGCTCGGGCATCCCCGGCGAGGCCGAGTTCATCGGCCGCGGCGTCAGCTGGTGCGCCACCTGCGACGGCGCCCTCTACCGCGGCAAGACCGTCGCCGTGATCGGCGGCGGCGACGCCGCGGTCGAGGAGGGCATGTTCCTCACCAAGTTCGCCGAGAAGGTGTACCTCGTCCATCGCCGCGACGAGCTCCGCGCCGCCCCCATCGCCCAGGAGCGCGCGTTCGCCAACCCCAAGTTCGAGTTCGTCTGGGACTCGATTCCCAAGCAGATCGAGGGTGCCGAGATGGTCGAGGCCCTCGCGGTCGAGAACGTCAAGACGGGTGAGGGGCGCAGCCTCCCGGTCAACGGCGTCTTCATGTACATCGGCCAGATCCCCAACACCGCCTGGCTCAAGGACACGGTGGAGCTGGACGAGTACGGCTACATCGTGACCGACGAGCTGCTGCGCACCGGGCTGCCCGGCGTGTTCGCCTGCGGCGACGCCCATGCCAACCCACTCAAGCAGATCGCCATGGCGGTCGGTGAGGGAGCGCTCGCGGCCGTGCAGGCCGAGCGCTACCTCGACGAGCTCGAGTGCCCGCCGGGGAGCGTTGAGGCGGCCGGTGAGAGCGCCGCCGCGGGCACGCAACGCTGACGGACGCGCGCCGGCGCGCTACGCTGATGCGCGCGGGCCCACAACGAACGACAGGAGGACGTAGGTGGACGCTGTCTCACAGGACAACTTCGAGGCCGAGGTCATCAAGGTGCCCGGCAAGGTCCTGGTTGATTTCTGGGCCGAGTGGTGCGGCCCCTGCCGTATGATCGGCCCGGTCCTCGAGGAGATGGCGGGCGACTACCCCGAGGTCAAGTTCGTGAAGCTCAACGTGGACGAGGCGCCGGCGGTGGCGCAGCAGTTCAGCGTCATGAACATCCCCACGATCCTCGCCTTCGAGGCCGGCGAGGCCAAGCACCGCATCGTCGGCGCGATGCCCAAGGCCAAGCTCGTCGAGGAGCTCGGCGCCTTCCTGGGCTGAGAGGCCCGCGCCGGTCCGACCCCAGACGTCCAGCCACATGCGGACCTGGGGTCGTCATCGCACCGAAGCGACTCGCACAAATGGACGTGCGTGCGGATGTACCGTTGCACTCCCGAGCGTACGGCCGACCGTAGCAACGCGTTCGCACACTATCCAGCGCCGGACGAGGCCGGCGGGGTCGAGCGGGTTCGCGCCTGGGAGCGCTCAGGCCCGCTCGAGCCGGAGTCCGGCCACGTCGTAGCTGAAGCTCACGGACTTGTCCGAGAAGGCGACGTCCATACCCACCTGGACCTCGACCGGGAGCGCCTTGAAGCGGCCGCGGATGAGTGCCGCCTTCGGCGGCGGCACCGCAGCCGCCTGCAGCCAGTAGTCCAGGTCGATCGTGCTGCGCACGCTCCCCCGGCCGGCTACGGAGAACCCGGCGGCGGCCACGGTGGTCTCCAACTCGTCCGGGCGGTAGTGCCGCCGGTGCGCCGGCTCGCGGAGGCGCGCGATCTCGTTGAAAGCCTTGTCGGTGGTCTCGTCCACCACGGCGTCGAGGATGACGACGCGCCCCTGGGACGCGAGGACGCGCCCCAGCTCGGCGAGCGCGGTGCCGGGTTCGGGCAGCAGGTGGAAGGCGTTGTGACAGACGACGAGGCTGAACGCGCCGTCCTTGTAGGGCAGTGCGTGGAGATCGACGAGCGTGAAGGCGACGTTGACGAGGCCGAGCTCGGCGGCGAGCCGCATGCCCTCTTCGAGCATCTCAGGAAGCTCGTCGGCGGCCTCCACGGTCGCCACGTCCGGCGCGACGATGAACCCGGCCACGCCGGCGCCGGTGGCGTAGTCGAGCACGCGGTCGTGGGTTGTCGGCCGGGCCAGGTCGACGAGCAGGTCGAGCGATGCGTCACGCATCTGTTCCACGGCTCCTCCCTTGGTCGCCGGGCGCCGGGCGGGCGTGCGCCGTCCGGCCCCAATGGTCAGCCGTAGGTGACGGTGAAGATCGTACCCGTCACGCTGAGACCGATGCCGACTTCGTGACCGTCGACCTTGGCTGTCTCGCGGTGCTCTCCGGCCGCCTCGCCGAGCACGAGCGCGCTGGCCAGCGTCTCGGCCATGATGGCGCTTCGGTGGCGCTCGGCCGGCGGGCGGAGCTCCTCCGGCACGTCCAGCGTCAGGCTGATGGTGTCCTCGATACGTAGGTCGGCAGCTTTGCGTGCGAGCTGAACGGCATGGATGAGCTCGCGCGCGAGCCCCTCCTCGCGCAGCGCGTCGTCGACGTGGGTCTTGAGCGCGACGACGCGGCCGGCCTCGCTCTCCACCTGGTAGCCCTCGGGCGAGCCGGTCTCGATGAGGAGCTCGTCCTCGGCGAGGCTGATCTCGCCGTCCGGCAGGGCGATGAGGGCGGCGCCGGCGGCGCGCACGGCGGCGACCAACGCCGCCGCGTCCGCCTCCTTGAGCGCCGCCTGCAGCGGACCCACGCGCTTGCCCAGCTTGGGGCCGAGCACCTTGAGATTGGGCTTGACGACGTAGGCGACGAGCTCGTCCTCGCCGCCCACGAAGCGCAGGTCCTTGACGTTGAGCTCGTCGAGGACGACGTCGCGGAGACGCTCGGCGGCGCGCGCCTCGGCCTCCGGCAGCGCCACCACGACCTCGGCGAGCGGCTGACGCGTCTTGACCGCCGCGGCGTTGCGCGCGGCGCGACCCATCTCGACCACGCGCCGCGCCGCCGCCATGTCGAACGAGACGCCGGCGTCGATGAGCTGCTCGCCGGCGACCGGCCAGGTGCACAGGTGCACGCTCTCGGGCGCGGACGCATCCACCGAGCGCACCAGGTTCTGGTACAGCTCCTCGGCGACGAACGGGGTGAACGGCGCGAGCAGCTTGGTCACCGTGACGAGCGCCTCGTACAGCGTGTGGTAGGCGGCCAGCTTGTCGGCGTCGCTCTCGCTCTTCCAGAAGCGACGCCGGCTGCGGCGCACGTACCAGTTGCTGAGGTCGTCGACGAACTGCTGGATCGCGCGGCAGGCGCCCGTGGCGTCGTAGGCCTCGAGGCCGGCGGTGGCGTCCTGGACGAGCGTGTTCAGCTCGCCGATCAGCCAGCGGTCGAGCAGCGGCCGCTCCTCCACCGGCACATCCTGCGCAGCCGGATCGAACCGGTCGATATTGGCGTACACGGTGAAGAAGCTGTACGTGTTCCACAGCGTGAGCAGGAACTTGCGCACTACTTCGTCGACCATGTCGGCGCTGAAACGGCGGGGGCTCCAAGGCTGCTGGCTCGCGAACATGAACCAGCGGAAGGCGTCGGCGCCCTGGTGGTCGAGGATGTCGTCGGGCTGCACGATGTTGCCCTTGCTCTTGCTCATCTTCTGGCCGTCGGCGTCGAGGATGTGGCCGAGGCAGACGACGCGCTTGAAGGAGCTGCGGCCCTCGACGAGCGTGGCGACGGCGAGCAGGCTGTAGAACCAGCCGCGCGTCTGGTCGATGGCCTCGCAGATGTAGTCTGCCGGGAATCGCTCCCTGAACGTCTCGACGTTCTCGAAGGGGTAGTGCCACTGCGCGAACGGCATCGAGCCGGAGTCGAACCAGGCGTCGATGACCTCCGGGACGCGGCGCATCTCGCCGGCGCAGTCGGGACACGTGAGGACGACGTCGTCGACGTAGGGCCGGTGGAGTTCCAGATCCTCTGGAACGGGACCGGCCGCCATCTCCCTGAGCTCCGCGACGGACCCGACGCAGTGCGTGTGCCCCTGCTCGCAGCGCCAGATCGGCAGGGGCGTGCCCCAGTAGCGGTCGCGGCTGAGCGCCCAGTCGACGTTGCCGGCCAGCCACTCGCCGAAGCGTCCGGTCTTGATGTGCTCCGGGTGCCAGATCACGTCGTCGTTGGACTTGATGAGCTGGTCCTTGATCGCCGTCGTGCGGACGTACCAGGTCGCCTTGGCGTAGTAGAGCAGCGCCGTGTCGCAGCGCCAGCAGAAGGGGTAGCTGTGCGCGTACGGCTCGACGCCGAGCAGCAGGCCGCGGGCCTTGAGGTCGGCGGTGATGGCCGGGTCTGCGTCCTTGACGAAGACGCCGGCCCACGGCGTGACCTCGGCGACGAACCTGCCCTCGGTGTCGACGGCGTTGACGACCGGCAGGTCGTTCTCCACGCCGACGCGCATGTCGGCCTCGCCGAAGGCCGGCGCGATGTGGACGATGCCGGTGCCGTCGGTCGTCGTGACGTAGTCGTCGCCGATGACGAAGTGGGCGCGCCTGTCCGCGGTCATGAAGGCGAAGGGCGCCTCGTAGGTCACGCCGAGCAGCTCGGCGCCCGGGAACTCGCGCAGGACCTCGGCCTTCTTGCCGAGGACCTTGTCCACGAGGTCGCGGGCGAGCACGAAGCGCTCGCCGCGGCTCTCGACGAGCGCGTAGGTCACGTCCGCGCGCACCGCGGCCGCGACGTTGCTGATGAGCGTCCACGGCGTGGTGGTCCAGACGGCGAGCGAGACGGGCCTGGGCTCGCCGCTCACCCGCGCGGCCGACTCCGCCGTGAGCGGGAAGCGCACGTAGATGGAATCCTCGGTGACGTCCTTGTAGCCCTGCGCCACCTCATGGCTGCTGATCGCGGTGCCGCAGCGCGGGCAGTACGGAACGACCTTGTGGCCCTGATACAGCAGGTCCTTGTCCCAGATCTGCCGCAGGATCCACCACACCGACTCGATGTAGTCGTTGGTGAACGTGTAGTACGCGTCGTCCATGTCCACCCAGAAGCCGATGCGCTCGGTGAAGCGCTCCCACTCCTCGAGGTAGGCGGTGACGCTCTCCTTGCAGAGCTGGTTGAACTCGGCGACGCCGTAGGCCTCGATCTGCCCCTTGCCGTCGATACCGAGGCGGCGCTCGACCTCGAGCTCCACGGGCAGGCCGTGCGTGTCCCAGCCGGCCTTGCGCGGCACGCGGTAGCCGCGCATCGTCTTGTACCGCGGGAAGAGGTCTTTGAAGATGCGCGAGATGACGTGGTGCGAGCCGGGCTTGCCGTTCGCCGTGGGCGGACCCTCGTAGAAGACGTAGAGGGGCGCGTCCTCACGACCCTCGAGGCTCTTCTCGAAGATGCCGTGGTCCTTCCAGAACTTCAGGATGCGCGCGTCGAGCGCCGGGAAGTCGACGCGCGCCGAGACGTCCTGGAACCGGGGCTGACTGTCGCTCACTTCACTCGCTTTCTGCTGGTCTGGGCCGGGCGCCCGATTCTACCAGACACGCGCCGGCGCCCGACCGCCCTCCTGGCGCCCGGAAGGTCATAGTGCCGCGGCAACACGCACATCCGGATGTACGTCCCGATGCACCGTTGTACTTCCGCGCGTACGCCCGACCGTAGCACCCCGGTCGCACACTACACACCGGCCGCTGAGGCCCAGTGGCCCGCGAATCCCGGCCGGCGGCGGCGCGCAGCGCGCCCGTGTACACTTTCGCCGTGACCCGCGACCCGCGACAGACCCGCCGCGTCGAGGCCGCCGCCGGCCCGCGCCTCCTTGCCCTCCTCGACTACGACGGCACGATGACGACGCACGAGTGCAACGAGGTAGCGCTGCAGCCGTTCGTCGGCGACCGCTGGTGGGAGCTCGAGGAGGAGTCGTACAACGACCGCCTGAGCCACGCGGAGGTGTTCGACCGGCAGATCAGGCTGATCGAGGCGCCGCGGGCGGAGCTCATCCGGCGCCTGCTCGAGGTCGCGGAACCCATGCCCGGGCTGCGCGACTTCTTCACCGAGCTGCGGGCGCGTGGCGGCGACTGCGCCATCGTCAGCGCCGGTATCCGCGAGGCGATCGAGGCGTTCTGGGAGCGCGAGCAGCTGCCCTCGATGGAGCTGTTCGCGAGCGAGCTGGTCGGCGAAGGTCCGGGCGGCGGGCCGCCGTACCACCTCGAGTTCAGCGAGGCGCTCGGCGACTGCGCGCGCTGCGGGCCCAGGAGCTGCAAGGCGGCGATCCTCCACAAGCTGCGCCGCCCCGGGGACGTCGTCCTCGTGTTCGGCGACGGACCCAGCGACCTCTGTCCCGCGCGCGAGGCCGACCTCGTGTTCGCGCGCGGCCACCTCGCGGAGCGCTGCGCCGCCGAGGGCCTCGAGTGGCGGCCGCTCAGCGACTTCGGCGGCGTGCTCGGCGAGGTGGACGCATGGCTGGCGCGGCAGTGAGCGCGCAGGGCGCGGAGCCGGCGCTCCTCGGCCCCGTCTCCCGCCCGGGCGCCGAGACGCTGCTGGTCGTCGTCGCCGCGGTCTCCTTCCAGGCGTTCTCGTGGGCCTTCCTGATCTGGCTGCTGCGCGCGGAGGGTCCCTGGTACCACTTCTTCGACGTCTCCGACATCGTTGTCTATCTTGACTACGCGCAGAAGGTCTCCCAAGGCCTGCGCGTCTACAAGGACTTCTCGTTCGAGTACCCGCCGCTGGCGCTGCCGCTGTTCACGCTGCCGCCGCACGGCGACCCGGCGGCGTACCCGAACTGGTTCGCCGCCGAGATGATCCTGCTCTCCTCGGCGGCCGCCGCCCTGACCGGCGCCACGGCCGCGGCGCTCTGGCAGGGCCTGCGGCGGCCGCTCGCCGCCGCCGGCGCCTACGCCGTGGCCGTCCTCGCAGCCGGAGCGATAACCGCCAACCGCTACGACGTGGCGGTCGCGCTCACGGTCGCCGCGTGCCTCTTCTTCCTCGCTCGGCGACACACGACCGCCGCCGGCGCCGCGCTGGGCGTCGGCGTCGCGCTCAAGCTGACCCCGGGCCTGCTGCTGCCGCTCGTCCTCATCGTCGCAGAGACGCGCCGGCGCGCCCTCTACGCCCTCGCCGGCTTCCTCGTCTTCGCCATCGTCCCCTTCCTGCCGTTCCTCGGCCGCCTCGACGGTCTCACCAACGTCATCACCTACCACGCGCAGCGGCCGCTGCAGATCGAGAGCGTCCCCGGTACCCCGTACCTGATCGCCGGGGCGATGGGCAAGTGGGACATCGGCACCGGCACGTCGTTCGGCTCCCAATCCCTGGCCGGTCCCGGAAGCGAGCTTGTCGCCCGGCTCTCGGTCTGGGTCGGCCTGCTGCTCGTCGCCGGCGTCTACGTGCTGATCTGGCGCCGCCGGGCGCTGCTGCGGCAGGCGCCCGAGTACATCGCGGTGGCGGCACTCGCCTGCGTGCTGGCCTTCACCGTCTGCAACAAGGTGCTCTCGCCGCAGTTCCTCTGCTGGACGTTCCCCCTGGTCGCCCTGGTCGTGGTCGGCAAGGGCGCCTACCAGCGCGTCGCCGGGATCCTGACGCTCGTCGCGATCGCCCTGACCCAGGTCGAGTTCCCCTACCTGTACTGGCGGATGGTCGACCTCGAGCCCGGCCCCGTGGCCGTCGTCGTCGTGCGCAACGCGGTGCTGGTCGCGGCCGCGGCCGTCGCCGCGGTCGCGGTCTGGCAGCTGCCGGCGGCGGGCCGGGACGACGGGGGGCTACCGGCAGCGGCGGGAGAAGACGCGGCCGCCTGACCGGGAGCCGCACGGCATGACCGAGCCGGCGGTTTTGGGGCCGCGGAGGCATCACGTATCATGACGGCTGTCCCGCGGCCGCGCGGCCGGCGCTGCGGCGCCGCGCGGCCGTCCTCCCCATCGCATCAGGGTGACGCTTGGACGCACGCCTCCAGGAGGGCGGCAAGCAGTTCGTCAAGTTCGCCGTCGTCGGCACGATCGGCACGGTCGTCAACCTCGTCGTGCTCAAGACCACGCTGCTTCTCTGGGGCCTCCTCGTCGGCGACCCCACGTTCGGCGTCGAGTTCTTCGCCAGCGGCCTCGCCTTCTGCGTCGCCGTCGTCAACAACTACCTGCTCAATCGCTGGTGGACGTTCCATGCCACGGGCAGCTTCAGCGTGCAGGCCCTCAAGTTCTTCATCGTCAGCTGCGCCGGACTCGGGCTCAACGAGCTGGCCTTCTGGGTCTTCCGCGGCCAGCTCGGCATCGACGTGCTCATCAGCCAGGGCCTCGCGATCCTCTGCGTGCTGCCGTTCAACTTCATCGTGAACAAGCTCTGGAGCTTCCGCGAGACGTGAGCGGGCAGCTCGAGATCCGAGAGACCACGCCGTCCGGGTCGGCGCCCCCCTCTCCCGGGGAAGGCGGGAGCCCGGCGAAGGAAGAGCACGCGCCCAACCCCCGACTGGCGATGGCGACCGCGGGCTTCCTCACGCTCCTCGTCATGGGCGTGCTCTTCCCCAACCTCTGGTACGGGATGCACGACATCACCGACCTGCCCGTGTACTGGGGCTACGCCGCGCGGATCGCCCAAGGCGAGGCGCCCTTCACGCCGTCGTTCCAGGTCGAGTACCCGCCGCTCGCCGTCGCCCTGTTCCGCGTGCCCGGCCACACCGGCAGCGAGAGCCTGTACGGCATCTGGTTCAACATCCTGATGGGGGCGATCACCATCGCCGCCGGCGCGGTGACCGCCGCCACCGCCTGCCGCCTGTGGCCGCGGGGAGGGCGGGCCTACGTGGCCTCCGTCCTCTTCCCCGTCGGCGTCGCGCTCATCGGCACGATCGTGATCAACCGGTACGACGTGGCCGTAGCGCTGCTGATCGCCATCTTCATCCTCTGCATCACGCAGGGCTGGTACACCGCCGCCGGGTTCGTGATCGGCATGGGCTTCGCGCTCAAGCTCACGCCGCTGGCGCTGCTGCCCCTGGTGCTGCTGCTCGCAGGCCCGCCGCGGCGCTGGGGCTGGCCGCTGGTCGCCTTCGGCGCCGCGGCCGTCGCCCCGTTCCTCCCCTACGTGCTGCAGTCCTGGGACGGCGTCTGGCATGTGTTCCAGTACCACCTCGAGCGGCCGCTGCAGATCGAGAGCGTGCTGGGCACGCCGCAGCTGCTCGGCCAGCTGCTCGGTGCGGACTGGGCGTCGTGGGCGTGGAGCCACGGCTCGCACTCACTGGTGGCGCCGGGCGTCGGCTTCGCCGCCAACATGTCCGGCGGCCTGACGCTGCTCGCGGTGGCCGCCGTCTACCTCGTCGCCTGGCTGCGGCGCGAGCGCCTGCGGACGGCGCCGGCCGACCAGGCGCTCGTCGTGCTGGCGCTCCTGCTCGCGCTCATGACCTTCGGCAAGGTGCTCTCACCGCAGTACTTCATCTGGATCTTGCCGGCGTGGGCACTGGTCGCCGCCCGCGACCGCTGGATCGCCGTGCTCGGCGGCCTCACGTTGGCGCTCACCCACGCCGAGTTCCCGGCGCTGTACTGGAACCTGCTCGACATGCAGCCGGCGCCGCTGGCCATCGTGGCGGCGCGGAACACCCTGCTGCTGGCGACGTTCGTGGTGGCGCTGCTCCGCGTCTACGGAATGCCGGAGCACTCGACGAGTCCCCTGAGCGATGCGGCGCGCTGACTCCGTCGGCGCGGCTGCAGCGTCTACAGGATGGGGTCGACGGCCTCGATGGCGGTCGCCTGTCCGTCGTGGGCGGTGGTGAGCGCGGCGTCAAGCCGCACCGGCCCGTCGGCGACCTCGAAAGGCCGCGGCCCGCCCGAGAGCCTCGAGCAGAGAGTGCGCGATTCGTTCAATGGGGTCGGTGATACCGGTTGGTGTCATCAGGCTTGGCGCGAGAACGGGCAATCTGGGTCTTCTCAGCTCTTCGTCCCGTGTCTCAGGTCCTGCCACGGCATGCGTTGCGGTCACTCGCGCCGACGGAGCATGCAAACGTAGCACAGAACCGTGGACGCCATGCTCTCACAACGGTGCTGCTCATTCTCAACGCGTGTAAGGGACAGCCTCATGCGACTGTCGCCAGCACCGCTGCCGACGTCGGAGGCGACATCGCAGTCCAAGCCAATCCAAGCTGGCGTCGCGGAGCTTTGGCGCATAGCCGAGGGACAGAAGCAGTTCACAATCCGCTATTGTCTCCGGCATCTCAGGTGTCCCTTCGGTCGTCTCGTTCCTCACCGTACGGGAATGTGCTCAGCAGCAGGACCAGGCAGGCGAGCGTAAGCGCGAGGAAGAGATAGTCGCGCTCGTCGAAGCCCGGATGGCTGTGATGAATCAGGACCTTGAACGTCAGCACCAGCGACGCCAGCGCAGTGAAGGCGATCTCCATCAGGAGTACGGTCCTGTGGCGGGCCGGCTCACGTGCCGCGGCGAGGGCGCCGACGGCCAGCGCGAACAGGGCGGCACCGAAGAGACGCACCGTGGTGGCATTGGTGGCGTGCGCTGACGGGCCGAGCAGCAGCATGAGCGGCACCGACACGGCCAGGCCGCCGGCCGCGTAGGCGTACAGGACCAGCGTGAGGAGTCTCCTCTGCATCGCTCCTTGCACTCCGTGTCGACACGTGCCCCCGAACAACCATCTCTCCAAGGAGGAGAAAGGGCAAGAGATGGCCCGTCGCATCCGAGGAAGGCCTGTTCGCGGTGCCGACCTGTCTACACGGCCTCCTTGCCGCAATCAGGAGTACGGCTGGCAGTGTGCCGACACACCCGGCGCCGAGGACTCCTGCTGGTCGCGCTCCGGCACTCGCGATCGACCCTGGGGAGCCATGATGAATAGGGCACTGCCATGCTGGTCCCGTACGCCCGCGGAGCCTCAGGCTTCATCATCTCGGTAGCGCTCATGCTGTTTGCCCGCTCCGGCGGCCGGTGTCACCCAACGCCACCTCGCTTCCAATGGGGGAGGAGCAAGGCGGTAGGGGACGACCATCACGCCGGCGTCCCTGCTCTGTCTTTGAGCCGATGGCGCTCGCCACGGATGCTGACGTCACCGCGCCGTCTGCTCGCCGGCCGCAGGCACGAAGCCGACCTCGTCGACGATCAGGAAGGATGTCGTGGGCCTTTCCCAGGGCGACGCGACGGTTTTGCCCTGGGAGGCCGGGCCACGTTCCGTTCCGTTCCGTGATCTGCACTGGCCCCGTCGTCGACAAGATCGTCCTCTATGTGGCTCTGCTCTTGGCGGCGTTCGCCGACTGGGCTGCCACCCTCGTCGACGTCCACAGCAACATGGGCATCGGCTTCGGCACCCTCGGCGAGCACCACGTGATGGCGGCGACCTTCAGGCCCCCCTCCGTCGCCTGCGACCCTGACATAGACATGGGTGCCGCGGGAGTCGTCGGCTTCGGATTGCGCAGGCTGAACGCGCTGGTGTGCGTCCGCCCGAGAGCCGAGCTGGTCCAGGAGCAGGGCCAGTGCCAGTCCCACGAGCAGTCCGAGGCCCAATCCCAGGACCACAGCACGCCATGTCTGCGGAGCAAACGGCTCTTTCGGGATGGCGGCCGGGGCGACGAGCTGAACATCAGCGGAGGCGGCCTTTGCCAGAAGCTTGAGCCGCTGCAGCTGCTGCGTCAACGCGAGGTACTCGCTCGTGTTCTTGGATTCTGACGTCGCATAGGTCTCCTGTTCCGCGAGAACAGCCGCCTCGGCGATCCGGATCTTGTCCAGCACCTGGGCCTGTCGCCACTCAATGACAGCCTGTGCATAGGCATTGGCGATCGCCGCCGTCGTCCGCGGGTCGGGGCCGCGCGCCTGGAGCGACATGAACCCGGTCTTGTCATCGGTCGTGGAGCTCACGCCGCTGATATCCGCGGTCACCTCGTAATCTGAGGAGGAACCGCCAAGGATGGCCTCCGCGCGCTCGACGATGATCGGGGTCTCGACGGCGTAGACGGCACTCTGGAGTGCGAGATCCTGCGACGTGGAGGAGGTGACAGGGGCAATCGGGTTTGTGGGATCGATCGGCTGGGCGTAGACAAGCTGTGCCGTAGCCTCGTACCGTGGCGTCTGCATCAGTGAATAGGCGAACGCTGCGGCCGTCGACACGAGAGCAGCGACGACGATCACCCACTTCCGCCTCCACAGTATGCCCGCGTAGTCGGCAAAACCAAGCGCTTCCGACCGCGCCTCGCTCTCAACCATCTGCACCTCGCGTTGTCGTTCGCCCACTGGCGGTGATTGATGGCCCCGCAGGTATCGCCCCGCTTGGACTATCGGGTCGAGGGGGCACATTCACAAGCACTTCTCCAGGTCGAGCCGACCGCACAGGCTCCCTTTGCTTCTCGTGGGTGCGACGGGAGCCCTCTCCGACAGGCCGAAGCACACGAGGTGTGGTCTTCGCGAAAGCATCCAGAACTGTCTCGCCCGGGGTCGCCCTCATGCCACGGACCAGCCCTATCAGCACTCCCAGGGCGAGACACCCTGTCGACGAGAGGGCCGTGGCGTTCAGAAACGAAATAGCAACGAACGCCACGACACAGAACGTGCTCAGGAGTCCGAAGCCGCGCGCGAGCCGCGATTGCCGCCGGTCGCGTTGCAGGGACAGCGTGCTGTGCAGCAGCCAGACGAGCAAGCCAAGGTAGAGCAGAAGCATGATGATCCCCCCAGTGGCTGCCATCTCGAGGAAGTCATTGTGCGACCAGACATAGTAGCCGGTCCTGCTATAGATCTCGTGGTAGCTTGTGTCGACTCCGCCGCCGACCAGAAAATGGGCCGGACTCCGCAGCCAGTAGTCCAGGACGCTGCTCCAGAACAAGTTGCGTCCCCCTGTTCCTTGGACGGCGGTGAGCCCTCCGGCGCCTCCAAGCGTGCTCGAAAGCGTTGTGAAACGGCTTGAGATGGTGGCCCACTCTAAGGAGACGACCGCAACCGTCGCCAGGACGATCCCTACGGCAGTGAGACGGAGCCGCAAGCTCCTCGTCCTCAAGCTCAGCCATAGATATCCCAGCAGGACGATCGCAAGCGCAACGTAGGTGCTGCGTACGAACGAGAGCACCACGGCGAATACCAGCAGAGCCGCCAGGATCAACGCCGTCACATGCTGACGTCCCGCGTACACCCAGAGCAGGACGAACGGAAGCACAAGGACAGCCTGCTCTCCTAGGCCATGAGGCGATTGGCCAATCGAATTGAAGGTGTCTTGGTACGACAGATTGTAGTACGCGTGTCCGTAGGCGCCGATCGAGGACACGTAGCCGATGACCAGTAGAGAAGTTACTGCGAACACGCCCATTGCCCGCACGATTCGCTGTTGTCCTCGGCTCGTGACAGCTATGCGTTCGATCACCAGCGCCAGCATCAGCCACGAGGTCAGCCGCAGCCAGACCACAACGGCATCCGAGAGAGTCGGGCGCGTCCAGGCGAGGAGAGCATACCCGGCGATCATCGCCAATGGCATCAGAGGTAGAGTCGGCCGAGGGGAATGCTCGTCAAGACGGCCGGTCTCTCCCAAGTAGAGGTAGGCCAGCAAGAGGATGAGGAGACCGGCGCCCCAGACTTGGCCAATCGTCAAGCCCGCGACCTGGTAGTAGACGGCTGCATCGACCAGAGGGCGCAGGGCGATGTACCCCAAGATGGTCAGTTGCGGCGAATAGGACCACAGCACCCCCATGACGAGGATGAGGGTCACGCCAATGGCCAAGTACCACCCCTGGGGGTCGGCGCTCGCGACACCGACGGCCGCTGGAAGAGCCAAGACCAACGCGGCCGGCCATCTCGATGCTGGATCCTTGAGCCTCACAGCCAGGGAGTGCACGTACCCTCCGAATTCGAGCAGCGACAGCCGCATCTCACGGATTCAACGAGGGAAGCCGCCCATGAGAATCCCGCGAATGAGCAGGCTCCACGAAGGGTCGCCATCACCATCGTCCTCTCGCCTCCGGCCGAATACTCGTGTACCGTTATATACCAGTCGCTGCCGACAGTGGGCGGAAGCGGCCCCGCGCAGTCTGCTTCTGCCGGATCTTGGGGTAGGGTTCGCTATCGGCAGAATCGGCCGATGGCAGCTGAATCTGGAGTTCAGCATTCTGCGACCCTACGTAGTGCCACGTTGGAATTGGCGGCATGGGACTCCACCCGAGCGGCGAACGGCAGGGCACGACAGGCAAACGCCCCATCCGGGTGTCCGGATTCGCCGCTGATGTCCTGAAACTCGCGAGCGGGACGACGATCGCCCAAGTCGTCGTGCTCGCCTCGGCGCCAGTGCTGACACGACTGTACGCGCCCGATGCATTCGGGACATGGGCCCTCTTCATGGCAATCACCAGCGTCACCGGCGTGATCGCCTCCCTCTGCTATCAGCTCGCGATCGTCGTGGCGGAGAACGACGACGCTGGCGCGGCGTTGGTGTGGGCCGGCTCGGCGCTCGCGATCCTGTCCGGCATCGTGGTGCTGGTCGTGTGCGCCCTGCTTCCAGAGAGCATCCTTGCGCGTTTCGGGGCAGAAGGCATTGCGGCGTTCCCCCTTATGGCAGCGCTCGCGACCAGCCTATGGGGCGTGTACAACTGCCTGAACTACTGGTTCACGCGCACCCGTCAGTTCGGCATCCTCGCGACGACTCGCGTCGCAAGCAGCACTGCCACAGCTGCTACCCAGATCGGCGGAGCGCTTCTGGGCGCGGCGAATGCAACGAGTCTTGCGGCTGGATCCGTCGCCGGCTACTTCGTGAACACCCTCGCTCTGGCGGCTCGCGCCGCCCGAGACGATCGGCACACACTGGCGCGCGGTCTGAATCTGAAACGGATTCTCTTGCAGCTCAGAAGCCACTGGCGCTTTCCGGTCTTCACCCTGTGGTCGGAACTGATGATCGCGGTCTCATGGCAAATACCCACCCTTGTCTTGGCGGCGTACTTTGCCTCCACGGTGGTCGGCTACTATGCCCTGGCCTTCAGGATCCTCGCCCTGCCGATGAGCTTGCTGGGCGTGGCCATCGGCCAGGTCTTCTTCCGACGCGCCGTCATCGCTCGTGACTCGGGAGAGCTGGATGAAGTCGTTCGAGGAGTCTTCTCGGTCCTGGTGAACCTGGGGCTCGTCCCGTTCGCCGTGCTCACCGTGGCTGGCCGCGATATCTTCGTGGTCGCCTTCGGCTCGCCATGGGCCGAGGCAGGCGTATATACGCAGATCTTGGCAATCTTCACACTGGTGTGGTTCATCTCGACTCCTCTTGGGTCCCTCTATCTGGTGTTGGCGCGGCAGGGCCAGCTTGCGTGGCTGAACGGCATCATCCTCGTGAGCCGCTTCGGCTCGCTCGTGATCGGAGGGTGGCTCGGCAATGCCCGCCTGGGGCTTGCGCTGTGTGCCGTCAGCGGCGTGCTGGTGTACGGCTACATGAATCAGCACATCATGACGCTGTCGGGGGTCCCTTGGATCGAAGCGTGGCGTATCATCGGCCGCTGCTCCCTGCACGCTGTTCTTCCCTGCGGTCTCGTCGTCGCGGCAGTGATGGCGGGCCTGAGCAGCATGTGGGTGATGGCTGCGTCGGTGGTTGCCGTCCTCATAAGCATGACCCGCGCCTTCATCACTGGTCGGGAGGTGCTGCGGCGCGACGACACTGAAGCCGGAGATGCGGTAGAAACGTAGGGATCCAGGCGTTCCTGATCGCGGAGATGCCTCACAGGCGAATCAACCAGATTCTCAAGGAATCCTGGGCAATGCCGACCGAGGAAGGGGGCAGGCCAGTGTTGAGGGCGGGCACCAAGGCTCCTCAGGGCTGTGAGGGATACGGCGAGGCCCTGACGAGCACTTCGTCGTTGACACCGGCGCTCCGAGCACGCAGCAGGCGGCTGACTGTTCCATCGCTGCCCGTTGCTCTTTGAGCGTCTCTACCACCCGGAGGAAGTGGCATGCGGATCCTCATGGTCAGCGCCTTCGGCTATCTGCGCGGCGGCCTCGAGGGCGTCATGTTCGACGAGATGCGCTGGCTTCGGGACGCGGGCCACGACGTGGACTACTTCGCGACGGCAGATGAGAGGAACGGGCCCTCACGGTTCTCTGACCTGTTTCCGCGAGGCCACGACTACGGCATCGCCGGCCGTCCTGGAGCGGACGCCGTTCGCGAGCTGTTCTGGAATCAACGAGCGGCCGCCAGCTTCGCAGCCGTTCTCACCCGGTTCAAGCCGGACGTCGTGCACTCCCACGGCGTCTTCCGGCATCTTTCGCCGAGCATCCTGCCTGAGGCCAAACGCCGGGACGTGCCGATCGTCATGACGGCGCACGACTACGGCCTTGTGTGCCCCGGCAACATGCTTCGCGGCGGGGTGCCCTGCTCGCCACGCGCGTGCGGCCGCAGGTTCTTCGGTAGAGCGGCCGTCCACCGCTGCGTGCAAGGATCTCTGCCACGTAGTGCGCTCGGTGCGATCGAGTTCACCGTCCAGCATCTGCTGAACCACTACGAGCCCTTCATCAAGACTGTGATCTGTCCCAGCCGCTTCATGGCCAGGACGCTGGCGGACGGCGGAGTCCTCGGTCCTGACCTCGTCGTCCTCCCCAACGCCATCAGCGAGACCCCGCCTCGGGAGCCCCGCTCCGAGGCTGGTCCCTTCCTGGTGTCGGGTCGTGTCACCCCGGAGAAGGGGGTGGCCACAGCGCTCCGAGCGGCGCGCCTAGCCGGCGTCCCGATCGTCGTCGCCGGCACGGGACGACTTCAGGCATCGCTTGCGGCGTGCTTCCCCGAGGCCGACTTCGTCGGAATGGTTCCCAGAGATGAACTGCGGCGACTGCTGACGTCGGCGACCGCAGTGGTCGTTCCCTCTCAGTGGTTCGAGAACGCTTCGATCACAGTACTTGAAGGCATGGCTGCAGGCGTGCCCGTGGTAGCCTCGCGCATCGGAGGAATACCCGAGCAGGTCACAGATGGTCATGAGGGACTGCTCGTTCCGCCGGGAGATGTGGTCGCGCTGGCTGCAGCGATGCGAGGGCTCTGGGAGGAACCCGCTGCCGCAGCGGCGATGGGCGCGAGGGGGCAGTGTACTGTTCGAGAGCGCTACCATCCCGATAGGCACGTGGCTGGGCTTCTGAGCGTGTACCGCGACGCCATTGAGTCAGAATGATGGCCTGAGGAGGCCCGTATGGAGACAGGGAACCGGGCTCGTATCTACATAGCAGGATGCGGCGGCATGCTGGGCGAGGCGTTCCACGAGGAGTTCAGCAGACTGGCCGAGCTCAAATGTACGGACATCGATGTCAATGACGTCTGGCTCGACTATCTGGACTTCCGTGATCTGGAGGCATACCGCCTCGACGTTCACGAGTTCAGGCCCGACTGCCTCTTTCATCTTGGCGCCCTCACGGATCTGGAGTACTGCGAGACCCATTCGGAGGAGACGTACGCGACCAACGCGATGTCGGTCGAGAACGCGGTCTACATCGCGAATGAACTGGACATCCCCCTTCTCTACATCGGCACCGCGGGGATCTTCGATGGCCGGCAGGAGGCCTACGACGACTGGGATGCGCCGAATCCTCTGGGTGCCTACGCGCGGGCGAAGTGGGCGGGCGAGCGATTCGTCGCCGAGCACGCGCGCCGCCATCTGATCTGCCGGGCCGGATGGATGATGGGCGGAGGGCCCCGCAAGGACAAGAAGTTCATCCAGAAGATCATGGTGCAGCTTCGGGAAGGCGAGACCGAACTGAACATCGTCGACGACAAGCTGGGGACGCCGACCTACACTCGCGACTTCGCGCACAACGTGCGGATCCTGCTGGAGCGACAGTGTTGGGGGCTCTACAACATGGTCTGTCAAGGCATGACCGGCCGCCTCGAGGTGGCCCAGGAGTTGGTCGCGGAGCTGGGCCTCGACGACGCGGTCAGTGTCCATCCCGTGGGTTCTGACCACTTTGCGGCAACCTACTTTGCACCCCGTCCGGCCTGCGAGAGGCTTCTGAACCGCAAGTTGGCGCTGAGGGGGCTGGATCTGATGCGCCCCTGGCGCGAAGCGTTGTCCGAGTACCTGCGGACGGACTACGCTGGGTATGTGGACGCCGACATGGACCGCACCTGACGCGTCAGAGGAGGCTTGACCCAGCGTGCACCAGGCACCGGATCCGACCGACGACAAGCCGCTTCGAGTCGCCGTCATCGGACTGCGCGGTCTGCCTGCCGATCGACCCAAAGCGGGTGGCGGTGAGCGGGCGATAGAGGAGTGGTTCTCACGGCTCGCTCTGCGCGGCTACGACAGCATCGTCTACTGCCGGTGGCACTACAATCGTCGACCGCCGACTCAGTACAGGGGCATCCGCCTCGTCTCACTGCCTTCCATCCCGACGAAGAGCCTCGACACCCTCTCACACTCCCTGCTGGCCACGCTGCACGTCGCGTTGGCCGGCACCGCCGACATCATCCAGTACGGCGGAATGGGCACGGGTCTCCTGGCGCCCCTCGGCAAGCTGTGCCGGAAGAAGGTCGTGGTGGCGCTGGACGGCATCGACTGGGATCGACCGAAATGGGGTCCGATCGCACGCTTCGCCTTGCGGCTCGGGGCCAGGACCGCCTTCAGGTGGGCGGATGCCGTGCATGTGGACAACGCACTCGCCCAGCGGCAGTTCGATGGGCTGTTCGGGCGATCTCCGGAGCTGATCACCCTCGCCGCCGAGACGCCCGACGACCCGGGCAGTGACGCACTCGTACGATTCGGCGTCAAGCCTCACGAGTACGTGCTCTTCGTCGGGCTACTGAAGCCAGATAAGGGGGTCCACGTGCTTCTCGAGGCCTACCGCCGCGTGCAGACCGAACTGCATCTGGTCATCGTGGGCGACAGCCCAGACGCAGGCGACTACGCGCAGCGCCTCAGGAGCATGTCGGACGGCCGCGTCCGGTTCTTGGGCTACGTCTACGGGTCAGACGTGCAGCAGCTCTTCGCCAACTGCCTGCTGTACGTCCAACCCTCCCTGATGGAAGGCAACTCCCCTGCTCTCATGACGGCCATGGGGTACGGTCGCGCCGTGGTGACAAGCGACATCGAACAGAACGCGGAGACCGTCGGCGAAGCCGGAGCCACGTTCGTGAGCGGCGACGCGATCAGCCTGGCCCAAGTGCTGACCCAGCTCATCTGCGATGCGCAGGAGGTCGAGAGGCTGGGAGGTCTGGCTCGAGAGCGCATCGCGACGGTGTACAGCTGGGACAGGTCGACCGATCGGCTCGACCATCTCTACCGGCAGGTGTGACAGCAGGCCGTGTGGCCAGTGGAGGCGACCGTCTCCGGGAACGGCTGCAGCCAGCCGGTCCCTCCACATGAAGGGGCTCGACCTTGGCGCGCCTCGGCTAGGCCTACTACCACTGGGCAGCCTGGTGGGGCAGACCTCGGCCACCCATCGAGCCTTCGGGTTCGTTCTCATCAAGATCGAGTGCTCCGGCCCACGTCTCGTCGGTCGACAGCGGGATGGCCCGTGCGCCGACTTGCCCTCCCCAGTCGCTCAGATTGCAGCCGTGCCAACGGTTGAGAGCCCACGATGCCACCTCCTTTGGCAGGGCATGCCAGCATCCGGAGCGATGGGCGATCTCGTCGAGCAACTCCTTGTAGATGGCGAGTCTCCCTTGACGGCACAGGTAGTCAGGATGGTTGTTCAAGAGGACCATCCCATGGTGAGCCGCTATGTAGTCGAGCTTCATGATCCAGGTCGCAGCGGTCGTCTCGCCCAGCGTCTCGATGAGGGTATGGTCTTGCGGCAGCGTGTAGGGCAGTTCGACGAATCGGCCCATCACGAAGGGCCAGATGCTCATTACTCCACCCGGAATCGGCTCGAATGGGTCTGTGTCGAAGAAGGATGAATCCCATGCGACGTCAAGCCCTTGCATCCAGAGCGGATTGCGATGCGTCATAGGCGATCTGAAACCGACCGAATGCCACTGCCGTAGTCGCATGTTCATCTTGGGCAGCTGCTCGTCGAACATGCGGCGCGAAGAGAACGTCCTCCCGTCATGCTTCCAGCCGTGAAGGGCCACCTCGAAACCGTCGGCGCGAAGATCCTGGACAAGAGAGTCGGGAACGCCATACGCGTCGCCGACGAAGGACACGGACGACCGAAAGCCGCGCTCGCGCTCCAAGTCAAGCAGGTCCTCGAGATGTGAGAGGCCGAACGGGCTTTCGACATCATGGGTGAGCACGACAGCGAACCCGTGCCCGTAGGGCCACCATGGGAGCGTCTGCATCGGTAGCGACCTGTCCAGAACCCTGCGCACGTGCTCCACGAAGAGCACGAACCTGTCTTCGATCGGCCATCGCAGTAAGCAGTCGCATCCTTTCCGGCTCACCACGCCCCGCCTGAGAAGAGCGCGGGCGGAGCAGGGCAGAAGCGGTCTGAGGTGGTAGTAGAGACGACGCGACCGGGGCAGCGTGAAGTGCTCGAGCCCGAACTGACCTTCGAGCAACACGGCATCAGCCAGGCCTTCGATTCCGGACTTGGCCAACGCCTCTTGGGCTGGCTGTGGAAGGACTTCAGCTGCGACGCGGACAGCTTCCGAGACTGCGTCGGCAGGGAATGCCTGTGCGCCCAGCAGCCGAACGAGCGCGTCGCTTTCCAGCAATCCGGTCATGTGCCGGCCACCCGTACGCCAGACCGCTGGTCTTCAGGGATTCCCACCGTAGCCCGTGCTGGCGCAGAACGCGCAGGCCTGCGCGCGTGACCTCGATCACTCTCATTGAAGACGCTCTGGAGAGCGAGGGACGCATACAGCTGTTCTTGGTCTCCCAGCACCCGCCCTCCCGCCCGCACAGGATCCCCTGCAGCACTACCTCGCGCAGGGTGCCTGGGTGTCTGGCCACACTCCACACTCTACTACACGACCATAGGCTGGAGACTGTTTTGCGAGTACCATCGGGGTCTCAGGGCGACATGCGCCCAACGATCAGCCTTCCGCAGGGGAAAGGGTGGCAGTGGATTTCTTCGCCAGACTTGTCTGCAACGCACGGCAGTCGTGAGGCCGACATGAGAGTCCGTGAACGGGTCGCTCTGATTCCCAGGAACAACTGGGATTACGGCATGGAGGCGCTGGGCTGCGCCGCCCGAGGCATCTACCGCCACACCTCAGGAGCGCCCAATGTCGCGAACCTCTACGGGCAGGATCCCATCTGGACGAACGCCGGTCGGACGTCCCTGTATGCGATCCTTGGAGCTTTCGAACTGCCCGCGGGCGCCGAGGTCGGGGTCCCCTTGTTCTGCTGTTCGGTGGTGTTCGATGCCATCTGCCAGGCAGGCCTCACGCCGCGCTTCATCGACTCCGGCGTCGATGACTGCAACCTCTCCACAGAGGATCTGCGGAAGAAGCGCTCCGGCTTGGCGGCGGTCGTGGCCGTGCACATGTTCGGCACGCCGGCGGATATGGACGCGGTCAATTCGGTCGCGGGGGGTATCCCGGTGATCGAAGACTGCGCCCAGTCTCTGTTCAGCACCTACAAAGGCAGGTTGACGGGGCTGCTTTCCACGGTCGCCTTCTTCTCCTTCCGCTGCGGCAAGTACATCTCGGCTGGGGAAGGCAGCGCCATCATCTGCCGGGATCAGGAGTTGCACGAGAGGATCGAGCGCCTCGTTTCGTCCTTCCCGCCGATGTCCACGCCAGGCATGGTGACCGACGCGATCACCACGTTCGCGAAGGCGACCATGTACAACCGACCCTGGTACGGCTTGGCCGGCTACCCGATTGGGATGAGGCTGGACAGGAGGCTGAACCTGACCGACAAGGACGGCTTTGAGACGGGTCGGGCAGCGGCCACGCAGTTGGCGCTCATCGACGAGCGCATCCGGGACTTCCGGGAGAAGGTGGACCGCCAGCGGGAGCACGCACATCTGCTGCTGGACACGTTGACCACAGACGGGGTCGAGCTTCCGGCAGAGAGCCCGGACGGCATCAGGAACTGGTTCCAGTTCCCGCTGAGGTTCGCCGATACGGAACAGCGCGACCGCATGAGCGCCCATCTGCTCGCGCGAGGCATCGATACATCCAAGTATCTTGATGACATCGCCGATGTGGCTCGCGAGCAGTACGGCTATGCCGGCGACTGCCCGAACGCCGAGCGACTCTCCCGGACGACCTTGCTCGTGCCGATCCACTACACCCTGCATCGCCGCGACATGGAGCACATCGCCGCCTCCATCAACGAAGGTTCCCGCATCGTCCAGAGACCGGCAGAGAGTGCGACCGGGGAGCGTCAGGCAATGAGGAGCAGACCAACGTCCACCAGGCTCAAGAGGAAGCTCCTGAAGCTCACCGCCAAGCAGCTTCCCGGCGCGGAGATGCGCATCGGTCTTCTACGCAGATGCGGCTATGTCATCGGCGAGCAGGTCTATGTTGGCGAAGACGTCATCATCATCGACGACCTCGGGGAAACGCGCTACAACCTTCGCATAGGCGATCGGGCTTCGATCTCACCGCGTGTGACGTTCGTACTGCACACACAACCCAACGCCTCGCGCATCGCGCCGTACGTGAACTCGCACAAAGGCGACATCACCGTCGAGGCCGACGCCTGGATCGGGACAGGGTCAGTCATACTGCCCCACGTGACGATAGGCGAAGGAGCCGTGGTCGGCGCCAACTCCGTCGTCACCAGGAGCGTCCCTCCCTACACGGTGGTGGGGGGGGTCCCAGCCGAAGAAGATCAAAGATGTGGTCGTCCCATGGCGGCAGCCCGGAGAACAGATCGGAGTGCAACCGTGACGAAGCGCTGTACCCGCTGCCTGCTGCCCGACACCTATCCCGACGTCATCTTCGACGGCGAGGGTGTCTGCAACCACTGTCGCGAGTACGCAAAGCCCCAACCGCTCGGCGAGGAGCGCTTCCTTGAGAAGATGCGCTCCAGGAAGGGTCCGGACTACGACTGCGTCATAGGCATCAGCGGCGGCAAGGACAGCTGCTACGTCGCCTACCTCGCAAAGAAGAAGTACGGCCTGCGCGCACTCGCCGTGACCTACGACTTCCCATTCATGGTCGACCTTGCACGGCAGAACAGCAAGACGGTCTGCGACAAGCCTTGGGCTCGAGCTGCTCGTGGTCAGGTCGGCAATGACCTCGAGTACGACCTGATGCGCAATCACCTCACCTCACTGGCTGCCACGGGCACGACCTGGGGCCAGTGCATGTTCTGCCACTATGGCATCAGAGGCGATTCTCGACCGCACGGCCAGGAGCAGAGGAATACCGTTCGTCCTCAGCGGTGTCACGGACAGTGAGGTCTGGTGGCGGCCCGGCAGTCGCACGCGCATCCTCGCCAAACGACTGAAGGACGTTTCGCTCACCGACAAGGCCCTCTTCGGGCTGCATCAGTGCAGGGCCTACCTCAATCTGGTCGACCAGCGCCGGCAGTTCCCAATCCCGGGGACCAGCAGCTTGAGCGTCTACAAGCGAGCGCAGGCTCCGGCGTATGGCCCGGAGACAATCAGGGTGTTCGAGTACATCGAATGGGATCACAGCCTCGATCGAGAAGACCCTCAAGGAAGAACTGGGTTGGCAGCAGCCCGATTCACCCCTGTCGTGGCGCTATGACTGTGTCCTTGAGCCGCTGCTCGACTACACGTACAAGCGGGAGTTCGGCATCTCCTCGGCGGGTCTCTACCTCTGCAGTCTCATACGCTCAGGAGGCATGAGCCGCGAGGAGGCGCTGCGCCTTCTGGAGCGGATCGAGGATCAAGCGCGTCTGGATGCGAGCCTGAAGAGCGTCCTCGACTTCCTGAAGATCCCGGAGCGGACGCAGGTCAAGTTCTTCCGCGCGTCGGCGAAGTGAGGCCGCGTGAGCGTCCTCGTCAGTGTCCGGCAACAGCTCCAGGACGCGTTTCATGAGATCCTCGACAAGTACGGGTCGGATCTCGACTGGACGCGAGGCGTCTTCCTCAAGCCGAACGTCGTCTTCGCCGCGAAGCCGGAGAGTGGTCAGGTCACCCCTCCCTCGTTTGTAGGCGCGTTCATCCGCGTCCTCAGGGAGCGCCACACTGATTTGGATATCGTCATGGGAGACGGTGTGGCGGTCGGTCGCGACCCCGAGGAGAACTTCCGGGTGTCGGGGTATGCAGAGCTGGCTCGAGCGGCGGATGTATCCCTGGTCGATCTCCACACTGCAGAATGCCGATCGGTGCCGTGGAGGTTCGGGGAACTCAGCTTGCCTTCCCTTGCACTCGATCGCATCTACATCAACCTGCCGATCCTCAAGTACAGCAGCGCCTGCGTGCTCTCGGGTGCGTTGAAGAACCAGAAGGGGCTCCTGCCTCCTGAGATGAAGAAGCAGTTCCACCGGCTGGGGCTGCACGAGCAGATCGCAGAGCTGAATCGTGCCGTGCGGCCCGCTCTCACCATACTGGACTGTAGCCGGTTCTTCGGCCCGAACGTGCTCATCTCGGGCGACAACTGCGGTGAGATCGACGCGACCGCCTGCCGCTTGTTGGAGATCGACGAGCCGGAGCATGTCCGGCTGTCGCGCAGAGCCGGCGTGTTTGCGGCGAGGTTCTCCTGCGACGGTGAGGAAGTCGGCGTCAGGCGATCTCGGCCCGCCCCGAAGCCACGAGAGGCCAAGCGCTTGGGGCGGCTTCGCCTCTGGTCGAACCCGCAAGCATGCACGGGCTGTCGGGCCATCTTTCAGGATGCGAAGGACGACCTGCTGAGACCCCATCATCTGACGGCGAAACGGAAGCTCCTTGCCCATTCGATCCGTGGGGCCGAGATCGTGATGGGGCTCAACCCCCGGTGGCGAAAGGAATGCGATACCGTCATCTGCATAGGCTCCTGCACCAAGCGGCTGGCCGACGAGAACGGCTATATCTACGTGCCCGGCTGCCCGCCTACCCTGGATGACCTCTACGAGCACCTTCCATGAGCCAGGCGGGTGTGCGAGGTCGACACGCGCACGGATAGACGCGAGACGACTGAGGCGAACATGGATGTATCGAGAGTCCCCATCGACGATCGTGCGTGGCGTGAGTTCACGTCCTCACACCCGGATGCGACCCCGTTCCACCTCCCGGCATGGGCTGCGCTCATCGCCGAATGCTACCGGTTCCAGGCGTTTGCCCTGGCGGTACGAGGCTCCGACGGCGAGATCCTCGGAGGCATCCCCACGGTGGCGGTGCGGTTTCCCCTCGCCGGCTCGCGGTGGGTCTCCCTTCCCTTCACCGACTCCTGCCCCGTCCTTGCGCGTCCCGGGACGGCCACAGACGATGTCGTCGTCGCCATCCGGGAACACGCACGCACCAGCCATATCCGAGAGCTCGAAGTCCGGCACACCATGCCCTCCGCCGACGGCGTGTACCCGGTCGATGTCGGCTACGAGCACTTCGTGGAACTGCCTGCGGACCCGGACGATCTGCACCCGCACAGGAACTACCGGCAGCACCGCAACCAGGCCAGAGCCAAGGGCGTTCAGGTCAGTCGCGGCACAAGTCCAGAGCACATGGCGGACTTCTATCGGCTTCACCTTCTCACCAGGCGACGCCTCGGTGTGCCGGTGCAGCCGCGTCGCTTCTTCGACCTGCTTCGCCGACGCGTTCTTGAGCCGGGTCACGGGTTCATCGCGACCGCAACGCTGGACCAGGATGTCGTGGCGGCCGCGGTCTACCTGGTCCACAGCGGCACGATGGTGGCCAAGTACCAGGCGTCGGACCCCAGCCGCCGGGAGATGGGAGCGAGCCATCTCATGCACTGGGAGGTCATGTGCGCCGCGTGCACTGAGGGCTATCACACCTACGATCTAGGGCGGGCGGACCCGGGCGCTGAGGGCTTGCGGGTGTTCAAGACCCGGATGGGCGCCGTGGAGAGGCCGCTCGTGTACACGCATATCGCCAGCCAGGCGCCGAAGGAGCGGCGGCGGACGCGCGTGGAGAGTGTGTCACAGCGCGTCATCAGCGGCTCGCCGACCTGGGTCTGCCGGGTAGCCGGGGAGCTCCTCTACCGCTATACAGCCTGATCATCCAGAAGGCGACTTGCAGAGTGGGGGCCCTGAGTCGCCGGCTGCGGAGAGGCGCCTCGGTTCAGCCCATGATCTCGAAGGCTCGATCGCCTGCGCGGCCGCCTCGACGTCGATCAGGGCCAATGCCTGATCAAGAATGCCCAGCACCACCCGCGCCTCGCCCTGGGCCCGCCCGAGGGCCATGTCGAGTCTGCTACCCCTCGGGCGTCGGGCCCTTACAGGACGACGTCGACAGCCTGGATGGCGGTCGCCCTCCCGCCCTCGGCAACGATCAGCGCCGCGTCGAGGCGCACCGGCCCCTCGGCGACCTCGAAGGCCTGCGGCAGCTCGGTCGTGAAGCGCCGCAGGATGATGTCGGTGCGCACCCCGATGACGGAGTCGCGCGGGCCCGTCATGCCCACATCGGTCATGTAGGCCGTGCCGCCGGGGAGCACGCGCGCGTCGTTGGTCTGCACGTGCGTGTGCGTGCCTAGAACGGCGGTCACGCGACCGTCCAGGTAGTGCCCCATGGCGACCTTCTCGCTGGTCGCCTCGGCGTGCAGGTCGACGACGATCGTCTCGGAGAGCTGCTGCGCCTCCTCGACCAGGCCGTCGACGATGCGGAACGGCGACAGGCCCGTCTGCAGGAAGAGTTCGCCGGCGAGGTTGATCACGGCGACCTCGGAGCCGTCCGCGGCGGGCCGCACCGTGAGGCCGCGGCCGGGCGCCCCCGGCGGGTAGTTGGCCGGGCGGACGATGCGCTCGTCTGTCGCCAGGAATGTATACACTTCCTTCTGGCGCCAGACGTGGTTGCCGGTGGTGATCACGTCCACCCCGCCGGCCAGCAGGCGCTCGGCGATCTTGCTGGTGATGCCGGCGCCGTTGGCGGCGTTCTCGCCGTTGGCGATCACGAAGTCGACGGCGTGCTCGTCGCGGAAGCCCGGGAGCCAGCGCAGCAGCGCCTCCCGCCCGGGCTTCCCGAACACGTCACCGACGAAGAGGATATTCACAGGCCAGTCTACCCGACGTCCGGAGGGCGCGGATGAGCGCCATCGCGATGCGTGCCATACTCGAGGCGAGATGAAGCAGCCCTCCTGCCCCTACCTCGTGCGCGAGGCGACAGCCTACCGCGGCAACCTGGATCTCTCGGCGCCGGCGACCTACGAGGTCATCGTGACCTGGCACTGCGAGCACCCGTTCCACGGCATCCGCCTGGAGCTGGGGGACGCGCGCGCCGAGATGGAGCAGCTGTGCGCGGCCTGCACGCTGCCGCGCCGGAGCGGCAACGAGGAGTGAGGCGGCACAGCGGCCTGGGCGATCGCTGACGCGCCCTCTGCTCCGGCGTGTAGGGCGAGATGAACTCCTGGTGCAGGCGGCAGGCCGCGGCGACGCTGCCCAGCTCCCGCGCCGACGCAAGAACACGTAGACGATAGGCGTACAGGACATCATCATTGGTCATGGGGCGACGCTCCTTCTGCCGAGATTGGTCTCTCAGACAGACAGGATGTGTCGCCCCACCTCAGTGAGACAAGAGAGCTCCGAGTGTCGCGACTACTCGGGGATAGGACAGCCTAGAGCTTGCGGTAGCCGAAGGTCGGGTGCCGCTTGATCAGCTCGCGGATGCGCTCGACGAGGACGGCGTCCAAGGGCCAGCGCCGATGCTTCTCGGCCGGCGAAGTGCGCACGCTCGAGCGCGGTACCTCAAGGACGCGGCAGATGCGGCGCTCGGAGGCCTGCGGGATCGCCCGCTTCACTCGTCTGACGTCCCCGGCCCGAAAGGGCGGCCCTTGTTCGCCTCTTTCAGGATGTCGATGTCGAGGACGAGCTCACCGACCTTGCGCTGCAGGCGCTTCGATCTGCTCGTCCTTCGCCGCCTCTTCGTCTTTCGGGCGCGCCCGGAGCGCGTTCTCGCCGGCGGCGAAGAACTGCTCCTTCCAGCGCTCGATCTCGGCGATCGTGAGGCCGTGCTTGCGAGCTGCCTCCGCAGCCGAGGTCTCACCCTTGACGATGCTCATGACCACGGCTGCCTTGCGCTTCGCCGTCCAGCGCTGCACCTCGTCAGGGACGTCGGTCATCAACGCCACCTCCTCTGCGCTCCATCATGGACGCGTACTAAGGGTGGCTTCAAGAATCAGGGGAGCAGGACAGTCATGCTCAGCGCCTGGTACGCGTGGACGAGGCTGCTGCTGGAGGTCGTGTGTCTGCGTCTCACGCGGGACATCGTGACCCGCGCCGCGGGCAGCGCCACCGGCATGCCATTGGTCGGGCTCGTCACGGCGCTAGGCAGTATCGGCATCTATCTCGGCCGTCTTCTGGGCCAGAACGGCTGGGGAGTGTTCGAGGCCCCCCCGGCGCTGGCCGACACGGCCTGCGACCGGGCGAAGGAGTCCAGCGCCGATGTGCGAATGCTGGGCCTCACGGTGCTGTTCGCGTTGCTGTTCCTGTTTGTCTATGTCGCGGTGCACGTGATCGGCACGCCGACAGTCGAGCGGGCGTGATGTAGATGACAGACGGCGCGATGTGAATCTTGACGCCGCGGCTCCTAGCCCGAGATCGGCGCCGGAGGGACGGCGATGAATGAGACGTCCCGGCGGGCCGATAGTCCGTCTCAGGTGTACACGCGCGTGCACCTGGATCGGACCAGGTCCTGTCAGACCGAAGGGGGAGGAGTCCGCGACGCGCCAGAGGTGCTACCTCGCCGATGAGATCAGCGCCAGGCGACACGCCTCCGAGCTTCACGCTGGCCAGGCCAGAAACGTGCCCGAGGCCGTGACCTTATAGGACGGCCGAGTCGACTGAGGTGGAGTTGCCCAGTTGGACAACGATCGGCCATACGCCCACATCAAGCGCACGCAGAACGGCTCTCCCCAGTTGAGGACCATCCCTAGAGTAGACATGACCGTCGAGAGAGACGACGACGATTGCCACGCCGACCCCACTCTCGGCCTCCTCGCACACAACGTCCCGGGACGCTAACTCGGCGAAGGCGAGTTCGCGCGCCAGACAACGCGGTCTGGCCCTGCAGGATCGTCGACTTCGTCGTCGACCGGGATGAGACTCAGGGGCCGCGTTGGGTACGGTGACCGCTCGAATGGACCCGCATCCCGCTCTGCCGCAACACTGAGCGGCGTCGCGCGCAGCCGCGGCGGGTACGTGATGTCGACTACTAGTGGTGCGACCTCAAGGCCTGGCCGCCAATACAGCTGGCGCAGGAACATGCCCAGTACACGAATGCCGTCTCTAATCGGTCTCAGACTCGTCTCTCCGACTCGTGGGGAGTAGGTGATGGGAACTGAGTACGCGTCGAAACCAAGCCGTGCCTGCTTGGTAATCATCTCCATCTCGATTGCGAAGCCCTCACTCACGATGTGCGGCCGCAATTGCACGATGACTTCATGTCGCCAGGCGAAGTAGCCGGTCAGCGTGTCGGTGACGTTCACCCCGTACACGTAGCGGACCAGCAGGGAGAAGAGCCAGTTGCCGAGGCGATTCAAGCCCTTCATCGAGTTCTTCGTCATCTTGCCGGCGAGACGCGAGCCGAGAACAACGTCGCAGAAGCCGCTCTCCAGCGGCTCCAGCATCCGCAGAATCTCGCCGGTCCTGTAAGTGTCGTCGCCGTCGGTCATGACGACGTAGTCGGTGTCGACGGAGATCGCATAGAAGCCGGCACGGATGGCGTTTCCTTTGCCCCGTCGCGGCTCGTGCACCACCGCAGCGCCATGAGCCAAGGCCACAGCCGCCGTCTCGTCGCTCGAAGCGTTGTCGACAACGACCACGTCGACACTGTAGCCCGCGTCTCGCAAGCACTTGCGCGGCAGTTGATCGATGACCAAGCCAATGCTGTCGGCCTCGTTGAAGCAGGGCACCAGAAGGGTCACCTTCTTCGCCTGCGCCCTCTTCACTCCTCCCGCCCCCCCTCACCGAGAAGCTACGACCAACCTGCCCCGCCCGGACCGGGCAGACACCGTTCTCACCTGAGTCGAGCGATGGCTGCTCAGCAGGTCTAATACCCTGATACGCCCCGTGTTGCACGGTGCTCCGTTTCCCGGAGGATCGCATCCTCATGAGATGGGAGACCGCAGCGTATGCCAAGGTCACCGAACGCTGCGCCCGCAGGGAGCCCGGGCCGTGAGCTTAGCTCGTCATCGCGGACGGGGCAATCGTTGCACACCGGCTTGTGCCCCAAGGCGTTGTCACGCCCGTATACATGGCGCTCTCCCTTGGGCGCGACAAGCACGTCTGGGGCAACCGGCAGCAGAATCCGGCCTTGGAAGACGCTGGGCTGTATGAGATGCTTCGATGACTGCCAGCGTCGAGGGTTCCGGAGGCCGTTGCCGGCCGATGGGATAGCGGGGTATCACATGCACATGCCCGCACCGGGGCAAGAGTCACGCGACCCCAGAAGCGCTGGTGAAGCCTGTGGAGTCTTGGCGGGGGGACTGTTGCGTCTGCCGCTTCCGAAGACCGCTGTTGGCCGACGCGAAGGATCCCGGGATCTCCGGCGGAGCCACCCGCGACGGGATCCTCGCAGCCGCGTGCTGGCCTCGCACGCCGGTCTGAGCCGCGCGCATCCGCCATCGCGTCTGTTGAAAGGCCGATCGCTGCTCCGACCGTTGAGCTGCTGCAGCCCTGGCGCCGCACTCCTCCCTCGCCGCTCCGAACGCCCTGGTTCGTCATTGGCGTCACGCGGTCGGGTCGAGGTGCTTTGGGACGCAGAGACCTCGCGAGAGACTCACCTGTCAGTCGGTCTCCAAGTCCTCAGAGACGGCATCCGGCCGCACGCATCCACGCGATGAGCGCCAATTCGTCCACAAGCGATGCCCGATTCTGCCGAAGGCGCGTCGCATTCGTGAGCGACGCCGTCTACCCGTTCCACAAGGGCGGCAAGGAGCGCCGGCTGTGGGAGATCAGTCGCAGGCTGGCTTCTGACGGATTCGAAATCACCGTGTACACGATGAAGTGGTGGAATGGTCCGAGGCGCATCGAGATGGACGGCGTCACGCTTTGCGCCATTTGTAGGTACCATCCTCTCTACAAGGGCGTTCGTCGGTCCATGTCTCAAGCTTTGGTGTTCGGCCTGGCGACATTCAAGCTTGTGACGAAGAGCTTCGATGTCGTGGACGTAGACCACATGCCCTATTTCCCTCTGTTCAGCGCGCGTATGGTGTGTTCGCTTCGTCGCAGAAGGCTGACTGCCACGTGGCACGAGGTGTGGGGGGCCGACTACTGGGAGTCGTATGTCGGGCGCCTGGGGCGGTTGGGCCACTTTGTGGAGTACGCCGCCGCACGGATGCCCGACCAGATCATCTCAGTCTCCGAACACACGTCGAACCGACTGCGCTCGACGCTCAAGGTCAAGAAACCGATTGCCACCGTGCCGCTTGGAGTTGACTTTGATCGCATCCGTGACGCCTCCCCTTCAGGGGGGGGCGACGTTCTCTACGCAGGCCGCCTCTTGGAACACAAGGGCGTTGACATCCTGCTGCAGTCGTTCGCCGTGGCGAGCCTGGAGGAGCCTGACATCACATGCCTGATTGTGGGCGAAGGTCCCGAGCGGGCCGCCCTGGAGGTGTTGGCGAGGAAGCTCGGCGTGGACGACAAGGTTCGCTTCTCCGACTTCGTGCCCGACGATGAGATCTACGGTGTCATGAAATCGTCCGGTGTCTTCGTGCTGCCATCCATTCGAGAAGGGTTCGGTTTGGCGGTCCTCGAGGCAAATGCTTGCGGGCTGCCGGTCATCACTGTCCGCCATCCTGACAATGCGGCGAGACATCTTGTCTATGAAGGCAGGAATGGAAGTCTCGTTAGCCTCGACGTTGATGACTTGGCGAAAGGTATCCTCACGACTCTGGCCGCCAGGGAATCGATGGACCCAAGAGCGGTACTTGCGGAATCCGAATGGTCGCTTGACTGGTGCGAGGTGGCGCGCCGTGTTGGAGATGTAATGCTGGCCTCAGCCGAGAGTGCACTGACCCCGTCCTGTCGCGGCAGGAGCCCCAAGGAGGATTGACACGCGATTGCCGAAATGCATCGGACGCCGGGCGCTCCACGGACCGCAGTCTTCAGCGGTCCTGCGCTGAAGCCCGTGCCTGTCACCGTCACAACAAGCTGGGATGATGGCCACGTTCTGGATCTGCGCGTTGGAGCCATGCTGCGTCGGTACGGCCTTCAGGGCACCTTCTACGTGGCGCCCCAGTCTAGGGAGCTGAAGGCCGCGGACCGACTGTCCGCGGGTCAGATCGCCTCTCTCGGCGAGGACTTCGAGATCGGGTGCCACACACTGACCCATTGCGACCTGCGCACCGTCGACTCGCTCTCAGCAGCCAAGGAAATCTCGCAGGGCAAGAGCTATCTCGAAGGTGTCATTGGCAAGCCTGTGACTTCGTTTGCGTATCCGTACGGTCATTACACGGATGCGGCCAGAGCAACACTCCAGAGGCTGGGCATCACGTATGCGAGGACTACGCGCGAGTTCGAGTCACGCATAGTCGATCCACTTCGCTCGGGCACGACGATCCACGCGTACTCGCGCCGGCTAAACGCCATCTCTCTTGCCCGACTGGCCGGATATCGTCTCACGCGCGCGCTCACGTATCGCGATTGGCGCAAGACCGCCGAGGAGCTGTTCCGAAGATCCGCGACCGAGGGCGCGATCTTCCACCTGTGGGGTCACTCCTGGGAGATAGAGAGGCACAACGACTGGCAGCGATTGGAGTCGCTCTTGGCCTTCCTCGCTGAGCAATCGGACATCTTGGCCGTCAGCAACAGTGGCCTCGTCCGCGACAGACGGCCACGAAGGCTTCTAGTCGCGTGCGCCCATTTCCACCCCCGGTTGGGCGGCTTGGAACACTATGCCCTAGAGGTGTGCAAGGGAGCGGTCCGGAGAGGCTATGACGTCACCGTGGTCACTTCTGGTGGCGGTCGTCGAGTGCGGTGCGACGTAACCGAAGATGGGTTCAAGCAGTATCGACTGCCAATCCAATTCCAGGTTCTCAACACACCCGTCAGCCTCAATTGGTATCGCCAAATCAAGAGAATCGTCGCCGCGGAGAACCCGGACATCGTGAATGCCCACATGCCGGTTCCGTTCCTTCCCGATCTGGTAGTAATGGCCTCGAAGGGCAGACCTGTGGTCATCAACTACCACTCCGGTTCGATCAAGAAGGGACGCTATCCAATCGACGTCGTAGCGGTCGCATACGAGAGACTCGTACTGCCGTTGGTTCTGCGGAGAGCAGACTCAATCGCATGTTCCTCCCAGTTCATCCGGCACCAGTTCCTTGAGCGATACGTGCACAAGTCCGCGGTCATATACCCGGGAGTCGACACGAACGTGTTCAGGAGATTAGACCGCCCGCCGGGGGGCTCGAGGGTCCTCTTTGTCGGTGACTTCACGAACGAAGGCAAGGGTCTGCACTATTTGAGAGAAGCGGTTCGTGAACTGCCCGGCGTGACTCTGCGCGTTGTCGGGAGAGGCCGCGCGATTCCCTCTGAGCGTGTCGAGTACGCGGGGGAGTTGTCTGGCGAGGCTCTCGTTCAGGAGATTCGGCAGTCTTCGGTACTGGTGCTCCCATCGTCTCAGGTGGCCGAGGGGTTCGGCATGGTACTGCTGGAGGCGATGGCGTGCGGCGTACCGGTCGTCGCCTCAGATATTGGTGGCGTGTCCGAGGTAGTCGACGACGGCCGTGACGGCATACTGGTCGCTCCGGGAAATGTTGCCGAGCTCGCGGCCGCCATCCGGTCTATCCTGTCCAGTCCCAGCTATGCGGCGAGGCTGGCCGAAAAGGCGCACGAGAAGGTAGTCGCGCGCTTCTCCTGGGAAGAGACGGTCGCTTCGTACCTGGACATGCTCGACGCAGCCTGCAGGCGCGCCAGCGGATCCGCTGCTCGGGTCCTGATGGTTGGAGCAGAGTACCCGCCATACGTGCAAGGCGGACTGGGGATCCATAACAAGGAGATGGCCGGCGCTCTTGCGGATCTGACGCCGGTCACCGTGATCGCTGCGCGCACGTCCCGCACAGTGCCGGCTCATGAGCGAAACCGAGGTCTCGTGGTTCGTCGAGCCTTCATTCCAGCGCGATTTCCCGTCAATCATCTCGCGTTTGGCCTGAAGGCCTGGCGCCTGGCAGCGCGCGAACCCTGCGATGTCGTTGATCTGTGCATGCCGTACGGCCTACTCAACTGCGCGTTCAAGAAGAGACTCACCGTCGTCAAGGTTCATTCCCTCTATGCCGGGCAAGAAGGGTCGTTCATGTACCGGAAGGTGGTATTCCCTGTTGGAGCCTTTGCGGACCGGTACATGGTCAATCGCGCTGACTTCGTCGTGACGACGTCGGAGTTCATCCGACGGACACTGCTCGCAACCACGGGTGTCGACGACGGCAAGGTTGCCGTGATTCCCAACGGGATCGGCGATGAATGGCTGGCTCTGGGAGCTTCGGGCGGGGGGGTTGGGGACCCACGCAGGCATGATTCGGTCTTCACGATTCTGAACGTCGGGAGATTGGTGCCTCGCAAGGGCACACTTGAGCTCGTGATGGCTTTCAAGAAGCTCCACGACGTCCATCCTAGGACGAGACTCGTGCTGGCCGGAGAAGGCCACCAGGAGGGCGCCAAATACGCCGCTGAGGTCATGGCGTTCGTCGCCTCAAACGATCTCCAGTCGGCAGTCGAGGTGACCGGTTGGCTCGATGCCGAGAAGGTCATGGAGTGCTACGCGGACGCGGACCTCTACGTGCACGCAGCGACATACGAACCGTTCGGGATGGTCATTGTCGAAGCCATGGCCGCAGGGTTGCCGGTGATCGCAGTGAAGGCCGGCGGTCCCGAAGAGGTCGCTGGAGATAGCGCGATGATCCTTGAAACGAACGATCCTGACCTGCTTGCGTCGGCGATGTCCTGTTTCCTTGGGGACCCGGCAATCGCTGAGGAGTTCAGGAGGCTCTCGCTGGATCGCGCAAGAGCGTTCTCATGGACGGCCGCAGCCAAGGCAACTCTCGAGACATACGAGGAACTGCTAGCCCATGGTCGGCCCCCATCCTCCGTACCGCTCTGAGTGACAGAGCCGTGCAGATGCTCGGCGTTGTGCTCGCAACTCCAGATCTCCAGTGCGGCGCGGGCGCAAGCGGAGGTCCAGAACTGCTGGTAGTTCAGGCGCTCGCTCGAGAAGCGGCATCGGCACTATCATAGAAGGCAGGCCGATGAATGGGTCAGGCCAGTTGCAGTCGCGAGAAGTTCCTCGGGGAAGGCTGGCGGCGGATGTTGATTGCGACGCTACGAGCGGACAACCCACATGGCGGCGCGCTGCTCACCTACGATTGCGCCACCGACACCTTTGCCCTTGAGGGTTTCGGAGAGGTTAGGCCCGCCAAACTGCTGGACCTCGCGAACCGCCAACAGTTGGTATGGACGAACTCGTCGACGCGAGAGTTGGTCCTCAGGAGGACAGTCGCCTCGTTGGGCGAAGAGAAGGCGGCGCAGGCCGCTGCCCGGGAGTTCGCGGTGGAGAAAGCAGCGACTGCCCGGGCCGCCGCCCGAGCATTCGCGGCGGACGTCGCAGCGAACGCCTCCGTGGAGCAGACCAAGGCGACCGCTGGCGCGGCGGCGTCGGCCAAGTTCGAGGCACCGACTGAGACCGCCCACGAGGGACGCCGAGCAGGGTGGAGCCAGCCGTTAGGTGATGAGCCTGAGCGTGGGACGGTGTGCGCGCTGCAGGGCGCGTCTGCCCCGGAGAAGGGAACGCCGGATACTGCAACCAGCAGGAAGGGCGACCGTTCTCGAACTGCGGCCAGGCGCCTCTGGGCCGGGGTGGTCCTCGCCGCATGTTTGGTGGTCGGGGGGTTGGGACTCGCCTTCCCCCATGAGCTCGCGCACCAGCTCGCCATATCGTTCACGAGACAACCGACGCCGTACACTGAGCTCTACTTCACTGACCCACAGACAATCCCGGGTGCCTTCACCGTTTCTGGGCCGAACTCGTTCCGATTCACGGTGGCCAACCACGAAGGACGCGAGTATGTCTACTCGTACATCATTACGCTCGCGAGTTCCTACGGCGTGTCCACCATCGAGCGCGGGGCTATCGACGTGGGGAATGGCTCCAGTGCCACCAAAGCGGTGGACTTCCTGCCGCCGAAGCCTGACACCCAGTATGTGGTCAGGGTGAGCCTTCTGCGCCCCGTCCAGACCATCCATTTCACGGGGCTTTCGACGCAATGAGCACGCTTTCGACCCCCTTCTCTGGCATCGTGGGCCGACGTCCTTGTCCTCCTCTCCAGCCAGGAGAGCGTGCCGCTGGTCATGCTGGAGGCGATGGCCGTGAGCTTGCCCGTCTTGGCGACCGACGATTCTGGCCCCCGAGAGACGCTCGGCGAACGCGGCGTGCTGCACGCGCCCGATCCACAGTCTCTTGCGAGCGCCCCCGACCGCGCGGCTGCCCGCGCTGGACTGCGTGCCGTGCTCGCCAGCCACAGCTTCCTCAGGGCGCGGGCACGCTCGTGGCGCCTAGCGTGATTGAGTGCCCCGTGGGCATCTGTTGGGGTATCTGCACCGCGGCACCTGGGACTGGGTGACGTGATCGCACCATCTCCCACCGCGCAGGCCAGCACGTATCGCATGCCGCTCGCACTCGCGGCAATCGCGGTAGCGGCGAACGTCATCGTTCTTCTGGGCCAACCTGTGCCTGGGCTCAGCCCGGTGGCGGGCTGCGTGCTTCTCTTCGGCCTGCCTATCTGCCTGCTCTACGCGAAGCTGGATTGGCAGTGGGCCGACCCAAGTGAGCGCCTCGGCTACTCGCTCGTGTTGACCCTTCTCCTGCTCATGGGCATGGGCTTGGCGATCAATGTCGCGCTCCCATATGTCGGCGTCCGCAGACCGCTCGAGCACCTACCGGTGCTGCTTGCCGCGGATGCCCTCCTCGTCGTGCTCGCACTCTGGAGACGCCATCGCTGGCCGCGGGCCAGCGCCATTCGCCTTCCGTCGCTGAGGGGCAAGGATCAAATCGTCGTCGTGTTGTGTGGCGTCGTCGTTGTGGCCTCCATCGCGGGAGCGATCCGGCTCAACAACGGTGCGAGCGGCGGTCTGACCCTCGCCATGCTGGTGGCGGCGGCGACCGCGATGGTGCTGCTGCTCGCTTGGCGCGACTCGCTCCACCCCGGAGTGGTGACTTCGGCCGTGTACTGCCTTGCCGCGGCGCTGCTCCTGATGACGTCGCTTCGCGGCTGGTACATCACGGGCCACGATATCCAGAGCGAGTTCCGGATCTTCGAGCTGACGAAGTCCAACGGCAACTGGAGCATGGATCGCTACCAGGATGCCTACAACGCCTGTCTGAGCACCACCATTCTGCCTACCCTTGTGTCGCAGATGACACGCATCGCAGACCCGTACGTCTACAGGCTGATCTTCCAGCTCGTCTTCGCCTACTGCCCGGTCCTCGTATACAAGCTGGCTCGCCGCTACGCGTCGATGGAGATCGCCCTCCTGGCGGTCGTCTACTTCGTTTCTTTTCCGACGTTCCTCAACGATATGAACTTCATGAATCGCCAAGAAATCGCCTTTCTGTTCGTCGCGGCCGCCTTTCTCATCATGACCAACGAGAACGCCGGGCCCGCGACGCGTCGGGCCCTCTTCGCGGCGTGTTCACTGGGAGTGGTTGTTTCGCACTACTCGACGACGTACGTACTTGCAGGTACCGTGGCCATTGCCTGGCTGCTGGGAAGGATGGCGCCCGAGGTGCTTCCGGCCGTGAACGCTGCCCGACGGCGGCTCAAGCTGCGTCCGCTCACCGCACGGTCCGCCGGCAGGGCGCCTGTCATTGGACTCGCCAACATCCTCATCCTCGTCGGCGTAAGCCTGCTTTGGACGGGAGTGTACACGCACACGGTCACAGGGTTGGCCAACACGCTGAGAGCTGTCGAGCAGAGCATACGGGGAGCCACGTCGCCGGAAGCTCGGTCGGTCGACGTGACGTATGGCCTGTTCTCGCTCGGCGCTCCCAGTGCGCAGAAGGTCTTGAGTGACTACGCCGGCAACGCCCTGGACGAGACGCGGGACGGTCGCGCGGCAGGTTTGTACTACCCCGAAAGCCTGTTGTCGCAGTACGCGACTCGGATCGCCCAACCCCCAGAGAAGAGCCTTCCGGTGACGACTCTTGGGCGGGCCCTCGGCAGGGCGAGTGTCAACGTCTCGTCCCTCAACTCGGTGGTTCGCCAAGCGGCCGCAACGCTGTATCAGGTGCTTCTGGGTGTCGGTCTCTTCGCCGCTTTGTTCTCGAAGCGACGACGGTTCACGCCGGGACTCGAGCTCTACGCGCTGGCTTGGGGGGCCGCGGTCATCGTGGCGGTGCAGGTCGTGTTGCCGGTCATCTCGGTCGACTACGGGATCCTGCGCGCCTTTCAGCAAGCGCTGATCGTCCTCAGCCCCTTCGTGGCCTACGGCACAATCGCTTCGTTCAAGTGGTTGGGTGACCGGTGGTCGCTTGCCCTGTCGTCCGCTGTGGCGGTCTTCCTCTTCCTCTCCCTGTCGGGCGTCCTCCCGCAAGTGCTCGGCGGGTACCCGCCTCAGCTGAATCTGAACAACGCCGGGTTGTACTACGACCTCTTCTACGTTCATCCTCAGGAGGTGCGTGCCATCGAGTGGCTTGTTGGGCAGCCCGGGGTCAACCCCGGCCAAGTCCAGGTGGAGACCAATCCCGCCCGTTACACATTCAGTCCATTGTCGGTCTACACCGGCGAGGGCGCGAACCCTCAGAACGATATCTGGCCCTCCCGCCTCAGGAAGAACGCCTACGCATTCCTCGGCTTCCAGACAGTGCAGAAGGCACAGTCAGCGATCTTCTACTATGGGGACAACATCATCTACTGGTATCCCATCGGTCTTCTGGACCGCGAGAAGAACCTCCTCTACACGAGCAACGGTGCGCGGATCTACCGGTAGGTGCCGAAACCGTGCGGCAGAGATCCTCGCCTGGCGTCCTCGAAGCGAGCGTCGTTGCATGAGCGGACGGGGTCAAGTCCCGGGGTGTGGTGTAAGTCCGTCGTCGGGATGGCCTTCGCTTCAGGCTGCCGGTAGCGCGCCCACCTCCACGACCCCGGCGGCTTCCGTCGGTCTGGCCAGCCCCGCCTGGAGCGACTCCTCCGAGAGGTACCTGCGACCGACCAGCCATTCGTCGTTCTGCTCGATGAGGAGTGCGCCAGCCAGGCGGACGAGGGCGGCGTCGTTCGGGTAGATGCCGACGACGTCGCTGCGCCGCCCGATCTCGCGGTTCACGCGCTCCAGCGGGTTGGTCGAGCGCAGCTTCGTCCAGTGCTCGGCCGGGAAGCTCATGAAGGCGAGCAGCTCCTCCTCGGCGGTGGCGAGCAGACGCGCCACCTTGGGCGCGCTGCGATCCAGGGCCGTCGCCACCCCCGCGAGCCGCTCGCGCGCCTCACCTGCGCTCTCGGCGGCGAAGACCTGGCGGATGGCGGTGGCGATCATCGGCTGCTGCGCCTTTGAGCAGTGGCCGAGCATGTCACGCAGGAAGTGCACCGTGCAGCGCTGCCAGGGGCAGCCGAGCACCTTGGCGATCGCCCCTTTGAGGCCCTCATGGGCGTCGGAGACGCAGAGCTGCACGCCGGCCAGGCCGCGGGCGCGCAGGCTGCGCAGGAACTCGCGCCAGAAGGCCTCGGTCTCGGCCTCGCCGACGTCGATGCCGATGACCTCGCGGCGCCCCGTCTCGGGCACGCCGTAGGCGACGACCAGCGCCTTGTGGCGGACGCCGCCCGGCTCACGCACGCGCTCCACCTTGGCGTCCAGCCAGAGGTAGGGGTAGGCGCCCTCGAGGGGACGCTCGCGGAAGAGGCGCACCTGTTCGTCGAGGCCGGCGCAGAGGCGGCTGACGGCGCTCTTGCTGATGCCCGAGAGGCCGAGCTGGGTCACGAGGCGGTCGACCTTGCGCGTCGAGACGCCGTTCACATAGGCCTCCTGGATGACCGCCACCAGGGCCTTCTCCGAGCGGCTGCGCGGCTCAAGGAAGCTGGGGAAGTAGCTGCCGGCGCGCAGCCGCGGGATGGCGAGCTCGATCTCGCCGCCGCGGGTCTGCCAGCGTGCGCTCGCGGTAGCCGTTCCTGTGGGTCGTGCGCTCCGGCGCCTTCTCGTGCAGGCCGGCGCCGATCTGCTGCGTGACCTCGGCCTCCATCAGCTCGCCGACGAACCAGGCGAGCGTCTCGCGCAGGACGTCGGCGTGCTCATCGCCCATGAGCTTGCGTACGAGCTCGTCGAGGCTCAAGCTCATCTCGGCCATCGTGGTGCTCCTCTCGTCGCTTCCCTGCTACGGTTCCGACGATTGTGAAGCCCACGGTGGCCGCTCTGCACCCGGGGCTTCTCTCCTTCAGGACTTACACCACAGTACGGGACTCAACTGGGGAGCACTTCAAAAGGGCGGAGGTGTTCAGCGGCGACGCGGCAATCGCCGCAGCGATCCTCGACCGCCTCCTGCATCACTCGAAGACGATCTCGATCAAGGGCGAGAGCTACCGCCTGAAAGACAGAAGGAAGGCCGGCCTCACGACGCTGTGACCTTCCCGACCTCGCTTGACCCGGCCCCTATGGTGCCATCTACTCCTTCAGGATCTCGCAGGGCGTGAGCCCTCCGAGACCACCATGGGGCCGGTGAACGTTGTAGAACTCCTCCCAGGCGGCCAGCTTCTCGGCGAGGTCCACGTCGTCGGTGTAGTCGAGTAGCTGATAGAACTCGAGCTTGTCGGTGAGGTGCGAGCGCTCGACCCTGCCGTTGAGGTTGGGGCTCGCTGGCTTGATGTAGACGTGGCGCATGCCTTGGTCCTCGACGTGCCAGTGGAACTTCGTCTGGAACTCGTGACCGTTGTCCAGTATGCGCCTATGGCTGAGGGGTCAACGCAGGAGAGAGGGCGCAGTTCATGCTCATCCGTGGTTTGCTCCCAGTGGGTTGGCAACCACCGAGGAGGCACGACCATGAGAGCAGCGGAGCTGCGCCCTGGAAGCGACGATATCATCGTCGGCGTCGATCTCGCGGCGCGCGAGCATCTGGCGGTGATCGTCGACGCGGACGGTCGGCGGCTCACGCGCTTTCGCGTCCCACACTCGCGTGACGGCATCGCCGAGCTGCTGCGCCGCAGCCGGGCGAAGAGCTGGCAGGCCGGCGGCCGCGTCTTCGCCTTCGAGGCCACCGGGCACGTCTCACGAGGCGCTCGCCGCACGTCTCGAGGAGAGCGGCGAACGCTACGCGATCGTGAACCCGCTCGCCGTCTTCCGCCTGCGCGAGGCGCGGCGCATGGACCGCACCAAGACCGACCTCACCGACGCATGAGCAGATCGCCGAGCTGGCACGCACCGGCATGGTGACCAGCACGCGCCCGCTGCACGGCCCCTACCTCGCCCTGCGCCGGGCCTGGGGCGAGTACACGCGCGTGCGCTTCGAGGCGGCCCGCCTCAAGATCCTCCTGCGTCAGCAGCTCTTCGGGCTCTTCCCGGAGCTGCTCGCGGTCTGGAGCCGCGTCGATACTCCAGGCCTGCTCGCGGTCGTGCGCCTCGGTCTCACGCCGGCGCAGATCACCGCGCTCCCTCTAAGCGAGTTCCTCACCCGCGTCTGCGCCGAGCGCGGGGGGCGGCGCCTGTGGCGCGCCAAGGTGCGCGCCGCTCACGAGAAAGCCGCTCGCAGCGTCGCACCCGACGAGCGGCTTGAGGCTGCGGCGGCCGAAGCGCGGCGCATCGTCGCCCGCTACGACCTCGTCGCCGCTCAGTTGGAGGAGGTACAAGCCGAGGTCGAAGCCTTGCTCGGCGAGATCGAGGAGGCGCGCTGGCTGGCCACCATCCCCGGCCTCGGCTTCGCCTCGGTGGCCGGGATCATCGCGCACACGGGGCCGATCAGCCGCTACCGGCACGGGCGCCAGCTGATCAAGCTGGCCGGCACCAACCCGACGCGCAGTGAGAGCGGCGAGCGCTCAGGAGGCCGGCAGGCGATGAGCCACCGTGGCCGCTCCGGCCTGCGGCAGGTCGCGTACATGGCGACCATCTCCTGCCTCGCCCCCAACGTGCGCCTGCGCGCCCACTACGACCGCCTCGTAAGCCGCCCCGAGCGTCCGCTCGCCAGGATGACGGCGCTCGGCGCCTGCATGAACAAGCTCCTGCTCTGGGCGTTCGCCGTGATGAGCAAGCAGCGCGCCTTCGAGCTCGACCACGAGTGGAAGGAGTGCGCCGCCTAAGCTGTTCGGGGGCTCCGGCCGCACTGCCGGAGAGAGGGTCACGTCGTCCGTTGTCTTGGGCGGTCTCGCGTGAGACCAAATCTCGTCGTCCTTCCGCTCGGCGACCCTCGCTCCCCCGGCCACCGACTCGTCCGCATGGAGCACGATGGGCCTCGCCGTTCGGCGAGCAGCCCGCATCTTCAACTCGATGGGACACGCAACGGCCACCGGAGCCCATGGAGAGCATGGTTGACAAGAACCTGATAGCACGCGGTCCTGACGGTGTGGATGCGGAAGGGGAAGCGCTCGACCACGTAGTCGAGGAAGTCGACGGCGCTCTCCTGGTTGTGGCGCTCGTAGATGCGCAGCGCGCGGATCCGCGTCGCGTCGTCGATCGCCGTGTACTGGAAGCGGCGCACCTTGCGGCCCTCAGAACCTCCAGATGCAGGAACTTGACGTCGACTTGGACGTGGTGGCCCGGCACCTGCTTCTGGTAGCGCATGCTCGGTGTCGAGCGCTTATGGCAGCTGGTCGGCAGGCGGTTGATGCCGTTGCGCACGAGCACGTTGTAGACCCCGTGGGTGGAGATCGAGAACCGTGGTAGCGGCCGAGATACCAGGCGATGCGCGTCGGTCCGAAGTGGTACGTGAGACGCAGGTGGATGATCTTCTCCTCGATCGGTTTCGGCGTGCGCAGGGAGTGGTTCTCGGGGCAGGGCCCGCGGTTCACGAGGCCCGCTTCACCGCGCTTCTCGTAGGCGTGCAGCCAGTTGTAGTAGGCCTGGCGTGAGATCCCGAAGTGGCGGCAGGTCTTGGCGACGTTGCCTGTCTGCTTCGCGTACTCGAACACCGCGAGCTTGCGCTTGATGTCACGCTGCTTCTGAGTCATCCCCACCTCTCTGTCGACGAAGAGTACGAACTCTATCGTCAAGAGAAGTCGGGAATATCAGAACCTAGACGCTGCGCCTTCGCAGGAGCACGGCAGCGAAACACGCGAGTATGATTCCTTGCCCCAGCAGCCATGCGAGGCCCACCCCATCGAGGCCGTGACCCCTCAGTAGGTAGGTGAAGCCAATGATCGACAGAGCTAGTGCTCCGTCAATCACCATGAGCGCTGTCGTTCGATACTGGAGCTTCAGGATGGTCCGCGCCATGAAGTTGAGAGCAACGAAGCCGGCGGATCCGGCAAAGAAATAGAGGACTCCCAACCCGTCCTTCGCATATCCCGGGCCGAAGATGGCCAGGATCCGCGGTCCCAACGCGAAAACGAGCGCCACGCCTGGGGCGACCACCAACGCAACATACTTCCCGGCCCTGATGGTCTCCGCGCGGAGTCGCTCACTTGAATGTGATCCCTCGGCGAAGAGGGACTGGCTGGCCGCCACCGCCACGATAAAGAGGACGTTGGCTATCATCATTGATATGTAGTAGTGAGCGTTAGCTGTCGCACCAAATAGGTAAACAATCATGAACGGCAAGACTATGATTGGCAATCCCTCAAAGACAGCGGCGACGTAGTTACCAAGAGAGTAGCGCATAATCCCCCTGATGGGAGAAATGAATGACAGATGCGCAAACGAGTGGAAGAATCGAGTCTTCAGTATGACCAAACTATATATGACACATACAAGTATACCTATCATCCACGATGTGTATATCCCGAATGCACCAAGTGAGACCAATATAGCAGGAAGAGCTATCTTGACAAAACTGAATATGAGGTTCTTACGAAAGACATATTTTGATTGTCTGTATGCGATGAAAGTGCTGTCCAATATGTAGCTGGATGTTGAGACAGACGCGAAGATGACGAACACAAGAACGAAAGCCGGATTCGCCCGTACGATAGAGAGTCCGGGGGCGATCACAGGCTGCAGCAGTATGAAGAGAATTGCCACAATCAATGCTAGAACTGCCGGCGTTAGGAGGCAAGCAATGAGCAGTGAACTCTTGTCTTCACGATTCGGCAGGAAGCGGACAATCGAGACCTCAAGCCCAGCTAGGCTCAACACTGTGACCAGATTGAGGGCCGCGAGAAGAGCCGTCGCGAGGCCGACTTGTTCGGCGGTGTACAGGTGAGTGCAGATGGTCCAAAACAGGAAGCCGAGAGCGGAAAGAGAAATCCAGCTGAACAGGAGATAGGAGGAGTTGATGTAGAGGCTGTGAGTGAGTCTCCAGCCGCGAGCGGGGGAGGACCTAGTCATTCGAATCCGGCAGAGGCAGACTGGATTCGGTGGGAAGAGCGGCGCTCGGCAACTCGCATCCCTACCCCAGATTCCGTGGACCGCGTCCTGCGCCGCAGGCGTCGCGCACGCCTCGCGCGATCCGCAGGTTCCACGCAAACCACTGGCTCACAGTGGATTTCAGCAATGAGCGCGTTCTGACGAGAGCCGCAGGCATCGGGGCACTGTCAGCCGGGTCTGTGTCTTGGCGCCTCCTGTGCGGACGTGTCTTGTCGGCGTGTCGCCCAATCCCTAGCTCACGGCGTGATCTCACGGCGAAGCGTCATGAAACGAGTCAAGCCCTCGGCGCCTCGAAAGACCGATGGCGAATCCCGAAATCATCCCCCAATCTCGAGTAAGGACGACGAGCGGCAGCAGCAACTCGATGCGAAGGGAGAAGTGGCGGCGGAATGTCTGAATCGAGTAGCGGAAAGCAAGCATCACCGCGAGGAGCGTCGCGAGGATGGCGAGTCGACGGTGTCTGAGAGACGCGATGTAGCCCAACACCACGAGGGCGTACAGACCGGTAAGGACCGCGTAGCGACACGACCACATCGAGGCTTCGCCTTGCCCGATGCTATTCCGGTGATGCATGCGGTAGACCGCCCCGAGGCTTTCAGCGCCGTGCTGCCAACGCACGTACGCCTCTTTCACGACCGTGGAGTTCGCCCTATCCCTCAGATTCAGGAAGAAGAGGGTGTCTTCCGCTGCGAGCGTCAACCACTCCGGGAACCCCCCAGCGGCCTTCCAGGCGTCCTTCGTGAAGGCCACTGAGTTGGCTGAGTGGTCGAGCTCCACGCGCCTGTCCTGGTTCGTAATCACCGAGTGGAGGGCTGCGAACGCCTGCCCGACCGCGGAACGACCTTGCGCAATCGTCGCCCCGTACGCAACGTCGAATGGGCCATCTTCTCTGACGAGAGGAGAAGTGATCCTATCCAGCCATTCAGGGTGTAGCTCACAGCCGCCGTCCGTGACAGCAATCACCGGCGAGCTCGCCGCGCTGATGGCTCTGTTGCGACCCTGCGCGATATTGACTCCCGGCGCAACAATCACCCGGACCGGGAACGGAGCGGACTCACTCCACCTGCGGATGGCCGCAATCGTCCCGTCCGAAGACCCGGTGTCACAGAACACAACCTCGTCCGGCAGAGTGGTCTGGCTGGAAATGGACTGCAGAAGCGCACGCATGCCACCCTCCTCATTCAGCAGGGTGGCGACGATGCTACGCTGGGGCGTCACGGCACACGCGCAACGTGTACGACGACCAAGTGGCACCCCTTTCCCCTGGCGCATCCAGTCTCCGGCACTTGGAGACCTTCGCTGATATGAAGACCGTCGCAATCATTCTATCCCGGCGGGGTAGATTCGGCATCTCGCGCCGGCTCACCGTGGGAGCGAGGCGAACGCTCGTCGTCGCCGTCAGGGTCAACGCCGCGCACCTCGGCAAGCGCGGCGACCGGGCGCGCGAGGGTTGTGAGCTTTGACAGAACAGAGTGTCTGCCGGCGGCCTCGAGGCTACGGCGTCGGGGTGTCTCCCCCATGTTGTGTGATCGCGCTCTGCAGGGCGTAGAAGGCCGGCTTTGGCGTGCCGTCCGCCCGTCGCAGACCGAAGAAGTTCTCGGTTGTGCTCGGGTCAGTCCCAAGGTCTTGATTGGTGTACCAGAAGAGCGCTGCCACGCCCGCCGTGTCGAGCCCCGCTTGCACCGAGTCCGTAGCGAGCTCGGCTTGGAACGCTTCATCCACGTGGTCGGGGTGAGTGCCCGGCGGGTAGCCCTGCGCGGTGGCCTCGGTGCCAGGTCCTCCGGTTGGTGCCCCGTACTCGGTCACCCAGATCGGGAGCGTCGGCGTGCCGTACTGCGCAAGGATCGTACGGAAGCTGGGGCTGGTCGTCGCGATCTGCGCCCAGGCGTTCCATTGGACCGGGTTCTGAGGAGTCACGGGGCAGGAGTACGGGTGATAGCCGATAGCGTTGACCAGGCGGTTTGCGCCCAGGGCGCAAATGCTGGCGAAGAACTGGAGCTGCGAGATGTTTCCCTCGCTGGTGGCTGCCGGAACCAGCCCACCCGATACGATGAACACGTTCGGGTCACAGCTCCGCATCGCGGCCACCGTAAGACGGAGCAGCTTGACGTACGCTTGGGGATCGGGACAGGGCGCCCAGAACTCCGAGTTGTTCGGCTCGTTCCAGATCTCCCAGGTGTGGACACCTTTGGGGGCATAGCGTTGGACGGCAGCAGCTGCGAACGCGGCGAAGAGCGCCGGGTCGGCCGGAGCGGCCGACCACCAGCCGTCGCCCTTGAACGCTGCGGGACGAGCCCAGAACGGCGTGTAGGCGATGATGGGCAGCAACGACAGGCCCCGTGCCTGCGCCGCGCGGACTACTCGGTCGAAGTTCGTCCAATGATACGACGAGGCGCTGTCCGGCTGCACGTCGCCCCAATCGAGATCGAGTCGCACCCAGCCTGCCCCGAGCGCTTTCGCGTCGTCCAGCGCAGCCGCGAGTCCCTGGTCATCCATCCACACGAGTCTGTCTCCGAACGAAATGCCGAACTTCAGCGTCGTGGGCGCGGGCTTGGGGATTCTGCGGAGGAACACGGCCCTGGCGGTGCGTCGAACCACTCGAAAGCGCACGTTGACGTTGCCGACGAGGTGCGCCCGTCGGTGTGTCGCCAAGACGTGGACGTGACCGCGTTTCGCTATCAAGTATCGGGGTGTTCGTCTGACGATGATGTAGCGAAGCCCACGGGGGCTTGTGTCTGCCGTGAGCAGGGTGGACGTGGCCTCGCTGGCCGATGCCTCCCGCGGATACGCGGCCTGGGCCGCGAGTAGGAGCAGTGCTGTCACGGCGCACGCGAGTACCAAGGCCGACAGGCTCAATCGCCAGGCGCGCCGCCACCCCCTTGCAGCAGCCACGCTTAGCCATGCTTCCGTTCTTGCATACCGATTCATTTGATGAACCGTCCTGGGTGAGATGGACTGCTGCCCGGTTCATCGGCAGGCGCAATCCTTTCGTCGCACGGATTCCGTTGCCACGTCTGAAGACGCCTGGCGTCGAGCAGCATCGAGACGGGGTACCGTGGCCAGCTCGTACCTAGATGCAAGTCGACGGGTACGCCGAGAACTCGGCCCGGAGGAGGGCGCAGCGAGCTTCCATGACTGTCGTCCCACCTTCTCCGGAAGCAGACTGGCCGATGTGTTCGGTCGGTCCGAGGTCCGAGTACAGGTACGCGTCGCCTCGGTCGAATCTCACGGCCCTGAGAAGCCGTGACTTGGTACTGCGAACACCCGTTCCACGGCATCCGGCTGGAGCTGGGGGACGCGCGCTGCAACGTGGAGACTCACTGCTCGGCCTGCACGCTGCCGCGGCCGAACGGGGAGGAGGAGTGAGACGGCACCCGGCCCAGCGAGAGCTGCCGCGCCCGTCCTCCACCCAGCGCCTCAGCCCCCGATCAGCAGCTTCAGCGCGCCTTGGGCGGCGTCGAGCAGCGGGCCCGGGAACAGGCCCACGACGCGACGCCGAGCGCCGGCGACGGTGACGGCCGTGATGACGCCGGCCTGCGAGGTCTTGGCCTCTGCCGTGACCTCCACGCCCTCGGCGCGCCTCGCGGAAGTACATGTACCAGACGACGCGCAGGTAGTAGTACGCCGACACCGCGCTCATGACCACGGCGATGATGGCGAGCCACGTGAGGTCCGCCTGGATGACCGCCGTGAACAGGTAGAACTTGCCCCAGAACCCGACCGTCGGCGGGATGCCGGTGAGCGAGACCATGAACAGCGCCATGAGGATCGCCGGCCACGGCATGGTGCGGCCCAGGCCGGCGAGGCCGTCGAGCGAGTAGTCGTACTTGCGCCGCGCGCGGATCCAGATGAGCACGCCGAAGGCGCCGAGGTTCATGAGCGCGTAGGCGGCCAGGTAGAACAGGATCGCGCTGATGCCGAGCGTGTCGCCGCTCTTGCCGGCGGCGATGATGCCCAGAGTGAGGTAGCCGGCGTGGGCGATGCTCGAGTAGGCGAGCATGCGCTTGAGGTTGCGCTGCGGCAGCGCGAGGACGTTCCCCACCACCATCGTGAGGATCGCCAGGATGATCATGACGTGGCCCCAGTCGGCCCAGTCGGCGCCGGCGGCCATGAAGAAGAGCTTGGCGAAGCCGATGAAGGCGGCGGCCTTGACGGCGGTGGCCATGAAGGCGGTGACCGGGGTGGGCGCCCCCTCGTAGACGTCCGGCGCCCAGCTGTGGAACGGCACCGCCGAGACCTTGAAGCCGAAGCCCGTGACGATGAGCACGAAGGTGACGACGAGGAACCCGTCGGCGGCGACGCCGCTCGGCCTGCAGGCCGGCGAGGCCGGCGGCGATGCCCGCGTAGCTCGTCGCGCCCGTCGCGCCGTAGAGCAGGGCGAGCCCGAAGGCGAGGATCGCCGACGAGAAGGCGCCGGTGACGAAGTACTTGAGCGACGCCTCGGTGGACTTCTGGTCGCGCCAGATGTAGCCGGCGAGGATGTACGTCGGCAGCGACATGAGCTCGAACGAGACGAAGAAGGCGATGATGTCGGTGCTGACAGCCATGCCGACCATGCCGGTGACGACCAGCAGCAGCAGGCCGTAGAACTCACCGCGCGCGGCCTGCCGTCTGGCCAGGTACGCGTCGGAGAGCAGCACCGCGAGGACGCCGATGGCGCAGAACAGCACGACCGCGTAGACGGCGTACCGGTCGTGCCCGATCATCCCGGCGAAGCCGACGATGGCTTCGCGCCGCCCGAAGGTGAGCCCGCCGGTGAACACGCGCCAGACGGCGAACCGCGCCGTCCACTCGCCCCACTGGCCGATGGCCACGGCCGCGCCGCAGAGCAGGCCGGCGACGGCGATCCAGGCGAGCGCGGTCTTGCGCTTGAGGAACAGGTCGGCGACGAAGACGACGATCGCGGCGACGGCGATGACGACGCCGGGGAGGATCACGGAGACGGTGTTGTTCAGCGGCATCTAGAACAGCCCCCTGACGGAGTCGACGAGCTGCGCCAGAGCGCCGACACCCGCGCTCGTGTCGTTCAGCGACGGAGTGACGCGGTCGAGGATGACCTGCACGGGCACGTGCAGGAACTCGAGGAACGTCTGCGGGTACACGCCCAGCCAGATGACGAAGACGACCAGCGGGAGCAGCGAGACGATCTCGCGCAGTGCCGAGGTCCTTGAGCCCGAACGAGGGCTTGACCTCGTCGTCGCCGCGGTCGTTGAACATCGTGCGCTGGAACATCCAGAGCAGGTAGGCGGCGGCGAGGATCACGCCCAGCGCGGCGACGGCCGCCATCCAGCGCGAGTACTCGAACACGCCGAAGAGGCTGAGGAACTCGCCGACGAAGCCGCTCAGCCCGGGCAGGCCCAGCGAGCCGAAGGCGAAGAACAGGAGGAAGCCGGCGGCGATCGGCAGCGGCTTGGCGAGCGAGCTCATGTCGGCGATCAGGCGCGTGTGCGTGCGCTCGTAGATGAACCCGACCATGAGGAAGAGGGCGCCCGTGAGGAACCCGTGGCTGAGCATGACCAGGATGGCGCCCTCGATGCCGGCCGCGTTGCCGACGAGGGCGATGCCGGCGAAGATGCCGGCGGTGACGAAGCCCATGTGGCTCACGCTGGAGTAGGCGACGAGCTTCTTGAGGTCCTTCTGCATCAGCGACACGAGCGCCCCGTACACGATGGCGACCACCGAGAGGCCGACGACCCACGGGATGAACGTCACCGCGGCGTCCGGGAAGAAGGGCAGGCAGAAGCGCAGCATGCCGTACCCGCCCATCTTCAGGAGGACGCCGGCCAGGATGACGGAGCCGGCCGTCGGCGCCTCGACGTGCGCGTCGGGGAGCCAGGTGTGCACCGGGAACATCGGCACCTTGATGGCGAAGGCGACGAAGAAGGCGAGGAACGCCCAGTACTGCAGGTGGTACGAGTACACCGACCTTGCTGAGCGCCTGGATGTCGAACGTCAGCGCCCCGGTCGAGTCCTTGAACGTCGTACACGACCACGATGATCGCCAGCAGCATGAGCAGGCTGCCGACCAGCGTGAACAGGAAGAACTTGATCGCCGCGTAGATGCGCCGCGGGCCGCCCCACACGCCGATGATGAAGTACATCGGGATGAGCATGGCCTCCCAGAACACGTAGAAGAGGAAGAGGTCGGTGGCGCAGAAGACGCCGACCATGCCCACCTGGAGCAGCAGCAGCGAGATGAAGAAGCCCATCTCGCGGTCCTTGACGTAGTTCCAGCTGGCGATGATGACGATCACGCCGAGCAGCGTGGTGAGGAACACGAGCAGCGCGGCGATGCCGTCGACGCCCATGCCGTAGCGGATGTTCAGCGGCTTGATCCAGCTGACGTTCTCGGCGAACTGCATGCCCGGCAGCTTGGTCTTGAAGGCGAACAGCATCCACACCGAGAGCGCGAACGCGGCCAGCGTCACGACGAGCGAGATGACCTTGTACGCGCCCGGCTTGCCGCGCGCGAACAGCAGCATGACCAGCACGCCGGCGAGCGGCAGGAAGGTGATGACGGAGAGCAGCGGGAAGCCGATCTGGTCGCTCCAGCTCATGTCAGCCCCCCCACACCCAGGCGAGGACGACGACGAGCACGACCATGCCGCCGAACACGTACATCGCGTAGTTCTGCACGCGGCCGGTCTGGATGGGCCGCAGGTGGTCGCCGACCCAGCCCCAGAGCCAGGCCACGCCGTTGACGGCGCCGTCGATGACCTTGGCGTCGACGAAGGTCCAGAGCCAGCCGGCGAACCCGAGCGTGGCGCCCGACCGGCACGACGGCGTAGATGTCGTCCATGTACACCTTGTTGAGGCTGGCCTTGTACGCCCACGGCACGCGCTCGGCGATGCGGCCGGGCACGTCGGTCTGGCGCACGTACAGCCACCAGGCGATGGCGAGGCCGACGATCACGGTGAGCGAGCGAGGCGAGCATGAGCATGCCCGCCCTCGCCGGCCAGCACGAACGCCTCGTGCTCGACGTCGAAGAACACGGGCTCGAGGAAGCCGTGGAGCCAGCCGCCCTCGGGCGGCACGCCCGACGACCAGGCCGAGGAGGGCCGCCGGGATCGGCGAGCAGGATGAGCGGGACGGTCATGACCGGCGGGCTCTCGTGGATGTGCGCCTGCACCTCGGCGTCGGCGCGGTTCTCGCCGAAGAACGTCAGGAAGATGAGGCGGCACATGTAGATGGCGGTGAGCAGCACGGTGATGATGGCCGACCGCCCACACCACGTAGTCGCCGTCGATGAAGGTCGCGCCGATGATCTCGTCCTTGGCCCAGAAGCCGGCGAAGGGGATGATGCCGACCATGGACAGGGCGCCGATGAGCATCGTCCAGAACGTGATGGGGATCTTCTTGCGCAGCCCGCCCATCTTGCGCATGTCCTGCTCGCCGCCCATGGCGTGGATCACCGAGCCGGAGCAGAGGAACATGAGGCCCTTGAAGAAGCCGTGCGCGAACAGGTAGAAGATGCCGGCCACCCACGCCCCGGCCCCGAGGGCCACGAACATGAAGCCCAGCGACGAGATGGTGGAGTAGGCGATCACCTTCTTGATGTCGTTCTGGGTGATCGCGATGTACGACGGCGAAGATCGCCGTGAAGATGCCGACGATCATGACCACGGTCATCGCCGACTCGCTCTGGATGAACAGCGGGTAGGAGCGCGCGACCATGTAGACGCCGGCGTTGACCATGGTGGCGGCGTGGATGAGCGCGCTGACCGGCGTGGGGCCCTCCATGGCGTCCGGGAGCCACACGTGCAGCGGGAACTGCGCGCTCTTGCCGATGGCGCCGGTGAAGAGCAGCAGGCAGATCCAGGTCATGGTGGTCGGCGGCGATGTCGCCCTTCTCCGCCGCCTCGAACACGCCGGTGAACTGCAGCGTGCCGGTGGCGACGAAGATCGCGAACATCGCCAGCGTGAAGCCGAAGTCGCCCACGCGGTTGACGATGAAGGCCTTCTTGCCCGCCTGGCTGGCGCTCTTCTTGCGGAACCAGAAGCTGATCAGCAGGTAGGAGCAGAGGCCGACGCCCTCCCAGCCGAGGAACAGCAGCAGGTAGCTGTCGGCGAGGATGAGCACGAACATCGCGAACATGAACAGGTTGAGGTAGGCGAAGAAGCGGTAGTAGCCCTCGTCCCCGTGCATGTAGCCGATGGAGTAGTAGTGCACGAGCATGCCGATGACGCCGACGACCAGCAGCATGACGCCGGTGAGCGTGTCGACCTGGAAGCCCCACGGCACGGTGAACTGGCCGGCGGCGATCCAGGTGAAGGCGTTCCAGACGAACGTCTCCTCCGGGTGGCGGAAGGCCCACTCGAAGCCGTAGACGGACAGCACGGCCGAGATGGTGACCATCGCCACCGGGAAGATGTGCGCGTGCTTGCCCCAGCGCTTGCCGAACAGCAGCGTCACGATGAACCCGAGCAGCGGCAGCAGCGGGATGAGCGCGACGGCGATCTTCATGTAGCTCGGTCCCCTCCACGTGACCCCCGTCAGCCCTTGAGCTCGTCGTAGGTGTCGGTCTGCACGGTGCGCCTGTTGCGGTAGTTGGCGATGACGATGGCCAGGCCGACGGTGACCTCGGCGGCGGCCAGCACGATGATGAACAGGGCGAACAGCGTGCCCGCGCCGCTTGCGCCGCCGCGGAAGTTGGCGATCGCGACCAGGGCGATGTTCACGGCGTTGAGCATGATCTCGAGGCTCATCACCACGAGGATGATGTTGCGGCGCGCGAGCACGCCGAACGCGCCGATGCAGAACAGCAGGAACGCCAGGAGCAGCCACCAGTACAGGGCGTTCACGGGCGCTCCTTCTCGCGCGTCGCGAGCACGATGGCGCCGATCATGGCGGCCACGAGCACGAGCGAGACGAGCTCGAACGGGAACACGTAGCGGTCGAAGATGAGCCGGGAGAGCTGGCGCAGGCCCGGCGTGAGCGACTTGTCGCCGATCTCGCCGATGTCGGCGGACAGCGCGACGATGGCGAGCACGGCCGCGCCGACGAGCGCGACGACGGCGGCGATGGCCGTCTGGCGGTTGAAGAACAGCTCCATGCCGCCCGTCTGCACCTCGGTGAGCATGATCGCGAAGATGATGACGATCGAGATGGCGCCGACGTAGACGAGGATCTGGATGATCGCGACGAGCGGCGCGTTGAGCAGCGCGTAGGCGAACGCCACCCCGAGGAAGCAGAACACCATCGAGACGGCGGAGTACATGATCCTCTTGAACAGCACGACGCCGAGGCCGCAGACGAGGATCCACGCGGCCACGATGACGAAGAACCAGGGATGGAAGTCGCCGCCGGGCATCAGGCCTGCTCCTCCGGGTCGTCGAGCGGGATCGGGTCGTCCTTCATCGGCTCCCAGACCCAGCCCAGCCCGCGCTCGGCGTCGAGGGCGTGCGGCACGAGGTCCTTGACGGTCTCGCGCAGCGTCGCGACCGGGCGCGACTCGCGCACGTAGAGCGACTCGCGCGCCATGGTCGTGCGGCTGTAGCCGGCGAGCTCGAAGAAGTCGGTCTGCTCGAGCGCGTCGTAGGGGCAGACCTCGACGCACTCGCCGCAGAAGATGCAGCGGCTCTCGTCGAGGTCGTAGCTGCCGAGGATGCGCGGGTTGGTCTCGATGGAGCCCGTGGGGCACGTCTCGGCGCACTTGCCGCAGCTCACGCAGCCGACCAGCTGCAGCGGCAGGTTGTCGGCGGTGCTGACGATGGTGTCGAAGCCGCGGCCCATGTTGTCGTAGCAGCTCGACCCGACCTCCATGCGGCAGACGCGCACGCAGCGGCCGCAATTGATGCAGCGGTTGGGCTCGCGCATGATGAAGTCGTGGCGGAAGTCGGCCGGGTAGTCGTGGGCGTCGCCGCCGTGGAAGCGGTTCTTGAACACCTCGTACTCGATGCCGTACCGCTGCAGGTCGCACTTGCCGTTGGCCGGGCAGTAGCACTGCAGGCAGAGCTCGGCGCCGCGGACGGCCTCGTCCTCGCCGAAGCCGAGCTCGATCTGCTCGAAGTTCGTCCTGCGCTCGTCCGGGCTCGAGCTTGGGCATCTCGGCCGGCGGGCTGGGGTGCGTGACGTCGGTGGTCATGTCGATGAACACCGGCGGGATCTCGGCCATGCGCGCGAGGCGCGGGTCGAGGTCGTTGCGGTCGTTGATCGCGCGTTGAAGAACGGCGTCGCCTTGAGCTCGGCGAGCGACTGCGCGACCGCCGCCATGTCCTCGCCGCGCAGGTAGGCGTCCATGCTCCAGGCGGCCTTCTTGCCCTGGGCGACGGCCTGGATCACGGTCTGCGCGCCGAGCACGGCGTCGCCGCCGGCGAACACGCGCGGGTCCTCGGTCTGGAAGGTCCAGTCGTTCACCTGGATGGTGCGCCACTTGGTGCGCTTGACGCCCTGCTCCTCGCTGGTGCCGTCGAGCTTGGGGTACTGGCCGACGGCGGCGATGACCTGGTCGCACTCGATGACGAACTCGGAGCCCTCGATGGGCACCGGCCGGCGGCGGCCGGAGGCGTCGGGCTCGCCGAGCTCCATGCGCTGCATCTCGATGCCGGTGACCTTGTTCCGCTCGTCGGTGACCACGCGCACGGGAGCGATGAGCAGCTCCAGCTTGACGCCCTCCTCCTCGGCCTCGTCGACCTCGGTGACGTGCGCCGGCATCTCCTTGCGCGAGCGGCGGTAGAGGCACGTGACCTCGTTGGCGCCCTTGCGGAGGCTGGTGCGGCAGGCGTCCATGGCGGTGAAGCCGCCGCCGATCACGGCGACCTTCTCGCCGACGTGGACGTTGCCGGTGACCTCGAGCTCGCCGAGGAAGTCGACGGCGGTGACGACCCCGTCCGCGTCCTCACCGGGGATGCGCATGTCGTTGCTGTTGAAGGCGCCCAGGGCGAGGAAGACGGCGTCGTACTCCTCGAGGAGGTCCTCGATCTGGTAGTCGACGCCGAGGCGGCTGTTGACCTGGAGCTCGACGCCCATGCGCCACAGCACGTTGATCTCCTTGTCCAGGAGGTCGCGCGGCAGGCGGTAGCTCGGGATGCCGTAGCGCAGCATGCCGCCCGGCTTGGGCAGGGCCTCGAAGATCTTGACCGAGTGCCCCTCGAGCCGGGCGTAGAAGGCGGCGGCGAGGCCGGCGGGCCCGCCGCCCACGATGGCGATCTTCTTGCCGGTGTCGGCCTTGGGCTCGACCGGCAGCAGCAGCTCGCCCGTCTGCTCCTCGTCGATCGTCTGATCGGCCATGAAGCGGTGGAGCTGGCAGATGGTGATGGGGTGCTCGACGAGCTGGCGGCGGCAGGGGCCCTCGCACGGCCGCGGGCAGACGCGCCCGAGGATGGCCGGGAACGGCAGGTCCTCGCGCAGCTTGCGCACGCCGTTCTTGTAGTCCTTGTGCGCGATGTAGTCGAGGAACTGCGGGATCTTGATGTGCGTCGGGCAGGCGTCGCGGCAGGGCGGCGTGCAGAAGGAGTTGTGGTCGCTGAGCAGCAGCTCGAGGTAGAGGTGCCGCATGGCGCGGACCTTCTCGGTGCTGGTCTTGACGACCATGCCGTCGCTGACCGCCGCCGAGCAGCTCGGGACCATCTTGCGGGCGCCCTCGACCTCGACGATGCACATGCGGCACGCCGCCGTGGCGGGCAGGCGCGGCTCGTAGCAGAGCGTCGGGATGTGGATGCCGACGCGCTGCGCGGCCTCGAGGATGGTGTCGCCGCGGTCGCAGGCGACCTCCTGGCCGTCGATGGTGACCAGCACCTGGTCCGGCCGCGGCTTGGCCTGCGGCATGTTCTCGACCGTGGTCGCCATGCTCAGCTCTCAGCTCCTTCGCTGGCGCCGGCAACGGCCGCTGCGAGGTCGCCCGAGCGCACCTTGACGGCGTCGAACTTGCAGACCTGGCGGCAGGTGTCGCACTTGATGCAGTCGGCCACGTCGATCACGTGCAGCTGCTTCTTCTCGCCGGTGATGCAGGCGGTGGGGCACTTCTTGGCGCACAGCGTGCAGCCGGTGCAGAGCTCGGCGTCGATGTAGTACGTGATGAGCGACTTGCACTTGCCGGCCGGGCAGCGCTTCTCGCGGATGTGCGCCTCGTACTCGTCGCGGAAGTACTTGATGGTGGTGAGCACCGGGTTGGGCGCCGTGCCGCCGAGCGCGCAGAGCGAGCCCTCGATGATGTAGTGGCCCATCTCCTCGAGCAGCTCGATGTCGCCCTCGCGGCCGTCGCCGGCGATGATGCGGTCGAGCGTCTCGAGCATGCGCTTGGTGCCGAGGCGGCAGGGGACGCACTTGCCGCACGACTCCTTCTGCGTGAAGTCGAGGAAGAAGCGCGCGAGGTCGACCATGCAGGTGTCCTCGTCGACCACGACCATGCCGCCGGAGCCGACGATGGCGCCGGTCGCGGCGAGGCTCTCGTAGTCGACCGGCGTGTCGAGGAGGCTCGCCGGCACGCAGCCGCCGGACGGGCCGCCGAGCTGCACGGCCTTGAACTGCTTGCCGCCCTTGATGCCGCCGCCGACGTCGAAGATCAGGTGGCGGAGGCTGGAGCCCATGGGCACCTCGACGAGGCCGCCGTTGACGATCTTGCCGGCGAGGCTGAAGGCCTTGGTGCCGCGGCTGGTCTCGGCGCCGAGCGCGGAGTAGGCCTCGGCGCCGTTCTTGACGATCCACGGGACGTTGGAGAACGTCTCGACGTTGTTGATGTTGGTGGGCTTGCCCCAGAGGCCGCTGACCGCGGGGAACGGCGGCCGCGTGCGCGGCATGCCGCGCTTGCCCTCGATGGAGGCGATCAGCGCCGTCTCCTCGCCGCAGACGAAGGCGCCGGCGCCGAGCTTGAGGTGCAGGTTGAACTCCCAGCCGGTGCCGAAGATGTCCTTGCCCAGGAAGCCGCGCTCCTCGGCGGCGGCGACCGCCATGGTGAGGCGCTTGACGGCCGTCGGGTACTCGGCGCGCACGTACACGTAGCCCTCGTGCGCGCCGATGGCGTAGCTGCCGATGATCATGCCCTCGATGACCGACGTGCGGGTCGCCCTCGAGGATGGAGCAGTCCATGAACGCGCCGGGGTCGCCCTCGTCGGCGTTGCAGATGAGGTACTTCTCGTCGCTCTTGGACTGGTTGGCGAACTTCCACTTGACGCCCGTGGGGAACCCGGCGCCGCCGCGGCCGCGGATGCCCGAGTCGGTGACCTCTTCGATGATCCACTCGGGCGTCTTCTCGGTGAGCGCCATCCTGGCGGCCTCGTAGCCGCCGACGGCGACGTACGCGTCGATGCTCTCCGGGTTGATGACGCCGACGTCGCGCAGCGCGATGCGCGTCTGCAGCTTGTAGAACCCGATGTCGTGCCAGTCGCGGATGCGCTCGCCGGTCTGCTCGTCCTTGTAGAGGAAGCGCTCGACCGGCTGGCCGCCCTTGAGGTGCTCCTCGACGACCTTGGCGACGTCCCTGGGCTTGAGGTGGCCGTACAGCGTGTCGTCGCTGAGCACCACGACGGGGCTCATCGAGCACAGGCCGTGGCAGCCGATGATGCTGACCTCGACCTTGTCGCCGAGCCCGCCGTCCTGCACCTCCTGGACGAAGGTGTCGTAGACGGCCATGGAGCCGGCGAACAGGCAGGCGGTGCCGGCGCAGACCTTGACCGTCGTAGCCGCCGCCCGGGCGCTCGGCGACGCTGACGTTGCGGGCGTCGGTGTCGGGGGCAGGCGTGGTGATCTCTTCAGCCATGGTGCCTCTGCTCACCCCTTCTGACCGCCGACCTCTTCCATGAGGTCGCGGATGATCTTGCGTGTCTGGTCAGGGGTGAGGCCGCCGTAGGTCTGGTCGCCGATGCGCATGACGGGGGCCTGCGAGCAGGCGCCCATGCAGGCGACGGACGACAGCGTGAACTTCATGTCGCTGGTCGTCTTGCCGTCGGCGACCCCGAGCTCCTCCTCCAGGGCCTCGGTGATCTGGACCGCCCCCGCGACGTGGCAGGCGGTGCCGTGGCAGACGTCGATGATGTACTCGCCGACCGGCGAGAGCCGGAACTGGTTGTAGAAGCTGGAGACGCCGTAGATCTGGCTGAGCGAGACGCCGGTCTGCAGGCTGATCTCCTGGAGCGCGACGCGCGGCAGGTAGCCGTAGACCTCCTGCGCGTTCTGCAGCATGGCGATGAGGCCGGTGCCGTGCTCGTAGTAGTCGTCGAGCACCGGCTGCAGGTCCTTGAGGTCGACGCCCTGCTGGGCCGCGATGCGCGCCTCGGCGATGCGCGCCGCGTTGGGCACCGGCAGGCGGTACTTGCTCGTGTGGTTGACGCGGATGACCTGCACCGGGCAGTTGCTCTCGCACAGGGTGCAGGAGCGGCAGCGCGGCTCGCCGCTCGACGGGTCGATGACCACGCGGAAGAGGCCGCGGCTGCGCGCCGGCAGCACCTCGCGCTGCTCCGGGTACTGGACGGTGATCTTCTTCTTGGGCAGGTGGCTGAGCGTCTGCCGCATGGCCTTGAACATGCCGAGCATCAGGCGCTCACCACCGGCTGGCGCTCACGCTGCTTGCGCAGGCGGCGCTTGAGGATCGGGTCGAGCAGCCCGACGAAGGCGAAGAACGACGCCCAGCCGAAGACCGCGAGGCCCCACTTCCAGCTGGGCACCCAAAGGATGATCGCCGCCGTGGCGAGGATGTTGACGAGGCCGAGCGGGATGAGGACCTTCCAGGCGAACGCCATGAGCTGGTCGACCTGCAGGCGCGGGAGCGAAGCCGGATCCAGACCAGCGCGAACACGAGCGCGTAGGTCTTGGCGAGGAACCAGACGATGCCGATCCAGTCGACGCCCCAGAAGTCGATGGCGCCGGCGAACGGCCCCATCCAGCCGCCGAAGAACAGCGTCACGGCGACCATGGACATGATCGTCATGCCGGCGTACTCGTTGAGGAAGAACATGCCGAAGCGCATGCCCGAGTACTCGGTGCCGTAGCCGGAGACCAGCTCGGACTCCGACTCGGGGAGGTCGAACGGGCCGCGGTTCAGCTCGGCGATGGAGGCGATGTAGAAGATGAGGAAGGTGAACGGCGCGTAGAAGACGATCCACTCGTAGCCGGCCTGGAAGGCGACCACGGCCTCGACGCGCAGCGAGCCGACGATCATGGCCACGATGAGGAGCCCGAGGATCATGGGGATCTCGTAGCTGATCATCTGCGCGGCGGCGCGCAGCGCGCCGACCAGGGAGTACTTGTTGCGCGACGCCCAGCCGCCCATGAGGATCGAGAGCGTCGTGAAGCTGGTGATGGCGACGAGGAAGATGATGCCGACGTTGAGGTCGGTCGCCATGAGGCCGCCCGTGTACGGGAGCACCAGCTGGATGGCGACCGCGCCGATCATGACCGTGACCGGCGCGAGCGTGAACAGCACCGGGTCGGCGAGCAGGGGGCGGAAGTCCTCCTTGCCCATCATCTTGAAGGCGTCGGCGATGCTCTGCAGCACGCCCTGCGGGCCGGTGCGGTTGGGGCCGAGGCGGTCCTGCATGAACGCCATGGCGCGGCGCTCGAAGAGGATGTTGACGAGCGCCGCGACGAACACCACCGCGTAGGCGATGACGACGAAGAGGATGGCCCTGAGGATGCCGACGAGGAGGTCCATCTAGCGGTCGATGCCTCCGAGCACGAGGTCGATGCTGCCCGAGATGGCCACGGCGTCGGCGATCTTGTTGCCGCTGAGGAGCTTCGGGAACAGCTGCAGGTTGCAGAAGCAGGGGTCGCGGAACTTGAGCCGGTACGGGTACCGCGACCCGTCGCTCTCGATGTACGTGCCGTACTCGCCGCGCGGGTTCTCCTGGCCGACGTAGGCCGAGCCCGGCGGCGGCGTGATGACGTAGGGCGCGCGCAGCGAGCCGAGCTGGACCGGACCCTTGGGCAGCATGTCCAGGCACTGCTCGATGATCTTGAGGCTCTCGCGCATCTCGTCCATGCGCACGCGGTAGCGGTCGAAGATGTCGCCGTGCTGCTCGGTGACGACCTCGAAGTCGAGCTCCGGGTACACCGAGTACGGCCGCGAGCGGCGCAGGTCGAGGTCGATGCCGGAGGCGCGCGCGTTGGGGCCGGTGATGCCGTAGTCGACGACGTCCTGCTGGGTGATGACGCCCTTGCCCTGGGTGCGCTGCAGGAAGATGGCGTTGTCGTCGACGAGGGCCTCGTACTCCTTGATCTTGGCCGGGAACATCTTGAGGAAGTCGCGGCACCTCTCGACCCAGCCGTCCGGCAGGTCGTAGCGCACGCCGCCGAAGCGGTAGTAGTTGAACATCATGCGCGCGCCGGTGAGCTCCTCCATGAGGTCGAGGATGATCTCGCGGTCGCGGAACATGTAGAAGACCATCGCCGTGCCGAGCGGCGAGAGGTCGGCGGTGAAGGTGCCGACCGCCACCAGGTGGCTGGCGATGCGCATGAGCTCGCCGGTGATGACGCGGATGAACTCCGCCCGCCGCGTGACCTGCATGCCGGCGAGCTTCTCGACCGTCATGACGTAGGCCCACTCGCAGTTGATGCTGGCGAGGTACTCGGTGCGGTCGACGATGGGGATGTACTGGAAGTACGTGCGCCGCTCGGCGAGCTTCTCCTTGCAGCGGTGCAGGTAGCCGATGACCGGGATGACGTCCTTGACGAGCTCGCCGTCGAGCGTGACGACCAGGCGCAGCACGCCGTGGGTGCTGGGATGCTGCGGCCCCATGTTGACGACGACCTCGTTGAAGGCGAGGCCGTCGACGTCGGAGCCCTCGCCGCGCGCCGTCGCTTCCTCGATGCGGCGCAGCGCGAGCTTCACGGCCTCGTCCGGCTCCGGTGTCTCGAACTGGTCATACATGCGGGTGGTTCTCCGCGAGGTCGACGTAGTCTTTGCGCAGCGGGTGGCCGACGAAGTCGTCCTTGAGCAGGATGCGGCGCAGGTCGGGATGGCCGCTGTAGACGATCCCGACCATGTCCCACGACTCGCGCTCGTGCCAGTCGGCCGCCGGCCAGACGCCGGTGACGCTGTCGACCTCCGGCGTGGCGCGCGGCAGCTCGACGTGGAGCTCGAGGTAGGTGTTCGTCTTCCACGAGTACACGTGGTAGACGGTCTCGAACGAGGTGCGACGGTCGACGCCGGCGATCCAGTTGAGCGTCTCGTAGCCGGCGTCGGCGTCGGCCTTGAGGCGCGCGGCGAGGTCCTTGAGCCGCTCGCGCGCGCAGCGCGCGACGACGGTGTCCGGCTCCTGGATGCGCACGTCCTCGAGGTCGGCGGCGAAGCGCTCGACGAGGAGCGCCGCGATGGCGTCCATGCTCATGGGGTTGCTGCCGACGACGAGGCCCACGCGCTCAGGCCTCTTCCGCCGCGGCCGGCGCGGCGCCCTCGGGCGGGGCCGGCACGAACGCCGCCGGCTTCTCGGGGACGAACTTGTGCTGCTGGATCTTGCCCTGCAGCTCCAGCAGGCCCTGGAACAGCGCCTCCGGGCGGGGCGGGCAGCCGGGGATGTACACGTCGACCGGCACGACCTTGTCGACGCCGTTGACGACGTTGTAGCCGTCGTAGAAGGGCCCGCCGCTGGTGGCGCAGGCGCCCATGCTGATGACCCACTTGGGCTCGGACATCTGGTCATACAGGCGCTTGAGCACCGGCGCCATCTTCTCGTTGACGGTGCCGGCGACGATCATGAGGTCGCACTGGCGCGGCGTGGGGCGAAAGACCTCCATGCCGTAGCGGGCGACGTCGTAGCGGGCGAAGCCCGAGCTGAGCATCTCGATGGCGCAGCAGGCGAGGCCGTAGGTGAACGGGAAGACCGAGTGCGAGCGCGCCCAGCTGAAGATGAAGTCGGCGGTGGTGGTGATGACGTTGGGTTCGCTGAAGTGCTCGAGCTTGGGGTACCTGACCGTCTTGAGGCGCTCACTCATGCCCACTCGAGGGCCCCCTTGCGCCAGGCGTAGAGGAGACCGAAGGCGAGCACGGCGATGAACAGCAGCATCTCGATGAACCCCGCGGCGCCGAGGCCGCGGAAGACGAGCGCCCACGGGAACAGGAAGGCCGCCTCCACGTCGAAGACGAGGAAGAGGAGGCCGAAGACGAAGTAGCGCACCGCGAACGGCTGCCACGGGTTGCCGACCGGCGGGATGCCGCACTCGTAGGGCTGCAGCTTCTCCGGCGTGAGGTGGCTCGGGTTGATGAGCTTGGAGAAGAGCAGGATGAGGACGACCAGCGCCGCTCCGGCGACGATGAACAGCCAGACATAGAGCCAGTCTGTGAGATATGCGTTCGTCATGCGATACGTAGGACGCCCCGCACTCCCCCCCTGGGAGCCCCCGGACGCCTCGCGTACTGTACCAAAGCGGCTTCCCGAGAAGCAAACCTGACGGCACACCGGTGGGGGTATACGCGGACCTCGTCGATTTGCAGGGATTTCCCCGTCTTGTATCCCGCCTGGTCCCGGGTGGGCGACGGTCCGGCGGTGGTCCCGGGGGGCCGCGTTGCACTTCGGGCTCGCGGCTCGTACGATGGACCGGCACGGATACCCCGACCAAGGTGACCCCCCCATGAGCATCGGCCCCGCCGAGATCATCATCGTCCTCATCCTCGCCCTGCTCGTCTTCGGGCCCAAGCGGCTGCCGCAGATGGGCAAGTCGCTGGGCAAGGGCGTGCGCGAGTTCCGCAAGGCTGCGGACACCGCCAAAGAAGAGCTCGGCCTGGGCGGGGTGACCGACCAGATCAACGAGGTCAAGTCCACGTTCACCGAGCCCATCAAGGAAGTCACCGGCACGTTCGGCGACCTCAAGTCGAGCGTCGACCTCAAGTCGGCGATCGAGGCGCCGGTCGCGGCCAAGGGCGCGACGGCGGCCGGCGGTGTCGCGGCGGCCGGCGCCGCCCTGGACGGCGCGCCGGTCACCGAGTCCCCGGCGCCGGCCACGGCGGCGCAGGACGTGGCTGCAGGTGTGGAGGGCTACGAGATGCCGGCGACGTCCCCGTCGGCGGCGGCCGGCGGCCAGGAGGCGTCCGCCGCCGACCCGACGCAGGCACCGGCGGCGCCCGACGCTCCGGAGTCACCCGCCGGCGACGTCGCCGGCGGCCCTTCCGCCTCGCCTGACGTCGCCGCCGCCGCGTCCGCGTCACCCGCCGCGGGAGCCTGACCGGGTGGCGCTCACCGCCGAAGACCGCCTGACGCTGCTCGAACACCTCGACGAGCTGCGCAAGCGGCTGTTCGTCTGCCTCATCGCCGCCACCGTCGGCGTCCTCGCGGCGGCGCTCTTCAACGACTTGATGTTCGAGCTCCTGCTTCGCCCGCTCCGCGCCATCCCGAACCTCCCCGAGTCGGCCACGAAGATCACCACCTTCAGCCCAGCCGAGCCGTTCATGGTCAGCCTCAAGGTGTGGATCGTCGGCGGCCTCATCCTGGCGGCGCCGATCATCATCTATGAGCTGTGGGCCTTCGTGGCGCCGGCGTTCACCGCCAGTGAGAAGAAGTACTTCTATCCGGTCGTCTTCGCGACCACGACCCTGTTCTTCCTCGGGGTCGTGCTCGCGTACTTCCTCGTGCTGCCCAGGGGCCTCAACTTCCTGCTCAACTTCAGCGCCGGCTACTTCAACGTGCAGCTGCGCGCCAGCGACTACTTCACCTTCATGGCGCTCTTCATCCTCGCCTTCGGCGTGGTGTTCGAGCTCCCGGTCGTGCTGGTACTGCTCGCCAAGGTGGGCGTGATCGACGACAAGTTCCTGCGCAAGAACCGCCGCTGGGCGGTGCTCGTCCTCGCGTTCGCGGCGGCCGTGATCACACCCAGCCAGGACGCCTTCTCCATGCTCGCGATGTTCGTGCCTCTCTTCATCCTGTATGAGGTCTCCATCGTCATCGCCCGGTTCGTCCAGCCGAAGAGGGAGGACGAGCCGGCCGTGGAAGACCATCACGGCGGAGGCGACGACTCCGCCAGCCGCGCGCCTGCGTGAACGCGCCGGGGGGCCGCCGCGTCCCCTCTCGGGTAGAATGAAGAGCCATGGCTGAGTACAACAGATACAGCGTCGAGCCTGAGGACATCCCGCGGCGCAGGCGCGAGCGCAAGAAGAAGAAGGCGCAGTCACGCAGCCGCGCGTGGCTCATCGTCAAGCTTTTCATCGTCGCCGTACTGCTCACGACCATCGCCGGCCTGGCGGTGGCCGCCGGCGCCATCTACGCCCTCTCCCGCGACCTGCCGTCGCTCGGTGAGCTGCGCCGACACAGCAACGCCGTCAACACCGTCCTTTACGACCGCACCGGCAAGAACGTCATCGCCGAGCTGCACGGCGCCGAGAACCGCGTGCTCGTGCCGAGCGAGGAGATCCCCACCGTCATGAAAGAGGCCACCGTGGCCGTGGAGGACGAGCGCTTCTACGAGCACCACGGCGTGGACTACCAGGGCGTCGCCCGCGCCATGATCCTCAACCTGCGCGCCGGCACCATCGTGCAGGGCGGGTCCACCATCACTGAGCAGTTCGTCAAGAACGCCTACGTGGGCGACGAGCGCACCTACACGCGCAAGCTCCGCGAGGCGGTGCTGGCCTGGCAGCTCGAGGACAGGTGGAGCAAGGACCAGATCCTCACCGAGTACCTCAACACCGTGTACTACGGCGCCGGCGCCTACGGCGTCGAGGCGGCGGCGCGCACCTACTTCCACAAGCACGCCTCGGAGCTGAATGTCAAGGAGGCGGCGCTGCTCGCCGCCCTGCCCAAGTTCCCCTCGGCCTACTCGCCGACCACCGACAAGAAGATGGCCACAGAGCAGCGCAACAAGGTGCTGCAGCTCATGGCCGACCAGGGCTACATCACGCAGGCGCGCGCCGACAAGCTGATGACGAGCAAGCTCCGCGTGTTCCGGTACCCGCCCAACCCCAACAAGAGCCTGGCCGACTACTTCGTCGACTACGTGACACGACAGCTCACCAGGCGCTACGGCTCGGCCATGGTGTTCGAGGGCGGCCTCAAGGTCGTCACGAGCATCGACCTCGGGTGGCAGCAGCAGGCCATCGAGATCGTCAAGTCCACGACCGAGCCGCTGGACTTCGGCTTCAAGCCTTCGGCGGCCCTCGTCGCCATCGACCCCGCCACCGGCTACATCCGCACCATGGTCGGCGGCCTGGACTACAAGAAGCAGCAGTTCAATCTCGCCTGGCAGGCCAAACGGCAGCCGGGGTCGTCGATGAAGCCTTTCGTCCTCGCCGCGGCGGTCGAGAAGGGCATGAATCCCGACTCCACCTACTACTCGTCCAAGAGCCCGATCATCATCCCGATGGGCGCCTACGCCGAGCCCTGGCTGGTCAACGGTGACGGCCCCGGCGGCCCGGAGAGCGTGTCCGCGGCCACCACGATCTCCGACAACGTCGTGTTCGCGCAGCTCAGCGTCGACGTCGGCCCCGAGAGCACGGTGGACATCGCCTACCGCATGGGCATCACCAGCCCGCTCGACGCCGTCCCGTCCATCACGCTGGGCACCTCCGGGGTCACCCCCCTCGAGATGGCGGACGCCTACGCCACGCTCGCCGCCTACGGCGTGCGCCACAAGCCCCAGGCCATCGTCAAGGTGCTGGTGCCGGACGACGGTCGCTACAAGGTCGACTGGAAGCCCAAGACGACCGGCAAGCGCGCCATCCCCTCCGGCGTCGCCAGCGTAGTCACCCAGTGTCTCGAGCGGGTCGCGTCGGGCGGCACCGGCTCGGCGACCGGCTCGTACTTCCCCTATCCGCGCGCCGGCAAGACCGGCACCACCGAGAACGGCTGGGACGTCTGGTACGTGGGCTACACGCCCAAACTCGCGGCGGCCGTTTGGATGGGCGACGCCGAGAAGAGCTCGCCCATGAACAGCGCCTACGGCGGCACCTACTGCGCGCCGATGTGGGCCAAGTTCTTCGCCGCGGCGCTCAAGGACCAGGAGCACCCGAGCTTCAAGGACTTCCCGTGGACGTTCACCCCGTGGGAGGGCAAGATGCAGGCCATGTCGCCGTCGGCGTCGCCGTCGGAGAGCGGCAGCGCGACGCCGAGCCCCGCCGCGACCAAGACCATCACGCCGAAGCCGACGGCCACCAAGACCGTGACTCCGACGCCGCCGCCGACACCGACCAAGACGCCCAAGCCGACGCCGACGCCCACCACCACGTCCAGCGTCGCTCCGTAGCAGGCGATCGACTCGGCACGCCGGAGGGCGTCGCCACCGCCGGCGTCGCGGCGGCGGGTACCGCCGCCAGGGGCGGGAGCCGGCGGTCCTCTTCAATGAAGCAGGAGCCGATGGCCAGCGGCCCCTCTTGCCCACGCAGCATCACCGTGTCGTGCTCCTGGAGCCACTGCGTGGCAGTACGGCGACCGGCGCCTGAAGGATGACGGAGGGGCTCACGGGGCGGACCTTCTCGGCGGAGTGCCGGCGGGCGCGCCCTTGCGAGCTCGCACCTCCGGGAGTGCAGCCCACCGACTGCCTCACCCCAGGCGGTCCATCTGGAGATCCCCCGGGGCGGCGCCCTTATGACCTCGGACAGGGCGTCCGACCACTCGCCTCGCCGTCAGGCTGCGGCGACTGGTCGTCGCTTCCGGCGACCCTCAGAGTCCGGCGAAAGCGTCCCAGGCGGGCTTCTTCGTCTGATAGACGTCACGAAGACCGGTGTAGAAGCCCTGGTAGTCGTCCGGCTTGCCGGTGGGCGAGTAGTCGTCCAGCAGGAACCACATGAGGAGCTTCACCTGCCGGTACTTGCCGGCGTAGGCGTACGCCCGCCGTAGATAGTCAGCCTGCTTGCTCAGGCTGACGAACTGACCGCTGAACGACGCGCAGGCGGCCGTCTGGTAGCCGTACTCCGTGAGGTAGAACGGCTTCGTCGGGAAGATCTTGAGCAGCGTGCCGAGATTCTGGAGGGTCACGGTGGTCGTGGGGTCTCGCGGCGGCGCCTCGGGCCAGTTCTTGCTCGACGCGCCGGGAGTGTACGGATGGTGGGAGTACGCGTCGAAGAGCGAACTGACTCTATGCGCCTTGATCTGGGCCGCAAAACGCTGCGGCGACGTCATCATCCGGCGGCTCGCGAGAGGGGCCGACGCCGAATAGCCCCGAGGCGCCGTTCCGCCCGCGAGTCGTTTGGCGAGTGGGTCGCCCGCACGCGTGCCCGCCGAGAACCTGCGCAGCATCTTGATGTAGACGTGGGCACCGAAGGCCTTGTCGCCGGCCGTGCTCTGCGGATAGAGCGTGAGGTGCAGGTTCGGCTCGTTCCAGCACTCGAAGCCCCAGACTCGGAGCCGGGACGCCATCCGCCGGCAGAACTCCTGGAAGGCAGCCAGCGTCGTCGCGTCCGTCTTCATGGCGTAGCGGTTGTCATATCCCTTCTTCGCGTACGGGTTCTTGTACCAGAAGGCCCTGTCCGACGCCCACTTCGGCACGTAGGCGTACGTGACGATGACCTTCAGCCCGTTTGTCTTCGCCAGCGCCACCGCCTGGTCGACGCCCGCCAGGTACGCCTCGTCATAGGCGCCCTGTACAGGCTCGGCCGCAGCCCATGAGACCACGAAGCGCACGTACGACGCGCCCAGCTGCGGCCCGATCTGATCGAGCGCCTCCGCCTGCACCGTGGCATTCATCCTTGCCCCAGGCTGGGTGAGGGTGGGATCGGCGATACCGCTCGCCACGGCAGCGCCGGCGACCTGCGGCAGGATCCCCACGGCGACCAGCGTCAGCAGGAGGACCGTGACGGCAAGCGCCGCACGCCAGACGCGCGCACCTGAGCATGCGTGAACCATGGCCAGAACATAACGGAGGCCTCGCGAAGCCGCAACCCGGAGCGGGGAGCCGTCGGGAGGCCGCGAGCGTCCGCCGTGGTAGCGGCGGCACTGCCTGGTCGGAGCTGCTCGTCGGCGGCTCAAACGCTCCCGTACCAGTCCACGTGGCGGCCTCGTCGCATATACTTGCGCTCTGTCAGGAGTACCCGGAGACATGTGGCGGAGGGAGTCCGCGATGCGCCAGGGGTCGGCCGTTCGCGAGGTGGTGCTGGATCGGGACGTTCGTGCGCCCGAGATGCTGTCTGCATCCACCGCCTCGCCGGGCTACCTCGTCAGGAGATACGCCAGTATCACCGGCATGATGATCATCGACGTCGTGGCTCAGACCCGCGTCCTGCGAGGACCATCGGAACGTTTGGGAGGGTTGGAGTGGCGACATCTGTAGTCACCGGCGGCGCCGGCTTCCTGGGGTCGCACCTGTGCGCATACCTACTGGATCGGGACCATCGCGTCATCTGCCTGGACAACCTCGACACCGGCTCGCTGCAGAACATCGAGCACCTGCGGGACGAGGCCTTCCTGTTCGAGAATGTGGATTGCACCGAGTTCGTCCGCGTCGACGAGCCGGTCGACTACGTCTTCCACCTGGCCAGTCCCGCGAGTCCCATCGACTACCTGCGGCTGCCGCTCAAGACGCTCAGGGTCGGCTCCTACGGCACGCACAATGCCCTCGGCCTCGCCAAGTTCAAGCGCGCGCGCTTCCTGCTCGCCTCCACCTCCGAGGTCTACGGCGACCCCCTCGTGCATCCGCAGCACGAGGAGTACTGGGGCAACGTGAACCCCATCGGCCCACGCGGCGTGTACGACGAGTCGAAGCGCTACGCGGAGGCCATGACGATGGCGTACCACCGTCAGCAGGGCGTCGACACCTGCATCGCCCGCATCTTCAACACGTACGGACCGCGGATGCGCCCCAACGACGGACGGGCCGTGCCGACGTTCATCCGGCAGGCACTCGCCAACAAGCCGCTCACGGTGTTCGGAGACGGCCTGCAGACGCGCAGCTTCTGCTTCGTCAGCGACTTGATCGAGGGCCTCTACCGGCTCGCGACGAGCGGCGAGCACCTGCCGGTGAACCTGGGCAACCCCACGGAGACCTCCCTGCTCGATCTGGCCGCCGAGATCATCCGATCGACCGGGAGTGAGAGCGTGATCGTCCACCAGGCCCTACCCATGGACGACCCGAAGGTGCGACGCCCGGACATCACGCGAGCGATGGAGCTGCTGGGCTGGCAGCCCAGCATCACGCTCGGCGAAGGCCTCGCCAACGTCATCGCCTTTGAGAGCGACAATCGCTCCCACTCACTGACGGCGCTGCAGTAGGCGGTCGCTCACACCGTCCGCTTGCACAGACATGGGAGGGACACAGAGCCGCCGGTGCCTACAGGCGAGGAATAGCCGCCTACTGGCGGTCCGCGCGCTGCTGCTCCGGGCCAACGCATGACACCGAAGGCAAGAACACGCTAGCATGAGACTCCACCTCTGGGGGCGGTGATGCAGGGGCCCGTGCCAATTCGAACGGTCGCAACAGACAGAGACGTGCGTGCGCCACGGCGTTTGCCGTCCGCAGCGCAACTCTTGAGCGCTCAGGGTCTGAGCCGCACCGCCAGCATTCTTCTGCTGATTGCCCTGGATGCCTGCTCCGTCATGATCGCTGTCTTCGTCGTGCCGCCGGCCACGGGACTGGAGTGGGGCGTGATGTGGCCGGGCCTCTCGTGGCGCAACATCGGGGTCGCATGCATGGTGGTCGTCGCGGTGGCCGCAACCAAGGGCCTCTACGGCAGGCGGTATGCCAGGCACAACGTGCGGAAGATCCTGTCGGCCTGGACGATCGCCTTCGTCGTGGCCACGGTGCTCATGCTCGTGGTGGACCCAGAGGGCATCGGCGCGCGCTACGTCATCGCGTGGCTCCTGGCCGGCGTGCTGGCGACCGCCGGCCGCTTCGCCTTCGATGCCTCGGCGGTCCGCCTGTTCGGATCCGATGGAGACGCTCCCCCCGCCCTCCTTCTCGGGACCTTGGAATCGTGCTCGTTCGCCCTGTCGACGCTGACGTCTCTCGCCCCCGCCGACCGCGTGAAGGTGGTCGGGCTCGTGTTGCCGGAGGGCGAACTCGACTCGGACTGGGACGCCGGCAAGACGGCTCCGGTCGTGGCGACTCAACAGCGCCTGCCGGAGGCGCTGTCGGCGACCGGCGCGACTCAGGTGATCCTTGCCGAGCCGGCAAGCCTCAACGGTCAGCTGCAGAACGTCATGGACGCGTGTCGTGACGGCGGCGTCGCCTTGAAGGTCGTCTCGCTGGGTCTGCATAGGCACCCGGACGAGGTCACGTACATCCCCGGCCTCGACTGCCCCCTGTTCGTGGTGCGCCCTCATCCCGCCGGCGCCGGCAGCTACCTTGTCAAGAGGGCCGCGGACCGCGTCTGTTCCGCGCTCCTGCTGCTCGTCCTCAGCCCACTGCTTCTCCTCATCGCCGTGCTGATCAAGCTGACCTCACGAGGGCCTGTGCTCTTCGTCGAAGAGCGTGTCGGCGTGGGCCAGCGGCCGTTTCACTTCTACAAGTTCCGCACGATGGTCGAGAACGCCCGCGCGACTCAGGTCGAACTGGAGGGCATGAACGAGGCCGACGGAGCGCTGTTCAAGTTGCGCCAGGATCCGCGCATCACACCAGTCGGTCGCGTCCTGCGGCGCCTGAGCCTGGACGAGGTGCCGCAGCTGTTCAACGTGCTCAAAGGCGACATGAGTCTCGTCGGGCCCCGCCCGCTGCCCTTGCGAGACTGCAAGCTCATGGAAGCATGGGACCGGCGCCGGCACGTCATGCTGCCCGGCATGACGGGCCTCTGGCAGGTCAGCGGACGCAGCGACCTGTCGTTCGACGACATGGTGCGCCTCGACCTGCAGTACATGGAGACCTGGTCGCTCAAGAGCGACCTCCACATCCTCTGGCGAACGGCCGGCGCCGTCCTGCACTCGCACGGCGCGTACTGAGAGGAGATCGATGACCACATCGGTCGTGACGCGCGGCCCCTGCCTTCTCGGTTCTCATCTGCGTGAGAACCTGCTGGGCAAGGGGCACCCAGGTCCTCTGCCTGGACAACACTGACGGCGCTGCAGTAGACGTCCCTCTGCGCAGCGCCTCCCGGTCGTGTTCACCGCATCCGGAGGCCCGGTGCTCGACATAGACGTGCTGATCGTCACCTACGAGAGCGCCGGCATGATCGCGGGTGCGCTCGACAGCGTGCGCGGATGCCGGCGCGTGCAGTCCACCGTGGTGGTGGACAACGCCTCCGACGACGGATCGGCAGACCGGGCGCGTGCCGCCGGCGCGACTCAGGTCATCGAGAACGCGGTCAACCTGGGCTTCGCCGCAGCGGTGAACCGTGGACTCGCAGCGTGTGACGCGCCGTACGTGCTGCTGCTGAACCCTGACGCCCGCATCGACCCGCCCTCTCTCGATGCACTCGCCGGGGCGCTTGAAGACGACGCCAACGCGGCCATGGCCGGCCCCGTCTTGATCGGCACGGACGGACGACTGGAGCTCGGCGCCAGGCGCTTCTCCACCGTGCTGAACCGCCTGCTGTGGCACCTGCCGCTGATCTGGCGGCCGCAACTCTCCACGCCCGACTACAAGGACGCGGCCCGCCTGGCCGCTTCGCCGGCGTCGCTGCCCGTGGACTACCTCTGGGGCGCGGCGCTGCTCGTGCGCCGAACGTTCCTTGCCGACATCGGCGGGCTGGACGAGCGGTTCTTCCTGTACTCGGAGGACGAGGACCTCGGGCGCCGCGCGCGGGCACTGGGCTTGCGGGTCCTGCTGGTGCCGCGCGCCCGTGCCGTGCATGCAGGGGGTGAGAGCACCCCCGATCGCGCGCTCTCACTGGCGCGCGTCATCTCCGCGAATGCGCTCCTCCTGGAGAAATGGGAGGGCCACAGCGCTGCTCTTGTCTTTCGGCAAGGGATCGGGCCGGTGCTGACCGCGCGTGAGTTCCTCCTCTGGGCGATGGGACGCGACATCGAGGCCGACTCCATCAGGCGCACGCACAGGCTGCTCCGCCCCGGCGCCCGCATATGGCCGGCCGACGACGAAGCGCAAACGGCAGTCCCAAGGGTCACCCAGGACGGCTCCATGAGCCTGGCGCTCGGCTACATCGGGGGCACATGCCGCCTTGCTGCTCGCGTGGCGCTCACCGGGGTCATGCGCGCTGGAAGGGCCGGCGGGACACTTGGCGCATCGGCGACCTCGGCCCGTGCGCACGGCAACGATCCGTTTCAGCGGTCGATCCGACCACGCGACGAGGAGACCGAGACCGATGACTCGCTCGTCTCGGTGATCCTGCCCGTGTACAACGCCGCGACGACCGGCCAGGCGTACCTCCGCGCAGCGCTCGAGAGCGTGGCCGCGCAAGACGATGGCGCGATGGAACTCGTGGTGGTGGATGACGGCTCGACGGACGAGACGGCCGAGCTGGTCTCGGACCTCCTGGCGCGTTGGCCTGGGCTGTCGGCGCGGGTCGTGCGAAAGGCAAACGGCGGCCAATCCAGCGCGCGCAACGCCGGGGCACGGGAGAGTCGTGGCTCCTGGCTGGCCTTCCTTGACCAGGACGACATGTGGACCGAGGACCATCTTCGCACGGTGCGGCCATACCTTGAGGGCGATGTCGATCTCGTGTACACGGATGCGGACACCGTCGACGAGAAGGGGACGACGCGTGACGTGCGGATCCATCACTCGCTTGGCCGAGGCGGAGGCCATCCCAAGAAGCGGGCGGAGGACGCGATCTTCCAGAACGTGTTCGTCATGCCGGGCGTCATGACGATCCGGCACGACTTCTTCGACGCCCTCAACGGCTTCGACGAAGACCTTGCCGGCTACGAGGACGACGACCTCTTCGTGCGATCGCTCGCGGCCGGCAGGCTGCGGTACGTCCCGGCATCTACGCTTCTCTGGCGCATCCACCCGACGAGCGCCAGCCACACGCAGCGAATGGTCGAGAGCGGTCTGCGATACTGGCGCAAGCTCATGGACCGCTTCGCGACGGGTGAGGGATCCACGGTGATCGCGCGGCAGCTCACGCTTCGCTTCACACGGATCTTCCTCTCTGACGCGTCTCGTCAACTGCTCGCCGGCGACCCGCTCTACGAGCGGAACCTCGAGGCGGCGGAGACGCTCATGCGGCATCTGGGCGTCGTGGACAGGGCCGCGTTCGCGGCGACGCGATGGGGATGGCGCAGGACGTCGTTCCCTGCCCGCTGTGCCCGATCGTGGTATTTGAACGGGCTCAGAGAGGCGTCGCGGTTCTGACTCCTGCCCAGGAGCTCGGACTGAAAGCCATCAGCTTCGAGCGCGTCGGCGGTAGATCCTGCCGATACTGCGCAAGGGCCTGGTCACCCTCCAGGACATGCTCTGCTCGATCCCGCGCAGTTGCCGGTTGAAGCGCGCCTCGAGCTCACCGGCGGGATCATCCAGCCCCCCGATCTCGCCTGAGATGGACTGAAAGGTGCGATCGTTCATCTCGTACTCGTCCTCGAGGATCGCTCGCTGTCGCTCGCTTCCGAGCAGCGCATGAAGCTTCTCGAGTCCGATCAGCTGGTGCACGTAGGTGGCGTGGCCGTCCTTTCGCAGGAAGAGAAGGGCCTGCTCAATCTCGGCGCGCGCCAGGTCCACGACCTCACCGCCGCTCAGGAGATCACCGAACCCGTCCAGGAACACCTCCAGCGGCATGTCATCGAAGAAGGTGCGAAAGATGAAGTACATCTCGTTGACGGCGCGGCGGGAATTGTCGGCGGTGACCGCGCTTGCGTTCTCGCCGGGAAGGTGTCGGAACTCGATCAGGTCCTTGTCGCTGACGTGAATATCGTAGCGCTTGACGAGGCGTACCCACATGTCGAAGTCGGGCAACTGGCGCAGTCGGTTGTCGTAGAGCCCCGTCGAGTCGTAGCAGGCCCTCCTGATCAACATCGTGGGATGACACAGGCAGTTCCCTCGGTCGAAGAAGTGCCTAAGCCAGCTCCCGCGCGTTCGATTCTCCTGATCGAAGACGGACCCGTCGGGGACGGTGGCTTTGCGTATCGAGAGCCCGTCCCTGTCGATGAAGCGGGCGCGCCCAAAGCTCGCTCCGACTGCGGGATTGTCCTGAAGGACCTGCATTTGGTGGGCGAGCTTGTCCTCGCCGATCCACTGGTCGTCGGAGTTCATGAGCGCGACGAACTCGCCGCGCGAGGCACGGATGAGCTCGTTGGTGACCACGCCGGCGCCGCGGTTCACGGCATGAGGCATGAAGTGAAGCCGTTCGTCCCGGATGGACTCTACCATCTCCCTTGTGCCGTCGGTCGAGCCGTCGTCGGCGACGAGGAACTCGAACTCGACGCCGCGCTGGCGGAGGACGCTCTCTGCGGCCTGACGCACGAAGCCCGCGTGGTTGTACGTGGCCATGACCACCGAGACTTGAGGTTGCGTCATCGGAACTGATCCAGGTGGAACATGATGACCACCACGCGCTTGACGGCGCGGGGCAGCAGCACACGCGCCAGCGCCACGACTTCAGGTGGCAGATGATTGGTGAGGCGCGCAAAGGCAAGTGCTCGGGGGTCCCTTGAAGATCGCGGTCCGGTATGCGAGGCCGTAGCCAGTCGAGCGTCCAGGATCGCGCTCCTCAGTCGGTCGGCGAGCGCCGCGAACTCCTCGGCGAACAGGTTGTCGGTGAGCGCGTCTTGTACGACGGAATCAGGTCCAGCTGTGCCCGATACTGCTCGAGGCAGGGAGTCCTCGTCCAGATTCCCCCTTCGTGCAGCCGATAGACAGACATAGGCTCCTCGAGGAAGCCGATCAGGCTGCGCCGGCCCACACAGATGTTGACGATCCAGTCATAGGACGTCGTCTCGAAGAGGCCGGCGGGCAGCGCTTCCAGAGCGGAACGGCGATACATGCAGGTGGAGAAGTTGGACGCCAGGTTGTCTGCTATCTGGTCCCTGGCGCTCAGGTACCTGTATCCCTGCCCGACCGGCGTCCTGGGCGTGAATTCGGCTCTCGCCTCGCGATAGATGAAGTAGTTCACCGCGCACATATCACATTCCCAGTGGGACTGGAGGAAGTCCACCTGGCGCTGCAGCTTCGAGGGGCTTGTCCAGTAGTCGTCGCCCTCCAGAACGGCAACGTAGTCGCCCGCACACGCGGCGAATCCGCGTTGATAGTTCCTCGTGATTCCTCTGTTCGAGGAGCGGTCGAGATACGTGAAGTGGAATCTGGAGTCCCGCCCGTCCCATTCTGAGATGATCTCGACCGTGCCGTCTGTGGAACCGTCGTCCGCGACGACCAGCTGGATAGGTCCGTCGATCATCTGCCCAAAGAGCGACTGGAGGGCATCGCCGACATACTGTTCTTGGTTGTACGTCACAAGGAGGACGGACAGCCGGAACTCGTGGCCCTCCGCAGTCATGTCTTCGGGTGCTGTCCGGGTGGGATACTCTGCGCTGCGGCCTTCAGTCGACGTCGCCAACCACTGCGACTCCGGCTCGTCTCCACCGCACCTGAGTCAGAAATGCGGCCCGACGCCTCAACGATCAACTCACCGTGAAATGGCCGCGTCTCTAGTCCAGCCAACTCCGCTCTTGCGCTTTCGCGCCATGCCACGTACCGCACGTCGGCGAAGCCGGCCTCTGCAAGGATGCCGGAGAGCTCGTCGCGGTCGTACAGGAACTGGTGGCCCCACGATCGCATGCCCTCGTTCATCATCCGACAGAGGGTGGCCGGCATCCACAGGCCCTCCCATTCGTCGAGAGCCCCCGAAAGGTAACGTTCCGTCAGGAACTTGAGATCCGGCGTCGACAGGCGCAAGACCCCGTCTGGACGCAGCACACGCCGGCACTCCCGGAGAAACGACAGGGCTTCCTCCCTGGTCAGGTGCTCGATGAAGTGCTCGTTCATGATGAACGCCACGGACGAATCCTCGAAGGACAGTGGCTCCCGGAGATCCATGTGCATGTCCGCCTCAGGAGCATCGAGATCCACGTTCACCCATCCATCCAGTCTGACCGAGCCGGATCCAAGGTGCAGGTTCATCTTTCCCCCTCGCTCAGGGCCACGACGAGCTTCGAAGAGTGCTCCTTAGGCCGGGACAGGTGTACGTGATCCAAGCCGTGATGATTGCGTGCGGACGTGAAGCGTATACTACTGCCCAGTCCACCACTTGGCGACGGCGCGACCAGGCGCATCGCACGTGGCGGAGGCAATCGGCGCCAGCCTGCGGAGCGTGAAGATCGACGTGACCTCGTACCACACATCGGCGGAGTTACTGCGCTTGGGATTGGCGTCATGCGGCCATGACGTCCTGCTGAGCCGCAAGGCATCCATCTACGCACCCGAGCGCCTGCACATCGGGAGCTTCGTGCGCATCGACGACTTCGTGGTGGTCTCCTGCGGCTCTCAGGGCGAGGTGTGGATCGGGGATCATGTCCACGTGGCCGCACACGTGGCACTGTTCGGCGATGCCGGTATCGTGCTCGAGGACTTCGTCGGCGTGTCCGGACGCACGTCCATCTACTCGGCTACAGACGACTATGGCGGGGACGTGCTCACCAACCCGACCGTGCCTTCCGACCTCAAACACGTGATACGGGGACAGGTGAGGCTGCGCCACCATGCCGTCCTGGGGGCAGGCAGCATTGTGCTGCCGGGCGTCACGGTCGGCGAGGGTAGCGCCACCGGAGCGATGACGCTCGTGAACCGTGACCTCGAGCCTTGGGGCATCTACGTGGGCGTTCCCGCCAGGCTTCTCCGGCCTCGTTCCAAGGGACTGCTTGCTGCTGAGGCGGCGCTGCGCGCTCGGGAAGCGGATGACGCCGGGAGCATGACGCAACCATCCGATCGGGCTGACGCGTGATGGCGGGAGGGGCATGAGCACGACACTCCTGGCTATCCATGGCGGCGGAGCCGAGTTCCCTCGGCCGCTCCACGTGGGGCGGCCGAACGTGGGTGATCCGGAGGTATTCCTGGCGCGGGTCAGGACCATCCTGGACTCGAGCTGGCTCACCAACGACGGCCCATGCGTCCGGGAGTTCGAGGAGCGCATTGCGGAGGTAGCGGGTACGCACCACTGCGTGGCGATGTCCAACGGGACCGTTGCTCTGGAGATCGCATGCCGTGCCCTCGGCCTCGTCGATGAAGTCATCGTTCCTGCCTTCACCTTCGTCGCCACTGCCCATGCACTCATGTGGCAGGGCATACGCCCGGTGTTCTGCGACATTGCCGCCCCAAGCCATCACATCGATCCCGCCCTCGTGGAGCCCCTCATCAGCCACCGCACGAGCGGCATTCTGGCGGTGCATCTCTGGGGTCAGCCCTGCGATGTTGGATCCCTCACGGACATCGCCGATCGACACGGCCTCCCCCTCCTGTTCGACGCCTGCCACGCGCTCGGTGTCCAGCGAGGGGGTGTGAAGGTGGGTGGGTCAGGCGCGTGCGAGGTCTTCAGCTTCCACGCCACGAAGTTCCTGAACACGCTTGAAGGCGGAGCGGTCGTCACGAACGACGCACAGCTCGCCGAGAAGCTCCGGGTCATGCGCAACTTCGGGTTCTGTGGTGAGGACTGCGTCGAGCACCTCGGCACCAACGGCAAGATGAACGAGATCTCGGCGGCGATGGGACTGACGATGCTGGACGAGATGGAGGAGATCGTTGCCCTGAACAAGGCGAACTACCGGGCTTATGCCAGGGAAATCGAGACGATCCCCGGTCTCACACTCCTCGAGTACCCGGAGGACGGCGGGTTCAACTACCAGCATGTCGTCGCTCTCGTGGACGCGACCGAGGCGGGGATCGACCGCGATGAGCTCATCGCGGTCCTGCGCGCCGAGAACATCCTGGCGCGTCGCTACTTCTATCCCGGCTGCCATCGCATGAAGCCCTACTCGGCCATGCATGAGTACGCGAGCGTCGATCTTCCTGTCACCGACGACATCAGCGCTCGCGTCGTGGTGTTCCCGACCGGTTCCCAGCTCAATGACAGCGACATATCGCGGATCGGCGACATCCTACGAATGGCCGTGTCGGTGTCCCGCAACATCGAGGCCTAGAACCCTCCCACCAGTCCTGCACGATCTGCCGGACTCAGTGCCGGCCGCCGCCTTTGACAAGGGTCGCGAGCCAACGCAAAGGGGCAGTCAGACGCCAGGACCTGGAGCGGGCGACCGCCTCGAACTGCGCCCGGGCGCGCGCCGCTGCTGAGTCGCTGCGAAGCACCTGCGCCTGCAGGTCCGCGATCTCGAGCTCGAGACGCTCACGGAGCTCTGAAGACTCGGCCAGACTGGCCGCGAATCCCGCCCGCAGCTCATCCAACTCAGCGGTGGCCCGTGTCTGGACTTCCTTCAGCTCCTCTCGAAGCACAACAAGATCCTGTCTCGCCGCCCATAGCGCCGTCTCGGGACCCCTTGCGGTGCAGATGAGGACGTCTGCCCGCCTCCGCTCCCACTCGTCGAAGCCCATGGGCCGGTACTGCTCGACGATGTCGCCGTACTCATCGTGCAATGTCGTGTTGCTCGGATCCAGTCGCCTGACGAGGCAGAGCCCCGAAGGCGGGACGTCAATGGTCGTGAGATCAAGGTCGGGCCGTCGATCGAGCAGGCAGAGGACAAGCTTCCACACATCGCCCGTCCAGTGATCCGTTGTGCGTTCCGGCGACGCGGTGACCGCGTCCATCGGCAGGCAATCATGCAGGACGATGAGCGACTCGGGGCTCGACAACGCCTCCGCGTTCAGGAAGTCCCGCAGAGCGAACTCGAAGAGATGCATGCCATCGATGAAGACGAGGTCAAGCGGCTGCCCGCCGAACAGCTCCCGAGGGCGTGTACCGGCAAAGAACTCATCGCTCGTCGTCGCTTCGATGTGCCAGCGATGTGCGTCAAGAGGCGGGACCGCAGGCTCTGGATCCACCCCTACACACAGCGTGCGTTCGGACGCGATTCGCAGGGCGTCACCGCGATAGATCCGATCTCGAGATAGGTGCGCGGCTGCCTCGAGCGGTGGAGGTCTGTCAATACGTCGAGGTAGTCGAGCATTATTCTCCAGTGTTGCGGACGGTCAGCCCCGCTGGCTCGAGTCGGTCAGTCCTGCCGACACTCTACATGTGCCGACGCCATCCTGCGCCCTTCATGAAGGACCGGCGTGGGCTATACTGCCGCTTGGCCGATTCCCCTACCCGTGATTGGACCTTGAACGCACTCGTCGCACGGCTGCGGCTGCGCTACAGATACCCCGGCATCCTCCTGCGGGCGATGGTGGCCACCGACTTCAAACTCCGCTACCAGGCATCCATCCTCGGCTACCTGTGGACACTGCTCCGCCCCTTGGCCATCTTCACCATTCTCTACATGGTGTTCGTCCGGCTGCTCCGGATCGGGGGCGGCAGATCGCCTTACCCGGCCATCTACCTGCTGCTCGGCATCGTGGTATGGGGATTCTTCGCAGAGGCGACCGGTCAGGGGCTCGGCTCACTTGTGGGAAGAGCGGATCTCCTTAGAAAGATAAGCTTCCCGCGGTATGTCGTGGTCGTGTCAGTCTGTGTATCCGCGCTCATCAGCTTCGGTCTCAACATGGTGGTCATCGTCCTGTTCATGACGCTTGCGCAGGTTCCCGTGCGTCTGACCGTGCTCTGGCTGCCGCTGCTGTTCGTCGAACTCCTTGTGCTCTCCCTCGCCCTCGCCTTCATTCTTGGCGCGCTGTTCCTGCGCTTTCGCGACATGAGCTACATCTGGGAGGTGGTGCTGCAGGGGGCGTTCTACGCGACGCCGATCCTCTATCCGCCGGACCTCGTGCCGCTGAGGTTCGCTCGACTGCTTCTGCTCAATCCCATGGCTCAGATCATCCAGGATGCACGGTACTGTCTAGTCACCGATCAAACAGTGACGATGACCCAGGTGTTCGGCACTCCTTGGGCCCGCGCCATACCCGTGGGAATCGTGCTGGTGATGGGCGTCGCATCTGTGTCCTACTTTCGTCGGCGAGCACCGTCGTTTGCCGAGGAGAACTGATGGCGACGCCGGTGGTAGTCATCAGCGCGCGCGACGTCTCGAAGGATTTCCTCCTGCCGCACCTGCGCCAGAACACGGTCAAGAGCCGATTCATCAACGCGTTCCGCCGTCAGCGTGTCATGGAGGTGCAGCATGCCCTGCGTGACGTGAGCTTCGACATTGGCCGGGGTGAGTTCTTCGGGATCGTCGGGCGCAACGGCTGCGGCAAGAGCACGCTCCTCAAGATCCTGGCCGGGATCTACACGCCCACCAGCGGCCAGGTCTCAGTCACGGGTCGCCTCGTCCCGTTCCTGGAGCTCGGCGTGGGGTTCAACGCCGAGCTGACCGGTCGCGAGAATGTCTACCTGAACGGCGCAATGATGGGCTTCGCCAGAAGCGAGGTCGATGAGATCTACGACGACATCGTGGCCTTCGCGGAGCTAGAGGAGTCAATGGACCAGAAGCTCAAGAACTACTCCTCGGGCATGCAGGTGCGGATCGCCTTTTCTCTAGCCACGAGAGCACGAGGGGACATCCTGCTGGTCGATGAGGTGCTCGCCGTTGGCGACGCCGCCTTCCAACGAAAGTGCTTCGAGCACTTCCGCGCGCTAAAGACAGTCAGACAACTGTCGTCTTCGTCACCCACAACATGGCTGCGGTGCGTGAGTTCTGCGATCGAGCCATCCTCATTGAAGACAGCCGAATCCTCCATCAGGGGAGCGCAGAAGACATCGCAGAGCAATACACGAAGCTCTTCAGCCCCGACGGTCATAGTGCGGTCGCAGAGCTCGAGGCTGATCCCGAACGCCGGTGGGGCGAGGGGGATGTCCACCACACAAGCGTCAACGTGCCGGAATACCTGACAGACGAGGCCGAGTTGGTCGTGGATCTGGAGGCAGTCGCGGAACGGGACGTCAGGGAGGCCGTCTTCGGCTTCCTCATTAGTAATTCCAGTGGGACTCCGATCCTCGGCACGAACTCACTCGTGAAGAAGCAGAGATGCGGCAGCCTTGTGAAGGGCGAACGCGTGCGGGTGCAGTGGTCAGTGGCGAACGTATTCAGCGATGGGCTTCACTCCATCGACCTGTCCATCCATGACAGCCAAGGCTTCGCTATGTACGACTACTGGAAGCAGGCTGCATCCTTCACTGTCATCAAGGATGAGAAGACGCCCTATCTGGTGACCCCCAGCACGTCATTCAACCTGGTCCGGACCGCCGCGACCCGCTGACCAGGCATCCCTCGCGGCGGGTGACCGTCTCTGGTCGGAGCCGCCGTGTCGTGCATAGCTGTCCGATCCCCGTAGCTTTTGGAGCAGCTGTCAGGTCGTGGAGATGCGCATTCAAATCGACAGTATGATTGCTCAATGAGACGAACCAGGGCAGACTGCGCCGCCGTCCTGGTCGTCGCCCCGGAGCTCCCCCATCCGCCGTTCACCGGGGCGCACACGCGCCCGCTCTCGGTCATCCGCGCGCTCGCCCGCCGCTTCGACGTCGTCGTGACGGGGGCGGCGCCCGCCGATGCGGAGCTGTCCGCGATCGAGGAGGCCGGCGCCAGGGTGAGGCGCCTCGAGATGAGCCCCTACGCTCGGTCGGCCGTCGGCTCGACAGTCGCTCGGGCGCGTCGGTTGGTCACTCCCGTGCCACTCCTGAGCCGGAGCCACTTCGAGACGATGGGGCGGTTGGTGCGGGACGCAGTGGACGAGCTGTCCCCCGATGTCATGCACCTCGTGAGTATGTATTCCTGCTGGTATCGCGACGAGCGGGTTCCGGCTGTCATCGACCTGCTGGACGTGGTCAGCGGGTTGTGCGACGCGGCGGCGGCGGCCCGTCCGCTGCGCTACGGCCTCGCGCATGTCCAGCGGATGACGAGCGAACGCGCGGAGCGGCGGGAGCTCGCGCGCATGGCCGCGGTCATCGCCATCAACCGTGAGGATGCGGCGCGCGTGCGACGGCTCGGCATCGAGCCCACCGTGGTGCCCCTGGCAGTCTCGGTGCCGTCCGCGGTGGAGATCGGTGAGGGATCGGGGCGAGCGAGCGAGGTGAAGGGCGCGGCAGCGACGCGCATCCTCTTCGTCGGCAACTTCCTGCACCATCCCAATCGTGCCGCCGCGGCCTTCATCAGCGAGGCGCTCGCGCCGCGACTCAGGGCCGGAGGCACGCCGTTCACCTTGACCATCGCGGGACGCGCCGCGCGCCGCGCGCGCGTCGGCTCGCCCGAGCCGGGCGTCGAGTACATGGAGGACGTGCCCGACCTCACCCCCCTGTATCGTGCGGCCGACATCGTCCTCGTGCCCGTCGCCTTCGGCGGCGGGACGAAGAACAAGACGCTGGAGGCGATGGCATGGGGCAAGCCGGTGATCGGCACGCCCCAGGCCTTCAGCGGCGTCGAGGCGAGCAACGGTGAAGCGTTCGTCTCGACGCCTCTCGACGCAGCAGTCATGGCCGCCCAGGTCGCCCGCCTGGCGGCCGATCCGTCACGGCGGGCGAGGCTGGGTGCGGCGGGTCGGGACTACGTCCTCCACAACCACACGCAGGAGATCGTGGACGAACGCATCCAGGAACTCTACCGGCGCGTCCTGGGGTCGCTCCGCTGAGGAGTGTGCGATACTCCTCGGGAATCCACGGGGGCTGAAAACGGACTACGAACGACTCCATCGAATGCTGGCGAGCCGCAAGGACGGCTGCGACCCGGAGGCCCTGCGCGAGTGGCGCGGTCCGGAGCTGGCGAGTCTGGGCTGGCTGCTTGGCCGGCGGATCGCGCGCGGCTCGGTGCTGCGAGCCCGCATGGGCCGGGCGCAGGGCCTCGTGTTCTGCGAGCGCAACGTCCGGGTGCTTCACGCTCGTCACGTGTCTGCGGGCCGCGACCTGAATCTGGAGGAGGGCTGCCAGATCATGGGGCTCTCGCGGCGCGGGATCGTGTTCGGCGACCGGTGCACCGTGGGGCGGCACGCGATGATCAGTCCAACCAACATCTTCGGGGGAGAGCTTGGCGAAGGGCTCAGAGTCGGCGACAACTCCAATATCGGCCACTTCGCCTTTGTCGGGTGTTCCGGCTACATCGAGATCGGCGCTCGCGTCCTGATGGGACCTCGCGTCACCCTCCTGGGAGAGAACCACGACTTCGACGACGGGGAGCTGCCGATCAAGCGGCAGGGCGTCACCCGGATGGGCATCGTCATCCACGACGACTGCTGGCTCGGCGCCGGCAGTGTCGTCCTGGCCGGCGTGTCCGTCGGGAGCGGGTCGGTCGTCGCCGCAGGGTCTGTGGTGACGCGCGACGTGCCGGCGATGACCGTGGTGGCCGGCATTCCTGCCCAAGTCGTGCGGGAGCGGACTCCCGCGTTGTGAGGGTCCTCGTCGTCAACAACTTCGTGCGCCACGGGAGCGGCATCGACGCCTCCGTCGACCTCGAGGTGGGTGCCTTGACGGCTCGCGGACACGATGTCTCCGTCTTCCAGCGCGACAACCGCGACTTCGAACGGGCGGCCCCCGCCAGGCGGGTCGCGATGCTCGCCTCCTCTGCGTATTCCATTGCTGCGTACCGCGAGATGGACCGGATGCTGGCCCGCGAGCGTGTCGACGTCGTGCACCTCCACAACCTGGTCCCCTTCATCACCGGCGCTGCGTACGACGCGTGCCGCAGCCACGGCGTCCCGACGGTGCAGCACCTGCGCAACTACCGCGCCTTCTGCCTGTCCTCATATGCCTTCCGGGACGGGAGGCCGTGCGATGACTGTGTGCGGACCGCCTTCCTGGCCTGCGCGGCTCATCGCTGTTACCGCGGCTCCTCGGTCGCAAGCGCAGGTCTGGTCGCAGCGCGCTGGATAGATGCCGCACGCGGGCGAAGGTGCGGCTCCGCGGCCGATCTGTACATCGCCAACAGCAGGCATACCGCTGACGTGCATATCGCGCACGGGCTGCCGCGGGAGCGCATCGAGGTACTTCACAACCCTGCGGACGATCTCGCGGCGCTCCTCACCGCCGCCGAGTCGCAGGATCGGCCCGGTGAGCGCGGCGGCAGGCCGAAGCTCACCTTCGTCGGGACGCTCATCCGCGCCAAAGGACCGTCGATCGCCCTCGATCTCGCCGCGGCGCTCCCCGACTTCGACGTGCACCTCGTCGGCAGGGGCGCCGAGGAGTCCGCGCTCAGGGATGCGGCCCGCCGCCGCCGGCTCACGAACGTCACGTTTCGCGGGCTGCTGCGCGGGCACGACAAGGCGGCCGCCTGGGCAGACAGCTTCCTCACCGTGGTGCCCTCGCTCTGGGACGAGCCGTTCGGGCTCGTGGTGCCGGAGAGCTACTCGCTCGGCGTTCCGGTGCTGGCCACGGACGGCGGCGGACTGGCCGAGACCGTGGCCGCCGGCGAGACAGGGCTGCGCCTCGACCCCGGCGACATCGCGGGGGCGGCCTTGAGGGTCCGCGACCTTTGGCGCGACGAGGCGCGGTACCGAGGCATGCGCGCCGCCGCGCGAGCGGCCTACGAGGCGCGCTTCACGGAGACCGTCTTCGCGCCCCGGCTGGAGGACCTGCTGCGGCGAGCAGCCGGGGTGCCCTCGTGAGGCTCGCGCTCGTGGGCACCCGGGGCGTGCCGGCCGCCTACAGCGGCTTCGAGACGGCGGTGGAGAACATCGGCCGGCGCCTCGCCGCGCGCGGCCACGACGTCACCGTCTACTGCCGGCCGCACATGGTCGAGGGTCGCTGCACCCGCTACGAGGGCATGCGCCTGGTGCACCTGCCCACCGTGCGCAGCAAGCATCTCGACACGATCGTCCACACCTTCGTCTCCACGGTCCACATGGCGCTCTTCGTTCGACCGGACGCCGCCTTCTACTTCATCGCGGGCAACAGCCCGTTCGCGCTGCTCTCCCGCCTGCTCGGCATCCCCAGCATCCTGAACGTGGACGGCCTGGACTCGCGGCGCGCCAAGTGGTCCGAGCCCGCCAAGTACTACCTGCGCTGGGCCGAACGGAACGCGCCGCGCTTCGCCACGCGCGTGATCACCGACTCGCGGGTACTGCAGCGGGTGTACCGCGAGGAGCATTGCGCCGAGACGACGTTCATCCCCTACGGCGCCGAGATCCCCGAGACCGAGCGCGGTGGATCATCTCGAGCGTCTCGGCCTGAGCGCACGCGGCTACGTGCTGTTCGTCGGCCGGCTGGTGCCCGAGAACAACGCCCACGTGCTCCTCGAGGCGTTCGAGGGTCTCGCTACCGATCTGAAGCTGGTCATCGTGGGCGACGCTCCCTACGCAGATGGGTATCAGGAGTCACTGAAGGCGTCACACGACCCGCGCGTCCTCTTCACAGGCTACGTCTTCGGCGACGGCTATCACCAGCTCGCCAGGAATGCCGCCGTGTTCGTGGTCGCCACCGAGGTGGGCGGCAGCCATCCGGTGCTCATCGAGGCCATGGCCGCTGGCAACTGCGTGGTGGTCAACGACCACGAGCCCAACCTCGAGGTCGTTGGCGACGCCGCAGTCTGGTACCGCGGCGAGGGCGGCGCCGACGCGCTGCGCGTGGTGCTGCGAGAGTTGCTCGCGGACCCGGACAGGATGGCCGCGCTGCGAGCAGCCGCAGCGGCGAGGGCCCGAGCCTTGTTCTCGTGGGAGGCCGTGACCGACGCCTACGAGCGCCTCGCTGGGAGCGTAGCGCGCCCGCGTTGAAGCGCCGGATGGGGCACCTGGAGCATCCTGCGCGAACGATTCACGGCGGAATCGATCGACTCACCCGCAACACGGCGATCGGCCTGGACCTTACAGCATGCCGAGCATGTTCCTGGTGCCCGGGTCCATGGGGTTCAGCTCCAGGGCCTTCAGATACCAGAGGCGAGCCGCGGCCTTGTCGTCGAAGCCTTTGAGCTGCAGGTTGCCCATCCGGTAGTACGGCTCGTAGTTGTCCGGCTGCAGCCTCATGGCCCGCTCCAGCGTGGCGGCTGCGGCCTCCAGATCGCCCCTCTGGGCGTGTACGCGCGGCCAGCGTCAGCAATGGGTCGACGGCGAGGGGATCGAGAGCAGCCGCGCGCGCCGCGCCGGCCTCTGCTGCCGCCACCTGCCCCCGGCTCAGCCGGTCTTGAGCCCTGGCCGTCGCGCCCTCGGCGAGGTACGGCAACGCCCAGCACACGACGCCGAAGAGGATCACACCGGTGGCGAGCAGACGAACGCCGAGGGACGGGGTTGCTGCACGCGTCGCGGGCCCCGGCTTCAGGGCGGAGCCGGCGGCACTGCGTCCAGCCCGTTCCGACGCCCGCCCCCGTTGCGCCGCAGCGCTCCGATCCCTGACGTAGGACGCGCTGACACCGACCAGCAGAAGGAACGCGATCGTGATGGCCGGCATGTCCCAGCCCCAGTCCACCGAGATGTGGACGATGAACGCGATGATCGCCGCCTGGCAGGCGGCGAGCAGCGCTCGGTGAGGGTCGCGGCGGTCCCGAAACAGACGGCCGAATGCCGCTGCCACGAGACCGCCGATGGCGAGCGCGAAGAGGACGAAGCCGACCACTCCCAGCTCGGTCAGCACGTTGAGCCACTGGCTGTGGCTATGCTTCGCGACCAGGGTGTTCTCCCGATAGAGGACGTCGGTGAAGCGGAATGTGCCCGCGCCGGTGCCCGCGACGGGGTGATGCCTGAAGCCGCGCAGAGCCGCGCGGTACCAGCCGACGCGGCCGCTGCTGCCCAGCGAGGCGAGGCGCTGCACGTCGTTGGAGGGGCCCGACGGTGAGAGCGCGGCGTGGTACTGGGCCGAGACCCACTCCCCGCCGCCGTGCTGAAGGATGAAGACGGTGCCGAGGGCGAGCGGTGCGATCACGAGCACGGCGACCACGGTCGTGCCGACGAGGCGAGCCTGCCGCGCCGGCAGCGTCCACCGGCGCTCTGCCAGGGCGACAAGGACCTGCGCCGCAAAGGCCACGGCCAGCGCGAAGACCAACCAGATCGCGAGCGCGTGCGCCTGCGACGAGCGCAGGTCGCTATCCACGGTGGCCGAGAACAGCGTTCCCAGGTCGCGCAGGCCGAGGAGGACTCCGCCGGCCAGCGCCGCGGCGACGGCCAGCGACGCGAACGCCGACAGGCGGCGGGTCGTGAAGACGAAGAACACGAGCAGCGCGGCGGCGAGAGCGACGTACCCACCGCGCGAGAAGGTGAAGAAGAAGGTGAGGACCAGCACGACGAGCGCCGCGGCCCCCAGCCCGCGGACCCATGGTGGAGTCGCCTTGCTCGAGGCGATCACGAGGAAGACCGGGATCGCCATCACGATCAGGCCGGCGAGCACGTTCCAGTAGCCCACCGGCGCCCGGAGGCGGGCGAAGAGATGGGCGTGGGTGACGAGGTCGGGGGCGACCTTGCCCAGCAAGGCATACGCGGCGACGACCAACACCACGACGCCGAACCCGTGGGCCGCGAGGCGAAGCTGGAGCGGTCCACCGGGCAGCAGACCGATCGCAATCATGACGAGCAGGTAGACCAGGGCGAGGTCGAACGAGATCCAGGACAGGTCGGGACCCGCAGACCAGAGGATGGACAAGCCGGTCCACGCCACGAAGGCCGCGAAGGCGACCACAGCCACGAGGTATGGGCGGGATGGACGCACGAGGCCTTGGGCGCGCCACACTGCGACGACGGCGACGGCCGCCAGCGCGAACACGACCGGCGCCGTCAGCTGGAGGATGTACCCGCCGGACAGGAAGCTCAACGCCGCCACAGCCCCCAGCAGGGCCAAGATGCAGAGCGCGGCAAACGAGTTGCGCGGCGCGCCGTGCCGGCGCGCCCTCGCGGCGCGGTCACCGCGCCGACGGTCTGCCCGAGGTCGTCCCGCCCGAGCGAGGGAAGCTCTGGGTGCAGCGCGTGACTCCTTGATCGCGGTTCCCCGACACGGTCGGCCGAGCGGCCGGGCACGAGTATACTGGACTCGTGCCGAGCGTAGGTGAGCGGGAGAGGACGCTGGTGCGCGGTACGGGCTTGAGGAGTGCGGCAGCGCGAAGCGCATCACCCAGCAGCGACGGAGTCACACAGGGAGGCGGCATCATGAGGAGAGCGGCGAGGGGGATCCTCGTGCTCATCCTTCTGCTCGTCGCCACTGGTCTGGTCGCGTCCTCAGGCTCCGCCGGCGGATCGATCCGCACCCTGCTCGACGACGCGTCGGACGGCGTCGTCGACGGCAAGTACAGCGCGGCCGCGGTTCGCGCTGCGCTGGTCGTGGTGCGCGGTGACCCCGCGTACATGCAGTACAGCGACATCGAGGGGGTGCTGGTGGAGTACCTGGCCTCCATCACCCGGACTCCCCGGCCCAGTCCGACTCCCAGTCGCACCCCCGCGCCGACCTCGACGCCCGCGCAGGTGACGCCCAGCCAGAAAGCGACGCCTGATCACAACGAAACGCCAGCCGACGACGAGAAGCAGGAGAGGTCCGGCGACGCGAAGGGCGAGGTCACACCGGGGGGCAGTCCCGCCCCCGCGACCACCCGTCCCTTACCCAGCGTGACCGGCTGGGAACAGGCGAAGGCAAGGCTGGCGGCCGTGCCCTGGTTCTTCGCCGTCGGAGCGGCCGCGCTCATCGGTGGCATCGTGCTGGTGCGCCGCAGACGCCCCGGCTGACGCACAGCCAGGAGAGCGCCTCGTTCACACCACGCCGCGCGCCGCGGGCAACGTGCTTGTGAAGCAGATGGCCAGGTAGAGCATCAGGACGAACGACAGCGAGGCCAGGATCCAGAAGAGCTTCGTCCTCCTTTCCAAGAGGACGCCCAGCCCCATGAACAGCGGGAAGACGACGAGCACGAAGCGATGGTAGGAGTAGAGCGGCACGAGCCTCGAGGGCTCCAGGAGCGGCACCAGGAGGGCCAGCACGCAGTAGACGCCGTAGGGGACTGGAAGCCGTCGAAACACCGGGACCAGGCAGAACGCGGCGAACAACAGCGCGCCGAACGGGAGTATCGTCCGAGCGAAGAGGACCTCGAGCCGCTCTCCGGGCAGCAGGCCTGAGGGGAGCAGCGACAGGTCACCGACGATGGCGCCGATCCCCCTCACCGCGCCACGCGCGCCTCTCCAGACGTCGACCCACGGCCAGGTCGTGGTGCGGTGCCAGTACGTCCGCTGCACCTCGATGAAACGCGTCGGGTCCCCGAGCCTGGCCCAGAGGTAGGCCATGTAGGCGATCAGACCGCCCGGCACGAGCAGCAGCCACGCGACCCGGGCATCCCCCGGCCGCGATAAGGAAGGGCGGCGCGATCCCCAGCCCTGCTGGTCCGCGAAGATGAGCAGCAGCGGCACGACGAGCACGATGCCGCTGCTCCTCGTGAGCGTGGCCAGGAACCCTGCGACGCAGGCCGCCACCCAGTACCGCCGCCGCGCGAAGAAGAAGGCGGCGACACTGAGCAGCAGGAACAGCGACTCACTGTAGACCGCGCTGAAGACGAACGCCGTGGGAAACATGGAGATCAGCACGACGGACCGGCTCGCGGCGCGGCGACTCGCCTCAGTCGCCGTGAGACGGAAGAGCAGCGCCATGGCCCCCGCGTAGGACGCCAGCGAGACGGCCAGCCCGGCCAGCCAGTAGTTGCCGAGCGTGACGATGCTGGCGACCCTCACCAACAGGGGGTAGAGAGGGAAGAACGCGGGACGTCCCGGACTGCCGCCGTAGCCCTCGCGAGCGATGTGGACGAACCACCCCGCGTCCTTGCGCATCCAGGGGACCTGCAGCAGTCGTCTCAGCAGCCCTCCGGCGTCATCCCCGTACCGATACGCGATGTAGGCGCCGGCGATGACCGCGACGAGGACGGCGATGCGACTGACCGCCGCGGCGATCGCGGCCTCGCCCCCATACGACAGGAGGCGTCCATCGTCGCGCTTCCCGCTCCTTGGTGGCGAGCCGCGTCCATCCGCACCCTGTGAGGATGCGTGGCCTTGCGAGACCGGCGAATTCACCGAACCCCCGCAAACGACGCCCTCACGTTCACCACGTCTCGTACCGCTCCGACCCCTTGCGATACTCCCTGACCTGCTCACCGAGCCCGTCGGCGATGGTCATGATGCGGCACGACATCTCGAGCACGCTGGTGAGCTGGTAGGCCTCCTCGAGCAGGTGGCCGATGGCGAACGGCCCGTGCCCGCGCAGCATCACGAGGTCGTACTCCTTGAGCCACCTCGGGAGCAGCTCGGCGACCTCGCTCGACCCGGCGGTCAACTCGGTGTGCACCACCGGCACCTTGTGCAGCAGGTAGGACCCCTCACTGTCGATGGGGATGATCTCGTCGCACATGAGCGAGCGGGCGATGGCGTAGGGCGGATGCGCGTGCACGATCGCCTGCGCGGCCGTGCCCAGGTAGATCGCCCGGTGCACGTTGACCTCGGTGCTTGCCAGCATGACGTTGGCGTCGTTCTCCTCGAGGCCCGTCTCGATGATGTCGCGCTCCTCGAGACGGGCGAGCATCGACCCGCGACGCGTGATGAGGATGCGGTCGCCCATGCGCACGCTCAGGTTGCCGCCGTGCGAGCTGATGACGCCGGCGACGAAGAGGTCCCGGCCGATGGCCCGGAACTGCTCGAGGACGGCCGAGCTCACCGCGCGGCCGTCCCGGCCGTCCCGGGCGTCCCCGGCGCAACGCCCGCCGCCGCAGCGACCTCGCTCAGGCCCAGGCGCTCCAGCTTGGCCGCCGAGGGCACGCCGCCCTCGCCCCAGCCGCGCGAGATGTAGTACTCGTCGAGCATCGGCGGCAAGTCTACAACCTGGCCGGCGGAGGGCCCGGCCGGCACCGGCTCGTGCAGCAGCCGCGGCGGCAGCGTGTCGTCGGCGCGCGTGAACCCCGCCGCGAGGTTGAAGAGCCGCTCGCCGTTCCAGATGCGCTCCCCGAGCAGCAGCAGCTCCTGCGGCTCCACCGTCTCGCCCCACACCGCGCTCAGCTGGCGGGCGAAGTAGTCCTCCTTCATCGCGAAGGCGGTGAACTTGCAGACGCTGAGCGAGTCGAGGACGGCGTTCAGGTTCTGGAGATTGATGAGCAGACCGGCCTTGCCGAGGGTCGCGAAGCGGTCGACCATCTTGGGGACCCCGAGGATCTCGGGGCCGAGCATGTTGGCGCGCAGGTGGCAGCCGCCGCGGTTGCTGGTGGCATACGCGAGGCCCTGGGCCTTCATGCCGCGCGGGTCGTAGGCCGGCATCTCGAGCTGCTTGACGCTCATGGAAAGCTCGGGCCGACCGTGGAGCGCGGCGAAGCGCGCCGAGCCCAGCCCGAGCTCGGCGCCGAGGCCCTCGCCTACGGCCGTGGCCTCGGCCAGGTCGATGATCGCCCGCGCGTCACCGAAGCGCGGGCCGCCCGGCAGCACGCCGAGGTCCGTGAGTTCCATGGCGCAGGCGATGGTCACGCCCATGGTGATGGTGTCCATGCCGGCGCGGTTGCAGGCGTAGTTGGCCTGCACGATCGCCGTCAGGTCGGAGACACCGCACTCCGCCCCGAACGCCCAGATGCTCTCGTATTCGGGACCCTCGCCGCTCTCGCCGCCGGCCGTAGTGCGCCGGGCGCAGCCGATGATGCAGCCGCGGCAGGCGGCGCGACGCTGCACGTGCTCGCGCTTGAGCGCCTCGCCGGAGATCGCGGCGGCACCCTCGAACCGGCTCTCGCGGTGGTTGCGCGTGGGCAGGGCACCGGCCTGGTCGAGCACATTGACCAGCACCGCAGTACCGAACTCAGGCAGCGCCGTCGAGGTGATCGGGTTCGACTTGAGCAGCTTCTCGGCCTCGTAGACGATGAACTCGAGGCGCTCGGGGTCGGCCACCGGCGGCTTCCGCCGGCCGTGGTCGCCGATGACGAGTGCCTTGAGGCGCTTGGCGCCCATCACCGCACCGAGGCCGCCGCGGCCGATGGACCGCCCGCGGTTGTTGACGATGCTCGCGAACAGCACCCCGCGTTCACCGGCCGGGCCGATCACCGCTGCCTCCGACCTGGGGTGCAGCTCGCGCAGGCGCTCGAGCGACGCCGGGACGTCGAGGCCCCAGAGGCCGCCGGCGGCGCGGAGTGTCGCGCCGCCGGAGCCGCCGAGCGGCTGTGAGCCGGCGTCCGGCTCGCTGGCCGGCGTCGGCGCTCCGCCGGCGCCGTCCAGCCCCAGCGTCACGTACCCCGGCTCCTCGAGCGCTCCCGTGACGATGAGGTAGTCCCAGCCGAGGCGGCGCAGCGCGTTGCCGAAGTTGCCGCCCGAGTTGCCGTCGAACACGGTGCCGGTGAGCGGCGAGCGGCTGGTCACGCTGTAGCGGCCGCTCGCCGGGGCGCCGGTGCCCGTGAGCGGGCCCGGCGCGAAGACGAGCAGGTTCTCGGGCGCGAGGGGCTCGACCTCGAACAGCCGCTCGCGCAGCGCCAGGTAGGCGCCCAGGCCACGGCCGCCGAGCCAGGCGCGCGCCACGTCTGCCGGCAACTCCTCTTCGTCGCAGGAGCGCCGGGAAAGGTCGAGCCGGAGGCCGCGCAGCGGCCGCAGCGCTGAGGCGGGCGGTGTCACCCGACGAGTATAGACGGTCGCGGCCGTCAGCCGCGCGCGGGCGCCGGCCCGGCCAGCTCCCGCCACGCGCCGAAGGTCAGGCCCCACTCCGCCAGGACCGACGCGTAGCACTCGCGCGGCCCGAGCGGCGCCATGCCGAGTTTCTCCAGGACCCGCAGTGAGGCGTGGTTCTCGGGATCGGCGACCGCCTCGACCCGGGGCAGGAGGAGGCCGGCGAACGCCCAGCGCAGGACGGCGCGCGCCGCCTCGGTCGCGTAGCCGCGGCCCCACGCGGCGCGCGCGAAGGTGTAGGTGAGCTCGACGTCGGGGCCGCCGTCCAGCGGCTGGAGACCGGCCTCACCTACGAGGCGCCCGGTAGCCCGCTCGACGACGGCCAGCGGTCCAAAGCCCAGCCGCTCCCAGTGCTGCCCGGCGACCTCCAGCGCAGCCGCCACCTGCGGCGCGTCGAGCGGCCGCCGCTCGGCGCCGACGAAGCGCATCACTGCCGCGTCGCCGAAGACCTCGGCCAGCGGCTCGCGGTCGCACGCCGCGAAGCGGCGCAGCTCGAGCCGCTCGGTGCGCAGCGGCGGCGTCGCCGCCGCCCGCTCCTCCTGCCAGGCGCTCGCCGGCAGCGCGAACTTGGCCCACGGCTTGCCCCAGTACCGGGCGGCGCCCAGCGGGCGCAGGCCGAGTCTGCGCAGGACAGCGACCGACCCGCGGTTCTCCTCCCTGGCGATGGCGACGACGCGCTCGAGCCCGGCCTCCCCGAAGCCGTACCCCAGCGCCGCCGCGCCGGCCTCGGTCGCGTACCCTCTGCCCCACGCCGACGGCTCGAGCGCGTAGGTGAGCTCGACCTCGGGCCCGCCGTCGAGCGGCTGGAGGCCGGCGATGCCGACCAGGCGGTCGCCGGCCCGCTCGCTCACGCGCCACTGCGCGTAGCCGAGCCGGCGCTGCATGTCCTCAAGGTGCGCCGCCCACTCCCCGGCCTCCGCGAGGTCCTTCGGCGGCGGGCTGTTCCAGTAGCGCATCACCGCCGGCGCGGCGAACACGGCGAACACGTCCACCGCGTCCGCCACGGTCAGCGGCCGGAGCGTCAGCCTGCGGGTCTCCAGAGGGAACGGCGTGCTACAGCGCCTTGCGCCTGTCGACCACGCGCACGGCCTTGCCCTCGGAGCGCTGGATGGCCTTGGGTTCCTTCAGCTTGACCGCCACCTGGATGTTGAGCACGTTGTAGATCTGCGCCTGCACGTTCCGCCGAAAGCGCTCAAGGTCGCCCATGGTCTCGGCGAAGATGTCCTCGCCCACCTCGACCCAGACCTCGATCACGTCCAGATAGCCCTTGCGGTCCACGACGATCTGGTAGTGCGGCTCGATCGCCGGGATGCTCATGAGCACCTCTTCGATCTGGCTCGGGAACACGTTGACGCCGCGGATGATGAGCATGTCGTCGCTGCGCCCGATCGGCTTGCTCATGCGCGCCGAGGTCCGGCCGCAGGCGCACGGCTCGGCGATGAGCATGCACAGGTCGCGAGTGCGGTAGCGGATGAGCGGCTGGGCCTGGCGGGTGAGCGTCGTGAAGACGAGCTCGCCGACCTCGCCGTAGGGCAAGGAACGCAGCGTCTCCGGGTCGATGATCTCGGCCAGGTAGTGGTCCTCGTTGACGTGCATGCCGGACTTGCACAGGCACTCGTAGGCGACGCCGGGGCCGCCCATCTCGGAGAGGCCGTAGATGTCGAGCGCGTGTTCGCCGAGGCCGGCCTCGATCTGCACGCGGAGCTCGTTGGTCCAGGGCTCCGCGCCGTGGAAGCCGACGCGCAGCGGCAGGTCCTCCGGCCGCAGGCCGCGGTCACGGGCGGCGTCGGCCAGGTACATGGCGTAGGACGGCGTGCAGCTCAGGGCGGTGGCGCCGAAGTCGCGCATGATCTTGAGCTGCCGCTCGGTGTTGCCGCCCGAGATGGGCACGACGGTGCAGCCCAGGCGCTCGGCGCCGAGGTGCAGGCCGAGCCCGCCGGTGAACAGGCCGTAGCCGAACGCGTTCTGCAGGAGGTCGCCCGGCGCCACGCCGCCGGCGGCGAGGGTCCGGGCGATCAGGTCCGCCCAGACGTCGAGATCGCCACGCGTGTATCCGACGGTGGTGGGGTTGCCGGTGGTGCCGGAGCTGGCGTGGACGCGCACGACCTGGTCGCGCGGCCGTGCGAACATCCCGAACGGGTAGTGGTCGCGCAGGTCGATCTTCGTGGTGAAGGGAAGATCGGCGACGTCGCCATGACAGGTCATGTCGACGGGCTTGACGCCCAGCTCGTCCATCTTCTTGCGGTAGAACGGGACGTTCTCGTAGGCGTTCTCGAGGGTCGCCCGCAGCCGCTCGATCTGCAGCTCGCCGAGCTTGGGGACCGGCAGCGTCTCGGCGGCCGGCTGCCAGTACAGCCCGCCGGCCGCATCCTTGGTCAGGTGCTCCTCGGCCGTCGCGGAGGCCGGCGCGGAGAGCGGTGCGCCTTCGGCGCCCCGCTCGATACTCTGCCTCCGGTGGGTATTCACAGGGCTCGCACCTCCTGGTCCGTGAGCAGCGTCACCTTGCCGGCGAGCAGTTCGACGGCGCGGTCGATGTCGCGCACGGCGAAGCAGATGTTCCAGAACGAGATGCTGTACAGGTAGTCGATGGAGACGCCGGCTTCGGCCAGCTGGTCCAGCACCTGCGCGAGCCCGCCCGGGACATCTTCGACCTTGACGCACAGAACCTCCGAGAAGTGCGTGGTGAACCCGGCGTCGTGCAGCAGCGTGCGGGCGCGCTCGGGGTCGGTGACGATGAGACGGACGATGCCGTACTCGGCAGCCTCCGTCGTGGAGAACCCGCGGATGTTGATGCCCGCCTGGCCGAGGATGTCGGCGACTTCGGCGAGACGACCGCTGCGGTTCTCGAGGAACGCGGTGAGCTGCGTGACCTTCACGACTCGACCTCCTGGCTCGCGACCGCGGCGCGCCCGAGCTCGAACGCGCGCAGATTGACTTCGAGGAGCTTTGCAGGGATGGCAGCCTCCAAGCCGCGCCGCCACTGCTCTTCGCCGAACGGGAGGACCATCGAGGCGGCGCCGAGCAGCGCCACGTTGACGGCGCGTACGGTGCCGGCCTCCCTGGCGACACCCTCGGCGTCCACGGTGACGAGGCGCACGCCGCGCCGGGCGGCCGCGCCGCTCACGTCGTCCGGGTAGCCCTCCTCGCGGCGCAGTACGCTGCCCGGCGTGATGCGCGTGGTGGAGGCGCACACCAGGGTGCCCTTGGGGCCGAGCAGGCCGAGGCCGCGGATGCCCTCCAGCACTTCGGTGGCGATGACCACGTCGGCGCGCGGCCCGACCGGCGACCACACGTGTTCGCCGAAGCGCACGGTGCTGAGCACGCTGCCGCCGCGCTGCGCCATGCCCTTGACCTCGCTGGCCTTGACCTCGAGGCCTGCGGCGGCGGCCGTCTCCGCGAGGATCGCGGCGCCGAGCAGGATGCCCTGGCCACCGACCCCGACGAGCGAGACCGTCGTCGTCCCGTTCACGTCTCGTCCCCGGCGCACGCGAGACTCAGCGCGCCGCGCTTGCACACCTCGACGCACAGGCCACAACCGGTGCAGGTCTCGAGCACCGAGATCGCGTCGTCGCCGGGGGCGAGCGCCGGACACCCGAGATCGACGCAGACGCCACAGAGGCTGCAGCGCTCCTCGTCGACCACGACCTCGCCGGCCACCTCACGCGTGACGAGCACGCAGGGCGCCAGCGCGACGATCACGCCGAGCCCCGGAGCCTTCGCCTCGTCCTTGATGGCGGCGTCGAGGGCCTTGTGGTCGGTCGCGTCGACGGTGACGCAGCGCACGCCGATCCCCTCGCAGAGCTTCTCGACGTCGACGGTGGGGCTCTGCGAACGGTCCGGGTGCAGGCCCGTGCCGGGGTGCCCCTGATGACCGGTCATCGCGGTCGTGCGGTTGTCGAGGATGACGACCATGCCCTCGACCTCGTTGTAGAACGCGTCGATGAGCGGCGTGATGCCGGAGTGGAAGAAGGTGGAATCGCCGATGACCCCCACGGCCGCCTTGCGCCCGAGCGCCTTGTTGAAACCGGCCATCATCCCGATGCTCGCGCCCATGCACAGACAACTGTCGAGGGCGAGCAGCGGCGGCAGTGCGCCGAGTGTGTAGCAGCCGATGTCGCCCATGGGGGCGAGGCGGCGCCTGCGCAGCGCGGCGTACACCGAGCGGTGCGAGCAGCCGGGGCAGAGCACCGGCGGCCTGACGGGCAGGCCGGGCACCGGCCTGGGTGGCGTGGCCAGCTTGGGCGGCGGCGGCATGACCGGGCGGCGGCGACGCGGCGGCTTGCGCTGCAGATACGGCTCCAGCGCGCGGAAGACCAGCTCCTGGTCCAGCTCGCCGTCGGCCGGGATGGTCGCCTTGCCGATCACCGGCAGGCCGAGGGCGCGCACCTGGTCCTCGAAGAACGGGTCGAGTTCCTCGACGACTGCCACGCGCGAGACGTGCTCGTAGAGGCGCGTGACCTTGGCGTAGGGCAGCGGGTGCGACATGCCGAGCTTGAGGAACCAGGCCTTGGGGAACGCCTCGCGCGCATACGCGTAGGCCACGCCCGAGGCGATGATGCCGAAGTCCGACGAGCCCGCTTCCAGTACGTTGAGCGGGCTCTCCTCCGCCCGCCGGCGCAGCTTCTCGAGGCGCTCGAGGACGAGCCGGTTACGCTGCCGCGCGTACTGCGGGACCATGACGTACTTGCTGATGTCCCGCGCGTAGTCGCGCGGCTCCACCTCGACCGGGACGCGCGGCAACACCTGCCCGCGCCCGTGGGAGATGCGCGTGGTGGTGCGCAGGAGCACGGGTGTGTCGAACTCCTCGGAGAGCCTGAAGGCCTCGGCGACGAAGTCGTAGGCCTCCTGGCTGTCCGACGGTTCGAGCATCGGGACCTTCGCGAACTTCGCGAGATTGCGGTTGTCCTGCTCGTTCTGCGAGGAGTGCATGCCGGGGTCGTCGGCCGTGATCACGACGAGGCCGGCGTTGACGCCCGTGAGCGACAGAGTCATGAACGGGTCGGCGGCGACGTTGAGGCCGACGTGCTTCATGGTGACGATGGTGCGCACGCCGGCGAGTGACGCCCCCACCGCGGTCTCGAGGGCGACCTTCTCGTTGACACACCACTCGCTGTGGATGCCCTCGAGCCGTGCGGTCGTCTCGATGATCTCCGTGGAGGGGGTGCCCGGGTAGCCACAGGCGAACTTGGCCCCGGCGCGGACGGCGCCATGAGCGATCGCTTCGTTCCCGGAGAAGAAGAGCTGACGTTCCATGGGGGGAACGATTCTAGCCGAGCCGGAGTGCCGCGCGCTACTCCCTGCGGCCTCGCGCGCCTCGACGGTCACAGGATGGGATGCTTGCGCGCGATAATCGTGTCCCCAGCCTCAACTTGAACCCTTAACCAGACCTTGAAGGATTCGCGTTCGCCTGTCAGAATACTCACGGCATGCAGCGCGCAATCGTCACGCCTCGCATGACTCGGACGGCTTCCTGGTGAGCCGCCCCTCTCGCAGACGCCGCGACCCGGCACTCCTGCGAGCACGCTACCGGACCCTCTTCTTCCTGCTCCTCACCGCGCTCGCGCTGGCGCTCGGGTACCGCGCCGCGGCGGCGCCGGCCGCGGCCGGCGCGATCCTCGGCCTCGTCTCCATCCGTGTCGCGCGCAAGCACCCCGCCGAGCTGGCGCACACGTTCGTCGTGCTCGACTGGGCGCTCCTCGGCATCGCGCTGGCGCTCTCCGGTGGCGCCGAGAGCTGGCTGCTCGTGACCGTGCCGTTCCTGGCGCTCGGCCAGCTGGCCGGGACGTCGCTCGGGGAGTGGCCGTTCCTCGTCGGGCCGTCGCTGCTGTTGCTCGTCGTCCTCGCGATCGCCGACCCGTCGCTGGGTGGGAGCCGCATCGGCGCCGTCGCCAAGCTCGCCGTGCTCGTCGCCGGCGGCTGCGTCGCGGCGACGCGGCTCCGCCGCCGCCCCGCCCCGCGCGCACGCCAGGCGCATGCGCCCAAGGTCGACGTCAGCACCGGGCTCTCCACAGGCACGTGCCTTCCCGCCTTCCTCCAGAGCGCCGCCGCGACCGCGCTCTCTGAACACCGGCCGCTGAGCGTGGTGTACGTGCGGCTGGAGCACTACGAGGACAGCCGCAACTTCCTCGGCACCGAGGGCAGCGAGGCGCTCGTCCGCGGCGTCGCACGGCGCTGCGAACGCAGCCTGTGCGCCGACGGGCGCGCCTTCCGCGTGCGGCCGGACGGTCTCGTGCTGGTCCTGCCGGGCCTCTCGCTCGCCGAGGCGCGGCAGACGGCGAGCGACCTCGCGCGCGAGGTCGGCGGCAGCCTCATCGCCGGGCGCCGGCAGACGCTGGCCACCGGCGCCGCCTCGTTCCCCACGCTGCGGAGCATCGAGGATCTGCTCAGCGCCGCCCGGGAAGAGGCGCTCCCGAAGGCCGTCTCCACCGAGGTGGCCGGCACCGTCGTCCCGCTGGCCGCTGCTCAATGAGCATGCGGGCCGCGACGGCCCGCGTCTTGCCACTCCCCATGCGCCTCGCTAGTCTTCGGTTGTGGAGATCGACATCACCAGCCAGCAGGTGCCGGAGGGCGTGGCCGTCCAGGTCAAGGTACGGCTCTCGGGGCGTGAGACCAGCCGGCTGTTCGTGAGCGGCGACACGCTCCTCCAGTTGCCGCTGGATGGAGCGCTGCCCGACGATGACGGCTCCCCCGTCCCCCGCATGAGCATCTTCCTCAGCGAGCTCGCCGGCCGCCGGGACGGCATCTCACGGACCTTCTCTGACGCGGCCGCCGCGCAGGCGTTCGCCGCCACCGTGCGCTCTCAACTCGACACCGCCTTGGAGGCGTCATGACCGACCAGGCCGACATCCTCGCCGCCCAGCTCGCACCCTACCGGGAGACACCCGGAGTGGTCGCCGCCCTGCTCATCTCGCGCGACGGGTTCGTGGTGGCCGCAGACGCCGATGCCGGATTCAAGGCCGTCGCCGTCGCCGCCCAGGTGGCCGGCGTCATCGACATCGGCGCCCGGCTCGCCGTCGAGCTCGGCCAGCCGGAGGCCAGGTACATCTCCATCGATTTCGACGGCCTCAACATCGTGCTCGCGCCCTTCGGCGACGAGCTCATGCTCGTGCTCGCGGGCCTGCCCAGCGCCCTGCTCTGCGAGTATCGCCTCATCAAGCCAGGCGCCTGACCGCCCTGCCGGGCAGCCGGCAGGACCGACCAAGGAGACCCTCATGGAAGACGCGGTCGAACAACTGGAGAATCTGGCGCGGAGCGTCGGCGAGTGCACCCGCTGCGAGCAGCTCGTGGCGAGCCGGCTCCGCGCCGTACCCGGAGGCGGCCACCCGCACTGTGCGGTCATGGTCGTCTCCCTCGCTTCGGACCCCGCCGACGAGCCGGAAGGTCGCCTGGCCGGCGAGACCCTGCTCGCCGGCCTCGCCGAGTTCATGCCGGCCCTCGCCACAAGCCGCGACCAGGTGTACGTCACCGCTCTCGCGAAGTGCGTGCCTCGCAGCGACGGCGCCGTGCGCGAGCCAAACCAGCAGGAGCTCGAGAACTGCTACACCCACCTGTCCAAGGAGCTCACGATCACCACGCCGCACTACGTGCTCACCGTCGGCGAGGAGACCACGCGGTTCCTGCTCGGCAAGCTCTTCAAGAACCGCCCCTACGAGCCCGGCGACTCGCTCGAGCTACGGCTGTTCGACAACCCGTCGTTCAAGGTCGTTCCGGTGGCGACGCCGGAGGACCTGCGCCACAGAGACCCCAAGGCGCGCAAGGAGTACAGTGAGCGCCTGCGCACCCTCGGGCAGGTGATGGGCCTGTAGGACCTAGCGGCCGCCGAGCTCGCGGCCGGCGGCCGCGACGGCGGCGGCGATGCGCCCGTCCGCGCCGGCCGGTAGCGGCGGGGGGCGGTGCGTCGCGAGGATCTCCTCGACGGCGGCGACGGCGCGCTGCTCTTCGGCGGCGCGCCGCGTCCCGGACGCGTGCGCCGCGGCGCTCCACGCCTCGTAGGGCTCGCGCAGCAGCAGCCGCGGCGCGAGCAGCTCGCCGCGGCGCAGGAACTGCCGCGTCTCCCGGGCGCGCAGGTAGTGACCACCGGGGCCGACCGCGGCGACCACCTCCTCCATGAGGTGCTCGGCGTCCACGGTGAAGCCGGCGCGGATGCGCCGGCACTGCCGGAAGAGCTCGCAGTCCAGCAGGATCTTGGGCAGCGACAACATCTGCGCGCCGTCGTGCATGCCGGCGCCGCAGAGCAGGTCGGGCTCCATGAGCATGGACGCGAGCGCCGTCATGCCGGCGTCGCCGCCGCTCGCGTGCGACAGCTCGTTGGCGTCGCCGGTCAAGCCCGTCGCCATCACCGGGAGGCCGTAGCGACGGGCGAGCCCCACCATCGCCTGCGTGATCAGCACGGACTCCGGCGCGGCGGCCGCGTAGGCGCCGGACCGCATGTCGAGCACACCGGTGTCGGCCACGTAGATGCAGCCGACACCGGGGCGGACGAGCTGGAACAGGACGATGGCGCTGAGGATCTCGGCGTTGGCCTGCGCCACGGCGCCGGCGAGCGTGACCGGCGCGGTCGCGCCCGTCAGCCCCATGCTGTACACGCACAGTGGCACGCCCTCGCGCGCCAGCGCGATGCCGGCCCCGAGCATCTCCGGCTCGTGCTGCAACGGCGGCACCGGGCAGTAGACGATGGAGAAGAACGGCCGCTCCGGATCCCAGTGACCGCCCTCCCCGGCCGCCGCCAGGATCTCCATGACGAAGGGCACCTCCTCGGCGCGCTGCACCTCCCCCTGCACGTGTTTGCCGGTGTGGGTGAGGCAGGCGACGAGCTCGTCGAGCACCTGCGTGTTGGGCGGCGCGTCCGCGGCGCTGACGACGTTCCAGACGACGCCGACCTCGTCCGCCGCGTCGGCGACGAGGCTCGCGTCGGCGAGATCCTGCATAGTGGAGGGGCGCCGCACACCGGTGCGATGGTCGAGCGTGTACGCGCCGGTTCCGTCGAGCGTGAGGTGGACGTCGCCTCCGTCACAGCGCACGTCGCGCGCGGCGTCGCGCCCCGCCAGGAGGACGTCGCGCGGCGCCGCGGCCAGCGCGTCCTCGACGAGCCGCGGCGGGATCCTCACGAGCCCGGTCTCGGCGTCCACGGCCGCGCCGGCCGCCGCGAGTAGCTCCTGGGCCTCGCGCGCCGGAAAGGTGACGCCGACGCCGACGAGGATCCGGAGCGTGGCCTCGTGGACGGCGTCGAGCTCGGCCGGCGGCGGCGGCGTGATGCGCGGGATCATGCGGGGCGTCCTCCTCGGACCGGGACCCGGAACCGAGCGCTCAGGGCACCACGACGCGCAGGGCGCGCGGCACGACCTTGCACTCCATCGGGAGCTTGCCGGCCATTTCTCCGTCGGTCTGGACGAGCACTTCCTGGTCTCCCTCCACCGCCTCCACGTGGGCGCTCTCGGTGCGGAAGTACTCGACCTTGGGGTGCTTGATGTGCGCGTTGATGAGCGCGGCCGTCCAGTACCAGACCGTGCTGACGAACGATTTGTCCTTGAGCACGCAGACGTCCAGGAGGCCGTCGCGCATGTCGGCGAGCGGCGTGATGCCGAACGCGCCTCCGTAGTTGGACGAGTTGCCGAAGACGGCGAAGTACCCCTCGACGGTGCGCTCCCTGGCGGTCACGCGGAAGAGCGGGTCCTCGTGCGTGAGGTACGTGCCGACGCCCTGGACGGCGAACGCCGCCTCCTTGAGCGCCTTCTTCATCGCCGGGTGCATGGAGGCGACCACGGCGGCGTCCATGCCCACTCCGGCCATGAGGCCGAAGTAGCGGTCGCCGGCCCGGCCGAGGTCGATCCAGCTGACGGTCCCCGACGCGAGGAGCTTCACCGCGTCCGGCGGCTCGAGCGGGATGCCGAGCTCCATGGCCAGCACGTTCACCGTGCCGGTGGGGATGATCGCCAACGGCACCTCACTGCCTGCCAGGCCGTTGATGGTCTCGTTGACGGTACCGTCGCCACCCAGGGCGGCGACGAGGTCGAACCCGGAGGCGACCGCCTCGCGAGCGAGGCGGCTGGCGTCGCCGGGCTCCTCGGTCTGCAGCTCCTCGACCGCGTAACCCAGGCCGCGAAGCGCGTCGAAGATGAGCGGCACGTCGCGCTTGTACCCGCCGCCGCCCGAGTGCGGGTTGAAGATGGCGGCGAGGCGCTTGCCCGTGACCGTCACGGCAGCGGCTCCTGCTCGCCCCGCGCGATGGAGCGGAGCGCCGTGTAGCCGGCGGAACGGGCGAGCCCGACGGCGTGGTCGAAGCCGTGGCCGACGTCGCCGGGTCGGTGCGCGTCCGAGCCGACCACGAGCGGGATGCCGAGGCCGTTGGCCTCGGCCAGCAGCGCCGGCGCCGGGAACGCCCGGCCGATGGGCTTGCGCAGGCCACCGGTGTTGATCTCGAGCGCCATGCCGGCCGCCGCCACGGCGCGCAGCGCCACGGACGCGGCGGCCGCGACCGCCTCCGCGTCCTCCGGCGGCCCGAACTTGCCCGCGTGGTCCAGGTGGCCGGCCACGTCGAACAGCCCTGACTCGGCCGCCTGCCGCGCCAGGTCGAGGCTCTCGAGGTGGATGCGGCCGATCCCATAGGCGTTGAGGCGCCCCTTCATCTCCGGATGGTCGAAGCCGAAGCGGTCGCCGACGATGTGGACGGACCCGATGACGTACTCGAACGGGTACTGCGCGATGACGGCCGCCGTGTCCTCCACCGTCTCGGGGATGAAGTCGGCCTCGATGCCGAGGACGATGCGCGCGTCCTGCGCGTACTCTCGGGCGAGGTCCTGGATGATCGTCACGTAGTCGTCAAGCTCGTCCAGAGGCATCGCCCAGTCGTCGGTGAGGTCGTGGCGCGGCTCCCACCCGCCGAGGAACGGCAGGTGGTCGGTGAACCCCATCTCCGTCATCCCGAGCTCCAGGGCGCGCTCGACGTACTCCCGCGGCTCACCTTCTGCGTGGCGGCACATGCCGGTGTGGATGTGGTAGTCGGCGATCATGAGAGACCGGGCGCGGCGCGCCCGTGCCGGCAAGCTTACACCCGCCGCCGCGCGCCTGCGGCTCGGCGCCTCCGGGCGAACAGCAGCACGAGCAGCATCCCGGTGACGAACCCTCCGAGGTGGGCGAAGAACGCGACGCCGGCCTCCCCCGACCCATAGGACTGCGCTCCGCCCACTCCCTGCAGCACGAACCAGACCACGAGCAGGATCCAGGCCGGCACCTCGAACACGGGCCAGACGATGAGGAGCGGGATCACGGTGAGCACTCGGGCGCGCGGGAAGAGCACGAGGTACGCGCCGAGGACGCCGGCGATCGCGCCGCTGGCGCCGATGAGCGGTATGTCGCTCGAGGGGGCGACCAGCACCTGCGCCGTGGTCGCCGCCATCCCGCAGACGAAGTAGAAGACGACGTACCGCGGACGCGTCATCGCGTCCTCCACGTTGTTGCCGAAGATCCACAGGTACCACAGGTTGAAGATGAGGTGCAGCCAGCCGCCGTGCACGAACATCGACGTGAACAGGGTGGCCCACCAGGGGAACCAGCCGAAGGGCGGCACGTCCACGCGGTGCGTGAGCTCGAACGGCCGCGCTCCGAGCAGGTAGTACCAGCCCTCGAGCGTGATGCCCCAGCGGGGCAGGAAGAGCTGCACGACGAACACCGCCACGTTGGCGGCGATGAGCGCCACCGTCACGGCGGGAAGACGCCGGGTCTGATTGTCGTCGTGCAGCGGGATCACGGAGGCGAGTGTACCGGGCAGGCGCGGGTCCCGACGCCGCGCACCCACGGGGTGCGGGCACAGTGGCCGCCCCGTCGCCCGTCCGGACAACGCCGGCGCACGGCTCGTCAGGCTCGGCCGAGGAGAACGGCCTCCGAACGGCGAATGACACGGCATCTCACGTGGTACCGTCTGTAGTGTCTGAGGAGGTCGTGCATGCCCGGGACGACGCAGAGCGCCGAGCCGCGAGTCATCGTGATCCCGCGGCAGCTCGAGGGGTTCTTCTACGAGCGCCTGACGGCGGAGTTCGCCGCCCGCGACGACGTTCGCGTGGTCGTGGACCGGCGTGTCGGCGAGCGCCGGCGCCCCCGCTGGGGCAGCGGCGCCGGCCCCTTCACCGAGCGCAGGAGCAGCGACCGTCGCGCCCAGAGACCGGCGTGGTCGCTGCCGGACATGCCGTTCTCCGCCTCCTGACCCGCGCGAAGACCGTACGCGAGTAGGGCCGGCTTCTGCCGGCCCCCCTCACGTACGGTCTCTTCTGAGCTAGGCTCAGATCCAGCCGTTCTCCCGGCTCACGATGACCGCCTGGGCACGGTCCACCACGTTCAGCTTGTGGTAGACGTTGTGCAGGTGGTTGCGCACCGTGCTCTGGCTCAGGTCCAGCGCCCGCGCGACCTGCTTGTACGTCTTGCCGCTCGCCAGCAGGCCGAGCACCTCGAGCTCGCGGTCGGTCATCGGGTTGGGCACGTCCCCCCTGGGCGGGCCGAGCTCGCCCAGGTGTACCTTGACGCGCGCCAGCAGCTCCTTGATGTGGAACGGTTTGGTGATGTAGTCGGCGGCGCCCTTCTCGAAGCCGAGAAGCTTGTCGTTGATCTCGCGCCGGGCCGTGAGGAAGATGACCGGCGAGCGCAGTTCGCAGGGCTTCTCGCGCAGTCTCTCGTACACCGCGAACCCGTCCATGTCCGGCATCATGATGTCGAGGAGCACGAGGTCCGGGAGGTAGAGGCCCGCGGTGCGCAGCGCCTCACCGCCGTTCGCGGCCGTGTGGACGTCGTACCCGGTCACCTCGAGCGCCTCGGCGACGAGCCGCCTGATGTCGGGCTCGTCGTCGACGACGAGGATTCGCTTTGCCATCGCTCACTCTCCTGCCGCCGGGGTCGGGGGCCGCGGCGTGACTCGCCGCACCACCGGAGGTCCTCGGCCCCTCCGACCGGGCCGGGCTGGATGCCGCCCCGCGATCACGCGTTTCGGACACCCCCACCGAGTCCCTCCGACCGGCGTTCCCAGTATCGGCAACACCGGGACGAACCTTAGGGGCCGGTGACAGCGATCAGCGGATGAGGCGGTCGCCGAACGCCACCAGGAGCACGATGACGATGACAACCACGGCGACGCCGATGGCGATGTCCCAGTAGCGGCGCGCGCGCACGGCGTGCGCGATCAGCGTCACCAGGCCGTAGCCGGCGACCAGGAGACCCGCGACGCCGGCGATCAGGATCACCCAGTTCACGACCGCCATCGTACACGGTCGGCGAAGGCGGTCGTCAGGGCTGCAGGCGGGCGGCGAGGAACTCGAGCGGGTGCAGGGCGGTCCGGCCGGCGAGGTCACCGATCTGCGTGCGGCACGAGGTGCCGGTCGCCAGGACGGCGGTCTCCGGGCCCAGTGCCCGCACAGCAGGGAGCAGCGCGCGCTCGGCCATGGCGACGCTGAGCTCGTAGTGCCCGGCCTCGTACCCGAAGACGCCGGACATGCCGCAGCAGCCGGCGTCGGGGTCCCGGACCTCGAGGCCCGGCACCGCGGCCAGCGCGGCCGCGGTCGCGGCCGCAAAGCCGAGCGCCTTCTCGTGACAATGGCTGTGGAGGAGGGCGCGACCGCCGGCACGGAAGCGCAGGCGGCCCTCGGCGGCCAGGACGGCGACGAGCTCGAGCGCCGGCCGACTCGCGGCCGCCACCTCCGCCACGCGGTGGTCGTGCGGGAGGAGGCGCGCCCAGTCGTCACGGACCATCGAGAGACACGACGGCTCGACGAAGAGGATCTCGACCCCGGCGGACACCAGCGGGTACAGGCCGTCGAGCGTCCGCAGCGCGTGGTCGCGCGCCTTCTCGATCTGCCCGGTCGAGAGCGCGGTACGGCCGCAGCACCCGGCGTCGGCCGCGGCCAGCGGCAGGCCGGCGGCGGCGAGCAGGCGCGCGAGCGCCTCGCCGATGCGCGGTTCCTGGTACTGGATGAAGCAGTCGACGAACAGCGCGGCGTCCGGTCCCGCACCGCCGGATCCCCGTGCCAGGTGGGGTGGCGCGGACAGGCGACGCGTCAGCGGCCGGCGGACGAACTTCGGCAGCGGCCGCTCACGGGCCACGCCGGCCTGCCTCGCCACCGCGCGCGCCAGGCGGGTGCGCCCAAGCCCGTTCACCAGCGGCGCGACCGGGGCGGCGAGGGCCGCGAGCCGGCGGAAGTCGCCGATCCCCCGCGCCAGCGGAGGCACGCCCTCGCGCGCCCGGACCTCCGCGAGCCACTCGACCTTGAGCGCGGCCATGTCCACTCCGGCCGGGCACTCCGTCTTGCACGCCTTGCAGGCGACGCACGTGCCGAGCGCCTCCTGGAACTCGTCCGCCGCGATCTCCGCGAGGGGCACGGCGCCGCAGATCACTCCCTGCAGGGCGTTGGCGCGCGCCCGGGTGGTACGCGCCTCGTCGCGCGTCGCGATGCCCGGCGGGCACATGGTTCCGGTGAGCTTCTTGCAGAGCCCGGCCCCGAAGCACCTCTCCACGGCCGGGCCGAAGCCGCCTTCAGCGGCGTAGGACAGGCGCGGCGTCCAGCCGTGATCGCCGCGGTAGTCGGCGCCGAACCGGAGTGACTCCGACACCGGCGGTCCGTCCACGACGACGCCGGGATTGAGCAGGCCCTGCGGGTCGAACGCGTCCTTGACGGCCACCATCGCTTCATAGAGCTGCAGGCCGAGGAGCTGCGGGAGGAACCAGCTTCGCGAGCGCCCGCAGCCGTGCTCGCCGGAGATCGCGCCGTGGTACTGCATGACGAGGCGGCCGACGTCGGTCGCGAGCGCCTCTTGGCGCGCCACTCCCGCGGTGGTCTTGAGATCGAGCAGCGGCCGGAGGTGCAGGCACCCGGCCGAGGCGTGACCGGTGAAGCTCGCCCGTGCGCCGTGGACGGCGACCACGCGCTGCAGGTCGGCGACGAAGTCGGCGAGGCGTTCCGGAGCCACCGCCGTGTCTTCCACGAAGGCGGCCGGGCGCTCCGCGCCCGGCGCCCCCATGAGCAACGGCAGGACGGCGCGGCGCAAGGCCGCCGCCTCAGCGAGGTCCGCCGCCTGCTCGAGCCATACCACCTGCACCGCGCCGAGCTCGCCCGCCCGCGCCCGCAGACGGGCCAGGCCGGCAAGGGCCTCTTCCTCGCTCCCCTGGTACTCGACGGTGAGCATGGCCTCCTCGTCGCCGGCGAGCAGCCCGGCCATGCGCCGGAAGGTCGCGACGTTCGGCGAGCGGCGCAGCGGCGCGAGGTCGAGGAACTCGACCGCGGAAGGACCCGTCTCGAGGATGGTGAGGTTCGCCTCGAGCCCCGCGCGCAGGGTCGCGAACGTGAGGGCCGCGCCGGCGCGCCGGGCGGGACGCGGGTCGAGCCGCACCTCGAGCTCGGTGAAGAGCGCGAGCGTGCCCTCGGAGCCGGCCAGCAACCTGCCCAGGTTCGGCTCCGGCGCGAGCAACTCGCGCAGGTTGTAGCCGGACGTGCAGCGGCGCGTCTGCGGGTAGCCGGTCGCGATCGGCTCGCGGTACCGCTCGCGCACCTGCGCGAGCGCCGCCGCGAGCCTCTCCGCCGCCGGCCCGCGCGCGCCGGCCGCCAGGTCGCCGCCGGGGCACGCGCCGAACATCACCGCTTCGCCGCCGGCGAGCACGCCGCGGACGCGCACGACCTTGTCCTTGCTCTCGCCGTACACGATGGACCGGGAGCCGGACGAGTTGTTGCCGACCATGCCGCCGATGGTGGCCTGGTCGACCGTGGAGGTGTCCGGCCCGAACTCCAGACCGTGCGGCGCCGCCGCCGCGTTGAGCGCCGCCTGCACCACGCCCGGCTGGACGCGCGCCGTCCGCGCGTCGCCGTCGATCGCGAGGATGCGGTCGAGCTTGAAGCAGTCGACGACGATTCCCGGCCCGATCGCCTGGCCGGCCAGGCTGGATGCGGCGCCACGCGCGACGACGGGCAGACCGGTCTCGGCGGACACGGCCGCCGCCGCCGCGAGATCGTCCGGCGAGGCCGCCACGAGGACGACCTCGGGCACGATCCGGTAGTCCGACGCGTCTGTCGAGTACAGCCAGCGCCGGAGCGGCGAGGTCCATACCTCGCCGGCGACGTCTCGCCGCAGGGCCTCGGCTGCGGCGTGCCCCGCCGGCGACGATTCCGGGATGCGATGACGGGCGCTCACGCCGCCAAGGATACCGCCCGCACGCCCTGCCGGCGCGGACCGGCGGTCAAAGCCCGCCGGGGCTGACCACCGGCATCCAGCGCGAGAGCTCCTGGAGGACACCGAACATCATCAGCACGCCGAACACCACGAGGACCAGGCCGGCCGTCACCTGGATGCCCCTGTAGTGCCGCTTCACCCAGCCGAGTCTCGCGCTGACCCAGTCGAACGCGAGAGCCGCGAGCACGAAGGGGACGCCCAGCCCCATGGAGTAGACGAGGAGAAGCAGGGATCCCGAGAGCGCGCTCTGGCTGGTCGCGGCCATGGAAAGGATGGCGCCGAGCACGTAGCCCACGCACGGCGTCCAGCCGATGGCGAGCGCAGCGCCGGTGAGGAACGCGCCGCCGGCGCCGGCCCGTTTGGGCGCCACCTTCAGCACCGGCTCAGGGAGCCTGATGAACCCGGCCACGACGAGGCCGCTGAAGGCGATGAAGGCGCCTGCGGCGATCATCAGCACCTCGCGGTACTCGATGAGGAGCCGGCCGACGCCGCCGGCGCCGGCGCCCATGAGCACGAAGATCACGGTGAATCCGGCGACGAACAGGAGCGAGGTCAGGAGCAGGCGGCGGCGATGCTCACGTCCGAGATCCTCGACACCCACGCCGGAGATGAACGAAAGGTAGACGGGGAGAAGCGGCAGCACGCAGGGCGAGACGAAGGAGAGCAAGCCGGCGGCGAACGCGAGGCCGATCGCCGTCAGGCTGAGCGAGGTGATCTCGACCGCGGTCATCGACAGCCCGGAGGCCGGGTCTTCAGCGGTCGGCCGGGCGCGTCACTGCGCCTTGGCCAGCGAGGCGTTGAACTGGTCCAGGGTGGAGGCGCCCACCAGGCGATCTACTTCGTTGCCCTTCGCATCGAAGAAGATCGTCGTCGGATAGGCCGGGATGCCGAACTCCTGCACCCAGGTACCGTCGTCCATCACGAGCGGATAGGTGAGGCCGTACTCCTCCATGAAGCCGACCGCGCCCTCCTCCGTGTCCTCGCAGGCGATACCCACGACCTGCGCGCCAGGGTTCTCCGCCGCGAAGGTCGCGAGGTCGGGGGCCTCAGCGTTGCAGGGAGGACACCAGGAGCCGAACAGGTTGATCACGAGCGGCTTGCCCGCGTAGTCGGCGACCGCGAACTCGTCCGGGGCCATGATCGGGCCCGCGAAGGAGGTACCCGAGGACGACCCACCCGAGGAGGCGCCTCCGGACGAAGAGTCGCGCGAGGCGAACGCCAGCACGGCGGCCACTACCACCACCGCGACGACGATCACGATCCCGATGGTCCTGGTCTTCATCCTGCCCTCCTCGTCCGCCCGCTGCGCCGGTGGCGGCGGCCGCGTATCAAGTTTACTCTGCCCCCGCAGTGTTTGCGCGCCGGCAAGCCTGGCGTATAATACCCCCCAGGGTATGTAGTCCACCACCGCGATGGAGGGTCATGGCGTCCTACGATCTGGTCTGCGACGAGTGCGGACACGACTTCGAGGTCTTCCGGCAGGGCTTCCTGAAGGACGAGGACCGGGTCTGTCCCGACTGCGGCAGCGCCGAAGTGCGGCAGAAGTTCTCAAGCTTCCTCAAGAACATCGGGGGCAGCAGCTCCGGCGGCGGGTGCGCCGTCCCGAGCGGCAGCCCCTTCGGCTGAGGCTGAACCCCGGCGGCGCGGTCGCGCCGCGAAGGACAGCCTCGTCGCCGGATCTCTCCGGCGCCGAGAGACTCGACGGGCGGGGCGGCCACGTGGCCGCCCCGCCCGTCTTGTGCGCGGCGCCTGATAGCATCCGCTCATGCGCGTCCTCGTCACCGGCGGCGCCGGCTACATCGGCAGCGTCATCGTCGCGCGCCTCGCGGCGCGCGGCCACGAGGTGCTGGTCTACGACGACCTCTCGCGCGGGCACGCCGCCGCCGTCCCCGTGGGCGTGCCCCTCGTACGCGGCGACATCCGCGACACCGCCGCGGTGCGCGCCGCCCTCGTCGACGGCGGCTGCGAGGCCGTCGTGCACATGGCGGCGCTGGCGGAGGTCGCCGAGTCTCTCGCCGAACCGGAGCGCTACTTCAGCGTCAATCGCGACGGCACCGCGGCGGTGATCGCGGCGGCCGTGGCCGCAGGCGCCGGCCGCCTCGTCTTCAGCTCCACGGCGGCGGTGTACGGGGCGCCCGAGCGCACGCCGATCGGCGAGGGCGACACGCTGGCGCCCGCCAACCCGTACGGCGAGACCAAGCTCGCCGGGGAGCGCCTGCTCGAGCAGGCGCGCTCAGGCGGCGAGCTCGCCGCCACCGTGCTCCGCTACTTCAACGCCTGCGGCGCCGACGGCGCCTGCGGCGAGGATCACGACCCCGAGTCGCACCTCATCCCTCTGGCGCTCCGCGCCGCCCGCGACGGCTCGCCGGTCGGCGTGTTCGGCGACGACTACCCGACACCCGACGGCACCTGCGTGCGCGACTACGTGCACGTTGCCGACCTCGCCGACGCCCACATCGCTGCGCTCGAGGCGCTCCCGGACGTCCAGGGCTCGTTCAACCTCGGCACGGGGACGGGCGACTCGGTCCGGGCGGTGCTCGACGCGGTCGAGGCGGTCACCGGGATCGCGCTCGCGCGCGAGACGGCGCCGCGCCGCGCCGGCGACCCGCCGATCCTCGTGGCGAGCAACCGGCGGGCGGCGGACCGGCTGGGCTGGCGGCCGCGGCGCAGCCTGACGGACGCCGTCGCCGACGCGTGGGCATGGTTGCGCGCGCACCCACAAGGGTACGCGAAGCGCTAGGGGTTCGGCGTAAGGGGTCCGGCGGAGTGCCGGGGCCTGGCCGTCAGCCGACGGCCGCCGGCCGCGGGGCCAGCGACTCGAGCGTGATGGAGCCGAGCACGTCCATCAGCTGATCCTGGGCGCGCAGCCAGGCCTCGTGCACTGTGCAGGACGCGCTGCGCGCGCAGTCCTCGGGACTGAGGACGCACTGGTTCACGGAGATTGGACCGTCGACCGCCTCGATCACCTGCTGCATGGTGATCTCCGAGGCCGGGTGCGCAAGCGCGAACCCGCCGTGGGCGCCCCGCTGCGACACGGTGAGGCCCGCGCGCACCAGGCTCTGCAGGATCTTCGCCAGGAAACTCTCGGGAATGTCCTGCGCCTCGCCGATCTCATGCAGCGAGGCGACGTGCCCCTCAGGGAAACGGGCGAGGTACGACATCGCCCGGATGGCGTACTCGGCGCCGCGTGTGAGCTGAAGTCCCATGATCCTTGCCTTCCGTAGAGACCGGACAGAAACGGTCTGTTTGGAACTGTATCCTCGGAGGCCTTCGCCGGTCAACCGCGTCCCGCGTGATGTTAAGCGGCGGTTAAGCTTTCTTGAAGCCGGTCACCGCTCCCGGGATTAGTGCCGGTTTGCGGGGAAAACCCTCGGTCGCGGGCGGAGGAGGCCGATGCTATCCTGCTTTGTGCGCCTGCGAGCGCGCCCCCCACGGAAGGACGAGTGTGAGACGATCCTTTGCCCTCATCGCCGCTGGAGTCGCTGTGGCCGTCGCGGCCGCGGTGATCGTCGCCGGGATGAGCTCAGGTGGCGCCGAGTCCGCGGGCGCGCCCACCGACCCGACGGCAGGCGGCGGCCTTCCCTCCGGGCACCCGTCCGTCGCCGTCGACCAGGACGAGCCCGGGACGCAGGACACGGACGGAGACACCGACGGGGACGCGGACTCCGGCGAAGACATCGCCCATCTCGAGGAGCGGCGGCTGCAGGATCCGGGCGACGTCGCCGTGCTGCTCGAGCTCGGCAAAGCCTACTTCATGGCCCAGCGCCTGCAGCAAGCGGAGCGGGCGTACTCACAGGCGCGCGACCTGGCGCCGGGCAGTGCCATGGCGCAGGTCGGCCTGGCCATGGTCTGGCAGGCGCAGGGCGACTCCAAACGGGCCGAGTCCATGCTGCGCACGGCGATCGAGGAGCACCCTGACGATCAGGACGCCCACTACTCACTCGCCATCGTCTGCTTCTCCGCGGGGCGCATCGACGAGGCCAAGGAGCAGTGGCAGACCGCGGCCGGCATCGACCCGCGGTCGATCACGGGCAGACGCTCACAGAGCTTCGTCGACCTGCTCGAAGACCAGCAGTCCGGCGCGCCCGCCGCGGACTGACGCACGGAAGAGCTACTGAGCGGCCGCCGGCCCGAAGGGCCTCGCGGCGGACTGACTAGTGCACGGAAGAGCCACTGAGCGGCCGCCGGCCCGAAGGGCCTCGCGGCGGACTGACTGGCCGGCTACTCGACGCGCGCGCCCAGCACGTCGCGGACGTGAGCGAGCGCGAAGCGGTTGAACTCCTCCGCGTCGTGCCCCGGCGCGTCGTACGTGTCGACGAGGTCCTTGCGCACGATCACCTCGTAGCCGCGCGCGCGCAGCCCTGCGACCGTGTGCAGCACGCAGATGTCGGTGCAGACGCCGGCGACCTCGACGACGTCGGGCGCCAGGCGCTCGAGCACCGCCTCGAGCTCCGTCTCGTGGAACCCCGAGAAGGTACGCTTGCGCACCACGGTGCCGCGCTCGGCGAACGCCTCGAGCTCGGGGATCACCTCGTCCTCCCCCGACCCTTCCACGCAGTGCTCTGGGAACATGGCGAACTCGGGGTCGTCGCGCGTGTGCGTGTCGACGAGGAAGACGAGCGCCGTGCCCTCCGCCTCCTCGGCGGTCAGCCGGCGGACCAGCTCCGGCACCATCCTCTCGTACCGTGGGCTGTAGAGAGCGCCGCGCCGGCAGAAGCAGACCAGCATGTCGACGACGACGAACGCCCGGCGCTTGTGGGTGGTCACGGCCATACCGGTGCGATACCCGGCGACGGGTCCTAGGTCACGCGCTCGAGGCGCGGGTTCGGGCTGTAGCGGCGGCCGACCTTGGCGCAGGGCCGGCCCTCCAGCAACACGACGTCGGCGGTGAAGTCGGTGTTGCCGCGCAGCAGGGTGCTGCCGACTCCGTAGGCGTCCGCCGGCACGCCGGCCTCCTCGAAGCGCCGGATGCGCTCGGCGTCGAAGCCCCCGCTGACGACGATGTTGACGTGGCGGAACCCCTCGTCGTCGAGGGCGCGGCGCACGGCGCGGACGAGCTCCGGCGCGACCCCATTCGGGCGGAACGAGCCCATGTCGTCCCAGAGCGAGCGGTCGACCATGGTCTCGCTCGTGTCGAGGCGGACGCCCCAGAGGCGCTCGCCGAGCGCCCGCGCGCAGGCCAGACTGGTGGCGACGCAGTCGTTGTCCCAGTCGACCAGCGCCGTGACGTTGATCTCGGGGTGGTGGACGTCGGCGAACGCCGCCGCCGCCGCGACGGTATCGCCGCCATACGCGGCGATGAGCGCGTGCGGCACCGTGCCGATGCCCTTGCCGCCCCACCAGGACGCCTGCGCGTCGGTGCTCACGCCGATGGCTCCGGCGATGTGGGCGGCGTACCCGTCGCCGGTCTGCACCCGGTAGTGGTCGAAGCGCGCCGGGAAGAAGAGGATCGGCTTGCCACGCGCAGCGTCGACGACGCGGCGCACGTTGGTGCTGATGAGCGTGCGCCGCGAGAGCACGCCGAGGTACACGGTCTCCAGGTGGGCGAAGAGGGCGTAGTCGCCCTCGACCGTCAGCACCGTCTCCCACCCCGACAGCTCGTCGCCGTCGTAGAGGGCGTGCACGTCGAGACGGTCCCAGCCGTCCACCCACACCCGGTCGTTACCTGCCGCGACGTAGCGCCCGGTGCACAGCCTGAGGATGGCCAGGGCCTCGTCCATCCCCCCGAGGACCGCGCCGTCCGTCTTCTGGAACACCTGCATCGTCACGCGGGGTTGCAGGTGCTTGGTCTCGAGCACGCGCTTGGCGCCGTTGAAGTAGGCGTCGGTGTAGTAGCCCTCCCGCAACCTGTCGACGGGGAGGGCGAAGACCTCTGGGGCCAGACGTGAGCGCGGCATGGCCGGATTGTACCCCCACGGCCGGTGACCGCAGGGGGCTCGGGCGCTACAGGCCGAACCTGCCGCCGAGGACGTCGAGCATCTTGGCCGGCGTCACGACGAAGCGCAGGGTGTAGGCGCCCGCGCGGCGCAGCCGGAGGTCCATGAACCGGTCCGTGCGTGGCACCACCGTTCCGGGCCCACCCTCGAGCACCCAGTACGGCGATGAGGTGACCTTGAGCCAGTACGTCCCGGGCCGCGTGACGCTGAACATGATGCGCTCGTGCCCGAAGAAGCTGATCGTGCCTTCCCCGGGCGTGCCGCCGGCCGCCGCAGCCGGCAAGGCGGGGTCGGGGACCAGGATGGGCTCGGCGTCGAGCAGCCGGTAGATGCGCCAGGCGCCGGCCTGCTCGACGAAGGCGAAGGCCTGTGAGCTCTCGAGCAGCCGGGCCTCTCGCCTGCTCCACGGGTCCAGCGGTCCCTGGACCGGGGAGAAGATGTACTCCACGCCCATGCTGCGCAGCCAGGCGGCGTACTCGGTCGCGTCGTAGGGCGTGTAGAAGAGGCTGTTGTGGATGGCGTCGGCCTGCCGGTACCACCCGCGGGTGATGGGGTAGCCGGCCTCCGGGAAGTAGAGGGCCTCCCAGTGGCGGCGCAGCGCAACCACGTGGAAGCGGTAGTTCGGGTCGTACAAGTCCCTGGCGGCGTCGAGAGCAGGGGCGAAGTACGCGCGCGTCGTCTGCGGGCGCTCGACGGCGTTGAGGAAGTGACTGGTGGCGGTACCGAACTGCAGGAGTGAGAACAGCACGATGGGGATGATCGCGAGCTCGCCGTAGCGGAACGGCCGCCGCAGCCTGGTGTGGCGCAGCAGGAGGAGGAGCGGCAGCCCGAAGACCATGAAGAAGCGACCGCTGTTGTTGCCGATCGGGCTGCCGGGGGTGATGAACGACCCGACACAGAGACCCGCGTACACGAGGAAGAGCACGATGAAGGGCCGGCGTGGATGGACGGCGTTCACGCCGGCCAGCGCCACGCCGACGAGGGCGAAGCCGAGGAAGACCATGAGCTGCGACGTCTCGTTGAGGTATGAGCCCGGCTCGGAGAACCCGAGGCCGATGGCGAAGCGCACGACGACGGCCGGGGCAAGGGCGGCGGCGAACAGCGCGTAGCGACGCCGCGACGCCGGCCGGACGATGAGGTCCATGAGCACGAACGGCACCACGACCACCAGTCCCATCGGGTTGGCGAAGATGCCGAGGGCGACCGGCAGCGCCGCCCACAGGGGCCGCCGACGCGCGAGCAGCGCGAGGCCGGCCAGCGTCAGCGCCAGCGCCAGCACGAAGGGATCCTGCCCGTGCGCGAGGTAGAGCGTCACGACGAGCGCGAAGCCCCACGCCGGCCACACGTCGTCGATGGCCCACAGGTCGCGCACGTAGAGGTAGAACGACACCGGGATGGAGCCGGCCACGAGGATGACGATGAGCGCGCCGGAGACGTACTGCGCGAGCCAGTAGAAGACGAATCCGTAGGTGATGGCGCCGTACCCGCCGCCGTACCAGTACGTGTCCCAGAAGACGGAGTCGCCGTCGCGGAGCAGGTGGACCTTGTAGGCGTGGGCGGCGTCGTCCCATCCGGGCACGCCCCCGAGCTCCATGAGCAGCGTGACCAACGCGACCGCGGCGGTGGTCACGAGCCAGAGCGTGAGCAGGCCGCGCCTGGTGCGCAGCCAGGACTCGAGCGCCGAGAGGCTCACCCGGCCGGCGCCGCCAGCCGCATCGCCGCCACGAAGCTCTCGGCCATGCCGGGCGTCGCCGGCAGGGAGGGCACGAGCGTGGTCGCGAGGCAGCGCCCGTGCACGAAGCCCTCGACCTGCCCCTCGTCGTCGCCGCCGCCGACGCGCCAGGCGAAGGCCTCCTGCTGGAGGGTGAGGAACTCGAGGTCGAAGAGCTCGTACAGGGTGAACTCACCCCCGGCGTAGGGGTTCTCGCGCGCCGCGGCGGCGCGCACGTACCGCGGCCGCTCGTACCACTCGAGCAGCTCCGCCTCCGCGGGCAGGATGCCGGCGAGCTCGTGGGTGCGGCCGCGGCTGTCGGCCAGGCGGCGGAGCAGCAGCAGGGCGCCGCCGCCCAGCGCGAGCACCGGCAACCCCCCGGCGACGGCCGCGGAGAGCCCCGACTTGAGCGCCTCGTTGCCGGCGAACGCCGGCAGTTGGTCCTCGTCGAGCAACCCCGCCAGCAGGAGGCCGGCGGCGCCCTCCGGCAGGGCTTTGTCGCTCCCGATCTGCAGGGGCTCGAGCGTGAGCCCCTGGGCCTTGAAGAGGTCCACGGCGTCGAGGGCGAACGGCTCGAGCGGCGGCCCCCAGGCCACGGCGAGCGTCAGCCCGGCGGCCGCGGGGAGCGGAGAGAGCAGCCGGCGGGCGGGCGCCGGCAGGTAGCCGCGGCGCGCGGCCGCAGCGGCGAGCCCCTCGCGGTCGAGGAAGCCGCCGGCCTCCCGGCAGAGCGCCGTCTCGCCTCCCTTGACGGGCTGTGGCCCGATCTGGCGCAGCCCGCTCTGGCCGCCGCCGTAGCCGCGCGCGAACTGCTCGCTCAGCTGCGGCGGTATCCACCCGAGGACGGGGAGCTTGGCGGTCTCCTCGAGGATGCGGCGCAGCTCGGCGGCGGCTCCTTTGTCGTCGCCGCCGACGACGATCGCCCCCGCGAACTCGACGCCGCCGGCGAGCAGACGCGCGCCGCAGGCGGCCGCGGCCGCGGTGGCGCCCCGCTCGCGGGCGTCGACGACGAGGACGAGCGGGGCGTCGAGCGCCGCAGCCACGTCCACCGCGCGCGACCCTTTGACGCCCTCCCAGCGGTCCAGCGCAGGCTCCACGGCGACGACCGCGGTGAGGTCGCTGCCGGAGGCCCAGAGGTCGTAGAGCTCTCCGGCGACGGCGTCGCCGACGAGCCGCGGGTCGAGGATCCGGGGGGCGCGGGCGGAGGCGGCGTACAGCAGCCGCCAGAGCGGCAGGTCGGCGCCGAGAAGGACGGGGCGAACGGCGCGCTCGTCCGCGAACGCGGCGAGCAGCGCGCCGGAGGCCAGCGCGACGGCGGGACCGGGCTCCAGCCCGCACACGACGAGGCGAGGGGCGGACGTGATGGTGTCCTCCTTTTCGGCCGGGCTCCCCGGGCGGCCGCGGACCGGCGTGCCCGCGGGGCGGATTCCGGGGGGCCGGGATAGAATACTCTACCAGTCTTCTGGAGGACCGAGCCGACCTTATGGACCTGCGCAAGCAGCTTCACGACGCCATGTGGATGCGCGTTCTCTTCACCGTCGCGCTCCTCACCGGCGTCCTCTGGGTGCAGATCGACGATCACGGCGTGGTGGCAGGGGAGCTGCTCATCGGAGTCGCGATCGTCGCGCTCGTCAACCTCCCGATGTACATCGTCGAGCGGCGGCTCCCCATGCGCACGACCGCCGCGATCATCGTGGGGTGCGACCTGGTGCTCGTCACCGCCGGCGTGATCTTCGCCGGCGGCACCCTGAGCCCTGAGGGCGTCTTCTACGTCTGGCCGATCGTCTTCTCCGCGGTGTTCCTCGCGGCGTGGGCGCCGTACGCCGCAGCCGCCGTCGCCAGCGTCGCGTACGTCACCGTCTGGGAGCTCCAGCACGTCGGCTGGCTCGATGTGCCGGCGGTCGTCGCCGAGATCCAGGTCCCCCCCAACTGGATGCTGATCACCGTCAGCCTGCACGTCGCCGCGTTCATGCTGGTCGCGCTCCTCAGCGGGCGGCTGGCACATGCGCTCATCGGGAGCTCGACCCAGCTCTCCCGCGCCAAGGCCGACACCGAGGCGCAGTTGCGCCGCATGCGGGCGACCAACGAACAGCTGCGCGTGATGAGCGAGAGCAGCCGCGTGTTCCTCCGCCACCAGGACGCTGCCGGCCTCGTCCCCGAAGCCCTGGACCAGATCGCGAGTGCGACGGGCGTGCGCAGCGGGTTCGCGCTCATCCTCAACCACAACTCCCAGGACTTCGAGGAGCGCGCGCTCACCGGCGACGTCACGGCGGACGCCGTGCGCAGCTACAAGGAGCTCGGCATCGTCGCGGTCGCGCAGGCGGGCGCCGAGCTCTACGAGACGGTCACGGACCCCAAGGTCAGGCAGCTGCTCAAAGCGATGGAGAAGGACGGCTTCCGCGGCTTCCTCGTCGCCCCGCTGCAGGCCAAGCACGAGACGCTCGGCGTGATCTGCCTGCTCCACCGCGCGGACGAGGCCGTGCCCGAGGCCGCCGTGCCGACTCTGCGTGCGCTCTGCGACCAGGTGGCGCTGGTGCTGCGCAACATCCAGTACAACGAGGAGCTGGCGCGCAAGAACCGCGATCTCACCCACCTCGACGAGCTCAAGAGCGACTTCATGGCGACCATGAGCCACGAGCTGCGTACCCCGCTCACGTCCATCATCGGCTACAGCGACATGCTGCTCAGCGGCATGACCGGCGAGCTCAACGAGAAGCAGTCCGCGTTCGTCGACAGCATCCTCAAAGGCGGCGAGGCGCTGCTCGGGCTCATCAACGACATCCTCGACCTCACCAAGATCGAGGCGGGCCGCCTGGAGCTCAACCGCGAAGCGGTCGACCTGCGGGCGGCACTCCTCGGCGTCCTCCCCGTGGTCAAGCCGCGTGCCCAGGACAAGCGCATCCGCATCTCCACGTTCCTGCCCACCGACCTTCCGCTCGTGTGGGCGGACCCGGCCAAGCTCAACCAGATCCTCCTCAACCTCATCACCAACGGCATCAAGTACACGCACGAGAACGGCAGCGTGAGCATCGAGGCGCGCCCGCTGGAAGGGCTGGTCGAGATCTGGATCACCGACACCGGCATCGGGGTCGCCAGGGAGGACCAGGACAAGGTCTTCCAGCGGTTCACGCAGATCGACTCATCGGCGACCCGCTCCCAGGGAGGCACGGGGCTGGGGCTGGCGATCGTGCGCGAGCTCGTGGAACTGCACGGCGGCACCATCCGGCTGCAGAGCAAGCTCGCAAAGGGCTCCAGCTTCATCTTCACCATGCCGATATCTACCACGCCGGCGGACCCGCTGGCGGCGGGCAAGATCAGCTAAGGGGAGGAGCGCAGCGTGGCGAACGCCATACTGGTCGCCGACGACGACCCAGACATCCTCAGCATCGTCTCGATGTCTCTGGAGACCCAGGGCTACACGGTCCACAAGGCCACGAACGGGCGCGAAGCCGTCGACCTCGCCCACCAGCACCACCCCGACCTCATCCTCATGGACATGATGATGCCGGTCGTGAGCGGCTACGAGGCGGTCGCCGAGCTGAAGGCCGATGCGGACACGCGGGACATCGTTATCGTCGGCCTCTCCGCCAAGGCGATGGCGACCGACATGGAGCGCGCCACCGACGTCGGCATCGACGGCTACATCACCAAGCCGTTCCGCATCGCCCAGGTCCTCACCGTCGTGGAGAGCTACCTGGAGGCGTGAGAAGGGTGCTCCGGCGAAGCCCGTCGCCAGGGCTGACGACGACGGGCAGGAGCGAGCGCGTCCATGCCGTACACTTCACGTGATGCACCCGTGAAGGATCCAGGCACAGCCCCCCAGCCTCCGCTCATCTGCGTCGCCGACGTCGATACCCGCCTGAGCTGCAGCTGCTACTGCGCCGTCTGTCCGTACTATCTGCGCGACCGCCGTGTCGGCGAGCGTCGGACGGTCCATCGCCCGACCCGCGACCGGCGCATCCTGAACCGCTTCAAGGGCTGACCGGCCGGCTGCGGCCGCCTGCCCCGGCGGCCGGTCACGCGCGAGAACGCCCTCTATCATGGTCGCAGGTGCTTCTGCCGATACCCGTGACTAGGCACGAGAAGCCCCCGAATCGAGGCCAGTCACGGGCCGGTCACCGGAGCAGGATCGAGGCGGAAGCCTCGGCCACAAGCGAGGCATCAGCCTTGAGCTGAAGACCACGGCGGTCGTCGCCGTGGGGCTTGCCGCCGCGTTCGCCCTCCTCGTCTCCGTCGTCGACCGCACGTCGATCGTACAGGTCGGCGCCGTACTCCTTGCGCTGTTCGTGGTCATCGCCGTGACCTTCGACCTCTGGGTGTACAGGCCCGTCAACGACCTGATCCGTCGTTCGCGCACGCGGCTCGGCGGCAACTACGCGCGCAACGACCCCTTCTACCGGGACGAGGTCCGCGAGCTCGGCCACCTCGTCGGCACGCTCATCGCGGTGTTCCTCGCGGCAGAGGACAAGGAGTGGGTCTCGCAGAGCATCAAGGACGACCTGATCCGCGTGCAGGCTCTGAACCGGCAGCTCATGGACGTCGGCGTGCTGGGGCGCGAGATGAACGCCGCGCTCCCGTACCGCGAGACGGTGGAGCGCGTGCTCTCCCGCAGCCGCACGTTCCTGCACGCCGACTTCGGCGCGCTGCTCCTGCTCGACGCCGAGGCACGCTCTTTCACGCTCGAGGGCGCCCAGGGTGTGCTGACGCCGACGCTCTCCGCGGAGTGCTGCGCGTTCACGCCCGACTGCCCCGTGCGGGAGGCGATCTCCTCGGGGCGGATCACGAGAGCCGAGGGTCACGTCTGCACGCTGTTCCCGCACACGATGACCCACCAGCTGGTGATCCCGGTCAGAGTGGAGAACATGGGTGACATGGCGCTGCTCGCCACGTCGACCAGCGGCGAGTACGCGGACCTGCTGACCGGGGACATCCTGGAGGCGCTGCGGAACCACGTCCAGAGCGCGCTGGCCAACGCCCACAAATACGACGCCATCCGCCGCCAGGTGGTCACCGACCACCTCACCGGCCTCTACAACCGGCGCTACTTCATGAACCGCGCCGGCGAGGAGATCGAGCGCAGCCTGCGTCACCAGGCGCCCCTCAGCGTGCTCATGATCGACATCGACCACTTCAAGCAGTTCAACGACACGTACGGGCACGCGACCGGCGACCGCGTGCTGCAGACGGTCGCGCGGGCGATGAAGGACGCGCTGCGCAAGCCCGACATCTGCTCGCGTCACGGCGGCGAGGAGTTCGCCGTCCTGCTGCCCAACACGCCGGGCGACAACGCGTACCACGTGGCGGAGCGCGTGCGCAGGACGCTCGGCGGCACGCGCTACACGGGCCTTGGCCTCCCGCCCGACGTGAACATCACGATCAGCGTCGGCGTCGCCACGTGTCCCCGGGACGCGACCGTCCTCGACGACCTCATGGAGCTCGCCGACAAGGCGCTCTACCGGGCCAAGGCGGACGGCCGCGACACGGTCGTGCTGTGGGGTGCCGCGGAGCGCGAGCGGATCAGGGCGTGACCCCGCGGCGGCGTGCCCTCCGGGAGTTGGACGGCTGCTTCGACCGCACCGACGGCACGAGCCGTGGGCAGACTTACCGGCGACGACGTATGCTACCTGAGACGTCCGGCGAGAGCCGCCGGCCGCCGCACGCCACCGACACGGGGGTCGAGGATGGGAGTCTGCCGGGCGCGCCGCGGGCGCGAGCTCACCGAGTGACATGACGGCCGGCAGCCGATCGATCTCCCTGTACCTCAGCCGCGCCGACGTCGAGGAGCTCGAACTCTCCATGCGCGAGATCCTGGACGCTGTGGACCGCGGCTTCGCGGCCAAGGGCCGCGGCGACACCGAGATGCCGCCCAAGCCCGGCATCCACACGCGACCGGACTGCTTCATCCACGCGATGCCCGCCTACGTGCGGGAGCCCGAAGTGGCAGGGCTCAAGTGGGTGAGCGGGTATCCTCCCAACCCGGCCAAGGGCCTGCCGTACATCACCGGCCTGCTCGTCCTCAACGATCCGGACACGGGCGTGCCGCTGGCGGTGATGGACTGCGCCTGGATCACCGCCATGCGCACCGGGGCGAGCGCCGGCATCTCGGCGAAGTACCTCGCGCGCGCCGGCAGCGAGGTCGCGGCGATCATCGGCTGCGGCGTGCAGGCGCGCCCATCGCTGGCGGCCATCGTGGAGACCCTGCCGGCGCTGCTGGACGTGCGCTGCTACGACCTGCTTCCGGCGGCCGCGGCCGCGTTCGTGGCCGAGATGGGCGCGGCGTTCCCGGCGCTTCGCTTCCACGTCTGCGCAGACGCCGCAGAGGCCGCCGCCCCGGCGGACGCGGTCGTCACCGCCATCCCCATCGTCACGCAGCCGACGCCGGAACTGGACGCAGGAGAGCTCAAGGAGGGGGCCCTGGCCGTCTCTCTCGACTACGACTCGGCGTGGACGAGCGCGGCCATGCGCGCCTGCGACAAGTTCTGCGCCGACGACGTGCCGCAGTTGCTGGCGACGCGCGCGCACGGCGTGTATTTCGGCGGGATCCCGGACGCGATCCACGCCGACCTCGGCGAGCTCGCCGCAGGACTCAAGCCGGGCCGCGAGCACGCCGGGGAGCGGATCTTCTCCATGAACATGGGTATCGCCGTGGACGACATGGTAACCGCCAAGGTGCTCTTCGACCGCGCCCTCGAACGTGGCGCGGGGACGCGGCTGCCCCTCTGAGGGCGCTCAGCGCCCGGGTATACTGCCATCGACCACCCTCGCGAAAGGAGGTCCGTGGCCACGCGGCAACAGACCGGTGACCGCCTCAGCGCCGCCGAGCTCGCGGCGTGGCGCGGCTTTCTGCGCGTCCAGAGCTCGTTGTTCCGGGAGCTGGACGCCGAACTCGTCGCTGAGCACGACCTCCCCCTGCGGTCCTACGAGGTGCTCTTGCTGCTCGAGGACGCGCCACGCAGGCGACTGCGCATGAGCGACCTCTCCCGCTCGGCACTGGTCAGCCCCAGCGGGGTGACACGCCTGGTGGACCGGCTGGAGCGCGAGGGCCTGGTGGGCCGTGAGCGCTGCCCGGAAGACGGGCGTGGGTACTACGCGGTGCTCACCGATTCGGGCGACCGCCGGCTCGGGGAGGCGCGGGAGACCCACCTGGCCGGTGTACGACGGCTGTTCCTCGACCGGCTCGGCGACGACGACCTGCGGCGGCTGGCGGCGTACTGGGAGCGCCTGGTGCCGGGAGCCGCCGGCACGGACGCGGAGTGGCGCCGCGCGGCGCCGGGAGCGGCCGTCGTTCCCGGCCGTGAGGCCGAGGATGCCTGACGTCGTCGTCGTCGGAGCGGGCCTCTCCGGCCTCTGCTGCGCCCGTGAGCTGCGCACCGCCGGGCTGGACGTCCTGGTCCTGGAGCGGTCGGACGAGCCGGGCGGGCGCGTGCGCACGGATGTGGTGGACGGCTTCCAGCTCGACCGCGGCTTCCAGGTCCTGCTCACCGCGTACCCGGAGGCGCGCCGGGTGCTCGACTACGACAGGCTCGGGCTGCGGGCCTTCGAGAGTGGCGCGCTGATCCGCCGGGACGGCGGCTTCGCGCGCCTCGCCGACCCGCGGCGGCACCCGGTCAAGGCGTTCGAGGGTCTGGGCGCGCCCGGCAGCATCCTCGACAAGCTCAGGGTCGTCAGGCTGCGCCGGCGCCTCTCGCGCCACTCGCTGAACGAACTGCTCACGGCGCCGCAGGTCTCGACCGCAGAGGCGCTGCGCCGCGAGGGGTTCTCGGGCGACTTCGTCGACGCCTTCTTCCGGCCGTTCCTCGGCGGCATCTTCCTCGACCCGTCGCTGGAGACGTCGAGCCGCCTGTTCGCCTTCGTCTTCAAGCTCTTCTCCGAGGGAGAGGCGGCGCTTCCGGCCGCCGGGATGCAGGCCATCCCGCGGCAGCTGGCCGATGGCCTGCCCCAACGAGCCGTCCGTTACGGCGCGACGGTGGAGTCGGCGGCCCCGGGCGAGGTCGTCCTCGCGGGAGGCGAGCGCGTGACCGCCCGGTCTGTGGTCGTCGCCGCGGACGGGCCGGAGGCGGCCCGACTCACCGGTGCCCTCGAGGCGCCGGCGCCGCGGGCCGTGACCACGCTCCACTACGCCACCGAGCGCTCGCCCGTCGGCGAGCCCCTGCTTGTCCTGGACGGCGAGCGCCGCGGCCCCGTCAACGACCTGTGCGTGCCGAGCGACGTGGCGCCGAGCTACGCGCCGCCGGGGGCGGCGCTGGTCTCGGCCACCGTGCTGGGCATCCCGGCGCTCACGGAAGGACAGCTCGACGCGGCTGTCCGCGAGCAGCTCCGCGGCTGGTTCGGGGCGCAGGTACAGAGCTGGCGGCTCCTGCGCGCCCTCCGCATCCCCTTCGCCCTGCCGGCGCAGCCGCCGGCGGCCGTCTCCCCCGTGGAACGGCCGGTGCGGCTGCAGGACGGCCTGTTCGTCTGCGGCGATCACCGCGGGACCGCTTCGATCCAGGGTGCCATGGTGTCCGGCCGGCGGGCGGCCGCGGCGGTCAGGGGACTGGACGTGCCGTCCGCCTGCGCCCTGTAGCAGCGGTCACACCTTGCCGAGCAGGACGCCGAGGCACATGACCGCGAGGACGACCGCCGTCACGAGGACGTAGCGGCGGTCCCTCTCCACGGCGAACGCGATGATGGACCCGCCGACGCGCACGAACGGCGTCGCGACGAGCACGAGCAGCCCGGCGGAGAGCCAGGCGGCGGGGTCGAGCGCCGTCAGCCCGGCCACGAGGTCCGCCAGAGGCACGACGTGGGCGGGCACGCCCTCACCCTTCACGACGCCCAGAATCAGGCCGGACAGCATGAGCGCCACCGCGGCGACGATGCCGACGCCGAGCACGCGGCTCACCACACGCTCGATGGGATCCATGACGTGCGCCGGGGCGTCCTTCATACGCCCACCCCCAGCGCCTTGAGCAGCATGAGCACGCCGAAGATGACCAGAACGACCTCGAAGATCAGGACGAGGACTCTGGCCGGCAGGTGGATGGCGAAGCGCGGCCCGATCCTGGCCCCGACCAGGATGCCGAGCGCGGCCGGGACGGCCCAGCGCGGGTCCACGTAGCCGCGACCGTAGAAGATCGCGGCGCTGGTGGCGGCGGTGACGCCGATCATGAGGTTGCTGGTGGCGATGGTGGCCTTGAGGGGCACGCCCATCAGCAGGTTCATGATCGGCACCTTGAAGGCGCCGCCGCCGACGCCGAGCAGCCCGGAGACGTTGCCGGCGACGATCGACAGCGCGAAGCCGACGCCGAGGCCGTGCACTCCGTAGCTGACCTGCCGGCCCTGCGCCGGGTCGTAGTAGCTCGACGGCATCACCGGGCCTTCCGCCGGCACGACGTCGCCGCGACGGCGGCTCATCTGCCAGGCCACGTAGAACAGCAGGACGGCGAAGCAGGCCTGGAGGATGCTGCCGTCGATGAGCACCGCCGTGATGCCCCCGGCCAGCGCACCGACGGTGGTGGCGACCTCGAGGAACATGCCGAGACGCATGTTGGTCATCCCCCGCGCGGCGAAGGTCGTCTGGGCCATCGAGGACGTGGCGATGACGCAGATGATGCTGGTCGCGATGGCCGTCTTGATGGGCACCCCGAAGGCGAGGCTGAGGACGGGGACCATGATGATGCCGCCGCCCACGCCGAGCATGCTCCCGAAGACGCCGGCGACGAAGGCCACGACCAGGATGCCGATGACGACAGCCACGGGCCGTACCCTACTCGTCGCCCGAGGGCGGGCGGCGGAGACGCTTGGCGACCGCCCGCCGCGACTTCTCGGCGAGACGCCGCTCGGTCGCGGCCCGGGAGGGCCGCGTGGGGCGGCGCGGCGGAGGCGGAGGCGCGTTCAGCCGCCGCAGCTTGAGGCGCAGACGGCGCAGCGCGTCCATCTTGTTCAGATACTGGCTGCGCTGGGCGCGGCTGGTGACCGTGACGCCGGTGGGCCGGTGCACCAGCCGCACGGCGCTGTCGGTCACGTTCTGGTGCTGGCCGCCGGGGCCGCCGGCGCGGAACGTGTGCACGTCGCACTGCGCGAGGAGGGCGTCGTCGCTCTCGGGGATGTCCATCGGCTCGGCCATGCAGGGAGCGTACACCACCGCGTGATAGCCTCTGGGCATGCTCGGCATCGCCCTCGCCCTCGCCGCGTCCGTCTGCTGGGGCTCCGGCGACTTCCTCGGCGGCTTCAGCACCCGGCGCGCCAGTCTCTGGGCGGTGATCATCGGCAGCCAGGCCGTGGGCCTCGCGGGAGCGGCGCTGGTGACCCTCGGAACGGGCCACGGCTGGCCGGGGCTGCAGGCCGTGTGGCCGGTGATGCTCGGCGGGCTCGCCAGCGTGGTCGCGATCTCCCTCTTCTACAAGGCGCTCGCCATCGGCACGATGAGCATCGTCGCGCCGATCAGCGCAACCAACGCCCTGATCCCCTTCGTCGTCGGAATCGCCGCCGGCGAGCGGCCGGCCACAGCCCAGCTCGCCGGCGTCGCGCTGGCCGCCGCCGGCGTGATCCTGGTGGCGATCGAGCCGGCGCGCAGCGGCGAGACGATCGGGGCGGCGGCGCTCCCCGGCGAGCCGGCGGTGGAGCCGGCCGGCGCCGCGGCGCTGTTCCTCGCCCGGCGCGCGACGGACGAGGCCGCCCGGCCCGCAGCGGCCGCGCGCGGCGCCGTCATTCCGCCCGGCGCGGCGCGACCAGCGACGCGCCATCGCCCTGGCGCTCACGGCGGCAGTCTGCATGGGCCTGGTCCTCGTCGGGTACGACGCCACCTCGCGCTACGACCCGCTGTGGGCCATGCTCGGCGGCAGGCTCTCGTCCGCCGTGCTCTTCGCGGTCCTGTTCGTCGTGCTGCGGCCGCGCGTCAAGGTCGAGCGCTCGGCGTTGCCGTTCATCATCGCCGTCGGCATCCTCGACACCGGCGCCAACGGCCTGTTCGCGCTCGCCACGACCGAGGGCTACCTCAGCCTGGTCGCGGTGCTGGGCTCGCTCTACCCGGTCGTCACCGTGCTGCTCGCGTTCGGCGTGCTGCGCGAGCGCATCGCCCCCCACCAGCTGGCCGGCGCGGCGGCGACCCTCGCCGGTGTCGCCCTCATCGCCGCCGGATGATCGACGATGCGGAATCATCGTGGGAGACGCCGCAGGGGAACCGCACGATGACGCAGGTCGCCCTCATCGCGCTGCGCGGCGCCGGCGGCGAGCCCGTCGACCTGCGGCGTACGCTGGGCTCGCACGGCGTCGCCGAGCTGCCGCCGGTGCAGCTCGACGGCGACCGCCGCGGCGCGGCGATCACCCTGGCGACGCCGCAGGGGTCGCGGACGGTGCGGCTCAGGGAGACGCCGGGACCGCGCGGCGGCGCGCCCGCCGTCACGGTAGACGTGGCCGACGCCGGGCCGCCGCCGGTGCAGCCGGCCGCGGCGGCCCTGACCGCGGCGTTGCGGCGCATGCTCTGCCTGGGCGACGACCTGAGCGGTTTCTACGCCAAGGTCGTCGGTGACCCGGACCTGGCCTGGGCGGCACGCGGAGCCGGGCGGCTGCTGCGGAGCCCAACGGTCTTCGAGGACGTGGTCAAGACCGTCTGCACGACCAACTGCGCCTGGTCGGCGACGGAGCGCATGGTCGGCGCCCTGGTCGGCTGGCTCGGGGAGCCGGCCCCGGGGGCGCCTGCCGATGGCGTCGCCGGGCGGTCCTTCCCCTCGCCCGCGGCGATGGCCGCGGCGGGCGAGGAGTTCTACGCCGCCGTCGCGCGCGCCGGGTATCGCGGCCCGTATCTCCGGGAGATCGCCCGGCGCGTCGCCTCGGGCGAGCTGGACCTCGAGGAGTTGCTCTCCGCCGGCCGCGACGAGCTGCCCGACGAGGAGGTCGAGCGCCGCCTCCTGGGCCTGCCGGGCGTCGGGCCGTACGCGGCGGCCCACATCATGCTGCTGCTGGGCCGTCACTCGCGCCTCGTCCTCGACTCCTGGACGCGGCCCAAGTACGCGCGCCTGCTCGGCAGGCCGGCCGGAAGGCTGGTCGCCGACGGGGCGATCGCCCGGCGCTTCCGCCGCTACCGAGAGCACGCCGGGCTCGCCTTCTGGCTGGTGCTGACCCGGGACTGGATGGAGGACTGAGGCTCAGGGAGCCGGACTGGGCGAGCCGGGTCCGGCCATCCCCCAGTCCTTGATGATGGCGTCGAGCACGACCTGGGCCATCCGGTCGCCCCCGGCGCGCGTGAGGTGGATGCCGTCGGGGGCGCGCATCAGGACCTGGTCGCCGTTCTCGTCCTTGAGGTACTCCGTGTAGGAGCCCTTCTCGTTCGCCAGCGCGCGCCACGTGCTCACGAACGTGACCCCCGGGCGCTTCTTCGCTTCCGCCTCGTAGATGTGGTTCATCATCGCGATGCGCTCGCGGTAGCCGAAGTCCTTCATGATCGGGTTGCCCACCCAGTACACCCTACGGCCGCGGGTGGTGAGGATGTCCATCGCCTCTCCCACGCGCCTGGCGTAGACCTCCTGCCATGCCTTGGTGCCGACCTTGAGGACCTCGCCCTGGTGGAGGACGTTCTGGCCGTCGTTGGCGCCGAAGAGGATGACGGCCGCGTCCGGCCGAAAGTCGACGATCTGGTCGACGAGGCGCTGCGGCCAGTCGTAGAAGTCCGGACGGCTGAGCCCGCTCGAGACGTGGTAGTCGTTCTTGCCCTTGACCAGCCCTGTCGCCTCGGCGAGGTTGACGAGGGACGAGCCGAAGACCTGGTCCATCGAGTCGCCGGCCACGTACATGCGCAGCGGCCGCTTCTCGGTGATCGGACGCGGCCAGAGCGGCTTCTTGGTCTTCTTGACCTCCGCGAGCGTGTGGTGCTCCTCCTCGCCGCGACCGAGGGCGCCGGCGACGGCGGTGCCGAGGTCGTCGGCGCGCACGAGCCCGCCCAACCCGGTCATCGGCGCGAGCAGGGCGAGCTGCAGCGTGCGCAGCGCGCCGTAGGGGCGCGCCTCGATGTCCTTCTTGATGTTGCGCGCGTCCAGCAGCCCGGCGAGGAAGAAGCCGAGCAGCATGGCGAGGAGCACCGCGCCGGCCGAGAGGCGCCGCCGGGGCGGCCCCTCGCGGCGCCGCGGCGGCGGGCCGACGGCGCCGCGGACCCGCGGCGCCTCCGGCTCCAGCCACTCCTCCCACTCCTCGGACGCCTCGTAGTCGCCGGCCGGCTCCCGGCGCGCCCGGCCTGATCCCGTGGGGTACTCGGGAGCGCGCCAGTCGCGGCGCCCGTCCTCGTATGGCCTGTCGTCGGTCATCGTCTCGTCCGCCCGTCGTCCGTCGGTCACTCAGAACTTGAAGTACAGGAACTCGGCCGGCCCGGCCGGCCCCAGCACGTCGATAAGGAACAGGGCCGCCGCCAGCACCAGACCCTGGCCCACCCAGCCGATACGGCTGAAGCCGGCCTCCAGGCCCTCGATGCTCCGCCGAGGCACGTACTGGATGGCGATGCCCAGCACGCAAAGGGCCACCACCGGCAGGGTCACGGCCGCACCGATGGACCCGATCCCGGCGATCAGCCGCCAGAGCACCGCGAACGCGTTGCCCATCGACTCCGCGCGGAAGAACACCCACGCCACGCTGACGAACACGAACACCCCGAGACGCTGGAGCGCCCTGGCGCCGGCGGTCGCGCCCGGCTCGGGCAAACCCCTCGAGTGACGCACGTCCATCCGCGCCCGTTCGACCGCAAGACCGGTCCCGTGCAGGAGCCCCCAGAACACGAACGTCCACCCCGCCCCGTGCCATAGTCCGCCGAGAAGGAACGTGAGCACCAGGTTGGCGTACGTCCTGCCCCTGCCCTTGCGGTTGCCTCCCAGAGGGATGTACAGGTAGTCGCGCAGCCAGCTGGACAGGGTGATGTGCCAGCGGCGCCAGAAGTCCTGGATGGTCCGCGCCGTATACGGCGCGTCGAAGTTGGCCGGGAGCTCGAAGCCCAGCAGCAGCGAGACGCCGATGGCGATGTCGGCGTAGGCGCTGAAGTCGCAGTAGATCTGCACCGAGTAGGCGACGATGCCCCACAGGGTCTCCCACGACGAGTAGGTCTGGGGCGACGCGAAGAGACCGTTGACGATGTGCGTCGAGAGGTAGTCGGCGATCAGCATCTTCTTGACCAGACCGCCGAGGATCAGCACGAACGCGCGTGAGGAGTCCACGGTGTGCGGGTTCCTCGGCGAGGTGAGCTGCGGGAGGAACTCACGGGCGCGCGCGATGGGCCCGGCGAGCAGGTACGGGAAGAACGCCGTGTACACCGCGAAGTCGAGCGCCGGCGCCGGCGTGAGCTGGCCGCGGTAGATGTCGATCACGTAGGTCAGCATGCGGAACACGAGAAACGAGATGCCGACCGGCAGCATGATGCGCAGCAGCGGCAGCGGCGCGCCGAGGCCGACGGCGCCGAGCACGTCGTTGAGGTTGACCACGAAGAAATCGAAGTACTTGAAGACGCCGAGCGTGACCAGATTGGCCACGACGGCGAGGACCACCCAGGGGCGGGCGGCGGCCCGCGAATGGCGCCGTCCGAGCGCGCGGTGCACCCGCACGCCGAGCGCCTGGTTCACCAGCGTCGCCCCGAGGAGCAGGAAGACCAGCCGCCAGTCCCACCACCCGTAGAACACGTAGCTGGCGGCGATGATGAACCACTTCCACAGCCGCAGCCGCGGCATCAGCAGCCAGTTCAGCACGTAGACGACGAGGAAGAAGATCGCGAACGTGATGGTCGGGAAGAGCACGCCGCCGCCTGTCAGTCACCCGGGTGCGCGAGGGCCGCGCGGGCGGCCCCGCCTGCTGGTTGCGGATGCTACACCAGCGGCCGCGGGCGGCGAAGCACCCGCGGGCGTCAGGGGGTCGGGGTCGCGGACGCGCCCGGCCCGGGCGTCGGCCCTTCTCCCTCGCCCTTCCTCGGCAGCCACTCCTTCTTGATCTCGTCGAGCACGGCGCCGGCGATGCGCAGCCCGCCGGCGTACGTGAGGTGCTCGCCGTCCTGCTCGCGCACCTGCTGCAGCTCGCCGCGCTCGTCGGGCAGGTACTGGGCGTACTGCCCGTTCCCGTTGGCGAGCAGGCCGTACGCGTCGATGTAGCGCACCCCGAAGGTCTTCTCGGCGACGCCGCGGTAGATCTCGTTCATCAGCCTGATCTGGCCGTTGAAGGACGCCTCCGGCATGACCGGCTGCCCGATCCAGTACACGCGCCGCACGCCGTTCTGGAACAGCAGGCCGATCACGTCCTGGACACGCTTGCGGTACTCCTTCTTCCAGCCGTCCGAGCCGAACTGGTGGATCTCGCCGGACGCGGTCTGGAGCGGCTGGTTGTCGTTGGCGCCGAACATCACGGCCACGGCGCCCGGGCGGAACGCCTTGACCTGCTGCTGGAGCTGCACCGGCCAGTTGAAGGCGTCCGGCCGCACCAGCCCGGTGGAGATCCGGTAGTCCAGCATCGGCTTGACCAGCCGGGTCTTGTTGGAGAGGTTGGTCAGCGCCATGCCGGGCAGGCCCAGCATCGAGTCGCCGGCGATGTACAGGTGCATCGGGTGCCCCTTGAACGGCTTGGGCAGCGGGCGCTCCTGGAGCGGCTTGGCAGGCTTGTCGCCCTTCTCCCCCGGCTTGCCCTCCGCGGTCGGGCCGGGGGTCGGCCTGACCACCACGACCATCGGCGCGCCGGCGGGTCCGGGATCGGGCCTGCCGAGCGCGACCGCCGTGAATCTCGCCGGGCGATCGAGGAACAGCCAGTGACTGACCGCCGCCAGGGGGTCGACCAGGGCCAGGCGGAAGCTGCGCTCGGCGCCGAAGGGCTGCTCGAGCGCGGTCTTCTTCATCGCCGGCGCGTTGAGCAGCGCGCCGAGCGCCAGCGCCACGAGCATCGCCACGAGGGCGCTCGCGGCGGTGCGGCGCCGGCGGCCGAACGGCAGCCCGGCGTCCCGGTGCTCGTCCCCGGGCGCAGGCCCGTCGCGGCGCTCGTCGTGAGGTGTCCGGCCGCCCGCCATCAGAACTTGAAGTAGAGGAACGCCGCGGGTCCCGTCGGCCCGAGGACGTCCAGGAGCATGAGGCCGACCGCCAGGGCGACTCCCTGGAGCACCGGGTTGAGCGCGGAGAGCCTGGCCTCACCGCGCTGCCAGAGCGAGCGCGGCACGTACTGGACGCCGATCCCGACGGCGATGGCGAGGAGCACGCCCGGCGTCACGGCGGCGCCGATCGTCCCCCAGCCCTGGAAGAGCCGGGCGATGACGCCGAGCGCCGCCGCGAAGCTGTCGGAGCGGAAGAAGATCCAGGCGAAGGTGACGAAGGCGAACACACCGATGCGCGGGCCCCACACGCCTGGCCAGGGCTGCCGGTCGTACTCGAGCGGCGCGCCGGGCGGCGGAGCGCCCGCCGTTGCGTCCCCGGGCGCCGGCGCCCCTTCGGCGACCGGCGCGGCGGCGAGGCCGTCGGACGCCGCCGCCAGCTCGAGCCGCTGGCGCCGGATGAGGAGCGCCCGCTCCTTGCGGCGGTCCAGCCGCAGGTGCTCGACGATCAGGGCGGCGCCGTACAGGAGACCCCAGAAGACGAACGTCCAGCCGGCGCCGTGCCAGAGGCCGCCGAGCATCATGGTGAGCATGATGTTGACGTAGGTGCGTGCGCGGCCCCTGCGGTTGCCGCCCAGCGGGATGTAGAGATAGTCGCGGAGCCAGCGCGAGAGCGTCATGTGCCAGCGGCGCCAGAACTCCTGCACCGAGCGCGCCGTGTAGGGGGCGTCGAAGTTGTCGGGCAGCTCGAAGCCGAGCAGCAACGAGACGCCGATGGCGATGTCGGCGTAGGCGCTGAAGTCGCAGTAGATCTGCACCGAGTAGCCGATGATGCCGAGGAGCACTTCCAGCGAGGAGTACTGGCCCGGCGTGGTGAACACCCCGTTCACGATGTGGGTGGCGAGGTAGTCGGCGATCAGCATCTTCTTGACCAGGCCGCCGAAGATGAGGAAGAAGGCCCGCGCCGTGTCCACATCGCGTGGATCACGCGGGCCGCGCAGCTGCGGCAGGAACTCCGAGGCACGGGCGATGGGACCGGCGGCGAGATACGGGAAGAAGGCGACGTACACGGAGAAGTCGAGTAACGACGCCGGCCGCAAGGTGCCGCGGTACACGTCGACGACGTAGCTCAGCACGCGGAACGTGAGGAACGAGATACCGAGCGGCAGTACGATGCGCAGCAGCGGCAGGTCGGCGTTCAGGTGAAGCGCCTCGAGGACGTCGGCGGCGGACGTGACGAAGAAGCCGTAGTACTTGAACCAGCCAAGCACGCCGAGGTTGGCGGCGACGGCTGCGGCCAGCGCCCACTTGCGCCGGGAGCCGCGCTCCGGCATCCCCGCGATCCAGAGCGCGAAGAACTGGTTGGCGACGGCGCTGAGCGCAAGAAGAAGGACGAAGCGCCAGTCCCACCACCCGTAGAACACCAGGCTGACGACCAGCATGAACGGCTTCCACAGGCGCTGCCTGGGCATGAGCAGCCAGTTCCCGACGAAGACGAGCAGGAAGAAGACGGCGAATGTGATGGTCGGGAACAGCATGCGGCAGGTCCGGTCCTTCAGTGTAGGCAAAGGGACGGCCGGTCGCCAGCCGCGGGTCGCGCGCGCACCGTATGCCGCCGCCCGCACGCGAGGCGCATCGCGTATCATGTCGACGTGAGCCGGCCTCCCGTCTTCACCCAGAACATGCTGCGCGAGGGCTTCGTCGAGTTCGCCTTCGGCGAGCCCGACCCCGCGCTGCTGCCGGTCGGGCTCGTCCGGGAGGCCGCGGCGAGGGCACTCGGCGCCGATGGCGCCGCGGCGCTCGCCTACGGATCCAGTGCCGGGCCGGCGGCGCTGCGCGCGGCGATCGCGGAGCGCACCGCCGCGCGTGAGGGCCTGGCCCTGGCCGGGAGCGACGTGCTCGTCAGCGGCGGGATCTCGCAAGCCGTCGACCAGGTGCTGACCGTGCTTGCCGAGCCCGGCGACGTGGTCTTCGTCGAGTGCCCCACCTACAACCTGGCCCTCGGGATCATCGCCGACCACCCCGTCGACGTGGTCGGCGTGCCCATGGACGGCGACGGCATCGACGTGGATGCGCTGGCCGCCGCGGTGCGCGACGCGCGCGCGTCCGGCCGCCGCCCCCGGCTCCTCTACACCATCCCGACCTACCACAACCCGGCCGGCGTATGCCTCTCGGCGCCACGTCGCAGGCAGCTGCTCGAGCTCGCCCGGCACGAGGACCTCCTGCTCGTCGAGGACGACGTCTACCGCGAGCTCGTGTACGAAGGTGAGGCGCCGCCGGCGCTCCGCGCCCTGGACCCGGCGGCCCCCGTGATCCGGCTCGGCTCGTTCTCCAAGTCGCTGGCGCCGGGCCTCAGGCTGGGCTGGATCGACGCCCCGGCCGCCCTGCGCGAGCGGCTGGCGGCGTACGGCGCGCTCGAGAGCGGCGGCTGCGTGAGCCAGTTCTCCGCGCACGTCGCGGCGGCGCTGCTGGCGGCAGGCGCCTACGGCGCCCACGTCGCAGCGCTGCGCCACGCCTACGCCTCCCGCCGCGACGCGCTCGTCGCCGCGCTGCGCGACCACCTGCCGGCAGGATGCGCCTTCACCGTACCCGCAGGTGGCTACTTCCTCTGGGTCACACTGCCGCCGGGCTTGGCCGCGTCCCGCCTGCTGCCCGTAGCCGAGCGCCACCGCGTCGCGTTCGCGCCGGGCCGGCGGTTCTGCGTCGACGGCGACGACCGTAGCCTGCGGCTCGCCTTCAGCCTCTACGATGAGGCAAGCCTTGCCGAGGGCGCCCGCCGGCTCGGGGCCGCCGTGACCGAGGCCCTGGGCGGCGGCGCGTGACCGGTCGCGGCTCGCCCGTGACGCGCGCCCTGACCTCCCGGCGCGCGACCCGGCTCCGCACGGGCGCGGCCGCCGTCCTCGTGGCGGCCTCGGTGCTCGCCGTGATGGTGAGCTCTCTGGCCCTGTGGTCGCACGGCCTCGTCTTCGACACCGACACCTATGTCGGCGTGGTCGCCCCCGTGCTCGATGACCCGGCGGCCCGCGAGGCGGTCAGCGAGTACGTGGCGGCCACAGCCGTCCGGGCCGTGGACCTGGACGCGCGCATCGAAGACGCGCTGCCCTCCGACGCCGCGGTGCTCGCTCCCGCGCTCACCAGCTCGCTCCAGTCCTTCCTCGTCGGCGAGATCGACCGGTTCCTGGACACGGAGCTCGCCCGGCGCCTCTGGGCGGACGGCAACCGCTTCGCCCACCGGCAGCTCATCGCCGCGCTGCAGGAGGAGAACGGCGTCGTGACGGTGGGCGAGGACGACGTGCGGCTCGACCTTCTGCCCCTGGTGGCCGTGGCCCTGCAGAGGCTGGAGAGCAGGGTGCCCGGGATCCTCGGGCGCGACTCGACCCTCCCGGAGATCGAGCCCGACCGCGCGCCGGACGAGATCCGGATGCTGCTGCAGGACGCCCTCGGTCGCGAACTGCCGGCGGACCTTGGCTCTATCACCCTGCTCAGCGGGACCCAGGCGCACGAGGCGAAGCAGGCGCTCACGCTGTTCAACGACCTCGTGATCCTCGTGGTCGCCCTGACCGTGGCGCTCATCGTGGCGGCGCTGCTCGTCTCCGTGCGGCGCCTGCGGACGGCGTTCTGGCTCGGCCTCGGGTCGCTGCTGGCGTTCGTCGTGGCACGGGCGATCGAGGTGCGACTGGAGCAGGCCATCGTCGACGCGGTGGAGACCCAGGGTGGAGCCGCGGTGGCGCGGTCCGTGCTCAGCTCCGCGGTCCGGAGCCTCGACGTGTTCTTCGTCTGGATCGCGGTCGCCGGGGCGATCGTCGCGGCGGCCGCGATCCTCGCCGCCCGGCCAACGTGGCTGGAGGCCATCGGGAGGGCCGTCGCCGAACTCTTCGGCGTCGCCTCCGACCTCTCCACCCCGGACACGCGGAGCGGCCGCTGGATGGCGGCTCACCTCGACCTGCTCCGGATCCTCGGCGTCGTCGTCGCGGTCGTCGTGCTGCTCTTCGTGACGGGCTCGCTGACCGCCGTGGTCGTCGTCGTCCTCGCGCTGATCGCGTACGAGCTGGCGCTCGTCGTCTACGCCCGGGGCGTGCCCCGCGAGCTCGAGGAAGACGCCACCGGCGACCCGCCGGCCCGGGCCGGCTGACGCCACGCGGCGGGCGGCCGCTCGCGCAACCCGATGCGCTGCCCGTCGCTCTCGTCGACGGCGTCGTACCAGGGCAGACGCTCGCCGATGCGGGCGCGCAGCCGCCAGCGAGGGCCCTTGCGCGCCGCCGCCAGCGCCTCAAGGATGCCGGCGGCGGTCGACCTGACGCGGCGCGCCTCACGTTCGCGCAAGCCCAGCCGCGCCGCCTCTCCGGCCATGCGCTCCAGGTTGCCGCTGACATCGTGGTACAGGCCCCAGTCGCGCGCGCAGACTCGCGCCAGGTAGCGCCGGCCGATCATCCCCGGCCGCTCCTCGTCGCGCACCTCGACGTCCCGCAGCAGCGTGGCGACGTCGAGGACGTCCGCCGCGCTCATATGCGTGCGCAGCAGCTTGGCGAGCAGCACGTCGGAGGGCGAGAGGGTGTAAGCCTCTCGCCGCAGACGGCGCCGCAGTCCGACCGTGTGATGCAGACGGAAGGCGTCAAGGTAGACGTCGACTCGGTCGTCGGCGTGCAGCCGCCCTGCCGGACCATCGTGCGCACAAGGACGGTACGCCTGCAGCAGCGCGCCCCCGCTGGCGAGGCGCACGTGACGGTTCTCCTCGTAGCCGAGGCGCGCGAGAGTGGCGAGCAGGCGGCCCGCGGCCGGCTTCGGCGCGACGAGGTCGAGGTCGCGATGGTCGCGTCGACACACTTCGGGATCCGCGCACAGCGCCAGGACGGCGAGCCCACCTACGAGGCGCGCGTCGACGCCGTCCGCGCGCGCCTCGTCCACGAGCGCGAGCGCCTCGTCGAGCATCGGGTGCCGCCCCCACGGCGGCGGCGTTCCGGGCCGGCCGTCCATGCCCGTGTGGTACCGCGCAGGCCGGCCCCCGTAACGCCGGCGGACGATCACACGTGCGACTCGCGCGAGCCACCCTTGGGACCGCGGTCGTGGCGGTCGCGGTGGCCGTCGCGGTGCGGCAGCGGAAGGTGCGGCTTGCCGCCGATGACGTCCCAGAGGCGGTGCTTGCGCCGCTCCCACTTCTGGTGGAAACCTTCGTCGCGGCGCCGGGCGCGCTCCAGCTTCAGCGGGTTGTCCCGGTACCGCCAGCGCGCCCACGGCGATCCCGGCTTGGCGAGACGGAGCGCCCCGGCCAGCGCCACCGGCGGCACGAAGATGCCCACCGTGCCGACGAACAGCTTGCCTTTCAGGTAGCTCGCGACGACGAAGATGGCGCCGCTGAGGATGAGCCCGAACAGCACCCAGCGCGAGAGAGTGATGTAGTCGCCGAGCTGGCTGAAGGTGCGCGGCAGCAGCCCCGTGAGCAGCAGCGTGATGAAGGTGATGCCCAGGATGACGGCGTCGATGCTCTTGCGGCCCTCGCCGGTCCAGTACACGTCTTCGAGATGCAGGATCAGGGCGAACTCGTCGAGGGTGAGGGCCGCGGCGCCGCCGAACAGGAAGGCGAGAACCTCGAGCCACGGGCTCCCCGGCTGCAGGGCGAACGTGAGGATCCCGAAGATCACCATGGCGATGATACCGAACACCGAGTGGTGGATGTGCAGGCCGCCCGGCGTCACGACGCTGGCGATACCCATGTGCGAGCGGCCGTGTCGCCGGGTCAAACGGGTGTTGAGCCGGGCGATGAGGAACGTGACGATGAAGCCCACGAGCAGCGCGAACAGCGGGCGCCTGGCGTCGTCGAGCACGTTGCCGGGGATGGCGGCGAGAAGAAGGGTCATGACACTCCCATTATCCTCCCGAGGCGGCGAGCGGAATCATCGCCGGCCACCAGGGCGCGAGGGAAGCGTGGTTTGCCGGCGAGGAGCAGGGGGCCGGCGTTCGGGCGGTCAGAGCGTGGAAGCGGACGCCGAGGGGCTCGCCGCTGGCGACGCGCCCGGCGCTTCCTGCCCCGGCGGCAGCCAGTCGGCCTTGATGGCCTCGTAGACCGCCTCGGCGAGCAACGCCTGCCCCTCCGCGGTGAAGTGCACCTGGTCGGCGAGCCGCAACGATGCGTCGAACGAGCCGTCGGAGGTCGTGTACAGGTCCCAGATGTCGACGTACTCGGCCCCGGGCCGCTTCTCCGCCTGCTTCTGGAAGATCCTGTTGATCAGCCGCATGCGCGAGTTGCGCCAGTCCTCGCCCATGATCGGCATGCCGACCCAGTAGACGCGGCGCGAGCCGCCCTCGAGCAGCGTGTCGATGATGTCGCCCACGCGCCGCTCGTAGGCTTGCTTCCAGGCCATCTTGCCGTAGGGGATCCAGTCGCCGTCCTTCCAGACCGACTGGGTGTCGTTGGTCCCCATCATGATCACGGCGGCCTGCGGCTTCTTCGACTTCATCACCGTCTCCATCTGCCGCTGCCAGTCGAAGAAGTCGTAGCGGCAGATGCCGCTGGATTCCTTGTAGAAGGTGACGGGCTTGAACGCCCTGGCGTCCTTCAGGACCGGCTCGAGGGCCCAGCCGAGCTCGCCACCCATCGAGTCGCCGCCCACCCACACGCGGACGGGGTCGCCGGCGCTCGCGACCCAGACCTTGGGTGGCGGGGTGGTCGGCCTGGGGCTAGGGCTCTTGGTGGTCGCAGCCGACCTGCCGCCCGGCTCGGCGCCGACCTCGCTCTCACCGCCGCGCCCGCGCACAAGGACCACGCCGGCCACGGCGATGACGGCGAGCACGATGACGACGACGAGCACGAGAAGACGGCGCCGTGCCTGCCGCCTGCGGCGGCGCCGATCGCGGTCGGACCGCGACGTGTGCGTGAAGTTGCCGTCCTGCATGGGCTCAACGACCTCTCAGCGAGTGTACAGGAAGGGCTTCGCGCTGCGCCGCGGCCCCACCTGCAGCGGGATCGGGCGACGCGATGTCGGGCGGACGCGCGGAATCCTGCCGCATGAGCGGCGGTCCGCCCCGTTTCGGATGACGCCGCTATGGGATACAGTCCGGTCTTGCCAATGGACGATCCGACCGTGACCCCAGACGCTCCGCAGCCCGCCAAACGGCGGCGCCTTCTGGCGGAGTCGCCCCGGTTCGCGGACAGCTTCGGCCTCGTCCTGCTCCTTCTCATCCTCAGCTACTTCGTGATCGCCGCGGGCGGCGACGAAGACCTGGGCCGCATAGTGTCCATGGTCATCTTCGCGGCGACCACCTGGCTCGCCCTTCGCGCCGCGCAGGTCAAGCGCCGCATCCTGCGGCTCGCCCTCGCCCTGATTCCACTGGCCACCTTCATCGCCATCGTCCTCGTACTTGCCGGCAGCGACGAGACGGCGGCGATCGTCAGCAAGATGCTCACCGTGCTGCTCGTCGTGGTGGCGCCGGTCGCCATCCTCAAGCGGCTCGTGGAGCACCCCGTCATCAGCCTCAACACGTTCTACGGCGCGGTGTGCGTCTACCTCCTGATCGCCATGTTCTTCGCCGCCATCTACGGCCTCATCGCGCTGATGACCGGCGAGCAGTTCTTCGTCCAGCTGACGACGACTCCAAAGGACACGCCGGCGGTCGACTACCTCTACTTCAGCTTCGTGACCATCACCACGGTCGGCTACGGCGACTTCACGGCCGCCTCCAACATCGGGCGCATGACGGCTGTGCTCGAAGCGGTCTTCGGCCAGCTCTACCTGATCACCGTGGTCGCGCTGGTCGTCCAGAACCTGGGCCAGCGCAGCCGGATGGGCCGCAAGATGGAGGAGCAGCTGGAGAAGGACGATGAGAACGCCGAGGCGGCAGGCGCCGAGCCCTTCACGCGCCGCGAGGACTGATCCCGCGGAGTACCCCTGGCCCGCGCGGGTCAGAGGCACAGGAGCCTCGCTCAGCCCTCGCCCGCGGCGTCCGCCCGCGGAGTACGCACGACGAGCCAGTACGCAAGCGCCATGGCGGCCACGACCGCCGCGGTCGCGTAGATGTACTGCGGGCCGGTCGTGGTGTAGTCGAGGATGATCACCTTCCGCGCGATGGCCATGAGCGCCGTGGCGAGGACGATGCGCACGTGGATGACGTCGTCGCGCAAGTAGCTCACGATGTTGACGAAGATCTCGATGGCGATGAGCACGGCCATGAAGGCGCCGAACGTGGCGAGGATGTCGGTGATCTCCAGGAAGCCGACGGGCTCGCTCATGAGGCGCTTGAACAGGACGTAACAGACGTCGGCCACACCGAAGACGATGACCCCGGTCATGAGCACGGCGAGCGCGCGCACCGCCATGCGGATGACCCAGTGCAAGCCCCTCACGAGGGGTTCGTCGTCGGCTCGGAACTCGGCCACCCGTCTACCTCCTGGCATCGCCGCCTGACAGCGCTGCACCATCGGTGCAGGTCCCGGGTTCGGCACTAGGCGCGGGTTTCCCTCCTCAACCTCGCCAGCACGCGCCCACGCCGGCATGCACGCACGACCGCCCAGCGGCGGGCGACGCCGCGCCGCCAAGCCGTGGGGTTTCAGTCGCCGTCGTCGGTGAGGGTTCCATTCACCCGCCGCCGGTCGCGCGATCCGGGGTCCTCGACCTCAGCGTGACTCTCCGCGGCGTCCTCGTTGTCCATGTGCCGCTCACGCGCCGCCTGCCACAGGAACAGCGCCAGCGCGCCGATGACGGCGGCGGACGCGACGCCGAAGCCGAGCAGATCGGACTGCCCGTCCCACGTGAGCGCCTGGCCGAGGAAGATGACCGCGATCGCCACCACGACGACTCCGGCGAGGAGTTCCTTGAGGTGGCCGAGGTCGTGGATGCGCAACCAGACGGGCATCGGCACCCGGTCGTCGACGAAGAGGCTGTAGAGGCCGAGCGCCAGCACGTAGAGCACGGTGGCGAGCAGCGCATAGTCGGCCTGCTTGATCAGCTTGCCGATCATCTCGTTCTGGGAGAGGCCGCCCTCCAGGTCGATGGCTTGAAGGATCGTGCGCACGGTGACGATCATCGTCGAGACCATGACCGCCATGAAGGCGAGGAACAGGCTCAGTGTCGCCAGCAGCACGAAGAAGCGGCTGGACGCGACCATGCGCCCGATCATGTCGGACGGCGGGCGGCGCCCGTCTTCAGGATCCCTGGCCATGGGCGCCTCAGGCGCCCTTCAATGCCCGCCGCATGGCGAACGCCTGAACGATCGCAGAGATGCCGAAGAGCAGCGCGGACAGGCCGACGAGGATCATCAGCAGCGTCACCGTCGGTCCGGGCCAGATGATGAACACCAGCCCGACGATCGCCAGGATGACACCGAAGCCGACGACGACGCCGTACCCTTCGCCGTGCGAGGCGATGGCCGCGACGGCCACGGCGATCCCCCAGATGAGGAACGAGAGGCCGACGATGACGGCGACGGTCTTGACCGACGCCTCCGGCCAGACGATGAGCGCCACGCCGGCGACGATGGCGATGACGCCGGCGACGATACGCCCGGTCTTCGCGCCGCCACCGACGAAGAACTGCAGGATGCCGGCGAACAGCAGGAACAGGCCGGCGAAGATGGCCACGAGGTGCACGCTGCCCCAGATGTTGGCCAGCACGATGATGCCGAAGACCACGGCGACGATGCCGACGGCCAGCACGAGGCCCCAGGCCTTACCAACCGCCTGGCGGCCGTCGACGACGACCACCGTCTCGTTCACCACTTCCGGACGCGGCCTTTCAGGGTCGCTTCCGTAGTCGTTCATGTGCGCCTCCCGCTCTCGTCTGGCCGCTGCGGCCCCCTCGCCGAGGAGTCTACTCCCCGAGCACCTTGATGATGAGTCGTTTGCCGCGGCGGCCGTCGAACTCGCAGCAGAAGACGGCCTGCCACGGGCCCAGGTCCAGGCGCCCGTCCGTGACCGGCACGATCACCTGGTGGTGGACCAGCAGGTTCTTGAGGTGGGCGTCGCCGTTGTCCTCGCCGCCGCGGTGGTGGCGGTAGTCGCCGCCGTCGGGCAACAGCTGCCGGGCCACGTCGTTGGCCGGCGGCTGCCACGACGGCGGCGCCAGCTTGTCCAGCCACTCGAGCGTGTCGGCCTGGATGCCAGGCTCGTCGTCGTTGATCCACACGCCGGCGGTGATGTGCATGGCCGCCACGAGTGCCATGCCCTCGCGGATGCCGCTCTCGTCCACGGCCTCCTGGACGTCCTCGGTGATGCGCACGAACGCGCGCCGCTCGGGGATGCGGAAGGTCTTGTAGACGGTGTGCGACTTCACGCGCGAATCAGCTCTCGTCCTCGGCGCGCCTGGGGATGCGCACGAAGCGCACCCCGAGCCCGACCGGACCCGCCTCGACGATCGCGATGGTGGGATCGTCGTCCTCGTAGTGGGGCGCACTCGCCGACCCCGGGTTGAGGAACAAGGTGCCGTCGACCCATTGGACGGCCGGCAGGTGGTCGTGACCGCAGACGACCAGGTCCGGCACCTCGTGCTTGCCCAAGCCCTCGACCTTGCCGCTCAAGTGACGCTTCATGAGGCGCTTCCGCTTGTGGCCGACGAGGAAGCGCACGCCTCCGACTTTGCCGGTGACCTCGCGCGGCAGCTTGCCCAGCTTGCCGTCGTCCATGTTGCCGGACACGGCGGTGACGGGTGCGACATGGCCGAGCGCCTCGAGAGTCGAGGCGTCCATGATGTCGCCGGCGTGGATGATGTGGTCGACGCCGGCGAACTCCTCGAGGACCTGTGGGTCGAGGTAGCCGTGCGTGTCTGAGATGACGCCGATGCGTGCGTGCCTGCTCGACTTGACCATCACCCTCCTCCGGGTCGCAGGCCGCCATCATGTCATCCCGGCGGCCCCCAACGCCATACTCCCCGGCGCGGGCCCGCACGGAACCTGACTCGAGGATCGGCGCGACTCACGCGCCCGCGACGGGTATCTAGAGGACGCCGCCGGGGACGCCGGGCCCCGCAAGCTCGGAGGGGCCGGGGTCCTGAGGCCGCGGCGGCCAGCCGGCCACGGCGTGGCCTTCGTGGCCGGTCAGCGTCTCCGCCAGGGAGAGCGTCTCGCCCGGGCGCAGCATGACGGTGTGCACGTCGGGCTCGAGGGCCGCAGCCTGCGCCATGAAGAGGAACGGCGCGCGCCGGTGGAAGTCCGGACCAAAGCGGAACAGCGCGGTTCCCGGCAGGTGATAGGTGCCCCAGTGGATGGGCACGACGAGGCGCGGTCGCAGCAGTTCCATCGCTCTGACCGCGTGCCGCGGGCTCATGTGCTTGAACTCGGGCATGAGCGGCCCGATGCCGGCGATGGGCAGCAGCGCGAGGTCGAGCCGCTCCGGCCACACGTCGGCGATGCCGGAGAAGAACGCCGTGTCGCCCGCGAAGTACACGGAGTGGGACCCCGAGACGACGTAGCCCAGGCTCGGGGTCCGCGCCGCCAGCGGGTGGCGGGTCCCGCGGTGCTTGGCGTCCGTGGCGACCACCTCCAGCGGGCCGACGCGCAGCCGCTCGCCGGGCGCCACCTCGTGGATGTCCTTGAACCCGCGCCAGCGCAGGGAGAGGCCGGCGCCCACGGGGGCGAAGACGGGGGTGTCGCGCCGGAACAGGCGCAGCGAGCGGGGATCGTAGTGGTCGAGGTGGAGGTGTGAGATGAGGATCGCGTCGGGGTCGACGAGCGGGCCGGTGAGCGGCCGCGGCACGCGCCGATAGAGCGGCCCCACCAGCCGCCGCAGCACCGGGTCGGTGACGAGGCGGACGCCGTCCATCTCGATGACGGTGGACGCGTGCCCGAGGAACGTCACCTGGGTCCCCGGCGGTTGCGGCCTGGCACTGGCCGGCATCGTTCTGGTCCGATCGTCCATGCTCCTCAGTGTACGGTGTGGCCCCGCCCGGCGCCCCCCAAACCAGAGGAGCCCGTCCCCATGGACCCCCTATTCCTGACGTGAATCGTTAGATTTCACCGCCTCCACAGTGGGTAGCCTCGGAACAAGAATGCCGGAATCGATGAAGGAATGGAGTCACCATGGCGACCATCCAGCGGCAGATCGAGGTGACGGCAGACCCTGCTTTCGTGCGTTCCACCTGGGCCCACTTCGTCGAGTGGGCGCACACCGGGCCCGGCCACCTGCTCTGCGACGATCTCGCCTGTGTGGACGCAGTCCGGTCGGGGCTCGTCGACTTCGTCCCGGCGGCGAACGGCCGGACGACGGTGATCTTCCGCCTGGAGGAGATCCAGAACGGCCCCGGACCTGCGGAAGTCAAACGCCAGCTCAGCCACGACCTCGTCGTCTTCAAAGACTACGTCGAGCGGAGTGGCCTGATACAACGCAAGCCGACCGCCGCGGAAGAGGCGGCGTTCGAGGTCGAGGCGGCCCGCAAGGGCGACCCGCCGCGGCACGTGCGGCTGAGCGACGAGACAGACACCACCTTCTGGCGGAGCCACTTCCCCACGTGAGCGAAGACGCCGAGGGCGACGTGCAAGGAGGCGGGCGCGCGGGTCCGCCGGCTACGCTGCGCGTCGCTTCGTTCAACGTGCGCACTGGAGTCAAGTGGGATGGGTGTGACAGCTGGCTGCTGCGCGCCGGCGCCTGCGCGGCGGCGATCGCCGGCCTCGACGCCGATGTCGTGGGCCTGCAGGAGGTCCGCCTCTTTCAGGAGCGGGGGCTGGCGCGCCGACTGCCCGGCTACGCCGGCGCGGGCGCCGGCCGCGACGACGGCCGCGGGCGCGGCGAACGCTGCACGGTCGCGTATCGTGGGGCGCGGCTGCGCCTGATGAGCTGGACGGTCCGCTGGTTCTCCGACACGCCCGGGAGGCCCGGCTCGCGCTCCTGGGGCAATCCGATCGCCCGCATCGTCACGCTCTGCCGGTTCATGGATCTGCGCACGGGCGATCGCTTCGGCCTGGCGAACGCCCACTGGGACGGCGCCTCGGCCGCCTCGCGGCGGCGCAGCGCCGAGGCGCTCCTCGGGTGGCTGGACCCGGCGCTCCCCTGGATCGTGCTGGGAGACCTGAACGCGACGGGCGGGGACCCGGCCGTCGCGCGCCTGATCGGCGGCGGCCTGCGCGACACGCTCGCCCACCTGGGCGAGCGCGGGCCGCAGGCCGGCACACATCATCCGTGGGACGGGTCCACCGACGGGACGCGCATCGACTTCGTCCTGGTCGACCGCCGCTGGGACGTCCTGTCTGCGCGTATCGACCACGCCCGCCCGGGTGGACGTCTGCCCTCGGACCACTGGCCGGTGGTGGCGGCGGTCGCGCTGCAGCCGGCCGGCGCGACCTGACCGGCGCGCACTGCGTGGACGTCGCACGCGACCCGTGACGCCGGCGACGGTACACTCGCACTCATGGACACCGTGATCCGCCCCCTGTGCGGGACCGATCGCCCTGCCGTCACGCGCCTTCTCGACGACGAGGTGGGCGCCGGCTTCTGGCGCTTCGCCGACGGCGCGGGCGCAGCGTCGTTCGTCGCGGTGTCCGGCGCGCCCGGACAGGAGGTGGCCGGCGTGGTCCTCGCCTGCCTGGAGCCGGCCGACGACCCCGACGCGCGGACAGCCCTGAGCGGTTCCTCCGGTCCGGCCGCCGAGACCGGCGAGCTGGTCCTGCACATCCGCCAGCTCGCCGTCGCGCCGGCGGCGCGACGCACCGGCATCGCTTCGCGACTGATGGCTCGCGCCGAGGCCGAGGCGCTCGCCCGCGGCGCCAAGGCGGCGCTGGCGTTCGGGTGGCTGCCGGCCGGCCGGCCGGAGCCAGACGCCGTCCCCTTTTACGTGGCGGCCGGCTACGAGGCCCGTCCCGACATCCCTGACTTCTACGCGGAGGGCAGCGTGGCGACCGGGGCCCTGTGCCCATACTGCGGCGAGCCGCCGTGCCGCTGCGCGGCGCGGCCGTTCGTCAAGGCGCTGGGGCCGGGCTGAGCCCGCCGGGCGGCGGCGTCACCGCTCCCAGGTCTCCGGCGACCACGTCCGCCGCTTCGCCGCCCACTCCGCGTCGTCGCGCCAAACGAAGGTGTCGTTCTGCAGGTCTCGCAGCGCGAGCGAGATCTCCTCGCGCGTGTTCATCACGAACGGCCCGTACCGGGCGATGGGCTCGCCCAGCGGCTTGCCGCTGATCAGGAGGAATCGCACGGGAGCGTCGTCCGCCTCGACGCGGACCTCGTCACCGTCGCCGAAGACCGCCATCCGCGGCGCCGTGAGCTGGACGCCGTCGAGATCGCCGCGGTAGCCGAGGTCACAGCCGACGCCGAACCGGCCCTCGCCCTCGAACGCGTACGCGAGGGCCGCGTGCCCGCGCGGCACCGGCTGCGCGAACTTCGCCCCGGCGGGCAGCGCGACGTCCAGGTACTCCGGCTCGGCGTAGATCTCCGCCACCGCGCCGCCCACGCCGTCAACCTCGCCGGCGACGACGCGGATCACCGTCCCGTCGTCGCGCCGCACCTCGGGGATCTGAGCCGCGCTCAGGTCCTGATAGCGCGGGTGTGACATCTTGAGCGACGCCGGCAGGTTCACCCAGAGCTGGAACCCGCCCATCCGATCGTCCGTTCCGGGCTGCGGCATCTCCTCGTGCATGATCCCCCCGCCGGCCGTCATCCACTGGACGTCGCCGGCACCTATCCTCCCCGCGTTGCCGATGCTGTCGCGGTGGTCGACCTCTCCCGCGAGCATGTAGGTCACCGTCTCGATGCCTCGGTGCGGGTGCCAGGGGAACCCCGCAAGGTAGTCGGCCGGTCGGTCAGAACCGAAATGGTCGAACAGGAGGAAAGGGTCGACGTAGTCGAGGATCGGGGTGGCGATGCTGCGCTTGAGACGCACGCCGGCTCCCTCCATCACAGTCTGGGGGGTGATGACGCGTTCCACGGTGCGGGCCTGCTCGGTCATAGCTGCGCTCCTCGGGGGGTGTGATCCTGGCGAAAACCTTCCCAGCAGGGGCGGGCGAAAACCGTGACCAAGGACGGCGGACGGGTCCCGGGTCCTCTCCCGCCGGTCGAACCAGGGCGGGCCTGAACGTCCTGGGGCGGATCCGCAGGAAGAAGTCTCACTCTCAGGTAAAGAGTAAGGCTGTTGTCCGTGCCCCCGTCAGTCCACGGCGCGCCGGGCGGGCCGGCTCCTGAGCCGCCAGGCGAAGCCCGCCAGGCGAGCCTCGTCGATCGGGTCGCCGTCGTTGTAGACGAAGAGCGCCGGAAGACTGGTCTCGCGCCGCAGTTGGGCCTCGGCGATCAGCGCAGGCCCGCATCCCCGGGGAGCCACCGACACCACGCCGTCGATCGGCTGAGTGCGCCAGCTCAGCAGCGCCCCTCCGACCGTCGGGATCGTCTCTCCGAAGGGATACGGCGCGACCAGCCGGCGGCTCTCGCGGTCGACGTCGCGCACCTCGTTCCAGAACACCCACGGGTGCTCCGGACGCACCGCCTTGACCAGCCGCCCGACGACGTAGCGCATCGTCGCCAGGGTCGCCTCCTTCTCAGGAAGCTTCCTGAGAGCCACGCCGTCCTGGATCTGGCGCAACTGCAGGAGCTCGAAGAACGCGCCATACGGCTCGAAGATGACGCGCAGGCCGTGGCTGGCCAGCTTGCGCTGCAGGCCGTCGTTACCCCACTCGTCGACGCGAAGGTAGAGGTCGCCGCAGAGGTACACGTCGCGCAGGCCTGTGGTCCTCGCGGCGTCGCGCGGCAGCGCGGCGTACGCCTGAGAGGCCTCGCCGAGCAGTCCCTCGGCCTCGGAACAGAAGCGGAAAGCCCCGGCCACGTCGCCGGCGACGCCGGCGTCCGGCCGGGGTTCCTCGAGCAGCGCCTCCAGGCGGGCCGAATACGCGTGGAACAGCGCGTCGCTCGCGCCGCGCTCCGCTTCGTCGGCGAGGCTGTAGAAGCGGAGCATGTTGAGCAGGTCTACGGCCACCAGCGCGATCCACACGATCGGCATCATGCGGGCGTTGCCGGTCACGAGGCTGAAGTCGGCGACCTCGACGCGGTCGTCGAGGCCGAGCCGCTCCAGAGAGATCTGCTCCGTGAGCGGGAAGAGATTGGCGCGACACGCCTGGAAGCCGTTACCGGCGCTCAGGAAGAGGGCCTTGCCGCCGTCCAGGCGCGGCGCCTCCTCGGCCAGGAAGCGGGCGAAGCTGCCCCAGATGAGCTGGTAGGGCAGGCACTCCTTGCCGGAACAGGCCGCGCCGGCGGCGCGGAGAGCGGCCGCGTCGGGCTCGCCGACGTAGGAGGCGTCGAGACCGGCGCCGCGCATCGCCGCCGCGAGGTGGCGGCCGAGGCCGCCCCCGACGTGGCCGAAGATGAACCGGTCGTAGCCGGCGTCCAGGCTGTGGGGGAGACGCCGGTCGAGGCGCGCGAGGCGCGCGTGCATGCCGGCGCCGGTCGCGTCGTGCGCGGCCACGCGGCCCGCCGCCGCGGCGCCCTCGCCGAGGTCGGAGCCCTCCGCCGGCTCGGCGACTGCGCCCGCGCCGTCGGCGGCGGTCTCGCGCCAGCGCCGCACGCTGTGGAGGAACGCCTGGACGCGCGTGACGTAGCCGGCCTTGCCGCCGTGGCCGTCGCTCTCCAGTACGGCGTGTGGCCACTCTTCCGTGAGGTCGGCGAACAGGTGCTCGATCATTGAGTTCGGGCCGCAGCCGTAGGCGCCGAGCAGCAACGGATAGACGTCGCCGGCGGCGGCGCCGGCCGCCGTCGCGCGCAGCGCCTGGCCGGCGCTGGCCCAGTGCACGCGCCGGAGCCCCGGCGCTTCCTCCGGCGTCGGGTAGCAGTCCACCGGCAGCGGCAGCGCGCCGTTGGCCGCGACCAGCTCATGTACCCCGGCGTCGAGCACGGCGTCGTGGATCACGTGCGTCTCGCCGGCGATGAGGACCACCGGGTATCCGTGCTCGCGCGCCCACGCGAGCCCGCGCTCCCCGATCGCCCGCAGGCCGGCCTCGAAGCGGCGTTGCGCGGCGAGCGCGGCCACATACGCCTCCTCGAAGGCACGCGGCGCCAGCGCCCCGCGCCCGGCGTCATCCGCGAGGGCGCGCATCGCCTGGGAGACGGAGCGCCGCGCGCGCGGCGCCTCGAACCCGTCGCCCTCCCTCTCGAACAGGACCGGGCGCAGCACGCGCGCGCGCGCACCCCCGGCCTGCAGCGCCCGGCCCACCATGTCGGGCGCACCCTGGGCCATGGGGCAGGTGTACGTCCCGGCACCGGCGTTGGGCAGCGGCAGGTGCACGAAGATAGGCGCGAAGAAGACGTCGACGTCAGCGCCGGCCAGCCCGTGCAACAGCTTGACCGGAGCGCAGGCGCCTGGGGCGGCGCAGGTGCGATCACCTTCCGCCAGAGTATCGCGCCCCGGCCGGAGCACGTCCACGCGATAGCCGAGACGGCTCAGCAGCGTGTGGAAGAACGGCAGCGTGTCGATCAGGTAATGCGCGTAGGGGAGTCCGATGAGCGGGCCGGCGGCGATGCCGCCGGCCGCCACGTCGCCGTCTCCGCCCGCCCTCCCCGTCTCCTCGTCCAGCAGAGCCTGGAGGAGATCGTCGCGCTCGCGGTACGGGTTGGGCGCAGCTTTGGGGAGCTTCTCGCCCGCCGCCGAGACCGCGTCGTACTTGGGGCACTGGCCGCCGCTCACGATCTTCTCGACCGTGCCGCCGACGACGATCTCCGCGAGCTCCAGATGACAGCCGTTGCGACAGTCCCGGTCCCCGCACTGGAACTCTCGCCGTCCCGCCACCCGGGCTCCGAGCACGCGCGCGAGGTCGACGGGCGCCGGCTCCTCTCCGGCGCCCAGCGTCCGCGCGGTCAGCAGCGCGATGCCGACGGCGCCCATCGCGCCGGGGTCGGCCGGCACGATCACCTCGCGCTCGAGCACGGCCGCGAGCGTGCGCGCGAGCGCCGGGTCGGTGGCCGGCTTGCCCTGGAAGAACACCCGGCCCAGCAGCCGGCGCTGACCCATGACCCGGCTGCGGTAGTTGCGCACCACGGAGTACTGCAGCCCGGCGAAGATGTCGGCGCGGGTGTAGCCGTCGCCGAGCGCCTCCGCGGCCACGTCGGCGACGAACACGGTGCATGTCTGCCCGAGGTCGGGCGGCCCGTCGCTGCGCGCGGCCAGCCGTCCGAACTCGGCGATGTCGTCCACGCCGTGGGCGACCGCCTGCTCCTCGAGGAACGAACCGGTGCCGGCGCTGCAGACGCGGTTCATGTCCGCGTCGACCACGCGACCGTTCTCTACGTTGATGAACTTGGCGTCCTGGCCGCCGATCTCGACGATCGAGAGGCTGCGGCCGCTGCCCGGATCCAGCGCGGCGGCAGCCGTGGCGTGGGCGACGATCTCGTTCTGGACCGCGAGCCGCCCGTCCAGCTCCGGGAAGGCGGCACGGAACACGGTCGCCGCGGCGTCACGCCCCGACCCGGTGAGGCCGACCGCCACCACGGGGGCCAGATCCATCTCGCTGACCTCGGCGACCAGCGCCTGCGCCGCCTCGACGGGGTTGCCCTCCGTGCGCCGGTAGACGCTCGCCAGCACAGCGCCGCTGGCGGCGTCGATCAGCGCGGCCTTGGCGCCGGTTGAGCCGAGGTCCAACCCGAGCACCGCCGCGCGTGCAGCGGGTCCCCCGGTGTCGTCCGCACGCCGGCGGTCCTCGAGGCGCTGCACCGATCCTGGGCCCAGGCGCGCCGGATCGAGGCGGCCGATACGGCTGCGCTGCGACCGGACGAGCGCCTGCGGGTCGGGGGGGAAGCCGGCGGGCGACGCGGCAGGCGGGCCGTCCCCGGCTGCAGCCGCCTCATCCCCGTGGCCATCGGCACCCGCGGCGCGCGACACCGCGAACCGCAGCGCGCCGAGCGCCTCGAAGACGCCGGCCTGGTCCGCCACGGTGACGGGGACGTCGCTCAGAGCGGCGATCCCGGAGGCGATGGGCGTGATGAGAGCCCCGTGCCCGATCAGGACCACGGGGCCGTCGATCTTGCTCTTGTCGTAGAGGCTGTGGACGTTGCGGGCGACGCCCTCGAAGAGCCCGCGGAAGATGCGCCCGTGGGGCTCGCCCTGGTTGGCGAAGTGCGTGAGCTCGCTCTTGGCGAACACGGCGCAGCGGCTGCTGACGGTGACGCCGTCCGGGCTGGCCTCAGCCAGCGCCACCGCGTCCTCCAGTGACCGGCCGAGCCTGGCGCAAAGACCTTCGACGGTCTCGCCGGTCCCGGCCGAACAACGCTCGTTGGCCTCGTAACGCACGTGACCGCCGGCGTCGCGGGTGAGGATCGAGTACCCGCCGCCGCCGACGCGGACCACGTTGAGCGGTCCGTCGGGACAGAGCCAGGCGACGGCCTGCTCCTGCGCGATCTCCTCCGGAACGCCACCCAAGACGGGCGCGCCGAGGCGTTCGCCGTAGACGCCTGTCGCGGCGGCGCCGGCCAGCCGGCCGGCGCCGAGGTCCCGGTAGAGCTCGAGGAACGGGCGGAGCGGATCGCCGAGATGGCGCTCCGCCCGCGTCTCCAGCACACGCAGTTCGCCGTCCGCAGCGAGCTCGCCCACGGCGAGCGTTGTGGTGACCTTGCCGAGGTCGACGCCGACGAACAGGCGCGCGCCCGCGGCGGAGCCGCCGGACGCCATCATGCGGGGCGTGCGAGGGGGTCGTTCACGCCTCTGCTTATACCAGATGCGAGCGAGCACGCTCCATCGGCCGGCCGTTCACGGCCGGCTTGGCAGTGCCTCCCGCTCAGCCGTCGCGCCGCTCCGGTCCTTCGTGACCGCGGCGCTCCATCCGGCGATCGGCGACGCACTCGACGTCGTCGTCCGGCTCGAGCCAGCCGCTGCCGCCGAGTCGCGCGTCGCTCAGCGAGCGGGCGAGGAGCATCACCAGGTCGTCGTTCGGCTCCTCGAGCCACGCGGCCACGGCGGCGGACAGGGCGGGCGATCCCGCCTCACCCGAGCGGGCGCGCCAGACGTCTCCGTCCTCCATGATGAGGTAGCGGTCGCCGGCGGCGCCGGGCCGGCGGTCGTCGACCAGCCACCCCTTTGCCTGCGGTTCCCGTCGCGGGGGCTCGTCGCCGAACACCACGCCGCGGTTGGGGGCGCGCCCGGCGACGCGCATCGACGCCGTCCACCTGGTCGCCACCTCGCGCAGCTTGCCGTGCGGGTCCTTCGGCTGGTAGTTGTACGCCACGACTCACCTCCTTGACGGGCCTGCCACGATTCTGCCGATAGAGAGGTGACGATTCAAGGCTTTGTTGCCGCGAAAGGCGACACCTGTCCGGGCACCTCGAGGGAGGCTGTGCCGCGGACCCCCGCCGGGGTACAGTAGCGGCATGACCGACGACCACGCACCGGACCCGGAACTGGAACGACTGCTCGACGACGCCTGGGAGGCGCTCGAGGACGGCGACCTGCGCGCCGTGAAGCGGGCGCTGCGCGCGGCGCGCGAAGCCGCCGCCGACGACCCGTCCGTGATCGAGCTCGAGGCATCGCTCGCGCGGGAGCAGGACGAGCCCGAGCGCGCGCTGGAGGCCTACCGTCGCTGGAGCGAGATCGACCCCGACGACCCCGAGCCGTGGCTGGGGTCGGCCGAGATCTACGTCGACTTCGGCGAGCCCGGCGAGGCCGCGCGCCTGCTGCGCGAGCTGCTCGCCGGCCCGCGACTGGACCCGCTCGACGAAGCCGACGCGCGGCACCTCCTCGGTGTCGCCTGCGAGGAGAAGGGCGACACCAAGGGCATGGTCAAGGAGTGGCTGGCAACGCTGCGCCTCGACGAGGCCAACGACGGCCCGACGCCGCGCCTCTCGCGGGCCGAGTTCGAGCGTCTCGCCGGCGCCGCCCTCGACGAACTGCCGGAGGAGATCCTCGCGCGGCTCGGCAACGTTCCCGTCTTCGTCGAGGACCGTCCGTCCGAGGCCCTCGTCCTCGAGGGTCTCGACCCGCGCACGCTGGGCCTGTTCCACGGCATCGCGATGCCGGACCAATCGGTGCTGGGTCCGGGTCCGGACGTCGGCGTCATCCACCTCTTCCAGCGCAACCTGGAGCGCGAGGTGCCCGACGACGACGAGCTGGGTGAGGAGATCCGCGTCACCGTCCTGCACGAGACGGCGCACTACTTCGGCGCCGGCGAGCAGGACATGCACCGCTTCGGGCTCAACTAGCGAGCCGGGCGGCGGTCAGTCGAGCGAGCGCAGACCGAGCAGGTGCAGGGCGCGCTTCTTGAGCGCGGCGCCGATCTCGGCCTTGGCGGCCTCGTCGGCGCCGCCGCCGATGAGGAAGGCGTACCCCTCCTCCAGCGCCTTGACCGTGACGGCGAGTTCGTGTGCGTCGTCGGCCGCGACGTACCCTGCAGCCATGCACTCGCCGAGCGTCGTCTCCACGAGCTCGAGCGACGTCTCGTACAGCGCCGCGTAGCTCTTGCGCACCTCCGGGTGCCGCAGGCTGAGGTAGAAGCAGGCGTAGAACACGCTGTCGTCGAGCAGCTGGTGATACTCCGGGTCGAAGAACGTGTCGAGGATGGCGGCGAGACGCTCTCGGGGATCGGCGATGGCCGCCAGTCTGTCGCCGTAGCCGTGGCGGTACTCTTCGAGCAGGTAGTCGACCAATTCGATGGTCATCTGCTCCTTGGTGCCGAAGTAGTGGATGAGCAGACTCGGAGGCGCGTCGATACGCCTGGCGATCTTGGCGACCGAGGCGCCCTGCAGGCCCTCGTCCTTGAGCACCTGGTAGTACGCGGCGAGCATCTCCCGGCGCCGCAGCCTGGCCCACTCCTCGCGCCTCATCGCGGCGCTCGGCCGCGCGTCGTCATCGCCCTCATGACGGCACTCTACAGTCTCGCCTTCACCAGGCCAAGGAACCGTTCAACAACTGCACACCCACTCAAGTATTGCCTGAACATCCATTCAATGTTACGCTCGGCGACCGGCGCCGCCGCCCCGGACAAGTCCCGTGCGTGAAGACCGCGAGGAGGATCGATGGCCACCAACCCGAGTGAGGGGCACAGGGCACGATCGTACCGACAGCGACCGCCTGCGCGACCTCATCGCCCGAGAGCGCGCCGCCTACGTCGAGGCCAACCCGCGTTCGCAGGAGCTCGCGGTCCAGGCCCGCAGGACGCTGCTGGGCGGCGTCCCCATGAGCTTCATGGGTATGCTGGCCGGCGCCTTCCCGCTGTTCTTCACGGAGGCTCGCGGCAACCGGGTCGTCGACGCGGACGGCCACGCCTACGTCGACTTCTGCCTCGGCGACACCGGAGCCATGACCGGCCACTCGCCCGAGGTCGTCACGGACGCGATCGACGCGCGCCTCCGCACAAGGGGCGGCATCACCACGATGCTCCCCACGGAGGATGCCGCCTTCGTCGGCGCCGACCTCCGGCGCCGCTTCGGCCTGCCCTACTGGCAGTTCTCACTGACGGCGACAGACGCCAACCGCTGGGTGCTGCGCATGGCACGCATGGTGCAGAAGCGGCCGTACGTGCTCGTCTTCAGCGAGTGCTACCACGGCACTGTGGACGAGACGATCATCGTCGTCGGACCGGACGGCGAGCCGATGGCCAAGCCGGGCAACGTCGGCCCGCAGGTGGATCCGACGCAGACCACCAAGGTCGTCGAGTTCAACGACGTCGAGGCCTTGCGCGCCGCGCTCGCGGCCCTCGACGTGGCCGCGGTGCTCATGGAGCCGTGGATGACCAACATCGGCATCGTGCCGGCCGAGCCCGGGTTCCTGGAGACCGTGCGCGAGCTGTGCGACGAGACCGGCACGCTGCTGATCAACGACGAGACGCACACGATCAGCGCGGGCGTCGGCGGTGCCACTCGCGCGTTCGGCCTGCGGCCGGACATCGTGACCATCGGCAAGACGATCGCCGGCGGCATCCCCATGGGGGCGTACGGCGTCACGGAGGAGCTCGCCGGCCGGATCCTCGGCGACCCCGAAGCCGACCTCGTCGACCAGGGCGGCGTCGGCGGCACGCTCGCCGGCAATGCGCTCGCCTCGGCGGCCGCACGGGCCACGCTCGAGCACGTGCTGACCGAGCAGAGCTTCGCCCATATGACCGCCCTCGCGACGCGGTACACCAAGGGCGTACAGGGCGTGCTCGACGCGTACCGCGTGCCGTGGGTCATCATCCAGCTCGGCGCCCGCGCCGAGTACCGCTTCACGCCCGTCGTCCCGCGCACCGGCAACGAGTCGCGCGCCGCGCACGACGGCGCGCTCGAGGAGTACATGCACCTGTACACCCTCAACCGCGGCATCTTCATGACGCCCTTCCACAACATGGCGCTCATGTGCCCGGCGACGAGCGACGCCGACGTGGACCGGCACACCGAGGTCTTCGGCGCAGCGATCGACGAGCTGTACGGCTAGGAGTCGAACCCGAGGCCGAACCGGTCGAGCCCGCGCAGCCAGGCGTTGCGCCGCCCGCCGTGCAGCTCCGCGCGCTCCGTGGAGCGGCGTGTGGCCTCGATCATCGGGAACAGCAGCGGCTCCGGCGGGAACGGCAACGGCCGGGTGCGCACGAAGTCCATCTCCGTGAGCTCCGTGCGCCGCCCGTGCACGAGATCGAGGGCGACGCGCGCTCCGAACCGGCTGGCCGCGACGCCGGCCCCGGTGTACCCGAGCACGTAGGACGCCCTGCCGTCCAGGGCGGTGCCCCAGAACTGGCAGAAGCGCGAGCACGTGTCGATCGCGCCCGCCCAGCGATGCGTGAAGCGCAGGCCCTCGAGCTGGGGGAACGTCCGGAGGAAGTGACCGGCCAGCTTGGCGTGCAGGTCGGGCCGGTCCTCGTACTCCGTCAGGACGCGGCGGCCGCGGTAGTACACCGCGTCCCAGCCGCCCCAGAGGATGCGCTGGTCCTCGGTGAGCCGGTAGTAGTGGAACATATAGCCGGCGTCCGCCAGCGCCTGCCGGCGCGACCAGCCGATCGCCGCGAGCTGCTCCGCGCTCAGCGGCTCCGTCATGAGCGCGTAGTCGTACACCGGCACCACGTGCAGGCGGAGACGGCGGAGGAGCGGGCGGAACGCATTGGTGGCGAGCACCACGCGCTGCGCGCGTACTACGCCCCACGGCGTGCGCAGCTCCACACCGCCGCCGGCGCGCGCGAGCGCGGTCACCGGCGTGCCCTCGTAGATGCGCACGCCACGCTCCTCGCAGGCGCGCGCCAGCCCCCACGCCAGGCGCGCGGGATCGAGGATGGCCGCGTCGTGGTGCCAGAACCCGGCGTGGTAGGTGGGCGAGTGGATCTCGGCCCGCAGTTCCTCGCCGTCGAGCCAGGTGCCGGGCACGCCGGCGCGCTCGGCGCGCTCGAACGTCTCGCGCAAGCCGTCGATATGCCACGGCGCGCTGGCGATCTCCAGCTCCCCGGTGCGCTCCCAGCCACAGTCGATGGACAACTCGCGCACGGCGCGCTCGATCGCCGCCAGGTTCTCGTTGCCGAACTCAGCGAGGCGCCGGTTCTCCCTCGGGAACAGCTCCTCACCCCGACTGAACCCGTGCGTGAGCGATGCCATGCAGACGCCGCCGTTGCGGCCGCTTGCCCGCGCACCGGTGGTGCCTGCCTCAAGCACGACGACGTCTCCCGCCGGGTCCTGCTCTTTCGCGAGCAGCGCCGTCCAGAGTCCGGTGAAGCCGGCGCCGACGACCGCGAGGTCGCAGGCGTCGGCGCCGGTGAGCGCCGGCCGCGCGGCGGGCGCCTCCGGACCGTCAAGCCAATAGGGGACCGGCCTGGCCTCGCGCAGCGCGTGCGCGCCGGCACCGAAGACGATCGAGGTGTTGCGCAGTCGTGTCATGCTGGCCACCCTCCCGGGTGTGAAGGGAGACGCCGGAGACGGCAGAGCCGCCGGCGTCGGGACGGTCAGACACCGTCGGGAGGGATGGCAGGACCGACCGCGCAGCCCGTCCAGCCGCGCGGCCTGCTCCATGCATCGTGGACGTCGTGCCAAGGCCTCATGGCCCGAGCGTAGGAGCGCTGCACCCACCCGTCAACGGCCCGGCGGTCCGGTGAGCAACAGTGAGCAGGAATCGCCCTCGTGACCGTGAGGATCGACCAAGAACGACGACTGGCAGGCGGGGTCGTCTCCGGCGCGTTGCCTTCCTCGCGTTCGATCCACTGGCCGCTGACAGGGCGGGGCGGGGAGCCGGCGACCGGCTCCCCGCCCCGAGACCGCGCCTACTCGGCGTTGAAGTCGACCGGCTTGTTCTCGCAGGAGAGTGTCGAGAAGCGGCAGAGCGCGCTCGGCGGCTGCAGGACCTTGTCCGCCTCGCCGTGGTGCGTGGCGTCCTCGACGCCCGCGGGGGCCTCCAGGCGGTAGTAGTCGTACAGCAGGCCCTCGCGGTGCTTGGCGTAGTCCTTGTCCTTCATGTTGTTGGGCGCGCCGGTCAGCTTCTCCATGGAGTAGTGCACCTCGAGGCCTTTGTCGGTGACGAGCACGTCCGTCACCGGGATGACGCTGAAGAAGCCCGGGAAGAAGGTCGTGTCCACGAGCAGCCAGTGCGGACGGCCGTCGTCGTCGACGTAGAGGTCGCTGATCTCGCCGATACCGCGGCCCGTCTCGTCCAGCAGCTGCCGTCCCTGCAGCTCCTCGGCGGTGAGTGAGATGATCGCCATCGTCCCCCCTGCGATTGTGCCCGCCGCGTGCGCGAGCGAGTGGTCACAAGATGGATGCGTCCTACCCGGACGAGGGCCCCCCGGAACGTGAGCGAGGATGAGCCGTCACGGCCGCCTCGTGGTTTCCGATGCGCCCCCTGCCCAACGCCGGGACGCGCGGCGACGGCCGGGGGGTGCGAAGAAGCGACGGCGCGGCTAGGATTCGCGTTGGGACGCGCGTTGCCGATAGCAGAAGCGCCCGCAAACCACGCCGAGAAAGGCGCCCCATGACCACCGCCCGTCGCCTGATCCTCGCCATCGCGCTGAGTGCGCTGGCCGCGCTCGCCGCGGCGGCCGCGGCGGCCGTGGCGACGGCGAATCCGGAGCAGGGGCCGCTCAACCCGGCGTTCGTGGAGGCGCTGCACGACCCACTCGTCGGCATCGGCCTGGGTCGCATGCCCAGCCCGGTAGAGGTGCACGTGGGCGCGGCCGCGGAAGCCAGAGCCACGCGCTTCGCCGCACCGCCTTCGTACGACCTGCGCACCGAGGGCCGCCTCAGTGCCGTCAAGGACCAGGGACCCTGGAACACCTGCTGGGCGTTCGCCAACACAGCCGCCCTCGAGTCGAAGCTGATGCCCGCGTCTCCGGAGCCGGATTTCAGCGAGGACAACATCGTCCGGCGCAGCGGCTACTTCTCGACGATGGATCAGCGCTACGACTGGGGCGGCTGGGACTTCATGGCGGTCGCGTACTTCGCGCGGTGGGCCGGCCCCGTCGACGAGAGCGCCGACCCCTACGACCATGAGGCCGGCGCCAACGGGACGCGCAAGCACGTCCAAGGCGTGGTCATGGTACCCGGCCGCTCCCACTTCGCGGACAACGACCTTCTCAAGCGACTGGTGCTGGAGAACGGCGCCCTGAGCGCCGGGATGCACTTCGACCCCGACATGAGCCCGTACGGGGAATCCACAGACGACGCCGGCCTCCACGCGACCTACTACTCCCCCCAGCGGGAGAACGAGAACCACGGCGTCACCATCGTCGGGTGGGACGACGCCTACCCCAGGGAACGCTTCCAGGGCGACGACGGGACGCCCCCGGGAGACGGCGCCTTTCTCGTGCGCAACACCTGGGGAGACGGCTGGGGCGAGGGCGGGTACTTCTGGGTGTCCTACTTCGACGGCTCGTTCGCCCTCGACCGGGGCACCGGGACCTGGGGCGGGTGCACCTCCTACACCGACGTCCAGGACGTGTCCAACTACTCCCGCATCTACCAGCACGACAAGCTCGGCGTGAACTCGCACTGGGGCTACGGCATCTCGCGCGTCTGGGGGGCCAACCGGTTCACCGCCGCGGCGACGCAGTCCATCGCCGCCGCCGGCTTCTACACGCTGTCGTCGTCGACCAGATATGAGGTGTGGGCCGGGAGGAGCTTCTCGAGCCTGAGCCTCCGGGCCTCCGGGACGGCCGACCTCCCGGGCTACATGACCGTGCCCTTCGCCACGAAGCTGCGCGTGTACGCAAAGAGGCCGTTCGTCGTCGCCGTCAAGCTCGTCTCTCCGAACGAGACCTACCCGATGGCCACCGAGCGACGCATCAGCGGCTGGTCGCCGCTGGCGTCGGCTCAGCGAGGTCAGAGCTTCACAAGCCGCAACGGATACAGCTGGACCGACGTCACGCGCGTGCGTGCGAACATGAATGTCTGCATCAAGGCCTTCGCCAAGTGACCGCGAGAACGGCCGCGCCGGCGTGAGCGCCGCGCGGCCGTTCCGGCTGCGTGCCGTCCTCTTCGACTTCGACGGCACGCTGACGCACCCCGGAGCGCTGGATTTCGCCGCCATCAAGCGCGCCGTCGGCTGCCCGCCCGACCAGTTCGTCCTCGAGTGGATCCTGGCGCTGCCGCCCGGCGCGACGCGCGACGCGGCGACGCTCACGCTCGAGCGGTTCGAACTGCAGGCCGCCGACGCGTCGGCACCGAACGAAGGCGCGGAGGACCTGGTGCGGTGGCTGCGCGGACACGGCGTGGCCGTCGGCGTCCTCACCCGCAACGGGCGCGGCGCGGTCGAGCGCGCCCTGCGCCGGTTCACCGCGCTCGCCGTGGACGACTTCGACGTGGTGGTGACGCGCGACGACGGGCACATCGCGCCCAAGCCCGCGCCGGACGGCGTGCTGCACGCGGCCGCGGCCATGGGCGTGGCTCCCGAAGAGACGCTCGTCGTGGGCGACTTCCTCCTCGATATGCGCGCCGGCAGGGCGGCGGGGGCAGTCACCGCCTTCCTCGTCAACCACGGCGAGCCGGAAGACGGCGAGGCCGCCGGGCCCGAGGCGGCCGACTGCGACTTCGTCGTCGGCCACCTCCGGGAGCTCGAAGAGGTCGTACGCCTCGGCCTGCCCCTGCCACCCGGCAAGCTGCCCAACGACCTCCTGGCCGGGTTCCTCGCCGGCGCCGCCGGCGACGACCCGGCGGTCGTCGTGCCTCCCCGCGTAGGGGAGGACGTCGCCGCGCTCGACCTGGCCGGCGCCGAGCTGCTCGTGGCTCACAGCGATCCCATCACGCTCGGTGGCGAGGACGTGGGCCGCGCCGCCGTCCTCGTCAACGTCAACGACATCGTGGCGGCCGGCGCCGAACCGCGCTGGCTGCTGGCGATGGTGTTGCTGCCCGTGGGCACCACGCCGTCGCAGGCGCTTGCGCAGCTGCAGGGCCTCGACGCGGCGGCGGCCGCCGCGGGAGGCACACTGGTCGGCGGCCACACGGAGGTCACGGACGCCGTGGCCAGGCCGGTCGTCTCCCTGACGGCACTGGGAACCCTTGCTCGTGCCGGGCTCAAGGACAAACGCTCGGCGCGTGCCGGCGACCGCATCCTGCTCACCAAGGAGCTGGCGATGGAGGGGGCGGCGCTGCTCGCCGGGGAGCGCGGCGAGCGCCTCCGCGCCCTGGGCATGAGCGCGGCGGAGCTGGACGCCTGCCGCGCCCTGCAGGAGCAGGCGAGCGTCCTGCCGGATGCGCGCATCGCCCGCGGCTTCGCCGGCGTCCGCGCGATGCACGACGTCACCGAGGGTGGGCTCGCCACGGCGCTGCGCGAGCTGGCCGCGGCGACCGGGAGGGGCGTCCTCGTGCACCGCGACCGCATCCCCGTCTCGGCAGGGACGTGGCGCATCTGCGACCTGCTCGGCGCCGACCCGCTGGGCCTCATCGCCTCCGGCAGCCTGCTCGTCTGCTGTGATCCGGAGCAGGCGCCCGCCCTGCTCGCGGCGCTGGCCGCCGCCGGCATCGCCGGCGCCGACATCGGCGAGCTGACGGAAGACGCCGCCGGCGTGGTCGCGCTGGAGCGCGGCCTGCCGGCGACGTGGCCGGACTTCGCGACCGACGAGGCCGCGCGCCTGCTGGCGAGCCGCGCCGGAGGGACCGGAGAGAGCTGAGGCCGCGCCGGCGGCCGCGACGGGACGCGCCGGCCCTCAGAGGGCCGTGAGCTGCCAGTCGATGTTCATCTCGTCGCAGAGCTCCCCGAGCGCCTCGCGCAGGTCGGCGACGTGCGTACTCGCGGGCACCGAGACCACCAGCTCCATCTCGAACAGCGGGGCGTTCGTATAGGGCGCCGGGCGCAGCGAGGAGGCCACGCTCTCGATGTTGACGTCCATCTGCCCCAGGAGGTGCGACACCGACTGCATGAGGCCGGGGTGGTCCATGGCCCAGGTGTTGAGCCGGAAGGGCAGCGCCGGGGGCCGCTCCGCCACCCCGGCGTCCGCCGGCCGTAGCTCGGCGTGCACGTGGCTGCCGCGCCGCAGCGACCCGAGGCCGTCCTGGAGCCGGCTCATGGCGCTCTCGCTGCCGGCGACCAGCATCATCATCGCGAACTGGCCGCGCAGGTTGACCATGCGGCTGTCCTCGAGGTTGCCCCCGCGCTCGGTGATGTAACGGGTGACCTCGTCGACGAGGCCGGGGCGGTCGTCCCCGACGGCGGTGAGCACGGCGTGGTGTGTGAACTCCATGCGAGAGACAGTAGCGGCATCGCGGCCGAAAGACAAAGACCCAGTGCGCCCCGGAGCCCCGGCGTGACGTCTGAGCTCGCGTCCGGGCGGTATAGTGAGGGCGTGAGACCTGAGTTCAGAGCCGACCTCCACGTTCACTCCAGGTATTCCGACGCCTCGGGCGGCGCGGGCATCCGGGCGCTGCGCAGCGCCGAGTCCTTCACCGACCCCGTCGAGCTCTACCACGCCCAGCGCGCGCGGGGTATGGACTTCGTCACCATCACCGACCACAACACGCTCGCGGGCTCGCTGGCCATCGCGCACCTGCCGGGGACGTTCCTGAGCTGTGAGTTCGACAGCTGGTTCCCGGAGGACGACGTCCGCGTGCACGTGGTGGCGCTCGGCATCGACGAGCGGGCCTTCGCCGCGGCGAACGCGGCGCGCCGCAACGTGCACGAACTGGTCGCGTGCCTGCGCGAGGCGGACGTCACCCACTACCTCGCGCACCCGCTCTTCGACATGAGCGGCAAGCTCGCCCCGGAGTCGGTCGAGCGCATGCTCCTGCTGTTCAACGTGCTCGAGGGCCGCAACGGGGCGCGCACGAGCCGCTGCAACGGCCTCCTGCGCGCCATCGCGGAGTCACTCACGCGCGAGCAGCTCGAGGCCATGGCGGAGCGCCAGGGCATCGAGCCCTACGGCGAGATGCCCTGGCGCAAGGCGCTGACGGGTGGATCCGACGACCACAGTGGTCTCTTTTCGGCGAGCGCCCACACCGTCGCCGGAGGCGACGGCACGACGGAGGGCTTCCTGCGCGCCGTCGCCGCCGGCGACTGCGGGCACGCGGGCGCCGACGGCGACGCGCGCCTGCTGGCGCACAGCATCTACGCCGCGTCCTTCTGGAAGATCCGGGAGATCCTGCGCCTGGACGACCGGGAGGAGAACAAGCGCGCCCTCGGCCTGCTGCGCAGTGGCTTCGGGCGCATCGGCCGCGAGGTGCCGGTGCTCGAGAAGACGCTCCGCGGCGTACGCAGCATCGCCCCGGGGCTGTACCGGGACGGCGACCCCCGGGGCCCGGCTTGGGAGGCGCTCCTCGAGGAGGAGATCGGCAGCCTGGTCGCGCACCCCGACGGCATCAACGCCGTCGACGCCAAGGAGCTCAACCGGCGGCTCTTCGTGGTCGCCCAGCGCCTCGCCGACGAGGTCATGGGCATGCACCTGCGGGCGCTCCTCGACCGGGGCGTCCGGATGAGCCTCAAGCAGCGGCTCCAGAGCATCTACGCGGTGGGCATGGTGGCCTTCCTCGAGATCCCCTACTACTTCGCTTGGAGCTTCCAGAGCCGCGACCGGGAGCTGCAGGAGCAGCTGCGCGCCTACTTCCTGGGTGAGCGCCGGCACACGCGCCGGGAGAAGGTCGCGGTGCTCTGCGCGGCACCGCCACGGGCGCCGCGTTCCGGCGGCGACGGAGGCCGAGAGGAGGGGCCGGGCGCGGGGGCCGCCGGCGCCCCCTCGTGGCACGACGTGGACGTCACGCTGCTCACCTGTTCGGTCGCCACCGACGTCGCGCCGGCCGGCGCTGTGGACTTCGGCGCGCTGGCCTGGAGGCCGTCGCCGAACGGCGAGGCGCCGGGCTGGGTGGTACCGCCACTCGTGGAGATCATCGACTACCTCGAGGAGAACGAGTTCAGCGCCCTCCACACCGACTCGGCAGCGGCGCAGGGCCTCGTGACCCTCGCCGCGGCCCGGCTGCTGCACCTGCCCGTCACCGGCGCCGTGGATCCGGACGGGTTGAGGGCGCCGGACGGGCCCGGCGACCTCGCCGGGCGACTCCGGCGCCGCTACCGGGGCTGGTTCTACGGCCGCCTCGACGAGGCGTTCGTGCCGACGCCCGCCGCCGCTCGCGCGCTGGTCGCGGCGGGCGTGGAGCCGTCTCGCGTCACGCTGCTGCCGGTGGCGCCCGGAGGCGACGTCGCGGCCGGCCGAGGCTGAGCCCGCCGACCTTCCGCGTGGGACGGCCTCGCGGCCCGCACGGCCGTCAGACGAGCAGCGGGATGTGGGCGCGCAGGTACTCGCGCACGCACATGTCGTCGCTACCGTCATTCGCCGAGTGGTCGCAGTCGAACGCCGGACGGTGGTCGTCCTCGCTGGTCCGATCCTCTGCCTCGGTGGACTTCATAGCGCCTCCCTCCCTCATTCCGCGTCCGCGAGGAGCGCGTAGATGCGCTTGCGGGCCTCGCGCAGGATCTCCAGCGCCTTCTGCACGTCGGTCGCCGAACCGGCCATGCCGACCTGCTTGACGGCCGCGCCGAGCTGGAACACCGCCTGGCGCAGCGCGAAGCGCGGGTCCTGCTCGCCGCCCTCGGCGCCGAAGGGCGCGTCTCCCAGGCGCTCCTTGACGGCGGCGGCCTCCGCCGCGCCGGCCTCGGTCAGGGAGAACACACGCCGGCCCTCGGCCTCCTCACCCTTGATGAGGCCCTGGTCCTCCAACAGCTGGAGCGTCGGGTAGACCGAGCCGGGGCTGGGCCGCCAGGCGCCGCCGCTGCGCTCCTCGAGCCGCTGCATGATCTGGTAGCCGTGCATCGGCTCGTCGACGAGCGCGAGTAGGATCGCCGCGCGCACGTCGCCGCGCCGGGCGCGCGACCAGGGACCGCGACCGGAGCCGTGGCCGTGACCGTGACCGCCGGAGCGGCCGCCTTGACCGCGGCCTCCCTCGCCGCCGCCGGAGCGGAAGCGCGCCGGGGCGCAGTCGCTGCCGCGGCCGCAGCCGTGGCGGTGACGGCCGCGACCCTCTTGTGTCTGGGGGCGGCCTTCGCCGCCCTCCGCATACCGTCTTGCGTACATGTCGTCCTCCTTGGACGCTCGATATCGCTGTAACACGATATATCGTAATGCATCGTGACCAGAAGTCAAGTAGTCCAAACCACGCGCCGCCATACCCACCGCCGGCGAGGCCCCGACCGCCCGCTTCCTGTAGAATCCCGTCGCCATGATCCGGTATCTCGACACCCGCGGCGCCCTCGACCGGCCGCGCACGTTCACGGAGGCGATCCTCGAAGGCATCGCTCCGGGCGGCGGCCTGTTCGTCCCCGAGCGGCTCCCGCGGTTCGCGGTGGAACAGATCGTGGCGCTGTCGGACGTGCCGTACCACGCGCGCGCGGCGGCGGTGTACGAGGCCTTCGGGCTCGATGTCGCCGCCGCCAAGACGCGCGAGATCGCGGCGCGGGCCTACGGCCCCAAGTTCGACGATCCCGAGGTCGCCCCGGTCCGCGACGTGGCCCCGGGGCTCCACGTCCTCGAGCTCTGGCACGGCCCCACGCTCGCGTTCAAGGACATGGCGCTGCAGTGCATGCCGCTCTACTTCAGCGAGGCGCTGGAGCAGGCCCACGCCAAGGGTGCCACTGACCTCGACTACCTCATCCTGGTCGCGACCAGCGGCGACACCGGCGTGGCGGCGCTCAACGGCTTCGCCGATCGCGCCCACACCCGGATCTGCGTCTACTATCCGGACGCCGGCGTCTCCGCCCTGCAGGAGCTGCAGATGGTCACGCAGCCGGGCGAGAACCTCACCGTGTTTCGCCTCGGCGGCGACTTCGATGACTGCCAGAGCTCTGTCAAGGCCGTGTTCGACGACGGCGAGTTCGCCGCCGAGCTGGCCGGGCGGCACCGCCTCTCCCTGAGCTCGGCCAACTCGATCAACTGGGGGCGCCTGCTCCCGCAGATCGTGTACTACATCAGCGGGTACGCCGACCTCGCCGCTCGCGGGGCCGTCGCGACCGGTGACCCAATCGACGTCTGCGTCCCCACCGGCAACTTCGGCAACATCCTCGCCGCCTGGTACGCGCGGGACATCGGCGTGCCCATCCGGCGCCTTCTCTGCGCGAGCAACAGCAACAACGTCCTCTACGACTTCCTCTCAAGCGGGGTCTACGACATCGCCGCCCGCTCGCTGGTCAAGACGCCGTCGCCGTCCATGGACATCCTCATCTCGTCCAACCTCGAGCGGCTGCTGTACGACCTCACCGGCGACCCCGGGCGCATCGCCCGGTGGATGAAGGAGCTCAAGGCGAGCGGCAGGTTCGAGGTTGACCCGCGGACGCGCGAGAAGCTGCGCGCGTCGTTCGTGGGAGAGTGGGTGGACAACGACACCTGCCTCGGGACGATCGGCCGTGTGCAGCGCGAGCGGGGCTACCTGCTCGACCCACACACGGCCGTCGCGTGGGAGGCCGCCGAGCGGCTCGCCGGCGACACGCCGGTGCTCATCGCGAGCACGGCGCACTGGAGCAAGTTCGCCGCCGACGTGGTGCGCGGTCTCACCGGCGTGCGCGCCGGTGAGCCGGTGCCGGGAGTGGCCGGCGACCTCGAATTGCTCGACAGGGTCGTCGACCTCGCACCCGGCGCGAGTGTGCCGCCCCAGCTGCGCGCCGTCCGCGCCCGGCCGCGGCGCTTCGACGCCCGCGTCGAGGCCGGCCGCCTGCCGGTCGAGGCGAGCTTGCGCGCGTGGCTGGCCGGCGCTTGAACGCCGTCCGGACGCGCGAGCGCGCGTGAGGCGCCGGCGCTAGGCCGGCCGCGTGGCTCTTCCGGCCGACGGCCGCTCAATAGCGCTTCCGTGCATCAGTCCGGCCGCGTGGCTCTTCCGGCCGACGGCCGCTCAATGGCGCTTCCGTGCATTAGTCCTGCGCGGCCGGCGCCGCCTCGGCCGCGGCCCCCGGCGGCCCACCATCGGCGGCCCCCGGCTGCTCTCCCTCGTCCGTCGCGCCTGAGTCCCCGGCACCGCCGACCGAGCCATCGTCGAAGAGACCGGCAGCCTTGAGCTGCTGGTACGCGTCGACGCCGATCTTGACGAACGGCGCGGCGAAGATGCCGCCGAGCGCGCCCGCCAGGATCGCCCCGCCGGTGGTCGCGAACAGCACCACCAGGCCGCTGAGCTTGAGTGAGGCGCCCAGTGCGAACTGCGACACCACGGTCTGCAACGGGCCGTTGGCGATGAGCACGAAGATCAGCATCCAAACGGCGTCTCTGACGCCGCCGGTGCCCAGCGCGACGAGCACCGCGAACGCCCCGCCGATGAACGCCCCGAACGTCGGGATGTAGTTGGTGAGCCACTGGACGACGAAGATCGTGAACGCGAGGGGCACGCCGATGATGAGGGCGCCGACGCCGACCACGGCGCCGTTGAAGAGGCCGATGAGCGTGCTGCCCCAGATGTAGCCGCGCAGGAAGCGCGCGCTGTCGGCGAGGATCGAGTAGCCGACCGGCGGCGGCACCGGCCCCATGTGCTCGGAGGCCCAGCGGCCGATGCGGCGGCCGCCGACGAGCACGTACACGAGGATGTTGAGGCCGATGAAGGCGCCGAACGCGAACGTCGCCAGCGTGCTGATGCCCCGCAGGGCGCCGCCGAAGATGCCCTGCGCCCAGCTGCCGACGCTGCCGGTGAGCGTCTTCTTGGCCGAGTCGATGAGGCTCGGGTCGATGTCCAGCTTCTGCAGGCTGTCGTTGATCCAGCCGACCGCCGCCTCGATCTGGTGCTCGATGGTCGGCCACTGCCGCACGATGCCGACCGTGATGAGGGCAAGCAGTGCGAAGCCGCCGGCGACGATGAGCACGGTCACGATCAGCGCGCCCCACCCGCGCCCCACGTGATGCCGCTCGAGCCAGTCGACGGCAGGCATGAACGTGGCGCCGAGCAGCACGGCGAAGAGCGCCGGCACGACCAGCGTGGCCAGCGCGTGCAGGGCGTAGGCGAGCCCGGTGAGGACGATGACGATGCCGATGAGGTACCAGCTGGCGACGCCGGCGCGCCTGAACCACTCGGGAATGAGGCCGCGGGCGAGGGGCCTCGGCTCGGCCGCCGCGGGCGCGGCGGCCGCGGCGCGCGCGTCGCCCCTCCTGAACAGCTTCACGGTCACCTCCCGGTCGGCGGCCGGCCCCCGGCGTGGCGCCATCCTACACGCTCGATGCCGGGCCGGGGACTGCGATAGGCTCGCGCTCATGGAGACCGCGACCAGTCGCCGCCCGTGGGAGCACGAAGGCGTCCGCCTCGAGGGCGGGCGCCTGCTCGTCGCGGGACGCGACGCGGAGGCGCTCGCGCACGAGCACGGGACGCCGCTGTACGTCTTCGACGTGCAGAGGGTCGCCGAGCAGGCGCGCGCGCTGAGGACCGCCCTCGCGCGCGCCGGCCTCACGCCCCGCGTTCGCCTGGCCCTCAAGGCGCAGCGCGCGCCCGAGGTCCTGGCCGCGCTGCGCGCTCTCGGCGCGCCGGGCTCGCCCGCTGCCGTGGGCATCGACGCCTGCTCGCCCGGCGAGGTCCTGCACGCGCTCGACCACGGGTTCACAGCCGCGGAGATCAGCTTCACCGGCACCAACGTGTCGGAGCGCGACCTCGATGTGATCGTCCCGGCCGGCGTGCACGTGAACCTCGACCTGTTCAGCCAGATCGAGCGCTACGGCCGCCGCTGCCCCGGCCGCGACGATCGGGCTGCGCGTGAACCCGCGAGGCCGGTGTCATGCGCGGACACGCCGAGAGCCTGTACAGCGGCGCCCGGCCGACCAAGTTCGGCATCTACGAGGAGGACCTGGGCGCCGCCCTCGACGCCGCGCGGCGCCACGACCTAACGATCGACACGCTCCACGTGCACCTCGCCAACGGCATGCTGGACGACGAGCTCGCGGCGTTCGACGCCGCCCTGGAGCCGGTGACCCGGATGGCGGAGGCCCTGCTGGCCGAGGGGTGTCCGCTGGCGGAGGTCAACGCCGGAGGCGGCCTCGGCACGCCGCTGCACGCCGGCGAGCGGCCGCTCGACCTCGACGCCTACGCCGCGATCCTGGCGCGCCACTTCGGCCACCTCGGCGTGGCCGTCGGGTGCGAGCCCGGCGAGTTCCTGACCAACGAGTGCGGGGTCTTCCTCGCCGAGGTGGTGAGCGTCGAGGACCGCCTGGGGACGACCTTCGTCGGCCTCGACGCCGGCTGGAACGTCATGAACGACCCATACATCTACGACCGTCGCCCGTATGCGCTGGTCGCCGCCCGCGCCCTCGTCCCGCGCGAGCGCGAGACGACGCTGGCCGGCCACATCAACGAGGGCGACGACGTCTTCGCCTCCGGCGTTCCCTTCCCGGAGGTGAGAGAGGGCGAGATCGTCGCCTTCCCCTCGACGGGGGGCTACAGCCCGGGCATGTGGACAGACCACTGCCTGCGGGCCCGCGCCGCGACCGTGTACTTCGCGGACCGGACCTGACGCGGCCACCAAGGAGCGGCGGCGGCCGGCAGCGCTGGATCAGCCGCCCGAGGCGCGATTGAGCAGCCCGATGGCGAAGGCGAGGTTGGCGCCGGCGACGACCGCCAGAAAGACGGCGGCGACGCGGCGGCCCGTGACCCAGGCGGCGACGGAGAACAGCGTGAACATCACGCCGCCGCCGAGCATGAACAGCACGACCAGGTCGCCGCCGTACCGCACCCGGACCTCCCCTGTCGCCGCGGGCCACCTTGCGCGGCCCCACGGGCACAGTGTGAGGCCGCCGCGCGGCCGCGACAAGTAGGACGGTTGCGGTGCGCCCGGCCGGGCCGCACACTCGGGGCCGACCGCGAGCCCCGAGGAGGACCATGACGACGCTGCCCGACTGGACGAGTGTGCTGGACGCGCTGGCTGCCGCCGGCTGGACGGCGCGTGTAGTCTCGGCTGAGCGTATGGAGGAGATCAGGGACCGGGTGGCCGGGGTCCTCGCCTCCGGCGAGCTGCCCGGCCCCACCGCCCGGCACCTCTCCGGCGAGGTCGCGTTCGCCTGGCCGGACGGCGTCCCCGAGGCGCGCGCGGTCGTCGTCGCCGCCACCCCCCGCCCGCTGACGCGCGCCACGCTCACGGTGGGCGGCGAGCCCCGAGAGGTCGTGGTGCCGCCGCACTACGCCGGCTACCGCACCGTCCCGGACAGCCTCGCCGAGGCGCTCGCCGAGGCGCTCGCCCCCTCCGGCCACAGGGCGGCGCGCTTCGAGCCTCCGCTCAAGACCCTCTCCGCCTGCGCCGGCCTAGCCAGCTACGGGCGCAACAACGTCGCCTACGTCCCCGGCCTCGGCAGCTACCTGATGCTGGCGGCGTGCGCCACGGACGCGCCGCCGCCGCCGGACGCGGTCTGGGCCGAGCCGCTGCGGCTGGAACGGTGCGAGCGCTGCAGCGCGTGCCTGCGCGCCTGTCCCAGTGGCGCCATCCGCCCCGACCGGTTCCTTCTGCAGACAGACCGCTGCCTCACCACGGCGAACGAGGACGAGGCCCCGTTCCCCGACTGGGTCGACCCGGCGTGGCATCACTGCGCCGTGGGCTGCCTGCGCTGCCAGCAGTCCTGCCCCGAGAACGCCGCCGTCGAGCTCCGCATCGCGCCGGCCGAGGCGCTCGACGAACGCGAGACGGCTGCCGTCCTGGCGGCCGCGCCGGGTGACGTGCTGCCGGCGGCCACCCGCGAGAAGCTGGAACGCTGTGGCCTCGACTACTCTCCAGAGCTGATCGCCCGTAACCTGCACGCTCTGCTCGGCTCCTGAAGAGAGCCCCGGTCCCGCGCGCCTAGCACGGCCCCGCAGGGGGAATCATCGTGTTGTTGAGCCCCGCCTCCGGCGTGAGGCCGGAGGGCGGACGGGCCCAGGGGAAGGGGAGCCGCCATGACACATCCCATCGTCCTCGGCTACGACGGCTCGGCCTGCTCGGTCGCGGCGCTCGACGAGACCATCGAGCTCGCCCGCGACACCAGCGGCGCCGAGGTCGTCCTCGTGTACTGCCACGAGCCGCCGCCCGGGCTCAGCTGCGCGCTCGACCCGGGGTGCGCGGCCGCCAAGGAGCTGCGCGACTACGAGCGGCGCGTCGAGGCCGAGGTGGAGCCGATGCTCCGCCGCGCCGCGGACCGCGTCCGTGGGGCGGGCATCCAGACCGAGGTGCTCCTGATGTGGGACGACCCGGCACGCGCGCTCGAGGCCGTCGCGCACCAGCGCGGCTCGCACGTCATCGTCGTGGGCTCGCACGGCGAGGGGCCGATCGCCGGGGTGCTCGGCCGGCACACCCCGTTCGAACTCCTCCACCATACCGACGTGCCGGTGCTCGTGGTGCCGCACCGGCACTGACCGCGCCGCGCTACTGCGTCTCGCGCGCGAACCCGCGGACGGCGTCCACCGCCGCGCGCCAGCGCCGCTGCAGCTCAACAGCGCCGATCGCGACTGCCGGCGCGAACGTCGCGCCGGCGCTCCAGAGCCCGGCCACCTCCTCCTCGTCGACCCACACGCCGGTCGCGAGACCGGCGAGCCAGGCGGCGCCGAACGCGGTCGCCTCGGGCTGCGCCGCCCGGGTGACCGGCACGCCGAGCAGGTCCGCCTGGAACTGCAGGAGCAGGTCGCTCGCCGCCGCCCCCCCGTCGGCGCGAACCTCCGCCGGCGCCACGGCGGCGCCGTCGGCCTCCGCCTGATAGAGGTCCGCGACCTGGAAGGCGATGCCCTCCAGCGTCGCGCGCGCGACGTGCGCCGCGGTGGTCCCGCGCGTGAGGCCGAAGATACCGCCGCGCGCGTACGGGTCCCAGTACGGAGCGCCGAGGCCGGCGAGCGCCGGCACGAAGACCACGCCGTCGCTCGACGACACGCTCTGCGCCAGGGAGCTCGCCTCGGCGCCGCTGCCGACGATGCCGAGGCCGTCGCGCAGCCACTGCACGGCGGCGCCGCCGATGAACACGCTCCCCTCGAGCGCGTAGGTGCGTCTGCCGTCGCGCTGCAGGGCCACGGTGCTGACCAGGCCGGGCGGCGCGGCCACGGGCTCGTCGCCGGTGTGCAGCAGCAGGAAGCAGCCCGTGCCGTAGGTGACCTTGATCATGCCGCGGCGCGTGCAGGCCTGCCCGAAGAGCGCCGCCTGCTGGTCGCCGGCCATGCCGGCGATGGGCACGGCGGCGCCGAGCAGCGCCGGATCCGACTCGCCGACGACGCCGCTGCTGTCCACGACGTCGGGCAGCAGCGCCCGCGGGACACCGAAGAGCGACAGGAGCTCGTCGTCCCAGGCTCCGGCGCGGATGTCGTAGAGCAGCGTCCGCGACGCGTTGCTCGCGTCGGTCACGTGGCAGCGGCCGCCGCTGAGCCGCCAGGTCATCCAGCTGTCCACGGTACCGAACGCCAGCTCGCCGGCCTCCGCGCGCTCGCGCACACCGGGAACGTTGTCCAGCAGCCAGCGGATCTTGGTGCCCGAGAAGTACGGGTCGAGGACGAGCCCGGTCTTGCGCCTGACCAGCGCCTCGGCGCCGGCGACGCGCAACTCCTCGCAGAAGCCGGCAGTCCGCCGGTCCTGCCAGACGATCGCCGGCGCGACCGGCGCCGAGGTCGCCCGGTCCCACAGGATGGTGGTCTCGCGCTGGTTCGCGATGCCGATGCCGGCGACCGCGGAGGCGGCCACGCCGGCCTTCTCGAGCGCGGCCCGCGCGGTGGCCAGCTGGGCCAGCCAGAGCTCCTCCGCGTCCTGCTCGACCCAGCCGGCGTGCGGCGTGCCGAGGCCGACCTCCTGCTGGGCGCTCGCGAGGACGACGCCGGAGGCGTCGATGACGAGCGCCCGGCCGCTCGTCGTGCCGGTGTCGAGCGCCAGCACCAGCTTGCCCGTGGTCGCCTCTCTCATGTCGCCTCCGTCCGTCGTCTCCGTCCGCGCGCCTGCTGCCGCGGGCGTCGTCTCTCTGGCCCGCCATGATACCCGGTGCGCCGGCCGGCGTCGGTCACGGTCTCCCCCCGGCGGTGGCCCCGTCCCTCGTCTGCTCTCCCCCTCAGCTGGTCAGCCGCCCGCGCGCGCGAACCGGGTCACGCCCACCCCGCTCATCGGGTGAAAGCCCCATATTGGAGTCCCACTACACACTTCATGGCCCGGACGAGGGTACAGTCATTGTAAAAGGAGTCGCATGTGTGCTTGCGGCCCGCAAAGCTCGTGGAAGGAGGAGCCATGGGCTGGAGGAAGATCCTTGAGGCTGAGCACCGCCTGGTGCTGGAGGTCGCCGACGCAGCCGAAGCCGAATGTCGCCACATCGAGGCGACGGGCGCCGTCCGTGCCGACCTCGTTGGTGACATGATCGGCTTCTTCCGGTACTTCAACGACGGCCTCCACGACCCCAAGGAGGAGGGCCTCCTGTTCGCCCGCTGCCATCGCCGCGGCATGACCGACGAGGACGAGCCGCTCGAGCAGATGCTCGGCGAGCACGAGTGGTGCCGCGGCAAGCTCGACGGGCTGGAGAGGACACTGGACCGTCTGGATCCGGCCGACCCGGCGGCCGCTCTCGACCTCGCCGATAGCCTGCGCGAGTACATCGAGGTCGTACGTTGTCACATCGAGGTCGAGGAAGACGTCTTCTTCGACACCGCCCAGCACTACCTCACCTCGAACGACCGGCGCGAGCTCACCGAGGAATTCGAGGCGGTGCACTGGGACGAGATCGAGGAGGGCGTGGCCTCATACTGGGAGGACCTGGCCCACCGGCTCTCGACCGCGGAAGTCCAGTAGCCGGTGTGCCTACGGCGCACCGGCAGATGACCCATCTACATCGGTCATTCCGCCTGACGAAGCGAAGAAGCTCCTCCAGACGGGGTCACGGCGGCTGAGCGTCCCGGGGCCGTGACCTCGTCGCCGCGGAGCCGCGGCAGAGCTAGACCCAGGCCGCGGCCCCGTCGCTGAGGAACTCGTGCATGTCGTCCGCGGCCTTGCGCGCCGCGCCCATGGCGAGGATCACCGTCGCCGCGCCCGTCACGATGTCGCCGCCGGCCCACACCCGCGGCACGCTGGTGCGGCCGGACTCCGAGAACGTCCTGATGTAGCCGCGCTCGTTGCGCTCCAGGCCGCGGGCGTCCTCGAAGAGGGCCCGGTTGGGGCCGGCACCCACCGCCACCACCACCATGTCGACGTCGATGAGGAAGTCGGACTTGAGGACGGGGACCGGCCGGCGGCGCCCCGACTGGTCCGGCTCGCCCAGCTTCATGCGCACGCAGCGCATCTCGCGCACCCATCCCTGTTCGTCGCCCTCATAGGAGATGGGGCTGGTGAGGTACTCGAAGCGGATCCCCTCTTGCTCGGCGTGCTCGATCTCCTCGTCGCGCGCCGGCATCTCGGCCCGCGTACGCCGGTAGACGATGATGACCTCGCGCGCGCCCATGCGCAGCGCCGTGCGCGCGCAGTCCATGGCCACGTTGCCGCCGCCGACGACCGCGACCCGCGTGCCCAGCGGCGCCGGCGTGTCGTACTCCGGGAACAGGTACGCCTTCATGAGGTTGACGCGGGTGAGGTACTCGTTGGCGGAGACGACGTTGCAGAGGTTCTCTCCGGGCAGGCCCATGAACCCGGGCAGGCCCGCCCCCGTGGCCACGTACACCGCGTCGAACCCGAGATCGAACAGCTCCGTGAGCCCGTACAGCTTGCCGACGATGCTGTTGAGCTCGAACCTCACCCCGAGGTGGCGCAGGTTGCCGGTCTCCGCCTCGACGATCGCCTTGGGCAGGCGGAACTCGGGGATGCCGTAGACGAGCACCCCGCCAGGACTGTGCAGGGCCTCGAATATCGTGACACTGTGGCCCTTGACGGCCATGTCGGCGGCCATGATGAGACCCGCCGGGCCGCTGCCGACCACGGCGATACGGCGGTCCGTCTTCGGCGCCCGCGCCGGCAGCGCGACCTGGTCGGTCTGGCGCTCGAAGTCGGCGGCGAACCGCTCGAGCGCGCCGATGGCGAGCGGCTCGCCCTTCTTGCCCAGCAGGCACAGCTTCTCGCACTGGTCGTCCTGCGGGCAGACCCGTCCGCAGATGGCCGGCAACGCGTTCTTCTCGCGGATGAGGCGGGCAGCGCCGGCGTAGTCGCTCGCCGCCACCAGCCTGACGAAGCCGGGGATGTCGACGCCCACGGGGCAGCCGTCGACGCAGGCCGGCTTCTTGCAGTCCATGCAGCGGCTCGCCTCCGCTACCGCCAGGTCGCTGTCGTAGCCGTAGCTGACCTCCTGGAAATTGCGCACACGAAGCTTGGGGTCCTGCTCAGGCTTCTTCTGCCGCGGCGCCTCGGCGAGGATCTTGGCGCGGGTCCTCTTGGGCACCCCGTGCCAGTGGCAGTCCGCGCGCGTGCAGCACGATAGCGGCGCGACGCGCGTGTGCAGCGACACATCGATGGTGAACACACGCGACTCGCACTTGCCACAGATGCCCTCGGCCTCGATCAGCGACGCGTGGCAGTACGGGCACCGCACGTCGCTCGCGATCGCCTCGCCGGTCCAGCAGGGCGAGCAGACGCGCTCGAACTCCTCGAGTCTCGGGTTCACGAGCAGTTCGCAACAGACGTCGTCGACTTCCACGTCGAGGCTGACCCAGACGCGCCTGGTCTTCTCGTCGTACACATTCAGCGCCGTGTGGCAGTGGGGGCAGAAGCTCGCGAGGTCGCCCTGCTGGGCGAGCGTCTCGAGCTCGTGATCGATGCCGGTCATCGCGGGCCCCTACCGCGCCTTGATGGACGTGAGCAGCGAGATGCGCTCGTCACGACCGTACATGCTGTTGCGCTGGATCAGTTCGTCGAAGTCCACCTTGAACGCGTCGAAGTGCGGGCCGTCCACACAGGCGAACTTCGTCTCCCCGCCGACACTGCAGCGGCAGCCGCCGCACATGCCGGTGCCGTCGACCATGATCGGGTTGAGGCTGACCTCCGTGGGCAGGCCGTAGATGCGCGTCATCTCGGTCACGGCACGCATCATGATGAGCGGCCCGACTGCCAGCACTCTGTCGATGTGCTCGTGCCGCTCGACCAGAGCCGCCAGCGCGTCGGTCACCTTGCCGTGCACGCCGTAGCTGCCGTCGTCGGTGGTCACGATGAGCTCGTCGCAGAGGGCGCGCATCTCGTCCTCCAGGATCAGGAGGTCCTTCTGGCGCGCCCCGACCACCCCAATGATGTGGTTGCCGGCCTCACGGTGCCCGGTGAGCAGGTGGTGCAGCACGGCGATGCCGGAGCCGCCGCCGATGCCGACCACCGTGCCGATCTTCTCGATGTGCTCGGCCTTGCCCAGCGGCCCGCACAGGTCCTTGATCGCGTCGCCCACGCCGAGCGACGCCAGCATGGCGGTGCTCTTGCCCACCACCTGGAAGATGATGGTGACGGTGCCGTTGGCCGCGTCGCGGTAGGCGACGGTGAGCGGCACCCTCTCCCCCGTCTCGTTCACGCGCAGGACGACGAACTGCCCCGGACGTATCTTGCGCGCGATCTGGGGCGCCTCGAGGGTGAGGCTGATGAGATCGCGCTTCGTGAGCTCCTGCCGGTCGACGATCGTGTTCATGGCCAGCCCCCCGACCCGATGACTCGATGACGTCGCGCGGCCGCTGGTGGTCGCGTGGCTCCTGTCCTCACTATACCCGTCTTCCACGCCGGCGCATGGGGCGAAGACCCCAGGCGAAAGCGGCCGGGATGCTCAGGACAGCGGCGTCGCCTCGTCGAGCGCCACGAGGTCCTCGCGAGACTGCGGGGCGCGGATGCGCAGCACCCCCGCGCCCTCGGTCACCGCGTAGGCGGCGGCCGTCGGACGGGCGTTGTACGGCGTCATGAGCTCCAGCGTGTAGGCGCCGGCGTCGTAGAAGGCGAGGAGGTCGCCCGGGGCCGTCGCCGCCGGCAGGCGCCGGTAGGCCGTGTCGTCGTCCCCGCCGTAGACATCGCCGCCGTCGCACAGGGGCCCGGCGACGCGGAAGCTCTCGTCGGCCGCCGCGCCGGCGCGGCTCGCCGAGACGAGCGGGTAGTACCAGCCGTACAGCACTGGGTCGAAGAACGTGTTGTAGCCGGCGTCGACCAGCAGCCAGCGGTCCTCCGCCACGACCCGCCCGCGCTGGTCCCGCAGGCGCTTGGTCTTCTCGCTCTCCACGCGCGTGACCAGGATCGCCGTGTCGGCCGCGATCGAGCGGCCTGGTTCGACCCAGAGCTCCAGCCGCGGGCGCCGTCGCGCGACCTCCGCGCAGATCGCGGCGGCGTAGTCGTCCACGTCGAGGCCGGTGAAGAAGTAGTCGCCGTCCGGCTGCAGGGGGCGCTCGCGGTAGGCGACGGCGAAGCCGCCGCCCAGGTCCAGCGCCGGGACGGCCACGCCCAGCTCACGCTCGACGTCGTCGAGCAGGTCGAGCGCGACACCGAGTGCCCGGAGGTAGGGCTCGACGGCCGTGATCTGCGAGCCGATGTGCAGGTGCAGCCCGGCGAGATCCAGCTGCGGGGAGGCTGCGGCGAGACGGAACGCCTCCATCGCCTCGCCGGCGTCGATCCCGGCCTTGCCGCCGCTGGCGGTCTCGAGGCCGGGGTGCGTGCCGCCGGTGACGTTGACGTCCACGCGCGGCAGCACGCGCGCCGGGCGGCCGAGGTCGCGAGCGACCTCGTCGATGCGGCGCAGCTCGCAGAGCGAGTCGGCCACGGTGCCGCGGATACCGGCCGCGACCGCCTCCTCCAGCTCGCGGCGGCTCTTGGCGACGCCGTTGAACACGGCCTGCCCCGGCGAGAACCCCACGCGCAGCGCTTTCCAGAGCTCGCCGCCCGAGTTCACCTCGATGCCGGCGCCGGCGGCGCGGACCTGCTCGAGGAACCAGAGGTTGGAGCAGGCCTTGCCGGCGAAGAACACGTGACTCGCCGCGTGCCGCGCCTCGAACGCCCGCCGCAGGCGGGCGACGTTCGCGGCGATCCGTGCCTGCGAGTAGAGGAAGAACGGGGTGTCGACCCGCCCGGCCAAGTCGGCGACGTCGACTCCGTCGAAGAACAGCCGGCCGCCCTCCACCGTCACCGTCCCCGCCATCCGGGTCACCCGCCGCCTCCCAGCCGTCCCTTGCCCGGCCAGCCTACCAGAACCTGGGGAACGCCTCCCCGCGCGAAGTGAATACCAACCGTGATGGTCGGGTATAGACCGCGCTGGAGGGAGTGCAGTCGCGCACCTCCGCACTTGCGAAGGGAGACCACATGCCAGACGAAGCGAAGCCGGCCCTCACGCTCGACTGCATCGGGCTGTACTGTCCCGAGCCGCTGTTCCAGACGCGCGAGAGCATCGACGCGATCGAGGTCGGCGACGTACTGGAGGTGATCGCCGACGATCCCGCCGCCGAGGAGGACCTCAAGCGCTTCGCCAAGCGCGCCGGTCACGAGGTCGTCTCGCTCGAGAACGACGGCGTCGAGCTCCGTATCCTCCTTCGCAGGCTCAAGTAGAAGACGAAAGGATCACCATGGCCGATGAGAAGAACATCCTCTACGTGCAGACCAGCAACCTCGCGGAACGGCAGTACTCCCCCCTCGTGCTCGCGCAGAGCGCCAAGGCGATGGGCGTCGACGCCGCCGTCTACTACCTGGGTATGGGCTTGACCGTCCTCAAGCCGGGCGCGGCCGAGGAGATGCAGCTCGGGAGCTTCCCCAGCGTGGCCGAGATGCTCAAGAAGACCATGGACATGGGCATCACCATCTACGTCTGCGAGGCCTCCAAGCAGATGCTCGGCTGGGATTCCGTGGAGCTCATCGACGGCGTCAAGATCGTCGGAGCGGCGACGCTCAACGACCTCGCCCTGGACGCCGACGCGACGATGTGGTTCTGAGGCGCCGCGATGACTGACGCCCGGGGCACGACCCCCCAGATCGGCGACCCCGGCGAGGCGCTGCGCCGCGACGGGGTCGTCTACGCCGACTACCAGAGCGCCAAGCCGGTCGACCCGCGCGTGGTCGCGGCGATGCTGCCGTACCTCACCGAGAGGTTCGGCAACGCCGCGTCGCTGCACGGCGTCGGCGACGCGGCCACGGCCGCGCTCGAGGAGGCGCGCGGGCGCGTCGCCGCGTTCTTCGGTGCGGACGCCCAGGAGATCGTCTTCACCGGCGGCGCCACCGAGGCCAGCAACCTGGCGATCGCCGGTTACGCACTGCGCAACCGGCGCAAGGGCGACCATGTGATCATCAGCGAAGCCGAGCACATCAGCGTGCTCAACATCGCCAAGTACCTCGAGAAGCAGGGCTTCCGCGTGACGCGCGCGCCGATCGACCTGCACGGGCGCGTGAGCCCCAAGAAGCTTCGCGCCCGCATCACCGACGAGACCATCCTCGTCTCGCTGCAGTGGGCGAGCAGCGAGATCGGCACCGTGCAGCCCATCGCCGAGATCGCCGAGATGCTGGACGGCACCGGCATCGCCCTGCACAGCGACGCCGTCGCCGCCGAGGGGCTCGTCCCCATCGACATGGGCGCGGTGCCGGTGAGCCTGCTGAGCCTCTCGAGCAACGACATCTACGGCCCCCGCGGGCTCGGCGCCCTCTACGTCCGCAAGGGCGTGCAGGTGGCGCCGGTGCTGCTCGGCGGCGGCCAGGAGCGCGGCCTGCGCTCCGGCAGCGAGGACCTCGCGAGCATCGTCGGCATGGCCGCGGCGGCCGACATCATGGCCGCGGAGATGCCCGCCGAGGTCGCGCGCATCCGCGCCATCCGCGACACGCTGGTCGAGCGGGTGCTCGCCGAGATCCCGGACTCGCACCTCAACGGCCACCCGGAGCAGCGCCTGCCGAACAACGCGCACTTCCGCTTCGACGCGGTCGAGGGAGAGGCGATGGTCCTGTCGCTGCGCGACGCCGGCATCGCCGCGTCCACCGGATCCGCCTGCAGCTCGAAGACGCTCGAGCCGTCGCACACGCTCATCTCCTGCGGCCTGCTGCACGAAGAGGCGCACGGCTCACTCGAGTTCACCTTCGGCCGCTGGAGCACCATGGACGACGTGGATCGCGTCATGGCCGCGCTGCCCGGCGTGATCGCCCGCCTGCGCGCCCTCTCGCCCCTGTACAAGACGCACGCCCCAGCGACGCCATGACCGCCGCGACATCAGCTCACCCGAAAGGCACCGACCGATGAAATCGACGCAGTACACCGAGAAGACCCTCGAGCACTTCCGCGACCCGCGCAACGTGGGCACGCTGGAGGGCCCGGACGTCGCCGTCGGCCGCGTGGGCAACCCTGTCTGCGGCGACATGATGGACATCTACATCCAGGTAGAGGACGACCGCATCAAAGACATCAAGTTCCAGACGTTCGGCTGCGGCTCCGCAGTCGCCACCTCGAGCATGATCACCGAGCTCGTCATGGGCATGCAGCTCGACGACGCTCTCAAGGTGAGCCGCGGCGACGTCGCCGACGCGCTGGACGGCCTGCCGCCCATCAAGATGCACTGCAGCAACCTGGCGGCGGACGCGCTGCACGAGGCGATCAAGAACTGGCGCGAAGGCGTCGGCCCGGAGGACGCCAAGAAGACGCCGGGCGGCACCGCCTGCCACCCGATCCCGGCGCAGGTCGCCGAGGTCGAGATCCAGAAGCTGGACGAGTACGACGGCAAGGGCCTCTACCGGAAGCTCGACGACCTCAGCCAGCTCGTGGACGAGCGCGTCGTGGTGCTCGACACCGGCGACGACGCGGCCCGGCTGGCGATGGACCTCACCGAGCACACCGGTCGCGTGGTCCTCATGACGACCGGCAAGGAGCCGAGCGTGAGCCCGGCGGTGCGCTCGGCCCTGCGTCTCAGCGATGTCAAGGTGCTGGCCGAGGCGCAGCCGCTCGAGCTGCTCGGCGAAGGCGAGCTCGAGCGGATCAGGGTCCATGACCTGAACGAGGACGAGGAGTACGAGCTCACGGCCGACGCGTTCGTGGTGCTCGAGTAGGGATCGCCGCGCGCCGGTCTTCTGGCCGCGCGGCGCCCGCACGCAGACGGGGCGGGAGGCTCTAGCGGCCTCCCGCCCCGTCGCTCGGTACGCTCCCGGCCGCCCAGCTCGAGCACGAGGTGGACGTCGTCCGGCTCGAGCGCGAGCCGCGCCGGGTCGGGTGGATCGGCGAGCCGGGCGCCCTGCCCGAGGTAGAAACGCAGGGCGCCCTCTGACGGCGTCGCGGAGATGTACAACCGCCGCGCGCCGCGGCGCGCGGCCTCCTCCCGCATCTCACGGAACAGCAGGTTCGCGACCCCGCGACGCCGGTGACCGCGACCGACGTGCAGGATGGCGAGCGGCAGCTTCTGCGCGTCGTCGCCCACGGGCTCGCCACCGAGGACGGCGACGCCGGCAAGCTGGTCGCCGTGGAACGCGGCCACCCCGGTGCCCCCGCTCTCCAGGTGCCGTCGCGCGAACGCGATGACCCAGTCGAGCCAGGCGCCGCTCCACTGCGGGATCTCCTCACCATGACCCAGCGGCACGATCACGCCGTCGCGCACGGCATACACCATGGCCACCGACTCGGAGCGGTCGAGCTCGGCGAGGCGCCACGCATCGGCGGCGGCGAAGGCACGAAGGGAGACGGCCTGCCGAGGCAGGCCGTCCCTCGCATCCGCTCCGCCGTCCCGACGTCCGGCCCGCCTCGCCTCCTTCATCGCCGGCACGCCGCTCTCAGTAGTTCTCGGCGAACACCTGGAAGTACGGCTGCGGGTGCAGGCACGTCGGGCACATCTTGGGAGCCTTCGGGCCCTCGTGGATGTAGCCGCACTTGCGGCACATCCAGCGGACCTTCTCCGGCTTCTCGAAGACCGCGCCCGTCTCGACGTTGGCCAGCAGCTTGCGGTAGCGCTCCTCGTGCATCGCCTCGGCCTTGGCCACCATGCGGAAGGTGGTGGCCACGTCCTTGAAGCCCTCGGCCTCGGCCACGTCGGCGAAGGCAGGGTACAGCTCCACCCACTCCTCGTGCTCACCGGCGGCCGCGCCGGCCAGGTGCTCGGCCGTGGTGCCCTCCAGCGGCCCCGCCGGGTAGGCCGCGGTGATCTCGACCGTTCCGCCCTGGAGGTGCTTGTAGAAGCGCTTGGCGTGCTGGCGCTCGTGATCCGCGGTCTCGAGGAAGATGCCGCTGATCTGCTCGTAGCCCTGCTTCTGCGCCTCCTTGGCGTAGAACGTGTAGCGGTTGCGCGCCTGGCTCTCGCCGGCGAACGCCTTGAGGAGGTTCTCCTCCGTCTTGCTGCCGTTGAACTCGGCCATCCTGGCTCCTTTCGTGGGATCGTTGCCATGATTCTATCGTCCGCCGGCCGGAAGGGGTCGGTGCCCAGTGCCTCTGTCTGCGTATCTCCAACGTAGACACGTGGGCGCCACACGAGCGCGTGAGCGTGCGGAAGTCTCCGTGCTCGGCTCTACATCGTGTCTACGCCGAGAGAGGAGGGTCCGGGGACAACGGCGTCCCCTCGCAGCGGCGAGCGCGCCCAAGACGCCGGCGAGACGCCGGCGCGGGGCGGCGGGGCAAGGCTGCTCAGGGCGCCGGCAGGTCGACCCCCGCCTCGGCGGCGCCGCCGCTGGTCCAGCTGGCGCCGGCGGCCGCGGCCATGACGGCGGCCATCGCCGCCGCCTCGAGCGGGGAGATGCGCTGGCCGAGCACGACCAGCGCGGCCAGCGCCGCGATCGCCGGCTCGATGCTGAGCAGCACGCCGTAGGTGGCGGCGCGGACGCGGCGGATCGCCACCATCTCGAGCCAGTAGGGGAAGGCGGAGGACATGACCGCGATGATGATGCCGAGCGCCACCGCATCCCAGTGGCCGGCGATCCTGACGCCGTCGATGGCCAGCAGCGGGGTGGCGAGAATGGTCGCGCCGACCATCATCAGCGCTGTGACGGACAACGGGTCCATCCCCGTCACGATGCGTTTGGCCAGCAGCAGGTACAGGCCCCAGCAGGTGCCGGCCACGAGCGCCAGGAGCACCCCGATACCGGTGGCCGATCCCGAGGGGCCGGCGAGGACGACGACGCCCGCGCCGGCCAGCACGATCCACAGCCAGTCGAGTCTGCGCCGCGTGCCGAGCACGGCCACGCCCAGCGGGCCGACGAACTCGATGGCGACGACGATGCCCACGGGCACGCGGCTGATCGCGGCGTAGAAGCTGAGGTTCATGATGAAGAGGACCAGCGCCAGTGCGGCGAGCGGCAGGCGGTGGCCCCTGGGCGGGAGCCGCCGGAGAGACCCGGGGCGGACGAGCACCAGGATGAGCGCGGCGAAGGCGGTGCGCAGCCAGAGCGCCTCGTAGACACCCACCGAGTCGATGACCATCACGGCCAGCGCCGAGCCGATCTGGATGGAGAGCGTGAGGACGACGACGAGGGCGGCCGCCACCGCCGCGTCGCGGCGGCCGCCCTCGTCCGGCCGCCTCTTCTCCGTCTCGTCGCTCACGCTGCCAGTCTACTCAGCGCTGCCCCGCCGGCGCACCCGCCCTCGTGCACGCTCCGTGCATACGAGGCTTGTAGGGCGCCTGACCGCATGGTACTTTCACACCTTTCCCTCAATACGGACTGAAGTGGTCCACTTCCCCGACAGCGAGGACGACATGAGCGCGAGGCCGAAGTCCCCCACCCATGCCGACGAGAAGCACGCCATCCTCTATGGCCATCCCATCCCGGAGAACAGCTTCGCTGTACGGGACCTGCAGCACAAACTCCCCGGCGTAGGTCTCTTCGACCTGCGCCGCACCGAGGACGGCGCCCACGCCTGCACGTTCTGCGGCGCCTGCCAGAAGGCGTGCCCCGTGGACTGCATCGACGTGCGCCGCGACCCCTCGCGCTCGCACGGCAGGGGCAAGGAGCGCCACTTCGCCGGCACCATCACGCTCGACGAGCGCCGCTGCATGACCTGCAACCACTGCATGGAGACCTGCAAGTTCGACGCGCTGGTGCCCACGGAGCTGTACCGGGAGCACCGGCGCCGCGTGCAGGACCTCGCGCACGAGACACCGCAGCTCTCCAGCGGCCACGGCCTCTGCAGCGGTTGCGGCGCCTCCATCGTCGTCAACCAGGTGCTGAGCCAGGTGAAAAGCCACTACGTCGTCTCCGGCGCTACCGGCTGCCTCGAGGTGAGCACCACCCGCTACCCCTTCACCGCCTGGAAGGGCAGCTACATCCACACCAACTTCGAGAACGCCGCCGCCACGCTCTCCGGCGTCGAGACCGCCTTCCGTGCGATGTACAAGCGCGGCAAGCTCGAGGACCGGGTCAAGTTCATCGCCTTCGGCGGCGACGGCGGCACCTACGACATCGGCCTGCAGGCGCTCTCCGGCGCCATGGAGCGCGGCCACGACATGCTCTACGTGTGCTACGACAACGGCGGCTACATGAACACCGGCTTCCAGCGCTCGAGCGCGACGCCGCACGGCGCCTGGACCACCACCAGCCCGGTCGGCGAAGAACTGCCGGGCAAGCTCGGTCACAGCAAGAACCTCACCGAGATCATGGTGGCCCACCGCCTGCCCTACGTGGCCCAGTCGTCGCCGCACGACCCGCAGGACCTCACGCACAAGGCATCAAAGGCGCTCGAGATCGAGGGTCCCACCTTCCTCAACGTGCTCTCGGCCTGCCCGCGCGGCTGGCGCACCGACAACGACGAGGGCGTCGACCTCATGCGCCTGGCCACGGAGACCTGCTACTGGCCCCTGTTCGAGGTCAACGAGGGCGTGTACCGCCTCACCTACAGGCCGCGGCACAAGCAGCCACTCGGCAAGTGGCTGGAGCGCCAGGGCCGCTTCGCCCACCTGGCGCTCCCCGGCAACGAGCACCTGCTGGAGACGTTGCAGGAGTGGGTCGACTTCGAGTGGGACCTGCTGCTGCGCAGGTGCGACGAGATCCCCGAGGACCAGTGGGACACGGCGAGCAGCCGTCACAAGGCCGAGCCGTTCGTCATGCACCCGAGCTGCGCGCACCTCGAGTCGCTGGGCGAACCGCTCACCGCGAGCATGACCTACACGGCGCTCGAGTGGGACGACTTCGACTGGGGCCGGCACTCGGGCGTGTGCGACGGCGCGTTCGAGGATTGATGACCACCGCCATGCGGGTCAACGTGGAGTGCGCCCGGGCCGACGAGTGCATGACCGGCGGTCCAGCGATCGAGATCATCAAGGAAGGCACTCCGACGTCGTCGACACGCAGGTGAGGCACCCCGTACCCGCGTCGGCATGTATGCCCTGCGCACCGGGGACCGGCCACTTGACCAACGTCATGCCTGCCGGCGTGCGGCGGGGGGGTATCCTGAGGGTGACCGAAGGCGTTCCGGCCGGCGGCCGCGAGGCGGCCGGCCCCCTTCGAGGAGGCGGAGACGATGGATAGAGGCTGCCCTGGCCAGGACCGGAGCAACTGGACGCCTGACGACATCTTCGAGGTGCCCTGCTCGAACTGCGGCGCCCTCATCGAGTTCTTCAAGGACGACGCGCGCCGCTACTGCGGCGCCTGCGGCACCTGCAACGCCAACCCGCGCCAGGATATCGGGTGCGCCGCCTGGTGCGCCGCCGCCGACAAGTGCTCCACCGGGCGGCGGTGGCTCGAGGAAGACTCGCTGGCCGACACGCCCGCCTTCGGCGACCCGACCTGACGACCGCGTGAAGGGCCGGGGCGGCGCCAGCGCCGCCCCGGCCCTTTGGTCATGCCGTCCGTCCCCCCGGCCGGCACGCGCTGAGCGTGTCCCCCCGGGCCCGCTCAGGCCTCAGAGCTGCAGGTACGAGTCCGCGTAGAGGGTCTCGTTCGTGAGCATGCGGTAGGTCTTCCAGAGCTCGAGCTGTTCCTGGTCGCCCATGTCGACCAGCGCCGGGTCGAGCTTGTCCATGGCCGCGACCGCGTCGTACAGCGCCACGATGAGCTTGCCCAGGGGCGTGCTCTCGTCGCGCTGCTCGGCGATACGGATCCACTCGTTCTGCACACCGTCCAGCGGATCGGCGATGGCGCTGTCCAGCCCGGCGCCCATGGCCATGACCATCATGACGCGGTTGATGAGCGGGCGTACCTCCGGCAGGGCGCCGTTGGAGATGTTGGAGAGACCGATGACCGTGGTCGGCGGCGGGTCGGCGATCATCTTGAACATGCGGACCGCCTCGACCGTCTCCATCGCCACGTCCTGGTTGCAGTTGACGGCCAGCACCAGCGGATCGAGGAAGACGTCCGCGACGGGGATACCGGCGGCCTCGGCGGCCGGAAGCAGCGCCTCCATGGCGATGCCGGCGCGGCCGTCCGCGGTGGTCGGGATGCCGTCCACGCCCATCGTGAGCGCGATCACCTTGGCGCCGTAGCCGGCGGCGAGGTGCATCACGCTGTCGAGCCGGTCCGGGTCGGCGGACGCCGAGTTCAGCATGGCGGGCTGCTTGCAGACCCTGAGGCCCGCCTCCATGGCCGCCAGGTTCGTGGTGTCGAGCGAGAGCGGGGTGTCCACGACCTCCTGCACCGCCTGGACGATCCACGGCATGACCTCGTGGCCGAGCTTCTTCTGCGGGCCGATGTTGAGGTCGACGATGCCGGCGCCGGCCTCGACCTGTGCTACGGCCATGGCCTGGATCGTCCTGGCGTCGCGGGTCTCGATGGCGGCCTTGACCGGCGGCGCGATGATGTGGATGTTCTCACCGATGATGAGCACCGGCGGCCTCCTTCTCCTGGGGGGTGGCGAGCGCGGCGGCGACGACAGGTTCGAGCGCCGCGCTCAGCAGGCTGTCGGCCGGCAGGCCGACGAGCGGCCTGCCGGCGGCGTCGAACTCGGCGACGGCCGGATCGTCCGGCAGGACGGCGAGCAGCTCGAGGCCGTGCTCGGCGATCGCCGCCTCGAGCTCGGGCGACAGGCCTGAGGCGGCACGGTTCACGATCAGGTAGTGCCGCCCCACCTTGGTCCGGAGCTCTCCCAGCAGCGCGGCGACGCGACCGGCCGTCGTGACGCCGCGGATGGTCGCGTCGCTGACGATGAAGAGCACGTCCACGTCGCGGGTCGTGCGCCGGGAGAGGTGCTCCAGCCCGGCCTCGTTGTCGATGACGACCCACGGATAGCTGGCGGCGATCTGGTCGACGATGAGCCGCAGCATGCTGTTGGCGGCGCAGTAGCAGCCGGGGCCCTCGGGCCGGCCCATCGCCAGCAGGTCGACGTTAGTGCCCTCCACCAGGCTCGAGTTGATCTCGTAGTCGAGCAGGTCCTGCTTTGCGATGCCCGCCTCGAGCAGGTTCGCCCGGGCCTTCTCGCTGGTCTCCTCGCGCACGTCGCCGACGGTCTTCTCCAGCGGCAGGTCGAGGACGGTGTTCAGGTTGCTCGCGGGATCGGCGTCGATGGCGAGGATCGGGCCGGCCTGTGCTTCCGCCAGCCGGCGGATGAGCAGGCCGGCCAGCGTCGTCTTCCCGGTCCCCCCCTTGCCGGCGACGGCGATCGTGGTGGTCATGGACAGCCTCCGTTTCCGTTCCCGCTGCCGCGCGCGGCCAGTGCGGCCGCGACGCTGGGGAACTCGCTGAGGTCGGTGTGCGGAAGGAAGAGCGCCGACGTGTACTCGTCCATGAACGTGTTGTCGGCGCTCAGCTCCAGGTAGGTCATCTTGGCGGCCACGTCGGCGACCTCGTGCCGGACGTTGACGCAGAGCAGCGTGGCGAACGCCCCGAGGGCGCTCGTGTTGCCGAGGAAGTGGAAGCGCTCCACGGGCTGGTCGGGAAGGAGCCCGATGCGGATGGCCTTCTCGACGTTGAGGTACTGGCCGAACGCGCCGCCGATGAGGACCTGCTCGACGTCGGCCAGATCCACGCCGACGGAGGCGCAGAGTACCTCGAAGCCGGCGTAGATGGCCGCCTTGGCGCGAATGAGGCCGGAGATGTCCGACTCGGTGAGGACGATGTCCTTCTCCGCGCCGCCCTCCCCGGCCCGGCAGACGATGTACTCGGGCACGCCGTCTCGGACGCGGATGCGAGCCGTGGGCGCCTCCAGGTCGAGATGGCCGGACTTGTCCAGCAGCCCGGTCACGAAGAGCTCGCCGAGCAGATCGATGAGGCCACTGCCGCAGATTCCCCGGGCCGGAGCGTCGTCGATGGTCCGGAACGCCGGCTCCCAGGTGGCGTCGTCGATGAACACGTCCTCGATGGCGCCCGGAGAGGCACGCATGCCGTCGCGCACGCCACCGCCCTCGAAAGCGGGGCCGGCGGAGCAGGCGCACGAGAGCAGCCAGTCCTTGTTGCCCAGCACCATCTCACCGTTGGTGCCGATGTCGATGAAGAGCGTGAGCAAGTCGGTCGCGTACATCCCTGACGAGATGACGCCGGCGGTGATGTCGCCGCCGACGTAGCTGCCCACGGACGGCAGGATGTGGACACGCGCGAGCATGTTGGCGTTCAGCCCCAGCTCGCCCGCTACCAGCTTGGGCGGCGCCGAGATCGTCGGGATGTACGGCTCCTCGCGCAGGAACTTCGGGTCCAGGCCGAGCAGCAGGTGCGTCATCGTCGTGTTGCCCGCGACGGTGACCTCGTGGATCTCGTAGAGCTCGATGCCGTTGCGCCGCTGCAGTTCCTCGAGCAGCTCGTTGATGGTCTCGACGGCGAGTCGCTGCAGGCGTTCCAGGCCCTTCCTGCGCTTGGCGTAGATGATGCGGCTGATCACGTCCTCGCCGCAGGCGATCTGCTTGTTGTAGGCGCTGGCGCTGTCGACCACTCGGCCGCTCGCGAAGTCGACCAGGTAGAGGACGATCGAGGTCGTGCCGAGGTCGACGGCGATCCCCATGCTGGCGTGCCTGAAGGCGCCGGGGTAGATGCGGATCAGGCGAGGCGGCAGGTACTTGCCGTACACCCAGTCGCGCATCTCGAGAGTGACGCTGACCTTCCAGTTCGCCATGCGCAGGTCCTTGCCGAGCCGCCTCAGCATGGGGAGCTCGGCCCGGACCTCCTCGATGCCGTGCTGCTGGGCGAGTGCCCGTCGCAGGCGGTCGAAGTCACTCGTGTTGTCGGAGAGCGACGGCGGCTCGATGTCGAGCGCGAAAGTGCGCACGGCCGGCTCCCGCAGGTAGTCGCAGGTGATGGGCAGCGACTCCGGCTCGGCGATCGCGTGGCCGTGCGGGCGGACCTTGTCCTTCTTGCGCTCGGGCACGTCGATCTCGATGGAGCCCGCGCCGGCGTAGGTCTGGCAGGCCACCGCCCAGCCGTCGAGGATCTCGGTGGTGGCCAGGCCGGCGTTGCTGCGCCGCTCCACCTCACCGCTCGTGACGCGCACGCGGCAACGGCCGCACCGTCCCTGCCCCGCGCATGGGGCAGGGACGTCCAGCTCGCAGAGGATCGCCGCATCGAGCAGGCTGGTGCCGTGCGGCACCTCTATCGTCTCCCCGGACGGTGTGAAGGTGATCGTCGCCATCGCCGTCCGTGGCTTCGTGGCAGGAGTGTCGCTCATGCGCCCCAGACGTTCTTGATGTAGTTGGGGATGTCGACGGCGTCACGCGGCCCGACCATGATCCTCCAGTCGGGCAGCTCCTCCTCGACCTCGCCCGAGAGCCCGGCGACGTGGCCGGGGATGACCAGTTTCTTGTGGCTGACCTTCTGCTCGATGCCGGAGCCCTTGACCGTCTTGGCGATCTTCTCGGCGTCGAATTTGCCCGCCGCCCAGCCGGTGAGCACCGACTGGCCGTCGCTGTCGGCGACCAGCAGCCACGTGGGGATGCCGGCGCCCTCGACCTCGCCCGCCACCGAGAAGTAGGTGAGCGAGAAGTTGGTCGTGATGAGCACCGGGCTGTCCGGGGTCACGGCACCGATCTCGTAGAGCTTGGGCTCCATCTGGATCGGCTTCTGCGGGTCGGTGTAGATGTTCTGGCGCAGGGTGAGCAGCGAGTAGAGCACGGCCGGCTCGAAGTGGTCCAGGACGATGACGCCGGCGTACTTGGTGACGGCCTGCGTGGCACGCACCAGCTCGGCCTGCCACGTCGGCGCTGTGGCGACGGCGACGAGAGGATAGCCGAGCGCCCGCGCGCCCTTCTTGAGCGCCAGGCGGCGCAGCTGCGTGGCCGCGGCGAGGTCGGCGGCGAGGGTCTTCGTGCCCGCATCGAGCATGAGGTCCTCGACACCGGCGCCGCGCACCTGCTCGGAGAGCTCCTCGAGTCCCGAGAGGTCGCCGTCCTGGCTGCGGATGGCCAGCGGACAGCCGTGCTTCTTGGCCACCTCGGCCATCGCCCGCCAGTTCGCCGCGGTCGCGGCGTGGACGAGCGGCCTGTCGGCGGCCGCGCCGCCGGCCAGGGCCGCGTCGATGGCCGCCGCGTCGGCGCTCATGAGCACCAGCGGCAGCCCGGGAGCAGCCGCGCGGGCCGCGGCCACGGCCGCGGCGTACGCGGCCGCGTCGCCGCCGGCGTGCTCCACGGCGAGGCCGTCGAGAGCCAGACGCATTCCAACTCTCTCGACATTGTAGGCCGCCACGCGGCCCGCCACCTCGGCGAGGTCCGCGGCGTCGCTCTGCACGCGCACGACGAGGCCCGGCTGGTGGACGAAGGTCTTCTCGTGCCGGAACATCACCGTCTCGTTGCCGACCCCGAAGGCGCGGTCGCCGGCCCCGACGGTGACGAGCTTGACGGGCGGCGCCGACGCGGCGTCCAGCGCCGTCTTGGCCTCTTCGCTCACGTAGGGGCACTTGTCGAGCTCGGTCCCCTTCTGCGCCAGCTTCATCGCGAAGGCGAGGCAGGTCGGGAATCCGCACTCCTTGCAGTTGGTCTGGGGCAGCAGCTTGTAGATCTGGAGTCCGCTGAGGGCCATCGCTCAGGCTCCCTTCGTCAGGTCGTCGAGGGCCGCGCGCACGGCGCTCACGCTGGCCGGATGCCGCAGGACCAGGATGTCGGCGCCGGACTCGAGCAGCGTCGTGGCCGTGGCGATCTCCCACGCGACGCCGCGCTCGGCGAGGCCGCCCCAGGCCCCGGGCACGTCTGCCTCGGCGCGGCCTTCCTTCTGGCGCCACGCCTCTTCACCGGGCGTGCAGATCATCGGCTGCTGCGTCATCGAATCGCCCATCAGGGCGGCGAGGCGCAGCCGCTCCATCACCGAGTACGTGTACTCGAGGCCGTAGCCGAGCGCACCGGTGTTGGGGTCCATGAGCACGCGCTCGAGCGGCAGGCCCATGTCGCTGATGAGGATGTTGAGCTGCTTGGCCAGGTTGACGTCGATCGGCGTCTGGGCGATCACGGCGTGCCCGTTGCCGAGCGCCGCCGCGACGATGGTGCGGTAGTTCTTGTCCTCGCAGAGGCCGAGAGCCAGCTGCTCGCCCTTGGTCTTCTCCGCGACGGCGATGAGCACCTCGTTGTCCTTGTCGGCCGACCCCGGCCCGTAGACGAGCAGCGGCACGGGCACGGCGGCCAGCACGCGCTCGACCGTCCGCACGGCGTCCTCGCACGAGGAGTCGCCCTGGTCCGGGTGACAGCTGCGCAGCTTGAGCGCGATGAGGTCGGCTCCAGCCTCCACGGCCTTCTGCGCCCACGCGCCGGCGTCGTTCATCGCGTCGCCCCACGCCGCCTGCAGTTCCGCGGACCAGTCCTCGGGCCGCATGTCGACGACCTCGACCGCCAGCGCCGGCCTGTGCGGCATGGCGCCCTCGAAGCCCAGGAACGGCAAGGCCGTCTCGCCGCCCACGGTCACGGTGCTGCCACGCGTCCCACCGCCGTAACTGCTGCCGAGCGTCACCTCGCGCACGGCGCCGGACCACTTCTCTACTGGGATCTCGACTGGTGTCATCTGCACCCTCCGGGTGTCAGGAAAGGGGATTCAGAACAGCGGATCCATGGTCAGGGCCGGGTGCCCCTTCTCCTCGAGGAAGGGAAGCAGCTCCTCGACCGAGGTGGCCACGGTCTCGTCGGCGATCTTGTCGAGCAGGTCGGGCTCTCCGTCCCGCTCACAGACCTCCTGGAGCGCGGGACGCATGCTCTCGCGCAGGTTGGAGCTCATCCAGACGACGCGCTTCATGCCGCCGTCGGCGGAGATGAACTTCTTGCTCGTCAGGTAGTACTTGCCCATGCCCATCATGCCGGGCGTCTGCATGCCGCCACCGGCGGTGCCGGCGAGGGTGGAGAAGGTCATGCCGCAGGGCGTCATGCTCGGATCCTCGCGGCTGACGATCATGAAGCCGTTGGCCTCGGGCACGAGGACCATGATGCACTCGAAACAGCCGCACGAGGTCATCGGAGCTTCCATGATGGAGTAGAAGGTGACGCGGTCCACGGCCTGGTTCGAGTGCTGGTAGATGAACTCGTTGGGGCCGCTGAACTCGCCCTTCTCGGCGTCGATGACGAGGCCCTTGGGCACCGGCTGGTTGGGGCCGGTCGGGTTGATCTCGAAGCTCGCCTTGCAGTCGAGCCAGTTGTACGCGCCGCAGAGGCCCACGCGCTCGGGGTTCACCACGCACACGTGGTTGGGCGCGAAGCTCTGGCAGAGCAGGCAGCTGTAGAACGTGTCGACCGACTCGTCGGTGAGGTTGGCGATACGCTCGTTGCGCTCGGCGTAGGCCTGGCGCGCGACCTCGATGAGCTCGTCGACCTCGGCCTGTTCGGTGGTCAGGTGCACCTGCACCTTGTCGACGATGTTGCCGAACACCTCGTGGATGCGCGCGTGGATGACCTTGCCGAAGTGTTCCAGGCGGAAGCCCTTGCCGAACGTGGTCTTGCTGACGCGCGTCCATGCTATGTCGCGCTGGCCGTTGTGCTGGACGCCCTCGACGCCGTTGATGAAGTAGTGGAACTGGCGCTCGAGGATCGGCTCGAAGTCGGTCTGCATCTTGCGGCCGCTGACGTCGACGACCATGCCCAGCGGTCGCGCACCGCCCTCCTCGATCTCGTCGAGGTCGACGCCGCTCACGGTGATCTTGCCGTCTTCCACCTCGTCGGCGGGCCTCATGCGCAGGAACTCGAACGCGCTGGAGCGCTTGCCGCCGAACTCGGCGTACATGATGTCCTTGCGCACGCGCTCACCCTCGAAGGCCGATCCGTAGGAGACCGGGATCGGCACTTTGGCGATCTTCACCTTGACGCCGCGGACCTCCATGCAGCGCTGGATGAGCTTCTCCGTGCGCTCCATGTCGTCGGCGCCGGGGATCTCGTCGAACGGCATGCTCACGACGTGCTCGTAGGTGGTCACGCCGGTCGGGAGGATCTGCGGGATGCGCGTGTCGGCGATGGTCGGGAAGCCGAAGCTGATGGCGCCGGCCGCCGTGGCGTACTTGAGGTCGTCGACCTCACCGAGCGCGAGCACGAAGGCGAACACCCGGTACTTGTTGTAGAGCATGATCTTGCGCGCGTTGCCCGCGTCCATGCCGCCGAACGTGAGCGCCGAGCGGGCGGCGAACCCGAGGGCGTACACGGCGGAGATGGTGTCGATGCCGAACGGCACCGTGAAGGTGTCGTAGCCCAGCTGGATGCCCTCTTCCTGCAGCTGGTGGATGATGCTGCGCCCGTTGACGTTGCCACTGAGGAAGATGAGGATGCCGCGGCTCTGCAGCTCGCGGACGATCTTGACCGCGACCTCGTTGCTCTTGGCGCAGCCGACGATGGCGCAGAACCCGGGCATGCGGCCGTCGACCAGCTGGATGCCCCAGGCCCGCAGCTGGATGTCGTCGATCGGGCCGTTCAGCTTCATCTTGTCGCCGTGCACGCCGAGGTCGCCGCCGGTGAAGCGGGCCTTGTCCTCGCGCGCCTGGTCGAGCTTGATCACCTGCGGCTCGGTGCCGCGGGCGAAGCGCACGCCCTCGATCGCTTCCTCGGCGAACAGGGTGGCGACGCCGCTGTCGAGCGTCTCGCCCAGGTACGGCAGCCACAGCTTGTCGCCGGGGATCGGGTGCAGCAGGCTCTTCGCCCGCTCGATCACCGCCGGCAGGTCGCCCAGCTTCTCCACCTTCTGGCCGGTGAACGCGTAGATCACCGGCAGGTAGTACGCGGTGTTGGTGAACTGGACCGGCGTCTCCGGGTCCAGTTCGGCCAGCGCCGCGCTCACGGCCTCCTCGGCCTCGCGGACGACGCCCTGGGCGCCGCGGATGGCCCGGGTCGCGATGTAGCGTGACATCAGGCCTCCCCCTCGTCGTGCGTGTGCATGTGGCCGTCGCCGTGGTCGTGGTCGTGGCCCTCGGCGAGCGGGTAGACGGGCGAGCCGACGGTCTCGACGCCGCGCTCGGCCTCCGCGGCCTTGTCGGCCAGGTACCTCTTGATCTCGGCGAAGAAGAGGCTGTCGCCGCTGTCGCCGTACTGGCTCGGGTCGTACTGCGGGAGCTTGAGCGCCGCGCGCTTGGCGTCGATGAGCTCGAGCGAGCGCGTGTACATCGCGTCCCAGTCCGGGATGAACTCGAGGTCGCCGCCGACCATCTCCTCCCAGCCCTCGGTCATGAGGCGGGTGGCGACGCTGGAGGCCTCGACCGGGCTGCTCACGCCGAAGATGACGTGGGCGCCGGAGGCGGCGAAGTAGGTGCCGATGGCGATGGCCTTCTCGCACATCCACTCCGGGCAGAGGCCGACGGCCGGCAGGTCGTCGATGTCCTCTCCCAGGCCGCCCTCGGTGGCGACCTGCGTGAGCACGGTGAGGATGCGCGAGTTGTCGACGCAGGAGCCGAGGTGCAGAACCGGCGGGATGCCGATGGCCTCCATGACCTCGCGCAGGCCGGGGCCGGCGTGGTCGAGGATCTCGGGACTCAGGTACCCGGCCTTGGCGCCGGCCGTGGCGGCGCAGCCGGTCACGACCACCATCACGTCGTCGGCGATGAAGCGCTTGATCATCTCGACGATGCCCTCGTCCTGGGTGACGCGCACGTTGTTGCAGCCGACGACGCCGGCGAGGCCGCGGATGCGGCCGGCGATGATCGCGTCGTTGAGCGGCCGGAACGAGCCGCGGTGAAACCCGCCCTGCATGTAGTTGAGGTACTCGTGGCTGAAACCGGCGACCAGCGGCTCGTGGAAGTCCGGGATGTGGACCGGACCGCGGTTCGGGTAGTTGGCGATGGCCATGCGCACGATATCGCGGGCCGTCTCCGGGGCGCGGTGCTCGTCGAACTCCACGTGCGTCGCGCCGGGGATCTTGGCCTTCGGCGAGGTCGTCACGAGCTGCGTGTGGAAGCGCTGGGCGAGCGGCCCGAGCGCCTGCATGATGCACTGTACGTCGACGACCATGGTCTCCACCGCGCCGGTGAGCACGGCCAGCTCCTGGTGCAGGAAGTTGCCGGCGGCGGGGATGCCGTAGCGCATGAGGATCTCGTTGCTGGTGCAGCAGATGCCGGCGAGGTTGATGCCTTCCGCACCGGCCGCCTTGGCCTCGGCGACGAGCTCCGGATCGCGAGCGGCCTCGACCAGCATCGCCGAGAGCGTCGGCTCGTGACCGTGGACGATGACGTTGACCTGGTCGTCCTTGAGCACGCCGAGGTTGACCTCGCTCGACAGCGGCGAGGGCGTGCCGAACAGGATGTCGCTGATGTCCGTGCTCAGCATCGCGCCGCCCCAGCCGTCGGCGAGGGAGCAGCGCAGCGCCGACTTGAGGATGTTCTCGGCGTCGAGGTCGACGCCCTCGTGCGTGCGGTGCAGGACCTCGACGACCTCGCGGTCGATGGCGCGCGGGGTGAGCCCCAGCTCGCGCCACTTGGCCTGGCGTCTCGGGGTCGCGCGCCTCGTGTAGACGATCTCGCCGTGCGGCTGACCGAACTGCGCGAGCGCGACGTCGGCCACGTCGAGGGCGATCTCGTTGACCTCGCGGCCGCTCGTCGGGACGCCGAAGTACCCTGCCACGGAGTGCAGCTTCTGCTCGTCCTTGACCTTGTAGCCGGCGGCCTCGCCCATGGCTACGGCGCGCAGCGTCATGGCCATGTCGCGGCCGTGGTCGGAGTGGGCGCTGACGCCGCCCGCGACCTGCCGGGCGAAGTGGCGGGCGGCGATCGTCGGCAGATCCGCGCCGCAGATGCCGGTCTTCTCCTCGGCGTCCTTGCCCACGAGGCGGCAGGGGCCCATCGAGCAGATGCGACAGCAGGCGCCGGACTCGCCGATGGGGCAGGGCTTCATGGTGTCCGCGCGAGAGAACGCGGTGTCGAGCCCGCAGCCCTCGGCATGCGCCAGCATCTCAAGGGCGGCCGGGTCGATGCTCTTCGCGGCTACCGGCTTGACGTCGTCGTTGGTCTTGTCAGCCATGAGGCGACTCCTTCACGCCCATGCGGGAACGGACCGCGGCGCGGCTGCGGCCCGGACGTCCGGGCGGATCGTGGGCTGGCGAAAGCGCACAGGTCGGCGATCAGTACTTGCGGTGGTCGCCCGACATCGTGAGATCGGCCGGATCCGTGGTGGTGACGCGCACCCCCGCCGTCAGCCACGCCGGCTTGTCCGTCGGCGGGGCATCTGCCGCGGGGGACTCGCCGGCGGGGTAGCCGGCCTGCTCGAGCTTGGCGACGATGCGCTGCGGGTCGGTCTTCGCCGGGTCGTACGCCAGACGAAGCGTCGCGTCCATCGCGCTCGCGCCGGTGACCCGGACGTCGTCCGCCTCCTGGAAGAGACCTCGGACGGCGATCACGTGGTGGTCGGCCCACATGCCCGGGACGCTCAGGGCCAACTGCTCCATTCGTGCCTCCTCGCGCGAACGGTCCTTCGGGGAGGCGGCCGCCGGGGGAGGCGGGACGTCACCCCTTGACAAGAACCTAGGGGGGTATCCGCAACTCAGTGTGCGCGACTGTACGACATGGCGCAACCGTTGGCAAAGGATTGTGCTCCTTGTCACATGATGTCGAACATCGGCGCACGTGAACACCGCCGAAACGCGCGAGAATGGGGCCGCCGGGTGAACAGAAACGATCACCGGCGGCCCGATCGCGAACCATCCGTCACGCAGAACGACGTGTGCGTCAAGCCACATGGACGAGGACGGCAGCGCCGGCGGCCTCGGGGAGGCCGCCGGCGCTGCGGCGCATCAGGTCGTGCGCAGGAACCCAGGCAGGATCTGCTCAGGCCACGACGCCGAGCCGCTCGCGACGCGCGCCGCGCAGGGCGCTGCCCGCGAGCGTCGCGACGGCCGCACCGGCCGCGAGCGACACCGGCTGCATCCAGCTGACGTAGCCGATCATCGCGACCTGGACGACGATCCAGCTCATCAGGGTCACGCCCATCGCCAACGACAGCCAGGGGGCGACGCGGCTCTTGAGGATCCACGCGGCCGTGGCGACGGCCATTCCGCCTCCGATGACCGTGAAGAGGAAGAGGCTTGGGACGAAGTAGCTGCTGAACGGCGTGCCGGCGAGCCAGGCCGGGTCGACGCCGGGTGCGCCGGAGAGACCGTAGTAGCCGCCGCCGAACGCGTTCAGCATCACGAGCAGCTGGATGGAGATGATGGCGATCTTCGTGCGCTTCATTGGTCCGCCCCCCGGGCATTGCGCCCCGTCAGGATCTGCTGTACTGTGAGTAACAGCGTTACTGTAACGATGTTACCGTAACAGTGTTTACAGGCGCTGTCAACGGATTCTTGGGAATCTCCCGGACTCAGGGGGCGGACATGGGCGAACGGGGCGGAGGCAGACGCGAGAGGATGGGGCCGGTGACGGCGGAGGTCGTCGTCGACGCCGCCCTCGCGGTCATCGACGAGGAGGGGCTCGACGCCCTGACCATGCGCCGGCTGGCGCACGACCTGGGCGTCGAGCCCGTCACCATCTACCGGCAGCTGCCGAGCAAGGACGCCATCCTCGCCGGCGTCGCCGAGAAGCTGTGGCGGGAGATGGCGCCGCCGGAGGCGGGCCACCCGGAGGCGGCCTCGGGAGCGCCCCCGGGCGCGGATGCGACGGACTGGCGCGCGCAGGTGCGAGGCATGTGGCTGGCGCTGAGCGAGCTCATGCAGCGCCACCCCAACGCGATCCCGATCATCGCTCGCGGGGGTTCTTACTCGCCGAGCGCGGGGGAGGGCACCACCGGCATGATCCGGATCTTCAAAGACGCGGGCCTGACGCCCGCGGAGGCGGCGGAGCTGCTGCACATCCTCTCCGCCTGTGTGGTGGGCTTCGGGTTCGCTTCGCTCTGGGGACGACAGATCGCCGCCGCCCGGGAGGCCGCGCCGGCGAGCGACGAGCTCGCGCCGGCACCCGCGCACGACGAAGCCGGCGACCTCGAGGACTACCTCGAGGCCACGCGGCGCTGGGATCCGGGGCAGTTCACGGCCGCCGTCGACATCGTGCTCGGCGCGTACGGGGACGACGCCGAGGGCTGAGCACGCAGGGCGCCGCGGCAGGCCGCCCTACTGCTGCTTGACGGCGACGAGTGCGACGCCGAGCTTGTCCTCGAGCTGCTTGAGGCGGTCGATCTGCGCGGCGTCGATCGGAGCGGCGTCCATCTGGTGACAGGCGAAGGCGAGTATCGGGACGCCCAGTTCCCCCTCCAGCGACGTGATCTCCTGGATCTGCCCCTGGTCGAGCTTGGTGGCGAGACTGCACAGCATGGCTTGGCTCCTTGTGCGCGGGTGACGAACACTCATGCCTTCCCCCACTCCCCGCGACGACAACCGTTGACCGCGGCCGGGGCGCAGCCCGTACGCGCGAGCGGCGCGGCGGGCGGCCGGAGGGCCACCCGCCACGCCGTGGCAGTCGTGAACGTCAGGCCGTCACCGGCGCGGGAGCCGGCCAGCAGAGGCCGTACTCGTCGATCTCCGCGTAGGTCACGCCGCCGAGGCTCGGGATGAGCAGCGAGATCTCACCCTCCCACACGGCTTTGGGGTAGCCGGCCTGCCAGTCGTGGCCGAGCCGCCTGGCCACCTCGCGGAAGGCCCACCACCCGGGCCGAGCCGCGCCTGGAGGACGCTGGACACGCCGCAGACGGCTGATGCGTCGCTCGGCGTTGGTGAACGTGCCGTCCTCCTCGCCCCAGGCGACGGCCGGCAGGACCACGTCGGCGACGGCGCACAGGTCGCCGCGCACGGCTCCCTGGACGACGACGAAGTCGGCCGTGCCGAGCGCCGCCAGCAACCCGTCAGCGTCGCCGAACGACGCCGCCTCGTTGGCCCACACCCAGGCGGCCTTGAGCTCGCCGCCGGCCAGAGCCTCGACGATCCCCGCGGTCGAGCGGCCGGGGGCAGCCGCGATCGCCTCGACACCCCACGCGTCGGCGAACCGCCGCCGGGCCTCCGCGTCGGTGATGAGGTCGCCGCCGGGCAGCACGTCGGGGGCCACGCCCATGGCCAGAAGGCCTTGGACGTTGCCGGCGCCGAGCGGCAGCGAGACGCTGCGCGCGCCGGCGAGGTCGTCAAGCAGGGACTGCAGCTTGACCACGGCCGCGCCGGTGCCGGCGAGGTCGTCGGTGGCGCCCAGGGTCGCGCAGACGACCGCCGGCCGGACGTCGACCAGCTTGGCGGCGATCTCCCTGATGGAGACCGCATCCACGCCGGCGTCCTCCGCGATGCGCTCGGGGAGCACAGCGGCGAGCAGCGCCTCGAGCTCGCGCTCGTGCGGCAGCGCCTCGCCGGCGTCGCGGCGGCCGGCCAGCTCGTTGGCCAGCAGCACGGCGATGATGCCGTTGAGGATCTCGGGGATGGCCGCCGGCTCCACCGCGAGCCGCACGGCGGCGGCGTCGCCGAGGTCGCTGTGACCGGAGTCGAGCACCATGAGGTGGGCGCCGTCCCGGACGGCGCGACGCAGGGCGGTGCCGGCCACCGGGTGGTCGGCCACGGCGCCGTCGCCGACCAGCAGGACGGCGCGCGCCTCCTCGAGCACCGTCAGGGCGCCGGAGGTGTAGCACACGCCGGCACCGGTCCCGGTGGCCGCGAGCGAGACGCGCGACGCCTCAACGGCGCGGTGGTCGATGTCGTTGGTGCCGAGCACGGCGCGGAAGAACTTCTGCCCCTGGTAGGCTTCCTCGTTGGTGCACACCGGCGCGATGAGGCCGGCGACGCCGCCGGCGCCGATCCCCCCAAGCTTCTCGGCGACCAGGTCGAGCGCCTCGTCCCAGCTCGCCCTGACGAGCACGCCGTTGCGGCGGATGAGCGGGTCCTCCAGGCGCGCGCGCTCGTCCGGCTCCAGCACCGCGAACCGACCGCGCCTGCACAGCCGGCCGCGGTTGGGCGGCACGTCGCCGGCGCCGGTGACCTTGACGACCTCACCATCCTTGAGGTGCACCATCGTCTGGCATCCCATGCCGCAGTGCGGGCAGGTGGTACGCACGCGCTGCAGCTCCCAGTGCCGGGCGACGCCCTTGGCGGTGCGCTCCGTGAGCGCCCCGACCGGGCAGGCGTCGACGCACTGCCCGCAGAGCTCGCACTGGTCCAGGTCGGGCAGGGGGTACCAGTCCTTGCCGCCGGCGCGCTCCGCGCGCCTGCCGGAGGGATGCGGCACGACGCCGTGGACCTGGATGGCGGTGCAGGCGGCCCAGCAGCGGCCGCAGAGGATGCACTTGGAGTAGTCGCGGATCACGTAGGCGTCCTCGACGAGCGGGAAGTCCTCGACGCCCGGCAGCTCGCTCGGCGGCTCGACCTGGTACTCGTAGGCGAGCCGGCTGAGCTCGCACTCGCCGAGCGCCTCGCAGGTGATGCAGGTGTGCCGGCCCGAGCCGATGATGAGCTCGAGCGTGGCGCGCCGGGAGGTGCGGACGCGCTCGCTCATGGTCTGCACGTCCATGCCCTCGGTGGCCGGTGTGCTGCAGGCCGGCAAGAGCCGGCCGGCGCCGGCCACCTCGACCACGCAGAGGCGGCAGACGTCGCGGTGACCCGCTTGGGGCAGGTAGCACAGGGTCGGGATCGCGATCCCGCCGCCGTTCGCCACGTCGAGGATGGTCTGGCCGGGCTCGAAGGCGAGCGCCCGGCCGTCGATGGTGATCTGGGGTGCGCCGGTCGGCGGTGCGTCCGTCATCTCAGACCACCGCCACGGCGATGCGGTAGCAGCGCAGACAGCGCTCGGCCTCATGCCGGGCGTCCGCGGCGCTCACCGCTCCTTCGACCTCGTCGAAACACTGGATGCGCACCTCTGGGGGCACCACCATAGGGCGCAGCTTCTCGGTGCTGCCGGTGAACGGTATCGGCGCCTGCGTTTCGTCGCGGATGACGGCGAGCATCGCGTGCTCGAGCCGCTCCTCCAGCGCCGGGGCGACGTCGCGGCCCTGCAGGAACGCGTCGATGGACACGGCGGCGCGCCTGCCGGCGGCGAGGGCCGCGACGAGGCTGCTGGGCCCCGTGTAGCAGTCACCGCCGCCGAACACGCGCGGGTCGGCGGACTGCATGGTGAGCGGGTCGACCTCGAGGGTCTTCCACTTGCTCACCTCGATGTGGCTCGGCAAGAGCTGGTCGACCGAGCAGACCTGGCCGATGGCCGGGACGATGCAGTCGCACGGGATGACGAACTCCGAGCCCTCGATGGGCTCGGGGCGGCGACGTCCGGAGGAGTCCGGCTCCCCGAGCTGCATGCGCCGGCACTCGAGGCCGACCACCTGGCCGTCCTCGGCCATGATCTTCGTCGGCGCGACGAGCGTGACCATCTCGACGCCCTCTTCCTTGGCCTCGACGATCTCCGCGCGGTCGGCCGGCATCTCGGCCTCGGTGCGTCGGTAGAGCAGCTTGACGTCGTCGAAGCCGATGCGTCGGGCGGAACGGACGCAGTCCATGGCCACGTTGCCGCCGCCGATGACCAGCATGGTCTCGCCGGTCAGCGGCGTCTTGCCGAAGGCGATCTCGCGCAGGAACTCGACGCCGGGCATGAAGCCGCCGTAGCCGGCGTCCTCGCCCTCGCAGCCCATGCGGGCCGACTGGTGCGCGCCGACGGCGATGAACACGGCCTCGTAGCCCTGCGCGAAGAGGTCGTCCATGGTGGCGTCGACGCCGAAACGGAAGTTGTACTCGATCTTGACGCCGAGGGACTCGACGCGCTCCACCTCGGCGCGCAGCACATCACGCGGCAGTCGGTAGTCGGGGATGCCGACGGCGGCCATGCCGCCGGCCTCGGGCAGCGCCTCGAAGACGGTGCTGGTGACGCCGTCGAGCCCCAGGTAGTAGGCGCAGGCGAGGCCCGCCGGCCCTGCGCCGATGATGGCGACGCGCGGTCTTCCTGGCATTGGACAGGCGGTGACCTCGGCTTCGCTGTCGGCGACGAAGCGCTTGAGCGTGCGGATGGCGACCGGCTCGTCCACAGAGCCGCGGCGGCAAGCGTCCTCGCACGGGCGGACGCAGACCCGGCCGATCGTCCCGGGCATGGGACAGCGCCGGCGCACGGCGTCGGCCGAGCGCTCGACCTCGTCGATGCGCAGCTGCTCCACGTAGGCCGGGATGTCGACGCCGGCGGGGCAGGCGGCCATGCACGGCGCGACGACCGTGGAGGCGTACACGCCGCGCGTGATCGACTGCTTCGCGGCGACTGCGGCGGCGAAGCGGTCGTAGTGCTGCTCGAGGGACTCGAGGACGGCGTAGCCGCCGGTGCGGCCGAGGTCGCAGCGCGACGCTTCGGCGACGTGCCGGCTGAGCTCCAGCGCGCGCTCGAGCCGGGCCTCCGTCCCCCCGCCGGAGCAGATCTCCTGGAGGATGTCGGCGACCTCGTGCATGCCGATGCGACAGGGGAAGCACTGGCCACAGCACTCCTGGACGGTGCGGGCGGCGAACTCCCGGGTGAGGTCGACGATGTCGACGGACTCGTCCCAGACGGCCACGCCGCCCCAGCCCATGACGGCGCGGAAGGTGCCGGCCAGCTCGTCGGGGAGTCGCGAAGGGTCGGTGGTCCAGGCACCCGCCACGGCGACGGCGGCGTCGGTCATGCAGCCTCCTCTGCGCCGGTCGGGCACTGGCTCGGCGACTGCCTCCCTCCAGCGGCAGAGTGGAGGTCCCGGACCGGACGGTTCGTCCTCGGCGCCCCGGCAGGGCGTCTCTCAACGCACAATGATACGTTCGAGCGCCGCGAGCCACAATCGAAGGCGGCCGGCGGAGGACGGGACTGCACGGGCGGAAGCGCCGCCCGGAGGCAGCGATGGCTGCGGCGGGCGCGTCAGGCGCCCGAGAGGGCGCGGCGGGCGGCGTCGGCGAGCGCGGCGGGCGACTGAGCCCCGCTCACCGCGAAGCGCCCGCCGAACACGAACGTCGGGACGGCGCGGATGCCCAGCTCCGCGGCGCGGCGCTCGTCCAGCCGGACGGCCGTCGCCGTCGGGTCGCCGTCGAGGGCGGCCGCCACCCGCTCCGCGGGCATCCCGGCCGCCTCAGCAAGGCGCTCGAGCACCGCGCGGTCGCCGACGTCCTCACCGCGCGCCCAGTACGCCGAGAGCATGCCGAGGCCGAGGCGCTGCTGCAGCATCTGCTCCGCGTCCTCTCCCTCTTCCAGCGCACCGGCGAGGAGCCGGTGGCCGAGAAACGTGCTCGGGCGCCGCTCGAGCTCACTGACCTCGACGAGCGGCAGGCCGTCCGTCGCGGCGGCGTCCGCCAGCCGCGCGGCCATGCCCGCGATCACCCCCGGGCCGTACTTGCCCTCGAGGTAGTCCGCGAAGCCCACCCCCTCGGGGGGCACGGTCGGGTCCAGCTCGAACGGCGCGAACCGCCAGGTCAGCCCCGCGGCGGCGGCGCCGAGCTGTCTGAGCGCGGTGAGCCAGCGCGACGCGCCGACATAGCACCACGGTCAGACGATGTCGGACCAGATGACGACATCGATCATGGTCCCTCCTCGTTGCGGGACGGTCGCAGGGTGGTTTCCCCGTTGCCGCCGACGCGACACGCGCCGTCCGGCCTGAGAGAATGGCCCCTGTCACCGCCAGCAAGGAGCATCCATGCCGTCCGAACTCAGCGTCCACGCCGTGCAGCAAGGCCTCATGCAGTTCGCCATCAGCGACGGTGAGCACGCCGTGACCGTCGATTACCCGCTGCCGGGCAACGACGGCGATCTCGGGGGGATGACCCCGCTGCGCCTCCTCCTCGCCAGCCTCGCGGGCTGCAGCGGAAGTTCCGTGGCGGCACTCCTCCGGCGCGACGGACAGCCTGTCGAGCGCGTCGAGGTGACGGCCTGCGGGCGGCGGCGCGACGAGCACCCCACCGTGATCACCGACATCGACCTGGCGTTCGTGGTCCACGGCGATGTCGACCCCGCGCGCGTCGAGCACGCGCTGGCGCTGTCCGAGGCGCAGATCTGCCCGGTGTGGGCGATGATCAAGGCGGGTACGCCCGTCGCCAGCAGCTACACCGTCGTCACCGGCTGAGGAGGCACCGAATGCGGACCAGCACCAAGCTCGTCGTCCTCGCCGCCGTGGTCGCGCTCGTGGCCCTGCCGGCCGCGAGCGCCGGGTGCGGCGGCGGCTCCCCGAGCGCCAGCCCGTCACCCGAGTGGGAGGAGGTCGTGACGAGCACGGTCTCGGGCGAGACGCCGGTGAAGCTCAACCTCGGCACCCACCAGCTGGGCACCCAAGCCAGGCTCGCCTGGAAGCTCTCCGGTCCCGACGAGCCGCCGGTGGTCCTCACCTTCCGGCTCATCAACGCCGACTACGGCACGGGCTTCGGCTACTCGATGACGCCCGAGACCCAGGGGTTCCAGCTGGAGTCGGAGAACGCCATGACCGTGGGGCCGCTCAAGCCGGGGAACTTCAGGATCTTCTTCAGCCAGCGGTTCCTGGACGGCGTCGGGCCGGGCTACGACGGAGAGGTCACGGTCTACACGCTCAAGTAGCCGCGGCGCCGCAGGCGCTCCGCGGCGGGACCCTCACGACAGTCGAACGGTCGTACAATCCCGCTGGAGAACACGGTCGCGGGGAAAGGAGCGGGGACAATCATGTCGTTCACCTTCGGCCCGAGACGGGGCGTCTACGTCGACCTCAAGGAGGTGATCCCAACCGGCGGGCCGCTCACGCCGGCCGAACTGGACCACTTCGAGGCCTTCGACCTTCTCTACCGCTCGCTCTGCGCCCTCCTCTTCAACTACGTCCCCACGTCGGGCCATCCCGGCGGGTCGATCTCATCGGGCCGCTTGGTCGCCGCCGCGCTCTTCGACGCGATGGACTACGAGCTCGGCGACCCGGAGCGGCCGGACGCCGACCTCATCAGCTACGCCGCGGGCCACAAGGCGATGGGCCTGTACGCCATGTGGGCGCTCCGTGACGAGGTCGCGGCGGTGGCCGACCCGGCGCTGCTGCCCACGAGCCTGAAGCAGCGCCTCCGTCTGGAGGACCTCCTCGGGTTCAGGCGCAACCCCATCACGACGACGCCGCTGTTCCGCGCCTTCGGCGCCCGGGCGCTCGACGGTCACCCGACGCCGGCGACCCCGTTCGTCAAGCTCTCGACCGGCGCCTCCGGCGTCGGCGTCGCGAGCTCGATCGGCTTGGGCTTCGGCGCCGCCGACCGCTACGGCGCCGACGCCCCTCGCGTGCATATCATCGAGGGCGAGGGCGGTCTGACGCCCGGCCGCGTCAGCGAAGCGCTCGCCGCGGCCGGCACCGCCTCGCTCGCCAACGTCGTCCTGCACCTCGACTGGAACCAGGCGTCGATCGACTCCGACCACGTGTGCCGGGAGGGCACCCTCCCCGGCGACTACGTGCAGTGGGACCCGCGAGAGCTCTTCTACCTGCACGACTGGAACGTGATCGACGTGGCCGACGGCCACGACATGCAGCAGGTGGTCGCGGCGCAGCGCCACGCGCTCACCCTCAGCACCGGGCAGCCAACGGCGATCGTCTACCGCACGCACAAGGGCTGGCGCTACGGCGTGGAGGGCAAGGGGAGCCACGGCGCCGGGCACAAGCTGTGTTCCGAGGGCTTCTACGAAGCGCTCGCGGAGCTGAGCCGCACGACCGGCGCCGAGATCGACCTGCCCACCTGCGACCCGGCAGATCGCGCGTGTGCCGGGCCGGACGGTGCGACCGTCCGCGAGCAGTGCTTCTGGACGGCGCTGCAGGCCGTACGCGCGCAGGTGCACGCGCAGCTGCCGACGGCGGCCGCGCTGGCGCAGCGGCTGGCGGCCGCCCGGGACAGGCTCGACGCCCGCGAGCGGGCCCCCAGGCCCGGCGCCCCGCGCGTCGACGACGCCTACGAGCTGGCAGAGGCGGCGGCGCAGGTCGCTCCCGCGCCGGAGGCGACGCCGCACCGGCTGCGCCTTGAGCCCGGCACGTTCACGACGCTGCGCGGCGAGTTCGGCCGCGCCTTGCACCACCTTCAGGCGGCCAGCGGCGGCGCCTTCCTCGTGGCCGCAGCCGACCTCATGGGGTCGACGAGCGTCGACACGATCGCCGACGGCTTCCCCGGCGGCTTCTGGAACGCCCGCTCCAACCCGGAGGCTCGCCTGCTCTCGGTCGGCGGCATCTGCGAAGACGCCATCGCCGGCATCCTGAGCGGCATCGCCGCCTACGGGCACGACCTCGGCGTCGGCTCATCCTACGGAGCGTTCATGGCGCCGCTCAGCCACATCGCGGCGCGCCTGCACGCGATCGGCTCCCAGGCACGCATGGCGGCCACCGGCGAGCCGTACAGGCCCATGATCCTGGTGTGCGCCCACGCGGGACTCAAGACAGGTGAAGACGGTCCTACGCACGCCGACCCGCAGCCGCTGCAGCTGCTGCAGGAGGGCTTCCCCAGGGGGACGGCGGTCTCGCTGACACCGTGGGAGCCGCAGGAGATCTGGACGCTCACAGCAGCCGCGCTGGCGCAGCGGCCCGCGGTCATCTCGATGTTCGTCACTCGGCCGACAGAGCCGGTGCTCGACCGGCCGGCGCTCGGGCTGGCGCCGGCCGAGGCGGCCGTCTCGGGGTTGTACGCGCTGCGCGCCTGCGAGACCCCGGACGTGACCGTCGTGCTCCAGGAGAGCGCCGTCGCCTACGCGTTCGTGCGCGAGGCGCTGCCGCTGCTGGCGGAGAAGGGCGTGGAGGCGCTGGTCTACTACGTCGCCAGCGCCGAGCTCTTCGACCTGCTGCCGGAGGACGAGCGGCGCGCGATCTTCCCCGAGGCGCGCGCCTCCGAAGCCATCGGCATCACCGGCTTCACCCTGCCCACGCTCTACCGCTGGATCACGAGCGAGGCCGGTCGCGCCGCAAGCCTCCACCCGTTCCGCAAGGGCCACTACCTGGGCAGCGGCCCGGGCGACACGGTGCTGGCCGAGGCCGGCCTGGACGGAGCGAGCCAGGCGGCGGCGGTCTTCGCGTATCTCGACGCCCGCGCCGCCGCCCGCTGACCGTCCACGAGGAGGAGCGATGACGGAACCAAGAGAGATCGCGCCCGAGGCCGAGGTGGTCGTCCCCGGCCTCTGGACGTGGAGCATCGCCAACAGCGCCATCGGGGGGCACGCCTCGACGTCCCAGGCAGTACTGACGCGCGAGGGCTGCCTGTTCGTCGACCCCGTGCGTCTCGACCACGCGGCGCTGAGCGCGCTACCGCGCCCCGTCGCGACCCTGCTCACCGCCCGCTGCCATCAGCGCGCCGCCTGGCGCTACCGCGAGGAGCTGGGTGCGGAGGTCTGGCTGCCGGAGGACGCGTCGGCCGCCGACGAAGAGGCGGACCGCACCTACGCGGACGGGCAGCTGCTGCCGGGCGGCCTGCGCGCCTTCCGTACGCCCGGCCCCGAGTGGCCTCATTACTCGTTCCTCTCGGAGGGCGATCCGGCCGTGATCTTCTGCTCGGACCTGCTGACCAACGACGAGGCCGGGCTGCACTTCATCGACCCGGCCTTTCACGAAGATCCGGCCGCGACGCGGGCGAGCGTGGAGCACCTGCTCGGGCTCCCGTTCGGCATCTTGTGCCTGGCGCACGGAGCGCCGCTCAGCGACGATCCCAAGGCCGCGATCCGCAGGCTGCTGGCGCAGCGGGCCTGACTCGAGGAGACGACGCGGCACGCCCGCTCGAGGTGGCGCTCAGCGCACGGTCAGGCGCGCGACCCCGGAGACGAGCTCGGGGTTGCCGGCGGCGTCACGCGCCCTGATGACGTAGCGGTAGGCGCCCTTGGGCAGGGTGCACGTGAACGCGATCGTCCGCGCCTCGCCCACAGGGACGCGACGGCGGACGAAGGTCTGGAGGACACGTCCGCGGGCCGTGGTGACGCTCACGACGGCCGTTGCGGTGGGGCCGCACGGGTCCGCGTCGTCGACGCGGTAGCGCAGCACCGCCGTCCTGCCCCGGCGGACCACGACGTCGCGCAGCGCCCTCGGCACCGGCCGCACGGTGTCGACGAGGATGGTGTCCGAGGTCGCGACCGGCTCACCGCCGTCGAGCCGATACTCCGCCTCCACCACGTGCACGCCCTGGTAGTCACCGAGTTGCAGCGTGGTCGCCGCCGCATAGGGACGCCAGGCACTCCAGTCTCCCGGCAGGTCCCGCAGGCGGAGCTCGCAACGGGCCGAGACCCACGGCTGCGCCGCGACGACGGGGGCGGTCACCGCGGCCATCACCGTGTTGCCGGCGTTGTTCGGGTGCAGCGCGTCCACCTTGTAGAACTGCCGGTCCAGCTCGTCGCCGGTCTCGCCGATGCGCGGGTCGGCGGCGATGTCGGCGAGGCCGTCGGCGAACTCCGACCACTGGTCCCTCACCATGGCATTATAGGCGAGACGGACGATGTCGAAGGTCTCGGGGCGGTCCGACGGCAGGACGGTCAGGACGATGACCCGAAAGCCGGCGGCCCGGCGCTCGAGGCAGTACGTCCTGACCGCGGCATACTCCGAGGCCGCGCTCAGGCCGGCGCGGAAGTCGCCCCCGCCGGCGAGCACCAGGCAGAGGTTCAGGTCTGCCCGCGCGTCATACCGCGCGTCGACCTCCGTAGGGGCGTCCGCGAGCATGTCGGCGATGCGGGCGCCCGAGGCGTACGAGTCGAAGCTCCTGCAGACCCTGGGCACCACGGCCAGCGTCTGGACCGGGAACTCGTAGCCGCGATCGGCTCCGTGCCCGGCGATGATGCTGCCGCCGTCCCAGACCACCACACCGGGGCGGAAGAAGGGCGACCAGCCCGCGTCGCCGACCGTGGCGCGCAGGCCGCGCGCGTACGTGGCGCCGTTGTTCACCGCGAACCGCTGCGCGTGTGCGACGGCCGGCGCGGCCGCCGTCAGCGCGACGACCGCGAGCGCCAGAGCAACGACCGCGGCGCTGCGCCGCCCCCGTGAATGTCCACTTCTCATGCCGACCCCCATGGTCCCGTGAGCACCACTGCGGCTCACGGGGGCCAGTCTACACGGCGGCCCGCCCGCGGGCCGAACCGCCGGCGCGCCAGGCGCAGCGGAAGCCTCCGGGTTGCGCCGCGCGCGATAATCCGCTTGACTGTGCGGCGGATCTCACCAAGAGGCGCCTCGCGCCTCGCCCCGCAGATTCGTCTTCCTTCCCATTCACCGTTGACGGACATGTCGTGCGGCGGCGTGCGTGCGGCGCGGACCGCCCGCCCGGCACAGGCCAGCGCCGCTGCCGCGCGGGACACCACGTGGAAAGGACAGCGTGCGTCTCAGAACACTCACCCTCGCCATCGCCCTCACCGTTCTCGCCGCCGGCATCGTCGCCGCGCCGGCCGTGGCGGGCGACCCCTCGATCTCCAAGCTGAAGCAGCAGCTCCGCCACGCGAAGCAGCTCAGGGAGCGCGCCCGCGAGCGCGCCCGTCTGGCGGACGCCGGCCTGGCCGGCGCCCGCGAACTCCACACCGCGACCAGCGTCGCAGGCATCCCTGCCACGCTCGACCCGGTCACTCCCGACCCGGCCACGATCGAACCGGCTACGGTCGACCCGGCGACTCCCGAGCCGTTGTCCGCATTCGTCATCCCGCCCGTCTCGATGGACCCTGCCCTCGCCGCCGCCCTGCTGGCCGACGGCGTGGTCACGGCCGACGAGGTGGCGGCGCAGCGGGCGCGGAGCGCCCGGGCCGGTGAGCTGGCGCGCCGCTGGACGGTCATGGTGCAGCGGCTCCAGCGGCGGCTCCGCAGGCTGCAGCAGATCGCAGAATGGAATCGGCGCGGCCAGTGGAAGCCCCTCATCGAGATCGCCGGCGACAAGTACGGCGTCAGCGCGGCGGGCCTCCATCGCATGATGATGCTGGAGTCAGGCGGCAGCCGGACCGCGGGCAGCACCTACAAGGGGCTGTTCCAGTACTACCCCAGCACCTGGTCGGGGTCCTGGAACCCGTGGAGGCACGAGAGCATCCACAACGGGTGGGCGCAGATCCGCGCCACCGCCTATGCGTTGAGCAGAGGAATGGGCCGCAGCCAGTGGCCCAACACCTATCCGATGGCGTTCTAGCAGTCTCGAGACCCGCGCCGGCGGCCGGAGTACCCCTCCGGCCGCCGGCCTCTCCCCCCGGCGCCGGCGGCATCCCCCTGCGGGGGCACGCCGCCGGCGCGCAAGTTCCTCCTCCAGTTGACCCCGGGTTCAGCCCACCGGGAGACGACCGCGGCCGGCCATCGCCGTAGGCTCTCCCCAGGCAACGCACTCAAGGGGAAAGGAACTCACCATGACCGTCGACGCCACCACACCAGCTCTCGCGAGACCCCGCCTGGACGTCGGGCTCTCCTTCAAGGGCGGCTGGAACGCCTTCACCGCAGACATCGTCCCGCTCCTCGTGGGCGGCCTGATCGCCGGCCTCCTCTCGATCGTCACGCTCGGGATACTCGCCGGCCCTCTGTTCGCCGGGCTCTACAGCATGGTCGTCGGCAGGATGCGCGACGGCCGCCCGGCCAAGATCGGCGACGTGTTCTCCTGCATGGACCGCTTCTGGGGCTTCCTCTGGGCGGCGATCGTGCTGGTCGTGCTGATCGGGCTCGCCTCCCTGACCATCGTCGGCGGCGTGCTGCTCGCGACCATCTGGCTGTATGTGTTCCCGTTCATGGTGGACCGCAAGATGGGCTTGGCCGAAGCGATGACCGCGAGCTACCACCAGGTCGTCGACAACGGCTTCTGGGAGCACCTCGCCCTGGTCGTGATCTTCATCGCCATCGGCGCGGTGGCCAACGGCTGGCTGGCGCTCCTCACCACGCCGTTCACGATCGCCGTGACCGCCGCCGCCTACTTCGTCACCGGCGGCCGCGGCGACCTGGTCGAGCGGCGGTAGGCGGGCGGGAAGTCGCCGGCGTCTGACGCCGGACGGGCCCGGCGGAGGGTTCTCCCCTCCGCCGGGCCCGTCGTCGTTCCGGCCGCGGCCATCCGTCCTCTCGGCCTCTCACTCGGGCGGTCGCCCCCCCGCACTCCGTGTCAGACCGGGAAGACGACCTCGAAGCGCTCGCACGCCACCGGCATGTCCGGCCGCGGCGAGCGTCCGCTCGCCCCGAGCTCCCGGGAGAACGCCGCCCGGTGGGCGTCTCTCCAGTAGGCGAGCGAGCCGTCGCCCTCACCCTCGGCCGCAGCGAACTCCTCGCCGACGGCGTCGAAGGCCACGACCTCCACGGTGACGGTGCGGATGATGCAGCGCGCGACGCCGCTCCAGTCGGTGATCACGCTGAAGTCGCCCACCTGCGGCAGCGGCTCGTCCTCGGCCTCGTAGGACCACAGGGCGCCGGCCGTGGCCCGCTTGCGCCCGGAGAGGACGAGCTCGACGAGCTCGTCGGCGTCGGCCTGGTTGTCGCAGAAGTGCCAGGCCGAATACGTGTCCCCCGGTCCGGCGACGCCCGGTCGCTCTTCCAGGAACGCCGCCCACAGGTGCTCGTGCGGAGGTCATGCGCCTACCGCTTCCTGCAGATCAGCTGGCCGGTGAGGAAGCGCACGAGGACGGCGTCCACGCGCGTGTCGGCGCGCGCGCCGTCCAGCATCGGCTGCATCACGTCCTCGAACCCGACGGCGTTGTCCGCCACGAGGAGGCCGCCGGGCACGAGCTTGGGCACGACGGCCTCGTAGAGCTCGCCATAGTCCGACTTCTCGGAGTCGAGGAAGCAGAAGGCGATGCCGTCGAGTGCCGCGAGGTGCTCGCGGACGTCGGCGTGGACGAACTCGACGACGTCGTCCACACCGGCCAGCGCGAAGGTCTCGCGCGCGAGAGCGGCCTTCGCGTCCAGTACCTCGAAGGTCGTCACGCGCGCCCCGACCTCGCGGCAGGCGAGCGCCAGCCACAGCGTCGAGTAGCCGGCGCTGGTGCCGATCTCGACCCAGCGCCCGGCCGGCGCGCCCGCCGCGAGGAGGGCCACGAACCTCCCGACCTCGCGCGGGACCTGCCGAAGGCGCTCGAGCCGCGCGGTCCCGTCCTTGCGGTCGCGCGCGTCCGTCTCCTCGAGCTGCGCCATGCGCGCCAGCATCGGCTCGGGGATGTCATGGAACACGGGCCACGCCCCCCATCGCCAGGCGCTCCGCGCGCTCCTTGATGCCGCTGAGCATCCTGCGCATCATCGGGAAGTCGCCCAGCTCGAGCAGGATCAGGGTGAAGAGCGCCACGCCGGGTGACTCCCACTGGTACCGTTGCTTGAGACGCGTGACGAGCCGCGTGCCGCCCGCGGGCAGCGCGACCAGCGTCCAGGACCACGTGCTGTCCGGTTTGGACCACAGCAGCCACTCGTCCGTCGCGAAGGCCGCGACGCGGAACGCCGTGGTCTCGCTCACCTTGCTCGCCATGGGTATCCAGTCGCCGACCTGGGGATGCTGGTACTCTTCCAGGATCGTGTCCGCGCTGTCGTAGCCGGCGTTGTCCAGGAGCGCGTAGGTGTAGAACCCGGCGCGCCGGTAGCCCATCTGGACGATCCACGGCCACACCGCCTCCGGCGGCGCGTCGATGGTGATCGCGCGCGTCGCGTCGAACGAGGCCTTGGGCACGAGCTCATCGCCCGGCATGTGGCCGGCGACCTCGGCGTCGGTCGCGCCCCAGCGCAGGTGCTGCCGCCGGTGGAACGGCGTGCGGAGGAACAGCGGCACGCCGCCGAGCGCGTCCAGCGTCGCGAGAGGGAGAGATCGCTCTTGAGTCATGGGCGCCTCCGGTAGGGAGTCCTCAGTCTAGCGGCGCGACATAGCGAGGACGAACGGCCGCCACCGCGCGAAGGCGATCCAGCTCTGCATCACGCAGGGTCGACGGGCCGGCGGCTCCAGCCACCTCTCAGACCGCCTCGAGGACCGGCGCGACGTCACGAAGCCCATCGAAGGCGTCGTCCCGCGTCACCACGAGACGCTCTCGCCTACAGCGGTGAGTCGTGGACCTGGCGGACCTCGCCGCCCCAAGCCGGATAGAGGTCCTGCTCGAACCCCAGTACCGAGAGTATCTTCCCGACGACGAAATCGATGATGTCCTCGAGGGAGCGGGGACGGTTGTAGAAGGCCGGCATCGGCGGCAGGATGACGGCGCCGGCCTCGCTCACCTCCTGCAGTCGGCGCAGGTGGACGACCGACAACGGCATCTCCCTCGGGACCAGGACCAGCGGCTTGCGCTCCTTGAGCGCCACCGCGCCGGCGCGGTGGATGAGGGTGCGCGAACTGCCCATGGCGATTTCCGATGCGGTCGACAGCGAGCACGGGCAGACGACGGCGGCGTCGGGAAAGGCGGAGCCGCTGGAACAGCTCGCTCCGAGGTCTTCGGGGCGATGGGCGGTCGCGGCATCGACGGCATGAGCGCGCGCCAGAAACTCCGCGGTGGTGCCCTCCCGCCCCTCGGTGTCGAACTCGAGTTCGTACGCGACGACCTCGAGGCCCATGTCGGAGATGCAGAGATCGATGGCACAGCCGGCTGCGGCCAGCTTCTCGACGAGTCGAAGCGCGTAAGGAGCGCCGCTGGCGCCAGTGATTCCGACGAAGAGTGAGTGAGGCGCTGCCATGGCGGGGATTCTAGCACGCGACGCTGCGCTCCCTCAGCGCAGCGGTGTCACGCTCCCGGCGGTGTCCACCAGCGACGCACGCGCAACGCGAATGCCGGTGATGACGATGCGCGGACGACCGTCGTCGGTCGCGACCACCAGCGCGTCGCCGGCACGGCCCACGCGGGCCGGCCGGCCGCCTATGCGCACGCGCTCCCCACTCCAGGCCACCCCGTCCGGGAGATCGTCGGCCCCAACGGTCATGACAAGCAGCCCTCGCCCATCCGTGTACGTGACGCGATAGCTCCTGCCCCAGCCCTCCGGATTAGGCCGCGCCGAGCCGTCGCCGACTGCGATGTACGGTGCGGCCAACTTGAAGCCCGCGGGAAGACGGGCCGGCAGGACGATGTGCGCAGTGTGCTCGGTGATCGCGGCCACCCGCTCTCCAATCGTGAGCCGCGACAGATCCACGGTCTGCAGCGAAGGGGGCAGCGCTCCCCACGGATGAGCGGCGCCGTACGCATCGGCGACGGTCGAAGCGGACGAGGAGGGGGCGGGCTCCAAGGAGGTTCCGCATGCCGCCGCCATGGACGCCGTGCCGGCGAGCAGGACCATCGCGGCCACGATCCCCGCTGTCCGGCCACTCCTTGCCCCTCGAGCGCCGCGAGACCTATAGTCGTTACCCATGGCGCTCAGTCTCCTTGCCATCTCCCAGTCGCTCATCGCCATCGATTCGCGCTCCAACGTGACGGTCCGGCCGCTCGTCGACCTGCTGGTGCCACTCTGCGACGCGGCGGGCCTGCAGACAACCCTGGTCGAAGAGTCGCGCGACGGGGTCCCGCAGTTCGACCTCGTCGCAGTCCGGGCGGGCGCGTCCGACCTGGCGCCACTCCTGCTGAGCACACATCTCGACACCGTGCCGCCAGGCGACCCGGCCCTGTGGACGGAATGCGCGGGCGAGCCCCTCCGCCTCACCCAGAGGGACGGACTCCTCTATGGCCTAGGGACTGCCGACGTCAAACTGGACTTCGCCTGCAAGCTCCTGGCGCTCGAGCGCCTGAGAGACAAGCCGTTCGCGCGCACGGTCATCCTCGCTGGCACGTATGGCGAAGAGACCGGCCGCTGGGGCGCGCACCTGCTCGCGAGAACGCTGCGCCCGTTGCCCGCCATGGCGCTGGTGGGCGAACCCACATCCCTGCGGCCGTGTTCGGCGCATAAGGGGTACCTGGAGATCCACGTCTCCGCGACGCACGAAGGCAGGCCGCCAGAACCCGCCCGCTGCTGGCGGCTCCGCTTTGAAGGGGCCGCGGCCCACTCGTCCCAGCCGCACAAGGGCCGCTCCGCCAATGACGCCTGCCTGGCGGCGCTGGAGGAACTCGCCGGCCGGGATGGCGTGGAGGTGCTCGAGGTCGACGGTGGAGACCTGGTCAACCGAGTATCCTCCCATGCACACCTCATCGTGGCCGCCGACGAGCGTCCGGTGACCGCGGGTGCCGCCACTGAGGCCGTGGAGCCACCGGCCGGCGCGACCTGGTCGCCCGAGCTCGTGGCGTTGCTCCCGGCCATCCACGCGTCGACCGTCCTCCTTCGCGAGGAACTCGGGCGCCACGTGGCAGACGGGTTCGATCCACCGTGCAGTACCGTGAACAACGGTATCGTCAGGCTGGGTGAGGGATCGCTGCATCACGTCGTGGATGTCCGCCGCATCGCGGGCGCGGGGCCCGCGGCGGCCGTCGCCGCCCATCTCCAGCGCCTCCGTGCCGCCGCACGAGGATCGGGCTGCGAGGCCGAAGTCGAGACCAAGCTCGACTCGCCGCCGTTCCATGGCGGAGATGACTCCCGCGTCGTCGCCGCGCTCGCCCGCGCCCTGCGCGCCCGCGACATGTCCACGGAGCCCGAGCGAAAGAGCGGGACCACGGAGGCCAGCGTGTACGCCGCGCTCGGCATCGACACCGTCGTCTTCGGTCCTGGGCAGGCCGGCGGCAACATCCACCGCCCCAACGAACACGTGCCGATGGCGGACCTGCACGCCGCCACCGACGTCTACGCCGCCGCTATCAGGGAGCTCGCTTCCACCTGACTCCCGAGGGAGATGGCCGGCTCACGGGGCGACGCCTCAGCCACCGCTGACCGGCGACACGAACGACACCGTGTCGCCGTCCTCCAGCCGCTGGTCCGCCTCGATCGGCGCGCCCCTGAGGAACACGATGCGCACGGTGTCCAGGGGCATGGCGAGATCCCGCATCACCTCCGCCAGAGTCACGGTCTCCTGGTCGTAGCGAAGGCTGACGCGCCCGTCCTGCCCCGCTCCAGGGGCAGGTAGGCGCGGTGCATGCCGAAGAGCACCGCGGTCACCGTGATGGACATGCCGAAGTTCCTATCCAGCGCTCCCGGGGTCGGCGTCGGCCTCGCGCGTGGGCGGGTACTCTGGGCTCGAGAACACATAGACCATGCTCATCGGCGCCGCGGAGTCGTTGACCACGCCGTGCGGCACGCCTGCTGGGATCAGGACCGCCTGGCCGGCACGGTACGACACGGATTCCTTGCCTATCGACAGCTTGCCCTCGCCTTCGATGATGTACGCGAGCTCGTCAACCTCGTGTACCAGTTGCTTGGTGCTGGCGCCCGGCGCCCAGACGGAGTAGCCGAGCATGCTGCCGACGGCCCCGTTTCGGGGACCGGACAGCAGCTCGCACACCCAGTGGCCGCCGGGAAGGTCCGTGCGCTTGCCCTCGGCGAGCGGCACGACGCGCACGCGCGCCGCGGCATCAGATGACAAGAGCACCGTCCTTCATCACGAGCCTGCCGTCGACCTCGATGGTCACGTTGCGGATCGACCCGTCGAGATGCAGCCTGCTGTGGCTGCAGCCACCAGGATAGCAGTGCGAGTTGTCGCCGAGGGCGAAGTGCACTGTGCCCATCAGACCCTTCTCCGACGGCGAGCCGGTCGGGGACTTGTGGCTGGTGCCGATCGCGTACTCGGCGATGACATTGGCGTTCTCGTCGGAGCCGGCGACCACGTCGCGCAGCAGGTCCGCGGCCACGCCGCCGCTGATGTCCGTGCAGCGGCCGTCGTGGATCTCCCAGCGCATCGGCTCCTTCAGCGAGCGCGGCTCGCCGACGCCGAGCATGATGCCGTCGACGACGATGACGCCTTCCGTCTTGTCCTCCACGGCCGCGTAGGCCACTTCGCCCCAGAGCGGGACCGGGCCCATCATCTCGCCGGCACCCTTGATGGGCACTACCTTCAGCGCGGGACGGTCCTTGATGCAGACCATCACATCGGTACCGGCGGGCGTCGTGACGTGGCACCATTCGGCGCCTTCCATGGCCGCGATGAGCTTCTCGGCTCGACCGACGATGAGGTCGATGTCCTCGTAGGTGAGATCCCAGTCGGCCATGCCCTCCTCGATGGAGCCGATCTTGGCCCCCAAGGCGACGCTCTCCGCCACGGGGTCCACGTGCGCAAAGCGGTTGGCCCACTCGAGGTTGGTGGTGATGATGATGACATCTGAGGCCTTCATGGCGGCAGCGAGGGTCCTTGACGGTTCCATCGGTACGGCCATGGAGGCCAGGCACTGGCTGACGTGATGGGAGACGTCGGCGACGACCGGGTAGGCGCCATAGGAGACGGCGACGCCGGCGATCGCCTTTGCCTCACGCTCATGGTCTTCGTCCGCGATGACGAGGACGCTGTCGCCCTCCTTGACGGCGAAACAGCGCTCTACGACAAGGCGCGCTCCCTTTATCAGCGTGGAATACGATTTCACTCTGAACCTCCTTCGAGTCTTCGTCGTTGATCGATCAGGACGATCGCCTGGATCAGGTGAAGCGCACACCCCCGAGAAGGGCGCACGCCGCCTCGAGGACGCCGCCGGCGATGGCCAGCGCCTTGTCGGACACGAGATCCCACTGGTCACACGAAGCGCGCGGATCGATGTCGCCCAGCTTCATCCCCCGGGTAACCTTCGAGCCCGGGCGCAAGAGGCCGCGCAGTACCCCGTCGAGCGGCGCGCGGACGGGAATGTCGTCCACATAGGCCACAACGTCGTTCGCACGCACCTGCGCACCGATGCGCAGGTCGGAGCGCAGGACGCCGTCGCCCGGTGAGCGCAGCACCCGCTCGGCGGAACGCCCGCCGATCTCGCCCGGTACGCCGGTATTGGGCAGCGCCTCGCCCTCGGTGATCACGCGTCCCAGCGTATGACCGCGGCAAGTCTCGATCACGGCGTGCGCGTCACGTCCGGCGAGAAACCCCGGCCCCAGAGCAACGACGGCCAGCGCATCGCCAGCGGACGTTCCCAGGTTGCGCTTGGCGACGATGGCGTCCACGAGCAGGACGGGCTTCAGTTCCTGGCGGATGATCGTCTCGGGATCGACGATGATCGCGACGTCCCCCTGTCCAATCAGCCGACGCACGCCGTCCGCGTCGCCAGTGAGCGTCCCCCGGACGCCCTCTACCGTGACTTGCCCCTCGAACACGGCCTCCGAGAAAGCGACGGCGCGACGCACCGCCGTCGGCGACGGGACCTCGGTCATGACGATCGAGAAGCCCGCCCGGTAGAGTCGGAGCGCCACCCCGGTGGCCAGATCGCCGGCGCCCTTGACGAGCGCCAGAGGCCGGTCGGCGGGGCGAAGCCGCAGGGTGGCCCCGTCGGTCACGTGGCCGCAACCCTCTCGGACAACGCGACCGGGCTGCGCCCGGTCAGCTTCCCGGAGACTTCGGCCACGATCTCCGCCATGATGCACAGGGCCAGCTCGGCCGGAGTCTCGGCGCCGATGTCCAGTCCGATCGGCGAGTGGACCGCGTCGAGCTGCTCCGGGGGCAGTCCTTCCGCGCGAAGCTGTGCGAACACCTTCTGCACCTTCCGCGCGCTGCCGATCATGCCGATGGACGCCGCTCGGGAACCGATCACTGAGCGGAGTGCATCGGTGTCCTGCAGGTGGCCGTGGGTGACGATGACGACATGCGTCGTCACGCCGATGGGCACCAGGTCGGACGTGTTCGCCGGATCGCCATGGATGAGCTGGTGGGCGTCAGGAAGGCGCTCCGCGGTGAGCATGTCCCGGCGCGGGTCGAGAACGATCACCTGGTAGTCGAGCAGCTTCCCCAGAGCGCTCAGCTTCTGACCCACGTGTCCGGCCCCGACTATGAGCAGCACGCGCGCGGGCGCGTGGACGTCGAAGAAGACCGTCGCCTCACCTCCGCAGAGGGAGCCCAGGGCCCTGTCGCCCGTCTCCCGCAGCTCGTAGCGATCACTGCGGGAGACGCCGTTCGCCAGACAGGAGAGAGCGTCCGCGATGACCTGCTTCTCAAGGACGCCTCCGCCGATCGTCTCGACGATACTGCCGTCCGCGAACACGAGCATCTTCGCGCCGACCCCGCGAGGACTGGAGCCGCTCACCTCGGTGATCGTCGTCAGCACGAACGGGACGCCCTGGAGCGTGAGCTCGGCGATCCTGGCGTGCAGTTCTGCTGGTCTCATGTACGCTCCCTTGCCGCTTCGTAGTCCAGGGGGGAATCGACGTCCACGCAGACGCGCGGGTCGTCGACGCTGATCAGACTGACTTCTCCGGCGTGCCGCTCGACGATCTCCCGACCACCGACGTCGCCGCGCTGCTCGAGGACCTCGGGGAACAGCGCAGCGCTCATCAGGACGGGGTTGGCAGGCCTGCCCCCGACCACCGGCCTCACGACGGCGGCTCCGGTCGACACGAACCGGTCGATCATCTCGTCGAGGAGCGCGGACGTGACATAGGGCTGATCGCCGAGGACGAAGATCACCGCGTCGCACGTCCCCGGCGTGGCACGCAGGCCCACCTGGAGCGAGGTGCTCATCCCGGCCTCGTAGTCCGCATTGGCCGCCACGACCACAGGGGCGCCGGCGAGAGCCTGACGCACCGCGTCGGCCTCGTGGCCGACGACGACGATCGTCCGGGCCGCCCTGGAGCCGACAGCGGCGTCCACGGCTCGTCGCACCATCGGGCGGCCGTCCACGGGAAGGAGCAGCTTCTGTGCGCCCATGCGGGTCGATCGCCCGGCGGCGAGGACGACGGCCGCGACCTCCCGGGACGATCGGCGCGTCTGCGGTGTGTCGGACACGTTCGTCATGCCGCGAACGCCGTCGCTCGAGCGGCGCGGCGCTCGCGCAGGCTCGCGAGGACGACCACGATGGCACCTCCGCCGCGCGCCAGCAGATCGTCCGACACGGAGAGTCCGAGAGACTCGGCCGCCGGCGAGTCAGATCCGTTCAACAGTGTCACGATCCGCGGCGCCGGGCGTTCCGACCTGAGCTTCGCAAGCTGCAACCGCAGGCCATCCGCGAACAGCCGCGGCGTCACCTCACATCCGAGAGGGACGTTGAGCGCCTCGGCCATCCACTCGGCTCGATGGACATGTTCCCCGGTCAGCGGGCGACCGATGACGTCGAGCCCGGCGACCTGGACCACTGTGCTCGTGACCGCCGGCACCTGGGGCTCACCCGGGCCAAAGGCCTTGAAGGGCAGCCCGCGGCTCCCGTCGGCCTCGACCAAAAGGTAGTCCGCGAGGCCCGCTTCCCACAGACAGTCGACGACGGCCGCGGAGAGACCGGTCACCTTGCCGTCCGGCCCTTCCCTGCTGGCCACCGCTACGGCGCGATGAGCCGCCAGGACCCCTCGCAGCCTCCCGGCCCCGCGGTCTGGGTCCGCCTCCAGAATCAGGGGCCCCACGGCGGCCAGTTCCCGCGCGTACATCGCCGTGGTCGTCGTCACGATGACGGAGGCGCCCGCGGCCACGAGCTCAATGGCGAGGAGGCGCAGGGCGCTCGTCTTGCCCCCTGCGCCCACCATCGCCACGACTTCCCGCCTTCCCAGCGCGAGAGCGTCGCTCAACGAGCCCCAGGTACCCACTTGTACTGTGCCCGTGACTACCGCCGTTGCTCCTTCAGCGCGTCGAGGACCATCTCCCGGGTGATCGGCAACTCCTTGAAGCGGACGCCGATGGCGTCGTAGATCGCGTTGGCGATCGCGGGAGCCGTGGGGACCAGACCGGGCTCCCCGATGCCCTTGGCGCCGAACGGCCCCTTGGTGCCCTCGCTCTCCACGAGAATCGCCTCGACGTCGGGCATGTCGCCGATGTTCGGGGATCTTGTAGTCGAGGAAGCGGTCGTTGACGACGCGGCCGTCCTCGTGGACCAGCCGCTCCATGAGGGCGAAGCCGATGCCTTGGGCCACACTGCCCTCGATCTGTCCCTCGGCCATCGTCTGATTGATCGTGGTCCCAGTCTCGTGGGCGGCCACGATCTTGAGGACCCTCACCTGACCGGTCTCCGCGTCCACCTCCACCTCGGCCATCTGGGTGCCGAAGGAGAAGCAGGGGATGTTCTTGGCGAACGCGGTCGGGATGGTGTAGCCCTCGGGCAGCTTGTCGACGAACTGGCCCGTACCCGAGATCGGCAGGCCGTGCGCGTTCACCGAGTGATCCACGATCTCGCTCAGGTCGTGCTTCTCGTCAGAGCCCTTGACCCAGATCCGGCTTTCCTCGATGAGGATGTCATCGGGGTCGGCCTCCAGCATCTCGGCCGCGGCCGCGACCAGCGCCTCCCTGGCGTCCATGGCCGCAGCGAGGACGGCGTTCCCGTCCATGAAGCTGGCACGGCTGCCCCAGGATCCCAGGTCGTAGGGGGTGAGGTCGGTGTCGTGCGACAGCACGTTGATGTCGCTGAGCCGCACCCCGAGGCCCTCCGCCGCGATCTGTGCCATGACCGTGTGAGAGCCCTGGCCCATGTCCTGCGCGGACGTGATCAGGGTCACGGTGCCCTCGTCGGACAGCTTGATGAACGCTTCGGCCGAGTTGAAGCCGTAGAAGCGTCCTCCGCCCCCGGTGTGGACCATGTTGGCGACGCCCACACCGCGCCTGACGCCGTCGGGCTTCGCGGCCCGTTTGGCCTCCCAGTCCATGCGCTCGGACGCGGCAACCATGCAATCCGTCATGCCGCACCCGCAGACCTCGGCGCCGCAGGAGGTGGTCTCCATCGCGCAATTCGAGTTCGCGAGGCGCAGCGCGAGCGGGTCCATGCCGATCTGCTCGGCCAGCTCGTCTAGCTGGCACTCGGTGGCGAACGAGACCTGCGGATTGCCGAACCCGCGAAACGCCGTCCCCATCTCCTTGTTCGTGTAGACCATGTCCGCGTGGAAGCGGATGTGGGGCACGTTGTAGAGCGTCGCGAACATCATGCTGGAGAAGTTGATAGTGGCCGGACCCTTGTCGTGATACGCGCCGGCGTCGCCGATGATCCGCAGGTCCCGGACCATGATCTGCCCGTCCTTGTTGGCGCCGGTCCTTAGGTACATCGTGTAGGGGTAGCGCGTCTTGGCGGTCGTGAACTCCTCCTTGCGCGTGTTCACGATGCGCACCGGCCTGCCGGTGATCCGTGAGAGCACGGCAGCGATGGGCAGCTTCATGTCCATCACCAGCTTCGAGCCGAAGCCGCCGCCCATGTAGGAGCCGATCACGCGCACGTTGCGGCGCGGGATGTCGAGGATCCGGGCAACCTCCTGCCGCTGCGTGTGGGGCGCCTGGGCGTTGGTCCAGATCGTCAGGCGCCCAGTCTCGTCCCACTTGGCGATGCAGTTGGAGACCTCGAGACAGGTGTGCGCCACCTGGTGTGTGACGTACTTGCCCTCCACCACGCAGTCGCACTCCGCGAGCGCCTTGTCCGGGTCGCCGAAGAGCCGGTCCACGCTCCACGTGGCGTTGCTCTCCTTGTCGTCGTGCACGAGGGGAGCCCCCGGCTGCATAGCCTCTTCCACGTCGAAGACGGCAGGGAGAGGCTCGTACTCGACGCGGATGAGCGAGAGAGCCTCCTCCGCCGTGTCCTCGTCGACGGCGGCGACTGCCGCGACCTCGTCGCCCACATAGCGCACCTTGTCGACGCAGAGGATGTGCTTGTCGGCGAGCCAGTGGTAGAAGCTGAACAGGTTGGTGGGGACGTCCTGCGACGTGATGACCGCGTGGACTCCGTTGAGCTGCTTGGCGGCGCTGGCGTCGATCGACCGGATGATCGCGTGAGGATGCGGGCTGCGCAAGATCTTGCCCACCAGCAGCCCGGGCAACTTGAGGTCGACGGTGTACTGCGCCTCGCCCGTGACCTTGGGCACCGCGTCGATGCGCGGGAGTCCTCGGCCTATCACGCATCCGCCCATTCGGACCCCCTCTCTTCGAGCAGACACTGCGCGGTCTGCACGGCCTCCATGATCTTCACGTAGCCGGTGCAGCGACAGAGATTACCCTTGAGGCCGTCCAGGATCTCCTGTCGCGAGGGAGCGGGATTCTTGTCGAGCAGCGCCACGGCAGTGAGCACCATGCCCGGCGTGCAGTAGCCGCACTGGATGGCGCCCTCTTCGACGAAGGCCTCCTGGACCGGGTGCAGCACGCCGCCCCTGGCCAAGCCCTCGATGGTCGTGACCTTGCGGCCCTCGGCCTCGTGAGCGAGGACGAGACAGGAGTTGACCGGCTCCCCGTCAAGCAGCACCGTGCAGGCGCCGCACTCGCCAGCGCCGCAGCCGTTCTTCGTGCCGGTGAGGCCGATCTCGTCGCGGATCACCTCGAGCAGTGTGCGGTGGGTGGCGACGAGGAGCTGATGCTCGTCGCCGTTGATGGTGATGTGCAGCTCCCTCTTCACCCTCCTGCCCCCTTCTGCGCCCAGACGCGGGCCGCCTCAAGGCCCCGCTTGCACAGGACCGAGACGAGCGTCATGCGGTACTCCGCCGAGGCGCGCACGTCCGTGATCGGCTGCGCGTCCTCGGTGGCGGCCGCGGCCGCGCGTTCGATCAGCGCCTCATCCAAGGTCTCACCGACGAGCTGCCGCTCACAGGTCCGCGAGCGGATAGGCGTCGGCGCGACGGCGCCGAGCGCCACGCGGGCGTCCCGAACGACCGCCGCGCCGTCACCGAAGTCGATCCACACTGCGACGCCGACCGTGCAGCAGTCCATCGCCGAGCGGAACTGCTTGTAGTACTTCCCGAAGCCGGAGCCGCACGGCGGCACCGAGATCGACTTGAGCAGCTCCCCCGGCCTCAGCACCGTCTGCCCCGGGCCGGTGAAGAACCCCTCCAGAGGCAGGTTGCGCTCGGTGCGGCCGTCAGTGATGGTCGCGTCGGCGCCGTAGGCCAGCAGGATCGGCGCCATGTCGGCGGACGGCGCCGCGTTGCACAGGTTGCCGCCGACGGTCGCGCGGCTGCGCACCTGCGCCGAGCCGATCCAGCTCGCGGCCTCGGCGATGGCGGGGTAGTGCCGCCGGACTTCCGGCGAGTGCTCCACGCTGGCGAGCGGCGTTGCCGCCCCGATCGTCAGGGTGAGGTCGTCCGCCACCTGCACGAAGGCCAGGCCGGGGACGTCCCTCAGGCTGACGAGCAGCTTGAGTTCCAGCCCCGCCTGCTTCATCTGGACGACCAGGTCCGTACCGCCGGCCAGGGGTCTTGCCCCGCCGTTCGCCCCGGCCAGCGCGGCGCAGGCCTCCTCGACTGAGGCCGGCCGCAGGTACTCGAAGGTCTTCATGTGGATCTGCACCTCCTCCGGGCCGGCCTATCCTTCGAGGGCGGCTGCGCCGGCGCGGGTCTCCTCGATGGGAGCCTCCACCATCTCGATGGCCTCGCGGTTGCAGAGGAAGTAGCAGACCGCGCAGGAGTAGCACTCCTTGGGCTTCACGAGCACGGCCTTCTTGTCGATGATCTCGATGCACTCGCAGTGGCCAGGAGCCGCGCAAAGGCCGCAGCCGTTGCACTTCTCCAGATCGATGGCCGGCAGCATCGGGATGTAGTCGACCTCGCCCGGGGTGACGATGTACTTGAGCGCGACTCCCCGCATGTCCGCCAGCGTCTCGTAGCCGTTCTCGTCCATGAACTTGCGCAGGCCCGGCTCGATCTTGGCGAACGCCTCGTAGCCCTTCAGGTACAGCAGCGAGCAGTAGGTCAGCACGGTGGCGCCGTACATGAGCATCTCCACCGAGTGGCGCCAGTTCATGAGGCCGCCGCCGCCCGCCAGGGGCAGGTCGGGGCAGATGGTGCGCATCTGGGCGATGTGCCGGTAGGCCAGCGGGCGGATCCACGGCCCACATAGGCCGGCGAACGACTGGTTACCGGTCGAGGGGTACATCGGTCGGCCGCCGTCCTTGATGTCGAGCGGCGGCAGCGACTGCGGGCAGTTGATGGCCGAGACGGCCGCAGCGCCGCCCTTCTGCACCGACCTGGCCACCATCATCGTGTTGGCCTCCGGCGTCATCTTGGGCATCACCGGGATCTCGACCGCGTCCACCACGGCCTTGCAGACCTTGCCGGCCAGCACGGGATCCTTGCCGAGCGTGGCGCCGAGCTCAGGCTCCTCGTCCACGCCCATCTGCTTGGCCATTAGGCCCAGGTTCGGACACGACATGTTGAGCTCGAGCATGTCCGCACCGGCCTCCTCGAGCATGCGGCCGAGCTTGGCCCACCCCTCCAGATCCTCGCCCGGACCCATCATGTTGGCGATGATCTTGAGGTCAGTCTGCTCCTTGCACTGCGCGATCAGCTCCTGGGTCCGCTCGACCTGCATGCGCTCGCCCGAGGGCGAGTAGAAGGCGCCCCCCTTCTCGATGATGTGGTAGGGGCGCGCGTACAGCGGGACCTTGAGGAACGTCAGCTTCGTGCTCACTGCGGAGGCACCGTGTTCCTCGGCGATCTTGATCTTGTCGACCTTGTTCGTGAGCTCAGACGACGCGATGATGAACGGGTTCTTGAGCTTCAGCCCCGCGAAGTCGACCGACAGGTCAGCCATCGAGTTCTCCCTTCATGGAGTCGTTGTCGTCGCACGTCTCGGCGAAGCCTGAGCTGGCTACCTCTTCGCGAGTTTCCTCGAGGCGCGCCGCAACCTCGAGGTAGCGCCCCTGGACCGCCATCTCGGCGTCCCTGCGTGCCTCATCCGTCCAGTAGCCGAGCTCTTGCCCGTACCACGGCTTCTTGAGGTTGAGCCTGGGGAGCCCCTCGGCTTGCCAGAGCTCGATCGCCCTGTCCATGAACTGCTTGCGAGGAAGCGATGTCGGCGGGTAGTCCCATTTGCGGGTCGCGTCGATCAGGATCGCCGACGTCCCCACCGGCGACGGGAACCGCTGTTCATCGACGTGCGCCTCGGGCGGCGCCGACGACGGGTCCAGGATGCTCGCCTTGTGCGTGACGATGTGGGTGTCGAGGTGCGGGCGCATGCGGTACGCCATCGCCCAGTTCACCATGTCGGCGTCGTTCGGGTCTATGTCATCGTCGACCGCGACGATCATCTTGCCGATCGTCGGGTCAAGTGCCACCGCCGCGTGCAGAGCCTGCCAGGGCTGGGACGGGTGCATCTTCTTCAACTGGATGACCAGGAGTCCGTAGCTCCCCGTCGCCTCGTGCAGTTGCGCATCGAGCACGCCGGGGATGTTCGCCGAGCGCAGTCGATTGAGGAAGACGGCGTCGTAGGCGAGCTTGCGGATCAGGCTGCTCTCCGACGGCGGGAACTGGCTGAGGAACGCCTGGTAGAGCGGCTTCTTGCGGTGCATGATGCCGGTCACGTGGAAGACGGGGTTGGCGACCCTGGTGCCCATGTAGCCGGTGTACTCGCCAAAGGGCGCCTCTTGCTCGCGGTAGGTCGGGTCCACGTAACCCTCGATCACGATCTCCGCGGACGCTGGGACGGCGAGGTCGACCGTCTGGCACTTGACGAGCTCGATTGGCTCGCCCGCGATACCGCCGGCGACGTCGTACTCGTCGATCCCGAGGGGGATCTTGGCGACGCTGCACAGGCCGACGGCCGGAGCGCAGCCGACGATGATCGCCGCCTCGAGCATCTTGCCCTGGCTGCGCGCGCTCTGCAGGTGGAGGCCGATGTGCTGGCTCTGATGGGCCATCATGCCAGCCCTGTCGCCGCCCTTGACCATGACGCGGTAGGTGCCGATGTTGCCGTCGCCGGTCACCGGGTCCTTCGTCACCCAGAACGGCGAGGTGAAGTACGGTGCGGGGTCGAACCCGGGGGTGGAGATGGGGTGCGGGAACTCGAGGATCCCCTCGTGCTCGAGCAGCCCCTCCCCCACATGGATCTCCTCCATCACGGGGCCGTCGTCGACGAGGCGGGGCGGGATGTAATTCTTGTGGACTTCCGCCCACCGTTCGGTGATCTCGTCCGGGGCGCAGCCGAGCGCCTTGGCGTACACGGCGCGGTTCGCGCCCAGCACGCCGACGGCGACCTGACCGTCGAACTTGCGGCCCACCTTGTCGGTCACGTTCTCGAACACGAACGCGGTCCGCTCCTCGGCGGGCAGGCCACGGAACTGCAGCCGCACCAGCGGCATCAGTTCCGTGTCTTTGCAGATCCGCGAGGAGACGCGCCTCACGAGACCGTCGGCCTCCAAGGCCGCCACGTACTCGCGGAAGTCCTTGTAGTAGCTCACCGTGCCCCCCGCTTCATGATGTCGGCCACCTCGGCATCTTCCATCACCCATTCCAAGCCCAACCGGCGGCGAGTCTCCGCTGTGGGAAGGCTGGTGGCGGGATCGAGGCCACTGGCCTCGTAGAACTCGGCTCGCATGAGGTCGAAATCGACCGTCTGGCCGGCGAGCGGCCCTTCCGTCAGCGCTTCCTCGCACAGACGTCGCGGCAAGACATCATCCTCAGGCCGCAGGCCTTCACGGACGTTGATGACCCGTTCCAGCGTGTTGACACGCTCTCCGGTGAGATAGATGTCTGCGGGGCCGAACTCCTGTCCGGTGGCAGTCGCGATGAGCTGCGCCAGCGTGTCGTCCTGCATCCCGATGGACAGGAAGGCGCAGGTGCCGGCCGAGTCCGAACCGCCTGCGCGCCGGTTGCGCGTGCCCAGCGTCAGCGGCGCCTTGCCGCTGTCGGCGAAGCGGTCGACGTCCGGGTTGGTGAGCTCGACCGTGACCGTGTAGCCGCCGGCGTGATGACAGCCGCCGCGCGGCCCGCAGCCGTACACGAGTGCCATCCCTTTGACACCACGAGGGTCATAGCCGCCGACCTCCATGCCCTTGGCGTGCATCGCGAACGCCTCGGAGCCGTGCCCGATCTGCTCCGCGAGTGCACGGCTGCCGAGCGCGATTCGCGCCCCGAAGCCCGTCTGGAACGCGGCATCGTGGATGAGCTGCATCAGCGCCTCGGCGTTCCCGAACCGGAGGTCCAGACCACCTGTGTCCTCGAGCGTCAGGAATCCCCTCTCGAAGCACTCCATCGCGAAGGAAATGGTCACTCCGACGGAAATCGTGTCCATGCCGAGCTTGTCGCAGAGCTGGTCGGCAGCGATGACAGCGCCGAGGTCGTAGATCCCACAAGAGCTGCCGAGAGCGTAGGCCGTCTCGTACTCGGGTCCCTCGGTCATGGCGCCCGCGTACGGCCCCTCGCGCACGACGGTCACCTTGCTGCAACGGCTGGGGCAGGGGATACCGCAAGGCTCGTCCTTGACGAGGTACTTGTCGCGGAGAGTGTCGCCGAGCAGGCCAGCCGCCTCGTCGGGGGTGGCCGCCCGTTGCCAGTTGTCGGCGGGCATGATGCCGGAGTTGAGCGTGACCGCGACGGTGCTCATGGACCCGTGCATCATCAGCGGACCGGAGGTGAAGGGATGGGTCCGTAGCTCCTCGTTCACCTTGCGGACCGTCGCCTTGAAGCCCTCGGGGTCCGCGACCGGCGCTGCCTTCTCACCCTTGCGGACCACGAGTGCCTTCACGTTCTTGGAGCCCATGACGGCGCCGGCGCCGCCACGCCCGAGCGCCCGGCGCTCGTTGAGGAGGCAGGCGTAAGGAACCATGTGCTCGCCGGCCGGGCCGATACAGGTCACGGCCAGCTCGCCGGCCCGCAGCTCCTCGCGGATGAACTCCTGGGTGGCCTGCGTGTCGAGACCCCAAAGGTGATCGGCAGGATGCAGCTTCGCCGTGCCGCCGGTGACCTCGACGTACACAGGGTGGTCCGAACGGCCGGTCAGGATGATGACGTCGAAGCCGGAGTGCTTGATCGCCGGGCCGAGCAGACCGCCGGTAATACAGAACAGATAGAGGCCGGTCTGCGGGGACTTGGTGACCACCGCGGCGCGTGCGCCGCCGGGCGCCTGAGTGCCGCTGAGTGGACCGGAGGTGAATATCATGGGGTTCGCTGGGCCCAGCGGGTCGGCGCCGGCGGGCAGCAGCTTGAAGAGGTAGAAGGCGCCGAGTCCGCGGCCGCCCAGGTAGTCGTTGGCCGCCCTCAAGTCGAGCGGCTCCTCACGCACCTCACCCTTGCCCACATCGACGAAGAGGACCTTGCCCCAGCGCGCGCCGGTGGATGGCGTCTCGCCCATCTGTCACCCCTTTCCGAGAGCGCGAAGGTACAGCCGCGTGAGGTCCGCGGGCGAGGCCTGGCGCATGTTGAGCCGATAGTTGACGACCTTGGTGCATTGCTCGACGAGCGCCGGGATCTCCTCCTCCGGCACCTGCTCCGGATCGAGCCTGGTGGGGAACCCCACGTCGTCCATCAGTTGCCAGAGCCGTTCCAGGACGTACTCCGCGAGGTCGCGGTCCTCACCCTCGGCGTTCAGCAGGCGCGCCACCGGCGCCAGCTTGTGCGCGGCGACAGCCAGATTGAACTCCGTCGCGTACGGCAGCATGATCCCGGTCGCCAGACCGTGCGACAAGTGGAGCCGGCCCAGCGGCTGCGAGAGCACGTGTGCGAGGCCCGGCAGCGCGGTCCCGGTAGCGAGATTGGCGATCGAGCTCGCCTCGAGCATGCGCTGCTTGGCGGCGAGGTCGGACGTGAGCGCCGCCTTCGGCAACACCTCGAAGATGGTGGCCGCCGAGGTCGCGGCGAGGCCGTCGGAGAAGTCGGTGGCGCCCACCGACCAGATCGCGTCGAGCGCGTGCGCGAGCGCGTCCATGCCCGCCACCAGCGCCGGCCAGGCGGGCAGGCTCTCCATCAGGGCGCCGTCGAGGATGGCCACCGTCGGGAACGTGCGCTCGTCGAGGATGGACATCTTGAAGCTGCGCGCCTCGTCGGTCAGGATCGTGACCTTCGAGACCTCCGTGCCCGATCCGGCGGTGGTGGGGATGGCGATGACCGAGTACGGGGGCTTGGCCGCCTTCTGGAAGCCCTCGTAGTCGGTGAGCGTGCCGCCGTTGGCCGCGACGAGAGCGATGCCCTTGCCGGCGCACATGGGGCTGCCGCCGCCAAGCGCGACGACAACGTCGCATCCTTCGGCGGCGAACGCGGCGACGCCGGCACTCACGGTCTTGACGCCGGGGTCCTCCTCCACATCGTCGAACACAGTGTAGGCCACACCGGCCTCGTCGAGGACGGTGGCGACGCGAGCCGTGACGCCGGCCGAAGTCAGGCCTTTGTCCGTGCACACGAAGGCCTTCGTTCCGACACCCTTGACCTGAGTGCCCAGCGCGGAGACCGACCCGAGCCCGTGCACGATGCGCGTCGGCATGTAGAAGAGCCTGTTTGCTAGCGTCATGAGTCCCCCTCGAGCGTGGAACCTCTCCGGTCGCGCGGAGAAGGTGCTGTCCTATTCCATTGTCATGTCTTTATAACAGGTCGGCGTCCGAACATCAGTGCGCTCATGCGGTCTGGCCACCACCCTAGGGACGACGAAACGCACGCGTGGCCGCCGCGCTGGTGCGCGGCGCCGTGCCGTTGCTGTCCCACGTGCTCCAGAACGTCGGGCCGTCTTGCCGGTTCCGGCTGAGGAAGCCATGGTGGTAGTACCGGTCGGAGCGGTAGAAGACGTGGGCGAGATCCGCAACGCTGCCGTCCGTCGAGTACGCCGTCAGCGTGAGCTTGAGCAACGGAGTGAGGATGTCCACCTGTAGCAGGCGCGCCATCTCCTCGTCCGCGGCCACCGCCTGGAACACCTGGGACGCCCACTCGATGCGCACGCCGGCCCGCTTCTCGATGAGCACGATCAGCGGTTCCTCCGTCAAGTCGCTCAGCGGGAATCAGTCGCGCCGATGGCGTAGGGCAGGTGATTGACCATGACGGCCAGCGGACTGGAACCGACGAGGCGGATGCGCTGCACATGGAAGAGGTCGTCTCCGTCCTTGACGGAGAACACTTCGGCAAGGTCCGGCGTAGCCTTGACGAGGCGAAACTCGACCACCTCGATCTTCGTGTCGCTGCCGATGTGGATGAGGTCCTCGAGGCTTCCGCTGATCCGTGGCGCGGCATCCTCTGCCACCGCATCCGACACGAACGTGCCCTTGCCCTTGACCCGGAGGATGAGACCCTGCTCCTCGAGGATCTGCAGAGCCTGGCGGATGACCACCCTGCTGACGCCGAATCGTCGGGTGTGCTCGGCCTCGGAAGGCATCCGGTCGCCGGGCGCAAGCTTGCCCGACAGGATCTGCTCCTTGAGATCGCGCATGATCTGGTAGTAGAGCGGGATCCCGCCCCGGCGAGATGGCTGTACGCGCGCCTCAGCCATTACCTGCACCTGCCTGCTCGTGCCGTCGTGCATCGCTGTCACGGCGCGACATCTCAGCCGCCCCCGAGGGGCACGATGACCCTCACTTCGTCACCTTCGTCGAGCGCCGCCGACGGTTCCCCGCGACTCCCGTTGAGCTGCACGTAGCTGCGGCCGTCCGGTGGCACCCCGAGAACGTCGAGCACGTCGGCTATGGTCGCAGCCCTCGCGAACCTCGACCGACGTCGCGTTGCCGGACGTCCGGGAGGAAGCAGGCGGGCGTGATGGCCGAAGAGCACGACCTTGACCTTCATGCCGTCTGCCCAGACCCTACGCCGATTCCAAGTCGCGCCAGCAGCTCGGGCCTCGGCCTGCCGGTCGGCATCCCACTCGCGCTCGGCGTAGTACTCGTCGAGCACGTCGGCCACGTCGAGCTTGTGCGCTCCGGGGTCCGACGGGGCTGCCTCGTTCGCGAATCGCGCCGGCAGCGCGTCGTCCGAGCGAGTGAAGCCCTCCTCGACGTTGAAGAGGCGCTCGAGCGTGTTGATGCGTTCCCCGATCGTGTACACGTCGTCGGCGGTGATGTCCATGCCGGTCGGCAGACTGGCGCAGCGCGCGTAGAGCTCGACGCTGATACCGAGATCGACCGTGAACATGCACATGATCAGCGAATCGATGATGGCCGTGCTGTCCTGCATCCTCTTGACAAGCTCAGGCTTGCCCTCAAGGGAGTAGCGATCGTAGTCGCCGAGCACGCCGAGGAACTCCGCGGCGACGGTGAACGCCTTGTTGTGATCGGCGCCGCGCGCCGTCGTGGCGAAGGAGATCCCCATGCCCGTGAACGCCCGCGGCGCGTACGCGGACATGTCGAGGCCCTTCACCTGCATGGCGTATTCCTCGCCCTTGCCCAGCTTGCGCGCCGCTCCGCGCGAGCCGAGGGCGAGCAGGTCGCCGAAGCCGTCGCGGGCGCCGATCTTGAGCACGGCCTCTCTGAGCACGTCGGCGTTGCCGAAGCTGAAGTCGAGGCCGTCGGTATCATCCCTCGTCAGCAGGCCCTTCTCCGTCATCTCCATCGCCCAGGCGATGGCTGACCCGGCGCTCATGGTGTCGATCCCGAGATGGTCGCAGACGAAGTTGGCCTCCATGATCGCCGGCAGGTCGACGATGCCGCAGTTGGGGCCGAGCGCCCACACCGATTCGTGCTCGATGCGCTCGGAGCGGTACTTCCTGCCCTGCGCGCTCGAACTCGACCACCGAGCCGCAGATGACGTTGCAGCCGCTGCAGGCCTCGTAGCGCGTGACGTACTTCGCGATCTCGTCGTTGTGGATCGGGGCCACGTCCGGAGCCTGATCGTCCTGATGATTGCGGTAGGGCAGGCCGACCGCCTCGTTGACGACCGGCAACATCCCCGTCGTGCCCGCCCAGCGGAACGCCGGGCGCACGGGGTTCTCCATGATGATGTCGTGCAGTTCCTTGCAGGCGGCGATGTACTCGCCCTCCGGCATCCCGACGGAGACTCCGCCGCTGCCGCGAACCGCGACCGCCTTGAGCTTCTTGCTGCCGAACACGGCGCCCGGGCCGCCACGGCCGGCGGCGTGCTGCATGTGCATGAACGTCCCGTAGAGGCACCAGATTCTCGCCCGCCGGGCCGATGGCCCCGGTGCGGAAGTCGTCGCCCAGCTCTTCTTGCAGCAGCCGCTGCGACTCGACGGTGTCACTTGCCCCAGAGGTGATCGGCGTCGACGAGGCGTGACCTGGCGATCGTCGACGACGAGCGTCACCGGCTTGTCCGAGACGCCGGTGATGATGATGCCGTCCCAGCCGGCGTACTTGAGCTCAGGCCCGAAGTGACCGCCCATGTAGCTCGCCGAGATGGTGCCGGTCAGCGGGCTCTTGACCCCGATCGCGATGCGGCTGGCAGTGGGGATCATCGTGCCGGTGGCAGGCCCATTGGCGAAGACGATCACGTTCTCCGGGTCCGAGCGGGTCCGCCCCGCGCGGCAGCATGTCGTAGAGCAGCTTGGCGACGAAGCCTCGGCCGCCGAGGTACATCTCGGCGACCTCGTCGCTCGAGCGGCAGCTCGCCGAACTCACCGCTGCCGAGGTCCACCGTGAGGAACTCTGCCCGTGTATCCGGCGTACTTCATGACGCGCCTCCCCAGGTGAGCGCGCCTTCGGGACACCATTGGACGCAGAGAGGGTCACCGTCGCAAAGGTCGCAGATCATGATCCGAGCGCCCACCGCATCGAGGTGGACGTTGGGGCATGCCTCGACGCACGCCTCGCACTGTGTGCACTCCTCCTCGATGAACCGCACCACGCCCGCGGCCTCGTCCCAGACCAGCGCGCCGGTCGGGCAACTCTCCACGCACTCCCGATCGTGCGTCATGTCGCAGACGCTGCAACGCATACCGCCGAAGTACTCGGCGGGATCCCTGGTCACGCGGATGCAGGCCCCGGCCGGCTGGACCCGGCCGAGCTTGTTGAGCGAGCACACGCCGGAGCAGAGGTCACAGGCGATGCACTTCTCCTCGTGAAACTCGATGTATTGCATGGCACCCTCCGTTCAGACGGGGTCGAGCTGAGCGAGAAACGCATCGACACCGGCGCCGACGTCGGCGCGCACGCCCATCTCCGCGAGGCAGTGGCCGAGCGCGGTGAGTGCGACGATGCCGTAGGCCGGGCTGCACGTCCTGCCCATGTGGCCGAGGCGCACCAGTTTGCCATAGATCGGCGTGTTGAAGAGACTGCCGGAGATCAGCACGCCGAACTTCTCGACCATCCGCCGGCGCAAGCGCTCGTCGTCGACGCCCTCCGGCACGACCACCGCGGTCGCAACGTTACAGGCGTGTTCTTCCTTGTCGGGCCAGAGCTCGAGGCCCATCGCCGTGACCGCCGCGCGCGTGGCGCGAGCCACCTCGGCGTACCGGCGAAAGTGCTCCTCGTGGCCCACATCGAGATACTCCGTCACGGCCGCGTTGAGGGCCGCGACCTCGGCGGTCGACGTCGTGTAGGGCCACACCCCCTTCTCGAGCCACAGCTCCTTCCAGTCGAGGATGCTCAGATAGGAGTAGCGATTGGGCCGCTTGACGCTGCTAAAGACGTCCCAGGCGGCCTCCGAGATGGACATGGCGCTGAGTCCGGGTGGCGCCCCAAGGACCTTCTGGGAGCCGACGGAGACGATGTCGATGCCCCAGGCGTCGACCTCCACGGGGGCGCTCCCGGCGCAGCTCACCGAGTCGACGAACACGAGCTTGCCGTACTGCTTGCCCAGCCTGGCGAGCGTCTCCAGGTCGGCCTGCGTGCCGCACGGGGTCTCACAGTGGACGAGCCAGAGGATCCTGGCCTCGGGGTGCGCCTTGAGCACCGCCTCCAGCTGCTCCGGCTCGACCACTGTGTTCCAGGCGGTCTGGACGGGCACCGCGGTGCCGCCGTACTTCTCGATGAAGTAGCGGTTGCCCTCACCGTAGTGGCCGCTCTCCACGTTGATCACGACGTCGCCCTCGTCGAGGCCGCAGAACGAGATGGCCTCGAGCCCGAGCAGGGCCTCGCCCTGCATCATGACGACGTCGTTGTCGGTCTTGAGGAACTCCTTGAACTTCCTCTCGGTGTCGCGGAACAGCTCGACATACGACTGAGAGTAGTCGAACAGGAGCTGCCCACCCAGGGCGGCACGGACCCGGTCCGAAAGCTCGACGGGTCCCGCCGTCATGATGAAGTCGATCGAGCGTGCCATCTGCCTACACCTGCTTTCCCAGTGGATGCCGCGGTGTCATCGTGCGCCTCGCACGAAGGGGACGGCGAGCGCGGCCGGCAGATACGACTGCCGTGCGAACAGCGCCAGCGCCACCATGACCGCGATGAACGGCAGCATCTGGACGACGTCGGTCGGAACGTTGATGCCCACGAGCTGCAGGGCCGTGGCGATAGAGAGCGCGATGCCGAACAGCAGCGAGCCGACAAAGACCCAGATCGGACGGCCGCGGCCGAGCATGGCGATGACGATGGCGATGAAACCCATGCCGCCGGTCATGAACGGCACGAAGATGCCGGCCGTGACGATGGCCATGTAACCGCCGCCAAGGCCGCCCAGAGCCCCGGTCATGAGCGAGGCGATGGTGCGGATCCTGAGGACGTCGACGCCGGCGTTGTCGAGCGCGACTGGCTTCCACCCGGCGGCGCGGATGTTGAGGCCGAGGTTGGTCCTGTAGAGCATCCAGCCGACCACGAAGATCAGGGCGAAGCCGATGTACACGATTAGCGGCTGGCTGAAGATGCTGGGCCCGAGCACGGGGATCTTGCTGAGGCCGGGGATCGGAACGGTCGGCACGGCGCCGAGCCGAGGATACGTCTCGCCGAACTGCACCTGGTGCAGCAGGCTCGTCAGACCCTCCATGGCGAGGAGGATGGCGATGCCGACGACGATCTGATCCTGCCCCATGTACACGCAGAACACGATCATGAGCACGTTCACCAGCATGCCGGCGACGATGGCCGCCAGGAACCCGGCCAAGAAGGACCCGGTCGAGTTGGCGACGACGAAGCCCATGTAGGCGCCGAGGATCATCACGCCCTCGAGACCGATGTCGAGTAGGCCGGCCTGCTCGGAGATCGTCTCGCCAAGGGCCGCAAGAAGAAGCGGCATGCCGGCCAGGATGGCACCGGTGATGAGCGCCGCGGCGAACTCCGTGGAGAAGAGGCCGCTATCCATTGCCCACGCCCTCTTCAGGAGTGGCCGAGACTGCCGCTCCGACTCGCGCCTTCGGCTTCTTGCGCAGCCGGCCGACCCGAGCACGAATGCGCGCCCAATCCGTGAGCACCATGAAGAACAGGATGAGGCCGACGAGCAGCAGCAGGAAGTCGTTGGGCAAGCCCGCCTGCCGGGCAGCCTCATGGCCGCCGATCTGGATCACGGCGAAGAAGAACACGAAGGGGATGACGACCATGACATCGAGCCCGGCGAGAAACACGATCGCGAACAGCGTCATCCCGAAGGCGGGGTTCCAGTCGGCGCGGACGTAGCCCCACACGCCGAGGACCTCGACGGCGGCGGCGAGCCCGATGAGTCCGCCGCTGAGGGCGAACGCCGTCATGATGTCCTTCTTGACGCTGATGCCGGCATGGACCGCCGCCTTCGGGTTCGCCCCGAGGATCCGCAGACGCAGGCCGTATCCGGTGCGCGTCTGCATGTAGTGCACGATCGCCAGGGCGACCAGGGCGATGATGATGCCGACATGGATGCGCGTACCGGGGATGTACGGCAGCAGGTCGCTGAACGGGATGACGTCTGTCTGCGGCATGAACGCCTGGTCGGTGAGGAACGGCCCCTTGATCAGGAGGTTGGCAAGGTTGATGCCGAGGTAGGACATCATCAGCGTCGTGATGATCTCGTTCATCCCGTAGTACGCCTTCAGGAACGACGGGACGACCGTCCAGGCAGCGCCTACCGCGAAGCCGATGATGCAGAGCAAGACGAGAGCCAGCCCTACCGGCATGGCGCCCGTCATGTAGTAACCCAAGCCCCCGATCACCGCGGCGGCCATGAGGAACTGGCCGTCACCGCCGATGTTCCACAGCCCCGCCTGGAAGGCGACGATGAATCCGGCGGACATGAGGAGCAGGGGGGCCAGGCGGATGATCGTCTGCATCAGGCCGGACCACGTGAGCAGTCCGCTCTCGACGATGGTCCAGTAGAACGCCACGGGGTTCTTGCCCATCACCAGCAGCAGGACTCCGCCGGCCAGCAGGCCGTAGATGACGGGAACCGCCGACCGCCAGAACCTCTTCCCCCCGCGCTCCCAGACGGATGGCACGCGCACCGCCTCGGTGAGCGTGCTTCCGCTCGCGTTGTCACTCAACGTGGCTCCCTCCGATCATCAGGGCACCGATCTCCTGCTCCGCGCCGGGTTTGTTCTGAACGATCCCCATGAGGCGGCCACGTGAGAGCACGGCCACGCGGTCGCTGAGCGCCAAGAGTTCCTCGAGGTCCGTCGAGATGACCAGCGCGCCCGCGGCGCCGCCATCCACGAGGTCGCGGATGCGAGAGCGCACAGCTGCGGTGGTCTTCACGTCCAGCCCGTAGGTCGGCTTGTTGAACACGACGACTTTGGGATCGAAAGAGAGCTCGCGAGCTACGACGACCTTCTGGAGATTGCCGCCCGAGAGCGAGCCTGCGTGGGTGTGCACCGAGGGCGTCATGATGTTGTACTCCCCCACCAGGTCCTCCGCGTTGGCGTCGATGGCTGCCGGCTGCGTGCGGCCGCGCACCCAGAACGGCGCGGTGCCGATGCGCTTGGTGACCAGGTTGATGGCGACGCTGAGCGGGCCGACGATGCCTTCTCCAAGGCGATCGTCGGTCACGTAGCGCAAGCCGTGATGCTGTCGTGCGCCGATGCTCATTCTGCGCATCGACGCGCCCGCGAGCCGTACGTCGCCGCTCAAGAGGGGTCGTTGACCGGCGATGGCTTCGGCCAGCGGCCGTTGGCCGTTGCCGTCGACACCGGCCACGCCAAGCACCTCGCCGGCATGCACAGTGAGAGAGAAAGGCTCATCGATCCCGATCTCGCCGCGCTTGCCCGCGACTGTCACGCCATCCACTTCGAGCAGCGGCTCTCCCACGTTGGCCGTGTGACCGACCCCTCCCAGCTCCGACAGGTCGCGGAGCTCGGCGACGTTGGCCAGGCTCTCGGCCTCACCCGGGAACATGAGTTCCACGACGAGACGCTGCAGCTGCTCAGAAGACGATCTTCCCATCGTTTCGCGGTCGATCGTGCCCTCGAGGCGTCCCTGACGCAGGACCGAGACGCGATCTCCGATCGCGAAGGCCTCGTGCAGCTTGTGCGTGATGAACACGACCGCGAGGCCTTGCTGCTTGAGTTGCATGAGCACACGCTCGAGGTCCTCGATGCCCTTCGGCGTGAGCATCGATGTGGGTTCGTCGAGGATGAGGATCTTGGAGCCCTGCCATAGGGCCTTGATGATCTCGACCTGCTGTTGCTGGCCGAGAGAAAGCTGCTCCACGGCCGTGTCGGGGTCGACCTCGACGCCGAGAAGAGCCGACAGCCTCGCGAGTCCTTCCTGGGCCTTCTTGGCGCTGAGCCGCACACCTTCACCCTGGCCGAGCATGAGGTTCTCGAGCACGGTGAAGTTGGGGATCAGGCTGCTGTGCTGATGCACCATGCCGATGCCCAGATCGATGGAGTCGCGGGGGCAGTTGATGCACACATCCTCGCCGCCGACGCGAATGGTGCCCTCGTCCGGAACGTAGATCCCGGCGAGTACGTTCATCAGCGTCGACTTCCCGGCGCCGTTCTCTCCCAGCAGGCAGTGCACCTCGCCGCGCCGTACAAGAAGGTTGACGCAATCGTTGGCGACTACTCCGGGGAAGACTTTGGTGATGCCGCAGAGTTGGATGGCGACGACCTCTGGCGACGCAGTGTCCCCGGCAGCTACGTCCCCGGGGTGGACGGGCGCGGTCGTCTGACCGCGCCCGTCCACCCCGTCACTCTCACGAGAGACGGGACCCATCGTCACTCTCCGGCGATGGCTGACTTGACCTCTTTGCTGGTCGTGAGGGTCGGCACCGAGATGCTTCCATCCATGACGCCCTGCATTGCCGTCTCGATCTCAGCCCAGACGTCGGCGGGGATGTACTGCGTCTGCAGCATGCCCATGCCGTTGTCGAGGTCGAGGAAGTAGCTGGCCTCGCCCATCGTGCCGGCCTCGAAATCCGTGAGTGCCTGCGTCATGAGCGTGGACCAGTCCCACAGGACCGACGACAGGTAGACGCCCTTCTTGTCCACGGATGTCTTGTCGCCGATCACGTCGATGAACCACACCTTGTCGGCTCCGCTCGGCGGCGGGGTCGTCTCGACCGCCTGCATCATGCCGAACGACGAGCCGTCACCCATGCCGAACACGATGTCCGCGCCCGCGGAGATGGCGTTCGCAGTGACGCGCTTGCCGCCCGCCGCGTCGGCATAGGCTGCCTGACCGATCTGCACGAACAGGATCTTGATGTCGGGCTTGACGGACTGCGCGCCCGCGACGAAGCCGCCGGCCATCTTGGACCAGTTCAGGTCCTCTGCCGACACCACGATCGCGACCGTACCGGTCTGGGTCATCTTGCCGGCCAGGACGCCCGCCAGGTAGCCACCGTTCTGGCCGTTGGTCTCCATGGCCTGCACGAGCTGGGGCACGTTGGCGGCCTCGTTGCCGGGGTCGCTCGCCGTCACCGGGACGCCGGTCTGCTGGGCAACCTGCGGACCGACCGTGTTGTAGCCGCTTGCCCATGGGAAGATGAACTCCGCGCCCGCCTCGACCAGCTGGTTCATGATGGGCGTGATGTCGCCGTAGCCCGCGCCGTCCTGCACGATGAGCTCGGCGCCGATCGCGTCTGCCGCCGCCTGGGCGCCTTCGACACCCTGCTGGTTCCAGCCGAAGTCGTTGCCCTTCTCGGGCGTGATCACAGCGATCTTGGTCAGCGTGACGGACTCCGCACTGGAGCCGGGTGAAGGACTCGATTCCGTCGTGTCGTCGGAGCGACCGCAGCCGGCGATCGCGCCCACTGTCATGAGTCCCAGCGCGAGGATCAGCGCCAGCGCCATGAGCTTCCACACCTTGCCATCTCGCATTGAAGCCTCACTCTCTGTGCCCCCCTAGAGGCACTAGGTCGAGTCAAGGAAATCGAAGCGATTCTCCGCGTGTCACCTCCTTCAAGTGATGGCGCGTCGACATCGCCTGTCCGGTGCCCCAAAGGGACCGGCCGACACAGGCGTCGAGGGCGCAACGAGAGCCGGCGACGATGGCTGAGGCGGCCTTGGTCCCGAGGTGGGACGACTGGGACGTCACCGAGCTTTCTCCCCCCTGAGTGGCTCTCGACATCGAACGGCACCCATGTCGGCGACGGTGACACTGCGGTGCTGAGTAGGCCGCCGAAGTCGGGCAGAGTTGGTCTACCACCACGTCCAGCCAGTGTCAATGACAATACAGGTTCTTGTATGGTCTACTCACATCCAGCACGCGACGGACCAATCGCGGCCGGCCGGCGCGGCCCGGCGCGAGGCCTGTTACACTGACTCCGCCGGCAGGAGGCGCATGGCGTGACACCGTCACAGATGCTCGTCGAAGAGATGGACCGAAGGTTCTCGGGGATCTCCTACCTTGTCGGCAACACCCCGCTGCTGGCCATCGACTGCTCCTACGGTGGCTGGCCCCGGACGGTGTACGCCAAAGCGGAGAACCTCAGCCTGACCGGCAGTATCAAGGACCGCATGGCGCTGCATATCCTGCGACGCGCTCACGAACGGGGAGTACTCAAGCCGGGCGGCACGATCATCGAGGCAACCTCGGGAAACACCGGCATCGCCTTTGCGGCTCTCGGCAGAGCACTCGGTCACCCCGTGACCATCTTCATGCCGAACTGGATGAGCCAGGAGCGTATCGCCCTCATCAGCAGCTTCGGCGCTGAGATCGTGTTGGTGAGCCAGGAGCAGGGAGGGTTTCGGGGGTCCATCCGCATGGCCGAGGAGTTGGCGGCCCGGCTCCCCGGGTCCTTCCTACCACGCCAGTTCTCCAACGAGGACAACTGCGAGGCGCACGCCACGACCACTGGCCCCGAGATCTGGTGGCAGCTGCAGGTCGGCTACCTCAAGCCGGACGCCTTCGTGGCGGGCGTCGGCACCGGCGGCACGATCATGGGGGTCGGCCGCTATCTCCGCGCCAAGCGGCCGAGCGTTATGCTGCATCCGTTGGAGCCATCAGGCTCGCCAACGCTGTCCACAGGTCGCAAGGTCGGCAGGCATCGGATCCAGGGCATCTCCGACGAGTTCATCCCGCCGATCGTGGATCTGGCGTTTCTCGACGAGGTCGTCGCGGTGGACGACGGCGACGCGATTCTGATGGCGCAGAAGCTCGCCACCCAGCTCGGGCTCGGCGTCGGCATCTCCTCCGGGGCGAACTTCCTCGGCGCCTTGGCAGTGCAGGACGCGCTCGGTCCGGACGCAGTCGTGGTCACCGTGTTCGCCGACGACAACAAGAAGTATCTCAGCACGGACCTGCTCAATGAGGAACCCGCGAGGGACGACTGCGTCTCACCCGCGGTCACACTGCTCCACTACCGGTCCTTCAAACGTGACTGCCACACCTGCTGTGACCCAGCCCTGTGCGCCACGACGCCTCCACCCGGATTCGTCGCCGACGATGAGCCCCCGCCCGCCTGTACCCGACCAGGGCGCCAGCGTCAGAACCCACAGAGCTGAGTCGCGCAGACAGGGGGCGAGGTTGAAGCCGAGAGAGGGTGCCCCAGCTCTCGTACTGCGCGGCGCGAGCGTCCTGGACCAGTCGGGGGGGTTCACCGGACCGCTCGACGTTGCTGTGCGGCGCGGTCGGATCGACGCCGTGGAGGCTCGCCTGCCGCGCCAGGCGGACGCCCGGGACATCGACGCCTCTGGTCTCTGGCTGCTGCCGGGCATGTTCGACTGCCATGTTCACGTGGACATGCCCACGTTCGACGCGGGCGAGCTCGCCGGCATGCCCGCTGAGTTGCGTGCCGGCGAGACGGGCCAAGCCCTGCGCCGCACGCTGTGCTCCGGCGTGACCAGCCTCCGCGATGCGGGCGGCGCCGCGGAAGGCCTGCGACAGGTCGCCGCGCTCGGGGCGCCACCCGCGCCGCGACTGCAACTCTGCGTGACGGCGCTTCGGGCGCGCGATGAAATGCGCCGCGCGGTCGGCGCGCTCGTGGCACGCGGCGCGGACTGGATAAAGCTGATGGCCACTCCCGGAGTGCTCTCCGGCGCCGACCCCTGCCTGCCGCTCTTCAGCGACGCTGAGATCGGCGTCGCTATCGACGAAGCGGGGCGGCGCGGGAGGCCCGCGATGGTGCACGCCCATGGCGGGCCGGCGCTGCGCGCGGCCGTCCTCGCGGGTGCGCACTCCGTCGAACACGCGCTCTTTCTCAGCGAGGATGACGCCGAGCTGATGGCGCGTCACCACTGCACGCTGGTCCCGACCCTGGCTATTTACCACGAGCTGGCGGCGCCGGCCGCCATGAGTCGTCTAGGCGCCCCCGCCGAGATGCCGGCTGGCCTGGCCTCGCGACTGGGCCAAGCCGTCCGCCTCGCGAGGGTGGCGGGGGTTCGCATCGCCCTCGGCAGCGACTTCGCGCATCGTGACCAGCACGGCCGCAATCTCATCGAACTGGTCCATCTGCGCCGCGCCGGCCTCAGCCCCGAGGAGGCGCTACTGGCCGGTACCGTCAATGGGGCTGCGTTGTGCGGTGTCGCCGACCGTCTCGGCGTCATCGCGTCCGGCTACATCTTCGATGCGCTGCTCCTGGACGCCGACCCCGGCGACCTCAGCTGCTTCGGCCGGCCTGACGCCGTGACAGGGGTGTTCCTCGACGGCGTCCCGGTCCTCCCGCACCCGCGCCTCGCGGAGGGCCGCTGACCGCAGCCTTCCCGGCCCGTTCGGCTCAGGCGCCCCAGCGCTCGGCGCGGAAGTGACAGGCGGCGAGGTGCGTGCGCGTGACATCGCCGCCCGAGGGCGCGCCCGCTCCGAAACCGTTCACCGTCAGGAGGTCGGGATCCTCCGCCTCGCACACCGCCTCAGCTCGCGGGCAGCGCGTGCGGAAGCGGCAGCCTGACGGGATGTCGATGGCGCTCGGCGGGTCGCCCTTGAGCGGCGCCTGCGGTGTGCGCCCCACCTGGCTCAGCCGCGGCGCCGATTTGAGCAGCACCTGCGTGTACGGCGCCCGTGGATCCTCGAAGAGCGCGTCCCTCGGCGCCGTCTCGGCGATGCGCCCCAGATACATGACGGCCACCCTGTCCGAGAGGTGCCGCACCACAGCCAGGTTGTGCGAGATCAGAAGGATGGCGAGACCCAGCCGCTGGCGCAGCTCGTCGAACAGCGCGAGGATCGTCGCCTGGACGGAGACATCCAGGGCGGACACCGGCTCGTCGGCGACCAGCATGCGAGGCTCCACCGCCAGGGCCCGCGCGATGGCGATGCGCTGACGCTGGCCGCCGGAGAACTGGTGCGGGTAGCCGTCAAGGGCCCGCGCCGGGAGGCCGACGTACCCCAGGAGCTCGCGGCAGCGCTGCTCGACCTGGTCGCGCGGCACCAGCCGGTGCACCCGCAGCAGCTCCGCCAGCACCTGACGCACGGACAGGCGCGGGTTCAAAGACGTGGCGGGATCCTGGTAGACCATCTGGACCGAGCGACGCACCGCGGTCTCGCGGCGGCGCCCGACGACCGTCCCCTCGAGGCGGACCTCTCCCTGCGTCGCCGCGAGCTCACCGGTGATGCAGCGGCCGATCGTCGTCTTGCCGCAGCCGGACTCGCCGACCAGACCGACGATCTCCGCCGGCGCCACGGTGAGCGACACGCCGTCGACGGCGCGCACCACGCCGTACCCCTTCACCGGGAAGTGGATGTGGAGGTCGCGGACCTCGATCAGCGGCTCAGGAGACACCAGCCTCCCGTCCTTCCTTCATCAGCTCTTCGACGAACAGACAGGCGCTCGCGCGTCCTTCGCCGGCCGGCGCGAGCGCCACGTCGGCCGTCTCGCAGACGGTCCGCGCGAGGAAGCAGCGCGGGTGGAAGGCGCACCCGGCGGGGCGGTTCAGCGGATCCGGGAGGCTGCCCGGGATGGGGACGGGCGCGACGACATCGATGTCCAGGTCCACCGCAGAGCGCAGCAACCCGATCGTGTAGGGATGCAGCGGCTGCGCCAGCACGTCGGCCGTGGGGCCCGTCTCCACGAGGCGGCCGGCGTACATCACGCACACGTCCTTGCACAGCTCGCCGACGAGCGCGAGCTCGTGGGTGACGAAGACGATCGACAGCCCCATCTCCTCCTGCAAGTCGACGAGCAGGCGCAGGATCTGCGCCTGGATCGTCACGTCGAGCGCCGTCGTCGGCTCGTCGCAGAGCAGGACCTTGGGTTCCGACGACAGCGCGATGGCGATCATCACGCGCTGCCGGGTGCCGCCCGAGAGCTCGTGCGGATAGCTGCGCATGCGGCGCTCGGCGTCGGGGACGCCGACAAGTCGCAGCAGCTCGAGGGCGCGCGCGTCGGCCTTCGCGCGCGACATGCCGAGCACGCGCCGGGGCGCCTCCGCGATCTGGTAGCCGCACGTCATGACCGGATCGAGTGCCGTGCCCGGGTCCTGGAAGATCATCGCCAGCCGGCCACGACGCGCCGCCGCAAGGCCCTTGCCGGCGAGCGGCAGCTCGACACCGGCCGCCGTCACGCGGCCGGCGCTGGCCTCGGTGTGCTCCGGCAGCAGTCCCATGATCGCGCGCAGCGATAGGCTCTTGCCGCATCCGGACTCCCCGACCATGCCGATGGACCGCCCGAGCTCCACCGACAGCGAGATGCCGTCGACGGCGCGGAACCGTTCGCCCTGCCGAGTGACCTCGACCACCAACTCCTCGACCTGCAGGGCTGGATCGTTCATTCCGGCCTCAGCACGTCGGCCAGCCCGTCGCCGAGCAGCGAGAGGCCGATGCCGGTGATGACCACGCAAAGTCCGGGGATGGTGGACAGCCACCACCTCGTGGTCATGAACGCCTGGCCGTCGAAGATCATGGATCCCCAGTCTGGCTGCGGCGCCTGGATGCCCAGGCCAAGATACCCCAGCGTGACGACGGCCAGGATGACGTACACGACGTCCGAGGTGGCGTACACGATCGCCTGCGTGATCGTGTTGGGCAGGACGTGACGGGTGAGGATGCGCCCGTCGGAGAGGCCGCCGCCCTTGGCCGCCGAGGACCAGCCGAGCCGGCCGACGATCAGCGTCGAACTGCGGACCGTGCGCGCGTAGGTGACCCAATCGGTCAGGGCGAAGGCGATGAAGATGCCGCGGATGCCTTTGCCCACCGCGAAAACCAGCGTGATGATCAGTACGTAGTACGGGAAAGCCATCACGACGTCGATGATGCGGCTGAGCACGGTGTCCGGCCAGCCCTTGTAGTAGCCGGCCAGCGTCCCGATGATCGTGCCGATGGTGATCGGGATGAGCACGACGACGAAGCCGGTGGCGAGGTCGAACCGCCCCGCCCAGAGGAGCCGTGACCACACGTCCCGCCCCAGCTGGTCCGTCCCCAGCCAGTGGTCCCACGATGGGGGCAGCAGGATCTGCGTGAGGTTCTGTTCAAGCGGAGGGTAGCGGTCGATCCAAGGCGCCAGCACGGCGAGAAGGATGAGGATGCCGAGGATCGTCGCGCCGGCGATGAGTGACCGGTTGCGCACTGCCTTGCGCAGCATGGGATGCGAGCGGACGACCAGCCCTTCGAGCGCGACCGCCTGGTCGCCGCCGTCTCCGATGGGCCGCGTGCTCACGACAACCGGATCCTCGGGTCGAGCCTCGCTGCAGTAAGGTCCGTGACGAGGTTGATGATGACGACCGACAGCGCGAAGACGAAGGTGACGCCCTGGACCACGGGGAAGTCGCGGTTGCTGATTGCCGTGAGCATGAGGCTGCCGAGGCCGTTGAGCTGGAACACCCGCTCGACGACGACCGTCGCGCCGATGAGGAAGGCGATATTGATGCCCAGGAGCGTCAGCGTCGGGATTACGGCGTTGCGCGCGACGTGCACGAGCAGGACGCGGTGCTCGCGCAGACCCTTGGAGCGTACGGTGGCGATGTAGTCGGCCTGGAGGACCTCGAGCATGCCCACGCGCAGGCTGCGCACCAGCAGCGGCACGATCGCCAGCGCCGACGTGAGCGCCGGCAGGATGAGTCCATAGATGTGCTCCGCGGGCGTGTCGCCCCACCCGCCGACCGGGAACCAGCCCAGGTTCACGGCGAAGATGAGGATGAGGACGAGCCCCACCCAGAAGGACGGCATCCCGAGGCCGATGAGCGGCACGGCGCGGATGACCTGGTCCGCCGCCCGGTCCTTGCGGATCGCCGCGATGGTCGCCAGCGGCACAGTGATCAGCACGCTGAAGAGCGTCGCCATCGCCACCAGGGACATGGTGACGCCGATGCGGCTGGCGATCAGGGTGCGCGTCGGCACCTGGTAGAACAGCGATGCCCCCGTGTCACCGTGCGCGAGCTGCTTGAGGAACAGCCAGAACTGGGTCCAGACCGGATCGTCGAGGCCCCAGCGGGCGCGCAGCGCGGCGATCTGCGCCGGCGTCCCGCGATTGCCCAGCAGGGTCATCGCGGGATCGCCGGGGATCAGGCGCAGCAGGAAGAACGTGACGATCGTGATGCCGAGCACGACCGGGATGGCCTGAAGCAGGCGGCGGGCTATGTACACGCGCCCGAGCCTCAGGCCATCCCAGGGTCAGCCGACTGCGTCACGCCAGCCAAACGCTCTCAAGTGCGTAGGCACCGGCCGGGTTGACCGCGAACCCGTTCACCGCTGTCCCGTTCGCATAGATCGAGGGCGGGTACGTCAGCGCGACGTAGGGCGCATCCTCGGCCACCATGGCCTGAATCTGCGCGTACATCTCGCCGCGCTTCGTGGAGTCACTCTCCGCCGCCGCCTCGCGCACGAGCTTCACGACGTCGGGGTTGTTGTAGCCTGTCCAGAACGAATCTGAGCCGCCGTTCTCGGCGTCGCACTGGAACGACGCCATCTCGTCCGGGTCGCTGATGTCATTGATGGCGTTGTTGATCATCTGGTCGTAGTCGAAGCCTCGGAAGTCGTTCTCGTAGGCCGCGTGATCCTTCTGGTTGATGGTCGCGTTGATGCCGATCTCCTTCATCCCCGCCTGAAGGATCTGCGCCGTCTGCGCCCAGACCTGGTTGCCGGTGGGGATGAGGATCTCCGTGTCGAAGCCGTTCGGATACGCCGACTTGGCCAGCTCGGCCTTGGCCGCCTCGAGGTCGTAGGAGAGCAGCGGCGTGTTGGCGTCGTAGTACTGCAGGCTCGGCGGGAAGAAGGAGCCGCCCGCCGGCGCCGTGTTGAACGTCGTGGCCGAGGCGATGCCCTTCGTGTCGATCGTGTACGCGATGGCGCGGCGAACGTTGCGATCGGCGTAGTACTTGACCTTCTCGTTGAAGAAGACGAGGTCCACCGACCAGGCTGGATAGATGCCGACCTTCACGCCGCTGGCGCCCTTGAGGGCCTCCACCTGCGCCGGCGGCACGGTGTCGATGACCTGCACCTGGCCGCTCTGCACCTGCAGCACACGCTGGTTGTCGTCCAGGATGACCCGGAACACGACCTCGTCGAGGTAGGGCTTCCCGGACTGCCAGTAGTTGGCGTTGCGCGCCAGCGTGATCTCGGCGCCCTGCTGAGCCCACGACTTGATGGTGAACGGGCCGGTCCCGACCGGGTTCGCGAAGAACTCCTTCTCCGAGAGGCCGTTGAGGTTCTCAGGCAGGATGGCGTCCGAGTAGATCGAGAGATCGGAGAGCAGCGGCGCCCAGGGCTGCGAGAGCGTGATCTTGACCGTCGAGGCGTCGACCGCGACGACGTCCTTGATGGCGAAGTTCAGGAAGCTCATGGAGCCTGTCTCGCTGGTTCGCGCGCGGTTCAGAGACCACGCCACGTCCTTGGCCGTCATGGGCCTACCGTCGCTGAACACCACGTCCGGCTTCAGCACGAGCGTATAGGTCATGCCGTCGGCGCTGACCTCATGTGAGTCGACGAGCCAAGGCTGCAGCGCACCTTGCGCATCAGTGACGTAGAGCGTCTCGTAGATCTTGTCGAGCGTGTACACGTTGCCGCTGCTGACGGCGACGTTGTGGGGATCGAGACCCACCTGCTGCACGGTCGGCTGGAAGGCGCGCCCGATGATCAGCTGGCCGCCCGTCTTGGGCGTTCCGGCCGCCGAGGCCGACGCCGACGATGTGGTCTCGCCGCCACCGCAAGCGGTGGCGAACGGACCCAGCGCAATCAGCCCGACGCCGGCGGCCCCCATCTTGAGTACGTCCCTGCGAGTGAATTCCTTTTCCCAAGACATGGTCGTCCCCCGGCGTAGCTTGACGGAGCACCCCCCGGAGCCCCGTGACAACGCTGCAGTCTCGACGGGCTCCCACGGCACGTATACCACTCATGCTATAGGGGGTCAACGAAGGTGCGGGCGACTGTCTAGCCTGTCGTATCGAAGATGCTAGTGGGCGGCGAGGGCACGTTCCTCCTGACGCCGCCGCCGAGGATCGGGCCGACCAGCGTCGGCCCGCTTCACGAGAAGGGCAAGCCGAGGTCGGGCCAGCGTGACGTGACTCTCGCGACCACGTCTGGGTCCATCGCGAGCGCATCGGGCCACTCGCGGCGGTGACCCTCCTGCGTCCAGGTCCGCGTCGCGTCGATGCCCATGCGTGCACCAAAGCGCGAGTAGGGGCCGGCTTGCTCGAGCGCGTCCTGCGGACCGGGCAGGGTGACGCAGTCACGCTCCGGGCTCACATTGTTGAAGACCCGCCAGGCCACTTCACCGGCGTCATGCACGTCGACATCCTCGTCGACGACGACGACGAATTTGGTGAGCCTCGTCTGCTTCATGCCCCAGAGAACGTTCATCACGGTGAATGCGTGGCCCGCGTAGGCCTTGCGGATGGAGACGATCGCACAGCGGCTGAACACGCCCTCGAGCGGCAGTTCCATGTCCACGAGTTCCGGGATCGTCAGCTGAAGGAGAGGAAGGAAGAGCTGAGCGGTGGCCCTTCCGAGGAAGCAGTCTTCCATCGGCGGACGGCCGACGATGGTCGCCGGGTAGATCGCGTTGCTGCGCATCCGCATCGCCGTCAGGTGGAAGACCGGGTAGCGGCCCACCTCCGAGTAGTAGCCGGTGTGGTCACCGCACGGGCCTTCGTCCCGCTCCTCACCCCGCTGCACGTACCCCTCGAGCACGATCTCCGCGTCGGCAGGCACTTCCAGGTCCACGTTCTCACATGGTGCGAGCTCGACGGGCTCCCCGCGAAGGAAGCCGGCGAAGGAGAGCTCGTCGACCCCGGGAGGAAGCGGAGCGGTGGCGGCATACGTCACCAGAGGATCGGTGCCGAGCGCCACCGCAACCTCCAATCGACCGTCGGAGTCCCTGAAATTGGCGGCCCCGTCATGGTGAACGTGCCAGTGCATCCCTGTCGTCGCCGCGTCGAACACCTGAAGGCGGTAGACGCCGGCGTTCCGGCGTCCGTCGCGAGACTTGGTCCCGACGACCGGCAGCGTGATGAACGGACCGCCGTCGCCGGGCCAAGTGGTGAGCACGGGCAGTCGGCCGAGATCGGGCGGGTCGAGCACCACGTCCGCGAGTCCTCGCTCGACCCTCTGGGGAGCGAAGCCGGCGAGCTCATCCGATAGGCCGACCCCCTCGACCCTGTCCCGGACATAGGCCGGAGGCTGCAGGTCGGTCAATCCGGCCACGCGGCGCGCCACGGCATCGAGCGACCCGCCGAAGGCCAGCTCGAGACGGCGCTCCGAGCCGAACTGGTTCATCAGCACCTGCAGCGACGACCCTTTGACGGAGCGGAAGAGGAGCGCCGGCCCGTACGCTTTGCTCGCACGGTTGGCTATCTCCGCGACTTCGAGGTAGGGGTCGACGTCGGCGTCCACGACGCTCAGCTCGCCCTCTCGACGCAGCGACTCGATGAAGGCTCGAAGGTCCGTGTTCTCCCCCTCAGGGCATGATGGTCCCGGTCAGCTTCGGCGGCGCAGCCCGCGCCGTCAATCCACCGGCAGCTTGAAGAAGTCGCGCGGCGTCCGGAAGCAGACCTCGTCGATGGTCTCCTTGTCCAGGCCGAAGAGCTTCATCGCCAGCTGCACGCGCGGCACCATGAAGTAGTCGTTCCCCATGCCACCGAGCTCTGAGTTGACGATGAGGCGATCGCGCCATTCAGGGTGGTCGATGACGAGCCGGGCGGCGACCTCTGGCGGCATCTTGTCCCAGCAGATGCTGAGGCCGACCATGCCGCCGGTGCTCATGCGGAACTCCATCGTCTCCTCGCCGGCGTGGTCGAAGACGCAGCGCTCCACCGGGTAGCCCTCCTCCTTGATGATCTCGAACACGCGCGGGGTGACGGTGGGACCCTGCGGCGCCAGGCGGATGGGCGTGTGCAAGATTACCGGCAGGTCGTGCTCCTTGGCCAGCCGCAGGTGTTCACGGAACAGCCACTCCTCGAACTCCGTACCGCAGTCGAGGCCGATCTCGCCCATGGCGACGACGCGCTCGTTCTTCAGGAACTCCGGCATGCGCTCGAGGCACGTCTCAGCGTCGGCGCGGTTCACGCCGAAGAACGGCACCGAGATGGAGGTGAAAGCCTCGTACCCGAGCGTCTGCGCCGTGGTCGCTTCCATGGTGAGGAACCGCTCCCACAGAAGCAGCACCGTGTCGGCGTCGTGCGTGCCGACGAACATGTGTGGGCTCGGGATCACCGCCGCCTCCATGCCCATCATGACGAGCTTCTGCAGCTGCGCGTCCTCGATCATGTCGGTGTGCAGGTGGGCGTCGATGAATCTCATGACGGATCCTTTCCTTTTGTGACTGATGGCTTCGGTCGTGCCCGAGCAGCTCATGCTGGGGGCGGCGCTTCGCAGACCGGCTCACGCGCGCCGAGCGGCCGCTCGCGGTCAATGGCCCAGCGGGCGATGGTGGCCATGGCGACGAGCAGGCCGAGCCCGCAGGAACCAGTCCAGCCCCAGTGATCGTAGACCAGAGCGGCCATGGCGGAGCCGGCGGCCGCCCCCACGAAGCACGACGTCATGTAGAACGCGTTGATCCGGCTGCGCGCCTTCGACTGCAGGCGGAAGATCTCGCTCTGGTTGGTGATGTGGATGCCGTTGGAGCCCACGTCGAGCACGATGATGCCGGTGAGCAGCGCGGCCAGCGAGTGGTCGCCGAGCCACAGCAGCACGAAGCCGGCCGTCATCAGGCCGATCGAAGCGCCTGTGAGCCCACGCGACCAGCCGCGATCGGTGAAGCGGCCGACGACAGTCGCGGTGAGTGCGCCGGCCGCGCCAACGAGGCTGAAGAGGCCGATCACGCCGTCGCCGTAGTCGTAGGGCGGTCCGGAGAGCAAGAAGGCGAGGGTCGTCCACAGCACGCTGAACGACGCGAACGCCAACGAGCCGTAGAGCGCACGTCGGCGCAGCACCGGCTCGGCGCGAGCGATGCCGACCACGGAGGCGAGCAGTCTGCGATACGTGAGTCCGGCCGACTGGTGGTAGCACGGGAGCTTCGCGAACAGGACCAGGGCTTGAGCGGCCATCAGAGCCGCCGCCAGGACGTAGACCGCGCGCCAGCCGGCGACCTCGGCGACAAGGCCGGAGAACGTGCGCGCGAGGAGGATGCCGAAGAGGAGGCCGCTCATCACGGTGCCGACGACGCGGCCACGCTCCGACTCCGGCGAGAGCGTCGCCGCGAACGGCACGAGGATCTGCGCCATCACGGACGTCAGGCCGATGACGCCGACGGCGGCGATGAAGAGCCCGACGGACGGCGCCGCCGCAGCCGCGGCGAGGCCGCAGGCGGTGACGACAGCCAGCGTGGTGATCAGCCGCCGGCGCTCGAAGAGGTCGCCGAGCGGCAGCAGCAGGATGAGGCCAGCCGCGTAGCCGATCTGCGCGGTCGTCACAATCAGACCGGCGACCGCCGCAGTCACGCCGAAGCGGTCGCGGATCGTATCCAGCAGCGGCTGCGCCAGGTAGTTGCTCGCCACTGCCTGCCCTGTAGCCACGGCGAACAGCAGGATGAGCCCGCGGCTCATGCCGCGACCCTCGCCCGTGGCGGACGCCGGGCCGGAGACGGGGGCAGGGTCCCGAGATACGTTCACAGGACGTGCCTACAGGCCCGGACCGAGCGTGTCAAGGGTCCGGACCGTCCCGCGAAACGGACAACTTGTCCGTATCGCGGATGTGCCGTAGCATCCGAGAGCATTCGTCGACTCTTCGCTGCGTCGGCACGCAAGAGCGGCGCGGACGCCCACCTGGAGGTGTGACGCATGACAGACGACCCCCGCGTCGTAGTGCTGGCGCTGGCGGAACACGAGGAGGCGATGAGCGCCCTCTACTCCTCCTTCGCCGCACGGTACCCTGAGGTGGGCGACCTCTGGACGTCGCTCGCCCGCGACGAACACGGCCACGGCGCCCTGTTGCGCTCCCTGGCGGAGAAGAGCGACGACATGACGGCGTTCGTCGAGAACCGACGGTACGACCTCGCCGAAGTGCAGGCCGACACGGCGCGCTTGCGCAACCTCGCGCAGATCACACCCGTCGCGGGCTTCCCGCTGCAGGAGGCATTCCGCGCTGCCGTCAAGCTGGAGGACTCGCTGATCGAGTCCCAGATCTTCGCCGTCTACGACGGCGACCCGGAAGAGGTCACCGCCGTCGTCGACACACTGCGGGAGCAGACCGAGAAGCACCAGCGCCGGCTGAGCGAGAAACTCAAGGGGCTCGGCGGCTGACGCTGGGGCCTCGCGCACGACGACTGCGGTCGCCCAGGACGCTCTGACCTGCAGACCCGCGTGTCCTCCTTCGCTGGCCCCCGCCAGGGCGACACGGTAGAGTGCTCTAGCCGTGGCGTACCCGAGGACCCTCAGCGAGTTCAGCCGCGGCCGCCGCGCCGCGATCGTCGCTACCCTCGGCGGCCTCTGGACCATAGGCCCGTTCTCCATCGACCTGTACCTGCCGGCGCTGCCGACCCTCGGCGGCGACCTGGCCGCTTCCCAGCGGCAGGTGGCCGTCACCGTCACTGCGTTCCTCGTCGGACTGGCGTTCGGGCAGGTGCAGGCGGGCGCGCTCAGCGACACCTATGGCCGGCGGCGACCGCTCCTGGCCGGCCTGTTCGTCTACACGCTCGCCACCCTGGCGTGCGCGCTGGCGCCGACGATCCAGGTGCTCATCGTCGCCCGGTTCCTCCAGGGCCTCGGCGGCGCGGCCGGCATGGCCATCTCAAACGCCGCCGTCACCGACTACGTGCGCGGACGCGAGGCGGCCCGCCTGATGTCACGCCTCGCCATGATCGGCGGCGTGGCGCCCATCATCGCGCCGCTCGCGGGCGGCCAGCTGCTGCGCGTCATGTCGTGGAGAGGGCTCTTCATCGTGCTCACGGCCATCGGGCTCACGCTCTTCGTCGCCGTCCTCTCGGGGCTCCCCGAGAGCCTGCCCCGCGAGCGGCGCTCCTCCGCCGGTCTCGGGACGCTCCTCGCGAGCCTGACGACGCTGACCCGTGACGCCCGCTTCATGGGCTTCGCGCTCACCAGCGCGCTCAGCTTCGCGGGGTTCTTCGCCTACCTAGCCGGCTCGTCGTTCGTCTACCAGGACGTGTACGGCGTCTCGCCCGCCGGGTTCAGCCTGCTCTTCGCCGTGAACGCCGTCGGCATGCTGGGAGCGAGCGAGCTCAACCACCGGCTCCTCGCCCGCTTCACGCCGGCTCAGCTGCTCGCCGCCGCCCTGGTCGTCAACGCCGTCGCCGGCGCCGTTGTGCTCCTGGTGCTGCTGAACGGGGATCTCGGCCTGGTCGCGCTGGCCGCGCCCCTCTTCGTGCTCGTCGCCAGCATCGGGCTCGTCATCCCGAACTCGACGGCGCTGGCCCTCTCTCTGCACCCGGACAGCGCCGGCACGGCCTCCGCCTACTTCGGCACCCTGCGCCTCGGCCTCGGCGCCCTCGCGACACCCCTCGTCGGTCTGGCCGGCGGCATGGACGGCGTGGCCATGGGCCTCGTCATCGCCGGCGCCGGCGTCCTGGCGCTGCTGGCGTTCGCCGTCGTCGCGTGGCTCGACCGCGGGCGCTCGCGAGCCTGCGAGCTGCATCCGGGCACCTGCGCCGACATGACGGTCTGCTGAGCGACATGATCGCGACCTCACCGTGGGGCGGGTCCAGTCAGGGTCGCCGCGCCGCCATCATCCTCATCCTCGGCGGCCTGTGGACCATCGGGTCCTTCGCGACGGACCTCTTCCTCCCCGCGATGCCCGCGGCGGCGGCCGCGCTCGGCACATCCGAGTCGGCCCTCGCGCTCAATCTCACCACCTTCCTCTTCGGGCTGGGGCTCGGCCAGCTGATCGCCGGACCCGTGAGCGACAGCCGTGGCCGGCGCCCCATCCTGCTGGCGGGCCTCGTCGTCTTCACCGCGTCTTCCGTGGCCTGCCTCGTCGCGCCGACGGTGGAGGTGCTCGTGGCGGTCCGTCTCGTCCAAGGCATGGCGGCCGCGTTCGGCCTCGCCATCCCCAACGCGATGGTCACCGACTACGCGCGCGGGCGCGAGGCCGCCCGGCTCTTCTCCTGGATCGTGATCATCGGAGGCGTGGCGCCGCTGGTGGCCTCGCTGACCGGCGCCCAGATGCTCCGCCTGCTGGGATGGCGCGGGCCGTTCGTCGCACTGACCGCGATCAGCGTCTTCGCCCTCGCGTGCGTCGCCCTCTGGCTGCCGGAGAGTCTGCCGCGGGAGAGGCGGGTGACCGGGGGCCTCCGCATGGCGCTGCGCACGATGGCCAGGCTGACGCGCGACGGCCGCTTCATGGGGTACACGTTCACCGGCGCCTTCGTGTACATGGCCTTTTTCGCCTATCTTGGCGGCTCGTCGTTCGTCTTCCAACACCAGTACGGCATCTCGGCGACCGCGTACAGCATCCTGTTCGCCGTCAACGCCGTGGGGATGCTGGCGGCGGGTCAGGCAAACCACCGTCTTCTGGCACGCTTCTCTCCCCGGAGCCTGCTCGCCGCCGGCCTCATCGCGTTCACCGTCGCCGGTGTCGCGGCCCTCGCCTCTGCGCTGACCGGCGCGTTCGGCCTTTGGGGCCTGGCGGTGCCGTTCTTCGTGATCGTCGCCGGCATGGGGGTGATCTTGCCCGACCTGACGGCGCTGACCCTGTCCCTCCATCCCGAAGTGGCCGGGACCGCGGCCGCCTACTTCGGCGGGCTGCGGCTCGGGCTCGGCGCCCTGGCGATTCCGCTGATCGGCATCGGCGGCACGGTCAGCGCGCGGTCCGTGGCGATCGTGGTCGCCGTCCCGGCGGCGGCGGCCCTCGTGCTCTTCGCGCTGACCGCGCGGCGCACCCGCGGCCAGCGCGTCCTCCTCGATCTGCCCGAGGAGGCGTCCTCGGACATACCCGTCGCATGAGCCGTGGGCTCGCCTCCGGGTAGACTGGCGTCGACCGGCGGACGGCACAAGGAGCGCACCATGTTCTGTGAGATCGCGAGGAGGGTCGAGGCCGACGACCTCGAGAGGATCCAGTCGCTGGAGAAGGAGCTCGGCCTGACGCTGGTGGCGTTCTCGTGCCGCGCGCTCGACCCGGCCCGTGAGGAGCGGCTGCAGAAGATCATGGAGGAGCTCGGCCCGCAGCTTCAGGCGCGGCCGGCCGAGCCGGGCGAGGCGCAGCTCGGGCGCATCCGCGCGCTCGAGGCCGATCTCGGCCTCACGCTGATCGCGGTCGAGGCGTCGCCGAGCTGACAGTCGCCGCCCTCGTCAGCCCTTCGGGTTCGGCGTCTTGACGACGAGGAAGCGCACGCGATCCTCGGTCTCGTTGCGGATCGCGTGGACGCGCCCGAGCGCGCTCGGCACCAGCGTGTCCGGCGCGGCCAGGACCGTCTCGCCCTCGATCTCGATCGCCGGTACGCCCTCGAGCACGTAGAAGAAGACGTCGACCGGCGCTTTGTGAGGCTTCACGACTTCGCCCGGCTCCAGAGCGATCTGGCTGACGACGACGTGGGGCGTCTTGTGCAGGTGGCGCACGTCGACCCCGTGCGGGTTGTCGGCGACGCTGATCTGGTCGGCGGTGATGGTCTGCATGGGGACTCCGTTCTCCTGTGTGCCGGCCCGTACGGGCGGATCGTCACCCTTAGCCTGCCCACCGGCGGCCGGCGACGACCTTGACCCTCATCAAGCGCGCCGAGGACCGGACCCGCGAATGGCTCGGACCGCAGGGTCAGCGCCCCGCCAGCTCGGCGACCTTGCCGAGCATCGAGGGGCGCAGGTCCCAGAGCCATGACAGCTCGATCACGTCCGGGTTGTTGCACTTGGTGCAGGCGGCGGCCTCCTCTCCCATACGCCGCCAGAAGGGAGCGCGGAACAGGGCCGACAGCGGCCGGCCCGCCGCCTGCAGGTCGGCGACGTTCGCGAGCGGCCGGTCGACGTGGCGGCAGTCGCGGACGGAGCCGTCCGCGCCGACGGTCAGACGCGCGCGCGGCGCCCGGCAGGTGTAGGAGTGGAGCGCCGGGTCCGCAGCGAGCAGCCGGAGGTACGGCCGCGAGTCGAGCACGGGGAACCCGGCGGACTTGAGCTCCAGCGCGAGCCGCGCCGCCTCCCGGAGCTCGTCGGGCGAGAGGGCGAGAGCGGCGAGCCGGTCGCCGGCCTCGCCGGCGCTGAGCTCGCCGGTCTCCATCGGACAGAAGTAGAGCCCGGCGTCCCAGCGCCGGGCCACCGCAGCCACCCGGCGCAGCGCGCCACGGTTCTGCCCGGACAGCACGGTGTTCAGCAGCAGGGTCGGGCACAGGGGATCGGCACGCAGCTCCTCGACGAAGGACTCGAGCCGTGCGAAGAGCCCGGGCAGCCCGCGCAGGCGGTCGTGGGCGCGTCCTGCGTCGTCGAGGCTGAGGATCAGCGCGTCCACGGCGCCGCGCAGCGCCGGCCAGCGTTCCGCGGCGAGCCAGCCGTTGCTGATGAGCGTGACGAAGAGCCCGGAGCGTCTGGCGGCGAGGAGAAGCTCCGGCAGGTCCTGCCGGAGCAGGGGCTCGCCGCCCCACACCACCAGCTGCGCCATCCCGGCGCGTCCGGCCTCCGCGTACAGCCGGCGCACGGCCGCGGTACCGAGCTCGCCTCCGCCGGCCCGCTCGCCGGCGGGCGCGGCTGTGGCGTCTGCCGCCGTCGTGCCTCCGGCGCCGGACCGCCACAGGCACGTCGCGCAGCTGCCGTTGCAGCGGGCGGTGACGAGGTGGCTGAGCGTGTGCGGACGCCCGCGGGCGCGGGAGACGGCCATCCTGGCCGTGAGCCGCGCCCGTGCTCTCACCCTGTCGCGGGCGACGCGACCGCTCGGTACGTCGTACATGCACATGTGGTACCACATCCGCGGTCGCGGCATGCGGCCGGCCGCGGAGTTTGCACCCGGGCGGCCGGGGAACGCCTTTCGTGTGACACCTACTCACCGAAAGGAGGCTGACGCCCCATGTCAGCTGAACTGACCGGCAAACGCATCGCGATCATCGCCACCGACGGCGTGGAGGGCGTGGAGCTCACCAGCCCGCGCGAGGCCTTGGAGCAGGCGGGAGCCACCGTCGAGCTCCTCGCGCCAGAGGACGGATCCATCCAGCTTTGGGACCACTCCGAGAAGGGCGGCAGGCTGCCCGTCGACAGGGCGGTCTCGGTAGCTGACCCGCAGGCGTACGACGGCCTCGTGCTGCCCGGAGGCGTCCGCAATGCCGACCACCTGCGCATGGACGCCGCGTCCGTGCGGTTCGTAGAAACCTTGGCGCGCCGCGGGACCCCGATCGGAGTCATCTGCCACGGCGCCTGGATCCTCATCGAGGCGCGGGCCGTCGGCGGCCGCAAGATCACGTCGTACCCCTCGCTGCGGACCGACCTGCAGAACGCCGGCGCGCAGTGGGTCGACCAGGAGGTAGTCAACGACGGCGGCCTGGTCTCGAGCCGGCGCCCGGACGACCTCCCCGCGTTCAACGCCAAGATCGTCGAGGAGTTCGCCGAGGGCGTGCACGAGCGCAGGGCGGCCTGACGCCACTGCCGTCGCGGGCCGGCGGCGGACGAGCAGTGACGGCGGCGGGGCACGCGCTGCCCCGCCGCCGGTCCGGTTTGTCGGTCGCACGCGCGAGCGCGTCGGCCCTGCCGGCCTACGACATCGCGAAGCTCATCGGCGCGGATACGACGCTGCCGCTCGACCTGGTCCACGGCCTGTGGGACGAGATCGCACCGGGCGCCGAGGGGTGGCGCAACCTCGGCGTCTACGGTCCTGCCGTGCCGCTGCGGGAGGATGCTCCGCTGCAGGAAAGGCTGCTGAGACTCACCGGCCGGCAGCCCACCTGAGCCGCCGGCCCGGGTCCTTCGGAGCGACCTTCTCCTTGACTGGCCGTTCACCGCCCCTCTACACTGCGGCGCTAACGACTGTTGGCCTGCTCGCAGGGGACGGCCGCAGCTCTCGCGCCAGTTCATACATCCACTGGGGGAGGAAAACGTGGACAAGACCTCAAGAAGGCTCGCTCTAGCGCTCATCGCGGTCCTCGTGCTGACATTCGCGGCGGTGGCGCTGGCAGCCTGCGGCGGCGACGAGGCCGCGGACGACGGTGGCGGCGAAGCCGCGGCGCCGTTCAAGATCGGCGTGGCCGGCCCGATGACCGGCCAGTACGCCACCTACGGCACGTCTCACAAGGCCGGCGCCGAGATCGCCATGGAAGAGCTCAACGCCGCCGGCGGCGTCAACGGCGGCGAAGTGTCGATCGCCATCGGCGACGACCTCGGCGATCCCAAAGAGGCCGTGCTCGTGGCCCAGAAGTTCATCGACGACTCCGAGATCGTCGCGGTCGACGGCCACCAGTTCTCCGGCGCCACCATCGCCGCGGCCGGCAAGTACCAGCCCGCGGGCCTCACCATGGTCACGCCGTCGGCCACCCAGCCGGACATCACCGACATGGGCGACTTCATCTGGCGCATCTGCATGACCGACGCCGTCCAGGGCAAGGGCCTCGCCGACTACAGCGTCGTGACGCTCGGCCTCAAGAAGGTCGCCATCATGTACGACAACTCGGACTACGGCCGCGGTCTCGCCGACGCCTACGACGAGGGCATCAAGGCCGCCGGCGGCACCGTGGTGGCCAAGGAGCAGTACACCACCGGCGACACCGACTTCAAGGCCCAGCTCACCAAGATCCAGGGCGCCGGCCCAGAGCTCCTGTTCCTCTCGGGCTATTACCCGGAGGGTTCCAAGATCGCCCAGCAGGCCAAGGAGCTGGGGATGGACGTGCAGATGCTCGGCTCTGACGGCTATGCGTCGGACGAGCTGCCCAAGCTCGGCGGCGCCGCCGTCGAGGGCATGCTGGTGTCCACGTTCTTCGACTACACGAAGGACGATCCGGCCGTGCAGACGTTCGTCGACGCCTACAAGGCGAAGTACGAGGGCGCGAACCCCGACTGGTTCGTCGCCAACTCGTACGACGTGTGCATGCTCCTCGCCGCAGCCGCCGAGAAGGCCGGCTCGAACGAGCGCACCGCCATCAACGACGCCCTCGCCGAGATCGGCACCTACGAGGGCATCTCCGGTCCCATCACCTTCGACGAGAACGGCGACGTCATCAAGCCGCTCAGCATCGTCATCGTGCAGGACGGTTCGCTGGTGACCGCCCCGCAGCAGCCGGCGATGTAAGCACAGTGGGATCAAGGGCGGCGAGGGGCGAGCACCAGGCTCCCCCCTCGCCGCCCCGCCTCATCGACAGGGCAACGCAGCGACTCTGAGGTTCTCGTGAGCGAACTCTCCCAGCAACTCGTCAACGGCCTGATGATCGGCTGCCTCTACGCCCTGATCGCCGTCGGCTACACGATGGTGTACGGCATCATCGAGCTCATCAACTTCGCCTTCGGCGAGCTCTTCATGTTCGGCGCCTTCATCACCATCATGATGATGTCGGATGAGATGTCCCTGTTCGGCCAGACCGTGAACATGCCGGGGCTGAACTTCTTCGTCGCCATCCTCATCGCCATGGTGGCCGTGGGCGTGATGGGCGTCGTCATCGAGCGCCTCGCCTACAGGCCGCTGCGCAACGCGCCCCGTCTGGCGGCGCTCATCTCCGCGATCGGCGTCTCCATCCTTCTGCAGAACGTGGCCCAGAGCATCTTCGGCTCGCAGCAGGTGAAGTTCCCCGACATCCCGCTGTTCACCACTGCCGCAGGGGCCCCGAAGGCCTTTGAAGTCGCCAGCGTCCAGATCACGTACTTCCAGGTCTTCGTCGTGGTCGTCACGGTGATCGCGATGCTGCTGCTCAACCTCTACGTCAAGCGCACCCGCATGGGCCGCGCCATGCGCGCCTCCGCCCAGGACAAGAGCACGTCGGCGCTCATGGGCGTCAACGTGAACAAGGTGATCGCGCTGACCTTCCTCATCGGGTCGGCTATGGGCGCGCTCGCCGGCGGCCTCTACGGCGGTGTCTACCACGCTGCGTGGCCGCTGATGGGCTTCAACCCCGGCCTCAAGGCGTTCATCGCCGCCGTGCTCGGCGGCATCGGCAACATCCCCGGCGCGTTTCTCGGCGGCCTGCTCCTCGGCGTCATCGAGGCGCTGGCGTCGGCCTACCTCCCGATGGGATCCCAGTACCGCGACGCCTTCGCGTTCGTGATCCTCATCCTCATCCTGTCGTTCAAGCCATCCGGGCTGCTCGGCTCGACGATCTCGCAGAAGGCCTAGGATGAGCGAGCGACCACCGAACGACGACGCCAACGGCAGCGGACCCACGCGCCTGCAGACGCGGCTCAATCCCATCGCCTCGGCCCTGACCGGGGACGGTACCCCACGCTGGCAGCGCTTGCTGCTGCTCGGCCTCCTCGCGCTGGCCATCGTCCTGCCGTTCCTCGTCGGCTCCAACCGCTGGATCACGCTGATGACGGTCGTCGTCATCTACGTCGTGCTGGCCTCCGGCCTCAACATCGTCGTCGGCTTCACGGGTCTGCTCGACCTCGGTTACGTCGCCTTCTATGCGATCGGCGCCTACTACACGGCGATCATCTTCAACCAGGTGCTCAAGGCGAAGTTCGGCGTCGACGTCGACGACTACTGGTGGCTCACGTGGGTCAACTTCGTCGTCGGCGGCCTGATGGCGGCAGTGGCCGGCGTGCTCATCGGCTACCCTACGCTGCGCGTGCGCGGCGACTACCTCGCGATCATGACGCTGGGCTTCGGCGAGATCATCCGCATCGTCGCCAACAACTGGGTCGGCCTGACGCGCGGTCCCTCGGGCATCCCGGGCATCCCCAAGCCTGAGTTCTTCGGCTTCGCATTCAGCACGCAGATCAGCCTTTACTTCCTCGGACTCGCGCTCGCGCTCATCTGCCTGTGGACGATCTCCCGCATCGTGCGCTCGCGCATCGGCCGCGCCTGGACCGCGATCCGCGAGGACGAGGTCGCGGCCGAGGCGATGGGCATCCACACGTCGCGCTACAAGCTCCTCTCCTACGCGACAGGCGCTTTCTTCGCCGGCGCGATGGGCGTGTTCTTCGGCCACTACCTCAACTACATCTCACCGAGCAGCTTCATGCTCATGGAGTCGTTCCTCATCCTGAGCCTGGTGGTCCTCGGCGGCATGGGCAACATCGCCGGACCGGTGCTGGGCGCGGTGATCTGGGTCGGGCTGCAGGAGTGGCTGCGCGATTTCACCTTCATCCAGACGCACCCCGAGACCCGCGGCATCGCCATGGGGCTCATCCTCGTTCTTCTGATGGTGTTCCGGCCACAGGGTCTGCTCGGGTCCCTCCGAGTCAAGCTCGAGATGAAACCGCAGAGCAAGGCCGAGGCCGATCACGAACGGCAGGTGTGGTCCGATGCCGGCCACTAGCGACGGCGCGGTGGCGGTCGCACCCGCCGCGGACGCGCGACACGAGCGCGTCCTCGAGACGGTGCAGCTGGTCAAGGCCTTCGGAGGCCTCATCGCGGTGAACAAGGTCGACTTCCACGCGAGCGAGAACGAGATCGTCGGCCTCATCGGCCCCAACGGCGCCGGCAAGACGACGCTCTTCAACGCGATCACCGGCGTCTACCCGCCCACCTCCGGCACGATCACGTTCAACGGTCGCGCCATCGCCGGCATGTTGCCCTCCAAGGTCACCAAGCTCGGCATCGCGCGCACGTTCCAGAACATCCGCCTGTTCAGCGAGATGACGGCGCTCGAGAACGTCATGGTCGGTCAGCACTGCCGCTCGCACACGAACATGCTGCGGGTCATCGTGCGCACCCCCGGGGCGATGCGCGCGGAGCAGGCGGTCCGCGACAAGAGCATGGAACTGCTCGACTACGTCGGCCTCGGCGGGCACGGGACGGAGCTCGCCAAGAACCTGCCTTACGGCTCGCAGCGACGACTCGAGATCGCCCGGGCGCTGGCCACCGAACCGGTACTGCTCTTCCTGGACGAACCGGCGGCCGGCATGAACCCGCAGGAGACCGCCTCGCTCATGGGCCTGATCCGCCGGATCCGCGACGAAGGGATGACGATCATCCTCATCGAGCACGACATGAAGGTGGTCATGGGCAGCTCCGACCGCGTCGTGGTGCTGGACCACGGCGAGAAGATCGCCGAAGGCCCACCGGACAAGGTGCGCAGCGACCCCAAGGTGATCGAGGCCTACCTCGGGAAGGGCGCCTGATGGCCGCCGTCCCGCCGCATGCGCCCCCGGCGGCCGCCGTGCTGCTCGAGGTGCTCGACATCCACGTCTTCTACGGCAACATCGAGGCGATCAAAGGCGTGTCCCTCGAGATCCGCGAGGGCGAGATCGTCACGCTCATCGGCGCGAACGGCGCCGGCAAGACGACGACGCTCAACGCCATCTCGGGCCTGCTGCGCCCGCGAAGCGGCTCCATCAACTACCAGGGGCAGGCCCTCGCCGGCGTGCCGGCCTACGAGGTCGTCACCAGGGGGCTCTCGCAGTCTCCGGAGGGTCGCAAGATCTTCCCGCGGATGTCCGTGCGCGAGAACCTCGAGATGGGCGCGTTCTCGCGTCCCCGGGAGGACCTCAAGGCGGACTTCGAGCGCGTGTTCGACCTCTTCCCCGTGCTCAGGGAGCGTGAGTCCCAGCCCGGCGGGACGCTGTCCGGCGGGGAACAGCAGATGCTCGCGATGGGCCGCGCTCTCATGGCCGGCCCGAAGCTCCTGATGCTCGATGAGCCCTCGATGGGCCTGGCGCCGATGCTCGTCGAGAGGATCTTCGACATCGTCAAGGAGATCAACGCCCAAGGCACGACGATCCTCCTCGTCGAACAGAACGCCCACGTGGCGCTTGAGATCTCCGATCGCGGCTACGTGCTCGAGACCGGGCGCGTCACGCTGGCGGAGGACGCCTCGGCGCTGCTCAGGAACCCCCACGTGCGGGAAGCCTACCTCGGCGCCGATTGACGTTTGCTGACGGCGGCTGCACGCGGGCAGCCGGCCGTGTGGCGCCGCGTCACCTGATCCTGAAGGTCACCCACCGGCTCCGCGCCGCCGTGCTCGCCGGCGAGGCCGCCAGGGAGGCGGCAGCGCGATAGGCGCCCCGGCGCGGCGGCGTGTACGACCAGCCGAAGACGCCCGCCGCCGAGGTGTCGCGAGTGACCGTCCTGATCGTCCTCCAGACGCCTCCGCGTCGCTGCTGGACGGAGATGGCCAGCTTCGTACCGCCCGGGCCAGGCGGCTGCAGCATGCCGCTGAGGCGGACCCGCCGCCCGATCGTCTGGAGCGCGGGGCCGGCCTTCAGCGCGAGAGCCGACACGACCGTCACGGTGAAGGCGTCGGGGCCGGCGGCTCTGCCGCCGCGACTGATGACCGCGACGGGGCCGGAGGTCGCGCCCGGCGGCACCAGGGCGGTGATCCGCGCATCGGAGTCGATCGCGAACACCGCCAGGACGCCGTTGAAGCTGACGGCGGTCGCGCCGGTGAAGCGGCTGCCGGCCAGCGTGACCTGGGCGCCCGGCAACCCGAACGCCGGCGTCACCGCCGTGACCCGCGGCGGCGCCACCGTATGATGCGCGCTGCCCGCGCCGTCGCTCGGCGACGCGGAGACGGGGTGACACGAGGTACAGGCGGCCGACCTGCCGGCGTGTACCTGGTGCGTGACGACCGCGCCGTCGTGCAGGTGGCACGCCGTGGTGCACGCCGCGTCGACGCGGGATGAGCTCATGTCCTGGCCGGGAGCGTGGCAGGTCCAGCAGGTGAGATCGGTGTCCGGCACCTGGAAGCCGGCGTGGCAGCCGACGCAGTGCTCGTTGGTCGGCGTCCACCAGGTGTGCGCGTTGACGTGACACGTCTCGCAATCCTCGACGGCGATGCCGCCGTGGACGTAGGCGGGACGGGCGTGCGCGCCCCGCGGAGCGGCGGCCGTGAGGAGCGCGACGACCGCGGCGACCACCAGGGCGGCCGCGGCGATGCGGGACCGTCGACCGTTGTCCCGCCGGCGCTTGCGACCCATCGATCCCCTCCCGTCCGCCCGCATGCATGAAGATGTCGGGGCCGCGGCGGACGTATGTCCGCCGCGGCCCCGTCTGGTCACCCGGCTTCTGCGCCGGGCACTGCGACGAAAGGGATGCCGGTGACTACCGGATCCTGATCGTCATGTAGGCGCTGTACTTGAAGGTGGACGGAGCGCTCGAGCGCACCCACCTGACCCTGTAGTTCTTGTAGGTCTTCGAGACCTTGAACGTGAACGCGAAGTTGCCGCTCGCGTCCGACAGGGTCGTGCGGAGGAGCTTGGAGCCTCTCATGAGCTGGACCTTGGCGCCGGCCGCAGCCGAGTTGTTGCCGTTGACGATCCGGCCGACGACGTGGGCGTTGGCGCCCTTGTCGACGGGCGTCTTGGCGGCGGCGTGCATGAACCTGCCGCCGACCGACTTCGCCATCTGCTCGGCCTTGACCAGGCCGGCCATGATGTACGGCGGGTTGTGGACGCCCTCGGAGGCATCGTTCTCGAACACCTTGTAGTTCCACGTCGCGCGGCCGACGAGCACGTAGCCGGGCTTGGCGGTGTTGGTGGCGGAGAACTCGCTCTTGGTCTTGGCCTTCTCGATCGCCGCGGCGACCTTGGCGGCCCGGGCCTCGGCAGCCTCCTGCCACTCGTCGACCTCAGCCTGCAGCTCGCTGCGGGACTGACTCGGGTGACAGCCCGTGCAGGAGTCCTCGCCCTGGTACGCGGCGCCCGCCATGCCGTTCCACCGCTCGGCGTCGCCCGGCAGCATCGGCTTCATGCCGTGCGAGACGCGGGTGGCGGCCTTGTTGGTCTTGGGCATGTGGCAGTCTTCGCACTCGGCGCCGGGCATGAACTCGGTGCCCTGAGCGACGTCCATCATCGCGCTGCGACCGTGGAGGGTCTCACGCTGCGGGTGGCTCGGGCTGCCGTGGGCGGTGAGGTCGGCCATGGGGGCCGGGTTCGGCTTCTGGCCGGTGACCTCGACCTGCCAGTTGTGGCAGTCCTCGCAGATGCTGGCGTTGTCCACGCTCAGGCCCTTGGCGCTGCGCTCCCCTGCCTTGTCCGGGTCACGCACGACGTCGGCGGCGCCGACGCCCGACGGATGCCCGTTATGGCAGGTCGCGCACTCCTGGCCCATCTTACCGACGTTGTCCTTGGTCAGGACGAGATCCGCGGCGAGCCCGGAGCCCTTCGACTGCAGGTACCCCTCGCCGGTGTGGCACTTGTAGCAGCCGGCGGTGAGGTTGGGGTCGAAGTTGTTCGAGTAGTGGCCGTTGCCGGCAGCCTGGAAGGCCATCGCGTCCGGATCGTCCTTGGTGAGAGCGGAACGATACGAATGCCCCGAGGCGGCCCACTCGTTGTAGTAGTAGTGGTTGCCCTTGGCGTTGCTCCCGTTGGGGAACATCCAGTACGCCGCCGGGCTGGCGGCGAACTCTTCCTCGGTCGGGATCTTGGTGTACGACTGGCCGCCACTCACGCCGTTGACGTCGACGAAGTCGCGCATCGCGAGGTTCGTCGTGTAGCCGTAGATGCCCATCGTGCCGTCGACGTTGGTGAAGCTGCCGTGGCACTGGCCGCACACCTGCGACTGGCCGAGGACGTCGATGCCGGCGGAAACGACGACGCCGGTGTTGGCGTGCCCGGACGCGGACGCCTGGCCCGTGCCGTGGCACTGCTCGCACTGGATGCCGAGGCCCGGCGTGGAGACGTTGGCGTCGGTCATGAATTCCTCGACCGTCGCGTTCTCGTCACGGGCCCACTGACGCGCGGTGCCCGGGCTCGGCGAGATGGACGCCGCGGGGTTCGGGACGACGCCGGTGCCCGGCACGGTGCTGCCCAGCATGTGGCAGCGCTGGCAGGCGTAGCTCTCGTCGAAGAGGCCGGTGCCGGGATCCTCCGCGGCGACCATCCACTCGCCGCCGTGGGCAGGCTCCCACATGAGGCCCTCGACAAGGTTCCACGGCATCACGGTCGGGTCGCTGGCACCCCTGAAGAAGAGGTACTCGGTCGCCGAGTTGCCCGTCTCGCTGGAGTCACCGAGGGTGATCCAGTCGAGACCGGTGATGCTGTAGCTGCCGCCGGCCTCGTACATGCTCTGGCCTTCTCCGGCCACTGGCGCGACGGCGCCGGCGCCCTGGAAGGCCGTCCAGCCTTCGGGGACGGCAGGCAGGATGCCCGACGTCGCGAAGCGGCCGTGGAGCGCCAGCTGATCCGGAAGGATGCCGCCATGACAGGTCAGACACTGCTGCTGACCCGCATAGTGCATCCCGTATTCGTTGACGAGCGTCGCGGACGCCAGGGCGGGCAACAGAAGCATGCACGCAATGGCGACCGCGGTCAGAATCGAGACTTTCTTCCCCATAGCTCCTCCGTACTGGTGACACAGCAGAGTGGTTCGGCCTCCACACACCCCCTTGCCCTGATTGACGGGACGGCGTCGACGAGACGCGGGAAACGGGGCCCAGTCACGGAGCGCGGGCGCTCGAATACAGCGGACCGCAAGGCGGCCCCGGGCTTCTGCCGCAGGAGTGCTCCCTCCGTGAGCGAGGCCGGTCCCCAAACCCCCGGCGACACTCGGCAAGCAGTCTAGGGTGAACTACGTAGACTTACAAGCGGAAAAGCTGCAGTTCCCCTGCGGGGTTCTGCCGACATGGAGCGCCGACTCGCGGACTACGGGGCGACCGGGCGCGGCCGGACCGGCGTCAGCCGGCAGAGCCGCACCAGCGCAGCAGCATCAGCGCCACCGCGGTGGCGTGGTCGACGAGGTCGGCGACCGGCACCGACTCGTCGATGGTGTGCGCCTTGGCGAGGTCGCCGGGGCCGAACGAGACCGTCGGGGTCCCGGCGACCCGGGTGAAGACGGCCGCGTCGTGCCACGAGTCGAGGCCGCCGATGCGGCCGGGCCGCCCGACGTCCGCGGCGGCGGCCAGCGTGTCCGCCACGATCGGGGCGTCGTCCGGGACCTCCGCCGGAACGATGTCGCACGGCCACTCCCACTCCGGCGGGTGCTCGGCCAGCCAGTCGTCGTGGTCGGTCACGGCCTTGACCCAGGCCTCGACCTCGTCGAACACGTCCTGCCCGCCGCGGTCGCCGTTCACCTGGCCGGGCATGTACACCACGGAGAGCACCGCCTCACAGGACGACGGGTAGGTGACCATCCACTCGCCGCCCCTGATCACCGTGGGCAATACGTGGGGCCGGTGCAGGTACGGGTGGTCGAACTCCGGCCGGCCGGCCCAGTCCTCGCGCAACGCGCGCAGGCTGGCGAGCACGAGCTCCATCTTGTCGATGGCGTTGACCGGACCACCCTCGCGCCAGTGCGGGTGATGCATCTCCGCGTGGCCGGTGCGGCCGACGGTGCGAACGACGGGGTTCACGCCGCCGCGGCAGGCGACCCACACGTCGAAGGCCGTGGGCTCGGCGCAGAGGCCGGCGTCGGCGCGCACGCCGCGGGCGGCGCACGCGTTGGAGCCGGCGCCGCTCGACTCCTCGTCGGTGTTGGTGCAGAAGACGACGTCGCCGGCGAGCTTCGCGCCCAGCCGGCCGACGGTCTCGAGCGCGAACAGCATGCCGGCGATGCCGCCCTTCATGTCGCAGCTGCCGCGCCCGTAGAGCTGGCCGTCGCGGATCTCGGGCTTGAGCGGGTGGCTCGCCCACTGGTCGAGCGGCTCGTAGGAGACGGCGTCGATGTGGCCGTTCAGGAGGAGGGAACGGCCGCCGCCCGCGCCGCGCAGGCGCGCGGCGAGTTGCGGCCGCCCGCGGAAGTCCAGCCCGTCCGGCACCACGCGGTTTCCCGTGCCGGTCGCCGCGGGCTCCCAGACGTCCACCTCGGCGCCCAGCGCCGCCAGCCGCCGCCTCAGGTACTCCTGCAGCTCGGCCTCCTCCCGCGCCGGATCGCCGACGTTGCGCGCCGTGGTGTCGAACGCCACGAGGTCGCTCACGAGCGCCACGAGCTCGTCCCGACCCTCTCGCACGGCGGCCACGACCTGCTCCTCGAACGCCGATCGAAGGGTCTCGCTCATGGTGTGTCCTCCTCCAGGTCCGGTGCGGTGGAGCGGCCGCGCGGGACCTCGGGCCCGCCCGGCCGCGGTGGTTATCAGGACGGATGTGTCAGCGCAGGCTCACTCCGGCGGCAGCTCGCCGAACGTGATGCTGACGTCGATGCCCTGCTTGGCGCTGCGGGCCTTCCAGACGAAGTACCAGATGATGCCCGCGGCCCACGCGCCGACGAAGAGGATGATGCTCTTGCCCGTGGTCAGACGCGTGGTGGGTTCGATGAACGAGTAGTAGAGCATGGCGATGATGAAGGCGAGGTACAGCACCGCCCCGATGCTGATGATGGGCACCGGTCCGATCTTCCACGTCTTGTACGGCGACGCCTCCCAGATGCCGCGCACGTTCTTGCGGAACGGGAACAGGAAGCCCGCGATGCCCGTGATGAGGAACACCGAGGCGAACTGCAGCCCGCCGCCGACGAGGCCGGCGAGCGAGGAGCTGAACCACAGGACCATGGCGATCACGCCGACTCCGAAGATGATGGCCACCAGTCCTCGAGGGCGGGAGCTGCAGAAGATGCGGAAGGCCTCTACTACCGAATGCTACGGGCAAGACTCAGAGTGTCAAGGACCGTTTCGCTCCAGAAGAGCGCGCGCGAGCTCGGCGCCCCACGCGCGCGCCCGCTCCGCTTCGCCCTTCTTGAGCGGGCCCTGCGAGCCCTTGACGACGAAGCCCTGCGGCTCGGCGACGCGCGCGTATCCTCGCGCCTCGAGCAGCTCGAGGATCTCCGGCGCTCCCCTGCCGAACGGGCCGCGGACCTGGGTGTCGAAGGCGGCGCAGCCCGCGCCGCCGTGCGGCAGATCCGCCAGCCAGGTACGCAGCAGGGGGCAGGAGAGGTCCGGAGCGGGACCCTTGCCCGGGCTCCGGCGGACGCCGTCGCGCATCTTCTGCGAGGAGAGCTTGAAGCCGAGCACCGGGGCGCCGGCGACGACGAGGTCCGCGCCGGCGGCCTCGGCGGCGGAGGCCTCGTCGGTGCGCAGGGCGCGAGCGCCGGAGCCCAGGCCCTCGGCCACCGCCCGGGCCACCTCCGCCGTGTTGCCCCACAAGGACTCGTAGACCACGATCGCGTTCATCGTCCGCCCTTTCTCCCGGGCGCTCCCTAAGGCCCGGCAACGCCGCTCCCGACGCCGCGATGGTACGACGCCGGCCCCGCTTCGCCGCCGTCTCCCGAGGGTAGTACGACTCCCGAGACACTGATTCCCGGGGAGGGCGAGCATGGCTGCGGAAGAACGGCTGCGCGACGCGACGCCGAAGGCGACGGACTTCGACCCGCGGGCCGCCGAGGCGCCGCCCACGCGGGCGCGGGCCGTGGTGGTCGGCGGCGGCATCATCGGCGCTTCCGTCGCCTACCACCTCGCCCGGCTGGGCTGGGCGGACACCGTCATCCTCGAGCGCAGCCGGGTCTCGAGCGGCACCACCTGGCACGCCGCGGGGCTCATGACCCGCACACGCGGCACTCACGTCCAGACGGGGCTCGCGAGCTACAGCCGCGATTTCTACAAGGAGCTCGCGGCGCTCACCGGCGTCGACGTCGGCTACTACCCCAATGGCTCACTCTCGGTCGCCCGCACCGACGAACGCCTCACGGAACTGCGCTACGCGCTCACGATGGCGCGCCACCACGACCTGCCGGCGCGCGAGCTGACGACGGGCGAGATCGCCCGTGTCTCGCCGCTGCTCGCCGTCGACGACCTCGCCGGCGGGGTGCTCTTCGAGGACGACGCGACGGTCAATCCGGGCTGGGCCGCCTACGCGACGGCCAAGGCGGCCTTCGACCTGGGCGTACGCGTCATCGAGGGAGTGCGGGTCACCGGGTTCAGCCTCCGCGGTGGCCGCGTCGTCGCTGCGGAGACCGACCGCGGCGACGTGGAGTGCGAGGTCGCGGTGATCGCCGCCGGGCTCTGGTCGCGCGACCTCGGCCTGCTCGCCGGCGCCCGGCTGGCGCTGCACCCCGCCGAACACTACTGGGCGCAGACGGAGCCGGTGGACGGAGCTACGCGCGACCTGCCGATCGTCCGCGACCTTGACGGCTCCATCTACGTGCGGCACTACCGGGGCGGCCTCCTCGTCGGCGCCTTCGAGCCCGATGGCCGACCGCGCACGACCGCCTCCATGCCGCCCGACTTCGCGTTCGGCGAGTTCGAGCCGGACCTCGAGCACTTCGCGCGCCCGCTCGCCCAGGCGACGGTGCGCGTGCCGGCGCTGCGGGAGGCGCGCTTCGCGCACTACCTGTGCGCGCCGGAGAGCTTCACCCCCGACGGGAACTTCCTGCTCGGCGAGACCGCCGAGGTCGCCGGGCTCTTCGTCGCCGCGGGCATGAACTCGCAGGGCATCATCCTCGGGCCGGGCGCCGGGCGTGCGCTCGCGGAGTGGATCGACGCCGGCGCCCCGACGGAGGACGTCGCCGACCTCGACGTGCGCCGCTTCTCGCCGGCGCAGGGCAACGCGAGCTACCTGTACGCACGCACGCGCGAGTCGCTGGGGCGGCTGTACGCGATGCACTGGCCGTTCCTGCAGCCCGGTACGGCGCGTGGACTGCGGCGCGTCCCTCTGTACGACCGCCTCGCCGCGGCCGGGGCCTGCTTCGGCGAGGCGGCCGGCTGGGAGCGTCCGAACTGGTACGCGCCGCCGGGCGAGCGCCCGGAGTACGCGTACTCCTACGGCCGGCAGAACTGGTTCGGCGCGGTCGCCGACGAGCACCGCGCCGCGCGTGAGGGCGTCGCGCTGTTCGACCTCTCCTCGTTCGCCAAGGTCAGAGTGGACGGCCCGGAGGCGCTGCCCACCGTCCAGCGGGTCTTCACCGCGGACCTGGACCGGCCGCCGGGCAGCGTCGTGTACGCGGCGATGCTCAACGTGCGCGGCGGGATCGAGCTCGACGCGACGGTCACGCGGCTCGCCGGCGACGCGTTCCTCATCGTCACCTCCGCGGCGGCGCAGCACAAGGCGTTCCATTGGCTGCGCCGCCACGCAGGCGCCGGGGCCGTCGTCACCGACGTCACTGCGGGCCTCGGCGTTCTCTCGGTGACGGGGCCACGCGCGCGGGACCTGCTCGCCGGCCTCACCGAGGCCGACCTGAGCCCCGCGGCCTTCCCCTTCGCCCGCGCTCGTGAGATCGACGTGGGCTGGGCGACCGTGCTGGCCCTGCGCGTCTCCTTCACGGGCGAGCTCGGCTGGGAACTCTACACGCCGGTGGAGTCCCTGCCGGTCCTGTACGACCAGCTCCTCGGCGTCGGCGCGGATCACGGCCTGCGGCACGCCGGCTACCACGCGCTGGACGGGCTGCGCGCCGAGAAGGGCTTCGTGCACTGGGGCGCGGACGCGGGGCCGGCCGACACGCCGTCCGAGGCCGGCCTCGGGGCCGTCGTCGCCCCGGACAAGCCCGGCGGGTTCATCGGGCGGGACGCGCTGCTGGCCGATGGCGCGCCGCGTCGCCGGCTGGTGCCCGTCCTGCTCGCCGATCCGGAGCCGCAGCTCTACCACGGCGAATCCGTGCTGCAGGACGGCCGCATCGTCGGCCGCGTCACCTCGGGCGCGTACGGACACACCCTCGGCGCGGCGGTAGGCCTGGCCGCCATCGCCGGCGAGCCCGCCGAGGTCGACGACGTCGTGGCCCGCGGCGCCGTCGAGGTGGAGATCGCGGGCGAGCGAGCGCCGGCGCGGCTGAGCGCGCGCGCCTTCTACGACCCGGACGGGCTGCGCCTGCGCCGCGCCTGACCCCCACGGTCGGTCGCCGCGACCCCCGACCCTTCGGGCGAGGCCCAGCCCATTCTCAGGCGGAGGGCGTAGGATGTCCGCGTGAGACGCATGCTCGCGCAGACGTGGGCGGCCGGCCGCTCTGGTCTGGTCCCGGCGCTCGGCATCGCCGGCGTCCTTTGCCTCTGCATCGCCGGCGTCGCCGGCATCACTTCGGCGCAGGGCAGCCCGGCGCTCCGCGCCTCTTCCTCCTCCTCGCCGTCGCCCTCACCCTCGGCGTCCCCCGGCATCAGCGAGACCTTGACCACGGCGGTCGTGCGCGGCGTCACGGTGCACCGGGGCTCGGTCGCCGGCGTGCGTTACCGCGCCGACGGCACGGCCGGCGGCGCGGTGACCCTCGACCTGCTCATCACGACACGCGCCGGCACAGTGGTCCGGCGCCTGGTGACCGGCCGCGTGACCGCGGTCGGCGTGGAGCGCCTGTGGCGCGGCCGCCTGCGGCTGCGCCGCGGCCGCTACCTGCTCGTCGCGCACGCCGTGGACGCGAGCGGCCGCTCCGAGGCGCACGCGCGCGCGGCGGAGCTGCGCGTGCTCGCGCCGCTCCCCGCGCTCGTGCCCACGGCGAGCGCACGGCGCGCCGCCTTCGCCTGGGCGGCGCGGCGCGCCGGCGACGTGGCCGTCGCCGTCGTCGACAGCCGCGGCCACGCGTACGGCTATCACGAGCGGCGCTCGTTCATCACCGCCAGCGTCGTCAAGGCGATGCTCCTGGTCGCGTACCTGCGCCGGCACGACACGCTGGACCCGGCGATGCGCGCGACGCTCACGCGCATGATCACCGCCTCGGACAACGACGCGGCCGACGCGGCCTATCGGCGCGTCGGCCGCGAGGGCCTCGCGCAGTTCGCGGACCGCGCCGGCATGCGGTCGTTCCGCGCGAGCGGCGCCTGGATCCTGTGCCGCGTCGCCGCCGCGGACATGGCGCGCTTCTTCCGGGACATGGAGCGCTACATCCCCAGTCAGCACCGCCGCTTCGCCAACGGCCTGCTGGCCGGCGTCGTCTCGTACCAGCGCTGGGGCATCCCCGCGGCCGCGGGACCCCTCGGCTACCGCGTCTACTTCAAGCCGGGCTGGCTCGGCGCCTGGGTCCTGGCCAACCAGGCGGCCCGCCTCGAGCGCCGCAGCCTCCGCATCGGCCTCGCCGTCTTCACGGACCACAACCCGTCGTCCACGTACGGCAAGGAGACGGTGGCCGGCATCACGGCGCGCCTGCTGCGGCGCTGACGCCCCCGCTCACGCCGGTCGCGCCAGCGGCCCGCGCGGTGTGGTACCACTACGATGTTCATCACACCCCGACGAATGTTCCGGGGGCGCCGACCCGTGTCCGGCCGATACCCGAGAGTGAAGCCGGCGCGAGACGCGCCGTCCGTTCGGGGAGCAGGGATGAGCGCCGACCGTCAGGCCTACAGCCGCTATCAGATCCTCTGTGCCGAGCGAGCCGCTTGGATCGAGGGAGAAACGGCGGACGCCGACGCGTTCTACTACGACGGCGTCAGCTTCTGGCGCGTCGCCGGCGACGGCAAGAAGCGCCTCGTCCCGTCCTGGCGGGCTCCCGGGCACGGCTGGCAGCACGACGAGGGCTGCACCTGCGACCTCTGCACAGCACTCCGGCCGGCGAGGCTGCACCCGGCCTCCGTCGCCTGAAGCCTGGGCCGCCCTATCCGAGACGGGCGCCGGGGCGGAGGCCGGCCGCGGCGGCCCACTCGCCGGCGCCCATCTTGACGCCGCCCTCCGGGCGCACCCGCGTCACGCGTAGGCGGCCGTCGGCGCACACGACGCTGAACCCGTCCTCGTCGACGTCGACGACCTCTCCCATGGCGCCGCCGAGGCCCGCGACGTCTCGGGCGGGTCGCGGCGCCGCCGCGACCACCTGCAGGGCCTGGCCGCCGCAGGTGGTCCAGGCCCCCGGCGCCGGGTCGCAGCCGCGGACAAGGTCGTGGAGCTGTCGGCACGGCTTGCCCCAGTCGAGGCGCGCGTTCTCCCGCCCGCAAGGCGCCTCGTAGGTGGCCAGCGACTCGTCCTGAGGCAGGCGCGGCGCGGTGCCCGCCTTCACCAGGTCGATCGCCTCGAGCAACGCCTCCACGCCCATCGGAAAGAGGCGGTCGAAGTAGACCGAGCCGAGGGTGTCGTCGGCGGCGATGGGCGTGCGCTTCTGCAGCAGGATCTGACCGGTGTCGATCCCGCCGTCCGGCCAGAAGACCGTGAGGCCGGTCTCGGTCTCCCCCTTGATGATCGGCCAGTTGATCGCGCTGCGCCCGCGGTGTCGCGGCAGCAGCGACGGGTGATACTGGATGGTCCCGTGCACCGGGACGGCGAGGAACCCGGCCGGCACGATCAGCGTGACGAAGGCCATCACCTGGAGGTCGGGCGCGAACGCGCGGAGCTCCTCCGTCATCGCAGGATCGCGGAACGACGCCGGGCGGACGAGCGGCAGGCCGGCGGCCGAGGCCGCCTCCGCGAGCGGGTCCTCTCTCTTCCCCTCGGGCGGGGCATAGACGGCGACGACCTCGTCGCGGCGTTCGAGCAGCGCCTCGAGCACGGCCTTGCCGAAGGCCTGCTGGCCGTGCACCACGATCCGCATCGGTCCCTCCTCGGCGCTCGACCCGGAGGACTAGAAGCGTCCGCCGATCCAGGCGCCGCTGATGGAGCCGTAGCTCACCACGGCTCCTGTGTGCGGGGCGTGGATCATGCTGCCGCCGCCGACGTAGATGCCGACGTGGTGGCTGTAGCTGGCGCCGCCGAAGAAGACGAGGTCACCCGGCTGGAGGGCGCCCAGCGGGACGGGCGTGCTCTGGCGCTGCTGGTCGGTGGCGCCGTGGGACATCCCGATGCCGATCTGCGCGTAGCAGTACATGGTGAGTCCGCTGCAGTCGAAGCCGCTCGGGCTGGCCCCTCCCCACACGTAAGGCACGCCCAGATAGCGCTGCGCGATGGCGACGACGGCCGAGCGCCCGGAGCCGCCGGGGTCGACGACCGTGCCGCCGCCGGAGCCCGATGACGACGAGCCACCGGACGAGCCGCTCGCGGCCGAGGACGAGGCCTGCGAGGCCGCCAGCGCGGCGGCCTTCTCGGCGGCCTTCTTGGCGGCGGCGGCAGCCTTGGCCTCCAGCTCGGCGATCTCGTCCTTGAGGCCGCCGGCGGTGCTCTCGAGCTGGGCCTGCAGCGCCAGCACCTGGTCTTTACTCTCCTCGCGCTGGGCCACCAGTCTGACCGCCGCCTTGCGGTCTTCCTGGAGGGCCACGCGCCGGTCGGAGATCTCCTGGCGGTACGCCCTGGCGGCGCGCGCCGTCCGGGCGTCGCTCTCCGTCATGCGCTGCATCATGTCGATCTGCGTGAGGAGGTCCTCGAACGTCCGTGACGCGAACACGACGTCGAGGATGCCGGCGTCGTCCGCCTTGTAGACCTGGCGAGCGCGGGACGTGAGGTGGTCGTTGGCCACGCCGAGCTTGTACTCGGCGACCTTGAGCAGGTGCTGGTTACGGGTGATGCGGTCCTGCACGTCCCCGAGCCTGGAGGCCGCCTCGTTGTAGCGCTCGACCGCCATGTCCGACTGCTCGTAGACCTGGCTGAGCTGCGCCTGGACGGCCGCGAGCCTGGCCTTCTTGGCCTTGATGGGGCCGGCCACCACCGTGGTGGCGAGGACGAGCAGGGCGAGGAGCGAGATGAGACCGAGGAAGGTGGCCTTGCGGATGGGGGTCAAGCGGATCGCCTCCTTCGCGCCGGTGGACTCACGGTCCCTGGCCCGGCGCCGGGCTTGAGCTTGGCACCGTAGCACCCGGCGCCGCCCGGGGCAAACCGCGCGGCGTCGTGGCGAGGCGGAGCGTGCGGCAGGCGAGCGCGCATCTCCGCTGGTCAGCTCCGGTTGTAGAAGCCGGGTGCACGCACGGCGGAGGCCACATCGCCGCGCACGTCCATTGTGTGCGCCGCGACCAGCAGCACATCCCTGCCGATGTGCTGCAGCGCGCCCTCGACAGCGTAGGCGAGGCCGCTACAGAAGTCCGTCAGACGGCCGGCAAGGTCGGGGTCGCAGTCGTGGAAGTCGACGAGGACGGGGATGCCGGCACGGACGCTGTCGGCGATGGCCTGCGCCGCCTCGAAGCTCTCCGGCCTGACCAGCTCGAACGCCAGCCGCGGGCGGCTCACCAGCTCCAGGGGTCGCGGCGCCGTCTCCCGGTCCCACCCGGCCGCGGCGCCTCCGCGCTCGTGGTCGTCGTGCCGGTCGTCGTGGCGGTCGCGCGCTGAGACCATGCTTCCTCCGGTCGGTCGGGCCTGCATCCGTCTTCCTTCGGCGCCGCGCCACGGTTCGCCTGCCTCCGACCCGGGTACGGCTGAAGTCCACCTCCCTGACGGCCGGACGACGACGCGACCCTGCAGGAGGCGCGATGAAGGAGCACACGGCTGCGCCGCGACGACGTCCTGCTGCTGCTCGCCGACGAGCACTCCCAGCGCCTGCTGGACGAGCGCGCGGAGCTGGTGCGCGAACTGTCCCCGCTCTCGGTGTGCGCACGCGAGGAGAGCGCCTGACCGCGGTGCGGCGCCGGCGCTGCTCCTCGCGCCCGGGAACGCCTCAGGCGCAACGGATCACGCCCCGCGCCCAGAGGCAGTCGCCGCACGTGGGGTGCGGGTTGCCGAGGCAGTCCTCCTCGTTGGTCTCCGCAAGCTCGCACGCACAGTCGGTGCAGGGCGGGAAGTCGAAGCGACGCACCCGGTCGCGGAACGCGACGTACTCCGGCCTTGCCCAGATGCCCGCCAGCGTCTCGTCCGGCAGGCGGCCAGCCTCCCAGCGCACCATCTGCTTCTCGCGCCCGCGCACGAAGCACGTGTAGGTGTGCAACAGCGGCGGGCAGGGGCTGACGCCGCCGTGCCAAGCCACGGCACAGGCGTCCCCCTCGACGAAGGGGCAGTGGCTGCGGGTCGCCTCGGGGTCGGCGCCGAAGAAGGAGACCGGCCCGGAGCGGGTGAGCGCCTCGCCGAGCGCCGCGCCGAGCTGCCCGTCCCAGTCGAACACGGGCAGCTGCCAGCGCGGCGCCGCCGTCGTCGCCGCGCCGCTCAGCGAGCTCGCCTGGTGGTCGTAGAGCGTCTCGGAGAGCAGGTTTGGCGTGTACGCAAGCACGTTGCTGACGATGATGAAGGTCGCGCCGAGCTGTGCGGCCAGGCGGCTGAGACCGGGAAGCTCGGTGACGTTGGAGCGCATGGCCACGAACTCGACGCCGATGCGCGTGCCCGGGCCGTAGTTGGCGCCCCGGCGGTCGTGCAACCGGCGGACGTTCTCGACGACGCGCTCCAGCGAGGCCCCGGAGCGCACGCGGCCGAAGGCCTCCGCGGAGGCGCCGTCGATACTGACGACGAGCTGGTCCAGACCGGCCTCCAGGAGTCCGGCCGCCATCTCGTCGTCCAGCAGCAGCGCGTTGGTGGTGACGTCCGCGCGCAGGCCACGGTCCTTGACCAGCCGTACCATATCGAGGAACCGTGGATGCAGCAGGGGTTCGCCGAGGCCCATGAAGGCCACACCGCCGGGCTCGCCGGCGGCCGTCCGCGCGAGACCGTCAACGACCGCCTCGAACGCGGCCCACTGCATGAACCCCTGTGGCTCGTCCCAGGAGTGGCGCACGCACGTCCTGCAGTCCAGGTTGCAGGCGTTCGTCGGCTCGACGTAGACCTTGTGGGGACCCTCGATCGTCGTCATGCCGGCGGGCTCAGGCCTTCCCCTTCGCCGCCCGATGCTCGTCGAGCGTCGGGAAGGTCAGGGCTCCTGCCTCGCACAGACCGGCGCAGTGCGAACAGCCCTCGATGCAGGATGCCTTCGCATCGACGCGCACATGTTCGTCGACCATCGCGTAGACGCCCTGTTGGCAGAACTCGAGGCACGCCCTGCAGTCGGTGCAGGCGGCCTCGTCGATGGTCGGGCCCCAGACGAATGCAGCCATGCCTGCCTCCCTTTCAGCAGCAGCAACCGGAGCCCGCGGCGGGCTTCTTGTTGGCGAAGTAGCGCACCAGGTTCTCGGGCAGCTCGGCGAGCGGTTCGGGGGTGACGGGCGGCATCTCGTCCAGCCTCAGCATGGCGTCCATGAGCTTCTCGACAAGGAACGGCAGCGGAGCGGCGCTGTAGACCTGGCCGCGGTAGTGCCACTCGCGGCAGTCGACGCTGACGTCGTTGTCGGTCAGGTCGCCGCAGGATTCGCACTCCGACTCGCGGATGTCCTGGTCGATATCGCGTCCGTTGATGCGGATAGTCGGTGAGGAGAGGAGCGCGCGGGCCTTCGCCTCCTCCGCCGTCTGTACGACGATCTCGCGATAGGTGAGCCCGATGCCCTGGGCCTCGGCCGCAGGGGCGACGAGCTCGATCGCGTCACGCATCTGCTCTCCCGTAGGCACGCAGCGCGCGCAGCTCTCGAGGTCGATGACGAGCAGCTCGATGTTCAGCCGGCGCGGCGTCGTCCCGCCGGCGGGCGGACCGGGAACGGCCTGAGCGGTGGAGGCGCCGCCACAACATGGTGATGCGGTCGACTGGTCGCCGCAGCAGGACGAGGCGGGACGGGCGGTGGTCTGGGGGTCGCTCATGCTGGTTCAAGCTCCTTGATCGAGGTGGACCTTCGGTTGTGTCGATCTGAGAACGCCGGGTCACAAGACCGCGTTGAACAGGAAGCCGACGAACATGATGCCCACGCCGACCACGCCGAGGAACGTGAAGATGAGCGGCCATTTCAGCACCTTCTTGAGGATGATCGTCTCCGGCAGGGAGAGCGCGATGACCGCCATCATGAAGGCGAGCACGGTGCCGAGAGCGGCGCCCTTCTCGAGCAGCGCCTCGACGATGGGGATGATGCCGGCGGCGTTGGAGTACATGGGGATGCCGAGCAGCACGGCGAGCGGCACGCTCCACCAGGCGTCCGCGCCCATGATCGAGGCCATGAAGTTCTCGGGCACGTAGCCGTGGATGACGGCGCCGACGGCGATGCCGGCGAGCACGTAGGGCCACACCTTGCCAACGATGTCCTTGACCGCCTGCCAGGCGTAGGAGACGCGGCCGGGCCAGTCGAGCTCCTGGGTGTCCTCGGCGTCGCCCATGCGGATCTCACGCACCCAGTCCTCGACGTACCGGTCCATGCGGAGGTGTCCGATCACCCAGCCGGCGACGATGGCGATGAGGAGGCCGGTGACGAGGTAGAGGGCCGCGACCTCCCAGCCGAACAGGCCGTAGAGCAGCACCAGGGCGATCTCGTTGACCATGGGCGCCGCGATCAGGAACGAGAAGGTGACGCCCAGCGGGATGCCGGCCTCGACGAAGCCGATGAACAGCGGCACCGCCGAGCAGCTGCAGAATGGTGTGACGATGCCGAGGCCGGCGGCCATTACGTTGCCGGTCGTCTCGCGGCGCCCGCGCAGCAGCGACCTGGTGCGCTGCGGGCTGAAGAACGAACGCACGATGCCGACACCGAAGACGACGATCGTGAGCAAGAGCATGACCTTCACGCTGTCGTACACGAAGAACTCGAGCGCCGAAGCCCAGCGGGTGTCCGGGAGGTTCAGAACGTCGTGGAACAGCCAGACGACGAACGGCAGCCAGTAGTGGTAGACGAGCGTCCACAGGGCGACGCCGCCGGCCACCCGCGCCCACCACGGCAGGCGCAGGAAGGCGCCTTTGACCGCCACGAACGGCGCGCGCCGGCCGCTGCTCGCGCCATCTGCGGGGACGCCGCTCGGGGCAGGCGGTGAGGTCGCGCACTCGCACGTCGGCGCGACCCTGGCCGGCGCCTCGCCCGGATCCGGTCCCGAAATGACCGCCTGTCCCGCCGCTGCTGCCGGCTCCTCGAGCGTCTTGGTCGTCACGCCTCGGCTCTTCCCTGCTCCGGTGCTGGCGAACCTCGTGATCAGCGGCGTCGCTGCCAGCTCACGCTGCAGGCGCTCGTGGTCGTAGGGGACACGTACGAACTCGACGAAGCCGGCGGACCCCAGCTTGTCCGGGTCGACGATCGCGTAGCACACGCGCCAGTCGCCGTCCTTGGGCCGGCCGCCGCTGCCGACGTTCACGAAGACCGTCTCCCCGACCGGCCTGGCGTACGGCACGTGCGTGTGACCGAAGAGGATCGCCGGATAGGGGAACTCGTCGGCCATGCGCGCCATGGCCGTCTCCGGCCGGTCCTCGAAGAGGTACTCGTTGATGCGCCGCGGGCTGCCGTGGACGGCAAGCAGCCTGCCCGCCGGCGTGCCGAGCTCGAAGTGGTCGTCGAGGGTGCGCAGGTAGGCCTTGACCTCGTCGGTCACGGCCTCCTGCGTCCAGGTGAGCGAAGCCGCCCCTTCGGCGCGCTGCTCGTCGGTCTTGTAGACACAGCCGCAGTCGCCCGTCTCGAAGCCGATGCCCTGGTCGTAGTTGCCCATGAGGCTGGGGAGGCCGCGGTCGCGGACGAGCAGGGCGACCTCGTTGGGAGAGGGCCCGTAGCCGACGAGGTCGCCGAGCGAGATCGTCGCCTCCACCTTGCGCCGCTCGATGTCGGCGAGGATGGCCTCGAGGCCGGGCAGGTTGCCGTGCACGTCACTGAAGACGGCGAAGGGCGTATCGATGCGAAGTGTCCTCAAGGGGGCAGTCCTTTGATCGACCGGCGTTTATATCAAGCTACCTTGACCATAAACGAATGTCAATGTACCCTGTCGATACGACGCGCCCTCGTGCGCGTCGGAGGATCCGGACGGACAGAGGAGACACGCCGTGGCACAGAGCACCGTCAAGCGCCTCTCGTTCCTCGACCGCTACCTGACGCTGTGGATCTTCCTGGCGATGTTCATCGGTGTCGGCGTCGGCTGGGCGTTCGTCTCCGTGCCTGAGTTCATCGACCGCTGGACGGTGGGCACGACCAACATCCCCATCGCCATCGGCCTCATCGTGATGATGTATCCGCCGCTCGCCAAGGTGCGCTACGAGGAGCTGGGGGACGTCTTCCGCGATTGGAAGATCCTCGGCCTCTCACTGGTGCAGAACTGGCTGATCGGCCCGTTCGTGATGTTCTTCCTGGCGATCATCTTCCTCCACAACTACCCGGAGTACATGGTCGGCCTCATCATGATGGGCCTCGCCCGCTGCATCGCCATGGTGATCGTCTGGAACCAGCTGGCCAAGGGCGACACCGAGTACGCCGCCGGCCTCGTCGCCTTCAACAGCGTCTTCCAGGTGCTCTTCTACAGTGTCTTCGCCTGGATCTTCGTCACCAAGCTGCCGCCGCTCTTCGGGCTCGAAGGCGTGGCCGTCGACATCACCATCGGGCAGATCGCCAGGAGCGTGTTCATCTACCTCGGCATCCCGTTCCTCGCCGGCATGCTCACCCGGTTCGTCGCGCTCAAGACCAAGGGTCGCGACTGGTACGAGCAGAAGTTCATCCCGCGCATCAGCCCGCTCACCCTGATCGCGCTGCTGTTCACGATCTTCGTGATGTTCAGCCTCAAAGGTGACCTCATCGTCGAGCTGCCCCTCGACGTGCTCCTCATCGCCATCCCGCTGTCCCTGTACTTCGTGATCATGTTCTTCGTGAGCTTCTACATGGGGCGCAAGATCGGCGCCGACTACTCCAAGACCGCGACGCTCAGCTTCACCGCCGCGAGCAACAACTTCGAGCTCGCCATCGCCGTGAGCATCGCCGTCTTCGGCCTCAACTCCGGCCAGGCGTTCGCCAGCGTCATCGGCCCGCTCGTCGAGGTACCCGTGCTCATCGGCCTCGTGAGCGTGGCGCTCTGGCTCGGCCGCAGGTACTGGGGCATGACCGACGAGCCTCTCCCCGCCGCGATCGAGGCCGGCTGCGACGAGGTCGGTTGCGATCCCCTGGACGGGCACTCATCGACGCGGGAGGCGACATGACCCCCACGGACCACAGCACGATCGAGGAGCTGACGCCGTTCTTCAAGGCGTTCTGCAACTCCACGCGCGCTCAGATCGTCGAGTTCCTGCTGGGCGGCGAGCGTTGCGTCTGCGAGATGACGGGACCGCTCGACGTCAGCCAGCCGCTGGTCTCGCATCACCTGGCGTTGCTGCGGGAAGCCGGCCTGATCGTGGCCCGCGATGAGGGAGCCCGGACCTACTACTCCATCAACTGGGAGCGGTTCGACGCCGACCTGGCCGGCTTCCTCGCGTTCCTCGACAGAGCACGCAACGCACCGCGTCCCGTCGACGCGGCATCGGCGTGCGCGACGAAGCAGAAGCGCGCCGCGCGCGCCGCCTCATAGTACCGACACTGAAGGAGCGACTCTTGAAACTCGAGATCCTTGGTTCCGGCTGCGCCAACTGCCAGAAGCTGATGGCGGTCACCGAGGCCGCCGTGCGCGACCTCGGCATCGACGACGCCGAACTCGTCAAGGTCGAGGACTTTCCCACGATCATGGCCTACGGGGTCATGTCGACGCCCGCCCTCGTCATCGACGGGAAGGTCGTGCTGAGCGGCAAGGTACCTTCGCAGGCCGAAGTCGGCTCGCTGATCACCACGGCGCTGGCCACTCAGGGATGACCGAGAACGCATGCTGCGGCGGTGCGTCGCCTGCGCCACCGGAGGGACACGCCGGCTGCAGCGAGCCGGCGGAGCCGGCGTGCTGCCGGACGCAGGCGCCAGAACCGCCTCAGAGCTCGTGCTGCGGAGCGCCGGGCGACGCGCCGGCGGACTACGCCTACGGCCCAGAGTCCTACGTGGTCGGCGCGGTGCAGACCCCCGCCGGCCTGGTCCCGCGCATCAGCGCCGAGCTCGGGCGCGCCGACCGCCTGGGGACCTGGCGGGTGCGGTGGGGGATCGGCCGCAGCGACTACCGCGTGCGCCCCGGTCTGTACGCGCTCGGAGAGCCCGGGGCCGCCTCGCCGGTGCTCGTCACCGCCAACTACAAGCTCACGTTCGACGTCCTGCGCAGCTCCCTGGGCGAGTCCGGTGTCTGGCTGCTCGTCGTCGACACCCGCGGGATCAACGTCTGGTGCGCGGCCGGCAAGGGGACCTTCTCGGCCGAGGAGGTCGCGCGGATGGTGCGCGAGACGCGACTGGACGAGGTCGTCGAGCACCGCAGGCTCGTGCTGCCGCAGCTGTCCGCCCCCGGCGTCGCCGCGCACCGGGTGAAGGAGGCCTGCGGTTTTCGCGTGACCTTCGGACCCGTGCGAGCCGCGGACATCCACGCCTTCCTGGCCGCCGGCATGCAGGCCGACGCCACCATGCGCACCGTGACCTTCGGCCTCGGCGAGCGCGTGGCGCTGGCGCCGGCGGAGCTCCAGTACCTCTGGGACCGCCGGATGCTGCTCGCCTACGCCGGGGCGATCGCGGTCTCGAGCGTCGACGGCGACGGCGTCTCGCTCCGCCGCGGCCTGCGCCGCGGCCTGCCGATCGTCGGCGCCGCGGGGCTCGCCGTGCTCGCCGGCGGCGGCATCACGCCGGCGCTGCTGCCGTGGCTGCCCGGGCGCTCCTTCTCGCTCAAGGGGGCCACCGTCGGCGTCGCCGTAGCCGCCGGCACCGTGGTGGCGGCGGGCGGCAGGCTCTCTCCCGCCGCCAGGCTGGCGGTGCTCGCAGGCGTACCGGCTGCCGCCTCCTACGCCGCGATGAACTTCACCGGGTCCTCGCCGATCACCTCGCCCTCGGGGGTCGAACGAGAGATGCGACGCGCTCTGCCCCTCCAGGTGGCCGCAGCCGCCTTTGCCGTCGGCGGCTGGCTCGCGGCGAGATCGGGGAGGTGAGGCGGCCTGTGGCCCAGCTGCGGTACATCGAAGAGGCCGTCACCCTCGCGCTCGACGAGTCCCTCTGCAACGGCTGCGGGCTCTGCGTCGCCGTCTGCCCGCGAGCCGTCTTCGCGATGAGCGGAAGGCGAGCCGCGCTGGTCGATCGCGGCGCCTGCCTCGAATGCGGAGCGTGCGCGCTCAACTGCGTGCCCGGCGCCATCAGCGTCGATCCCGGCGTCGGCTGTGCGCAGGCGATCATCAACGGCTGGCTGACCGGGGGCGAGCCCAGCTGCGACTGCGGGTGAGCGCCCTCGGGCCGGTAGCGCCCGACGACCGGAAGCAGAAGCCGCGGGCGCGTCAGCAGGTCGGGCGGAGCCCGACGACGTCGCCGAGCGCGCGCAGCGCCGAGGACAAGCGCTCCCTGTCCACGGCGTAGAAGGCCCACTTGCCGCGGGTCTCCTCCGTGACCAGCCCCGCGTCCTTGAGCACCCGCAGGTGGTAGGAGGCCTTGGACTGCGCGAGCCCGAACTGCTCCTGGAACTCGCACACGCAGAGGCCTTCGGGATCACCCGCGCCCGGCACGCCCCGCTCCGCCGGATCGATGAGGCCGCAGCAGCCACGGCCCTGCGTCATCACGTCGAGCATGCCGAGGCGGATGGGGTCGGAGAGCGCCTTGGCGACGCGGGCGAGCCGCTCGAGGGAGTCCGCGTCCGTGCGCGTGCAGCAGACGTTGCCCGGGCTCGTCGCTCTGTTCGTGACCGCCTTCGCCATGATGCCGGGAGCTTATCACAAGAAATCCTGATTTGGTCTTGACAGCGACCCGCGGCGCGGTAGAATCATAGCGAGAAAAATTGATGTGACCCTGCAGAGGAGCCGAGATGAGCGACGAGACCACCGACCTGAAGGCCCAGATCCGCGACCACTACGCGGAGCGCGCGGTCGCGGCCACGCAGCCCGCGGCGCCTGTGTCCTGCTGCGGCCCCAGCAGCTGCTGCGGCGGGACCCCGGTCGAGGCGCAGGACGAACTCGCCCGCGGCCTCTACGACCTCAACGAGACCAGCGACCTCCCCGCGGAGGCGGTGCTCGCCAGCCTCGGCTGCGGCAACCCCACGGCGCTCGCCGACCTGCGGACAGGCGAGGTCGTGCTCGACCTGGGCAGCGGCGGCGGGATCGACGTGCTGCTCTCCGCCCGCCGCGTCGGCCCCACCGGCAAGGCCTACGGGCTCGACATGACCGACGAGATGCTCGCCCTGGCGCGCCAGAACCAGCGCAAGGCGGGCGTGACCAACGTCGAGTTCCTCAAGGGTGAGATCGAGGACGTCCCGCTGCCGGACGCGTCTGTCGACGTGATCGTCAGCAACTGCGTGATCAGCCTCTCGTTGGACAAGGACAGGGTCCTCGCCGAGGCGTTCAGGGTGCTCAAGCCGGGCGGACGGTTCGCCGTCTCCGACATCGTGTTCCAGGGCGACGTGAGTCTCATACCCGACAAGGTGATACGCGACATCGAGGCGTGGTCGGGGTGCGTCGCGGGCGCGCTGGAGGAGCAGGACTATCTGGACAGGCTGCGGCGCGCGGGCTTCGCGGACGCCTCGATCGAGGTCACGCAGGTGTACGCCGTGGACCGAGAGCTCTGCGGCGTGGACCTCAGCGACATCCCGGAGGGCGTGCGCGTGGTCAGCGGGTTCGTGCGTGCCGTCAGGCCGGGCGCCTGACGAGACGCGGAGAGGACGGAGGAGTCATGGACCGCATCGGGAGCATCGACCACATCGCGGACTCGGCGCGCGAAGAGAGCGTCAGAGCCGAGAGGCTGCGCCACCGGCGCGCGGCGCAGGAGCGCTGCGTGCGCGCCGGACTCCTGCGCCGCTGCACGCCGTTGCCGCCGGACGGCGGGGGTTGCCGCCGCGGCGCCTGAACGGCACGGAGCCGACGCGGCACGGGATGCACTCGTCCTGCGCCGCGCCTACCCCGCCCAGAAGTGGGCGAACACACCGATCGTCCACACCGAGGCGGCGACGCACACGAGCAGGAACTCGACGAGCACCCCGGTCCCGGTGGCCTTGAGCGTCTGCGCGCTGTAGTGCCAGGCCTGGCGCAGGTCGCCGTGCCGCACCCACTCGCTCAGGAGCAGGGCGACGCCGAACCCGACGAACAGGCCGACCACGGGGATCAGGAACATCCCGGCCACGCCGCCGACGACGGCCACGAGGATGGACCATCGCGGCACTTCGAGCTGCTTGAGCTTGCGACCGGTGAGCACGGCGCTCGCCGACCAGCCCACCACGCAGATCAGCGACCCGACGATCGCCGCGACCCACGCCGGCCACGAGCCCAGGGCCCAGGCCCAGAGCAGCAGCGTGACGATCGCGATGAGACTGCCCGGCAGGATGGGGTAGATCGTCCCGACGGCGGCGACGACCAGCAGGATCCCGGCGAGCACGGTGACGAGGATGTCGGTGTCCACTGCGCTATCGTGCCACGACCGACGCGCCGGCGCCGCCCTTACGGCAGAGCCGACAGGGATCCCCGGTCCGGGGAAGACCTGAGGTGGCGAGAACAAGGAGGTACCTATGTACATCGGGCTAGGCGCCGTCATCGCCATCATCCTCATCATCATCCTTCTGGCCTGGGTGTTCTAAGGCTGGGGGGTGACCGTAGACGGGCGGGTCCGGCCGTAAGGCCGGCCCGCCCGTTTCGCATGAGGGCCGCTGGTACAATGCGGACGACCACTCCGCAGGCGTCCATCACCAGCGAGCCACGTGTGACCACAAGAGCCGCCACAGTCACCTCGCCGCCCGACCCCGCGACACTCGTCGCCGAGTACGGCCGCCTCGTCTCCTCGCTCTGCTGGCGCATGACGCGCGACCGCGAGGTCGCGCGCGAGGCCGCCCAGGAGGTGTGGCTCGCGGTGCTGGAGGGCCTGCCCCGCTTTCGCGGCGAGGCGAGCGTCTCCACCTGGATCTACGCCATCGCGCGGCGCGTGATCGGCGGGTACGCGGCGGCGCAGCGCACGTACAGCGTGCGCTTCCTCAGCGCCTACTTCGAGGGTGAGGGAGAGCCGGCCCCGCCGCAGAGCCCCGACCTGGACCACGACCTGTGGGTGCGCGCGATGTGCGACCAGTGCCTGTGCGGGATGTTGCAGTGCCTGGAGCCGGATCCACGCCTCGCCTTCCTGCTGCGCGACATCGCGGGCCTGGACTACGACGCTGTCGCGACGGTGCTCGAGGTCGAGCCCGCCGCCGCGCGCCAGATGGTCTCGCGCGCGCGACGCAAGCTCGACCGGTTCCTCAAGGGGCACTGCGCCCTGGCCCACCCCGACGGCCCTTGCCGCTGCCGCATGCGCCGCCGGGTGGAGGCCGTCGACCTGCCGGCCGAGTACGCCCGGCTCCGCGTCACCGCCGGCCGGGCGCGCGTTTTCAAGGACTCCGAGCGGGTGCTCCCTGCCAAGGACTACTGGCTCGAGTTGTCACAAGCCGCCGTCTGAAGCCACCAACCTCTGCGAAGGCCTTCTCACAGTGGGACGGCCCAGACACGACGGAGGCACAGAATGGAACCCGTCCAGCACATCCGCATCCTGCAGCACGCCTACGCCGCCCAGCTCGCCGACGCTACGGCGCAGTACGGCAAGGCCGGCATCCTCGAACAGGTGACCGAGGCGCGCCGCGCCGCCCGTCTCTCGTCGGGCGCGGCGACGGCCGCGCAGATGGGCGTGGCCGAGCCCACGGCCGCGTTCACCGTCTCGGCGGGGCTCTTCGGCTGCGCCGACTGGGCGGTGGCGCCGGACGACGGCGGCTTCGTCGCCACCGCCTCACGCTGCCTGCTCTGCGCCCTCGACAAGCAGATGGGCGGCCCCAGCCCCTGCCGTCTCTTCTGCCTCGACCCGATCGAGGGCATGATCGTCGGGCTGGCCCCGGACGCCTCATTCGACGTCGAGGAGACGCTCTACGATGGCGGCGCCTGCCGGGTCCGCGTCCAGGCGCCGGCGCCGGCCGACCTCTGAACGCAGGCGCGGGTGGCATCGTCCCCTCCCCGGTGGGCACACAGGGAGAAGGAGGTGAGTGCCCGTGCGTCTGATCGGCCGCGTCTTCTCCGGCCTGTTCTTGCTGGTCGTCCTGGCGGCCACCCTGTACGGCGCCTGGATGGCGCTCGAGTGGGTGGACGACCGGAACGGCTTCGGCCTGCTGGACCGGCAGCCGGATCAGCCACTGGTCTTCTCCTCCCTCAACCGCTACACCAGGGAGGCGGCGGGCAAGGCCTCGTTCCGCCGCTACTTCACCACCATGGTGGTGCCGCAGGCGGACGCCGGCGCGACGGACCCGCCGGTGGTGACCAAGTGGGAGCGCCCGCGCGTCGTCATCAAGCTGCTCAACAGCGGTGGGCCCGGCGTCGCCTCCTACGTGCGGCAGCTGGTCGCTCGCCTGAACCGCATGCAGGGCGAGGTGCGGTTCGCGGTGGGCGAGGTGGCGCCGCGCATCACCATCCGGTTCCTGACCCACGACGCCTACGCGCGCGCCGCCGGCGACGACAGCGTCGGCAGCACGCGGACCCGGTACTACCGGTCGTCGCCCGGGATGATCCGCGCGAGCATCGCGATCGACGCTGGGCGCCAGGGGAGTCCCGGCCAGATCAAGGCCACCCTGATCCACGAGCTTACCCACGCGATCGGCGCCGGTGGCCACTTCACCTCCCCCTCCTACAGCCGCCGCAGCGTCCTCTACCGCGCGAGCCAGGTCACCACCTGGAGTCAGAACGACGCCGCCGTCATCCGCATCCTGTACTCCCCGTGGATCGAGTCGGGGATGACGGCGGCGGAGGCCCGGGCCTCGCTGCGCCGCTACGCGCGCTCCGCGGACTGACGTCCAGCAACGACCCTCAGCGCCCCTCCCCGCAGCCGTACGGGTATGAGCACGGGCAGGCGACCCAAAGGAGATGACGAATGGACGTGCTTCTGGACCCCGTGAACCTGCTCGCGCTGCTCACCCTGACGCTGCTGGAGATCGTCCTCGGCATCGACAACGTCATCTTCATCGCCATCATCACCGACTCGCTGCCGCCGGAGCGCCGCACCTTCGCCCGGCGCCTGGGCCTCGGCCTCGCGCTCTTCGGCCGTGTCGCCCTGGTGCTCGGCGTGTCGTGGCTGCTGTCGCTGGAGCACCCTCTGTTCACCGTGTTGGACCACGAGATCACAATCAGCGGCCTGATCCTCATCGGGGGCGGCCTCTTCCTGCTCTACAAGGCCGTGCGGGAGATCTTCAACACCACCGAGTTGCACGAGGAGGAGCACGGCGAGGTGCGCCGGCGCGCCTCGGTGGCGGGCGTGATCGCGCAGATCGTCGTCATCGACATGATCTTCGCCATCGACTCGGTGCTGACGGCGGTCGGCATGACGAGCGAGGTGCTGCTGATCATCGTCGCCATCACCATCGCGATCGCCGTGATGATGTTCTACGCGGGGCCGGTGGCGGACTTCATCAGCCGGCACACGAGCGTGAAGCTGCTGGCGCTCGCGTTTCTCGTCCTCATCGGCGTGATGCTGATCCTCGAGGGTATCGGCGAGCCGATCGAGCGCACCACGGTGTACGTGGCCATCCTCTTTGCGCTCGGCGTCGAGTACCTCAACTTCCGCCGGCGCCGGAACCTGCAGAAGCGCCAGGGCGACGATCACGTGCTTCCGGGACAAGAAGGCGTGTGAGCGCGGCCGCTCAGGGCGCGTACAGCTCGTCGACCTCGCAGGAGTAGAGGCGCAGGAACTCCTGCCGCCGCAGCTTGAGGGTCTGGGAGAGCTCGCGGCCGATGCGGAACTCCTCCAGCCAGAGGTGCACACGGTGCACGCGCTCGTAGGGCGCGAAGCGCCGGACGTCGCCGCTGATGACGCTGGCGAGGTGGCGGAAGTGCTTGACGACGCGCTCGTCGGAGGCGAGGGCCGCCAGATTGTCCGTGGCCAGCCCCAGGCTCCGGGCGAGCCCCTCCAGGTGAGGGCGGCTGGGGACCACGAAGGCGGCCACGTACGGCCTGCCCTCGCCGACCACGACCGCCCGGTCGATCCACTCCGAGGCGCACAGCTCGTTCTCGAGGTACGGCGCGTTGACGTTCTCGCCGTTGGTAAGCACGAGTGTGTCGTCGAGGCGGCCGATGACGCGCAGGCTGCCGTCCGCGTGCACGAGCGCGAGGTCCCGGGTGTCGAACCAGCCGTCCGCGCCGAGCACCTCCGCCGTGCTCTCCGGGTCCTCGTAGTAGCCGCGCATGATGTTGGGCCCGCGGACCTGCAGGCGGCCGACGTCGCCAGGCCGGCACGGGCGGCCGTCCTCACCGGCGAGGCGGTGCTCCATGCCGCGGATCACGTGGCCGGTGGTACGCAGCACCCGGTGGTGCGGGTCGCGCATCGCGATCACGACGATGGCCTCCGTCATGCCGTAGCCCTCCAGCAGCGGCATGCCGGCGGCGTCGAAGAACTCGTCGACCCTGTCCGGTAGCGGGCCGCCGCCGACGCAGGGAAAGCGCAGCCGGCCGCCGAGCCCGGCGCGGACCTCGCGGAACACAAAGTGGTCGGCAAGGGCGTGGAACGGGGCCAGGCCGGCCGCCTCGAGCAGCGCCCACGGGATGGAGACCGTCCGGCGGACGGGGCCGCGCGGTCGCAAGGCCGGCTCGCGGCCCGTCAGCACCCGCCGCGCCCGCGCCGACGTCAGCGCGCGGGCGACCAGCCAGCGCGCCAGCCTGCGCCGCGCCGGCTTCTGCCCGTCGATGCGCAGGAAGACGCCCTTGTAGAGTTTGACCCACAGCTCCGGGACGGTCGCCATGACGACCGGGCGGACCGCCGTCAGGTCGCCGCGCAACGCCGTGACGCTGCTGTAGTGGATGCAGCAGCCCCTGCTGAGGTACATGAGCTGCATCTGGCGCTCCAGCGCGTGCCACGGCTGCAGCAGGCTGAGGACCGGCTCACGCTCGATCCCGAGCAGCTTGGGGAGCTCACGGAGGTTGAGCTCGTAGTTGGCGTGAGTGAGGGCCACCCCTTTGGGCGCCCCCGTCGTGCCCGAGGTGTAGATGATCGTCGCCAGGTCGCCGGGCGCCACCGCCTCGCGGCGCCGTGCGACCTCCCCGGCCGACTGGGCCCAGGCCGCCTCGCCGAGCGCCGTCAGCGCGGCCAGCGTGAAGACGGCGCATGCGCCGTCGGCCGCGGGCACGCCGTCGTCGGGGGACGGGGCTTCGCCCGCTGCGGCCGCGGCGTCCTGAGGCTGCGGCGCATCGATGACCACTGCCGCCCGCAGCCCGGGCAGGGCCTCGCGCACCTGCGGCAGCTGCGCCGGATCCTCCAGGATCACCACTGTGGGCTGCGCGTGCCGCAGGATGGCATCCCGGATCTCCGTCGGCGTGTCGGAGGCGCGCGGCACGTCGACGGCGCCGAGGAAGTGGATCGCCAGGCTGCACACCAGCCACTCGGGCCGGTTGTCGCTGATGAGGGCCACGAGGTCGCCGCGGCGCACACCGGCCTCGCGCGAGAGCGCCAGCGCCAGCACGCTCGCGCGCCGGTCGAGCTCGTCGTAGGTGATGGCCGTGTAGGCGCCGTCCACGCGCCGGCTGAGGGCCGGCTCCCCCCGTACCGGGCGACCCAGGCGGCGAACAGCCGCGGCAGCGTCGCCTCCCCTGCCGTGCCCGGGTCCGGGTCCGGGTCCGGTGACGGTACTGCAGTCATACGCCCTCTCCGCACGTGCTGCCGCCCACTCCCCGGCCGGCCTGCGGCCATTGTCCATGAGCGCCGCCACCTGTCAACAGGCGCCCCGGCCGCCACCGGTCACGGCATCCCGCTCCGGAACAACTCGCCCGCCGGCGGAGTCCTTCTGAAGCAGGACCGTGGATGAAAGCGCCTCCACCACGGCGGCCCGGACCCGATGACGGGGTCCGGGCCGCCTCTCCTCCCCGCGGTCAGCAGTGCCTCAGGGCCGCAGGTGCTTCATCTCCATGCCGACGGCGGACCACATCTTGAAGCCCTTCCAGATGCCGTCGGGGTAGCCGAGGTTGGCATCCCCCTTCAGGTGCAGGCCGAGGAAGGCCGTGAGGAAGTGCTGGTTGACGTTGTTGGTCCGCGTGTTGTCCAGCGCCGGCTCCTGGAGGTGCACGTACTCCAGCCAGCGCGTGAGCTGGCGCCGGGTGACCTCGAGCCGTCCGGCATCGTCCGCGACGTCGGGGCCGGTGATCTCGGGACGGTGGTCGTCGGTCATCGTGCTACCCCCTTGTCGCGGGCCGGCGTGACGACCGTGACTCCCGGATCACGCGAAGCGAAGTCACCCTCACAGCGCGCCCGGGCGGACCCGCTCCGTCTAGCAGGCGACGCCGTGGCCGTCGATGTGGAGAGGCATCGCCCGGCGTTGCCTCTTCTGGCTACGCACCGACGGGTCGTCCGGAGGCGTCGTGCCCGTCAGCGCTCTCTCTGGGCCGACGGCCGGCACAACTCACAGCGACACTCCTTCTCGTGCCACCAGCCCTCCTCGGGCATGGCCTCGGCGGGAGCCGGGACGCGCTCGTCCCTGGGCCCGCTCCAGAAGGCGCCGCCGTCGAAGTAGAGATCCGGCTCGTCGTCGCCTCGCGACGACGCCCACGCCCAGCGCCCGGCGTGAATGATCTGATCGCGGCCGTACCGCCGCTGTGGTGGTCTCACGCCCGCTACCTCCCGTACTGCCGTGGAACGCCGTGCGCCAGACTAGACGGCGACGCGGCACGGGAACAAGGCCTTCTAGACACATGACCCAGGGAGGAGTTTGCGCCCCGCATTCCCGGGTACCGGCACGTTGTGAGGCCACATCAGCGGGAGATGGAGTTCGCATGATCTCAGTATGTCTGTGGTTCGATGACCAGGCCGAGGAGGCCGCGGAGCTGTACGCCGCGGTGCTGCGCGATGGCGCGCTCGGACGGGTCGTCCGGTACGACGCGGTCAGCTCGGGACCGTCGGGCAAGGAGCCGGGCTCGGTGATGACGGTCGAGTTCGAGGCCGAGGGGCAGAGCTTCATAGCGCTCAACGGCGGCCCCGTCTTCACCTTGAGCGAGGCGATGTCGCTGGTCCTTTACCGCGACACCCAGGAGGAGATCGACGAGGTCTGGTCCGTCCTCACCGAGGGCGGCCAGGAGCAGCCGTGCGGCTGGCTCAAGGACCGCTTCGGCGTCTCGTGGCAGGTCGTGCCGAGCGAGCTTCCGGCGCTCATGGAGGCGGAGGACCCGGCCGTCGCCAGACGGGTCACGGAAGCGTTGTTCACGATGAAGAAGATCGACATCGACGCCCTGCGTCGCGCGAAGGCAGGCGAGTAGGTGCCGTACCGGCAGCGGCCGGCCCCTCAGGGCGCCAGGCGATGATGACCGTCGACGAGATCATCGACCGGCTGTACGGACTGCCGCTCGCGGAGTTCACCGCGGCGCGCAACGAGGCGGCGCGCGAGCTGCGCACGGCGGGGCAACGCGAAGCGGCCGAACGGGTGAAGGCGCTGCGCAGGCCGACAGCGGCCGCGGGAGCGGTGAACCGGCTGGTCCGAGGGCACCGTGGCGAGGTCGAGCGATTCCTGCGCACGGCAGCTGAGCTGCGCGACGCGCAGTTCTCGGGCCAAGGCGACCTGGGCGCGGCCAAGAGGCAGGAACACGAGGAGCTCGAGCTGCTGACGGGCATCGGCGGCGAGGCCGTGCGCCAGACGCTCCTCGCCGCCGCCGTGGACGACGACGCCGCGCAGCACCTGCTCGAGGCGCGGCTCGAGCGCGAGCTGGAGCCGCGCGGCTTCGGCACCCTGCTGGCCCACGCCCCTCCAGTCGCCGCGGCGCCGGCGGCCGCGGCCGCCTCCGAGCCGACGCCGGCGGGTGCGGCCGCACCTCGACCCACGGCGGTTCCGCCAGAGGGCAGGGAGGCCGAGAGCACGGAGGCCGACGACGGCTCGGCCCTCGCCAGACTCCAGGAGACCGAGGCCGCGCTCAGCGCGGCCGAAGCGGCGGAGCGAGACGCCCGCTGCCGCTGGGAAGTGGCCCAGGGCAAGCTCGAGATGGCACAAGCGGCCGTGGAGAAGGCCCAGCGCGACCTCGATCTGCTCCACGACCGCTAGAGACGGGAGCGACAGTCCTCTGCGGCCTGCCGTTCCCAGGCATGAGCCGCGACCGGCTGAGGCTGCTAGTGGACCGTCACGTAGCGGTAGGCGGAGTAGCTGGCGCGGTGCTCGCCGCACCCATGGCTCGCCCGCAGCCTCCACCTGCCGCGGCTCGACAGCGCGAGACTCAGGGAGTACCTCGAGTACGTGGAGTAGTCGCGGACCTTGGCACGCGCCGTCTTACGCAACTTCCAGTGGCCCGACTCACGCCTGTAGCACCTCAGCGTCACCGCCGAGCTCCCGGAGGCATGTCGCGGCTTGAGGCCTCCGTGGACCGAGTACGTGCGTCCGCGGACCAGGATCGCTCTCGCGACAGGAGTCGTGACGGTCGCCGCCGGAAGGGGGATGTGGCTCATGAACGTGGTGGTGTAGGACACGCTGGCGGGCGTCACCCCATCGCTGCGGAAGATGCCGCCGGACAGCGTGATCTGGAAGGAATCGCCGACCCTGTACGCACCGACGGAGGCAGGATCGGGGCGGAAGATGAAGCAGTTCGCTATCCCATAGCCGCCGGTGTCGAAGTTGAAGTAGTCGCCGGACTTGTCGGTGTCGGCGGAGGAGAGGGTCCATGTGCGACCGTCCCGGACGCGCCGCACGGTGACGGTGTGACCACCTGAGGTCCAGTCGTACCGGTCCGGGTTCAGGGTGATGGACCAGGCCGTTCCCGTAGAGAACATCTCGACGGGGAACGGCCCCGCGCACGGCCACTTGATGGCGTCGTAGCCGACGGCGCCCACCCGGCTCCAGTCGAAGACGAACGTGTCGGTGCGCGCGTTCGCGTAGCCCATACCGGTCTTCTGCAGCGGCGGATTGAGCAGCCAGCGGCGGTGCCCCACGCGGTCGATGTTGGACGAGTCGCTGTCGTCCATGCAGCCGAAGTTGAAGTCCGCCAGCGTCCCATAGCCCCAGCCGATGTTGCTGGAGCTCGTCGCTGCGTTCGCGACGTCGTAGAAGTCCTGGGCCATGTCCGCCGGCTTGGGCTGCGAGTGGGCGAACTGGCCCACGGCGAGCAGCACGGAGCCGTGCTGGGCGCGCTCCACGTACGACGCGGCCAGCGCGACGTCGTCCGGCAGACCCGCCAGGTAGCGGGCGTAGTTGATGGCGTTGAGCCCGTCCTGCAGGAAGCCCGGCGCCAGCGACCCGCCTGCGTATGGCGCCACGAGCGTCGGCGCGGCGGCGTACGGCGAACCCGCGTATGCCGGCTTGAGCTGCGACCACCGCGTGCGGATCTCCGCGGCGCCTCGCGAAGCCGTGCTCAGCCGTGGTGAGGCAGCGACCGCCGGCGCCGTCGCGGCGGACCGGTACGCCGGTCTGGGCGCGGCGACGCGAGTCACGTGCCGTGACCGCCCGTCGTCGCGCTCGGCGCTCGGCGCCGTCGCCGGAAGCGCCGCCACCATGGCCGCCGCGCTGAACGCGATCGGAAGCACGCGCAGCCACACGGTCCTCCGCGCGTGACGGTGGCCACGAGTCAATTCGGCCTCCTCCTGCCGCCTGCCAGGTCCAGTACGCGTGATCCGGCCTCCCCGATGATCGACCGCGCCTGTCGTCCTATCGGCAGTGCAACGGCACTCAATGAGCGCCCGCGGTCTCGCGCGGTCACCTGTGCACCGGCGCCGAGGGCAGCCGCAGCGCTTCGCGCCCGCATGGGTCGATGAGCACGGCTGTGAGGAATCCGCACCGGCGGTGCTTCACGGCAGCTCGACGTTCGCCACGTCAGCTGCTGACGTTGCCTGGCGTGGGGACGCTTCCAACGACGTTCCTGCAGACAAGCGGCCATCACCCTGCCAGCATGTGTGCACACGGCGGCACAGTGGCGGGCAATGCTCACTGCCGCCTCGCGAGGGGGGTCGACCATGTCCGAGCTCAAGCGTGTACCGAACAAACCGAAATCGGCCGAGATCAACCCCGGCCCGGGCTTCCGCATCAGGCTGTCGTTCGAACGCCCGGACGAGGACCTCGTGGAGCAGTTCGCCGCGTTCGATTCGCCGGACGTCTCCGATCAGCTGAACCGGCTGTACGCGCTCACATCGAGCATCCGGTGTCTCACGGGTGCGCACCACAAGATCGTCGGGCCGGCCTGCACCGTCAAGGTGTACCCAGGCGACAACCTCATGGTCCACAAGAGCCTTGACCTCGCCCGCCCCGGTGATGTGATCGTCGTCGACGCCGGTCAGTCCCGCATGAATGCGGCGCTCGGCAGTCTGATATCGATGAAGGCTCGCCATCGCAAGATAGCGGGATTCGTCGTCGATGGATGCATCCGGGATCTCCCCGAGATCCTGCCGCTGGACTTCCCCGTCTTCGCGCGCGGTACGACGCCGGTAGGCCCGCTCCACAGGGGTCCCGGAGAGGTCAACTACCCCATCTGCTGTGGCGGCGTGGTCGTCAGCGCAGGCGACATCGTGATCGCAGATGGATTCGGTGTCGTCATCGTGCCCCGCGGCAGCGCGGCGGAAGTCCTCGAGCGCCTCAAGGCCCACCAGGCGAAGAACGAGGAATACCTCGCCGGCGTGAGGCGAGGGGTGTTCTCCAACCAGTGGGTCGACGACGTGCTGGCCGAGAGCGATTGCATCATCGACCAATGAGGTCCACGTCCGCCGGGGACGGCTTCGCCTCGAGCCTTCGCACGGCGCCGGCAGCCGTGGCATGATGGGGCCGGGTCAGGGCAGACCGTGGATCGACCGGTCCCTGTACCCGGGAGGCCCCCGCGGAGAACGACATGGAGGTTGGCTTGCGCCTTGAGACGCCGGTGAATGCTGCCGCGCGGTGCCTTGCCTCTTACCACAGGCTTGAGCGTCTCGTCGGCGAGCGCAAGGCGAGCAGACAAGCCGGCGGGCAGCGCTCCGAGTTCTACGCGATGGTCTGGGAACGGGCGGCGGCCGAGGTCGGCGCCACCGTGCGTCACCTCGACGGGATGCTGGAGATCCGGCACGGCGCTGCGCTCATCCGCATCAGGGGCAACATCACCTCTCTGGACGACCCGGTCACCGTTGCGGTGGCCTCTGACAAGGCGCTCGGCTACGACCTCCTGAGCGAGTGTGGGCTGCCGCTGCCGAGTCACTGCTCCTGCGCGCGGGACGACACGGCGACGGCGTGGCGGTTCGTCGCCGCGCAGGCGCGCCCCTGCGTCATCAAGCCGGCCAGGGGGACGGGGGCCGGCATGGGCGTGACGACGGGTGTCACGACCAAGACGGGCCTCTTTCGCGCGATGGCGCACGCGGGGGGCTTCGCGAGGGAGATCCTGATCGAGCAGCAGGTGGAGGGTGACAACTACCGATTGCTGTACCTCGACGGGAGGCTGCTCGACGCGGTGCGCCGTGTCCCGCCGGCGGTACGAGGCGACGGCAAGTCGACGGTGAGGGAGCTCATCGTCGCCGAGAACCAGGATCGACTGCGAAGCGGCACCGAAGCCAGTCAGAGCCTTCTGACGATCGATTGGGATCTACGGCACACCCTCGGCCAGCGTGGCTACAGCCTGCGGTCGGTACCGTCGCGGGATGAAGTGGTCCGGCTGAAGACGGTCGTCAACGACAACCGCCGGCGAGACAACCTGCGAGTGACGGATCGCGTGTGCGCGTCGCTGGTCGAGGCAGGGGCGACGGCCGCCGCGGCTCTGGGGGTACGATTCGCCGGTGTGGACGTCATCACGCGAGACATCACCGTGCCGCTTGGTGAGTCGGGCGGCGTGATCATCGAAGTCAACGCGACGCCCGGTCTCTACCACCACCACACGACGGACGGTGGCGCCGTGAGCGTGGCGCGCGACATCCTCACGTGGATCGCGCAGGCGCCGGCCACGATCGCCCCAGGGCCCGTAACGTGATCAGGGCGGTCCAGCACGCGGGCGTGCGGCTGTGAGGCTCGGCCGCTTTCTCGAGTCGTGCCGGGACCAGACGCCGGCCGTCGTCGTCTCGGTGGCCAGCGCCACCGGTGTCGGCCTGGTGCGTGCCCTGGGTTGCCAGGGCGTCCCGGTGTGGGCGATCGATCCACACCCCGACGCGATCGGCCTCCGCTCCCGCTACGCCCACGGCTCGGTCTGCGCCGACGCTCACTACGACGAGGACGGCTTTCTGCGAGACCTCATCGACGTCGGCAGGCGATTGCCTCGAAGGGCGGTGCTGTTTCCCGCACAGGACGACTACGTCGCGGTTCTCTCAAGGCATGCCGAGCGACTGAGCCAGTGGTTCATCGTCGCGGTAACGCCATGGGACAAGCTGCAGGCGCTCAACGACAAGGAGCAGCAGGTGCGGGCAGCATGGCGATTCGGCATCGACACGCCTCGGACGGCGTTCATCCGCGACCGCCACGACCTGACCGAGGCCGCCGCCCAGATGCCGTTCCCCGCGATCCTGAAGCCGTCGGTGCCACTGGCGTTCCGCAGGAGGCTCGGCAAGAAGGCCGTCAGGGTCGAGACGGCAGCCGAACTCGAGCGGGTCTATGAGCCGCTGCAGGGATTCGGGACGCTCCTGCTCCAGGAATTCGTCCCCGGGGGCGATGATTGCGTGTTCGGCTCCGGCTGGTACCTGAACGCCGACTCAGTCCCCTTGGCACAGTTCGTCTGGCGCAAGCTGAGGCAGCATCCGCGTACCTTCGGCGAGGGGCGGTTCGGGGAGAGCGTCTGGGTACCCAGGGTGGCCGACGACTGCCTCAGGATCTACCGCGGTCTAGGGCTGACCGGTATCTTCGGCGGCGAGTTCAAGCGCGATGCACGGGACGGCCGCTACAAGCTCATGGAGGTCAACACGCGCTACTGCCTGTCGCACACGTTCGCGCGCGCGGTGGGCGTGAACATCGCGTATGTCGCCTACCGCGACGCGATCGGCAAGCCCATCACGGCTCCGCCACAGCAGGTGGGAAGCCGCTGGATCATGTGCACGACCGACCTGCCGGACAGCATGCGTGAGATCCTGAGGGGCGAGATGGGCGTGTGGGAGTGGGGGCGGTCGCTGCGAGGCACGAGGTACGACGGGCTGCAGTCGATCGCCGATCCCCTGCCGGGGCTTCTGGCAGTGCTCCGGATCGGTCGCGAGCAAGTGAACAAGGCGAGCAGACGCGTCGCCAGATCGGGGGGGCTGCGTGAAGACCCTGGCTCTCCTCCACCCGGGAGACATGGGCAGCGCGGTGGCCACGGCGTTCACCCGCCGTGGCTGGAGAGTCGTGTCGTACCTTGCCGGGCGCAGTGAACGCACCAGGAGGCTCGCGCTGCAGGCCGGAGTCGCCGCGCTGCCCTCGATGGCGGACTGCGTGTCCGCGTCACAGCTGGTCGTCTCACTGGTGCCGCAGCGTGCCGCCGCCACGACGGCGCGGGCGTTCGGCGCCGCCTGCCATGAGGTCGGCAGCGCCCCACCGTATCTCGACGCCAACTCCCTCTCGCCGGCGACGATGGCGGAGGTGGCCCGCATCGTCACTGAGAGCGGTGCTGACTGTGTAGACGGCGCCTTCATCGGCAACGCCGCCATGCTGGGCACGAAGACCACGCTCTACCTGAGCGGGCCCGCCGCGAGCTCGGTGGCCGAACAGATCGACGGCGCGCTTGCGACCCGGGTCTTGAGCCCGGACGTCGGGAGCGCATCGTCCTTCAAGCTGGCGATCTACGGGTTCAACAAAGGGCTCGTCGCGATGTTCCTGGAGATGATCACGGCGGCCGACCTCCTGGGCTTCAGGGAGGAGCTGCTCGACTGCCTTCGTGACTTCTACCCGGGGCAGATGGCGACCGTGGAACGGCTGCTGCCCACCTACCCACGTCACGTGGGACGCAGGGTCGAGGAGATGGACGAGGTCATCGCATGGCTCGCATCCATCGCCCACAGGAGCGACATGGCTGTGGGCACCAGGTCCGTGTTCGGGTGTCTCGAGGCCTTGGCCCTGGACGATCGGCCCTGGCCCTTCGATCGGCTTGTCGAGGAGTACTGCCGACGGCGCCTGCTGTCGCTCGAAGAACACGGCAGCGACTCCGCGTAGCGGGACCGCTGTACCGATGCCGGCCACCGTCCTGAGCCGATGTCGGGCGGGTCGGCCGGGGCCAGTCATCCGGGGGGAGAGAACGATCCTCCCGTGCCCCGCCTGCTTGAGGGCGTAAAGTGCGAGAAGATGGCCGCGACAGGGCGCGCGCGACTACGAGGGAGTGCGAGGTCTTCATGAAGGCGATCGTCTGCACAGCCTACGGCGGGCCGGAGGTTCTCGAGCTCGAGGAAGTCGAGCAGCCGCGCCCCAAGGCCGGCGAGGTGCTCGTCCGCGTCCACGCCACTACTGCCTCCAGGGCAGACTGCGAGATCCGCCGGTTCGAGTTTCCCGCGTGGATCTGGCTGCCCGTCCGGCTGGCGTTCGGCGTCGTGAGGCCCCGGGTGCGCATCCTCGGCCAGGAGTTCGCAGGCGAGGTGGAAGCCCTCGGCGAGGGGGCGACCTCGTTCGCGCCCGGAGACAGGGTCTACGGCACGACCGGGATCGGGCTCGGGGCCTACGCCGAGTACGTCCTTGCGGGCGGACGCCGCGCGGGCAGCGTCGTGGCCCCGATGCCGGCGGCCATGGGCTACGCCGAGGCCGCCGCCGTCCCGTACGGCGCCATGGAGGCGCTCCGCTTCCTGCGCAAGGCCGGCGTCGGCGCCGGGCAGAGGGTGCTCGTCATCGGCGCCGGCGGGAGCTTCGGCACCTTCGCGGTCCAGCTCGCCAGGCGCGCCGGCGCCGAGGTGGTCGCGGTGGACAGCGGCGGCAAGCTCGAGATACTCCGCGAGCTCGGGGCCGATCAGGTCATCGACTACACGGCAGGCGACTATCTGGACGGCGCAGGGGACTTCGACATCGTCTTCGACGTCGTCGGCCGCGCGCCCTACGGCCGCGTCGCCGGCGTGCTGCGTCCCGGCGGGCGCTACGTGGTCGCCAACCCGCACACGGCCCAGCTCATCCGCGGGCTCTGGGCCTCGCTGACCCGCGACAAGAAGATGATCTTCAGCTCCGGCCCCGTCAGGGACGAGCACCTGCGCGCCGTCACCGGGCTCATCAAGAGCGGCGCGCTCCGACCCGTGATCGACCGCCGGTACCCCCTCGAGCAGATGGCCGAGGCGCACCGGTACGCCGAGACGGAGCAGAAGCTGGGCAACATCGTCATCGTCATCGGCGAGGAGCCGGGCCCGGACTGAGCGCCGCGAGCGCAGGCGAGGTGGTGGGCCGCAGGGAGTCGAACCCCTGACCTCCGCCGTGCACACGCATCGATTGCTTTGCTGGTAGGCGGCAGTGAGTGCCCCTGAGAGCATCGGGGGGCGTGGGAAGCATGGGACGAGTGGCCTCGAGTTGTTCGTACCCTGACCGCGCCAGGAGGAGCGGCTCGGCCTCATCGTAGAGCCACAGGACACGAAAACTCCCGGCCAAGAAGGGGGTAAACTGCTCCTGGTGACCCTCACCACCTCACGCTCCTGCGGGTACGGGTGGCACAGGGCCCCTGGATAGCTCAGCACCTTGGAGATGCCGCGGGCAATCGGGCGACGTCCTCCTCAGAGCGCCGGGCAGGTTCGGCATGTCGGCCTCACTGCCTCCGAGGACTTCGGTGAGACTGGACGCATGTCCATCACCTGGAGACAGGCGGGGACCGAGATTGAAAGCAGTGCAGGAAGTCGCATGAGCCCCAGCGACGCGAAAACCGCCAGCGGATCATGGGAGAGGGGTCATGACAGAACTACAGGCCGAACCTAGGTCCCGCAAGGACCTCAGCGATTACCCCTCCGTCATGACCCTCAACGACTACTGCGCCTACTACGGCATCTCTAAGGCGACCGGGCGGCGCTGGATCGCCGAGGGGCGAGCGACGCGCGTCCCCGGCCACCGCCACATCAGGATCCTGCGCGAGTCCATCCGCCTCTATGAGGAGCACCTCCTCAGCGAGACCCGGGGCTAGGGACCTCGCACCACCGTCCGCTCGTCGGGGGCGCCTTGAGCGTCCCGTCGCCCGCAACACCGCCTTCCACTGCCCGCTCTCCGCAACTCGTCCCTGGTCGCGATCGTGCGCGCCTGGGCCGGCGTGGGCGCCCCGCTTCAGCCCACCAACGCGGCACGACCTCCTAAAGGCGAATGATGAGCTCGAGAGAGTATTTCAGGATCTCAGACAATCCGTAATATCTCTAGACAACACATAACGGCGCAATCTCTCGCGTGGCGCCCTGGTGAGGGGTAGTGAGGGTCTGTAGACGTGTGCGGGGACGGGGATGCGCATGTACTCCAGCGGACTGTCTCACAGCTCCTGCGGGTGTGCCGACACTCGGCCGACAGTCCCTTCCGAATGCTGGTCGCCGCTGCGCGGCCAGGAACGGACTGCGCAGATGGATGTGCTGCTCGCCACCCCTTCCCTGCCCGATACCTCGACCCCGACGCGAAGCGCCCGCTGGCCGATGACGCCGGCCGGCGGCTGCCGCGACGGGTAGTCCGCCCGCCTGGGCACAGGAAGCTCCGGAAAGGAGACCGTCATGTACGCAGCCTACAAACCAGTGGAGATCCCCGGATGGGGGTGAGCCCCTCGGGGACCGGGTGGCTGCCGCCCCTGCCCGATCTGCGTGACTACACCGTCGAGCAGCCGGAGATCGCCAAGATGTCCGAGACGATGGGTCTGCCGGGCGAGCGGCAGAAGAAGCCGAAGGCGTTGCCGCCCACTGCGAACCTCAGGCCTTGGTGCTCGCCGATCGAGAACCAGAAGAACCTGAGGCTCCTGCACGGCGAACGCCGCCGCGGGGGTCGTCGAGTACTTCGAGCGCCGCGCCTTCGGCAGGCACCTCGACGGGTCTCGCCTCTTCATCTACAAGACCACGCGCAACCTGATGCAGGTGACCGGCGACACCGGCGCCTGGCTGCGCACCACGATGGGAGCGCTGGTGCTCTGCGGCGTCCCGCCCGAGAAGTACTGGCCCTACGTGGTGCCCGACTTCGACAAGGAGCCGATCGGCCTTCGTCTACTCGGTGGCGGACAACTACGAAGCGGTGCGAGTACTTCTGCCACGACCCGCTGGGGGGCGAACGTTCCAGGCGCCGACGGTGCTTGGCGAGCGTGAAGTACTACCTCGCCGCAGGGATACCTTCGATGTTCGGGTTCTGGGGGTTCCCGTCGTTCAACTACGTCCGACATCAAGGGAGGGATCCCCTATCCGTGTCCCGGCGAGCAGGGCCGCAGTGGGGGCACGCAATCGTCGCGGTGGGCTACGACGACGGCAAGCAAGATCAAGAACACGGTGTGCAACAAGACCACGACGGGCGCCCTGCTCATCCGCAACTCCTGGGGCACGACCTGGGGAGACCTGGGCTATGGGTGGCTGCCAGTATCGACTACGTGCTGAACAAGCTGGCCCTCGACTTCTGGTCGCTGCTGAGTCAGGGCTGGGTCGACACAGGGGAAGTTCAACATCTGACCGAAAGCGCCCGTGGCGGGGACGCGGTCCTGAAGCGCGTCAGCCCGGCGCTGGCACCGTGCGCTCCGGCTGACGCGCTGAAAGGAATCTAGGAGGGGCCATGGGGACCGAGGAGCTCATCGACCTGACGTCCTGGCGCGTGTCGGCCGGCGTGCGCGCGCAGCGCATCTCGGAGGACATTGACGCACTCAAGCATTCGGATGGCAGCCCGGCGAAGGCTGCACGCGCCTTTCTGGAGAAGGCGACGAAGGTCATCAAGACGAGCCAGGAAGCGGGGTGGCTGAAGAAGCTGTCGCGGATCTTCAGTGGCAGCGAAGTCGAGCATGCGTGGCAGCTACTCAAGCAGGCCGAGGAGGAGGTCATGCTCGCGAAGGAGTGACGCCGAGCTGATCGGCGACGTCCCGTGGCTCTGCGGAGGTCGCCCGCCTCAGCTGCTCCCCGGCGCGGGCCGATGAACTGTGCATGACGCTGCAGAACTGGGGCGTCGACGACACGCACCACCCCAACGCCGAGATGGCGGCCGGGATCCTCGCGGCCGACCACGAGCAGAGCAACGCCGCCCAATCGCAGACGCGTGGGCTGCGCAACATGCTCTACCTGGCGGCGCTGATCGTGCTCGCCTTCGATGTCATCGTCTGGCGCCTCGGACTGGGCTTCGGCGGCGGCAGACTGCTTCTGCTCGGGGCGCTGGGTGGCGCGCTCGCCATGGTGTTCGCGGTGACCAAGGGCAGCCCCATCACGCCCTACAACCTCGCGCTGCCGCAGTTCCTGCTCAAGATCGTGAGCGGCGGCGCCGTAGCCGTCGGCGCCCTGGTCATCCTGAACGCGACGTTCCACGAGGCGATCACCCCCGCGGAAGCGATGATGTACGCCCTGATCTTCGGGTTCTCGCAGCAACTCTTCACGCGGCTGGTCGACGATCGCGCCGCGGTGCTGAAGGACGCCACCGCGCCGAAGGCGACGAAGGCGAAGAAGAAGGGCTAGGAGGTCGCGGCATCATGAGCGCCACGAATGCCATCCGCTACGTCTGCCTGTCCGATCTCCATCTCGGTGAGGAGGACAGCCTGCTCACCGGGGTCGATGCGGAGACTGGGATGTGCGACCCCCTGGAAGGGCCGGTGCCCGTGCTGGACGGACTCGCCGACAGGCTCGGAGAACTCATCGACGGACAGGAGCAGAGGCCGACCCTCATCCTGATGGGCGACGCGCTCGAACTGGCCCTGGCCACCGACAACGTGGCGGCGATGGCCTTCGAGCGCTTCGTCAAGAGCACGTTCGTCGAGCAGCGGCTCTTCGACGGGATCTTGTACGTGCCCGGAAACCACGACCACCACGTCTGGGAGAGCGCCCGCGAGACGCAGTACGTGCAGAACTACCTCGCGGGCGTGCGAACAGGAAGCAGATGGCTCAGACGTCCCGCTGGGCGCCGCTCGGCACCCAGCTGGAGCCGCCCTGGCACACGACCAGGATGCTGATCTTCGAGGACGACGCGCGCCAGGTCGAGCGTGTACCTTCCTGGGGCTACGTCGGCCATCGCTTCCCCAGCCTCGAGGACGTGCCCGTGCTCGGCGCGTACCCCCACGTGGGCCTGCGCACGCCCGACGGCGCCAAGGTCGTGCTCTTCCACCATGGGCATCTCCTTGAAGAGCTCTACCACCTCATGTCCACGTTGCGCTTCCTCATGTTCGGCGACGAGGGGCTGGATCTGACACTCGACGGCATCGAGGCGCTCAACTTCGCCTGGATCGACTTCTTCTGGTCGACGATGGGTCGATCGGGGCGAGATGGGCGCCGGCATCGAGTTGCTCTACGAGGTGCTGAGCCAGCGCCCTGAACAGCTCCGCGAGTATGCGGACGCCATTGCTCGCGGCGCGGCGCGGAAGTGGGACATCCCCTACATCCCGACTGACTGGCTGGAGGAGCAGGCCCTGCGGGCCCCCATCCGCCTTCTGGTGGGGCTCGTCGAACAGGGTCTCAAGGAGGCATCGCCGAGTCGCGGGAGCCGCCTGCGACGACGCGCTGGTGGCGGCGCTCCGGGCGCACCTCGCGGGACCGGTCACGCGGGCCATGATGCACGAGTGCGTCTGCTCTCCCGCGCGCGACCGCCCCTCGCGCCCCCCAGAGCAGCTCACGAGTTCGTGTTCGGGCATACGCACAAGCCGTTTGCCACGGTGCTGGAGTCCATGTGTCTCGACCTCCGCTGCGCCGCGGAGGACCTTGGGGACCCCGGCAAGCAGCGCCCCGGATCGTCCGCCGGTGCGGAGATCGAACTGCCCGTCACGGTCTACAACCTCGGCGGCTGGGTGATTGACACGGAGGACCCCGAGCCGCTCCACGGAGCCGCCGCCCTGCTGCTCGTCGAGGCCCTCGACGCCGTCTGGCTGCTGCTCTACCGGGAAGGCAAGACCTGCGATGAAGCGGCTGACGAGCGGCGCAGGCTCGCCACTGAGAAGAGCCCGTTCGCCGGGCAGATCGTGGACCGCGCTGACCGGCCACGCCGCGGCCTGGAGCGAGTGGGACCAGGAGGTGAGCCGCGCCCGAAGGAGCGGGCCGACCGACTCAGGGAACGCGTGGATGCGGCGCGCACGCGGCGGGCATCGGGACCCCAAGCGCAGGCGCCGCCGACGGACTGAGCGGGAGAGCCGCTACGTGATGACGCTGCCGAAGAGGGGGATTCACCGTGCCGAACACGACGAGCAACACCCAGGAGGAGAGCAGTCGCCTGAAGTCCCTCGCTACCCTAGTGCCGGTCATAGTCGGCGTATGCTCGCTGCTGTTCGCGGGATGGCAATACGTGGAGAAGAGGGGCGCAGACCGCGAGCTTGCGGCCCTGCAGGTGAAAGAGCAGCAGTACAAGAACATCGTGGCCAAGGCGAAGAACGCCGCTCGCTTGGATGAGTGCTATCTCGAAGTCACTGGAACCCTGCTCTACGGCCGCCTTCTGCACCGAACGAAAGGGCAGGTTGGCTTCGGGGACGAAGTCCTTCAGATACCGCCACCTGGCAAGATCGGCGAAGGCAGACTCAATGCGGCTTTGGTGGCGGTCACCGATGATCTCAGAAGGAGCCTGCAATGGGCTGGTGACTTGAAGCTGGCGAGAACGCCCATCGTAGATGACATCATGATGATGCTTGAGAACGGAGAAGGGATTGACTCGATGCGCTTTCTTGTTCTTCGCAACGCTGGCTTGTACGACCTTGGGGATGTGCAGGTAGACACTTCCCTGGTGAGCCGCGTCTGGAACGGTGCATCAAATGATTGGGATTGCAGGTACGAGCCATATCACATCCAAACCGGTGCGGTCGCACCAGGCAGCGCAGTTGCCGTCTGTATCGGAGTACAACCGACGTTTGTGGATGTGTCTGAGACGATCGGGGCCAGCATCCGCCCTCGAGAGCTCGTGCCGCAGCAGGATGAAGCGCACAGGTCCCAGGTCACGTTCACCGACGAATTGACCAATCACCGCGCCTCGAGGCTCATTAGAGATGAGTATCGCGACACCAGCCTCATCATCTCTGCGTACATTCAGGTAGGCGGCTAGCTGAGTGTGTGGTGGACCGGCCACTCTCTGGTATCTCTGCTGTGCCGAGCGGAGCACGAGACGGCCGAGCAGGTGCGTGAGAGAGTCGAGCCCCGCAATGCGGTGTAAGTCCTGAGCAGCCAGCACGGGTAGAGGAGCGATCTGGGTCAACTGCCTACATACAGCCCGTGCCGCTTGGCCAGGTCATGCGCCGCGTATGAGGCTAGCCGGAATGCAGTGCGACCGGGTCGCGGGCCTGCCTTCGCGGCACGCGTGACTCTCATCACCCAGTGGGCGGCTGTATATCGAGCACAGGCAAACGCGACGAAGCGTGACTTCACCTGCTCGCTTGCAGGCAGCTTCTGCGCCGGCGGCAGCGACAGAATGACGACTGGCGACCCTGGTGGCGTAACCCGCGACAGCACCGCATAGACTCGGCAGGCCTGAGCTAGAATCACGCCACATGTCGGCGGGAGGCGGCGAATGACGACGTACCAGGACCTACGGGCCCGGCTCGACCGGGGCGGGGTGGTCATCCTGGATGGCGCGACCGGCACCGAGCTGCAGAGCCGGGGCGTGCCCATGCACGGCTTCGCCTGGAGCGCGGCGGCGATCGACACCCACCCGGACGTGGTCCGCGCGGTGCACGAGGACAACGTCCGCGCCGGCGCGGACGTGATCATCGCCAATACCTTCTCGACGGCGCGGCACGTACTGGAGCCGGCGGGGCTGGGCGACCGCGTACGGGCGCTGAACGAGCGCGCGGTCGCCTTGGCTCAGGAGGCGGCCGGGAGCGCCGCCGCCGGGCGGCCGGTCGCCGTGGCGGGCTCGATCTCGAGCTTCCGGACCCGCGTCACGCCGGTGGAGCAGCTCGAGGCGAGCTTCCGGGAGCAGGCCGAGGTGCTCGCAGAGGCGGGCGTCGACCTCATCGCCCTCGAGATGATGGGCGATGTCGAACAGGCGGCTCCCGCCATCCGCGCCGCCGCCGCAACCGGCCTGCCTCTCTGGGTCGGCTTCAGTTGCCTCATCGGGGACGACGGCGTGGTCCGCGCCTACGACGACAGCCCCTTCGCGACCGCCCTCGACGAGGACCTCGGCCTGCTGGCGGACCTTCCCCACGGCGACGTGGCGGTCACGGTGATGCACACCCTGACCGAGGAGACCGCGCCGGCCCTGGAGATCGTCGGCCGGCACTGGTCCGGCGTGACCGGCGCCTACGCCCACTCCGGCAGGTGGGCCGACCCGGAGTGGGAGTTCGACGACTCGGTGTCTCCCGACGACTACCTGCGCGCCGCCCGGCAGTGGGTCGAGATGGGCGCGCAGATCATCGGCGGCTGCTGTGCCATCGGGCCCGAGTACATCCGGCTGCTCAGAGAGCACCTGACCTAGCTGCGGGCCGCGTGACGACGGCGCCGCATCGCGCGGGGCAGAAGAGATCCTCTGCCGGGCGTCAGGCCAGCAGCGCGTGCACCACCGCGATCCCCTCGGCTGCGTCGGTGCACCAGCCGTCCGCGCCCGCGTACTCCGCCGTGTGCTGGTTCATGGCCGTTCCGCCGATCACCACCGGCAGGCGCTGCTCCCGGTCGGCGGTGCGCTCGCGCACACGTCCGATCGTCTCGCGCAACGCCTCGAATCCGGTGGTCAGGAGGCATGAGAGGCCGAGCACGTCGGGGCGCTCGGCAACGACAGCATCCGCAACGAGCCCTGGATCGACGTCGACACCCAGATCGACGACGGTGAAGCCTCGCGCCTCGAGCAGCGTCACCACGATGTTCTTGCCGATGTCGTGGATATCGCCCTCGACCGTCGCGATGACGGCCTTGCGCGAGTCCTGTGGACAATCCGCGGCGGTCATCTGGGGAAGCAGCACGTCCGCGGCCTGGCGGAAGATCTCGCCGGCCATGATGAGCGCGGTGACGAAGTACTCGCCGCTCTCGTACATCTGGCCGACCTGCTCCATCCCCGCGCGGCACTCCTCCATCAGCGCGCGCGGGTCTTCGCCGGCGGCGAGCCGCTCGCTGATGGCGTCGAGGCTGCCTCGCTGGTCCATCGCCACGATGAGGCCGACCAGGCCGTCTGAGGGCGAAGGGGTCACGCGCCGGCCCCCTTCCCGGCGTCCGGCAGGCCGACCGTCGTCGAGAAGTCCAGGCGATCAGACCGGCCGATGAACCGGCCCCAGCTCACCGGCCGGTTCCCGAAGTCGAAGAAGAGGTGCTCGATCACCCACGCCGACAGACCCGGCTCCTCGCCGAGGTAGGCTGCCTCGGTCTCCGTGAGTGCGGAGGCATGGAGTCGGAGGCGGCCGTACTTGAAGCCCGGCTTGCCGGCATTCGCCAGGAGATCGCGCAGCGCGGTCACCCCATATTCGGCTTCGACGAGCGGACGCCGCGGGTCGAACACGAGATACTCGCTGTGGTAGAAGACCGGCTCGCCGGCGTTGCTGAGGACGCGCTTGATGGCGACCACCGGAGATTCGGCGTCGACCGCGAGCTTGCGGCACACGCGCGGGGAGGCCGGCACGATCCGCGCCTCGCTGATCTTCACCGTGGTTGCGGCATCGTCGACCAGGCGGCGCAGGCTGCCGAGGTCGAACGTGGCGGTCCCGAGTTCCGGGGCCTTGACGAAGGTCCCGCGTCCGTTCTCCGTGACCACGACACCGTCCCGCGCCAGGAGCGTCACCGCCCGGCGCACCGTCATGCGGCTGACGCCGTATGACGCGCACAGCTCAGCCTCAGAGGGCAGGCGGTCGCCGGCTCGATACTCCCCGTTCGTGATGCGCTCGCGCATGGCGCGCGCGACCTGGGCATACGGGGGCTCGAACGATGACCGATCGATGGACCTGAGCTTGCTCAAACGCTCTCCAGTTGGGGGCTCGACACCGCCTCGCAGGCTCGATTGTACCACGCGAACGGAACCTGTCTAGACAGGTAGGGAGCGTTCTGGTAGAGTCCACCAGAGCCGTAGGCGAACCGAGGGGGACGTATGTCTCAGGAGTTGACCGACGCGATCGTGAGCCTGCGCATGGACGAGGCGGTGACGCTGGCCGAGCGCATGCTGGCCGACGGTACGGACCCGATAGCCATCATCGCGGCGAGCACTGAGGCGATGCAGGTCATCGGCCGCCGCTTCGCCGATGGTGAGGCGTTCATCCCCGAGCTCATCATGGGCGGCGAGATCATGAAGAGCATCTCGCAGACGGTGCTGCCGGGGGAGAGTGGGCCCGGCACGGAGAACCCGAAGGGCACCATCGTCATCGGCACGGTCCGCGGCGACATCCACGACATCGGCAAGGACATCGTGGCGCTCATGCTCGAGATCGGCGGGTACGCCGTCCACGACCTGGGCACGGACGTGCCGGCCGAGGACTTCGTCGCCGCCGTCAAGGCGCGCGACGCCGACATCGTCGCGCTGAGCGGGCTGCTCACGTTGGCCTTCGATGCCATGAGGAGTACCGTCGACGCCATCGCGGCGGCCGGCCTCCGCGACGAGGTCAAGATCATGATCGGCGGCGGCGCGGTCGACGAGAGTGTGCGGGCCTACACCGGGGCCGACGGCTGGGGCGACGTGGGCCGTGCCCTCGAGCTCGCCGATGAGTGGACACACGGAGGCGCCTGATGCACCGCGAGGCAGAGGAGAAGCTCGGCGACCGCCTCATCGCTCGCTGGGTGAGCGGAGCGCACCTGCACTTCGCGAGCGACGAGGCGAGGAAGAAGTACCAGGCCAGAGCCCAGCTCATCGTCGACACCATCCGGCTCGAGGACACCGGCAAGATCCCCGTCATCCCCGCCGCCACCCAGAAGTTCGCCCTCGACTACGGCCCGGTGACGTTCAGGGAGGCGATGACCGAGTTCGACAAGGCGTTCGCCGCCTACGTGCGTCAGTACGAAGACACGGACTTCGACGCCTACGTCGGCCCCGAGTTCATCTTCCCGGCGGGCATGTTCGAGGCGCTGGCCTGGAACCGCGTGCGCCTGCCCGGCGTCCACCTGCCCGACGACGCGTCGTTCCAGTTCGTGGAGGCCGAGTACATGAAGGCCGACGAGTACGACGAGTACCTGGACGACCCGTCTGACTGGGTACTGCGCAAGTACCTGCCCCGCCTCTCCCCCAGGCTCGAGCCGCTGGCGCAGCTGCCGCCGCTCCGCAACACGCTCGTGTTCCACCAGGGTCTTCCCGACCTCGTCCTGGCCGCGGCCGAGAACCCCGGCGTGGTCGAGGCCATGACAGCGCTCAAGGCCTCCGGAGAGGCCGTGCAGCAGTGGTACGAGTACCTGGGGCGGATCGACCAGGAACTGGCCGGCCGGCTGGGCATCCCGCGCCTGCTCGGCGCGATGGCCGCCGCGCCGTTCGACATCATCAGCACCTACTACCGCGGCTGGCGCGGCGCGATCGTCGACATGTACACCCAGCCCGAGAAGATGAAGGCGCTCATGGAACGCCTGCTGCCGTGGCAGCTGCAGTACGGCATCGACGGAGCCAAGGCCCTCGACCACCCGATCGTCACCGTCTATCTGTACAAGGGCGCCGACGGCCTCATGTCCGACGAGCAGTACGACGAGTTCTACTGGCCGACCCTCAAGAAGTTGCTCCTCGGCCTGGTGGACGAGGGCCTGCTCGTCTGGGTCTTCACGCAGGGCAAGTACGACTCGCGCCTGCACCACTTCAAGGAGCTCCCCTCCGGGACGTGCCTGATCCACCTCGAGAGCGGCACCGACGCCTTTCTGGCGAAGGAGGTGCTGGCGGGCTCGCAGTGCATCGAGGGCAACGTGTCCAGCGCGCTGCTGGCCACAGGGTCTGTCGACGAGGTCGAATCCTACTGCCGGAGGCTCGCCGAGGTCTGCGGCGAGGGCGGCGGCTTCATGATGGATTTCTCAGCCTTCCTCGACGAGGCCCGGCGCGAGAACGTCAAGAAGATGATCGAGGTCGCCAAGCGCTACGGGAGGTCAGCGTCATGATCAAAGGCGTCCTCTTCGACAAGGACGCGACGCTGCTGGAGTTCCACACGACACAGCACTACATCTACGCCACGCTGCTCGCCCGTCTGAAGGACGACTACCAGGTCCCTGAACCGCTCCTGCAGCGGTTGAGCGACGTCTTGGGGCATCTTCCGGATCGGCTCGCATCTGACAGCCTGCTCCAGCACTCCACCAACCAGCAGGTAGCTCAGGCCCTGTTCGACACCTCCCGGGTCTATGCAGAGGAGCAGCAGTGGCAGCCGCCCTACGACGCGGACGTCCTGCTGGAACTGATCGAGCAGCTCTCTCTCGGCGAGGACGTTCCCTACATCGCTCTGCCGAACGTGCCGCAGACGCTGAGCTACCTGAAGCGCAAGGGCTACAGACTCGGGATCGCCACCGTGGACACGAGGACCGCGACCGTCGCGGGCCTGGAGAAGACGGGCATCGTCGCGTACTTCGACTACCTCGGCACGGGCGAGGACTCGAGGCCGAAGCCGGACACGTCCCTGGCGGACAGGTTCTGCAGTCAGTGTGGTGTCGCGCCGAGAGACCTGCTCATCGTCGGCGACGGCGAGAACGACATGGTGTTCGCCCGGAACGTCGGCGCGCACTTCGTCGGCATAGATGCGACGGGCGAGGGCGCCTCGTCGGCCTTTCGGGAAGCCGGCCAGAGGTCGGTCGCGGACATCAGCGGGATCATCGACGTCTTCGACCTCTAGTGAGGATGCGAGCTGGTCTGCATGGAACGCAGGCGTGCGTATCCCGAGATCGTCGTCCTGGTGGCGTCCGCCGCCTGGGGTCTGTTCTGGATCCCTCTGCGCGCGTTCGAGCGCCACGGTCTGGGGCCCGTCTGGGCCACCGTGGCGCAGTTCCTGATGCCCCTCGTCATCATGACCCCGTTCGCGGCCGCGCGTTGGCTGCGCATGAAGCCCACGGGCATCCGGCAGTACCGCTCCGGACTGCTGATCGGCGGCGCGGTCGCGCTGTATCTGTCGAGCCTTCTGCTCACCGACGTGGCACGGGCGCTCATCCTCTTCTACGCGATGCCGGCCTGGGGAACGCTCCTCGAGGTCGTCGTGATGCGGCGCCGGTTCACGCGCTGGCGCGGTATCTCGCTCGCACTCAGCCTCTTGGGGATGCTCGTCATCCTGAGCGCGGGGCACGGCGTCTCACTCACCATGAACCTCGGAGACCTGCTGGCCCTGCTCTCAGGCGTGCTCTTCGCCCTGGGGGCGATGCTCGTGCGCCAGGCGCCCGAGACGTCCGTCTTCGAGCAGCTCGTCGGGTTCTTCCTGTACGGCTCGGCGGTCGCCCTGTCCTTGTCTCTGCTGCCGCTGGCCGAGCTGGGCCGGCCACCTTCGTTCGACCAGGTGATCGCCCTCGCGCCCTGGCTGGCGCTCGCCGCGGCCGCCTTCCTCGTCCCGGTGATGTGGGGCATCTACTGGGGCTCCCGCAACGTCGACCCGGGACGACTCGGCATCCTGCTGCAGATCGAGGCCGTGGCCGGCATCACGAGCGCGGCCCTGCTCGCCGGGGAGCCGTTCGGCGCGCCGCAGGCCATCGGGGCCGTCCTCGTGATCGGCGCCGGGGTGGTGGAGGTCGTCGGGAGCAGGCGGGCGCCGCCGGCCGAGGAGGCGCCGTCATCGTGCCGTTGTCTTGCCTGTGAGAGGAGAGATCGTGAACACGCCGTCCCCGTCGGAGCTGACGGACAGGATCGTTGAGGAAGCCAGGTCGCTGGGCGCGTCCATCGTGGGGGTCGCCGACGTAGAGCCGCTGAAGGGATCTCCCTCGCACCGCATCTCGCCCAGGATCGGGATGGGCCTCGAGGCGCGGTGGCGGGACGCCCCGGACGACGTCGTGCCCCTCGAGGTCGACTGGCCGGCGGACGCGGTCTCCGCCGTCGTGATCGGAGTCTCCCATCCCGGCGACCAGCCGGAGCTCGACTGGTACGACGGCAAAGGCACGCCGGGCAACCGCGCTCTCATCACGATCGCCAAGGAGCTCTCCGTCTGGCTCGAGCGCGACTTCGCCATGACCACCCACCGGCCGCCCTACTTCATCGAGAGCGGAGGGGTCTTCATGAAGGACGCGGCCGTACTGGCCGGCCTGGGGAGCGTCGGCAGGAACAACCTGGTCATCACGCCCGAGTACGGCCCGCGCATCCGCTGGCGGGTGCTGCTGCTGGACCACGCGGCGCAGGCCACCGGCCCGGTCGAGTACCACCCCTGCGATGGGTGCGACGCGCCCTGCCGCAGGGCCTGTCCCGTCGGCGCGTTCGACGAGACCGCCTACGACGCGACCGCGCTCGGGCAGTCGCGGCTCCCCGGCGCAGACGGGACCTACGACCGCATCACCTGCAACACCAAGATGGCGCAGGATGTCGAGGACGCCGCCGGGGCGCTGGCGACGAACGAGCAAGACCGCAAGGACCTGGCCTCGACGATGAACGTCTTCGAGGAGGCCGTGATGACGCTGCCGCCGGCCGGCGGCGAGGCGAGCTACGGCGTCAAGTACTGCCGGCGCTGCGAGCTGAGTTGTCCGGTGGGCAAATAGCTGGTGGACCGTTGGGGAGTCGGACCCCTGACCTCCGCCGGGCACTGCCTCCGGCTGGGAATCCGTCGCCGGCGGGGATGGCCTTGGTGACCTTGTCGAGCGTCCCCAGCCGGTCCGGCGCCGATCACAGCGTGCGAGCGGCGACGGCGCTGGAAACCGTCGGAGTCCGGCTCGCCGCTATCTCCTTAAGATTGCCTGCCGGGAAGTGCTACGCTGGCGCGGCGGGATCTGGGAGGTCTCCACAGACACGCACGCGGCGTCTGACGAAAGGGGCTCGCATGGCTGGGATCGACAAAGTGGTCGTCACGAACATGGGAGCCCTTAAGGCGAAGTACGGCGCCAGGGTCAAGCGGATCAGACGAGCGCTTCGCGACCTCGAACTCGCCAACGGGCAGCGAGGCCTGGTCACTCAGATCGTCGCCCTCGACGACGCGAAGCAGATGGCCGCCTACAGCGCCCCAGCGGTCGAGCAGCCCGACGACCCCGTGCAGGTCAAGGTCGCGATCGACGCGGTGTACAGAGCCCTGCAGCCTGCCTGCCTCATGATTCTCGGCTCGGTCGACATCGTGCCGCATCAGCGGCTCGACAACCTCGCGTTCTCGGCGGACGACACCAATCGCATCGTCGACAGCGACCTGCCCTATGCGTGCGACGCGCCCTACGGCACGCGCGTCGCGGACTTCATCGGGCCGACGAGAGTGGTGGGCCGTCTGCCGGATGTGACCGGCCACGCCGATCCCGTCTACCTGGAGAAGCTCCTGCTCGTCGCTGCGTCGGAGGCGCCGCAGCAGGCCCCGGGCGGCAACCAGTGCCTCGGCATCAGCGCTCAGAAGTGGGGCTCGCTGACCCGCACTACCCTCAAGAACGTCTTCACCACTGCGCCGCCCTCGGTCCACCTCTCTCCGAAAGAAGGGCCAGCCTGGGCAGACCTCTTCGTCAGGATGCCCCTCCACTTCATCAACTGCCACGGCGCGAAGGCCGACTGCCGCTTCTACGGCGATACGGGCCGCGCCCCCGCGCAGGACGAGGGCGACCCGATCGCGCACGACTCGTCCTGTATCGCGAACCGTGTGGCCGCCGGCACGGTGGTGGCCTCGGAGTGCTGCTACGGCGCACATCTGTACGATCCGGCCGAGGCGGGCGGCGTGCCGGGAATCTGCAACACCTACCTGGGCAGCGGAGCATACGCGTTCTTCGGCAGCTCCACGGTCGCCTACGGCGGCCACACAGGCAACGAGTCGGCCGACCTGCTCTGCCAGCATTTCCTGCAGTACGTGCTCGCCGGAGTCACGACCGGCGAAGCCGTGACTCAGGCTCGCCATGACTTCGTCAACAGCAACCGCCTCGATCCGGTCAATCTCAAGACGCTTGCGCAGTTCAACCTCATGGGGGATCCCTCACTGCGGCCGTTCCTTCCCGCGGCCGTCCCGGTGGCGGGGCAACCCATCGACGGCGCGGGCGGCCCCGAGGAATCCGAGCGCCTGGCGGAGGAGAGAAGGGGGCGTGTCGCCCGCCTGGCTACCCGCGGCGAGAGCCTCCGGCGAGCGACAGCGGTGGCCCATGAGCCGGTCCATGTACCCGCACCCCAGAAGACCATCCGCGAGATCCTCCGCTTCGCCAAGGTGACCGGCGGCTGGGGACGACCCGAGCTGCAATCCTTCACGGTCTCCACGTCGCCGGACGACGAGCAGGCCCCTGCCCACCCCTCGACCATCCACGTCGTGACACGACGCGCACCCCACAGGTCGGCCCCTTTCGACATCATCGAGCTCATCATCGCGACGGAGGTCGACGAGGAGATCGTTGCGTACCGCCATGTTGCGAGCAGGTGAAACACGGTGAAACCTTGCACAACGGCGATTCCGGTCGTAGTTTCCGCGTAGTCCGCCAGAGGCAGCGCCGAAAGGGAGGGGTCGTCATGCCGGAGGAATGGAAGAGGACGTTCGTGTTTCTTCTCAAGTTCAATACGACCAATGTGAAGGAGATCGCAGAGAAGATCGCGACCGACAAAGCGAAGTGGACGCCCGGGGCGTGTGAGTTCATGCCGGTGTCGGGCGAGTACGACGTGGTGGTCCTCGCCCGCGAAGGCCTGACGGAGGATGCCCTCAAGTTCGCTGCCTACCTGACGAACACGAAGCGGTACACGGTTGCCTCCACCCTGACCGTGTTCGGGGAGGACGAGTTCGACTACGCCACCGGGGTGACGACGGTAGACCCGCACCGGAAGGGGTAGTCGCCGGTGGCGGACGGCCTGATCCGACGGCCGGCGCCCATCGAGGCCTCATGAGCCTCAGGCCACGCGAGGGACCGGCGTGAGGGTGCTCCTCGTCACGATGCCGTTCGGGAAGATCGACCGCCCCTCCCTCCCACTCGGCCTGCTCAAGGCGGCGCTCGCGCGCGATGGGGTCGACTGCGATGTCGCCTATGTGAACCTGGCCTTCGCCGGGCGTCTCGGCACGCGACTCTACGACCGCATCACCGTGTCGCGGCAGAAGGCCCTGGCGGGCGACTGGGTCTTCGCCGGATGTCTCTATGAAGAAGGCTCACCGCACGGCGACAGGTACGTCCACCAGGTGCTCGAGGCGCAGTGGCGGTTCGATGAGGGCGACATCGAGGCCATCCTGGCCGCCAGAGACCTTGCCCCGCGGTATCTCGAGAGCGTGCTGACGGACCTGCGCTGGCCGCACTACGACCTCGTAGGGTTCACGTGCAACTTCGGCCAGACGGTCCCGTCGCTGGCGCTCGCCCGTCTGGCCAAGCAGCGGTATCCGCATCTCCTCACGGTCTTGGGCGGACCGACCTGGCACGGCATCATGGGCAGGACGCTCTTCGCGTCGTTCCCATTCGTGGATGCCGCCTGCCCCGGCGAAGGCGACACTGCCTTCCCCTCGCTCGTGCGCGCGCTCGCCGAAGGCGGGCGCGACACCCTGGGCAGCATCCCGGGAATGCTCGTGCGCGGCTCGGACGGCGCCACGCACGACGGCGGCGACGACCTGGTCGACGACCTGGACGGGCTGCCCATCCCGGACTATGACGACTTCGCGACGACACTGGCCGGTCTCGGGGTCTCTCCCGACGGCGCCGTGGTCGTCCCTGTGGAGACCTCCCGGGGCTGCTCGTGGGGCGTGCGTGGGCCCTGCCGCTTCTGCGGCATCGTCGGCCCTCACCGGACCTACCGGACGAAGAGCGCGGGCCGGATCCTACGGGAGCTTCGGGCGCTCGCCGCACACCCGGGCTGCCGCGTCGTCGATGTCGTCGACAACGTCGCGTCGCCCGCGCTGCTGAACACAATCCTCCCCCGGCTCGCTCAAGACCCCCTCCCGGCACATCTCGACGTGGACATCAGACCAGATGTCGGCCGTCGCACGGTCGAACTGATGGCCAGGACCGGCACCGACGCGCTCACGGGCATCGAGAGCCTCAGCGAGCGCGTCTTGACGCTCATGAACAAAGGCACGCATGCCCTGGAGAGCGCCCGCCTGCTCAAGTGGAGCAAGGCCCTCGGTGTACGGATGCACTGGAACCTGCTCTACGGAGTCCCCGGCGAGACGGCGGCGGACTACGACGACCTTCTGGGTATCCTCCGGGCCATAGCCCATCTGGACGCTCCACTTGCGTGCGCGACGGTCGACGTCGAGCGGTTCAGCTCCTACTTCGAGGACCCCGAGGCCTACGGGTTCGCGAACGTGCGTCCCGCGAGCGCCTACAGCTTCCTCTTCCCGTTCGGCGACGACGTCTTGGGAGACATCGCCTACTTCTTCGACCACGGATTCGCGCCGGGCCTCGAGCCTCCGAGGGAAGTCTTCCAGCTGCGTCACCTCGTCTACAACTGGCAACGGGCGCCGGCTACGCGCGACCTGCGCGTGCGGCAGGGCGGCGCCGTCGTGGTGGACACCCGCCGACCGGAAGACGAGAACGTCCACCGCCTCGACGAGCTGGAGCGGGCGGTGTACCTGGCGTGCGACGACATCCGCACCCGGGCCGGACTCGAGGAAGACGTGCGACGGTCGGGGATCGACGGCGAGGGACTCGCGGAGCGGATCGACAAAGCACTTGCCTGGTTCGTCGAACGCGGCCTCATGCTGCAGCGCGACGACCGCTATCTCAGTCTCGCGCTCCCCGAGACGGCTCCACTGCGCGAGGCTTCAGCAGCCGCAGCGTCCGCGCCAGCGCCGGATCGGCTCCCAGGCGCCTGAACACGCGTTCTGCGCGCCGCAGGGGCTTCGCCGCGTCCCCGGCGCGCCCGAGCGCCCGCAGGCACCGGCCCTGCCCAAGGGACGCATGAGCCTCTTCGTAGGGCGCGCCGAAGTCGTGCCAGCGGGAGGCGGCCTCGGCGAAGCACTCGGCTGCCTGCCCGTACCTGGCGTCGTGCTCGGCCTCAAACGCGGACAGCATGACGAGCGCGTGGCTGTCGAGCGCCCTGCTCGCGATCGTCTTGGCCGCAAGCCGCCGTGCGAGCCCAAGATCCCCCAGCTCCGCCGCCGTCCGCACCTCGGCCGGCAGCCTGAGTCCGTTGTGCGGGCAGCTGGGGATCGATTCGCGCGCTTCGGCGATCCGCCGCAACAGCCGCAGGGCCTGAGCCTGTTCGCCGAGCGCGTCGTGCACGCTCACGAGGACGTCAAGTGTGTCGATGGCGTTCGCGAGATCCGGGAACTCCCGGTCGCGAGCCCACTCCATGTAAGCTCGTACGACCGGCCCACTCGCGTGACCGCGGGCGGTCAGGATCCTCGCCACCGTCGAGCGGACGACGGCGAGATCGAGGACCTGGTCGGCGGCGGCGAGAGGCTCTTCGATCTCCGCGGCCAGCGTCAGGGCGGCATCCCATCTGCCCGCCCAGCAGAGGTCCTCGAGCTCTTCCGCCCGCAATCCGATCACTGACATCCGATCGCCGCGCCCGCCGGTGAACGCGATCCCCTTGCGGCGCGACCGCCACGCGGCCCTCGTGCCGCGGAAGCTCAGCAGCTCGTCGCTCAGGTTCGAGTAGAGCATCCCGCCGTAGCGACCCAGGCCCTGCCGCTTCGCGAGGCCGAGCGCTCGCCGCATATCGTCCAGTCCGCCAGCGTCGCCGAAGTGGCAGCGCGCCAGGCCGCGCCAACCCAGCGCGCGCACCGATACAGGCAGCCCCAGCTCACGGCAGAGGTCGAGTGCGCGGCCTGTCACCGCGAGCGCCGTCTCGCTGTCGTAGGAGGCGGCGCACATGGCCCCCCAGTCTGCCATCACCGTCACCTGGTCCGCGGACGGCGGCTCGTCTTCGAGAAGGGCAGCGGCACGGGCGATGACCTCCACCGCCCGGGCGTCTGCCTGCATCCAGAGCGTGGAGGCGAGGAAGCCGGTGGCGACCGCCTCGGCCCGGACGTCTCCAGCCTCATGGAGATCGAGAAGGCCTCGTTCGAGGACCGCCCCTGCCGCGGCGAGATCGCCGGACTGCAGCAGAGACTCGCCGTGAGCGACCAGGAGGTGCGGCCTGAGCGGGCTTCCCTCCGGGCACAGACCTATCGCGCGACGGTAGTGACGCTCTGCCAACGCCACATCCAGCGGCAGCGCCCTGTCGCCCGCCGCCCGGAGCGCGTAGACCGTGGGCTCCGTGAGACGGCCGACGAGCTCGCCGTTCCCTGCCGCCTCAGCCAGCTCCAGGGCGCACTCGTAGTGATGGGCCAGGATCTCGGAGGCGGCGCCCCTCAGTTCGCCGCCTTCGATCCACCTGGCCACGGCCGCGTGCTTCGCCGCCCGGACGCCGCGCGGCAAGGCGGCGTACGCGACCTCCCGGGTCAGGCCGTGCCAGAAGACGTACTCCGCCTCTCCCGCCAGCGACGAGACGGGCACCCGCCGGATGAACTCCCGTTGCGCCAGCTCGCCCAGGCGGTGGTCGACAGCGCTCTGGTCGGTCTCGCCGGCGGCGGCGAGGGCTGCCGGCCAGAACGTCTGCCCTACCACCGCGGCATCCGAGAGCAACTCCTTGAGGCCCGGGTCCAGAGCGTCGAGCCGGGCGGCCACGAGCGCGGCGAGGGAGTCTGGAAGCACGGTCGCGGCGGCCTTTCGTCGCCCGGCCGCCGGCGCATCCAACAGCAACGAGCGCTCGCGCAGCAGTCGCACCAGCTCCTCAGTGAAGAAGGGGTTGCCGCCGGAGCGTTCGGCGACGGCGGGCTCGATCTCGGCGGCAGCGGTCCCCGCCAGGAACTCCACGAACCGCCGCGTCTCGTCGGCCGAGAGCGGATGCAGCTCGATGTCCACCCACGGGCTTTCGGCGGCGACGTCCGGGTGCTCGTCACGCAACTCCGGGCGAGCGACCACGATGAGCAGGACAGGCACGTCCGAGAGGTGCCTCGCCAGGTCCTCGAGGAAGGCGAGGACGCCGGGCTGCGCCCAGTGCATGTCGTCGAAGACCACCACGGCCGGCCCCCGCGCGACCATCGTCTCCAGAAAGCGCCGCCACGCAGCGAAGTTCTCCGCCTGTGGGGCCGACGACGCCTCGAGCCCGAGCAGAGGGCGCACGCGCTCGAGGATCCACGCGGCGTCATCCACGTCGGGCACCGCCGCGCGCAGCTTGCGCTCTACCGCCCGCGGATCGTCGTTCTCCAGGACGCCGGCCTGCTGGCGGACGATCTCCGAGAGCGACCAGAACGTGGCGCTGTCGCCGTGGGGCAGCGTCCTGCCCTGGCGCCACGTGATCAGCTGCTCGGGCTGCTCATCAAGGTGGCGCGCCAGCTCGAAGACGAGACGCGACTTGCCGATGCCCGCCTCGCCGGTCACGAGCACGAACTGCGGCTGGCCGCCGACGGATGCCTTCTCGAAGAGCCCCTTCAGGATGCCCAGCTCCACCTCGCGGCCCACGAACGGGCCGGCGAGGGCGCGGCGCAGGTCGATGCCCGAGCGGGATCTGGGCCTCTTGACCGCCCAGGGCCGCAGAGGCTCCGTCTTGCCCTTCGCCGCGACCGGGGCCATCGCCTCGCAGTCGAAAGCGCCGGCGACGAGGTCGTGGGTGAGCTCGCCGATGACCACGCGCATCGGCGCCCCATGCTGCTGCATCCGCGCCGCCGTGTTGACGGCATCGCCGACGACGAAGCCCTGGCCGGAGCCCGGCAGGACGTCGAGGCGCACGAACGCGGGCCCCGTGTTGATGCCGACCCGCGCCTGCACGTTGCCGTCGGGCGTCAGACCCGACAGCGTCGGGAGCCGGTCGAGAAGGCGCAGACCCGCCCGCACGGCACGTTCGGCGTCGTCCTCGTGCAGTTTGGGCACCCCGAACACGCCGGCCACCGCGTCCCCGATGAACTTCTCGACGCTCCCGCCGAAAGCCTCGATAGCGCTGCGAGCGAGCAGGCAGTACTCCTGCAGGAGCTGGTCGATGTCCTCAGGGTCGAGCCGCTCGGAGAGGCTCGTGAAGCCGACGAGGTCCGCGAACAACACGGTGACCACGCGCCGCTCCGTTGCGCGAGCGCGGCCCGTGTCCAGCGGAGTCCCGCACGACAGGCAGAACCTCGAGCGGTCGGGGCAGTCGGTCGCGCACACCGGGCAGGTGATCATGCCCGACGACCCCGCGTGCTGGTGACGTCCGCCGCGCGCCCCAACGTGCCTCCCTCCAAAGACGCCTCCATCATAGGCTCCACCAACGTCTGCGGACAGGGCTGTTAGGCGTGGCGCGGAACCGTGGACAGCGGGTCGTCACGTGCCTAGTATTGCGCTGATAGCAACCGGAGGAGCGATCATGGCGACATTCTCACGGGGCGCACTCCTGGTGGTACTCGCAGCTCTCGCGCTGGCGTGGCCGGCGGCGGCGATGAGCCAGCCATCCCCCGGCATCACCATCCTGGATCCGGACAAGCTCGAGATCACGGGGGACTCCGTCGAGACGCTGACGATCCTCAACGGTACTTCCGCGACAGTGGGACTGCAGTTCTCCACGGAACCGAGCGAGGAGAACGTCACCGTCCTGCCCTCAACCTCGACCGCGCTTCAGGCGCACTCGGTCGGCCACTTCGACCTGGAGATCAGCACCGACAAGCCGTTCGACGGCTACCTGTGCGTGGGCGTCAACGGCGCGTTCCAGTCAGACCAGGGGAACGGAGTGCAGATGCCGCTCAGCATCCGCACCGTGCCGCCGTGGAAGCAGCCGACGCTCGTCGTCCTCGAGGCCGTGCTGTTCGGCATCCTGTTCGTCCTCATGCGCTGGGTCTACGCCCTGTGGTCCAAGGAACGGGGGACCTGGAAACCCAATGAGCTGATGGGCGGCGTCGAGTGGGACCTCAGCAAGAGCTTCGGCTCCGCCGTCGGGTTGTTCGCCGGAGTGATCACGGCTCTGGCCGAGTCGGGATTGCTCCCTGACGCCGACACCACTTCTGGTTCCACGCTCTTCGGGCTGTCCCTCATCTTTGCGGTCCTCGCACTTCTGGCCCCGGTCACCTACACCGTGTTCCAGACAAGGATCAACGCGCAGCCCCCCGACCAGGAGGAGATCGTCGGCCGCGTCTGGGCGTTCGCGGTGACATCGGCCATCACGATCGGCGCAGTCGCCGGCCAGCTCTGGACGAGCTATCTCATGCTGGAGGAGTTGCACGGCCGCGACGTACTGGGCATAGGCATCCGCCTCGTGGAGGCGGCCGTGCTCGCGGCCGGCATCCTGCTCGTCGTCCACTTCTGGCGGACCATCGGGTGGATCGTGGAGAAGCAGGGTCGAGCGGCCCAGCGTCAGTACGCGCGAGCCGGCGTCTCGCCGGCGCTGATCGAAGAGAAGAAGGGCAGGGTGCCGCTCACCCATCGCCCACGGTGGACGCCGCTCTGATCGCATTCCGAGGCCGGAGCGGCGGTCGCCGTCGCTTCAGGAGCAGGTCGGCCTGGTTGACGAGTTCGACCGCCGGTTCGACATGGTCACGCCGTGGAGAGCGCGGACTCTGCTAGAGTGCGGTCATGCGGACCCGGCCACCGCGATGACGCCCAGACAGCCCGATCATCCTCGCCTGAGCCGCAGGAGCATCGCCGCCGCCGCCCTCTCCCTCGTCGATGCCCGCGGCGCCTCGGCCCTTACGGTGCGCAACCTCGCCGCCGAGGTCGGAGCGGGCGCCATGTCCCTGTACCGCCACGTCCCCTCTCGGGACGCCATCGTGCGCGACGTCGTCGCGCTCCTGCTGGACGAGATCGCATTCGAGGCGCCGCCCGGCGCGGACTGGGCGGAAGGAGCCAAGGTCGTCGCCCGGTCGTACCGGGCCATGGCGCTCCGCCATCCGCGCGCCTTCGAGCTCGTCGCCACCGCCTCCAACCGCGAGCCTCCAGTGGTGGACTACGCGCGCCGCCTGCGCGCCTTCTACGCCGGGCTCGGCGCGCCCGTGGCGGCGTTCGAACAACACTGGAGCATCCTCGACGCCTTCGAGACAGGGTTCCTGCTCTTCGAGACTCAAGCCCTCCTACAGCCGGAGCACGCGGCGGACGGGCTGGACGCGGAGACCGCCGAGCTCTCGGAGCACATGGCGGCCACCGTGTCCGAGGACGCCTACGAGGCCGGCCTCGAGATCATCGTCGGCGGCCTCGCGGCGCGGCTGGAACGGGGCGCCGGCCGGCCGTGACCGCCTCTCGCGACGCGTGACGGTCCCCCTTTGACAAGACGCCCGGCGCGGCGCATCATGCTGCGTACACTGTACGCAGCTGACTGGAGGGCCACCGTGAAACAACTGCTCGTCTTCCTCATCCTGGCGATCGCCCTCGTTTTGGGGGCGGCGCCGGCCGTCCTGGCGGGCGCGACGGCTGCGCCGCCGCAGTCGCCGGCCGCCGCCCTGAGCGCCCAGATCCAGGCGGTCATGCAGACGCCGGACATGCCGATCCTGGCCGTGCAGTGCGTCGTCCTCAAGCACGGCCAAGTCGTCTACGTCGGCAACTTCGGCCCACGCTACGTGGACAACGACGACCCAGACAACAACCTGCCGGTGACCACGGACACCAAGTACCGTATCGCCTCGATCTCCAAGATGGTGGCCGCGATCGGCGTCATGCAGCAGGTCGAGAAGGGCCGCATCGACCTGGACGCGGACGTGAGTCGCTACCTCGGCTTCACCTTCCGCAACCCGAACTACCCCGACGCCAGGATCACCACGCGGATGCTGCTGTCGCACCTGTCCTCGCTCCGGGACGGCGACTTCTACACCTTCCCGGCGACCGACAGCCTGCGTGACTACCTCTCGCCCGACGGCGAGTACTACGACCCCTCGCGCTGGGAAGGGCCGATCCCCGGCGCCGACACGAGCCCCGGGCACTACTTCTCCTACCAGAATCTCAACTACGGCGTGCTCGCCACGATCCTCGAGAGCGTCACCCACCGGCGCTTCGACCGCTACATGCGCAAGAACGTGCTGCAGCCCCTGGGGTGCGCCGGCAGCTACGACGTCCGCGACTTCACCCAGACCGAGCTCGACAAGGTGGGCGTGCTCTACCGCCAGATGGATGCCGACGGCGTCTGGGATCCCACGGGGCCCTGGTACCCCCAGGTCGACGACTACCGCGGCGTCTACCCGCCGCCGCCCGCCGGCTCGGAGACCTACGTGCCCGGCGCCAACGCGACCTGGGAGTCGCCGCAGGGCGGGCTGCGAGTCTCCGCCCTCGACCTCACCAAGATCGAGCGCATGTTCATGAACGAAGGGGTCTTCAACTGCCATCGCCTGTTGAAGGCCGCGACCGTGCGCCTCATGTTCACCCCCGCGTGGATCTACGACGGCACCAACGGAGACACGCAGGCCTGGTGCGCGGAGTGGGGGCTCGGGGTGCAGATCCTCAAGAACGACCCCGAGGTGGGTGACCGGCTCCTGCCGACGCCCAACAGCCCACACTGGACGGGCCACCTGGGCGAGGCGTACGGGATGATCAGCAACGCCCTGTTCGACCGGCGGACGGGTGACGGCTACGTCTACTACTGCGCCGGCATGGGCGCCGACCCGTTCGAGCACTGGAGCGACTACGCGCCGGCGTTCTTCAGCTTCGACTCGGCGATCGTGCAGGCGATCTTCGCGAGCTACTTCAAGAAGTAGCCGAGCAGAGACGACGACGGCAGCGGAGGTCGTCAACCGTAGAAGAGGGGGGTCACGCGCCCAGGCGCGTGACCCCCCTCTTCTGCTCGCGCCTGAAGTTGCGTGCGCGCGATGTGAAAGGAGCCACGGAGCCCTCGCTGCGCGGCGGCCCGTGCCGCGCGACACACCCGCGAGCCGGCGTCAGACGATGCGGTGGGCCGCGGGGGAGTCGGCCCACCCCGCTCCGCGCACACCGGGCGGCACCGATCCCGTGGCGCTGCCGTTACGGCG
>CAVPJG010000007.1:0-245068 GCA_963705205.1 uncultured Thermoleophilia bacterium
GGGCTGAGCCGCCCGCGGCGACAGGGCGCAGCGCCGGTCCGCCGATCTCCTCGCGTCAGTCGTGCGAGAGGGCGTCGAGGTGCGTCGCGAGTTGGGGTCCGCCCTTGGGGACGCCGAGCTTGCGCCGGATGTTGCCGCGGTGAAAGGCGACCGCCGCCCGGCTCACGTGCAGGGCCTCGGCGATCTCGGCGCTCGTGCGGCCCTGGCGCACCAGGGCCGCGACCTCCTTCTCGCGTCTGGTGAGCGGCTGCTCCGACGCCGGCCGCTGCGCGAGCCGCTGGCCGAACGGACTGACGATCTCGCGCAGGTTGCCGCGCAGCGCGTCGATGTCGAGCCGTTCGGGACGGTGCCGGAGGGCGTGGCTCAGCCGCTCGAGCGTGGGCTCGATGATCTGGTCGAGGTTGGAGACGATGCGTTCCTCGAGTTCTCTGTGGTCCTGCTCCCGCTGCTCGAGCAGGACCTTGAGGGCGGCGTTGCGCTCGTCGAGGATCGTCGCCTGGCGGCGCAGCGCGCGCTCGGAACGCGCGAGCGCGTCCTGCATCCCCTTCTGCCCGGTGATGTCGGCGCCGAGGAGGAAGCAGCCTGGGCGTCCGGAGATCCGCGTCGGCATGATGCTGAGCAGCATGTGCTTGGTCTTCCCGCCGACGGAGCACGCGACCTCGAGCTCCGTGCCCTCCACCTCCTCTCCGCCACCGAGGATCAACCTGGTCACCTCCTCGGGGAAGTCGTCGGCGATCCCCGCCTCGAGCATCTGGTCGCGAGTGCGCTCGAAGAACGCGAGTGCGGGTGCGTCGGCATCCACGTACCGCCCGTGGTCGTCGACCTCCAGTGCGGGGCTGGGCAGGGTGAAGAGGACGCGGCGTAGTTCGTCCGCCTCGCGCCGCGCGGCCTGTGCGGTGCGCTCGCGGGTCACGTCACGCATCGCGCCGATCATGTTGGTCACGCGTCCGGCCCGGTTGGTCAGCAGCACGCCCTGATCGCTGACGATGGCCCACGACCCGGCGCCGTGCCGCAGCCGGTACTCGCAGCTGAACGGTGCGCCGCCGAGGATCGCGTCGGAGAGCGCCTCCATCGTCGCCTCGTGATCGTCCGGGTGGATGCTCTCCAGCCAGCCCTCGATGCTTCGCGGGAACCCGCCGGGCGGGAGTCCGAGCATGGCGTCGACCTCGTCGGTGAAGGCGATGGCGCCGGTCTCGATGTTCCAGTCGTAGAGGACGCCGAAGCTGACGCTCAGGAACGCCTGCAGCCGCTTGTCCTTGGCGGTGATGGGCGGCTGTGGCTGGCTGCCGGCGAACCCGGGTGAGGCGAGGGTCACGTCCTGCTCCCGGAAGGGCAGCACGTGCCGGAGCGGGGGCGGGATCCGAAAGCTAGGCATTACCTCGCACTATGCTCGTACTTTCCTCGTCTTGCTCGGACGTATTCTCCCGCTAGAGTCGTGATGAGTCAACGCCCGCAGAGGGGGTCCGCCGCCGCGCAGCAGGCCATGTGCGTGGTGGATCGGGTCGAGACGAAAGGGGGCACGGAAGACCACCACTCCGCCGGCGCCCGCCGGCACTACCTCACCGTGAGGTGCGCAGGTGCACCACAGCGTGATGACCACGCCAGCAAGGAGGTAGAGATGGAGTTCCACCACGTGGCGGCGGCAGACATCGCCACGGCGCCGCTGGATGTCGGCGAGGAGAGCAAGTTGAGCCTGGTCGACGTCTTCGACCGGACGCAGGGCGCACCGTTCTGCGCCGGGATCTGCGAGGTCTTCCCCGGCGCTCCCGTCGACTTCGACTACGACGACGACGCGGCGGCCTGCTACATGATCGAGGGCGAGATCACGCTCACCGAGAACGGTGCGACGCGGCCGTTCCTCCCCGGCGACGTCGTCTACATCCCGCAGAAGAAGGGGTTGGTGGTCTTCTGGAGTACCACGACGTACGGCCGCTTCTTCTACGTCACATACCCGCACTGGAGGTGAGCCGTGGCACCGGAACCTGAGCACCACCACCACATGTTCCACGACGAGATGGACGCGCAGCACAAGCGCGACATGGAGCAGCTCGCCAAGTTCGGCTACAAGCAGGACCTGCGCCGCTCGCTCGGCTTCTTCTCCACGTTCGCCATCGCCTTCAGCTTCATCTCGGCGACCAACGGCTTCTACGCACTCTTCTACTACGGCCTGGACATCGGCGGCCCCGCCGGCCTCATCTGGCAGTGGCCCATCATCGTCTTCGGCCAGTTCATGGTCGCGCTGGTCTTCGCCGAAGCCGCCTCACACTACCCGCTGGCCGGCGGCATCTACCAGTGGGGCAAGCGCTTCCTGGGCGGCGACTACGGCTGGTGGGTCGCCTGGGTGTTCGCCACCGCGCTCGTGGTCACGGTCGCGGCCGTCGCCTTCGGCGTGGCGCCGATCGTCTGCGCCCTCATGGGCTGGGATGCGAGCAATACGACGACGCTGCTCTGGATCGCGGTCTGCTTCGCCGTCGGGCCGATGATCCTGAACGTCCTCAGCGTCAAGGTCACGGCCTTCTTCAACAACATCGGGACCGTCACCGAGATCATCGGGCTCGTGGTGATCTCCATCGCGCTGTACGCCGCGGTCCTCTTCGGCAACGGCGATCACCAGAGCCTGAGCGTGCTGTTTGACACGACGCCGGGGGCGGGACCGGGCGCCCTCTTCGGCTACGGCAGCATCTTCCTCGCCTCGATGCTCACCGGCGCCTGGGTGTTGTACGGCTTCGACACCGCCGGGGGCCTCGCGGAAGAGACGATCAACCCGACCCGTGAGGTGCCTCGCGCCATGCTGTTCGCGATAGGCATCACCGCGGTCATCAGCGCCTTCTGGCTGGTGGCGATGGTCCTTGCGATCCCGGACGTCGCCGCCACGCAGGCGGAGGGGACGGGGGCGATCGCGTTCATCTTCGACGCGCACTTCCCGACCTGGGTCACGGACCTCTTCCTCGTCACCGTGTGCATCGCCATCTTCGTCTGCTGCCTGGCCATCCAGGCGGCGACGTCGCGGCTCCTGTTCGCCTTCGGCCGCGACAAGATGATCCCCGGCTCCAGGTTCTTCGGCTACGTGCATCCGAGCACCAAGACCCCGCTGGCGTCGGCGATCTTCGTCGCCGCGGCGGCGATCGTCGTGCTGCTGTACGTGAACCTCGGCGGCAGCGACCCGTTCATCGCCATCGCCCGCGTCACCGCCTGGGCCACGGCCGGTACCTACATCGCCTACCAGATGGTGGTGTTCGGCGGCCTCATCGCGCGGGGCAGGGGCTGGCCCAAGGACAGGGCCTACTTCAATCTGGGCAAGTGGGGCTGGCCGGTCAACATCATCGCCCTCGTGTACGGCGTCTTCATGATCATCAACCTGGTGTGGCCGCGGACGCCCGACGCTGTGTGGTACGACAACTACCTCGTCATCGTCTCCCTGGTCGTCGTGGTCATCGCCGGCGCCATCGTCTATGCGATCCAGAAGGCTCGTGGGGTCGACCTCAGCGCGACCATCAAGGAGATTGACGAGTCGCCGGCCGAGGCGCAGGCCATGGAAGCGATGGCTGCGGGCGAGGCCGGCAAGGTCCTGCCCGGCGGCGTGAGCGAGATGAAGGCAGACGGCGAGGGAAAGGGGGGTCCCACTCTTTGACGTTCTGACCAGCGCCAAGCCGCCCGTGAGGGGCGGTGGGACGGAGGTGCGGGGGCGGCGGCCGGCAAGGCCGCCGCCGTCGCGTACGGGGCGGAGGGTGACCCTGACCGCGCGGCATGGCGACTCGTTTCAGGATGGGAATAGTCCGATTGGAGGCGACCGACGAGCGTGAGGCCCGCGATGACGAGTGACGACGACCAGAGGATCGAGACCGGCGGCGCCGGCGGCGTGCCGGCTGAGGGTCCGCCGGCCGATGGGCCGGCGCACGGCTCCGTGCGCTACTCGCGCCGCCGCGTGCTCGTCATCGGCGGCGCGTTCGCCGCCGGAGTCGCCGCCGTGATCGCCGGCCTCCGTGCCTTCGGCGGGCCCTCCGAGGTGGCCGACAAGGTGGGCGGCCCGGTGGCCGACCAGTTCGGGACCTTCCCCGTGCGCAGCGTCGAGTCCGTGCCGGACGTGACGCCCGAGGAGTGGGTCGTCATGGTGGACGGCCTCGTCGAGTCGCCACTGACCGTCGACCGGGCCACCTGGGCCGGCCTGGAGCGCAAGTCCGAGACGGTCGACTTCCACTGCGTGGAGGGCTGGAGCGTCGACGACGTCCGCTGGGGCGGTGTGGCGCCGGCCATCCTGCTCGACCAAGCCGGCGTGAGGCCCGAAGCGAAGTATGCGGTCTTCTACGCCTACGGCGGGGTGTACCTGAGCTCGCTGCCGCTCGACCTCGTTCGCGACTCCCAGTCCCTTCTCGCGGATTCACTGAGCGGCGCCCCGCTCCCGCCCAAGCACGGCGGGCCGTTGCGCCTCGTCGTCCCCAAGCAGCTGGGCTACAAGAGCGTCAAATGGGTGGAGCGGATCGAGCTCACCAGTGAGGTGAGGACCGGCTACTGGGAGGGGAACGGCTACCCGGAGGACGCGCCGATCCCGGGCAGCTGAGCGTCGGGAGCCACCCTCCGGTGACGAGGCCTTTGGCAGCGCGCCGGCGTGACCGCGGCGGGATATCCCCCCAGTCCGGCTTGCCGTGCGCCGCCGGGCGGAGCGCCCCGGATGGTTTCAGGACGGAGCATCGGTGGGCACGATTCTCCCCGGGCGGCAAGGCAGTCGTCCTTCGCGGTAGACTGGAGCCGGCGCCGAAGCGGCCGCGTTCCCGACCAATCGTCCCCTCAGGAGGCCGAGGATGACCAAGTACGTCTGTACCGTCTGTGACTACGTCTACGACCCCGAGGTGGGCGATCCGGACAACGGCATCGAGCCCGGGACCGCCTTCGAGGATCTCCCGGACGACTGGGTGTGCCCGGAGTGTGGCGTGGACAAGGATGAGTTCGAGGCCGTCGCGGACTGAGGGATCGCTGGGAGCGATCCGCAAGCACGACGATCACCCAGATGGGGGACTATGGGCGTCCTTGAGCTGAGAGACATCACGCTGGAGCTGGGTGGCCGGCGCATCCTCAACGGCCTCACCGCCGACTTCTGGGAGGGCCACGTGCACGCCCTTGTCGGGCCCAACGGCGCCGGCAAGTCGACGCTGGCCGGCGCGATCATGGGCCTCCCGGAGTACCGGCACTGCAGGGCGAGATCCTGCTCGACGGCAAGCCCATCCAGGACCTGCCGGTGGACGAGCGCGCCAGACGCGGCATCACGCTCGCCTGGCAGGAGCCGGCGCGGTTCGAGGGTCTGCGCGTCGACAAGTTCATCCTGGCCGGCGCCAGAGGCCGGGACCGTGAGACGGTGGAGCGAGTGCTGCATCGCGTGGGGCTCGACCCCGAGAAGTACGCGGCGCGCGCCGTGGACAAGACGCTGTCCGGCGGCGAGCGCAAACGCATCGAGTTCGCCAGCATCCTCGCCATGGAGCCGCGCGTCGTGCTCATGGACGAGCCGGACTCGGGTATCGACGTCGAGGCGCTCACGCGCATCTTCGATGCCCTCGCGGATTTCAAGGAGCGCGGCGCCACCGTCATCATTGATCACCCACAGCCAGGAAGTGCTGAAGCACGCCGAGCACGCGTTCCTGCTCTGTGACGGGCGCATCATCGACAAGGGCAACGTGGGTCGCATCGACGACTACTTCGGCGACAAGTGCGTCTGCTGCGACCACGCGAACCTCCCGACCGCCGATGAGATGGTGGCGGTCGCGGAATGAGCTCCCCGACGAAGGAGCGGGTCGAGACCGCACGGGAACTGCTCGCCAGCCTCGGCGACTTCGGCGGCCACATCAAGGGCGACGACATAGCCCACCTCGAGGTGCACGGCAACGAGGTCGTCGGCGCCCACCTCGTCCCCGGCCTGCAGGTCGACGTCGACGAGCTCGGCGACGGCATCGAGGCGTGGATCCACGTGGACAAGGGCGCCCGCATCGCCAAGCCGGTGCACCTGTGCTTCGGCATGCTGCCCACGGAGGGTCTGCAGCGCATCGTCATGCACGTGAAGGCGGAGGAGGAAAGCTTCGCCAGCGTCCAGGCGCACTGCACCTTCCCCAACGCCGTCGACATCACCCACAGGATGGACGCCGACGTCGTCATCGGCCCCGGCGCCACCTACGAGTACTTCGAGCGGCACCTGCACGGCGCCGAGGGCGGCGTGATCGTGGTGCCCAAGACAAGGGTGCACGTGAAGGAGGGCGGCCGCTTCAAGACCGAGTTCGAGCTGATCAAGGGCATGGCCGGCGTCATCGACTTCGACTACGAGGTCGACTGCGACGCGTTCAGCGTGCTCGACATGATCGCCCGCATCATCGGTCGCGGCCGCGACAGGATCCGGATCAACGAGGTCGGTCACCTGAACGGCGAAGGCGCCACGGCCGTGCTCCAGTCTCACCTTGCGCTGCGCGACGACGCGACCGCCGAGATCTACAACACGCTCACGGCGAGCGCTCCGCACGCACGCGGGCACGTCGACTGCAAGGAGGTCTTGCAGGGTAACGCGGTCGCCAAGGCCGTGCCTGTGGTCGAGGTGAACCACCCTCTGGCTCACGTCACGCACGAGGCCGCCATCGGCAGCGTCGACAGCAAGCAACTGCAGACGCTCATGAGCCGCGGCCTCGACGAGGACGCGGCCACCGACCTGATCATTGAGGGCTTGCTGGGCTGAGGGCCGTCAGGCCGCGCCCTTGCGGCAGGCGCCCGCCGTCACTCGCTGGTCGCTGCCGGCTTCAGCCCTTCCGCGAACGCGAGGAGCTCCTGACGCGTGAGCGCGCCGGTGACGAAGACCGCCCGGCGCGCGTCGCTCGCGAACAGCGACGGCCCGCTCTCCTGGTACCAGGTGTAGGCCGTCGCGCCCTTGAGGGCCCCGTACTGCAGCGTCGTCTGCTGCAGCGACAGGCGCTCGCCCTCGTCAGTCGCCGGCCAGCTCTGCCGCGTCTCGCCGAGGAATCTGACCGACTTCGGTCCGATCTGCTCCAGTGTGAAGCGGCTGAGGCCGCGCGTGTACAGCTGCCCGACGGCGGGTTCCTTCGGCGGCGCTATGGGGAGGGCCTCCACAGGGTCCCTTCCGGTCCACCCGAGCCAGGTGTAGGCGCCGTCGGCCAGCGTGGCGATGGCCCTGGACTCGTAGCCGTCGGGAGCCAGGTCTGAGACGAGCGGGCGGTAGCCGGCGGAGCGCGCCGCCGCCGCCGGGGACGCTGCGTAGGCCGCCGTGTCGTCGATCGTCTCCACGTCCGTGCCCGTCGGCACGTCGACCGTGTAGGACGTGTCGGCAGGCGGCGGCGACGCCCAGTCGACCGTCGCCGTGAAGGTGGCCTCGTCGTCGCTGTACCAGGTGACGATGCCCGTCTGCTGGTCGACCACGACGTTGACCTCCCTGCCTTCCAGCGTCATCGCCGCCCGCCAGGCGGCGCGGTCGCCGTCCTTGACCGGCTTGATGCCGACCGCGTCGTCACCGTCCTCGACCGCGGTGCGCACGATGGCGGCGAGACCCTGGTAGTCCAGCGGGCTGCGCGTCGCTACGCGCCAGACCGGCGGCCACTCACCGACGGTGCGGCGATACGTCGGGGCGCCCGGGCCGGCGACCGTACTCTCGGTCCGCCTGCTCACGTCGTAGGCCGACTGCGACGGCGTCAGGCCGAGGCTGAGGCCGTCTGGCTCCGACGCGCCGCCGGCGTTGCCGCTCGCCACGGCACCGAAGCTGCCGTTCTGGCCGACGGAGCGATCGCCGGGCGACCAGGTGTACGTCCCTTGGATGCCTTTCACAAGAGGCGCCGACGCGGACGGGCCCGAGCGCACGAAGAACGTCCACGCGAGGGCGAAGACGATGGCGAGCGCGACGAGGGTGACGGCGAAGCTCGGCGGCCTGCGGCTGATCCGCGCCGAGCGTATCTCCCTGCTGACCCGCTTCGGAGGGGTGACCATCAGTCTCTGGGCCGGCTGCCCCACGCGAAGAACAGGGGCAGCACCAGGAGGGTGAAGCCGAACTTGCGCGAGACGAAGAAGGTGAGCGCCGCGATCAGCAGGGCGATGAGCAGCACGGTCGGCCAGCGGAAGGACATGGACCCTAGCCTGCCCGCCGCGCCACCCGGAAGCAAGCCGCTCTGCGCGGCGCGGGAGAAGGCGGCGCCGCGGCGTCCGCCGGTGGCGCCTTCCGCCCGGCCTGTGATTTGGTAGCACGGCCCGAATCATCCGCAGCCTGAGGAGGCAGGGCGTGAAGCGCAACCTGTTCGCCGGACGCCGCCGGAGTGGCGGCCTCAAGTTAGACGTCTTCACCGAGGACGAGATCCAGGATATCCATCTCGCGACGCTCGAGGTGCTCGAGCGCACCGGCGTCTGGGTGGAACTGGACGAGGCGCTCGACATCTACGGCGACGGCGGGTGCGTCGTCGACCGAGACGCGCACATCGCGCGCATCCCGCCGCACGTCGTGGAGGACGCGATCGCGAGCGCGCCGCCCAAGGTCGTGCTGTGCGGCCGCGACCCGAGGAACGACATCTGTCTCGAGCCCGGCCGCGTGGGCTTCAGTAACTTCGGCGAGGGCATCCAGGTCGTCGATCCCGAGACCGGGGAGCTGCGCGCGTCGACCAAGCACGATCTCGGTGAGATCGCGCGTCTCGTCGACGCCCTCCCCGAGGTCGACGTCTTCGAGATGGCCGTCGTCTCCAGCGATCAGCCGCCGGAGTCGTTCAGCCTGCACAACCACGAGGCGGCCATCGTCAATCAGACCAAGCCGATCTCGGGCGGCGCCCAGGACGGCGATGCGGTGCACCGCACAGTGGACATGCTCGCCGCCGTCCAGGGAGGCAAGGACGAGGTCCGCAGACGTCCGATGATGGTGATGGGCACCTGCCCGGTCAGCCCACTCAAGCTCGTCAAGGATTTCTGCGAGATCGTCATCGAGTCGGCGCGCGCCGGCCTGCCGAGTTGCGTGCTCAGCATGGCGATGGCCGGTGGCTCCAGCCCGGTGACGCTCGCCGGGACGCTGGTAACGCACAACGCCGAGGTGCTCGCCGGCATCGTCCTCGGCCAGCTCACCGAGCGCGGCAGCAAGCAGCTGTACGGCTCGTCGACGACGGCGATGGACCTCCGACTGGTGGCGGCCTCCGTCGGTACCCCGGAGTGCGCGCTGATCAGCGCCGGCGCGGCCCAGCTCGCCAGGCAGTACCGCCTGCCGAGCTACATCGCCGGTGCGTAGGCGGACAGCAAGCTCAGTGACGTGCAGACCGGTCACGAGAAGACCCTCACGGCCCTCATGGCAGCGTTGGCAGGGACCAACCTGATCTACGGCCTGGGAATGATCGAGTCGGGCGTCACCTTCGATTACGCGCAGCTCGTCATCGACAACGAGATGGCGCGGATGATCAAGCACGTGGTCGGTGGCGTGCGCGTGGACGACGAGTCGCTGGCGGTGGACGACATCGCCGCGGTCGGCTCGTTCGGCGACTTCCTCAGCCTCGACGCGACGATGCGGCACATGCGCGACACGTCGCAGCCTGAGCTGATCGACCGGCGTGTGCGCGAAGACTGGGAGGCGCGCGGCGCGAGCGACATGTACACCCGCGCGCTCGAGAAGGCGCGTGGCCTGCTCGCGACGCACACGCCCGAGCCGCTGCCCGCCGATGTGCTGGCGGAGGTCCGCGGCATCGTCGACAAGGCGGACAGGGAGCGCGCCGGCAAGTGACCCGAGTGGCCGGCGCTGAGGCACCGCCTCCGCCGGTGGTCCGAACGCGAACGGGGCGGGTGGCTGGAAGGCTCCGGCCGCCCGCCTCAGCGGCGGATCAGCCGCCGGGCTGCGTCGTCAGCTGGCCCAGGACGGGCAGCGGGCCGAGCGAGGTGCTCCAGCCGCTGGTGAGCATCACCTTCAGCGCGTAGCTCGCGCCTCCGCCGGCGTAGCTGTAGCGGCCCGGCGTGTCGCCGGCGGCCATCTGCGCACCGGTCCACGGGTCGACCGGCCAGACGTCGCTCGCACCGAAGCCGGCGGGCGTCACCAGGTCCGCGGCCGGGTACGACCCGCCGTGCGCGGCGGCGTAGGCCTCGACGTACCTCTGCAGAAGCAGAAGGTTCTGCCTGGCGGCCGTGTTGCGCTCGGCCTTGAACCACGAGGGCATGGCGCTCTTGAGCACGTAGTTGCCGCCCGAGAGGTGGACGGTGAGGCGGTAGCTCAGGTCCCCAGCCCCGAGCGTGTAGGTGTACGTGCCACGCGAGGTGCCCGGGGCCATGATCCTGCCGGTCCAGGGGTTGGACGGCCAGATCAGCGTCGAGTTGGGCAGCCCGCCGCCCTTCTTGACCATGGACTTGGGCGGGTAGACGAACCGGTGCGCCTGGCCGTAGGTGTTGATGTAGTTCTGGATGAGCAGCGCGCCGGCCTGGACCTGCTTGTCGACGAAGCTGACGGCCTCGGCACGGGGCGCCGCCGCGGCGGATGCCAGGGCGAGGACTGCGGTCGCCAGGGCGACGACGGTCACGCGTCGGATCACGGGTGCCTCCTGCGGTGGTCAGGACTCCGGGGAGCCGGCGCCGCGCGCCGGCGCCGCAGGCGACGGCGCGGTGCCGCCGGCCTGGAAGTCGCCGGAGTGGAGATGGATGGTGAGGGTATAGGCGCCGGCGGCGCCGGGCGCGTAGCTGTACGCGCCGGGTCCTGCGCCCGGCTGCATGGCGCCGCCGCTGCTGGGGTCCTGCGGCCAGTCGGGGTGCGCCGCGCCGACCGCATCGGCCGGGGACATCTCGGCCACCGTGGGCAGCGCGCCGGCGTGCAGCAGGGCCCACTGGCCGACGTAGCCGGCGAGGATGCGCCCGCTGCGCCGCAGGATCTCGTCCTCGAGGCTTGCCAGCAGATGCCGCCAGGGGCTCGTCATGATGGTGCCGCGCAGGACGTAGTCGTTCTTCAGGGCGCGGTGGAAGCGCAGGACGTACGAGGTCCGGTCCGCCGCCACCTCATACGAGAACGAGCCGCGGTCGCGGCGCTGGGCCATGTCGTAGTGGTCCCAGGGGTTGCTGGGCCAGTAGTGGCCGCTGCCGGCGGCTCCGTCGCCGTCGACCTCGGCGGGGAGGGGATACCTCCCGTCGTGCTCGGCGGCGTAGTCCTCGACGTACTGGCGGATGAGGTTGATGCCCTCTTCGCCGCGGTGGTCGTAGGCGAGCATGATCGTGCGAGGCATGCCGCCGGAGAGAACGATGGTGCGGCCTCCGCCGAGATAGCCGGTCAGGCGGTAGCGCCGGCGGTCAGACCTCACGCTGTAGGCGTAGTGGCCGCGGCCGGTGCCGGGGGTCATGCGCGCGCCGGTCCAGGGGTCGACCGGCCACCAGGAACCCCCGAGGCGCCCCGCGCGGACCGAGGACGGTCGCGGGTACGTGAAGTACCGCGCGGCGCCCTCGCGGTCGATCAGACCGCGCAGGGCCATGAGGGCGTGGCGCATCTCGGTGTCGGGGGAGGCGGCGCGGGCAGGCGCGGCCGCGCCCGCGACGAGACAGACCGTCGCGAGCAGCGTCGCGCTGAGGATGAGCGTGCGCCGGATCATGAGCTTCGTGATGGCCCCTTCCATCCGCCCAGTCTGGCTGCGGGCACGAGACTGGTCAACCGCGCGCCACCTCGTGAGGCGGTCTGCTGATACGATTCACGGCGGGCGCCGCGGGGCCTCCCGGCCGTGCGGCGCGACTCGTCACACGAGGAGCTGCCGGTGGAAGCGAAGGTCCCGACCCGCATGGGTGATGGCTTCATGGTCGAGATGACCCGCAGCGAGCTGCGTGCGGACATCGAAGCAGCCACCCGGGAGGCGGCGCGCAAGGCGAAGGTGCCGCCGCTCACCCAGGACGAGCTCGACCACCTCGTCGACATCTACGCCTCGCGCTCGGCCTTCACCGCCGTCGACATCGGCGATCAGGTCGTCCTCAGCTGCGACGGCGGCGGCAGCAAGATGACCGGCACCGACCTCCTCGACCTGCTCGAGAGCGAGCAGCGCCTGGGCCAGGACATCCTCGAGCTCTGGCACATCGAGTACAGCTACAAGGCGATCAAGACGATCCTGCCGTTCCAGCAGCAGGTGATGCAGAACTGTCAGTTGATGATGACGGCGCCGGTGCAGTACGGGGCGCAGCCCAACCTGGCCTTCTACAGCAAGCCGGACGGGCCGGCGGACAACTGGTTCGAGCTGCTGCCGCGGGGGGACATCGCCGGCGCCCGCGCGGCCATCGAAGAGGCCATGGAGCACGCCACCAAGGACTTCATCTACGTGGGCGAGGGCATGCTGGACGCCGGCGCCGACGGCATGGACTTCGACACCACCGGCGGCGCCGGCGACGCCGACTTCTTCAGCACCCTGCGCGCCGTGAAGCACCTGCGCGAGAAGTACCCGGAGGCCGGCATCGAGGTCGGCATGGCCGGCGAGTTCGTCATCGGCGTGCACGGCGAGCTGGAGTGGGACGGCCGGCGGCTCGCCGGCCTCTGGCCCAAGGAGCAGCTCGAGGTGTGCCAGGACGCCGGCGCCACCATCTTCGGGCCGGCGGTGAACATCCGCACCGGCAAGAGCTGCGCCTGGAACGCCGCCTACGCGGTCACGGTGACGAAGCCGGCCATGGAAGTGGCTCGGATCCCGGTGCACCCCAACGTGGGTGAGGGCGTCGGCGGCGTGCCGGTGAACGGCTATCCGCCCGAGGATGCCGCGTCCCGGGCGGCCAGGGCGCACGTCGACATCCTCAGGTGCGACGGGTTGTAGGTGGGCTCGGGTGACTCCAGAGGCATGGACGTCACCCACGCGCTCGCCGCGGGCATGGGCGGGATGCGCACGGCCGGAGACCTGGTCGCGCGCATGCAGATGGCCCGCGGGATGCGCCTGCCGCAGGCGAAGAGCTACGTCGCGGACAAGCTGGGCTGCGCGGTCCGCGACCTCAGCGACAGCTACGCGATGGAGCAGATCAGGGGCGAGAAGGGTCTGGGGAGGATCCTGGACCACTCGAACCTGCACCCGGGTGAGCCCAACGCGATGATGGCCAAGTTCCGCATCGCCGAGCTGTTGGGCGTGCCGATCAGCTCGGTGGAGCGTTTTCGGGAGCTGGCGGGGCTGTAGGAGCCTCGTTCGCGGCCGCGAGGGGCGGTGCGGCGGCACGGGCGACGAACCAGGCCACCATCGCGGCGGCCGCTCCGATCGGGACCAGCAGGACCCCGACGAGGGTGGTGAGGTACAACCCGAGGCCGGGGTCGAAGAAGACGATCTGCGACGCGGCGTCCTGGGCCACGGCGAACACGCCGACGCCACACGCCGCCACCGCCAGGCCGAGGAGCCAGGAGAGGCGCCGCGGCCGCGTCAACGTCACCGCGGCGCCGAGCGCCACGACGGCGAGCGCGAGGATGAGGGCAGGCGTGCCCCACTGCGTCTGCAGCACGCCGTTGATGTCACCGGACAGCGACAGACTGTAGTTCACGTCGCCGGGCTGGTCTTCGTTGGCCCAGGGCAGGAACACGGTGACGACCAGGACGGCGCCGGCGAGGAGCGTCAGGATCCCGTCGCCGACCCAGTCGCGGCGCAGCAGTCGAGGCTGTCTGAGGCGGCTCGGGCGTCTCATGTCTCCAGTATCGCCCGCCCGACCGGTTTCCTGAACGTGCCGAGGAGGGCTCGAGGGTGCGGCGAAGCGTGCCGATAGGAGAGCCGTCGACCAGGGAGGACCTCACCGATGAAGCGACTCACGAGCATCCTGCTCGTCGCGCTGCTGGCCTTGGGCGCCGCCGGAGCGCTCGCCGGCTGTGGCCTGCGGGACGAAGCTGTGGAGAAGACGACCGGGCAGATCGACGTCGCCAAGGACGCGACCGTCAAGGCGCAGCTCATGATGATCAAGACGGGCATCCAGGCCTTCGCCGTCACCAACGGCACGGCGCCGCCCGACGCCTCCCAGGCGACCCTCGGCGGCGCGGTCAGCCCGTGGCCCACCAACCCCTTCAGCAACGCGCCGATGAAGCCGGGCGACGGGGCGGGCGACTACGTGTACACGCCGGGAGCCGGGACCACGTACACACTCGCCGTCAACCTCTCCGACGGGAGCACGTACACGGCTCCGTGATGTGAGCGCGCCGGCCGCGGGCTCAGGCGCCGATGAGCTTCTTGACGCAGGTCGCCCGCCGGCTCGGCCGGCCGGTCCGCGCCTCGACGTCGTCGGCGCTCCCCATCGCCTTGAGCGCCGCGTTGACACCCAGCCAGCGCAGCGGCTCCGGCTCCCAGAGCTTGGAGCGGTGGTTGACCCACGGCAGCCCCGTGAGCTCCGACTCCTGCCCGAGGATCAGGTCGCGCAGGGTGCGGCCGGCCATGTTAGTGGTCGAGACCCCGTCCCCGACGTAGGCGCCCGCCCAGGCCGTGCCGGTGGCGCGGTCCAGGCCGACGGAGGTGTACCAGTCGCGCGCCGCCGCGATCGCGCCGCCCCAGTGGTGGGTGACCGTGAAGTCGCCGATCGCGGGGAAGAGCTCGCCCAGCAGCGCGCGAAGGTGGTCGCGGACGGCGGTGTCGCGCTCGAACCGCTCGCTCAGCCGTGAGCCGAAGTGATACGGCGCACCGCGCCCGCCGATGGCGATGCGGCCGTCCTGGGTGTGCATGGCGTAGTAGATGAGGAAGCGGAAGTCTCCGAACACCTCGTGGCCGGCCCACCCGATCTCGTTCCAGAAGCTGTCGGGCAGCGGCTCGGTGCCGATCATGAGCGAGTAGATCGGCACCAGGGTCCGCTCGTGGCCGGGCAGTTCGGGCGTGAACGCCTCGGTGGCGCGCACCACGACGTCGGCGCGCACGTCGCCGGACGCGGTGGTCGCGACGTGCGGCGCGAGGCGGGTGACGGGGGTGCGCTCGTAGATGGGCACCCCCAACCCTTCCACCACGTCGGCCAGCCCGCGTGCGAGGCGGGCCGGGTCGACGGCGGCGCCGTGGGGCGTGTAGCCGGCGCCGAGGCACCCGGCCACCTTGATGCGCTCGCGCATCTCGGCCGCGCCGAGCATGACGTAGTCGTCCTCGCCGAAGCTCCAGGAGCGCTCGTACTCGACCGCCTCACGCAGGCGAAGCAGCTGGACCGGCGTGGTCGCGATGTCCAGCTGGCCGCCGAGGTGGAAGCGCGCGTCGATGCCCTCGTCCTCCACGACGCGCGCGATCTCGTACACCGTTCGGTGCAGCGCGCGCTGCTGGTCGATCACGGCCTGACGGCCGTGCGTCCGCGCTGCGAGCTCGCGAGAGCCGGGGAAGGTCGTGTGGCACCAGCCGCCGTTGCGCCCGGAGGCGCCGAAGCCGGCGACCTCGCGCTCAAGCACCGCGATGCGCAGGTGCGGGTCCGCCTTCTTCAGGTAGTAGGCGGTCCACAGGCCGGTGAACCCGGCGCCGACGATGGCGACGTCCACATCGGCGGCGCCGGGCAGGGAGGGACGGGGCGCGAGCTCGCCGGGGATGCCGTCGAGCCACATGCTGCGGGCGCGGTAGTCGGTCACTGTCGGGCTCCTTGGAGGGTCCCCCGATGCTAACAAAACCGGTGACGGCGCGGTGACCGCGTTTGCCGGGTGGAACAAAGAAGGCGACGACGATGCAGCAGGGAGGTGAGGAGATGAGCGCGTCACGGTTCGAGGAGGCGTACCAGGGCACGCCCCCGTGGGACATCGGGCGGGCGCAGCCGGCGCTGGAGCAGGCGGCCGCGGACGGGCTGGTGAGGGGGCCGTTGCTGGATGCCGGCTGCGGCACCGGCGAGAACGCACTCTTCTTCGCCGCCCGGGGATTCGAGGTCGTGGGCGTCGACGCCGTGGAGGCCGCCGTGGCGGCCGCGCGCGCCAAGGCGGAGGCGCGCGGGTTGCCCGCCGAGTTCCACGCGCACGACGCCCTCGCTCTCGGCGACCTGGGTCGGCGGTTCCGCACCGTCGTCGACTCCGGGCTGTTCCACACCTTCGACGACGTGGAGCGGCAGCGATACGTGACGTCCCTCGCCGCCGCCACCGCGCCGGGCGCGCGCCTGTTCGTGCTCTGCTTCAGCGAGCACCAGCCCGGGGACGGCGGCCCGCGGCGCGTGACGCAGGCCGAGTTGCGCGAGGCGTTCGACCGGCCGCCGTTCAGGGTCGTGTCCATCGTCGCGGCGGAGATGGCGACGAACCTCGGCAGCAGCCGCCGGGCGTGGCTGGCGAGCGTCGAGAGAACGGCGGCGCCCGACGAGTGACGGGAGATCTGCGGCCGCGGTCGCTTAGGGGACGAGCACCAGCTTGCCGAGCGCCGGGCGTTCCATGATCAGGCGATGGGCCCGCGCGGCCTCGGCGAGCGGCACCTCGCGACCGACCACGGGCCTGAGCACGCCGCTCCGCAGTCCGGCGTCCACGGCGGCGCGCGCGGCCGCCACCTCGTCGGGCCGCGCGTTGGGCGTGCGCATGCCGAGCACCGCGCCCTCGGCGTTCATGAGGTCGCGGGCGTCGACCTCCACGGCGCCTCTGCTGCCCACGACCACCACGCGGCCGCGCTTGGCCAGCAACTTCAGGTCGCTGCCGAGGTTCAGGTTGGCGAGGAACTCGATGATGATGTCGAATCCGGCGCCGCCGGTGAGCTCGAGCGCCGCGTCGACGTGCGCCGGGTCGCGGTGGTCGAGCACCCGCGCGGCTCCCTGTGCCGAGACCAGGTCTCTCCCGGCCTCGCTCCCGGCCGTCCCGGTGACGTCGAGGCCGGCGGCGACGGCCAGCTGGACGGTGGCGATGCCGACGCCGCCGCTGGCGCCGTGGACAAGGATTCTCTCGCCCTCCCTCGGGGCGGCGCGCTGGAGCAGGGCCCGGTAGGCGGTGAGGTACGGGACGCCGACCGCAGCGCCCTGCGCGTAGGAGAGGTCGCCGGGCAGAGGATGGACGGCCTCCGCGGAGCAGAGCGCATACTCCGCATATGTCCCGCTGAGCGAGTCCGTCACGTAGACACGCTCGCCGGTGTCGACGCGCACGCCCGCTCCGTCGCAGCCGGGCGTGTAGGGCAGCGCGGGCAGGTCGATGTAGCTGCCCGCGCGCACGTAGGCCTCGAAGGGGTTGACCCCCGCCGCCTGGATGCGGACGAGGACCTCGCCCTCGACGGGCACGGGCTGTGGCGCCTCGTCGAGGACGAGGACGTCGGGATCGCCGAACTCCTGGACGCGAACAGCGCGCACTGTCGTCAGCTCACGGGACCGCGTACGTCAGCCCATTGCTGAGGTAGCCGGTGAGCTTGTAGGCCTGGCCGCCGCTGAGCTGCTCGTACACGTAGTTGCCCGGCGCCGTCCCGGGCGCCATTGGCTGGCCGGAGAACGGATTGGTCGGCCAGGGGTTCACGTACTGCGAGAGGCCGCCGCCCTCGACGACGTCCTGCGGCGGCGGATACAGGTTGTTGTTGTCCGCCGCCCACGCGACGATGCCGACCTGCAGCTTGGCGATGTTGGCGACGACCTCCTGGTCGGCGGTGGGCGAACCGGACGCCGACGGGCTCGGCGTGGCGGTGATGGTGGGCGACGGCGAAGCGGTCGGGGACGGCGACGCCGTGGGCGACGGAGTGGGCGACGGGGTCCCCGGGAGCAGCACGTCGACGCGCACGAAGTACACCGGCTCGATGGTCAGGTCGCCGGCCGCGAACTGCAGCTTGAGGAGGTCCTGGGCGCTCTCGTGCGTGAGCGTCCCCTGCACGGACCCGGTCACGCCCTGCAGGCCGATGGCGGACGCTTGCACGCTCAGCTCGAGCTGGTCGTCCACGAGGTCTGCCGTGGTGGTTCCGACCTCCTGGAGCTGATCGTCGTACTGGGTGATCCTGAACTGCTCGCCGGACTGCTTGATCACGAGGCCGCCGCCGGCTCCGGATTGCGGCGACCAGCTGCCGATGAACTCCTCGCCGGCCGCCGTCGCGTCGGTGGGCCGCAGATAGAAGTACCAGAGTGCGGCCGCGGCCGCGACGACCGCGAGCACGACCAGGAGCCAGACCCACCAGGGCACGCCCCGGTCCGAGGATGGCCGTCCGTGTGTCATGAGCAGGGTGGGCTGGCTGGGCGGCGGCGGAGGCGGAGCCTGCGCCGCCGCCGGCATGACGCGGGTGGCGCCGGTGTCGGCGCCTGCGTCGGCGCGGGGCATGACCTGCGTGTCGCCCTCGCCCGCCGGCATGACGCGCGTGGCGTCGTCCGGCGGCGTCACCCGGGTCAGGTCCTCGTCCTCGTCGGGCACTCGGCCCGTGGTCTCGTCGTCCATGCTCGTCCTCCCCGCCGGGTGACGCTCGTCGGCTCTCGGTGGTTCGACTCTACTACTTTGCCCTGTTCAGGCGGTTCCCTGTTCCAGTGCGGACCAGAGGTCGAAGAAGGTGGGGCAGGTCTTGGCCACGCACGACGGATCCTCGATCACGATCCCGGGGACGCGCAGGCCGAGCACGGAGAAGGCCATGGCGATGCGGTGGTCGCCGCGCGGGTCCACGGAGGCGCCGCGCGGCGTGCCGGGAAAGACCCGCAGCCAGTCGGCGCCGGACTCCGTCTTCACTCCGGTCCGGCGCAGGTTCTCCTCCATCGCGGCGATGCGGTCGGACTCCTTGAGGCGCACGTTGCCGATGCCGGTGACCGTGATCGGCGACGTGGCCAGCGGGGCGATCGCCGCCAGAGTCATGAAGGTGTCCGGGATGTCGGCCATGTCGACGGTGAGGCCGGCGAGAGTGGCTGGGCCGGTCACACGGACGCCTTCGGGCGCGTCGTCCACCGCGCAACCCATGCACTCGAGCACGTCGAGGAACGCGACGTCGCCCTGCAGGGCGTGCTCGCGGTGGAGGCCGAGGACCTGGACGCGCCCCGCGGCCGCCGCGGCGGCGAAGAAGTAGGAGGCCGTGGAGGCGTCGGGCTCCACCTCGTACTCGCGCCCGGTGTAGCGCCCCGGAGCGACGACGAACCGGTCGCCGGCGACGGACTCCGGTCCCGCGCCGAACGCGTCCATCATCCGCAGACTCATGGCGACGTACGGGCGGCTCACGAGCCCGTCCACGCACAGGTCGAGCGGCGCGCGGCCGAGCGGCGCCGCCATGAGCAGCGCGGAGACGAACTGGCTGGAGGTTTCGCCGGGCAGTCGCACCGGGCCGCCGGCGAGGCCGCCGGCCAGCAGCGTGAGCGGCAGGGCCTCCGCTCCGTCCGGGTCCGTCCGCGCGCCCTGCGTGCGCAGCGCGTCGAGGAGGAGGCCGAGCGGCCGGCGCCGCAACTGCGGCGCCGCGTCGAAGCGGTAGACGCCGTCCCCGGCTGCGGCGGCGGCGAGCAGGAACCGGGCGGCCGTGCCGGCCTCCGAACAGAACACTTCGGCGCGGGCGGCCGGGAAGCCGCCGCCCGCGCCGCTCACGTGAAGGTCGTCGCCCCGACGCTCGACGGCGACGCCCAGACTGCGCAGGCCGGCGGCGAACGATTCCGTGTCGCCGGCGGCAAGCGCTCCGTGCAGGACGGACTCGCCCGACGCGAGGCCGGCGAGGAGCAGCGCCCGGTTGGTCACGCTCTTCGAGCCCGGAACGCGCACGCGCGCGTCGAGACCGGGCCGTGCGGGACGGATGCTGCGGAGGCTGCTGGCGCGGGCGGCGTTCATCGCCCGCATGATACCGCAGGGCCTACTGCAGCCCGCCGGTCACGTACTGCGCCAGAGCGTCGATCTGGTCCGGAGTCAGCTGACCGGAGAAGGCCGGCATCCCATCACCGCCGCTCTCGATCTGGGCCTTGATGCGATCCACGTTGTCCTCGCCGCGGATGTCCGGACCGCTCCCGCCGCCGCCGCCGGCGCCGTGGCAGCCGGCGCAGTTGTCGGAGAACAGAGCCGCGACCTCACTCGCGGTCTCCGTGGGGACGACCTCGGTCGCGGCGGGCGCGGGCGCCGTCGTGCTCGCGTCCGTGGACGAGCCGCCGCAGGCAACGGCGACGGCGGCGAGGACCGCGGCTACGGTGAGCGCCATGATCACGCGACCCATACGGGCTCCTTTCGTCGAAGGCGTGGATGGCATCGTCATTCCCGTCCCGCAGACACGACAACCGCGGGCCGGCGCCGACGGCAGCGGCGCAGGCCGGGTCAGCCGGCCAGGGCCTTGGCGTACAGCTCGTAAGCCGAGGTCGCCTGCATGCCGGCGCGCTCGTACAGCCGCAGCGGCGTGGTGGCGCCCTCGGCGTCCGCGCCGAGGTCCACGCGTAGCTGCCCGCGCGCGAAGAACGCCGCGAGGGCGCGCGCCAGCAGGGCGGTGCCCAGCCCTCGGCGGCGCCAGGGCCGGCGCACGCCCAGGCCCTTGATCCAGCCGAGATCGCCGTGGTCGTAGGCTATGAGACCGCCGGCCGCTTCGTCGCCGTCCCAGGCGATCCACCAGAGATCCGGGTCGAAGTCGGCGTGACCGAGCAGGCGGGCCCGCCAGGCGTCGAAGGGCTCCTGGCTCTGGCGGAAGTGATCCACGAACGCTTCGTTCATGAGCTCGTAGAGCGCGCGCTCATCGGCATCGAGCCGGAAGGGCCGGATCTCGAAGCCCTCCGGCGCTCCGGTGGACGGGGCGCCCTGCGAGAGGTCGGCTGTCATCCGGTAGACGGTGCGCTCGAGCGCGTAGCCGTGCCGGCGCAGGAGGTCGCGCTTCGCGCGGTTGGCGGTGCTGCAGAAGACGTCGAGCCTGGCGTCGGTGTAGCCGCGCTCCACCGCGAGCTGCGCGGCCCGCCGTTCGCAGAGACCGAGCAGCCGGGCGCCGAGCTCCGGCTCGTGGTGGTCCGGGTGCGCCCAGAAGTCCGCCTCGAGCTCGCCGGTGCGGAACTGGTCGCCGGCGTAGGCGTAGCCCAGGAGCCCTGCGGGACCTTCCGCCACCCACGCGTCCCGCGAGGGGTCGAAGCCCTCCATCGCCCAGTCGTTCTCGAGATCGTCGACGGTACTGTCGGGCGCGCCGACCTCGGCGACGTCGCACGCGCAGAGGAGGTCGACGATCTCGGGGATGTCCCCGCGCGTGGCCGGTCGGATGCGGCTCGGGAGGCTCATGTCGTGCCGATCATGTCGTGCCGATCATGTCGTGCCGGCCGTGTCCCTGCTGAGGGGGATGGTCTCGTCGAAGTCCTGCCCCGACGGCGACTCGCCCACGATGCGCAGGTCCAGGTGGGTGGGGTCCAAGCTGCTGAAGCGCATCGTGAAGTCCCCGGCGAGCGCCTTCAGCGTCGCCTTGAACGCCTCGGCGTTCCCCGCGCCGGCCATCTGCGAGAAGTCGTCCATGGTGATGACCAGTTCCGTGCCGTCGAGGTGCGCCGGCACGGTGACCTTCTGGTTCTGATCGTTCCCGCTCATGGTGACCGAGAACGCCTCCCCCTCCCGCGCCACGACGACGGTGGCGATGCCCTGCTGCGTGCTGGCGGTCCAACTGCCGAGGAACTCCTCGCCGGTCGTCCCCGGGCTGCGAAGGACGAAGAACCACACCAGGATCACGGCGACGATCGCGACGGCGCCGCCGACGAGGACCAGCCGGAGCAGTCCCGAGGCGCCGGCCTTCGCGGGCGCCGCCGTAGACGCGGGTCGCGGCTGGTGCTCCGGACCCCACTCTCCCGGGCCGCCGTACGCCGCCGGCGCTTCGTAGGCCGGGTTGCCGCCGCCGGTCGAGGCGGTGGCCGCTCCGGCCGGCGCCCCGCACGCGCCGCAGGTCCAGTCGCCGTCCTTGAGCGGAGCGTCACAGCTCGGGCACTCGGCCATCCGATCCCCCTCGGGAGGTCGACTCGGCCGCACGCGCTCGTGCGGCCACTACACCCAGTCTATCGGCCGCCGCGTTCGCCGCCATGACCCGACAGGAGACGCGCCGCTCACAACTCGAGCTTCTGCAGCCGGGCGAAGATCACGTCGCGCCCGGCCCGGTACTGGTCCGGGTCCATGGCGGCGTCGATCTCCTCCGCGGACATCACGGCCATGGCTTCGTCGCTGGCTTTGATGAGGTCGCCGAAATCGACGCCGTCTCGCCACGCCTGCATGGCCGCGTCCTGGACGACGCGGTAGGCGTCCTCGCGCAGCATGCCCTTGTCGACGAGGGCCAGCAGGACCGCCCCGCTGAACACGAGGCGGTAGCTCTGGCCAAGGTTCGCCAGCATCCGTTCCTCGTCCACGACGAGGGTGTCGATGAGCTTGGTGAACTTCTGCAGCATGTAGTCGAGCAGGATGGTGCTGTCGGGCAGCACGATGCGCTCGGCCGAGCTGTGGCTGATGTCGCGCTCGTGCCACAGGGCGATGTTCTCCATGCCGACGAGCGCGTTGCCGCGCAGCACGCGGGCGCAGCCGGCCATGCGCTCGCTGAGGATGGGGTTTCGCTTGTGCGGCATGGCCGAGGAGCCCTTCTGGCCCTTGCCGAACGCCTCCTCGGCCTCGCGCACCTCGCTGCGCTGCAGGTGCCGCACCTCGGTGGCGAACTTCTCGATGCTCGATCCGATGATGGCGATGGCCCCGAGGAAAGCGGCGTGCCGGTCGCGCTGCACCACCTGGTTGCTGATCGGCTCGCGGCCGATGTCGAGCTCCTCGCAGACGAGGTCCTCGACGCGCGGGTCGATGTTGTTGTAGGCGCCGACCGCGCCGCTGATCTTGCCCACCGACGCGTTGACGGTCACGGTGCGCATGCGCTTGAGGTGACGGCTCACCTCGAACGCCCAGATGCCGAGCTTCATGCCGAAGGTGATGGGCTCGGCGTGGATGCCGTGCGTGCGGCCGACCTCGACCGTGTCGCGGAACTCGAACGCGCGCCGTTTGAGCACTTCGCCGAGGGCGACGAGGTCGCGCTCGAGCAGCAGGCCGGCCTGCTTGAGCTGGAGCGCCAGCGCGGTGTCGAGCATGTCGCTGCTGGTCATGCCGTAGTGGACGTACTTGCTGGCGTCGCCGACGTACTCGGCCACGTTGGTGAGGAAGGCGATGACGTCGTGATTGGTCGTCGCCTCGATCTCGTTGACGCGGGCGACGTCGAACGCGGCCTTGGCCTCTATCTCCCGGACGGCGTCGTCGGGGATCTTGCCGAGCCTGTTCCAGGCCCTCACGGCGGCGATCTCCACGTCGAGCCAGGCCTGCATCCTCGCCTGGTCTGTCCAGATCGCGCCCATCTCAGGGAGCGTGTAGCGCTCGATCATCGGTGCCCTCCGCGGCCGCCGCGTCACGGCTGGCCCGGCCTGCGCCGGGCGCCGCCTGTCGTCGCCGCGATTCTCTCACACACGCCGCGGCCTCTGGCGCCGGGCGCGCCGCGGGTCCAGAATCGAAGGAGCGGCGGCGCCCGCGCCGTAGACGACCACAGGAGGGTACGGCCATGCCGACGGAAGAGGAACTGCGCGAGCACGCGATCAAGGCGATCAAGAAGAAGCGCGACTTCTGGAACCACGCTATCGCCTACTGCATCGTCAACATCTTCCTGGTCGTGATCTGGTACTGGAACGGCGCCGGGTACTTCTGGCCGGGCTGGGTGCTCGCCGGATGGGGTATCGGGCTCGCCTTCAACGCGTGGGACGTCTACGGACACGGCAGCCGGCCCGTCAGCGAGGACGAGATCCAGCGGGAGATCGACCGTCAGCGGCGCGGCTGAGCCGAGGCTCCACAGCGCCGCCTGAGGCTCACGGCCTGCCGGTGGAACGCCGCCGGCAGGCCGTCACTTCCCGATGGTGGTTCCGTCCGAGAGATGGCCGACAAGGGAGTACTCCTTGCCGCCGGCGACCTGCTTGTAGGCGTAGTCGCCCCTGTCCTGGCCAGGCCGCATGGGCTCGCCGGTGAACAGGTTGTTGGGCCATCGGATCATCTGGCCGAGCAGCCCTGAGGGCGTCACTTCCTTGGGCGGCGGGTACTTCTTGCCCCCGCCTCCCTTCCACATCGCGAGGCCCTGCTCGATCTGGGCGATGCCGTATCCCACTGCGGCGTCGGCGTACTGCGTCGCATCGGTGCGCTTCAGCGTGGTCGCCGTCGGCTCCTCGAACATGTCACCGGAGAACTCCAGGGTCATCCGGTCGTCGGGCGCCAGCGTGAAGCGCATCTCCACGGCGTGCGTGTCGACGACAAGGCTGTCTCCCTCTCGCACGGCCTCGCCGGCCGGCTGGTCCGGGTTGGCGAGGACCAGGTACTTGCCGTCCTCGTCCTTGCCGATCTGCATCAGCGTCATCTGGCCCTGCATGCCGCCGCCGACCCAGTGGCCGACGAAGGGGTCGTTCTCGGCCGGGCTCCCGCAGCCTGTGAGCGCCACCAGGCCCAGCGCGGCGAGCACCACGACGAGCACGGCCGCAAGACGCGTGCCGTGCCTCGTGCCGCTCCGGCGCGCGTCAACCACGGTACGCCACGGCCTCGATCTCGACGTGGAGCTCCTTGGGAAGGCGCGCTACCTCTACCGTGGAGCGCGCCGGGTACGGCTCCGCGAAGAACTCGGCGTACACCTCGTTCACGGCGCCGAACTCGTCCATGTCCTTGAGGAAGATGGTCGTCTTGACGACGTGCCCGAGCGTGAGCCCGGCGGCCTCGAGCGTGGCGCGCAGGTTCTCGAGGGCCTTGCGCGTCTGGTCCTTGGGCGTGTAGCCGACGATCTTGCCGTCGGGGTCCAGCGGGATCTGGCCGGAGATGAAGACGAACTCGCCGGCGCCCACGGCGGGCGAGTACGGGCCGACGGAGGGAGCGCCGGCGGGGGACGCGAAGACCTGCTTCTCCATGAGGGTATGTCCTTTCGTGTGGGCCTGGCGTCAGGCGAGCAGCGCGCGCACGGCCACGTAGGCCAGCGCGACCGCGATGAAGAGCACCGCGAGGTAGAGGAAGCCCGAGATGGTCCTCGGGCCAGGCGGCTTGTCGTTCCTCGGCACCCTGTCGACTCTCAGTAGCGTTGCGCGATGGCGGCGACCTGCAGCCGCGCACCGCCGGGCAACCATGGTACACCGGAGAGCGTGACGGCGGGATACGGCGGCGTGAACCGTTCCTCGAGCGCGGCGTCGACTGCGGCCCCGTCCGCCTGGTCGACGAGGTGGATCTCAAGGCTGACGACGTCCTCCAGCGAGAGGCCGGTGGACCGCAGCTGGTGGGCCAGGTTCTGGAGCGCGCGGTCGGCCTGCTCGGCCGCCGTCGCGCCTGCGAACTCGCCCCCCGCGTCGAGCGGGAGCTGTGCGGAGACGAAGACGAAGTGCCCCGACGAGATACCCGGAGATGCCGCGCCGAGCGGCGGCGGCGGCGCCACGGCGGACCTGATCGCGTGTCTGCTCATGGCGTGATTGTTCCCGCTGTGCGGCCGGTGTGCACGGGGGCGCAAGGACGCACACCGAGCCGAGCCTGCGCAGCTTGCAGGGGTCTCGGGCTTCTGAGATGCTGGCGACAGCCATGAGGGGAGGCAGGGCGGGCATCCAGCCCTTCCCCAGAGAAGGGGGTACAGCGTGGGAGCTCGCTCGCGTACACTGATCGGCCTCGTCGCCGCGCTCGCTCTCTGCGCGCTGAGCGCGGCCTTCGTGCACCAGGCCGAGGCCGCCACGCCGCGGGCCGTCGCCGGTCCGTTGCAGGCGACGCAGGTCGGCGTCAACCAGGTCCTTGCGGTCCCGTACTACGCCTGGAACAACAAGGCGCGGTACGCGACCGTCGTCCTCCCCTTGGACTACGCGCCGGGGAACAACGAGCCCTTGCCCTGCATCGTCCAGCCGCACGGCAGAAAGGCCACACCCCTCGGACCGGCGGGACGGTGGGGCGATCTGCCGACCTCCCAGCGCTTCATGATCATCTGCCCGGACAGCTCGGGAAGGCGGGACCCGTACAACTCCTGGGCCGTCGCGGGTCAGCTGCAGGACATCGTCGAGATCGTCGGCGTCGTCGAGAGCAGCATCCCTTGGGTGCACGTCGACCGCCAGCGGCTCTACATCCTGGGGATCAGCATGGGCGGGCACGAGACCCTCTGCACGATCGCCCGCTACCCCGATGTCTTCGCCGCCGGGCTCTGCGTCGACGGCAACGCCAACCTCGCCGCACGCTATCGGGAGTTCCCCTACGTGGACATGGCCGACTCCCAGCCCCTGATGCGCCGCGAGGTCGGGGGCACGCCCCGCCAGGTCCCGTGGCTGTACGCACGCCGCAGCTCCACTCCCTTCGCCTGGACGCTGGCCACCTCCGACGTGCCCATCGCGATCTGGTGGAGCAGGGACGACAAGATCGGCTACAACCAGGCCAAGACCCAGACCGGCTACCTGTACAGGCGCATCAAGGCCCTGAAGCCCGACGCCCCCGTGGTCCAGGTCATCGGGAGGGGCGTGCACGGCACCATGCTCGCCAGCCACCCGGAGGCGGGCATCGAGTTCCTGCGTCCCAACGGCGTCTGGCGGACGCTGCCGGATCCTCCCGCCACCTGGCGCTACGGCAGCTGGCTCGGGTCGGTCGAGGTGTGGGATCACCGCTTCACGACGAAGCCGGACCTCCGCAAGCTGTGGCGGGCCGTTGTCGGGCCCGGCAGCATCTCCGTCTCGTGCCCGGCGGCGCTCCAGGTGCAGGCGCCGTATGACGCCGGCCTGCCGGTGCCGGCCGTGGTGACCGTCAACGGACGCGTGCGGCTGCTCACACCGGTGGACGGCCACATCACGATCAGCTTCAGTGCCGGCGAATCCACCGCCACCTGGTCTGTCGAGTGAGCGGAGCCGGACGCCGGGTGGCCAGGTGGACACCCCTGGTGCTGCTCGCCTTCTCTCTGGCGTGCCTGCTCGCGCTCTCGGCGGGCGCCCCTGAGCCGGCTCGCGCCGCGACACTGCCCGTGCCGACCGTGGCCGCGAAGTCGGGGATCCTGATCGACCGCGTCACGGGCCGCGTCCTGTGGTCCAAACGCTCCGACCTGCGCCTGCCCATGGCCTCCACGACCAAGATCATGACGCTGCTCATCGTCCTCGAGCACCGCCGCGACGTCCTGGACGACCGGTTCGAGGTCTCGGACGCCGTCGCCGGCAGCACCGGCGTCGGTCTGCAGCCGGGGGACACGATCACCTACCGGCAGGCGATCACCGGCATGATCGTCCGCAGCGCCACGGACTGCGCGCTGGCGCTGGCCGCCGATGTCGCCGGCAGCGAGGACCGCTTCGTCGTGCTCATGAACCAGCACGCGAGGGCCTGGCGCCTCACCCGGACGCGGTACACCAACGCCTCGGGAGCTCCCGCCGACCCGAGGCACGTGACCAGTGCGCGCGACCTGGCGATGCTGGGCCGGCGCGCCATGCGCGACGAGGTCTTCCGCGGGTTCGTCACCATCAAGGAGGCGGTCGTCACCTGGGACGGCGGCAGCTACCACTGCACCTCCAAGAACTGGATCCTTCGCTATCCCTGGGGCGAGGGCATCAAGCCGGGGTACACCCCCCTCGCCAGGTACTGCCTCGCGGCCGCCGGCCAGCCGGGGCTGCGGCCGCTCATCAGCACGACGTTGTACGAGCCGTCGCGGGCGCGGAACATGCGCGACAACGCCGACCTGCTGCTGTACGGCTCGTCGCTCTACAGGCGCCGCGACGTCGTTCTGAGCGGCGACGTGGTCGCGCGGAAGACGCTGCTCGACGGCAGCGCGCTCGCCTGCGTCGCCGGGACGTCGCTGACGGATGTCGTCGTGCGCAAGCGGGCCACCATCTCGCGCACGGTCTCACTCGTCCCGGGCCTCGCGGCCTTGCCCGCCCCCGGGGCGTACGTGGGCACGGTGACCTATCGCGCCGACGGGGAGTCGCTCGGCGTGGTGGACCTGTACGCGACGGCGCTTCCGGTGACCCTGCCGCGACTCGGGGTGACGATCGCGCCGGGCGTCGCCGTCCCTGCCGGCGGCTGAGCGGGCCGGCGCTCCGGCTTCAGGGCGCCAGGCGCAGGATGAGCGCGTCGGCGCCCGCCCCGGTCGCGCGGCTCCAGCCCACCAGGTAGGCGCCGCCGTCGGACGCGGACGCCAGCGCCAGGGCGCGGCCGGCCGGCCTGGCGGCGTAATCGTAGCGCCACGCCAGGCCCGAGGCCGGCAGGTAGCGCAGCGCGGAGAAGACCGTGCCGGTCTTGCCGGCCACCCACGCGCCGTCGCCGGACGTGGTCGTCACGAGGTCGCCGCTGCAGCCGGCCGCGCTCGTCCAGGTGAGGGGGACGGCAGCTGCGGCGCCCGTGGCGTCGAGCCGCACGATGAAGCCCCGGTCCGGGTCGTCCGATCGCATCCGCCCGACGGCGATCGCGCCGCCGGACCGCGTGCCGCCGACGTCATTGAGCCCGAAGGGCGGCGTGAGCCCCAGGTCGCCGCCCCACTGCTGCGCGAACGGCGCGTACGGCGAGGCGTACACCGACCCGCGCTCGGGCGCCGCGGCATCGTCCGACGCCTCCATCGCCCACACGATGCCGGCGTGGCGGTCACTCACGGCGCGTGCACGGGTGTAGGCGGCGTCACCGGACGGGCGGACCGTCCAGCGGCGGGCGCCGCTCGGAGAGATGGAGACCAGCTCCGCCTCCGAGCCGGTCGCGGAGCCGGACCAGCAGGAGAGATACAGGTTGTTCTCGGCATCTGTGGTGACGTCGCTCGCGCGCGTCCCCGGGGTGAGCGCCGCGGTCCAGAGACGCGTGCCGTTCCCCGAGTAGCGGAGCACGCGCGTACGGTGAGCGGTGCTCGACGAGCTCTCGACGACGACGTAGACACCGGCGCCGCCGCGGAACCCGCGCACGAAGCGCGCGTCGTCCTGCCAGGCCGAGCCGGAGTCGAAGCGGCGCGACCAGGAGAGCCGTCCGCTTGTCGAGTACCGCAGGATCGCCGCGTCGCCGCCACGCCCCGCGGTACGGCCCACGAGGTAGAGCCCGCCCCGGCCGTCGCGCGCCATGTCCCAGCACTGGTCGCTGCCCGACGCCGGGCCGTTCCACTGCCGCGCCCAGGACCTGCTTCCATTGGCCGCGTAGTGGACGAGCAGCATGTCCGAGCGGTTCAGCCAGCTCACGGAGGTGTAGCCGGCGGCGTAGACGCCACCGGAGACGGCGACGACCGAGGTGAACGCGTCGCTGCCGCGGGCCTTGCCGTCGTAGACCTGCTGCCAGTCCACGCTCGCGGCGCCGGCGAGCGGCGCGGCTTGGAGGGCCGCCAGCGCGAGCGCGGTGATCAGGATGGCGAAGACTGTGGCCCTCACGCGTGCGTCCTCCTTGGGGGTCCGGCGAACGGCGTCTGTCCGTGGCGCCGCGAGTGTATCCCGCCGGTCTGGCCGGTCCAAACGGCGGCGCGGCTCAGAGATCGAGGATCTTGGCGGCGAGGATGGCGGCGTTACGGGCGCCGTTGATGGCGACGCATGCGACGGGCACGCCGGGGGGCATCTGCACGATGCTGAGCAGCGAGTCGAGGCCACCGAGGTCACTGGTCTTGATGGGGACGCCGATCACCGGGAGGTTGGTGTAGGCGGCCAGCACTCCGGGGAGGGCCGCCGCCTTGCCGGCGCCGCCGATGAGCACCTTGAGTCCGCGGCTCTGCGCGGTCTTGGCGTAGTGGGCCACCTTCTCCGGGTCGCGATGGGCCGAGAGGACGTTGATCTCGTACTTGATCTTGCGCTCGTCGAGCTCGGCGGCGGCCTTCTCCATGATCTCGCGGTCGCTCTCGCTGCCCATGACGATGCCGACCAGCACCGGCTCCATCTGGATGCCCTGGAGGATGGCCTCGACCTCGGTCCTCGTCTCTTCCACGTCGTCTCTCCTTCGCCGGCGGCGCGGAGGGTCCCGCGCCGCCCAGATCGTCAGCCGGCGAAACCGGCCGGGAACAGGTCGAGCTCGCCGGCGCGCGCCTTGACGGCGCGTTCGGCGATGTCGGGGCGTGCCTGCATGCCGTCGAAGCTGATCCTGCCGACGCCCTCGTAGGCGCGCGCCCGCGCCGCGGCGAAGCCGTCGCCGAGCGCGCTCACCGCGAGCACGCGGCCGCCGGCCGTGACGACCTGACCGTCCTGCAGCGCCGTGCCGGCGTGGTAGACGGTCACATCGTCAAGCGCGGCCGCGTCGGCGAGGCCGCTGATCACGTCGCCCTTGCGGCTGCCCGCCGGGTAGCCGGCGGAGGCGAGCACCACGGTGACGCAGTCCTGCGGCTTCCACCCGACCCGCGTGGCGGCGAGGTCGCCGTTCGCCGCGGCCGTGCAGTGCTCGAGCAGGTCGCTGTCCAGCCGTGGCAGCACGGCCTGCGTCTCCGGGTCGCCGAAGCGGCAGTTGAACTCGAGGACCTTGACGCCGGCATCGGTCACGATCAGGCCGGCGTACAGCACACCCCGGTAGGTGACGCCGCGCTTGCGCAGCGCCGCGACCACCGGCTCCACCACGTGCGCCATGGCGGCGTCGATGGCCTTCTGCCCGAACCCCGGCACCGGGCAGTAGCTCCCCATGCCACCGGTGTTGGGGCCTTGGTCGCCGGCGAAGATGCGCTTGTAGTCCTGCGCCGGCGCGAGCGGCACCGCCGCCGCGCCGTCGCAGAGTACGAGCAGCGAGACCTCGGAGCCGGTGAGGTACTCCTCGGTGATCAGCACGTCTCCGGCGTCGCCGAACTCGCGCGCGACGAAGCAGGCGCGAACGGCCTCGCGGGCCTCGTCCACGTCCTTGCAGATCAGGACGCCCTTGCCGGCGGCGAGGCCGTCGGCCTTGACGACGAGCGGGTAGTCGTCGCGGCCCTCGACGTCGAGCAGCGCCGGCCCGAGGCGGTCGTGCCGCCGGTAGGCGCCGGTCGCCACGCCGCCGTCCGCCATGATCTCCTTGGCGAAAGCCTTGCTCCCCTCGAGCTGCGCGGCCTCCTTGTTCGGTCCGAACACGGCGAGACCGTGCTCCTCGAAGAGATCGGTGAGGCCCGCCACGAGCGGCGCCTCTGGTCCGATGACGGTGAGGTCGACACCCTCACGGCTCGCGAAGTCGAGCAGCGTGGGGAGGTCGTCGGCGGCGATGGGGATGTTGTCGCACTCGGCGGCGGTGCCGGCGTTGCCCGGGGCGCAGAAGATGCGGTCCGCGAGCGGGGACTGGGCGAAGGAATGGACGAGGGCGTGCTCCCTGCCGCCGCCGCCCACCACGAGCACGCGCATGAGGCCTCCGGCTGGTGTGGCGCTGGCGCCGGGCAGCGCTTCCGCCGGCCCGGCCCGACGCCCGCAAGTCTACTCGGGCCGGGCAGCCCGGGGAAGGGGCACCCGTCGCGGTCAGATCGACTTCTGGTACACGCGGAACGCGGCCGTTGCCAGCCAGCCGCAGATGAACGTGAACAGGGCCAGCCACCCCAGCCGCGTCAGCACGACGGACCAGTCCGGGCTTGCGGCGAGCGCCTCACGCCCGGCGCCGACCGCCCACTCCACCGGGTTGTAGATCGCGATGCTCTGCATCCACTCGGGCATGAGCGCCCGCGCGATGAACACCGAGCTCAGGAACGTCAGCGGGAGCAGCACGAAGTTGCTCACGGCGACCATCGTCTCGACTCTGCGGGAGAGCACGCCGACGGCGTTGCTGAGCGCACCGACGCCCGTGCCGAGCAGCACGGCCCCGAGCGTCAGCGCGGCGATGCCGGCGATGCCTCCGGGGTACTCCGCGCCCGCGATGAGGCCGAGCACGACGATGATGGCCGACTGGATCACGCCGACGAGCGCGCCCTGCACGAGCCGCCCGGCGATGAGAGAGCTGCGGCTCGCCGGGCTGACCAGGAAGCGGTCCACCACGCCGCGGTCGATGTCCTCGATGAGGTCCATGCCGCTCCAGCCGGCGCTGAACAGGCAAGTCATGACGACGATGCCCGGGGTGAGGAAGTCGATGTAGCTGCCGGCGCCGAACCCCGGGATCTCCACGATCCTGCGGAACAGGGCGCCGTACAACAGGAGCCACACGACGGGCTGCACGAGCGAGATGAGGATCCAGGCGGGCTGCCGCAAGAGGTTGCGGAAGTGCCGCTGGGTCATGAACAGAGTGTCGCTGATCACGTGCGTCATGGCTTCTTCGCCTCCTCATCGGCCTCGCTGAAGGCGCGGCCGGCGTAGCGCAGGTACACGTCGTCGAGCGAGGGCCGGGCCACCGTGACCGAGGCGACCTTGACGCCCTCCGCCTCGAGCGCCGCGAGCACCGTCGGGATGGCGCGCGCACCGTTGTCGGCCCGCGCGCGCAGCGCGCGGGCCTCGACGGCGACGTCGTAGAGCCCGGGCACCTTGCCGAGCGCCCGGCGCACCTCGCCATCAAGTGGCTGTTTCTCTAGCTCGACCACGATGGCGTCGCCGCGCAACTCGCCCTTGAGCTCGTCCGGGGTGCCCTCGGCGACCACCTTGCCGCGATCGACGATCGCGAGGCGGCGCGCCAGGCCATCGGCCTCCTCGAGGTAGTGCGTCGTCATCAGGATCGTCAGCCCCTCGTCGCCGGCGAGGCGCGCGATCTCGGACCACATGTCCACCCGCGCCTCGGGGTCGAGCCCCGTCGTCGGCTCGTCCAGAAAGAGGACCTGAGGCCGGTGCATGAGCCCGACGGCGACATCGAGCTTGCGCTGCATGCCGCCCGAGTACGTCTTGACGGTGCGGTCGGCGGCGTCCGAGAGCCCGAGCCGCTCGATGAGCTCGTGCGCGCGTGCACGGAGCGCATTGCCGCGCATCCCGTACACGCGACCTTGCAGTATCAGGTTCTCGCGTCCGGTCGCCTGCAGGTCGAGCCCGGACCTCTGGGCGACGCAGCCGATCGCCAGTCGCACCCGGGCCGGGTGCCGGAGCACGTCGTGACCGGCCACGAACGCCACACCGGCGTCCGGTCGTGACAGCGTCGTCAGGATCTTGACGGCCGTCGACTTCCCGGCTCCGTTCGGACCCAGCAGGCCGAACACCGAGCCCGCCTCGGCGGCCAGGCTCACGCCGTCCAGGGCGCGCACGTCGCCGCGGTAGGTCTTCACCAGCCCGCGGGCTTCGATCGCGTTGTCCATCGGTACCGTCCTTCCTCCCGCTCGGCGCCGCCCGCGATGGGAGCGCTGGTCTCATCGGCAGTTCAACGGTAGTCAGTGTAGCGCTGATAATTAGATTGTCAAATGATTAGGTTATGGTATCATCATCGCAGCGAACAACCGCCGTTCGCCGGCGCCCATCCGGTCGGCGGGCCTTGCCAGAGTGTCCCCGTCCTGCCGGGAGGTAGTGATGACCGACGATCAGACAGACAGCGCCGCCCTCGTCGACGAGGTCGGCGTCGAGCTCGACGAGCTGCGCCGTGCCGGCGACCAACTGGACGAGGCCGTCGCGCTCCAGTTCGGCCTCAACCGCACCGACCTCCGCTGCCTCGGCATCCTGTACCGGCGCGGCCGCGTCACCGCCGGCGAACTCGCCGAAGAGAGCGGCCTCACCCCGGGAGCGATCACCACGGTCCTCGACCGGCTGGAGCGCGGCGGGTACGCCAACCGCGTGCCCGACCCGGCGGACCGGCGTCGCGTGCTGGTGGTCTCCACCGTCGCGACCCGCGAGATCGGAGCGCGCATCCAGGGGGAGGTGGAGCTCGCGTCCCGGCGGCTCCTCGAGGGTCGTGAGGCGGCCGAGCTCACGTGCATCCGTGACTTCTTGCGCGGCACGCGCAGCGTGTATGAGACCCAGATCGCTGCCCTCACCGCAGAAGGGGCCCCGGGTGCGCCGCCTCGCGAGGGCGGCGTCAAGGTCGAGCTTGCGCTTGAGATCGGCGGCAAGGACAGGCCGGCTCAGAGCTCCGCCCCGCTGGGCAGCGCCTCCGCGGGGCGCCTCGAGTTCACCAAGGGCGCGGCGAAGGTGTCCCTCAGGGGCGACCCGTCACTGACCGACCTGTACCAGGCCAGTTTCGTCGGCCCCGTCCCCGAGATCACCGTCAACGGCAATACCGTCGTCGTGCAGCAGCGCCGCCGCTTCCGGCCGTTCGACTGGCGCGCCCAGTCCGCCGACTTCACGCTCTCGACCGCCGTGCCGTGGGACATCTCGCTGCGCGGCGGCATGTGGAAGCTCTCCGCCGACCTCACGGCGCTGCGCGTCACGAGCCTGGAGGTGACCGGCGGCGCCAGCGACATCGAGATCCGGCTGCCCGCGCCCGAGGGCACGGTGCCGGTGCGCGTGAGTGGCGGCGCCAGCAAGGTCACGCTGCTCCGCCCCCGCGGATCCGAGGCTCGCGCGGAGGTCGCCGGCGGCGCCAGTCAGCTCATCTTCGACGCCCAGCGCCTCGGCGCGGTCGGCGGTCGCACGGTCCTGGCCTCGGGCGGGTTCGCCGACGCGGCCGACCGCTACGAGATCCGCTTCACCGGCGGAGCGAGCCAGGTGACGGTCGCGACCTACTGAGCCCTGCGGCGCCAGGCGGACCGAAGCAGCGCCGTGAAGTGGGCCCCGGCCCGTACGCGGCGGCGGCCGGGACGCCGATCGGCGCCCCGGCCGCAGGCACGCCCCGTCAGGCAGCCCGGAGCGTGCGCTCGCTCTCCACGTCTTCCGAGGGGACCGCGCGCATCTGCTTGTTGCTCCGCCGCCAGGCGAAGAAGGAGGCGATGGCCGCTCCTCCGCCGATCATCCACATCACGGTCACGATCGGCGCCCCGGCGAACGGGATCAGCCGGATGAGCTGCGAGGCGATGATGCCGACGGTCATCGCCAGCATCAGGTTGTCACGCCGGTAGCCCACCACGCGCAACAGCATTCGGCCGAGGAACGCCCCGAATGCGAGGTAGCCGAAGAGGAAGACCACCACGGCGGCGAACACCCACGGAACCGCCACCAGAATGCCTATGATGGTCACGACCAACGCCAGCGTCACCAGGGGGACGATCACGATCGCGGTGAGGGCTCCCCAGCCGAGCGACGACCAGAAGTGGCCCGCGATCCGCTCTTCGGATGCGCGGGTCTGCCGCGGCAGAACGGCGGCGACGAGCAGGCCGAGGAGCACGAGGAGGACCGTCGACCCGCCCCAGCCGATCAGCGAGAGGCCCGCGAAGGGAGTCGCGATCGGCTCCCAGAAGCCGGACGAGACGGCGTCGCGCACGGCCGACAGCGGCTCGTACGTGGTGTCGCCGACGATGGTGGCGCCGGGGGCGCTCGTCAGGGTGCCGCCGACGACGACGACCGAGGTGTCGCCGGCGCCTCCCGCCGTGCCCACCTGCGCGGTGGGTTGCAGCGTGACGTCGGCGCCGATGCCCACGACGGTGTCGCGCACGGTGCCGGCGATGGTCGCGCTGCCGCCGAAGACGACGACGTTGTCCGCAGTCGTGCCCTGCGGCACGGTGACGTTCTGATCGGCTTCCACGATGTTGCCGACAGACGTCTGCTGCCCGCCGGCCGTGGCTGCGCCGGCGGCCGGCGCGAGCGCCAGGATCCCCAGCAGGATGAGTACGGCGACGATGCTCCAGAACGTCGCTTTGCTCGGGAGGTCGGATATATGGAGGCGGCCAGACATGCCGCACCTCCTTGGTCGGAGTCACGGCGGTGACCACGCCTGTGGGCGCGGCCCCGCCCACATGCTGTCCGCGTTCCCGCGGGGCGTCCGCGCTAACAGTTGCGTGCACCGGTCGCACCGCCGCCGCGCTCTGGTGATGCGCGGGACTCAGGAGTACGGTGGCGTGTAGGGCAGTCACCCGAGGACAGGAGGGAGTCATGGCAGAGCCCATCGTCCATCCACGCCGACTCGCGATCGCGATGCTCGTCGCCTGCGCACTCTCGGCGGCGCTCATCGCCTGGGTCGTGCGGCCCGCTGAAGCTGCCAAAGGCATCCCCGGGCAGTCGGTCCTCGTCGTGCGCAGCGCCGGTGACCACGACGCTCTGTGGCTTCTCTCGCCGGCCGACGGCACCCCGACCGCCGCCGGCGAGCTGCCCGGCCGTGCCGGCGCCGTGGCGGTCTCTCCCGGCGGCGTCAGCGTCGCCTACCTGCCGGCGAACGGCAGCCCGAGGGTCTGGATCGGCTTCGGTCCGCTGGGACCGAAGACCGTCTCGCTCGCTTCGGCCGGCGTGCGCAGGGCCGACTCGCTCACGTGGATCGACGACCACCGCCTCCTCGTCTCCGGGGCCACGAAGGCGAAAGCGAGCTACACGCAGGACGGCCTGTACGTCGTGAACGTCACGACCGGCAAGGCGGCGTCGTTCCGCGGACTCCGCGGCGTCGAGCCGTACGGTGTGCCGGCGCGCGGCAGGGTCGTCTACACCAAGCTCACGGTCGTGAAGCCGGGGACGGCCGCCAACCAGCACTCGCCGACCGTCCGCGAGAGCCTTCGCTCGGTCAGGATCTCCGGAGGGACGGGGCGCACCGTGCTCAGCCAGACCTACACGCTCTGGGCAGACCACCGCTCGTTCACCCACCCCAAGCTCTCGAGCGACGGCAAGTGGCTCATCTCGGGGACGACTGGCAGCGACGTCTCCGTGACGTACACGGTGCGCGAGGGCGACGGGCTTCCGCTGTACACGGTGTTCACGGCTGCGCTCGACGTGACTGCCGGGTGGGACGCCTCGGGGCGCGCCGCGTTCGGCGGCACGCCGCACTGGGGCATGGACCAGTCGTGTGTGTGGGTGTCGGAGCCGGGAAAGGGGACCCTCGCGTGCACTCCCGACGGCCTGCTACCGAGCGTCATGGTCACCGACCTCGCGTGGTCGGCCGACGGAACGCTCGTCGCGGGCGCCGTCGACTGGAACACCACGCCCCGGACGCGTCGCGTGTACGTGCTCCCGGGCGATCTCGCCACCGCCACCGACCTGGGCAGAGGCCGGCTGCCGGTGTGGGCGCAGCCGTAAGGGCGGCGGCTGCCGCTAGACCGCGCCGCCGCGGCCGATGCTGCGCGGCAGGATGATCGTCTCGTCGCGACCGGGGCCGACGGCGATGAACTTCACGCGCGTCTTGGTGACCTCCGCGATGTACTGGACGTAGTCGCGGGCGGCCTGCGGGAGGTCCTGCCAGGTCTCGCACTCGCGGAGGTCCTCGGTCCAGCCGGGGAGCTCCTCGTAGAGGGGCTTGGCATGGTGGAAGTGCGTCTGCAGCAGCGGGAACTCGTCCAGCACCCGGCGCCCGGCCTTGTACCGGGTGCACACCTTGAGCGTGTCCATGCCGGTGAGGACGTCGAGCTTGGTGATCGCGAGGTGCGTGATGCCGCTGAGGCGCACGGCGTACTTGAGCGCCACCAGGTCGAGCCACCCGCAGCGGCGCTCGCGCCCCGTCGTCGTGCCGTACTCGTGACCGATGTCGCGCATGGCCGTCCCGACCTCGTCGAAGAGCTCGGTGGGGAACGGCCCCTCGCCGACCCGCGTCGTGTAGGCCTTGGCGACGCCGATGACGTGGTCGATGCGCGTGGGGCCCACGCCGGCGCCGGTACAGGCGGCGCCGGCGATCGTGTTGCTGCTGGTGACGAACGGGTAGCTGCCGAAGTCGATGTCGAGCAGCGCGCCCTGGGCGCCCTCGAAGAGGACGTGCTTGTTCTCGTCGAGGGCTGTGTTGACGAGCAGGCTGGCGTCGCAGATGAACGGCTCGAAGCGCTCGCTGTAGCCGAGCAACTCGTCCGTCACCTGACCTGGGTCGAGCACGCCGATCTCGTAGCGCTGCAGCAGGAAGTTCTTCTCCTGCAGCGCCGTCTTCACCTTGCGCCGCAGGATCTTCTCGTCGAGCAGGTCCTGCACGCGGATGCCGATGCGCGTGTACTTGTCCACGTAGCACGGGCCGATGCCGCGGCCGGTGGTGCCGATCCTGTACTTGCCGAGCTGCTGCTCGTTGGCGCCGTCCAGCAGCAGGTGGTACGGCATGATGAGGTGAGCGTCGCCGCTCACGCGCAGGTTGTCGCCGCTGATGCCGCGCCCGCGCAGCGCCTCGAGCTCGCCGAAGAGGATGTGCGGGTCGATGACGACGCCGTTGCCGATGACGCAGGTCTTGGCCTCGTACAGGATGCCGGAGGGGATGAGGTGGAACTTGAACTCCTCGCCGTCCCGGACGATGGTGTGGCCGGCGTTGTTGCCGCCCTGGAAGCGCGCGACCACGTCGGCCTTCTCGGCCAGCAGGTCGGTGATCTTGCCTTTGCCCTCGTCGCCCCACTGGGCGCCGACAACGACGGTACCGGGCACGGTGGTCTCCCTCCGTCTCGCTCGACTGCTTCGGCCGCCGGAGGGGCTCGCGACACGAGGTGCGAGGCCCAGCGGCGGCCGAGGGGGTGGTGGAAAAGAAGGACGGTCCCTTCTCGAAATCATAGCGGCGGGGCGCCCCCTGTACAATCGTGGCGGAGGTGCCGATGTACGAGATCCTCGACGAGACGCTGGAGCAGCTGGAGGCCGGGCGCGCGTTCGCCCTGGTCACCCTGGTCGCCGACCGGGGTTCCACGCCGCGCGCCGCCGGCGCGGAGATGCTGGTGCGCGACGACGGCTCGATCGCCGGCAGCATCGGCGGCGGGCTGATCGAGCACACGATGATGGCCGCCGCCGCGGCGGCGCTCGCCGAGGGGCGTTCACGGCGCGAGCGCGCGGACCTCGGCGGTGAGGACATCGCGAGCGGCGAGAAGATGGTCTGCGGCGGCGCGGCGGACGTGCTGGTCACCTTCGTGCCGCCGCGGGACGCCGAGCTTCTCGCCGTGTGCCGTGCCCTGCGGGAGGCGCGCGACGCAGGGCGCCGCGCCTGGTACGTGACGGTGCCGCCCGCCGCCGCCGCCGGTCTCGTCTCCGCTCCCATCGAGCATTGCCTGCTGGACGAGGGCGGCGACCTCACCGGCGCCGCGGTCTGCGAGGCGGCCGCGCTGCGCCGCCTCACGGCCGCCGCGGAGCTGCACGGCACCGCGACCCTTACGGACGGCCGTGACGCCGTCCTCGAGCGCGTGGACCCGCCGGCGCTCGCCGTCGTGTGCGGCGCCGGCCACGTCGGTCGCGCGGTCGCGCCGCTCCTTGCCGGTCTCGGCTTTCGTGTGGTCGTCGTCGACGACCGCGAGGACTTCGCCTCAGCAGAGCGCTTCCCCGGCGCAGAGGTCGTGGTCCGGTCGTTCGACGGCGCGCTCGCGGCGGTCGGCGCGGACCAGCGAGCTTACGTCGTGATCGTCACGCGAGGGCACGTGCACGACCTGGACGTCTGCGTGCAGGCGCTTCGCATCGGCGCCCGCTACGTCGGCGTGATGGGCAGCCGCGCCAAGCGCGCGCGCATGCGGGCCGCGCTTCGAACCGCCGGCTTCGACGAAGGGGCGATCGGCCGGATCCACTCGCCGATCGGCGTCGCCATCGGCGCGGAGACGCCGGCCGAGCTCGCCGTGAGCATCGCCGCCGAGCTCGTCCAGGCGCGCGCCGGGGCCGGAGCCTGAGCCGTGGAGCGGGTCGCCGCCGTCGTCCTCGCGGCCGGCAGCTCGTCGCGAATGGGTGCGTTCAAGCCGCTGCTCGAGGTCGAGGGGCGCACGCTGCTCGAGCGGGCCGTGAGCGTGTTCACGGGGGCGGGCGTCCGCGACGTCGTCGTCGTGGCGGGGCATCGGCGCGACGAGGTCGCCGCCGCCGCGGCCCGCGCGGGCGCCCGGGTGATCAGCAATCCAGGCTATGACGAGGGGATGTACTCGTCGCTGCGCATGGGCATGCTGGGATTGGACTCGAGCGTCACACGCTTCTTCGTGCTGCCGGCGGACGTCGCGCTCGTCCGGCCGGAGACCATCGGGCGCCTCGTGAGGCAGGGCAGGGTGGCACGCGGCGGCGCGGCCGAGGTCGTCTACCCGCTGCGCGACGGCGTCGAAGGGCATCCACCCCTGCTGGGGGGAGCGCTGAGGGCCGAGATCCGCGCCGCCGACCCGCCGGGGGGGCTGCGCGAGCTGCTGCTCGGCCACGCCGCCGCATCCGCCGTGGTCGAGGTGGACGATCCCGGCGTGCTGCTCGACGCCGACACGCCGGACGACCTTGCCCGTGTCCGCGAACTGGCCGCGGGCGAGGGCCTGCCGGACGCGGCCCGCTGTCTGCGACTACTGGCGGAGCAGGGCGTGCCGAGGGTGCGCATCGACCATGCCCTGATCGTCGCCGCGGTGGCCACGGCGCTCGCCACCGCGCTGAACGAGCGCCGTCAGTACCTCATCGCACCGCTCGTGACCGCCGGGGCGCTGCTCCACGACGTCGCCAGGGAGCAGCCCCGGCATGCGGAGGCGGGCGCGGCGCTGCTCGAGCGCCTCGGCTACCCGCGCGTCGCGGCGCTCGTGCGCCCGCACGTCCACCTGGGCCGGCGGGTGGACGACGAGCCGGATGAGGCCCAAGTGGTCTATCTCGCCGACAAGCTCGTCCAGGGCAGCAGTGTCGTCGGCCTGGACGTCCGCTTCGCCGCGCGTCTGGACCGCTTCACCGGCGACCCCGCGGCGCGCGCCGCGGTGCTCGAGCGCAAGGAGGAGGCCGTGCGCGTGCTGCGCCGGGTGGAGCGGGTCCTGGGAGCGCCGGTGGACGAACTGCTGCCCGCCGGCGCCTGAGGGGCGCGCGGCTCGGCCGGTCTAGGCGACGGACGTGGTTGCCGAGGCGTCGCCGGCCGCGGCCTTCTCGCCCGCACCGCCTGCCGTCTCTTCGTCCGCTGCGCCCCCACCCGCGACTCCGAGGATGCTGCGCGCGGCGATCACGCCCGCGGCGGAGGCCTGGATCAGGCCGCGGGTGATGCCCGCGCCGTCGCCGATGGCGTACAGGTTCCTGACCGGCGTCTGCAGGCCGTCGTCGAGCTCGGGACGCGCCGAGTAGAACTTGACCTCCACGCCGTAGAGCAGCGTGTCGCGGCCATTGACGCCGGGGGCGAGCTTGTCCATCGCCGCCAGCATCTCGAGGATGTCGGTGAGGTGCCGGTATGGGAGCACGAACGCGAGGTCGCCGGCGGTGGCGCCCTGCAGCGTGGGTTGCACGGTGCCTCTGCGGATGCGGTCCATGGTGCTGCGGTGGCCCTGGTGCAGGTCGCCGAGGCGCTGCACGATGATGTCCTCGCCGAGGACGTTGGCCAGCCGGGCGATGCTCTTGCCGTAGGCGATGGGGTCGTCGAACGGCTCGGTGAAGTCGGTGCTGACCAGCAGGGCGAAGTTGGTGCGGTCGGTCTTGAAGTCGGCGTAGCTGTGCCCGTTGACGGTGACGACGTCGCCGTAGTTCTCGAGCGAGACCGCCCCGTAGGGGTTCATGCAGAACGTACGCACCGGGTCGTCGAACCTCGGCGTGTAGTAGATGAGCTTGCTCTCGTAGAGCGCTGTGGTGAGCGGCTCCATGACCGCCGCCGAGACCTCGACGCGTACGCCGATGTCGACCGGGTTGGTGCGCATCGCGATGTGCAGGCGCTTGCACTCCTCCATGAGCCAGGCGGCGCCGTCGCGCCCGGGCGCCGCTATCACGGCCTCGGCGGTGAGCCGCGTGCCGTCCTCCAGGACCACGCCGGTGGCGCGCAGGTCGCTCTCGCCGGCGGGCTTCTCCGCCAGGATGCGGTCCACGCGGCTGCGGGTGAGCACCTCGACCCGGGACTCCAGCTCCGCGCGCATGCGCGTGAGGATGTCGTAGGAGCGCTCGGTGCCCATGTGGCGGACCGGTGACTCGACGAGGGTCATCCCGTGGAGGAGCGCCTCTTTGCGGATCCTGTCGAACTTCTTGCCGCCGCCATGGACCTCCTCCGGAGCGCCGTACTCGATCCAGACGCCGTCGACGTACTCGATGAGCTCGGTGAGACGCTCCTTGCCCACGAAGGTGTCGAGCCAGCCGCCGACGTCGGGCGTGAGCGTGAGCTTGCCGTCGCTGAAGGCGCCGGCGCCGCCCCAGCCGCAGGTGATGTCGCAGGGCTCGCAGCCGGCGCAGACGCCGGACTTGCGCGCCGGGCAGCCGCGGCGGCTGATGTCGGGACCGCGCTCCACGATGAGCACGCGGGCGCCGTTTCGCCGGACCAGTTCGAGCGCGGCGAAGATCCCGGCGGGGCCGGCGCCGACGACGATCGCGTCGTAGTGAGAGCGTGCGGTATCCATAGGCGTTCGGGCGGGGGAGGGTCGGCGTAGGAGCAGTTCCCTTGCCGAGATGATAGCCGTGGCGCGAACGCCTGACAATCGTCGGGCGTCACGTAGGCGACGCCCTCACGCAAGGCCGCTCGTCGGCGGAGGAGCCGCGAGCATGCCGCACGGGGACGCCGCGCAGGACGGGGAAGGACCGGCGCGACGGCGGCAGGAGGGCGGGGACCAGGCGGGGCGGGCGGCCTGAGGGCCGCCCGCCCGTCCCCGCCTCCACGCTGCCCGCGGGTGCGCGGTTTGCCAGCCCGGCCGCCGGGTCTGTACGCTCGCCGCGCAGGTTCTCGCGACCCCCGAGGTGAGCATGGACGACCCGGTCCTCAGCCGGCGCAGCATCCGCAAGTACACCGACCAGCCCGTGGACGACGACGTCGTCGAGCGGCTGCTCCGCGCGGCAATGGCCGCGCCGTCCGCCGGTAATCAGCAGCCCTGGCGGTTCGTGGTCATCCGCGATCGCGCGATGCTGCGGGCCATCGCCGACATGCATCCCTACGGCAAGATGCTGCCCGACGCGCCGCTCGCGATCCTGGTGTGCGGCGACCCGGGCGACGCCAAGTGGGCCGTGCTCTGGGACCAGGACTGCTCGGCCTGCACCGAGAACCTGCTGATCGAGGCCGAGCTGCTCGGCCTGGGGGCCGTGTGGCTCGGCATCCACCCGCTGCCCGAGCGTGAGGCCGCGCTCCGCGAGCTGCTCGGGATCCCCCAGCACGTCGTGCCCTTCGCCATCGTCCCGTTCGGCTGGCCGGCGCAGCGCAAGGAGCCCTCCGACCGATACGACGCCGCCCGCGTGCACAGCGAGCGCTGGTGACGGGACCAATGTGTCGCGGGACTCGCACGACGGGACGCACGCTCCCATGTACCGTTGTACTCTGGGGCGGCTGGTCGCCGGTACTACCCGGTTCCGCATACACCAGCCCCCGACGCACGGCGACAGTTTGTCCCGTCCTTCGCGCGGGTACGATTGCCACTCGACCCGTGACGCGGCGGGCGCCGCCCTCCGGCCCGGCGCCGGCGAGACAGGCCCCGCCCCACGGGTCGCTGTCACACGACCTGCAGACGGAGCGAAGGGGTGAGCCGTGCAAGGACCTGTCTGGGTCCCCACCATCGACGAAGCGAAAGTCCGTGACGGCGCGTACGTCGCCGTCTTCCCCAAGGGTCTCGGCGTGCTGCTGGCGCGCATCGAAGGCGACCTGTTCGCGGTCGCCAACAAGTGCGCTCACATGGGCTGCCCGCTCGAGAGCGGCAAGCTCGAAGGCCCTGTCCTCACCTGCCCCTGCCACGACTGGCGGTTCGACCTGCGCACCGGCGTCTTCCTGGACGCGCCGGAGCTGGCGCTGGCCACCTACCCGGTCAAGGTGGAGGACGGCAAGATCCATGTCGAGGTAGGGGGAGCGTGATGGTCGACGAGGTGTTCGTGTACGCGCTCAGCACCTGCCCCTGGTGCCGCAAGACCAAGCAGTGGTTCGACGACAGCAGGATCGCGTACGAGGCCGTCGACGTGGACAAGCTGCCGGACGACGAGCAGGACGCCGTCGCCGACAAGGCCTACGAGCTCAGCGGCGGCCGCCGGTTCCCCGTCGTGGTCATCAACGGCGAGGTGGTCGTGGGCTACAGCCCGGACAAGTTCCTGGAGCACCTCAAGGGCTGGGGAGGTGGAGCATGAGCACCGAGGCCCGCAAGCAGGCGCTGCGATACCTCTTCGGTCGCGTGGTGACGCCGCTCGGCTACAAGTTCACGCCGGACGAGGAGCTCGCGGACTTCCTGCTCGAGCAGGAGGTCAAGCTGGAGCAGGATCACGGCGCGCCGTTCTGCCCCTGCCAGGGGCGCAGCGGCGTGCGCGCCGAGGACATGCAGATCTGCTGTCCGTGCATCCCGTTCCACCGCGCCCACTTCGACGCGATGAAGCGCTGCTGGTGCGGCCTGTTCGTCCATCTGGACGTCACCGACCCGGACAGCCTGCCCCAGCTCACGCCGGACGAGGTCTGACCATGTGGCACGAAGTAGCGAAGACGGACGACATCGCCGCCGGCGGCATGAAGTACGTGCGCGCCGGCGACCCCGAGCGCGAGATCTGCCTGTGCGAGTACGACGGCTCGTACTACGCCGTGAGCCGCCGCTGCGGGCACGAGAACGCACCGCTCAACGAGGGCGCTCTCGAAGGCTGGATCATCACCTGCCCGCACCACGACGCCCAGTTCGACATCCGGGACGGCAAGAACCTGAGCTGGCCCATCGATCACGACCTGGGCCCGGCGGAGCAGATCCCGGAGCCGGTGCAGCGCTGGTTCAGGCTGCAGAAGCGCCTGGAGTGGAAGACCAGGGTGCACGACCTGCATACGTACCCCGTGCGCGTGCAGGACGGCGCCGTCGAGGTCGACGTATGACGCCACCAACCGGCCCCTGAGGGCCGTGTAATCCGCAAGAGGACCTCAACGACCACAGGAGGAACGATGGCGTTCGAACTGCCGCCGCTCCCGTACGCGGAAGACGCGCTGGAGCCCGACTACTCGGCTCGCACGATCAGCTTCCACTACGGCAAGCACCACAAGACGTACGTCGACACGCTCAACAAGCTGGTTGCTGGCACCGACCTCGAGGGCAAGAGCCTCGAGGACGTGGTCATGGCCGTGGCCGGCAAGCCCGACAAGCAGCCCGTGTTCAACAACGCGGCGCAGGTCTGGAACCACACCTTCTTCTGGAACTGCATGAAGCCGGGCGGCGGTGGCGCGCCGGCAGGCCCCATCGCAGAGAAGATCGAGGCGCTCGGTGGCTGGGAGAAGTTCGTCGAGGACTTCAAGGCCGCGGCCGTGGGTCGCTTCGGGTCCGGCTGGGCCTGGCTCGTCGCGGACAATGGCGAGGTCAAGATCGTGAGTACGCCGAACGCCGAGATGCCGGCGGCTCCAGGCGTGACGCCGCTGCTCGTGGTGGACGTCTGGGAGCACGCTTACTATCTCGACTACCAGAACCTGCGCCCGGTGTACGTGCAGACGTTCTTCGACAAGCTCGTCAACTGGGACTTCGTCAACGAGAACCTGGCGAAGGCCAGGTGACGACGGCGAGGTAGCCGCGGAGAGATCTCCACTCGCTCGACGCAGGCGGCCGGTGGACACGAAGGCCGGAGGGCCGGCGGATGCCAAGGGTATCCGCCGGCCCTCATGGCGTACGGGCCGGGCCGGTGCGTTGCGCCACCGGCGGCGGGTCGACGCCTCCGCCGGCCCGACGCCTCCGCCGGACCACGGCCGCCCGGCCGCCCGCTCCTCAGGCGCGGCGATCGGCGTCGCGCCGGTCGCCTGCGGCGAGGCCGGCGAGGCCGTCGAGCGGGAACGGCGGCGCCGAGAGCGGCTTCACCGCGAGTGACAGCAGCAGCGCCTCGTTGTCGTCGCCGGCGATGCGGTTGCTGCTCAGGCGGCCGCAGATGCGGCAGCGGTGCACCAGCGCCCACTCGCCGGAGCCGCGGACCCAGACCGTGACCGGCTCCATGAGCCCACCGCAGCAGGCCGAGCGGTCGCCGGGCACGTCGTCGAGGTGGACGCTGTGCAGGCAGTGCGGGCAGTGGTTGCGGTGTTCGCTGCCGGCCGCCTCCCGCGGCACCGGGCGGCCGCACTTGGCGCAAGAGAAGTGACCGCCGGGCTCGTCGCCGGCCGGCGCCGGGTCCTCGTCGGCGGCGCGCGGGTCGTCGCCGTCGCCGCCGAGCAGCTTGCGGTAGCTCACGTAGCGGCTGCGTGGGACCGCGCCGTCGGCGACGGCGCCGCGCACGGCGCAGCCGGGCTCGTGCACGTGTGTGCAGTCGCGGTAGCGGCACTCCCCCGCGTATGTGGCGAACTCCGCGAACCCGTCGGCGATGGCCGCCGGGTCCGCGTCCTCGATGCTGAACCGGCGGATGCCGGGCGTGTCGATCACGCGTATGCCGCCGGCGAGGTCGTAGAGCGCCGACGCCGTCGTGGTGTGGCGGCCGCGGCCGTCGCCGGCGCGCACCGCGCCGGTCCGGGCCGCGGCCCGGTCGCCGAGCGCGTTGAGCAGCGACGACTTGCCGACGCCACTCTGCCCGACGAAGACGCACGTCTGCCCGGCCAGCGTCGCACGCACCTCGTCGACACCCTCCCCGCGATCGGCGCTGCACGGCAGCACCGGCATGCCGAGCGACCGGTACGGCTGCAGCCGGGCGAGCAGCTCATGCCGGCGTCCCTCGTCGAGCAGGTCGACCTTGTTCACGACCAGCACAGGCCGGGCACCCGAGTGCTCGACCGCCACCAGGTAACGGTCGATGAGCCGCGGGTGCAGTGGCGGCGCCTCCGCGGCGACGACCACCACGACCAGGTCGACGTTGGCGGCGATCGCGCGCCGCCGCCGGGGGACTCGAGGATCGGCGCGGGCGAGCAGGCTGCGGCGGGGCAGCACCGCGGCGACGCGATGTCCGTCGCCACGGCGCTCGACGAGGATGTCGTCGCCGACGGCGAGCTCGCTCTGCTGCCGTCCGGCGAGGTCGGGCGACAGAGCGGCCGTGACCTCGCCGCCGTCCAGCAGGACGGTGCACACGCCGGCGGCGATGCCGCCGACGACGGCCTGCCGGACGCCGCCCGGCGCCGCGCCGGTCGCGAGCGCAGTATGGTCCATGGCCGCGGCCGCGGCCGCGGCCGCCGGCCCGGCGCCGGCGGCCTCGTCGTCCATCTCAGCCGCGACCAGCTCGAGCAGGAAGTCCTCGAGCTCGGGCCTCCGGCCGTCCGGCTTGTGCGTCCGCAGCGCCGCCTTGCGCAGCTTGGCGGCGCGCCTGGTGAGTCGGTTGCGCTCACCCGTGTCGAGCTCGGCGAGCAGGCTTCTGAGTCTTCTGCGTTGCTTCTTGTCCATCGCTGGAGATGCCCTTCCTTCGAGGTCCGTCACGGAGCGGACGTCCGCATCCGCGGGCGCCCGGGGCGTCACCCGGAGGGAAAGACGAGAACGGCCGCCTCGCGGGCGGCCGGAAGAAGCGGCGCTCAGCTGGAGCGGAAGCTTACGAGAGGGCCCTCACGAGGGGTGACGCGGGAATGCCGTTGACGGCCTTGGCAGTCATCACTTCGCCTCCTCGTGGTTGTCGGTCGTTGACAGGGCTTGGGAAGTGTAGCCGTCCGGCGCTCAGGTCGCAAGTGCGTCTGAGCGCCGGACGGCGGGCGGGCTCACCGCCGGCCTGCGCCGAGCGTGTTCATGCTGCGCAGGCCGACCGAGGCCTCGCGGGTCGCGGCGGCGCGCTCCACTCCATAGCTCTCGTGGCCCGCCGGACCCGCCGCCCGCCGGAGGCGGGCGGCGAAGGCCTGGAGTCGTTGCCGTACGTGTACGTGATCCATCGCTGGTGTGTCCTTTCGGAACGGTGGGTGGGAAGAGCGCGCCAGCACGCGCGGGCATCGTCCCGCGCCGGGCCCACCCGGGCGAAGGATGGATCAGGAGGAGCCGGCGCCTGGAGGGCTGCCGGCCGGAGCTCCGCTCAGTGCGAGCGGACGCTCAGGACAGGACCCTCACGAGGAACGATGCGGTCGTGCCGCTGGCGGTCTTGGCTGTCATCTGTTCGCCTCCTCGTGAGTCGTGGTGGTCGCTGGCTGCGGGAGTGTACCTCGGAGCCGCCGGCCACGCAATGGTCGACCGTCTCTCGATCCCGCACGCCGGGGGTCAATCGTTGCCCTGCTCGCGCTCGCGGGTAGACTCAGGGCGCAAGAGCGCCGGGCGCGGCGCGGATTCACAAGGAGGGGGGCTGCATGATCAAGGGATTCCGCGACTTCATCCTGCGCGGCAATGTCGTCGACCTGGCCGTCGCGGTCGTGATCGGCGCGGCGTTCGGTGCCGTCATCACGTCGTTCGTCGGCAACATCCTCACGCCGCTCATCGCGGCGATCTTCGGCCAGCCTGACTTCTCGGGCCTCACCTTCACGATCAACGGCAGCCGGTTCTTGTACGGCTCCTTCTTCAACGCGGTCATCTCGTTCCTCTTCATCGCGCTGGCGATCTACTTCATCGTCGTGATGCCGCTCAACAAGCTCGCCGAGCGTCGGGCGAAGGGCGACGATCCTACGGTCAAGGAGTGCCCCGAGTGCCTGAGCGAGATCCCGCACAAGGCGCGCAAGTGCGCGTTCTGCGGGTCTGACCAGCACGACGGCGCGGCGGTCTGACGGCGAGCTGACGGCGCCTGCGAGACGCGCTGCCGGGAGCCGACAAGAGCGCTCGGGTATGGTAGTCTCCGGGCTCGCCCGGCGCAGCGCCGGCGAGCCCGTGAGACCCCAGGAGAGCACATGTCCCTGCAGCGACTGGACCTCGACGACCGCCAGGCGGTCATGTACTCGGAGGGCCCCGTGTGCGCGAGCACGCAGGAGCTCGTCGAGAGCGCGGCATTCGCGCGCGTGCTGGGTCTCTACGTCGACCACCTCGAGGCGCACAACCCGGAGGCGCTCGACGAGCTCGGGCTCTCCGGCTCCGCCTGGGCAGGCCTCGAGGCCGCCGCCGGCAGGGACGGCGACCCCCGCCGTGCGCGGCTGCTCGACCTGCTCAGGCTGCTCGCCAACAACCCGCTCGAGCGCGTGTCCATCACGGCCTGCGCTCCGGGCGACCTGCTCGCGCGGCGCGAGCAGCTGCACGAGTTCGTCGAGGGGCTGTACGACTTCTGGCGCCGCTGGGACCGCTTTCTCGTGGTGCGCGCCGAGGTCCCCCCGGCGCCGGGCGACAAGCGCCCGCTGCGCGGCTTCACCGACACCGTCGAGTCGCTGGCCCGGCTGGTGCGGGCGCTCTACCGCGATATCGCCGAGAACGTCACCGGCACGCGCCCGCGCGTGCTGCGCCAAGTGGCGGCCGGCGCCGAGGTCGGCGTCTACGCCGTGCGCCACAGGTGGCCGGTACCGGCTCGCCACCGCGACCTGCTCACCGGCATCCCCTTCGTCCGCGACCTGCTGCTCTACCCGCCGCTGCTGCTCGACCCGCCCATGAACACGCGCACCGGGCAGTTCACGGAAGTGGAGGACAACCCGCTCGACGGCCTCAAGCTCGAGCGCGAGGAGTGGCTCTGCTATCCGGCCCTCGTCGGCCGCACGACCGTGTTCGTCTACTTCCACCGCCGCTTCATGGGCCTCGGCCTGAGCCTCGCCAACCTGTTCGAGGTCGCTTCGGACGAGGAGATCGCCGCCGGCCCCGACGCCGTGTACCTGTTCGGCGTGTCGCCGGCGGCGCTCGCGCGCTTCGGCGACCTGCCCACGGTGTTCCACGACGACCGCCGCAGCCGCCTGCTGGTGGCGACGGTCCCGCTGGAGGACCGCTTCGGCTACTTCGGCTACCTCAAGAAGATGGTGCTCACCCTGCACAACGTAGCCGCCATGGACCGCGGCGTCATGCCGTTCCACGGCGCCTACGCGCGGCTGACCCTCTACGACGGCACCCGCGCCACGGTGCTCCTCATCGGTGACACCGCCACCGGCAAGAGCGAGACGCTCGAGGCGCTGCGCGTGGCCGGCGAGGGGCGCATCCGCGAGGTGCGTATCATCGCCGACGACATGGGCTCGCTCGAGGTCGGCCCCGGCGGCGATGTGCTCGGGTTCGGCAGCGAGATCGGCGCCTTCGTGCGCCTCGACGACCTGCAGCAGGGCTACGCCTTCGGCCAGCTGGACCGCTCCATCATCATGAGCCCGAACAAGGTCAACGCCCGCGTCGTGCTCCCGGTCACGAGCCTGGAGGACGTACTGCGCGGCTACCCCGTCGACTTCCTGCTGTACGCCAACAACCACGAGGCGGTCGACGACGGCCACCCGGTGGTCGACCGCCTGACCGCCCAAGAGGCGGCGCTGGCGGTGTTCCGGGACGGCGCCGCCATGAGCAAGGGCACGACCACGTCGACGGGCATCACCAACAGCTACTTCGCCAACCCGTTCGGCCCGGCGCAGCGCCGGGACCAGCACGAGGCGCTCGCCGCCTCCACGTTCGCGGCGGCGTTCCGGGCCGGCGTGTACGTCGGGCAGCTGCGCACGCAGCTCGGGCTGCCCGGTTGCGAGACCGCCGGCCCCCGCGCCGCCGCCGAAGCGCTTCTCGACCTCATCGCCGCGAAAGGAGCGAGCCGATCATGACGACGCTGTACGAGTCCAACGAATCCGCCTGGGAGCTCATCAGCCGGGGAAAGGTGCGCGACGTGTACGCGTACGCGCCCAACCAGATGCTGATCGTCACCAGCGACCGGCTCTCCGCGTTCGACGTCATCCTCCCGACGCCGATCCCGGACAAGGGCGTCGTCCTCACGCAGATCGCCAACTTCTGGTTCGAGCAGACCGACCGCATCATCCCCAACCACCTCATCGATCCGGACCCGTTCAGCACGGACGCTAAACGCAGGCACCTCGCGGGTCGCTCGATCGTGGTGCACAGGGCCGAGGCGCTGCCGGTCGAGGCGATCGTGCGCGGCTACCTCACCGGCTCGGGGCGCAAGGACTACGAGAAGACCGGCATGGTGTGCGGCATCGAGCTGCCGGAGGGTCTCGTTGAGGCGAGCCGGCTGCCGGAGCCGATCTACACGCCGTCCACCAAGGCCGCCATCGGCGACCACGACGAGAACGTCTCGTTCGACAAGACCGTGGATCTCATCGGCAGGGAGATGGCGGAGAAGGTGCGGGACATGGCGCTGGAGCTGTACAGCTTCGGCGCCGAGTACGCCCTGGAGCGCGGCATCATCATCGCCGACACCAAGTTCGAGTTCGGCCTGCTGGACGGCGAGCTGATCCTCATCGACGAGATCATGACGCCGGATTCGTCGCGCTTCTGGCCGGCCGACGGCTACGAGGCCGGCAAGAGCCAACCGAGCTACGACAAGCAGTACGTGCGCGACTACCTGGAGACGCTCGACTGGGACAAGACGGCCCCGGGGCCGGAGCTGCCACCGGACGTGGCGGCGAAGACCTCCGAGAAGTACCTGGAGGCCTGGCGCCGCCTGACGAAGTCGTGAACAGCGGCCGTAGAAAGGCCACCGCAGGCGAGCCTTCGCGCGGGGCGCCGCAGCAGCAGCGCACATCGGCTGTCGAGCGGGGCGCCGGAGGGGCACCGCTCAACAGCGGTCGCGGGTTCTTCGGCGCGCCCGAGCCGGATGTCCCGCAGGCAGCGCTGCACTGGGACCGGCGCTACGCGGCCGATGAGCGCGTGTGGGGCGACGGGCCGAGCGAGCTGGCTCGCCTCGCCGTCGCTCGTCTGCGCCCGTACGTCACGCCGGACATCACGATCCTCGACGCCGGCTGCGGCTACGGCCGCGACACACGCTACCTCGCCGGCGAGCTAGGCTGCAGGGCGGTCGGCCTCGACCCGTCGCCGGCGGCGATCGCGGCCGCGCGCAAGGAGCACGCGTCCGCGCTGCGCCGCTCGCGCACGGCCCGCTTCGACGCCGAGTACGTGGCCGGAGACCTCGGGTCGCTCGCGAGCGACCCGGAGCACGCCGGCCCCTACGACGTCGTCTTCAGCTGCAACGTCTACCACTTGCTGGGGCCGATCGGCCGCCGGGAGTTCGCGGCGGCGCTCGCCGCCGCCGCCCGGCCCGGCGGCCTGCTCTTCCTGAGCACGCTCTCGCCGCGGGACGCCGAGCACTACGCGGTCGGGGAGCCCGTCTCCGGCGAGGAGCGCAGCTGGGTCGACAAGGTGTACCTGCACTTCTGCACCGCGGAGGAGCTCACGCGCGACTTCTCTGCCTTCGAGATCATCGACCTGGAGGAGCGCCGCTACGACGAGCCGCGGGAGCGCGGCCCGGCGCACCACCACACGAGCTGGTTTCTGGAGGGACGCCGGCGCTGAGCCTGCGGCCACTGCTTCATCGGGGGACGATCCTGTAGACGGACCCCCCGAGCGACGCGACGTACAGCTCGCCGCTCGCGTCCTCGCCGAACGACGCTATCTGGCCGATCTGTCGGTCCGCCCCGGGGAGCGCGTAGCGGCTGCCCCCCGGACCGCGCTTGGCCCACACGCGCCCGGAATAGTCGGCGAACACGTAGAAGCCGCGTAGCGACGGGATCGCCGTCCCGCGGTACACGTAGCCGCCGGTGACCGAGTAGCCGACGCTGTGGCTGTACTGCGAGACCGGCCAGGTCAGCGCGGACCGCTTCAGCCTCGCCGCCACCGCCGTGTCGTACACGTGCGTGCCCTCGTAGGCGTTCCAGCCGAAGTTGGCGCCGGCCGGCCGCCCCGGCCGCAGGTAGTCGATCTCCTCCCAGGCGTTCTGGCCGACGTCGCCGATCCAGAGGGCGCCGGTCGCCCGGTCGAACGAGAAGCGCCACGGGTTGCGCAGCCCCTTGGCGTACACGCTGACCCGTGCCGGGGACGTGCCCACGTTGACGCGCAGCATCTTGCCCAGCCGGCTGCGGGGATCCTGGGCGCGGCGCTGGGGGTCGCCGCCGCTGCCACCGTCGCCCATGCCGACCCAGAGGCGCCCGTCCGGGCCGAACTGCAACTGCCCACCGTTGTGGTTGCTGTAGGGCTGGTCGACGCGGAGCAGGACCCGAGCCGACGAGGCCGCCGCCCTGTCCGGGTCCGCGCCTGACACCCGGTAGCGGACGACGCGCGTGTCGCCGCTCGCGTTCGTGTAGTTCACGTAAAAGCGCCCGTTGCTCGCGTACCTGGGGTCGAATGCCATCGAGAGCAGGCCCTGCTCGCTGCCGCGCGACACCTGCGCCGAGATGTCCAGGAACGGCCGTGGGAGCAGGGAGCCGTCCTTGACGATCCGGATCGCACCCGTCTTCTCGACGATGAAGAGGCGCGAGGTGTCGCCGCGCGGCGCCGTCACGTAGAGCGGCTGGGAGTAGGTGCCCGGGATCGGCGCGAGACGCACGGACGGCGGGCGGGCCGTGGCCCGAGCGGCGGGCGACGTACCCGACACAGACGCGTCGCCCGCCGCGTCCGCCGCCGGAGTCGCGGCTCCGGGCGCGGTGCCGGCGCCGGGCGTCCGCGTGGACCCGCCGGCCGTGCCGGGAGACGGCCCCCTGGTGACGGCGAAGGCAGCGGCAGCGGCCATGAGGGCCGCGACCACGACGATGAGGGCGAGGCGGCGCATGGCGGGATGATTCCGCGCAGAGCGTCGCACCTAACCCCATGGGGCAGGGACGGCCTGGCCGGCCGGCCGCCGACGGCAGGACGGTACGTGCCTAGAGGTAGGTCGCGCGGAAGGCGTCGGCGCTCGCAGCCTCGGCTGCGCCGACCAGCGAGCGTACCTGCGTCAGTTCCTGCTCGTGCACCAGCAGCTGCACGCCGTCGACGCGCTCCACGGGCACGATGCCGCGGATGCTGCTGGTGAGCAGGACGCCGTCGTCCGGGCGCAGATCGGCGACGCGCGCCCACGCCTCCACGACGGGGATGCCGGCGGCGGCCGCCAGCTCCTCGACCTTGGCACGCAGCACGCCGGGAAGGATGTCGCCCTCGGCCGGCGGCGTGATGAGGCTGCCGGCGCGCACGACGAAGACGTTGGACGTCGCGCCCTCGAAGATCCTGCCCTCGTCGTCCACGAGCAGCGCGTCGTCGACGCCTGCCGCGAGCGCCGCCCGCTGAGCGAGGGTGGACTGCATGACCGTCATGGCCTTGTACTGGGCGCTCACGCGCACGCCGCGGTACGAGATGACGCGCAGTGGGCGAGGCGGGAAGTCACGCCGGTCCGTCTGCACGAGCAGGGACGGCTTGCCGTCCGGGGCGCCGGCTGTGACCAGCAGGCGGCAGGAGTTGTGGTCACCGCCGTTGGCCTCGCTGAGGCGGCAGATCTGCTCGGCCAGCTCGGGCCTGTCGACGGCCCTGTCGAGCCCGAGCGCGGCGATGCCCTGGACGAGCCTGGCGACGTGCTCCTCGAAGAACACGGGCACGCCGTCCTCCAGCTTGATCGTCTCGTAGAGGCCAAGGCCGTGCGTGAGCGCGCGGTCGGTGGCCGGCAGGGTAGCCTCGGCCTCACGCATGAGCACGCCGTTGAGGATCAGCATCGTCACGGGCGAGAGTCTATAGCCGGTGCGCCCTCGGCGCACCGGCGGCGCATTCGCCGCGCCGTCACATCAGCGGCGGCTCACCCCGCCCGTTCGGCGATGCTCGCGCTCACCGCGCGCAGCATGCCGGCGGCCTTGTGCAGCGTCTCGCGGTACTCGCGCACCGGCACCGAGTCGGCGACGATGCCGCCGCCGGCCTGCAGGAACAGCCGGTCGCCCTTGCGGACCAGCGTCCGGATGATGATGTTGAGGTCCAGTCGCCGCGCCGCGATCCAGCCGAAGGATCCCGTGTACGGCCCGCGGCGCACCATCTCCAGTTCGTCGACGATCTCCATGCAGCGAACCTTGGGACAGCCTGTGATGGTCCCGCCCGGGAACATCGCCGTGACCAGGTCCACCGCGTCCCGCGACGGGTGCAGGTGGCCGCGCACGTTGCTCACGATGTGGATCACGTGGCTGTAGAACTCGTTGACCATGAGCTCGTTCACGCGTACGGTGCCGTACTCGCAGACCCTGCCGAGGTCGTTGCGCTCGAGGTCGACCAGCATGATGTGCTCGGCGCGGTCCTTGGGATCGAGGTTGAGCTCGTCGGTGAGGTCCTCCTCGGTGAGCGAGCCCCGGGGCCGGGTGCCGGCGATGGGGCGGGTCTCGGCCCAGCCCTCGGCGTCGAGCGAGACGAGGCGCTCCGGGGAGGAACTGATCAGCTCGTACTCGCCGAAGTGGAGGTAGCCCGCGAAGGGGCTGGGGTTCACGGTGCGCAGCGTGTCGTAGAGGTGCAGGCTCGGCAGCGCGTAGCACAGGTCGAGCCGCTGGCTGAGGTTGGCCTGGAAGATGTCGCCGGCGAACACGTACTCGCGAGTCCGGCGCACCACCTCCTCGTATTCCGCCTGCGTGAAGGTGCTGCGGAACACCGGCAGGTCGTTGCCGTACAGCGCGGCAGGGCGGGGGCGGCGCGCGCGCCTGAGGGCTTCTCCCACGCGCGCCGCTGCGGCCGCCGCCGCGCCCTCGTCCGCGGCGAGGCGGTCGACGAGCGCGGCCTCGCCGGAGGCGAGGTCGAAGCGCAGGAGCCTGCCCGGCAGGAACACGTCGATGTCGGGGATGCCGAGGTCGTCGCGCACGGTGTCGGGCAGGCGCTCGAGATAGCGTACCGCGTCGTAGCTCAGCAGCCCCACGAGCGCCTCGGCCTCGGGCAGGTCCGGGACGGGCTGCTCCAGCGCCGAGATCCTCGTGGCCTGCCGCAGCGCCTCGAAGGGCGCGAGCGTGGTGAGGGCGGCGGCCTGGTCCGCGAGGGCGCGGGCCTGCGGCCCGTCCGCGCGGCGGGCGCCGCCGTCCCCGGCGATGCTCACGACTCCACGCCGGGCACGCAGGCGGAAGATGGGGTCCCAAGCGAGGTAGTGCCGGCGGGCGAGCTGCGACGACCCGCCGGCCGAGTCCAGCAGCACGACCGGCGCCCGCCCCTCGAGCCCAAGCGCGCGGATGAGCGCGACCGGATCGAGCGCCGGTGTCTGGAACCTGGTGACGACAGGGGTCATGTGCCCCAGTCTACAGAGCGGTGAGCCTACTGCGCACCGCTCGATGATTCGCCTGCGGCGATCATTCGTCGTCGCCGTACCCGTAGTCCTCGGTCTGGCGCAGCGTGCGGAACTGCGTGTAGTCGCGCACGAAGCCCAGCCGCACCAGGCCGGTGGGACCGTTGCGGTGCTTGGCGATCTTGACCTTGACCACGCCCTTGGAGGCCGGGTCGCTGGGGTCCTCGTAGATGAACATGACCATGTCGGCGTCCTGCTCGATGGCGCCCGACTCGCGCAGGTCCGCGAGCTGCGGCTCGCGGTCGGCGCGCGCCTCGGGCGCGCGGTTGAGCTGCGAGACGGCGATGACCGGCACGGAGAGCTCGCGTGCGAGCTGCTTGATGCCGCGCGAGATGTTGCTGACCTCCTGCTGGCGGTTGTCGGCGCGGCCGTCGCCGGCCATGAGCTGGAGGTAGTCGACGATGACCAGGCTGAGCTGCTGCTTGGCCTGCAGGCGGCGAGCCTTGGCGCGAAGCTCGAACATGTTGAGGCCGGCGGTGTCGTCGATGAAGATGTCGGCCTTCTCGAGGACGCCGGCCGCCTGCACGAGCTTGGCGTGGTCGTCCGGGGAGAGGCTGCCGGTGCGGAGCTTGTGCGAGCTGACGCGAGCTGAGGAGCACATGAGGCGTTCGCCCAGCTCCTCGGCGCTCATCTCGAGACTGAAGATGGCGACCGCGTGCTTGCCGCCGTCGGCCCTGTGGCCCTCGGTCGCCATGTGGTGGGCGATGTTGAGCGCAAGGCTCGTCTTGCCGACGCCGGGGCGCGCGGCGAGCACGATGAGGTTGGCCTTCTGGAATCCGCCGGTGAGCCGGTCGATCCCCTCGAACCCGGTGGCGACGCCGGTGACGCCGCGGTCGCCGTCGAGAGTCGCCAGGTGCTCGAAGTTGCGCACCAGCACCTGCTTGATGTGCTCGAACTCGCCGGTGTTGCGCTGCTGCTGGATGGCGAAGACCTTCTGCTCGCAGCGGTCGAGCAGGTCGGTGGGATCGCCGGGGTGCTGGTAGCCGAGCTCGGCGATCTCGTTGCCCACGCGGATGAGCGAACGCAGCACGCTCTGCTCGCGCACGATGCTCGCGTAGTGCGCGGCGTTGGCTGCGGCCGGCACGAACTCCGCCAGCGTGTGCACGAACTCACGCCCGCCGGCGCGCTCGAGCATGCCCTCGCGCTCGAGCTGGGCGCTCAGGGTGACGACGTCGACCTCCTCGCCGCGCTCGAACAGGGTGAGCGCGCCGCGATAGATGAGCCGGTGCGTGTCGCGGTAGAAGTCGTCCGAGGTGAGTACTTCGGTGACCGCCGTGATGGCGTTGGGGTTGACCAGCATCGCGCCCAGCACCGACTGCTCCGCCTCCAGGTTGTGCGGCGGCAGGTGCGGACTTGCAGGTGGCTCGATACGCTCGACGGCCATGGTTCTCCAGAGGTGGCTGAGTGGCGGCGTGGGTCTCGGAGTCTATGCGACCCGGCCGGACGATGGTAGCGCAAGGAGGGGACGTATCCGCTGTTGCGCGGAGAGGGTCACCGGGGACCGGCAGGGCAGAAGCACGGTCGCCGACCGAACAACTCTAACCTTCAAGGAGAGAGTAAGAGTCGAGTGAGGACCGACCGTTGGGCGGGCGTCAACCCGACGAACGCGTGATGCTCCTCACGCGGGGAGCGGCCGGCACCGGACCGCTCAGCTCGTCGCCGCGGCGCAGGACGCGGGAGGCCCCGGGAGAAGCGTGCTGCGCGCCTCCCCCGGGGCCTCCGGTCTTTGGTCTTGAGCCGCGCGCCGTCAGGCGGGCGCGACGATGGTCTTGACGGTGGCGACGAAGCCTTCGGCGACCTCGACGTCGACCATGAAGGTGCCGATCTCCTTGATCGGCTCCTCCAGCAGGACCTTGCGCTTGTCGATGGTGATGCCGCGCGCGTCCTTGATGGCGTCGGCGATGTCCGCGGCGGTGACGCTGCCGAACAGACGGTCGCCCTCGCCGGCCTTGGCGGCCAGCGTGATGACGGTCTTGTTGAGCGTGGCCGTGAACTCCTCGGCCTGCGCTGCCATGCGCACGTCGCGGGCCTTGCGCTCTTCTTCGCGACGCCGGAACTCGACGATCTTGCCCGGCGTCGCGGGCTCCGCGAGCTTGCGCGGGATCAGGTAGTTGCGGGCGTAGCCGCGGGCGACGTTCGCCAGCTGGCCCTTGTCGCCGAGGTTCTCGACGTCCTGGAGCAGTATGACCTCCATGGCGTCCTCCTCAGCGACTGACGTAGGGCAGCAGGGCCATCTCGCGCGCGAACTTGATGGCCGACGCCAGCTGGTTCTGATGGCGGCGGCACGTGCCGGTGATGCGGCGCGAGCGGATCTTGCCCTTGTCGGACATCATGCGACGAAGGGTCGTGTAGTTCTTGTAGTCGACCTCTTCGATCTTCTCTTTGCAGAAGTAGCAGTAGCGGCGGCGAGCCTGGCCGAACCCTCCGGCCTTGCCCTTCTTCTCGCGCCGCGGCTTTGGCTTGGAGCTGGGCATGCGTGTTCTCTCTCCTTACAGCGCCCGGGAGCGCGCTTCGTCGTGCTCAGAACGGGATGTCGTCGTCGGCGGTGAAGTCGTCGTCGCTGGGCGCGCCGGGGGCCGCGGGCGGGAACTCCGCCCCGAGCGACGTGCCGGCGGCGGGCCGCTGCTGGTAGCCGCCCTGGCCGCCACCACCGCCCGCGCCTTCGCGCGGGCCGATGAACTGCACGTTGTCGGCCAGGATGGAGACGGCCTGACGCTTCTGGCCGTCCTGGGTCTCCCATTCGCGCCAGCGGAGCCGGCCGCTGACGGCGACCTGGCGCCCGCGGGCGAGGTACTGCGCGCAGCGCTCGCCCTGGCCGCCGAAGACGTCGACGTCGAAGTAGTTGGCCTTGTCGCCCCACTCGCCGGTGTTCGGATCCTTGACGCGATCGTTGACGGCGACGCGGAGGCTGCACACGCTGGTGCCGCTGGGTGTCGCCCGCAACTCGGGGTCGCGCGTGAGGTTGCCGACGATGACGACGCTGTTGATGGACCCGGCCACGGTGGACTCCCTTCCCTCGGTCGTGCCGCTAGGACTTCAGCCGCTTGGTCCCGTAACGCAGGACCTCGTCGGTGATGCTCAGCACGCGTTCGATCTCGCTGAGAGTCTGGGGTGTCGCCGTGAACGTGATGACGGTGTAGACGCCTTCGGATTCCTTCTTGATCTCGTAGGCCATCTTCTTCTTGCCCCACTCGTCGATGCCGGCAATGGTGCCCTTGTCCTTCTCGACGGTGGTGCGAAGACGGTCGACGATCTCCTTCTGGCGATCCTCGTCCGCGTTCGGGTTCACGATGAGCATGAGCTCATACCTGTTTATCCCAATCACCTCCTGTGGTCTGTGCGGCCCCAGCCTGGATGCTGGAGCAGGGGTGAACAGTCGCCTCGCGGCGGCGTGAACGGGCACCATACCAGCCCAGACCCCGCAGGGGCAACCGTAGCGCGGCGGCTGGACGGCGGAAAGGGTGACGCGCGGCGGCGGGGGATGACGATTGCGGGACCGTCACGCCGCGGCGAGGTCCGGTTCAGGCCTCGGCGACCAACTCGATCGCGGATGGGGGGCCCGTCTGCACCTCGCGAAGCACGATGTCACCGTCCTTCAGTCCCTCGACGCTCCAGATGGCGGCGAGGCGCGTCCGGCCCCTCTCGTCCGCGTGCATGTGCACGAAGGCGGGCCGGACCCGGGCGACGACGTCGCGGGCGTGCGCCGGGTCGCCGCCGAAGGCAGCGACGAGGCCGTCGACGGCGCGGCGCACGGTCTCGGTGCGCAGCGTCGCGAGGCCGCCGGTCCGGGGGTCCTCGGCGAGGAAGCCGAAGAACTCGCGGACCTCCTGGGCGTGCAGCTCGCCGATCACCAGACGGCCGGGGTCCATGCGTCGCACCTTGGCGAAGAGCGCCGCGATATCGGTGTCGCGATCGACGCCCAGGCGCACGCAGAACGACCGCTCCTTGAGCGCCGGCAGGTCCGCTCCACGCTCGATGGCCACGAAGCGGTCGTCCACCGAGATGAGTTCGAAGAGCGAGTTGAGCAGGGTCGACTTGCCGGTGGCGCGGTCGCCGAAGACGATCAGCGTGCGCCGGTCGCTCAGCAGCTGGGCCAGCTGCGCGCCCTGGCCACCCGTGAGCGCGCCGCTCTCGAGCAGTCCTCGAAAGGTGGTGGAGATCACGCCGGGGGCGCCGACCTCGCCGGCGTACATCAGCGACGTGTGCGAGAACAGCGGGGCGCGCCGCGCGACGAAGTGCTCGAGGTACGCGGTGACCTGCGCCTTGAGCAGGCTGCGCAGGACCTCGAGGTGCTCGCGCGTGGTCTCGCCCATGCGCGCGCGCTCGAGCCGGCTGATCGCCGTGTCGATCTCCTTGATGAGCGCGACCTGCACGGCGCGCAGCGCCTGGTCGCGACCGTCCACCGACGCGGCCGCGGCGGTGTGGAGCTCGCCGGCAGAGATCGCGCCCGGCGCTCCCTCGAGGGGCGGCGCGGTGGGGATGTCGTTCTCGGCGGGGGTCATGTCCGTTCACGCGCGGGTCACACGCCCGCTGCGCTCGCCTCCCGTATCGGCAGGGTGGGGGCTCGGGATGAGTGGTATCGTCGGGACATGACCGGTGCGGCGGGAACGATCAGCGTCAAGCTCTTTGCGGGCCTCGAGCTGCGCGCCCGCGAGCGGTGCACGGCCTACGAGCTCGACCCGCGGGAGACCGCGACGGTGAGCGCCGTCACCGAGGCCATCGGCCTCGAGTCCGGCGCCGCCGGCCTCATCCTCGTCAACGGCGTACACGCCGCGCGCGAGCAGGTCCTCGCCCCGGGCGACGAGGTCGCGCTGTTCCCGCCGCTGGGGGGCGGGTGAGCTTCACCGGGCCGCGGGAGCCGGGCCCCTTCGACGGCGCCGTGCGGCGGGCGCCGGAGGACCGTCCGCCGGGAGTGCCCCGGCCGCCGGCGGAGCCCACCCCGCCGTCCGCGCCGCCGGACGTCCGGCTCCGCGTCCGGCCCCCGGTCCGCCACAGGTTCGCGTACGCCATGGTCGGCCTGCTCCTCGCCGCCTCGCTCGTCTGCGTGGGCCTCATCGCGGCGCGCTCGTGGTACTCGCACACGTATCACTACTGGTTCCTGCTCTGGAACCTCGTGCTGGCGTGGGTGCCGTTCGTCTTCGCCGCGATCGCCTACCGCCTGGCCTCGGCGCGTCGCGCCGTGCTCTACGTCCTCATCGTCGCCGCGGCCATCGTATGGCTGGCCTTCTTCCCCAACGCGCCGTACATCCTCACCGACTTCCTCCACCTCGGCAGCATGGGCGACATCGTGCCCGGCTGGTACGACGTGCTCATGCTCTACTGGTTCGCCTGGACCGGGCTCATCCTCGGGATCGTCTCCCTCTACCTCATGCAGGAGATCGTCACGCGGGGCCTGGGCACGGCGGCCGGCTGGGTCTTCGTGGTGGTCGCCGCCGGCCTCGGCAGCTTCGGCATCTACCTCGGCCGGTTCCTGCGCTGGAACAGCTGGGACCTGGTGCGCCGGCCGGGACCGCTCGCCGACGAGCTCCTCGGACGCGTCACCGACCCGCACTCGCAGCCGCGCCTGCTCGGCTTCACGCTGCTGTTCGCCCTGCTGTTCCTCTTCATCTACGTGGCGGTGTACATCTTCGCCAAGTTCACCAAGCCGCCGGCCGGCCGCGAGCGGAGCTGACGGGTCTCTCGCGCTTGCCGCTCCAGCTCACCGTGCGTACACTCCGGCCATGACCCCCGGCAACATCCCACGACTCATCGAGACGCTGAAGGCGCGCGCCGGCGACGACAAGCACATCGCCTGCGAGGACGCGTTCCAGATCGCTCGCGACCTCGACGTCCCGCTCGCGGACGTCGGCCGCACCTGCAACGAGCTGGGCATCAAGGTGATGCAGTGCCAGCTCGGCTGCTTCTGAGCGACCGCCGCTGAGGCGAGCGCGACCGCGCTCGCCTCCCCTTTGCACGGCTCACATCGCGGGTTAACCCTGTGCAAATCATGGGAACTGCTCTGCTATGAGCGTTCATGAGCGGCGCACGCCTCCGCAGGCCGGGGCCGCCCGCAGCCACAACGACCCGCGCCCGGCGACCGCCGGGCGCCCTTGAGGTGAGAAGCATGGCGACCGTGGTCCCCAACACAGAGATCAGGCTCTACCAGATGTACATCGACGGCCGCTGGACCGACGCGGCCAGCGGCGAGACGTACGACGTGGTGGATCCCGCGTCCGAAGAGGTGATCGCGCGCGTACCGAAGGGCGGCGTCGCGGACGCCGAGAAGGCGGTCCGCGCCGCCCGCGAGGCGTTCGACACCGGCCCCTGGCCGAAGATGAAGGCGATGGAGCGCGCGGAGGTCCTGACGCGAGCGGCCGCGCTCCTGCGCGAGCGCGCGGAGGACTTCGCCCGCCTCGAGAGCCGCCAGATGGGCAAGCTGCTCGAGGAAGCGCGCGTGGACATGCTGGACACGGCGCACACCTTCGAGCTGTACGCCGGTATGGTCCAGGACCAGCACGGCGAGACGCTGGAGGTGCCGGGCGAGACCATGAGCATGGTGGTACGCGAGCCCATCGGCGTCACCGTCGGCATCACGCCGTGGAACTACCCGATGCTCATGGCGGCGTGGAAGGCCGGGCCGTCCCTGGCGGCCGGCAACGTGATGATCCTCAAGCCGGCCACCCTGAGCCCGCTCACCAACCTGGAGCTCGCCAGGGTCTTCGAGGAGGCCGGTCTGCCCAAGGGTGTCTTCCAGGTGGTCACCGGACCGGGCGGCGAGATCGGCGACCACCTCGCCGGGCATCAGGACGTCGATATGGTGGCCTTCACCGGCTCCGTGGAGGTCGGCAAGCACATCATGCGCAGGGCCGCCGAGAACGTGAAGAAGATCGGTCTGGAGCTCGGCGGCAAGAGCCCCAACATCGTGTTCGCCGACGCCGACTTCGAGGCGGCCATCGACGGCGCCCTCATCGGCATCTTCGCCGGCACGGGTGAGGTGTGCTCGGCCGGCTCGCGCCTGCTCGTCGAGCGCTCCATCCACGACCGGTTCGTCGGCGAGCTCGTCAGCCGCGCGATGGCGATCAAGGTCGGCGACCCGCTCGACGAAGAGAGCGAGATGGGGCCGCTGGTGAGCCGGCAGCAGCTCGACACGGTCGAGAAGTACGTGGCCATCGGCAAGGAAGAGGGTGCGACGCTGGCCACCGGTGGCCGGCGGCTCAGCGGCAGCGGCTTCTACTACGAGCCCACCATCTTCGTGAACGTGGACAACTCCATGCGCATCGCGCAGGAGGAGATCTTCGGGCCGGTGCTGGTCGTGATCCCGTTCGACAACGAGGAAGAGGCGATCAGGATCGCCAACGACACGATCTACGGGCTGGCCGGGGCCGTGTGGACCAAGGACGTCACGCGCGCGATGCGCGTGATCAAGGCCCTGCGCGCCGGCATCACCTGGGTCAACACCTACCACCCGACGTACAGCGAGGCCCCGTGGGGCGGCTACAAGCAGAGCGGCATCGGTCGCGAGCTGGGTAGCTACGGCCTCGACGAGTACACGGAGGTCAAGCAGATCAACATCGACCTCACCGGCGTGCCGATGGGCGTGTACCTCCGCGGCAAGGCGGGCTCCGGCTCGATGGGCGCCGGTCTGGAGGGTGCCTCGGGCAACGGCCGCGGGAAGGTCGTGCCCCTGAGCGACCGGCGGCCGTTCCGCGAGGGCGAGAGCAAGAAGGACGAGGCCTGGGTCGAGTTCTGCGAGAACTGCAGGCCGTGACGGGCCGAGTGCCGGGCCGGCCGGTGGAGGCGCCGCCACCGGCGGCGCGTGAGCCGGCCGGCCCGGCCGGGTAAGCACGCCGTCAGGGACAACAGTCGCCGCCGGCGTGGAGTCGGAGGAGGGGGAGGATCGGCATGAGCACTACCGCACGAGACGCAGCGGGCATCCGGGTGAGCGACGTCGTCGCCCCGGACCTCGTCATCAAGGGCCCATACGGCACCGGTGAAGAGATGACGCTGCGCGCCCCCTGGGACGGCGCCGTGCTGGCGCGTGTCCCGACGGCGACGCTCGAGGACATGGACCGCGTGCTCGACCGCGCGCGCGTCGCGGCCGAGGGGTTCCGCTGGACCCCGGCCTGGAAGCGCGCGGCGATCCTCGAGCGCACCTCGCACCTCATCGAGGAGAACGCCGAGCAGATCGCACGCATCATCGCGGCCGAGGGCGGCAAGCCGCTCAAGGACGCGCGTGTCGAGGCCAAGCGCGGCGCCAGCACCTTCCGCTGGGCCGGCGAAGAGGCGAAGCGGACGGCCGGCGATCTCGTGCAGATGGATGCCGACCCGAGCGGCGAGCACCGCTTCGGCTGGACCATCCGTGAGCCGCGCGGCGTGATCGCCGCCATCTCGCCGTTCAACTTCCCGCTGAACCTGGTGGCGCACAAGGTCGCGCCGGCGCTGGCCGGCGGCAACGCCGTCGTCCTCAAGCCGGCCTCCAACACCCCGCTCACCGCGCTGCGGCTGGCGGAACTGCTGGCCGAGGCCGGCCTCCCCGACGGCACGCTCCAGGTCGTCGTCGGCTCCGGCCGGACGATCGGCAACAAGATGGTCACCGACGAGCGCACCAACATGGTGAGCTTCACCGGCAGCCCGCCGGTGGGGCGGCAGATCGCCGCCGACGCCGGCATGAAGATGATCACCCTGGAGCTCGGCAACAACTCCGCGACCATCGTCGACGAGGACGCCAACCTCGATCTCGCGCTGCAGCGAGTCGTGGCCGGCGGGTTCGCCAACTCCGGCCAGATCTGCATCTCGGTGCAGCGCGTCGTCGTGCACCAGGCCGTGTACGACCAGTTCATGGAGAAGCTCGTCCCCGCGGTGGCGGCGCTCAAGGTCGGCGACCCGCTGGACGAGACGACCGACGTGGCGTCGCTCATCAACGAGGACGAGACCGAGCGGGTCAAGGGCTGGATCCAGGAGGCCGTCGACCAGGGCGCGACGCTGGCCACCGGCGGCGTCGGCGACGACGGCCGCCTGCTGCCGACCGTGCTGACCGATGTGACGCGCGAGATGAAGGTCTGCGCGCGCGAGGTCTTCGGGCCGGTGCTGAGCATCCTCAAGGCGCGAGACCTCTGCGAGGCCATCGACATCAGCAACGACAGCGAGATGGGCCTGCAGGCCGGCGTGTTCACCAACGACCTCAACAAGGCGATGTACGCCGCCCGGCGCCTCGAGGTCGGAGGCGTCATGATCAACGAGGTCCCGACGTTCCGGGTTGACCACATGCCGTATGGTGGTATCAAGGGTTCCGGCATCGGCCGTGAAGGATTGAAGTACGCCATCAGGGAAATGACGGAGCTGAAGATGGTGGCCATCCGCGAGATGGACTGGCAGACCGGCGGACCACCGGTGGACGCCTGCCTGCGCGAGCCGCTCGGACCTTGAGGGGCTCGGACGGGCAAGCGGCCGGAGTGCGGGAGAGTCAATCCTGCACGTGGCACGGCCGGGAGCCACGAGGAAAGGAGGCATGCGACATTGACTGACTTACGAGGTGCGGCGCGCTAGAGCGCCCCGCAAGCGGTGCTCAGCGCGCCGCACCACAGCTGGGGCGGCGGGCCTTCGGGCCCGCCGCCCTCTTTCTTGTCGCCTACTATGGTGTTCCTTACCGAAGCCGGCCGGGTAGGGGACAGGAGAACGTCGCCGCAGCGGGCGGTCGACGGGCGCGGACCAGGAGGCAGCGATGACGCTGAGCGCGCGCAATCAGCTCCCAGGAACGGTCAAGAGCGTCGTCCTCGGCTCGGTCATGGCCGAGGTCGTCGTGGACGTCGCCGGCAACGAGGTGGCCGCGGCCGTGACGCGGCACTCGGCCGAGGCGCTCGACCTCAGGGCCGGCGACAGCGTGAAGGTCGTCATCAAGGCGACCGAGGTGATGATCGACAAGTAGTCGCCTCGCAGGCGGCGCCCTCGGGGACGGCCGCCGGTTCGTGACGGGCCGCGGGCGTGGACAGGACAACCTGTCCACGCCCGCGGCCCGACGTCTTCCAGACAGCCCTTGCCCTTACGCTAAGGGATTCCTTAGAATGGCGACGCTTCTCCGAGCGCCGGCCTCCTAAGGGCACTGCCTATGGAGCCGGATGCCGGCAGGGTACAGCGGGAAACCGCCGTGTCTCCCAGAGCGGAAAGGAGAAGGCGATCTGTCGGGCCTTTCCGCGTGCGGACAGCGTGCATCATGCCCGCACGCGGTGCCACATGGGCACTCCAGCGCCGTCACCGTCTCTCCGCCCTGGTCACACGGTCCTCGCGCCCTCCTCGGAGCATCGCGAAAAGGGACTATAGGGAGGGGAGAGACATGAAGACAAGACTGGCCCTGGTCACGGCCGGCGCGACGCTGCTCGTGCTGGCCATGGCCGCACCGGCGCTGGCCATGCGCGCCGCCGACACCGGCGTGCCCTACGGCTGGCTGCTGCAGCTGCGCGGGCTCAAGGCGCGCGGCACCATGACCAGCGCCGCGTTCCAGGCGTGGACGACGGACAAGCTCGTCAAGCGTGCCATCGTCGACGACAACAAGACGCCCGACGACCCGAGCGACGACCTCGCCTACACCGGGGTCGCGCTGTGGCGCCTCGTCGGCCGCATCGACGACGCCCGGCCCGCGAGCTTCAACTGGAAGCTCGCCACCAGCGCGCCGGGCTACAACGTCGTCGTCACCGGCGTCGACGGGTTCAGCGCCACCTACACCAGCGCCGAGGTCGCGACGCTGAAGAACAAGCTGGTCGTGGCGAACCGGGTGAACGGCGTGCCGCTCACCCTGGGCACCGCCTCGATCAAGAACCCGATGACGGTGGACGAGTACGCCACCTGGAAGCCCAACTGGCCGCTCAAGCTGGTCTCCAGCGACCCGGGCATCTTCGGCAACCGCAAGCCCGCCGCCATCGCGCGCATCAGCATCGTGGCGGCGGAGGCGGGGGAGCGCGCCGCCGACACCGGCGTGCCCTACGGCTGGCTGCTGCAGCTGCGCGGGCTCAAGGCGCGCGGCACCATGACCAGCGCCGCGTTCCAGGCGTGGACGACGGACAAGCTCGTCAAGCGTGCCATCGTCGACGACAACAAGACGCCCGACGACCCGAGCGACGACCTCGCCTACACCGGGGTCGCGCTGTGGCGCCTCGTCGGCCGCATCGACGACGCCCGGCCCGCGAGCTTCAACTGGAAGCTCGCCACCAGCGCGCCGGGCTACAACGTCGTCGTCACCGGCGTCGACGGGTTCAGCGCCACCTACACCAGCGCCGAGGTCGCGACGCTGAAGAACAAGCTGGTCGTGGCGAACCGGGTGAACGGCGTGCCGCTCACCCTGGGCACCGCCTCGATCAAGAACCCGATGACGGTGGACGAGTACGCCACCTGGAAGCCCAACTGGCCGCTCAAGCTGGTCTCCAGCGACCCGGGCATCTTCGGCAACCGCAAGCCCGCCGCCATCGCGCGCATCAGCATCGTGGCGGCGGAGGCGGGGGACACGCTCCCTTTTGAACAGAGGGTCAGTGAAGAGACGCCCGCCACGGCGGCGACCGCGGATCAGGACGATCCGCCGCCGGGCGGCTGGACGCTGACCCTGCGGGGCCGCCGCACCGTCGTCCTGCCGATCGCCAAGGTCCCGGCGACAGTCATCTGGGACGGTACAAAGGCGGGGGACATCAACCCCTCGCTCAAGTACGTGTACAAGGGGCAGTCCCTGTACAAGCTGCTGGCCAAGGTAGACGACGGCAGGCCGGGGTCGTTCAACCTCGCCCGGGCCAAGAAGGGCTACACGATCCAGTTCATCTGCCGCGACGGCTACTCGCCGAGGATCTCCAGCAAGCTGATCCTCAGGAACGGCAAGCCACGCGTGCACTGGATCGTCGCCAAGCTCAAGGCGGACAAGCTGCTGGAGGGTGGCGAGGCACCGTTCCGCTTCGTCGGGGGTCCGCCCATCACCCAGCCGTTCAACAACAAGCTGTCGGCCTACGGAGTCATCAAGATACGGCTCAGGTTCTGAGCCGTGGTCGACCCGGCACACGCGGCGCGGCGGGGGTTTCTCGCCCATTCTCCCCGCCGCGCCGCCGCCGGGCGAACGACACCCTGAGGGAGCCACCATGAAGATCCGCAAGACGCTCGTGGCGACGGCGCTGCTGGCGCTGGTCGCCGTCGCCGCCGTGATCGCCGCCGGCATCGTCGTGCCCGGCGGCGCACCGCAGGCGCAGGCCGCCGACCCGGTCGTGCTCACGGTCACGGGCAACGGCCAGTCGAAGACGTTCACCATGGCCGAGCTCAAGGCGCTGCCGGTGTATTCCGGCTACTTCGGCTGGAAGAGCAGCGCCGGCACCGTCTACCCGTCGCTCCCCTGCAAGGGAGTCCGGGTCAGCGACGTGCTCGCCCAGGTCGGAGGGATGACGACGCTGAACGCCTGCGACGTCCTGGCCTCCGACGGCTACGGGATGACCTACACGTTCAACCAGCTCGTGAGCCACGCCGGTGTCCAGTTCTACGACGAGACCACCAAGGCCGAGGAGGCGCCGGCCTCGGAGTGGGACTTCATCCTGGCCTATGAAGTGGACGGCGCGCCTCTCGGCCCCGCGCCCGGGGGCGACGGTCCCCTCCGCCTCCTCGTCGCTCAGAACGAGAACGTGCACCAGATCGTCGACGGCCACCTGCTCGTCAAGTGGGTCGACCGCGTCACGCTGCGGGGCTCGGTCGCCGACTGGAAGGTCAGGATGTACGGCCTCAAGCGCAAGAACGGCACGCGCCAGACCTACACCCTCGACCGCGTGTCCTACGACTCCTGCGCAGCACCTGGCTGCCACGGGTTCTCGTGGGTCGACCGCACCACCAGCAAGACGTGGAGCGGCGTGCCGCTGTTCCTCTGCGTCGGCAAGGTCGACGGCGGGCCCGGGCACGACAGCTACGGCGCTTACAACGAGGCACTCGCCCTCAGGGGGTACCGCATCAAGCTCGTGGCCGCGAACGGCAGGTACGCGATCATCGGCTCGCGAACCATCCGCAACCGCACCAGCATCCTGCTCGCCAGCAAGCTGATGGGCTCGGACCTGACGGCCCGGTACTACCCGCTCAAGCTCGTCGGGCCGACGCGGTACGTGCCCGCCAGCAAGTCTATCGGCCGGATCGCCAAGATCGTCCTGCTGCCCAAGTGAAACGAGCGGCCTGCCGCAGGAGCGCGCTCGCCATCCCGATCGCCGTCGCCGTGGCGCTGGTCGCCCTGGCCGGCGCCTGTGGTGACTCCGGCGACTCGGGTGGCCAGGCTTCGCCTGCGCCCGGCGCATCTGGCCCGGTCGTCCTGACCGTGAAGGGGGAGAACGGCAGCAAGACGTTCACCATGGGTGAGCTGCAGGCGCTGCCCTCCTACGAGGGCTACGCCGGCATCAAGAGCAGCACCGGCGTCATCACGCCGCCGTCCCGGTACAGGGGCGTCCCGCTCACCGACCTCGCCGACCTCGTCGGTGGCATCACGGAGGCCAATGGCGTCACCCTGGTGGCCAAGGATGGCTACGGCATGACCTTCTCGTACCGCCAGATCGCCGGCGACGGGTTCACGACCTTTGACCCGGCGACGGGCGAGGAGGAACCTGCCGACGGCAAGCTCACCGTGATCATCGCCTACGAGCACGAGGGTGAGCCGATCCCCGAGGAGGACGGGCCGCTCAAGCTGGCGATCGCCCAGGCCACGCCGGCCCAGGTCACGGAGGGGCACTGGGCCATCAAGTGGCTCGACCAGGTCTCGGTGACCAAGGCATCCGCGGCGTGGAAGGTGCAACTGGAGGGCGCTGTGCCCGGCAAGCTCGACCGCGCCTCCTACGTCAACTGTGCCTCGCCCGGCTGTCACGGCTCCGGCTGGGTCGACGCCGAGGGCCGTCGCTGGGAGGGCATCCCGCTCTACCTCGTGGCCGGCATGGTCGATGACCGGAAGAAGCACGACGCCGGCGCCTACAACGCAAAGCTCGCCCGGCGCGGGTACGAGATCCAGTTCGAGACGGCCGGCGGTGAGGTCGTGACCGTCGACTCGCGCGACATCGCCGGCAAGGACAGCATCGTCCTCTCGTCCAAGGTGGACGGCGGCGAGCTGCCCGACGAGTACTTCCCGCTGCGACTCGTCGGCCCGGGACTGAGCGAGGCAAAGATGCCCGGGGGCATCGCACGCATCGTCGTGCGGGTGAGGTGAGAGGAGGCGGCGGTGAGGTGGTCGCTGCGCCGCCTGACGGGGCCAGGAGCGGGCGCGACCCGGGTCGCGCCCGCGCTCGCCGTCCTCCTCTGCCTCGCCGTCGTGGCCGGCGGCTGCGGCTCCGACAGGCGACAGGTCAAGCTCATGTACGCGGGGAGCCTCATCGTCCCGTTCGACAAGGTCGCGACGGCGTTCGAGAAGGAGCACCCGGACGTGGACGTGATCACGGAGGCGCACGGGAGCATCCAGGTACTGCGCCACGTCACCGAGCTGGGTGACCGCATGGACCTGGTCGCCAGCGCCGACGAGCAGCTGATCCCGCCGCTCATGTACGATCGCGAGGACCCCGCTACCGGTGAGCCGTTCGCCGGCTGGTACTGCTCGTTCGCCACCAACCGCATGGTGCTGGCGGTGTCGCCGAAGAGCCCACTGGCCGGCGAGCTGACGTCCGCGACGTGGTACCGCCGGCTCACCGAGGGCGACGTCCGCTTCGGCCTCGCCGACCCGCGCTTCGACGCCGCCGGCTACCGCGCGCTCATGGTCCTGCAGCTCGCCGAGCGCGAGTACGACGACCCGTATCTGCTCGAGGACATGCTCATGGGCCGCTTCACCACGCCGATCACCGTGGAGCACCGGGACGGAGCGGACGTCATCGAGGTGCCCGAGATCCTCGAGACCAGCTCCGGCTCCAATGTCGTGCTGCGCGGCGCCAGCATCCAGCTCGTCGCGCTGCTGGAGTCCGGCGACCTTGACTGCGCGTTCGAGTACGAGAGCGTCGCCAGGCAGCACGGACTGCGGTACGTCGCCCTTCCGGCCGCCGTCGATCTCGGCGACCCGGATCGTCGCCATGAGTACGGGACGGTACGCGTGAAGCTGGACTTCCGCCGCTTCGCCAGCGTCCGGCCCGAGTTCGTGGGAGACGTGATCCGCTACGCGCTCACGATTCCCGCGAACGCGCCGGACCCCGAGCTGGCGCGGCAGTTCACGGCCTTCCTGCTCGGGCCGGAGGGGCGGCGGATCCTGGAGGCCGACCACCAGCCACTGCTCACGCCGCCCGAGCTGGACGACGCGGCGGCCGCGCCGGAGGAGGTGAGGCGGGCGTGCGCGGGCACCAGATAGGAGTCCTCAGGGAGTACAGGCACCCGGCAGACCCTGGGCGCCCCCCCGCCCGCCTCGCCTGCCCTGATGCGCGGCCGCCGCCTCTCCCTCTTCTGGGCGCTCTGCGCCGTGGCGGGGGTCGTGCTCGTCACCTTCGTCGCCCTGCCGGCGGCCAGTATGATCGTGGGCGCCGGCGCCGGCCTGCTGGGCGAGGCCCTGCGCCAGGACGACGTGCGCCGCTCGCTGGTCCTCACCGTCACCGCGGCGCTCATCACCACGGTCATCGGCTTCGTCGTCGGCGTGCCGCTGGCGTACCTGCTGGCCCGCCGGGAGTTCCCCGGCAAGCGTGCCATCGAGGGCATCATCGACCTGCCGATCGTCTTTCCGCACACGGCCGCGGGCATCGCCCTGCTGACGGTCTACGGCCGGCAGGGCGCGGTCGGTAGCCTTCTCGCGCCGCTGGGCATCGAGTTCACCGAGACGGTGGCCGGCATCGTCCTCGCGATGCTGTTCGTGAGCCTGCCGTTCCTGGTGGACGGCGCGCGCGAGGCGTTCGCTCTGGTGGACGAGCGCTACGAGCACGTCGCGCGTACGCTGGGCTCCTCGCGCTTCGGGGCATTCGCACGTGTGACGTTCCCGCAGGCCTGGCGCGGCGTGCTGGCCGGAGCGGTGCTCATGTGGGGCCGCGGCATCAGTGAGTTCGGAGCGGTGGTCATCCTCGCCTACAACCCCAAGGTCATCTCGGTGCTCACCTTCGAGCGGTTCGAGGGATTCGGGCTCCGCGCGGCGCAGCCGCCCGCGGTGCTCATCGTGCTGGTGGCGTTCGTCGTGTTCCTGCTGGTGCGGACGTTCCTCGTGCCGCGGCGGCGGCGGACGAAGACGGGGGCGCCGTGATCGAGCTGCGCGGACTCGAGGTGGAGGCCGGCGGCTTCAGCGTGGGGCCGGTGGACCTCGTGGCCGGCGACGGCCGCTACGTCGTGCTGCTGGGGCCCAGCGGCGCCGGCAAGAGCCTCGTCCTGGAGGCGGTGGCCGGCGTGCGGCCGGCGGCGGCGGGCGAGGTCCGGCTGGCCGGCGCCGAGGTGACGTCTCTGGCGCCGGATCGGCGGCGGATCGGGCTTGTGTTCCAGGACGGCCTGCTCTTTCCGCACCTCACGGTGTCGGCCAATATCGCCTACGGGATGCGCGGGGCGGGAGGGGACGGCGCGGGTCCGCCGGCAGGCCGCGCCGGGGACGCGCCTCCCGGCACGGGCGCGCCCGTCGGCCGCGCCGCGCGCGCAGCCGAGGTCGCGCGGCTTGCCGAGACGGTCGGCGTGACGGCGTTGCTCGGCCGCCGCCCGTGGACACTCTCGGGCGGGGAGCGCCAGCGGGTCGCGCTGGCGCGCGCTCTCGCCGCCCGCCCGCGCGCGCTGCTGCTCGACGAACCGCTCAGTGCTGTGGACACGGAGTCTCGCGAGGCGCTCCAGGAGATGCTGCGCCGGGTCTGCCGCGAGCGGCGCTTGCCGGTGCTGCACGTCACGCACGACCGCGACGAGGCCTTCGCGCTCGCGGATGAGTGCGTGGTCATAATCGCCGGAAGGCTGCATCAGAGCGGCCGGCCGCTGGACGTGCTCCGGCGGCCGGCCGACGCCGCCGTCGCGCGGTTCCTGGGTGCGCGCAACCTTCTGCCGGCGCGCCGCGACCCGCGCGACCCGCGCGTGGCCCTGCTGCATGCGGGCGGGTGCCTGCTTGCGGCCGAACCGCTGCCCGACGAGGCCGTCGTCGTCGTGCGGCCGGAGGACCTCCGCCTCTCCGCGGCGCCCGGGCCCGGCACGCTTGACGCCACCGTCACGCGCCTCACGCTGCAGGGCGGCCACGTGCTGGTGGGTCTCGAGGCGCCGGCGAGATTGGATGCGCTGGTGCCCGCCGGGGAGCTGGACGCAGCGGGGATCGGCGTCGGCAAGGTCGTCACCGTCACGGTGCGACCGCAGGACGTGCACGTGCTGCCGGCTGGATGATGCGGATCAGGCCGCCCGGGGTTCCGCGGCCGGCCGCCGCCTCCCCGTGTGACGAACGCGGGCCCCGGCGGTACACTTGCCCTCCCATGGACGGCTCCCAGCGCGAACAGGGCAGGGTCGACTACCTGCGCCTCTCCATCACCGACCGGTGCAACCTGCGCTGCACGTACTGCATGCCGCCGGAGGGCATCAAGGCGCGCGGCCACGGCGAGATCCTCAGCTACGAGGAGCTCGCCGTCTTCGCCCGCGTCGCCGCAGATGTGGGCATCACCAAGGTGCGCATCACCGGCGGCGAGCCGCTGGTCCGGACCGGCTGCGCCGACCTCGTCGGCATGCTCAGCCGTACCAGCGGCATCGACGACATCTCGCTCACCACCAACGGCCTGCTGCTGCCGAGATTCGCGGACGAGCTCGCCGCGGCGGGGCTCAAGCGCGTCAACGTGAGCCTCGACAGCCTCGATCCGGCCCGCTTCGCGCGCATCACGCGCGGCGGCCGCCTCGAGGACACGCTGGCCGGCCTGGACGCGGCGTTCGCAGCCGGCTTCTCGCCCGTCAAGATCAACACGCTCCTCCTGCCCGGCGTTGAGGAGGAGCTCGGCGCGTTCGTCGACCTCACGCGCGAGTACGACGTGCACGTGCGCTTCATCGAGTTCATGCCGCTGGACCGGCGGGTCGCCGGAGAAGACCTCGGGGGAGAGGGTCGGCTGCTGCCGGCCGGCGACGTGCTGCGCCGGCTCATGCAGGAGTACGTGCTGATCGGCCACGACGGCCCCTACGGCCACGGCCCGGCGCAGTACTGGAAGGTCGCCGGCGCGCGCGGCACGATCGGCTTCATCGCCGGCGTCTCGGAGCACTTCTGCGAGACGTGCAACCGCCTGCGCCTCACCGCCGACGGCCGCCTGCGCACCTGCCTGTTCTCGGGGCGCGAGACCGACATCCGCCCGCTGCTGAGCGATCCCGCCGTGCTGCGCGCGGCGATCGCGGCCGCAGTCGCGGGCAAGACCTACGACCGTTGCCGCGAAGGGCTGGCCAACGAGCGGTCGATGTCCCAGATCGGAGGGTGATTTGAGCGAGCTCAGCCACCTCGACGAGCGCGGTCGCGCCGCCATGGTCGACGTCGGCGGCAAGGACGAGACCGAACGCGTGGCTCGCGCCGAGGCGGCCGTGGTCATGGCGCCGGAGACGCTCGCCATCATCGTGGACGAGGCCGTGCCCAAGGGCGACGTGGTCGCGGTGGCGCGGCTCGCGGGCATCATGGCCGCCAAGCGCACGCACGAGCTCATCCCGCTCTGCCACCAGCTGAACCTGACCAAGGTCGCGGTGGACGTCCAGGCGGACGAGGCGCTGCCCGGCCTGCGCATCACCACCGAGGCGCGGCTACGCGGCCGCACCGGTGTGGAGATGGAGGCGCTGGTGGCCGCGTCAGTCGCGGCGCTCACCGTCTACGACATGTGCAAGGCGGTCGACCGCGGCATGGAGGTCACGGGCGTGCGTCTGCTCGAGAAGAGCGGCGGCCGCAGCGGGCACTGGCGGCGGGACGCCGCCGGCGGGCCCGCGACGGCCGGCGGCGGTGCATCCGGAGCCGGGCAGTGAGCGTCCACGACTGCGACGGCGGTATCGTCTCGGTGAACGTCGCGGACACGAAGGGCGTGCGCAAACAGCCCGTCGAGTCCATCACGCTCGTGGTCGAGCACGGGGTCGAGGGGGATGCCCACGCCGGGCCCTGGCACCGACAGGTCAGCCTGCTCGCCAACGAGAGCATCGAGAAGATGAAGCCATCGTGCCCGACCGTCGAGCCGGGAGCGTTCGGCGAGAACATCACCACCGAGGGCATCACCGTCTACGAGCTTCCGGTCGGCACGCGGTTCTACGCCGGGGAGGCGCTGCTCGAGGTCACGCAGATCGGCAAGGTCTGCCACGACCGCTGCGCGATCTTCCACCAGGCGGGCGATTGCGTGATGCCGCGCGAGGGCATCTTCGCCAGAGTCGTCGAGGGCGGCAGGATCGAGCCCGGCAACGGTATCGTCCTGATGAAGAACAGCCTCATCGTCGCCGCGGTGCTCACGGTCAGCGACAAGGGCTCGCGCGGCGAGCGCGAGGACACGAGCGGCGACGCGCTGGAGGAGGCGCTGCGCGAGCTCGGCGCCGCGTCTGTCGAGCGGGCGATCGTCCCCGACGAGGCCGACCAGATCGCCGCCGAGCTGCAACGCTGGGCCGACGAGACGACCGTCAACCTGATCCTGACGACCGGCGGAACCGGAATGACGAGCCGGGACGTGACGCCCGAGGCGACCCTGTCGGTGCTCGACCGTCAGGCGCCCGGCTTCGCCGAGGCCATGCGCGCCGGCTCGCTCGCCAAGACGCCGCACGCGATGCTCTCGCGCGCCGTGAGCGGCGTGCGCGGCAAGACGCTGATCATCAACATGCCGGGCAGCCCGCGCGCCTGCCGCGAGCAGTTCGCGATGATCGCCGCGGCGCTGCCGCACGGGGTGGAGAAGCTGCTCGACCTGGGCGGCGACTGCGCTCCGCCTTCGCCGCCCGCCGCCTGAACCCGGCCGCCGCCGGGCGCGCCCCGCCGCCGGTCAGCCGCCGAACCGCTGCCGGCGCTGATAGCTGAGGTACGCGGCGATCGCCGCGTCGGCCTCCTCCACCGCGCGCCGGTTCCCGGCCGTCAGCCTGTCGCCGACGCTCTGCCGGGTGACGCCGAGTCGCTCGGCCACGTCGCGCTGGTGGCCCAGCTCGCGGTAGGCGGCGATCGCCTCCCACTGCTTGAGCGTGCGCGCGCGGATGAGCGGGTCCACGAGGCGGCAGAGGGCGCCGAGGAGCACGTCGCCGGCGTCGCCGGTCCCGAGGTAGCGGGTGAGGCCCTTGTCCCGCACCACCAGCTGCAGGGCCCGGCGAGCGATCGCGTACGCGTCGCGGTCGGTCGCCGCGGCCTGCCGCGGGTGGTCGCCCGTGCCGACGCCGACGCCGGCGCGCAGCGGCAGCGGCGCGATGAGCTCGCGCAGCACGCTGAGGCACAGGGGGGTCTGCGCGGGGTCTGCGAGCGCGCCGTCGATCCGGTCCTCACCGGCGAGCCCGAAGGCCTCGGCGATCGCCGGCAGGAAGAGCTCGTTGACGCGCGTCAGGGCGCCGCGCAGCTTGTCGCGATCCGCGGCGCCCGCCCCGGGGACGTCCGCGAACACCACGGCGATGACCTTCGTCTCGCGGCGTTTGTCGATGGGCATGCCGCTAGCTACGCCGCCGCCGGACGGTTTTCCTGCCGCGCGGCGGCGCGCGGCACAGGAGTCGCGGCCCCGAAGCGCACCGATGCGTGCACGCCTCGCGGCGAGCGTCCGGAAGCCGATACCCCCGCCGGGACAGTGGAAATGGCAAGTCCGCCGTTCGTCGGCTACACTAGTCGGGCTCCCGCACATACAACCAGGGGTATCCGCTTGAACAAGAAATCCCGCACTCGTCTGCTTGTGGCCACCGGCGTCATCGTCGCGGTGTTCATCGGGGTCGTCGTCTATCTGCTGAACACCCAGGGCGCGTACTACCGGCAGGTGGCGGATCTCGCCACCGGACAATACGACGGCAAGAACGTCAAGGTCGGCGGCAGGGTGCTCGACGGCACCATCGAGCGCGACGCGGAAGGCGTGCGCTTCACCATCGAAGACCTCACCGGCAAGACGGACACGGTCAACGTGCTGTACAGCGGCCAGATGCCCGGCACGTTCGAACCCGGCGTCGACGTCGTGGTCATCGGCAAGTACGCCTCCAACGGCGCGCTGATCACGGCCGACCAGCTCCAGACCAAGTGCCCGAGCAAGTACGAGGGGTCCGCGTCACCCGCTGCCCAGTCGACCGGGCAGTGAGGTCTGACGCTTGCGAGATCTCGGTACATACGCACTCGTAGCCACGCTCATCCTCGCCCTGGGCGCAGCCTGGCTGCTCTCCCTCGGCGCCTGGTCTGAGCGCAAGGACCTCATCCGCTACGGCTACTACGCCGCCTACGGCTTCTTCCTCACCACCGTCATCGCCTCCGCCGTACTGCTGCAGGCGTTCCTGAAGGGCGACTTCAGCTTCGCCTACGTGGTCGAGAACTCGGACACCTCTCTCTCCGTCTTCTACCGCATCGCCGGCTTCTGGGCCGGGCAGTCGGGCTCGTTCCTGCTCTGGCTGCTGTGCCTCGCGATCGCGGTCATCGTGATCGCCGTGATCGACCTCAACCGGCTGGAGCGGCTCACCAGCGGAGCCGTCGCCGTGCTCGCCGTCATCTCGGCCGTGTTCGCCGCGCTCATGATCTTCGACAGCGGCTCCAACCCGTTCCTCGCGGCCGAGGCGGGCGCCATGCCGTTCGGCCTCAATCCGCTGCTCCTCCACCCGGGTATGGTCCTGCACCCGCCGGCCCTGTTCATAGGCTACGTCGGCCTCGCCGTGCCGTTCGCCTTCGCCGTCAGCACGCTGCTGCTCGGCCGCGGCGACAAGCTCTGGGTGCAGCGCTCGCACAAGTGGGCGGTGTTCGGCTGGCTCTTCCTCAGTCTGGGCATCGGCCTCGGCGCCTGGTGGGCCTACGTCGTGCTCAGCTTCGGCGGCTACTGGGCCTGGGACCCGGTGGAGAACACCTCGCTCGTCCCCTGGCTGACGGCGACCGCCCTGCTCCACGCCTTCACGCTCTACAAGGCGCGCGGCATGTTCAAGCGCTGGGCGCTCGGCCTGGCCGCCGCGACCTTCTTCTTCACCATCCTCGCAACGTGGACGACGCGCACCGGACTCATCAGCTCGGTCCATGCGTTCGGCCGCAACCCGGTGCTCATCTGGATCCTCTCGACCCTCTTGGTCGTGACCGCCGTCGGCAGCGCCGCGCTCATCGTCTGGCGCTGGAACAGGTTCGAGAGCCGCGACGACGTCGAGAGCTGGCTCTCCCGCGAGTTCCTCTACTACGTCACCAACCTGCTGCTCACGCTGTTCGCCGTCGCCATCGCCTTCGCGACGGTCGCTGTGCCGCTGCTCATGGAGCGGACGGTCGGGGCGAGCACGTACGACGCCGTGGCCCAGCCTCTGGGCGTGGTCGTCCTCGCCATGATCGCCGTCTGCCCGCTGCTTGCCTGGCGCAAGACGGAGGGCGCCGAGCTGCGCAAGACGCTCGTCCTGCCGACGGTGACGATGGTCGCCTCGATCCCGCTGTGGCTGTACCTGGGCTTCCAGTCCAACGTCTGGGGATTCATCGGGCTCCTGGTCTGCGGCTTCGCCTTCGGCGCGGTCATCCAGTTCGTGCTGCGCGCCGCGCGGCGGGCGGCCGGACCCGGCAACGGCCTCTGGTCCGGCCTCGGCAAGGCCTTCACCGGCAGCCGCACGCGCACCGCCGCCTACATCGTCCACATGGGCATGGTGCTGGTGGTGGCCGGCCTGCTCGGCTCCACCGTGTACAAGGTCGAGCAGTCGACCATCGTCAAGGTCGAGCCCGGTGCGACGGCGACCCTCGAGGGCTACACACTCACCTACACGGGCATGAGCGAGAGCAGCGGCGCGCAGAACTCCACCCGTGCCGAGGCGTCGTTCGACGTGACCAAGGACGGCCGGGCGCTCGGCACCGTCGAGCCGCACACGGACGTGTATCCCGTGAGCGGAGCCGCGGTGCGCGCCGTGATCCTCGGCCGTCCGTTCGAGGACCTCTTCGTGGTGGCCGACGAGCCGTTCGACGGCACGTCCGAGACCATCGCCCTGCGCATCGTCGTCTTCCCGCTCATCCGCTGGGTGTGGATAGGCTCGATCCTCCTCTGCGCCGGTGCCGTCGTCTCCCTGTGGCCCAAGCGCCAGAGGCAGGAGCAGGAGGCCCGGGCCGTGAAACCGGCCGAGGCGGACGGCGCCACCGCCTGACGGAGGCCGCGATGTCGGACGAACACGACCGGCAGGACGGCGCGGCTTCTCTCGAGATCGAGGTCGAGGGGCTGCGCAAGACCTTCGGCCGCCGCGAGGTGCTCAAGGGGCTCACTTTCGGCGTGCCTCGCGGCGGGTTCCTCAGCATCTTCGGCCCCAACGGGGCCGGCAAGACGACGACGCTGCGCGTGCTCGCGACCCTGCTCACGGCGAGCGGCGGCAGCGTCAAGGTCGCCGGCCACGACGTGCGCGAGGACCCCATGCCGGTACGCAGGGCCATCGGCTTCATCTCGCACAACGCCATGCTCTATCCGGATCTCACCGCGCAGGAGAACCTGCGCTTCTACGCCGACATGTACGGCGTGGAGGACCGCGAGGCGCGCATCACGGAGCTGCTCGAGCGCCTCGAGCTCTCCGCGCGCCGCTACGACGTGGTGCGCACCTACAGCAAGGGCATGCGCCAGCGCCTCGCGATCGCGCGGGCCGTGCTGCACCGCCCGCGCGTCCTGCTGCTCGACGAGCCGCACTCGGGGCTCGACCCGCGCGCCGTCGACATCCTCGACGGCCTGCTCACCGAGATCCGCGACGAGCACACGTTCGTCATGGTCACCCACAACATCGCCAAAGGCCTGGAGTGGGGGACCGACCTCATGATCATCGAGGGCGGCCGCATCGCCTACGAGCACGCCGCCGGCGTCGACCACGACTCGTTCAGCGCCGTCTACCGCGAGCACGTCCACGACGGGAGCCTGGTATGAGCGGCTGGGCGCAGTTCAAAGCCATCCTGCGCAAGGATCTCATCCGCGAGCTGCGCACCCGGGACATGATCATCAGCATGATCCTCTTCGTGCTGCTGGCGATGGTGATCTTCCACTACGCCTTCACCGTCAGGGAGGAGGCCGACCTCACGTATTTCACCGGGGGCATGCTGTGGGTGACGTTCATCTTCGCCATGTTGCTGGGCCTCAACCGCTCGTTCGCCCAGGAGAAGGACGAGCACTGTCTCGACGGCCTGCTGCTCTGCCCGGTCGACCGCGTGACCATCTTCTTCGCCAAGACGGCCGGCAACCTGGTCTTCCTCCTGATCATCCAGGCGGTGGCCGTCCCGGTGTTCGCGCTGTTCTTCATCGAGCGCAGCTTCGCCGGCGACCTGCTGCCGTTCCTCATCGTGCTGGCGCTCGCCGACCTCGGCATCTGCGCCCTCGGCACGCTGCTCGCGACCATCTCCATGAACACCCGCTCGCGCGACCTGCTGCTGCCGATCCTGTTCCTGCCGCTGATCGTGCCCGTGCTCATCGCCGCGACCGGGGCGACCACTCTCATCTTCGCAGAGGGCGTGAGTTTCGGTAGTCTGGTCGCTCGGCTCCTGTTTCTCCTGGGCTTCGACGCCGTGTTCCTCGTCGCCGCCTGGGGTACGTACGACTTCGCCATAGGAGAGTGAGCGTGAAGAAGCTCGTCAGCGCGCCGGCGCTGTTCATCGGGGCCGGCGCCTTCCTCATCATCGGTCTGCTGCTCGGCTTCTGGTGGGCCCCGATCGACTCGTCGTCGATGGGCTTCAGCCAGAAGATCTTCTACTACCACGCGCCGATCGCCGAGGTGTCGCTGCTGGCGTTCGGCGTGGCCTTCGTGGCCGCGATCCTGTACCTGCGCACGCACGACCTCAAGTGGGACCGCCTCGGGTACGTCAGCGTGCGCCTCGGCCTGGTCTTCGCCGTCCTCGTCATGCTCACCGGCATGATCTGGGGCAGGGCCTCCTGGGGCACCTGGTGGGCCTGGGAGCCGCGCCTCACGACGTTCCTGCTCGTCTGCTTCCTCTACGCCGCGTACTGGGTGCTCCGCTCCGTGGTCGACGAGGAAGAGCGTCGCGCGACCTACGCGGCGGTGTTCGCGATCATCGCCTTCATCGACGTGCCGATCACGTTCTTCGCGACGCGCTTTCTGCCCGAGGGCCTGCACCCGGTGGTCATCACGGCCGGCGACAGCGGCATGGAGGGCAGCATGTTCGCGAGCTTCATGATCAGCATGGTGGGCATGACCCTGCTGCTCGTCGCGCTCATGCGCCGCGACCTGCAGATCGAGACCCTCAAGGACCAAGTGACCGACCTCAAGACCTCTCTGGGAGGCTGACCACATGACCATCGAAGAAGGCGTCAAGTACGTCGCCGCGGCCTACGCGATCATCCTCGCCGTGCTGGTGATCTACTACGTCATGAGCGCGCGCCGCGTGGCGACGCTGCAGCGCGACGTGCAGTTGCTCGAGGACGAGGCGAAGCGCCTGAAGGCGTCCGCCGGCGAGGCCGGCGCGGAGTGACGCGCCGGCCACCCAGCGGGCGCCGGGCGGGCTGAGCCCAGCCGATGGAGCAGGCCTCCGTCATCCTGATCTGGCTCGCGTACCTCCTGTACGCGGCCGCGTTCGCCGTGTTCCTCATCGGGTTCTTCACGCAGCGCCCGTGGACGAACCGCGTCGGGATCGTCGTCGCCGCGGTCGGCCTCGTGGCCCAGACCCTGGGCCTCATCTTCCGGGGAATCAGCGCCGGGCACTTCCCGTTCTCCGGCCTCTACGAGTCCATGGTCCTCGTGGCCTGGGCGATCGTGCTCGTATGGCACGTCCTCGAGTCGTTCACCAAGATCAAGGCCGTGGGCCTGTACGTGATGCCGGTGGTGCTCGTGCTCATGACGGTCGCGCTGGTCTCGTACAACCCCCCCGCCGGCCTCGTGCCGGCGCTGCGCAGCGACGTGGTCATCGTCCACGTGGCCGTCATGCTCGTGGCCATCGGCTGCCTCTACGTGGCCGGCGGCGCGGCGATCATCTACCTCATCGAGGAGGCGCTGCTGCGCCGGCGCAAGCCCGACGGCGTCCTCGGCCGCCTGCCCTCGCTGGCCGCGCTCGACCGGCTCATCTACCACGCCACGCTGCTCGGCCTGCCGTTCCTCACCATGGGCATGGCCGCCGGGGTCATCCGCGCGGAGACCTTCAAGGTCCCCGGCTGGCCGACGGACCCGATGGTGCTGCTGTCCGCCGCGGCCTGGGCCGTCTATCTCGCGCTCATCGCCGGGCGCGTGCGCGGCGACTGGTCCGGGCGCTCCGTCTCGTGGCTGGCCGTCGCGGGGCTCGTCCTGCTGCTCGTGATCCGGTTCGCCGCGGTACCGTACCTCAGCGGCTTCCACACCTACGGGGGCTGAGCGGATGCACGTCGTCGTCGCCGGCATCTCGCACAAGACCGCCTCGCTCGAGCTGCGCGAGCGCCTCGCCCTCGACGAGGCAGCTGCGCTGCGTCTGAGCCAGGAACTCCTGGACGAGGGCGTCGCCTGTGAGGCCGTCGCCCTGAGCACCTGCAACCGTACCGAGCTGTACCTCTACGGCCGCGACTCGCTCGAGGCGCGCCACGCGGCGCTGGCGCGCCTGGCGCGCCACGCCGGAGTCGCGCCGTCCGAGCTCGAGCCGTCGCTGTACAGCTACTCCGGCGACGGCGCCATCGCCCACCTCTTCCGCGTCACCTCGAGCCTCGACTCGATGGTCGTCGGCGAGGCGCAGATCGTCGCCCAGCTCAAGGCCGCCTACCAGCAGGCATGCGACGGCGGCTGCACGGCGGTCGTCTTCAACCGGCTGTTCCGGCACGCGCTCGAAGTAGGCAAGCGCGTGCGCACCGAGACCGCCATCGGCGAGCGCCCCGTGAGCGTCAGCTCCGCTGCCGTCGAGCTCGCCCTGCAGGTGTTCGGCAAGCTCCGCGACCACACCGTGCTCATCGTCGGTGCCGGTGAGACCAGCGAGCTCACGGCGACGCACCTCAAGGCCCACGGCATCGAGAGGATCCTGGTCGCCAACCGGACGCTGGAGACGTCCATGGAGCTTGCCCGCCGCGTGGGCGGGGAGGCCGTGCGCTTCGAGGACCTCGAGCATCACCTCGCCGCCGCCGACATCGTCATCAGCTCCACCTCGGCGCCGCACTACGTCGTCACGAGGGAGACCGTCGAGCGTGCCTTCAAGCGCCGCCGCCATCGCCCCATGTTCCTCATCGACATCGCCGTGCCGCGCGACCTGGACCCGGAGATCAACCGCGTCCGCGACGCCTACCTCTACGACATCGACGACCTGCAGCACGTGGTGGAGCACAACCGCCACGAGCGCGAGAAGGAGGCGGAGCACGCCGAGCGCATCGTGGAGCAGGAGCTCGCGAGCGTGAACGACTGGCTGCGCAGCCTCGAGGTCGTGCCGACCATCGCGACGCTGCGCGAGGCCGTGGAGGACATCCGCCGTGGCGAGCTCGAGCGCCTCAGCAACCGTCTGAGCGACCTCACCGACGAGCAGCGGGCCCAGGTCGACATGCTGACCGCCAGCATCGTCAACAAGATCCTGCACGTGCCGACCGTGAAGATGAAGGAGGTCGCCGGCCGCGACCAGTGCTACCTGTACGTCGACGCGGTGCGGACGCTCTTCGACCTCGACACCGACGAGGGCGGAGAAGAGCGGCCGGCGGGCGAGGCTACTCCGGACGACGCCGGCCCAGACGCCGATCAGGCCGCGGCCGCGAGCGCGGGCGGTGAGTCCGCCGAGTCGCCGCCCGCCTCCGGAGGTACCGTGCACCACCTGCGCGGCACCGGGACGGAGGACGCGTGAGCAGCCGAGCACCGCTCCCTGAGCTGATCCGCATCGGCTCCCGCGGCTCCCGCCTCGCGCTCGTGCAGGCCGAGTGGGTGCGCGACCGTGTGGCCGCGCACCACCCCCATCTCACGGTGGAGATCGAGATCATCAACACCAAAGGCGACAGGGTCCTCGACGCCCCGCTCGCCAAGATCGGCGACAAGGGGCTCTTCACCAAGGAGCTGGAGACGGCGCTGCTGGACGGGCGTATCGACGTCGCCGTGCACTCGGCCAAGGACATGCCGACGGCGATCCCGCAAGGGCTCTCGCTCATCGCCTTCACGGAGCGCGAGGACGTGCGCGACGTGTTCGTGCCGAATCCGTCGTTGACAGAGCATCGTGCTCCGGGCGCGGGGCCGTTGACGCTCGACGACGTGCCCCGCGGAGCGCGCGTGGGCAGCTCGAGCCTGCGGCGGCGCTCGCAGCTCCTGGCGCTGCGCCCGGACCTGGACGTGGTCGACATCCGCGGCAACGTGGAGACCCGCCTGCGCAAGCTCGTGGACGAAGACATGGCGGGGACGATTCTGGCGGCGGCTGGTCTTTCCCGGCTGGGGCGCTCCGAGGTCACCGGCTTCGCCTTCGCCTTCGACCAGATGCTCCCGGCCGTCGGCCAGGGCGCGCTGGCCATCGAGGCGCGGGCCGATCACCCGCGGGTCGCCGAGATCACGGCGGCGCTTGACCACCAGCCGACGGCGCTGGCGGTGTCGGCGGAGCGCGCCCTGCTCGGCACGCTCGAGGGCGGCTGCCAGGTGCCGATCGCCGCCCATGCCCACATGAAGGCGGACGGCGAGCAGGGCGCGGGGACGCTGGCGCTTAGTGCCTACGTCGGCGCGCTCGACGGGTCGCGCGCCGTGCGCGGCGAGCGCGCGCGGCTCGCCGGCGACCCCGAAGGCCTCGGGATCTCCCTCGCCGCAGAGCTGCTCGAGCGCGGCGCCGGCGACATCCTGGACGAGATCCGCAGGCTGTGAGCCCGGCCGGTCCGGAGACAGCGATCCCGGCGGACCGGCCCCTCGCCGGCCGCACGGTGGTCGTGACCCGGCCGCGCGAGCAGGCGTCGTCGCTCCAGGGACCGCTGGAGGCGCTCGGCGCCGAGGTGCTGCTGGTGCCGACCATCCGCATCGACCCCCGGCCGCTCGACGACGAGGTCGCGGCCGTCCTCGGCGAGCTCGCGACCTACCAGCTCGTCGTGTTCACGAGCGCAAACGCCGTGCGCGTGTTCGCCGGGTACCTGGCGCGAGGCAGCGAGGACGGCGGCATGCCGGCCGGGCCCGTGGTCGCGGCCGTGGGCCCGGCCACCGCCGCGGCGCTGGAGCGGCACGGCCTCGCCTGCCACCTCGTCCCCGACGAGTACGTCGCCGAAGGGCTCGCGGACTCGCTGGCGGGGACGGCCGCCGTCGCGCCGGGCGCCCGCGTGCTCATCCCCTGCGCCCGCGACGCCCGCGAGGTGCTCCCCGAGACGCTGCGCGCGCGGGGAGCGGTGGTCTACGTGCTGCCCGTCTACGACACGCTCGCCGCCGAGGAGCTCGCCGAGCCGGCGGCGCGGGTGGAGGCCGCGGACTTCATCACGTTCACCTCGGCGAGCACGGCCCGGCGGCTGGCCGGCCTGCTGCAGGCGAGCGCGGCCGAGCGGGGCGACCCGCGCCCTCTCGCTGAACGGCTCGCCGGCGCCCGCCTCTGCTCCATCGGCCCGATCACCAGCGCGGCGCTCGGCGAGCTCGGTCTCCAGGTCGCCATCGAGGCCCGGGAGTACACGGCCGCGGGCCTCGTCGCAGCGATCGCCGCCTACGTGCGGAGCACGCCGCGTACCTAGCGGAGGCGCATGCCCGGCGCACCGGAGCGTTGACGACCAAGGAGGCACGATGAGCGCAGTCACCGTCTACGGCGTCTGCGCCGTCACCTTCATGATGGTGATGTACGCGCTCGAGCCCAGAGGCCGCGGCTTCGTGCTCGCCTTCGCGGTCGGCTGTCTGCTCTCGAGCGCCTACGGCTTTCTCTCCGGCGCCTGGCCGTTCGGCGTCGTCGAAGCCATCTGGGCCGTGGTGGCGGTGCGCCGGTTCCTGAGCACACCGCCGCCGCGGCCCGCGTCTCCCGACTGACACGCCGATCGGGGCCCCGGCGCCGCGCCCGGCCAGGACCGGGGTTGACGCCCAACTGTTGCGCCGGGCCGGGCTTCGTCGTAGGTTCGCGGCATGGACCGGCCGATCTGCTTCTTCAGCGACTACGGATATACGGACGACTTCGCCGGGGTGTGCCGCGCCGTGATCGCCCGGCTGGCGCCCGACGTCCGGGTCATCGACGTCACCCACGGCCTGCCCGAGCGCGACGTGCTCGCCGGGGCCGTGGTGCTGCGCAACGTGCTGCCCTACATGCCGGACAGGGCCGTGATCCTCGCGGTGGTCGACCCGGGCGTTGGCGGCCCGCGGCGGCCGGTCGCCCTGCGCAGCCACGGCGACCGGCTGTTCGTCGGTCCGGACAACGGGCTGCTCATGCACGCCGTCGACCTCGACGGCGGCGTCGACGTCGCCCACGAGCTGAGCAACCAGGAGCTGTGGCTGACCCCGCTCTCAGCCACCTTTCACGGCCGCGACATCTTCGCCCCGGTCGCTGCCCGGCTCGCATCCGGGCTGTCGCTCGAGTCGGTCGGGGTCCCGGTCGCCGGCGACCAGCTCGACCACATCGACCTGCCCGACCCCGTGCGGCACCGGGACGGGCTCACCGCCATCGCGGTGCTCGTCGACCGCTTCGGCAACGTCGCTCTCAACGTGCGCGCCCGCGACCTCGAGAAGGCGCGGCTCACCGAGACCGTCGAGCTCATCACCGGCGGCGAGCGCTACCTCGCCCGGGTGGCGCGCACCTTCACATCGGTGCGCATCAGCGACATCGTCGTGCTCATCGACAGCTACGGCCAGGCGTCGGTGGCAGTGAGCAACGGTTCCGCCGCCGAGGTCCTCGGCCTCGACGCCGGCGCTGAGATCCGCCTCCGGCGCCTCGGCTGACCCCCGGGCACGCTCGGCCGAGCGGTCCGCGGGCCGCCCGCCGCGCCGGCGCGCGGCCCCACGGCGCCCGTGTTGCGCCGCCCGCCCGGATTCGCTATAGTCCCCTTTCGCGCGTCCACACCGGACGCGCGCTCCAGCTAACCGAACGAGTGAGCGCATGAAGACTTACGTCGCCAAGCCTTCCACCATCGAGAAGAAGTGGTACGTCGTCGACGCCAAGGGCCACACCCTGGGCCGCCTCGCGACCGTCGTCGCCGACTGCCTGCGCGGCAAGCGCAAGGCCATCTACACCCCCAACATCGACACCGGCGACTTCGTCGTCATCATCAACGCCGAGCAGATCGTCGTGACCGGCAAGAAGCCCGAGCAGAAGATGTACTACCACCACTCGGGCTACCCCGGCGGCATCAAGAGCGAGTCGTACGCCAAGCTCCAGGCCCGCCGTCCCGAGGAGATCATCCGCCACGCCGTGCGCGGCATGCTCCCGCACAACAAGCTCGGGCGCGCCCAGCTCCGCAAGCTCAAGATCTACGCCGGCACGGAGCATCCGCACGAGGCGCAGAACCCCGAAGTGCTCGAGATCAAGGAGTAAGGCGTGGCTGATGCAGTGACCTATCGCGCGACCGGCAAGCGCAAGACCGCCGTCGCCCGCGTGATCCTCACGCCGGGTGTCGGCAAGGTCGTCATCAACGACCGCGAGATCGACGCCTATTTCGGCCGTAAGGTCCTCGAGACCATCGCGCTCATGCCCTTCGAGACCACGCGCACGGCCGGCAAGTTCGACGTCAAGGCGAACGTGTACGGCAGCGGTATCTCCGCGCAGGCCGGCGCCGTGCGTCACGGCATCGCCCGCGCGCTCTGCGAGGCCGACGAGAGCCTGCGCACGCCGCTCAAGCGCGCCGGGTTCCTCACCCGCGACGACCGTCAGGTCGAGCGCAAGAAGGCCGGCTTCCACAAGGCGCGCAAGAAGCCGCAGTTCAGCAAGCGCTGACCCTGCGCACAGATCCGTGTTTCCCGACGGGCCGCCGCGAGGCGGCCCGTCGTCATCCCGGAAGGCGGCGTCCCGCCCGGTCGCCGCAGCCGGCTCGCGGCCTCTTCCCGGGTGCTAGGATGGCCCGAGTCCAATCGCGAGGAGTCCTCTGATGGCCCGCACCAAAGACCCGAACCGCCCGCCGCGGAACACCGCCCCCATGTGGAAGAAGGCCGTCGTCGTGCTCTCCGCACCGGTGTCCGTGCTCATCGTCATGAGGCTGTTCCACATCAACACGTGGAACTTCTTCCTGTTCCTCGTCACCGTGATCGCCATCGCGGCCGTCGCCGTGTGGGGGATGGCCAAGCTGCTCGGCGTGCACCTCAGCCTCAGCAGCTGGGACTGATGGACGGAAGAGCCATTGAGCGACTCGCTGGCCGTCAGGCCCAGCTAGAGTCGGACTGAGGATCTCCGCGGCATGGGCACGTACTTCGGCACTGACGGCATCCGAGGGGTCGCGGGCGAGCTGCTGACGCCCGAGTTCGCGGTGCAGGTCGGGCGCGCCGCGGCCGTGGTGCTGGCGCAGAAGGCCGGTCCGCACCCGCTGTTCGTCATCGGCCGCGACACGCGCCTCAGCGGCCCGATGCTCGAGGCGGCGCTCACGGCCGGCCTCACGAGCGGAGGCGGTCGCGTGGAGATCGCCGGCGTGATCCCGACGCCGGGGCTCGCCGCGCTGGTCCACCAGCGCGGCGCCGACGCCGGCATCGTCATCAGCGCCTCACACAACCCCTTCGCCGACAACGGCATCAAGTTCTTCTCGAGCGCCGGCGTCAAGTTGAGCGACGAGGAGGAGGCTGAGATCGAGGCGCACATCGAGCACCACGACCTGCAGTCGCTGGCGGGCGCCGACTTCGGCAGCGCCGAGCAGCTCGAGGGCGCCGTGGAGGGCTACGTCTGGGACGTCGTCAAGCGGATCCCGCTTGATCTCAGCGGCATGAAGATCGCGCTCGACTGCGCACACGGAGCGATGCACCTGGCCGCGCCGCTGGCGCTGGAGGAATCCGGCGCCGCGGTCACCGTGCTCTTCGACCGGCCGGACGGCACCAACATCAACGCCGGCTGCGGCAGCACGCACATCGGCGCGCTGCAGAAGGTGGTGGCCGACGACGGCTTCGACCTCGGCCTCGCGTTCGACGGCGACGGCGACCGCGTGCTCGCCGTCGACGCCACCGGCGAGCTCGTGGACGGCGACTTCATCATCGCCATCCTCGCGAAGCACCTGAAGGCCCAGGGCAGGCTCCGCAGCGACACCGTGGTGACCACGGTCATGACCAACCTGGGCTTCCACCTCGCCATGAAGCGTGAGGGCATTCAGGTGCACGTGACCGCCGTGGGCGACCGCTACGTCGTGGCGGAGATGCTCCAGGGCGACTACCTGCTCGGCGGGGAGCAGTCCGGCCACATCATCAACCGCGACGTCAGCACCACCGGCGACGGCCTCGCCACGTCCCTCCTGCTCCTCCAGGCGCTGCGGCAGATGGACGTGCCGCTGGCCGAGGCTGCGAGGGTGATGGAGCGCCTGCCGCAGAGGCTCGTCAACGTGCGCGTGCGCGACCTGGCCGAGCTCGAGGGAGCCGCCGCGGTGTGGGCGGCGGTGGAGCAGGAGACTCGCCGCCTCGAGGGCAGCGGCCGCGTGCTCGTGCGGCCGTCCGGCACGGAACCGCTCGTCCGCGTCATGGCCGAGGCGCCGACCCAGGACGAGGTCGACGCGACCTGCGGCCGCATCGTGGCGGTCGTCGAGCAGCATCTGGCCTGACGAAAGGGATCGCAGTGAGCGATGAAGTGAAGTACTACCCGTTCAAGATCGGTGGGGTCGAGCAGACGTATCCCAACGTGCACCCCGGCACGCCCAAGTACGCTGCGGGCATCGCGGTGGGCAACATCGCCTTTCTCTCCGGAATGACGCCGCAGAGCACCGTGGACGGTTCGTGCCTCACGGTCGGGGTGGAGGCCCAGGTCTTCGCCTGCCTCGACAAGGTGCGCGCGGTGCTCGAGGAGATGGGCAGCTCGATGGAGAACATCGTGAAGACCGTCATCCTGCTCAAGGACCTCGAGTACTACCAGCAGATGCGCGCCGCCGAGCTCAAGTACTACCAGAAGTACGCGCCGCGCCTCGTCGCGGAGCCGCCGGCCAGCACCTACGTGCAGCCGGCGATCCTCGCCCGCCCTGAGTTCCTGGTGGAGTTCGACGTCACGGCGGTCGTGAAGCGGGCGTAGGCCGGCCCGGGCGGGTCGGCGAGTCCGGAACGTGGAGAGGCTCAGAGGGGTAGAATACGCGCGACATACGCAGACCGGTGGTGCGGACACCCGTCAGCAACCTGAGCGCCTGGCCCGCGCGGCGAGCTCCCGCAGGGAGCGGCCCGCGCGGGTGACGAGGTGGAGGTTCATCGAAAGACTCGGCGGATGCCTCCCGGCCCGGCACGGTCGTTATCGAGTCGCCAAAACCCGCTGGTGACGGCGGAACAAAACGGCTCGAGGGTGCCGTCCGCAGCCTGCCCATCTGCGCCCTGATCCAGCGAAGGGAGCACGCATGTGCGGCATCGTAGGCTACGTCGGCCGTCGTCCCGGCAAGCCCATCATCCTCGACGGCCTCAGGCGCCTGGAGTACCGCGGCTACGACTCAGCCGGCATCGCGCTCATGGAGCCCGGCGGCATCGACGTGGTGCGCGCCGTCGGCAATCTGGACGCGCTCTTCGCAGCCGCCGGTGACGACGGCTCCGAGGCCAGCGTCGGGCTCGGGCACACGCGCTGGGCGACGCACGGCAGGCCCAGCGAGGAGAACGCCCACCCCCACAGCGACTGCGGCGGGCGGGTCTCCATCGTCCTCAACGGCATCATCGAGAACTACAAGGAGCTGCGCGCGCGCCTCACCGAGCGCGGGCACACCTTCAGCAGCGAGACGGACGCCGAGGTCGTGGCGCACCTGATCGAGGAGAATGCGGACCAGGGCCTCACGCCCGCCGTCCGCGCCGCGCTCGCGCAGCTGGAGGGGCACTACGCGTTCTGCGCCGTGTCCGTCGACGAGCCGGACGTGGTGGTCGGCACGCGGCACGAGTGCCCGCTGGTCGTCGGCATCGGCGAGGACGAGATGTTCTTCGCCTCGGCGATCCCGGCGTTCCTGTGCCACACGCGCCGGGTCGTGGTGCTCGAGGATGGCGACGTCGTCACGCTCCGCGCCGGCGGCGCGGAGTACTCCGACGTCGCCGGCAACGTCATCACCCGCGAGGAGATCGAGTTCCCCGGCGACGACGACGCGGCCGAGAAGGCCGGCTACGAGACGTTCATGCTCAAGGAGATCCACGAGCAGCCGGCCGCCCTGCGCGACACCCTCGCCGGCCGGCTCCGCGAGGACGGCACCGTCGACCTCTCGGAGGTCGCCGGGCTGGGCGACGAGTTCCTGCGCCGCCTGCGGCGTGTCTTCATCGTCGCCTGCGGCACCTCGTTCCACGCCGGCCTGATCGTGAGCTACGCGATCGAGCAGCTGGCGCGGGTGCCCGTCCAGATCGACGTCGCCAGCGAGTTCCGCTACCGGCAGCCGGTGTTCGACCCGGACACGCTGGTCATCGGCATCACGCAGTCGGGCGAGACGGCCGACACGCTCGCCGCCATGCGGCTCGCGCGAGAGGCCGGCTCGCCGGTGCTCGCGCTCACCAACATCATGGGGAGCCAGGCGACCCGTGACGCCGATTTCGTGCTCTTCACGCGCGCGGGCCTGGAGATCGGGGTGGCGGCGACCAAGACGCACACCGCCCAGGTCGCCGCCCTGCTCCTCCTCGCCCTGCGTCTCGCCTGGGCGCGCGGCTCGATGGGCGAGGGCGAGCTCAAGCGGCTCGGCCACGAGCTGCGCACGGTGCCCGAGCTGGCGGAGCAGCTGCTCGCCCGCCCCAGCGCGATCAGGCAGATCGCCGAGCGTTACCACGATGAGCGCTTCTTCCTCTATCTGGGCCGCGGGATGGGCTTTGCCGTCTGCCTCGAGGGTGCGCTCAAGCTCAAGGAGATCAGCTACATCCCGACGGAGGCGTACGCCGCCGGGGAGATGAAGCACGGCCCGATCGCTCTTCTCGACACCGAGTCGCCCGTCGTGGTCGTCGCCGACGACGGGCCCGTGTTCGGCAAGCTCGTGAGCAACATCGAGGAGGTGCGCGCGCGGGGCGCCGACGTCATCGCCGTCGCGACCGACGGGAACAGCGTGATCGGCGAGCTGTCCAAGGACGTGCTCTGGGTGCCGAAGACCGACCACCATCTCGCGCCGATCCTCACGGTGATCCCGCTGCAGCTTCTGGCCTACCACATCGCCGGCCACAAAGGGCTGAACGTCGATCAGCCGCGCAATCTGGCCAAGACCGTCACGGTCGAATAGGGGCGGACCCTTGGACGCGCAGATGAGGCGGGCGGGGTGATTGGCTTACCGCAGATGCCGCCCGGTGGCCTGCTCTTCGGCCTCGGCATCGACGTGACGGAGGCCGCGCGCGTCCGCAGGCTGCTCGAGCGGCTGCCGCGCGCCTACGAGCGGCTCTTCAGCGAGCAGGAGCGCGCGTACTGCGACGGCTTCGCCGATCCCTGGTCGCGCTACGCCGCCCGCTTCGCCGCCAAGGAGGCGGTCGGCAAGGCGCTCGGAATCGGTATCATCGGGTTCGTGTGGCGCGACATCGAGGTACTTTCGGGTGGAAAGCCCCTCATCGCGCTGCACGGCGGCGTCGCCGACATCGCGCGGCGCCTGGGCGTGACGAGGGTCGAGGTCTCGCTGAGCCACACCGGCGGTATGGCGTACGCCGTGGCCGCCGCACTCAAGGAGGACGCGGATGGATGAGTCCCTGCTGATGGGGCTGTACACCGCCGACGGCATGCAGAAGGTCGACGGGCTGGCGATCGACGGCATCGGCATCCCCGGCGGGCACCTGATGGAGCGCGCCGGGCTCGCCGTGGCGACCGAGATCCTCGAGCGGTACGCGCCCGAGGAGGCCGTGGTCTTCGCCGGCAAGGGCAACAACGGTGGGGACGGGTTCGTGGTCGCGCGCGAGCTGTTCGATGCGGGCTGCGAGGTCACCGTGTTCCTGCTCGCGGCGCCGGCCGAGTACGGGGGCGACGCGAAGCTGAACCTGGACATCCTCACCCGGCTCGGGGTGGACGTGCGCCCCGCGACGGATGGCGACGGGGCGCTCGCCGAGGACGCGATGGTGCTCACGGAGATGGCCGACGTCGTGGTGGACGCGGTCTTCGGCACCGGCTTCACCGGCGCGGCCAAAGGGCCGGCCGCCGCCGCCATCGAGCTCATGAACGAGGCGCCTGGCGCCGTGGTGAGCGTCGACATCATGAGCGGCGTCGGCGCGAGCACCGGCGCGGTGCACGGGCCGGCCGTCGAGGCCGACCTCACCGTGACGCTGCACGCCGCCAAGGTCGGCCACTTCGTCACGCCCGGGGGCGCGCACTCGGGCGAGGTCGTGATCGCGCCGATCGGCATCCCGGCGCTCTGCGACCAGGACCCGGGCGTGTGGCTGCTCACCGACGAGGCGATGGGCGAGCTGGTGCTCCCCAAGGGCTCGCTCGACCACAAACGCTCGGTCGGCACGGTCCTCGTCGTCGGCGGGTCGAAGGGCATGGAGGGCGCCGCCCACATGGCCGCGTTCGCGGCCCTCAGGGGCGGCGCCGGCCTGGTCCACGCCGCGCTGCCCGACGGCGCCGGCGCGCAGAAGCCGTTCGCCGAGGTCATCACTGTGACCGTCCCCGGCGTCGACGGTCAGTTCGGCATGGCCGCCCGCTCGGCGCTCTTCGCGCAGGCGGACCAGCTCGGGGCCGTCGCCGTCGGTCCGGGACTCGGCCGTGCCGACGAGGCGCGTTTGCTGGTGCGTGAGCTGCTCGGCGTGGACCGGCCGCTGCTGCTCGACGCCGACGGCCTGTATGCCCTTGGCGACAAGCTCGAACTCCTCGCGGAGCGCGCGCGGCCCACGGTCATCACGCCGCACGAGGGCGAGCTGGGCCGCCTGATCGGCCGCCCGGCGGCCGAGGTCGCGGCCCAGCGCCTCGAGTGCGCCCGCTCCGCCGCCAAGCGCGGCGACGTGACCGTCGTCCTCAAGGGCGAGGCGACTATCATCGCCGACCCCTCGGGACGGGCCTACGTCGTCCCGACCGGCAACCCCGGCCTCGCTACGCCGGGAACGGGCGACGTGCTCAGCGGTGTCATCGTCGCCCAGCTCGCGAAGGGCCTGCCGGCCACGGACGCCGCCTGTCTCGGCGCGTACCTCCACGGCTTCGCCGCCGATCTGGCGGCCGAGGAGGCCGTCGGCACCGAGGCCATGGTGGCGAGCGACCTGTTCCACTCCCTGCCCGCGGCCGTGGAGCGGCTCAAGGCCGGTCCACAGGAGGAGAGCCATGAGCACCACTGACCCCGCGCCCGAGGGCGAAGCGCTCGTCCGCGACATCATGACCACGCCGGTCGTCTCGGTGCCCTCGAGCATGACGGTCAAGGACCTCGCCGCCCTCTTCCGCGACCAGCGCATCGGCGGTGTGCCCGTGGTCGACGACGACAGGCTGGTCGGCATCGTCACCGAGGGCGACCTCATGGCGCTGGACGCCGACATCCAGATGCCGCACTACTTCGAACTCTTCGACAGCATCATCTACCTGGGCAGCCAGAAGAAGTTCAAGGAGCAGCTCGAGAAAGCGTCCGCGGCCACCGTGGGGCAGCTCATGACCGACGAGGTGAAGACCGTGTCTCCGGACGACCCGGCCCGCGCCGCCGCCACGCTGATGTCGAAGCACAAGTTCGACCGGGTACCGGTGGTCGAAGGCGAGGCTGTCGTCGGCATCGTCACCCGGCACGACATCATGAAGATCCTGGGGCTCTGAGTGCTGGCCGGACGACACCGCGCCGTCGCCGAGGTCGACCTCGAGGCGATCCGCCACAACGTCCGCCGCCTGAGGCGCGACCTTCCGGGCGGCACCGAGCACTGCGCCGTCGTCAAGGCGAACGGGTACGGCCACGGCGCCGTGCCTGCCGCGCGCGCCGCGCTCCAGGCCGGCTCCACCTGGCTCGGCGTGGCGACCGCGCCCGAGGCCGAGGAGCTGCGGGCGGCCGGCTTCACCGCGCCGATCCTCATCTTCGGCCCGCTCACGGGCACCGGTCTGGAGCGGGCCGCGGCCTCGGCGGCCGAGGTCGTCGGGTGGTCCGAGCCGTTCATCGCCGAGGCGGCCCGCCTCGGCGTCCGCGTCCACGTCAAGTTCGACACGGGGATGGGGCGGCTCGGCGTGCCCGCTCCGGAGGTGGTCCAGTTCTGCGAGCAGGCGCACGCGGGAGGTGTCCTCTCCGGTCTGATGAGCCACTTCGCCACGGCGGACGAGGAGGACGCGAGCTTCTTCGAGCAGCAGCTCGGGCGCTTCACCAGTCTGGCCGGAGAGCTCAAGCAACGGTACCCCGGTCTGCTGTGCCACACCGCGAACAGCGCGGCGACCCTGCGGGACGTGCGCGCCCACTTCGACATGGTGCGCACCGGCATCGCCCTGTACGGGCTGGCGCCGGCCAACGACGACCCGTTCAAGGACGAGCTGCGCCCGGCGATGAAGTTCGTCTCGTACCTCGCCGGCGTCCGCGAAGCTCTGCCCGGGGATTCGGTCGGGTACGGCGCGTACGTGGCGCGCCGAGGAGCCCACGCGCATCGGTATCGTCCCGGTCGGCTACGCCGACGGCGTGCGTCGCGCGCTCGGCAACCGCGGAGAGGTCCTGGTCGCGGGCAGGCGCTGCCCGATCGTCGGCAGGATCAGCATGGACCAGCTGACGGTCAAGCTCCCCGGCGACTGGGGCCGGGCCGGCGACGAGATCGTACTGTTCGGCGCCGCCGGGGACGGTGTTGCCGGCTCCGCCATCGCGTGGACGGAGCCCCATGAGCCCCGCCTGGACGCCCCCGAGACGCCGCGCATCCTCTGCGAGGAGGTGGCGCGCCTGCTCGGCACCATCAACTACGAAGTCGCCTGCGACGTGGCGCCGCGGGTGGTGCGCCGCTACCGCGGCGAGGACCCCGCGGCCTGAGGCATCGTGAACGTCCGGTACGCCGTCACGCCGCCGACGCCCGACGAGGTCACCCGGGCCGCACGCGCGGCGCTGGGCCCCGGCGAAGCCGGCTGGCTGGTGGGCGGCTGCCTGCGCGACGAGCTCCTCGGGAGACGTGTGCGCGACGTGGACATCGTCGTGGACGGACGGCAAGAGGCGCTGGCGCGCGCTCTGGCCGACCGCTTCGGCGGCGCCGTGTACTCAACGTCGGACGTCTTCGGCGGCTGGCGGGTGGTCGTCGGCGACCTGCACATCGACGTCGCCGCGGTGCGCGGCGGGCCGCCCGGCGACCCGCCGGATCCGGCGACGCGCGCCCTCCGTCTGGAGGCGGATCTTCGGGCGCGAGACGTCACCGTTGACGCGCTCGCGCGCCCGCTCGACGGCGACAGCATCGTCGATCCCCTCAGCGGCCTCTCCGACCTCGCCGCGGGCCGCCTGCGGCTGTGCTCGCCGGCCTCGCTCGACGACGATCCGCTGCGGGTACTGCGGCTGGCGCGGCTCGCGCGCGCGTTCGAGCTGGTGCCGGACGCGGCGGCCACCGAGGCGGCTCTCCGCGCCGCACCCGGTCTCGCGCACGTGAGCGGCGAGCGTGTCCGCGACGAGCTCGGCGCGCTCCTCGGTACGCGCGCCGCGCCGGTCGCGCTCCGTGACCTCGCCGTGTGGGGCGCGCTCGCCGTGATCCTTCCCGAGGTGGACCGCCTGCGCGGCGTGGAGCAGAACCCGTACCACCACCTGGACGTCTTCGAGCACACGCTCGAGGCCCTCACCTACGTCGTCGGCGTGGTCGCGCAGCTGGGCGGCCGGCGGTTCCTGGCGACGCCGGCGGAGGCCGGCATGCCCGGCGCCGAGCCGCTCGTCCCCGTCGCGTGGGCCGTCCTTCTGCACGACATCGGCAAGCCCGTCGTGCGCGTGGTCGACGATCAGGACCGGGTCATCTTCTGGCACCACGACGAGACCGGCCGCCGGATGTGCGTCGACATCGGTGGACGTCTCGGCTTCAGCAACCGGTTCGTGGAGTACGTCGGCACGCTCGTGCGGCAGCACCTGCGGCTCGGGTTCCTCACGCGCGAGCAGCCGCTGACGCGCCGCGCTCTGGCCCGGTACCGGCGTGACGTGAGCCCTTGGGTGTTCGAGTCCGTGGTCGTCTCGCTCTGCGACCGGCTGGCGACGCGGGGAGAGAAGACGTCGCTCACCTCGATGGCGCGGCACTACCGGCTCGCGCGCACCGCGTGGACGGCGGTGAGCAAGGCGCCGGCGCCGCAACTGCTGAGCGGCGGCGACGTCATGGAGCTGCTCGGCATCGAGCCGGGGCCGGCGGTCGGCCAGGCCCTGGACGCTCTCGAGGAGGAGATCGAGGCCGGAGAGGTCACCGACGCGGACGGTGCGCGCGCGTTCCTGCAGCAGTGGTGGCGGCGCGGCGAGACACACGATGCCTGAGCTCCCCGAGGTCGAGACCGTCCGGCGACGGCTCATGACCTGTCTGCCCGGTCTGCTGCTCCGGGAGGTCGTCGTCAACGACTGGACCGTGAGCGTACAGACGGAGCAGGAGCTGAATGCGTACCTCGCGGGGCGCCGGGTATCGGGGCTGCGCCGGCGCGGCAAGTACCTGCTGGTCGATCTGGCACCGCTGGAGGAGCCCGCGGGTGGCCCGGCCGCGGCCGGCCTGGCCGGTCCGTCCGTCGCCGTCATTCACCTGCGCATGACCGGACAGCTGGTGTTTCGCCCGGAGCCCGGAGAGCGGCCGGCTCGCTTCGAGTGGCGCCTCGTGCCGGCCACAACGCTCTTCTTCCAAGACGTGCGGAGGTTCGGCCGCCTGTGGGCTCTTGAGCCGGCGGCCGAGGATGAGTTCTTCGCCTCGCGCGGTATGGGTCCCGAGCCGTTCGGGCCGGAGTTCACGGTCGCGTACCTGCGCGGCGCGCTGCGGGACAGGAGTGCGCCGCTCAAGGCCTTCCTGCTCGACCAGCGGCGGATCGCCGGCGTCGGCAACATCTACGCCGACGAGGCGCTGTTCCGCGCCCGTCTGCATCCGCTGCGCGCGGCCGGGAGCGTCGGGCCGCGCGAGGCGCGGCGCTTGCACGCGGCCCTCCTCGAGACCCTCCAGGCGGGCATCGACCACGAGGGCTCCAGCATCGAGAGCTTCATCGACCCCGCGGGGCGGCGCGGCAGCTTCCAGGAGATCCTGAACGTGTACCAGCGCACCGGCGAGCCGTGCCGAGTGTGCGGGGCGACGGTCGAGCGCGTCGTCGTCGGCGGCCGCGGCACGCACTACTGCCCCGGCTGCCAGCCGCGCCGCGGTGGCATGTCTCCCGGGTCGCGGCGCCGGCTGGGAGAGACCGTCCCGCCGCGCTCCGCCAAGCCGGCCGACTGGGAAGCACCGGGCCGGTGACGGGCCGGGCCGCCCCGCGCCTCTACATCGTCCTCACACGTGTGCCGCGTCGCTCGACGCTGCAGGTCGGCTCGCTCGGGGCCGTGACACTGGAGCGCGGCTGGTACGCCTACGTGGGCAGCGCGGCGAGGGCGCGGGAGGCGCGCATCGCGCGCCACCTCGCCCGGGAGAAGCCGCTGCGCTGGCACGCCGACTACCTCTTCACGGCCTTCCCCGCCGGGCGCGCCTGGCTGGTCGACGGGGCGGCGGGGGAGTGCGCTCTCGCCGAGGCCCTGGCGGCGCTGCCCGGCGCGGAGCGCCGGTCACGCCGCTTCGGCGCCGGCGACTGCCGGTGCCCCGGTCACCTCGTGCGCTTCGCGCGCCGGCCTCTGCGCCGCGACCTCGCGGCCGCGGCGCACGCCGCCGGCGCGCCCGCGAGCGGGGCGGTGCTCGCCTTCAGCCGCCCCGCCGCCTCCTGACCGTTGCCGCGGTGCGCTCTTCGCGGTCGCGGCGCCTGCCGCCGTTGCGGGGCGCAGCGTCAGGGGGCCCGCACGACGCGGGCCTCAACGGCGTCCCGGCCCACAGGAACACGGCCGTTATCGGAGGACGGAGTTGCCGCTGACGGTGTTGGTGCTGCCGCCCTCGTTCGCGATGACTCGCGCGCTGGCGGTCGGGGAGGAGGGGAGCAGGACGGTGTTGCCGGTCACCGTGTTGGAGGTGCACTCTTCGAAGATGGAGATGGTGCGGAAGAAGTCCGCGTAGTAGAGCGTGACGCCGTTGTCGGTCCGGTAGTCGAAGGTGTTGTTGCGCACCACGGTGTGGGTCGTGCCTTTGGTCAGCTTGACGCCGCTGACACGGCCCTTGCCGATCACGTTGTTCTCGATGACCGTGCCCTGACGCGACGGCTCGACGCAGATGGAGTACGGCCAGGCGGCGTTGCCGCCATCGTGCGGCAGGCCGCAGCCTTTGATCAGGTTGTCCCGGATCACCACGTCGTTGTGGTACTCGCGCGTCATGAGGCCGTCGAAGTCGAGCGTGAACTCGGCGGTCACCTCGAACGTGTTGCCCTCGATCAGCACGTCGCCCCAGTAGCCGTCGCCCGCCTCGTCGCTCTGCCAGAAGACGATGCCGTAGGTGGGCGAGCCGGTGGCGACGCCGTTGGAGACGCCGAAGTGGCAGTCGAGGATGTTCACGTCGCGGATGACGGTACCCTGACCGGTGTCCACGGCGAACCAGAGCAGGCCGGCGCCGCCGTTTGAGGCCCAGGTGCCGAAGTTGCGGGCGAACTCGCAGCTCTGGAAGGTGATCCCGGTCACGGCACGGTTGTTCCAGCCGATGACCCCGCCGCCGTCGCCGCCGCCGAAGAAGCGGACGCGCTCGAACCTGGTGTTGGAGGTCGAGTAGCTCGCGGGCTCGTGCGAATGCCCCTTCCCGCCCACGGCGAGGTCGCGGACGGTAGTGTTGGATCCCCAGGTGAGGGAGCCGACGATGCGGGTCCGGTCCATGCCCTGTCCGATGACGGTCACACCGCTGGGCACCCGGACGTCACCCGTGAACGTGCCCGCCGGGCAGATCACCGTCTGGCCGCTGGTCGCGTTGTTGATGGCTGAAAGGGGGTTGCTCGTCGTCGGGGCCGGTGTGGTCGGCGTCGGGGCCGGCGGCGGTGTGACCGTCGGGGTCGGCGTCGGTGTTGCCGTGGGGGTCGGCGTCGACGGCTTCCGTGGCCGGCGAAGCTTGGCCGAGAGCGCGATGAGGTCCGTGCGTGCCTGCGAGAGGGCGCTGACCGCGCGGCTGCGTGCCTTCTTGAGCGTGCGTTGGGAGAGGCGGATCGCGTCCTTGTCGAGGTGGCCGGCGGCGGCGTTGCAGGCGAGCACCTCGGCCACGAAGGCGTCGTCCGCCTCTGTGGCCGCCAGCACGGACTCGCCGAGTCGAGTGAGGCTGAGGTTCATGCGTCTGACGAGGGCGTTGGTCCTGAGGACCTTGCCGCGGAGGCGAGCCGAGCGCTTCACCTTCCCGGACATCTGAGTCAACCTGTCGATCTTCTTGTGGAGCTTCTCTGCGCGCTGTTCGATCCCGGACAGATGCTTCGGCGCCGCGGTATCCGACGCGGCCGCTGCGGACATGGGGACGAGCAGACTGATGATGAGGATCCCGGTGACGACCGCGGGGGATGTCTTCAACCTGGACACTGGTGCCTCCTCTGGATCCCAAGGCGAGAGGGGGCTGGCCGGCGCACGGCAAAGCCGCGGTCGCAACGGTGCGACTCACTCTGGGATCGAATCCTGGGACTAGGCTCCGGCCGAGGCCTGTGACAGTTGAAGCGTCGGCACGATCGAGCGGGAATTGAGGGCAGGCCGCCAACAAGTGTCTGCTGGACTGTGTACGGCAGAGACGGCAGCCGAGGAGCGTCTGCCGGCGCCGTCGCGCGGTCCAAGGGTTGACGAAGCCGCCAGGCGACTGGCCCAGGGGACGCCAGTCGTCAGGCTCGGCGTCTTCCAGCCAAAAGAGACGCGACTACCGTTTCGCGGTGCTGTTCACGAGGGTGGCGCCGCGGGACCGTTGCCTACCGCGCCTTCTCCCACTTCTGCAGGTAGGCCACCTCGGCGAGCGTCTTGCCCGCGTCGATCTCGCCGCGCAGGCGGTTCTCCTTCTCGAGCACGTCCATCGCGCGGTTGGCGAGCTCCACGGCCTGCTCCTTGGGGAGCACCATGACGCCGTCGTCGTCGCCGACGATCCAGTCGCCGGGGCGCACCGTCTGCCCGGCGATGACGATCGGCACGTTGATCTCGCCGAAGCCCTTGGGCTCGCCGGCGTTGGCGCAGACCTTGCTGCTGAAGGCGGGGAAGCCGAGGCGCGCGATCTCCGGCGTGTCGCGGATCGCGCCCCACACCACGAGACCGGCGAGGCCCTTGACCATGGCGCTGTGCGTGGCCAGCTCGCCCCACATCGCGGGGGCGGCGTCGCAGGCGTCCACGACCAGCACGTCGCCGGGCTCACAGACGTCGATCGCCTCCACGGGCTTGGCCCAGTCGCCGGCGTAGGTGCGCACGGTGACCGCCGGGCCGCACATGTGCGCGCCCGGCAGCAGGGGTCGATGCCCGGCAGGCTCGGCTGCCGGTGCCAGGCGTCGCTGACGTTGGCCGTCGAGACCTGCTCGAGCACCGTGCGGATGTCGGCCGCGCCGGCGCGCTTGTACAGCGTGGTCTCGATGCAGACGCGCTCGTCAACGGCGCGGCGGATCTCGGCGGTGGCCGCCGCCGCGTCGGCCGACTTGGTGATGGCGCCGCCGACGACGACGATGCCGGCGCCGGCCTCCACGGCCGCGGCGGCCGTCTCGCTGTTGATGCCGCCGGCCGCCGACACGGGGATGTCGACGGCCTCGGCCACGGCCTTCAGCGTGTCGAACGGCGCCTCGCCGCGCATCTGCTGGTCGATCGCCGTGTGGATGCCGATGTAGTCGGCGCCGAGCTCCTGGGCGCGCTTCGCGCGCGCCACCGGGTCGGCGACCTCGATCATGTCGACGATGAGCTTGCAGCCGTAGTTGCGCGCCGCCTCGGCGCACTCCTTGATGGTGCTGTCGGACGCGGCGCCGAGCACGCCGACAACGCCGGCGCCGGCCTTGGCCGCGTACTCCACCTCGGTGCGGCCGGCGTCCATCGTCTTCATGTCGGCGACGATGGTCCGGTCCGGGAACTCGGCCTTCAGGGCCCGGACGGCGTTCAGGCCCTCGGCCTTTATCAACGGCGTGCCTGCCTCGACCCAGTCGGCGCCGCCGGCGACGGCCTCCCGCGCGACCTCGAGGGCGCGCGGGAGGTCGACGAAGTCGAGCGCGACCTGGACGAGCGGGCGCTCCCTGCCCGGGTCGCAGGTCATACGCCCATCACCTGCACCACGATGCTGCGCTCGCGCGGGCGCGCGTCGAAGTCGCAGAAGACGATCTCCTGCCAGGTGCCCAGGGTGAGGCGTCCGTCGACGATGGGGATCGTCACCGACGGGCCCACCAGGGCCGCGCGGATGTGCGAGTGCCCGTTGCCGTCGCCGTTGTTGATGTTGTGCTGCCACACGCGGTCGCTCGGCGTGAGCGTCTCGAGCACGTCCTGCACGTCCTCGATGACGCCGGGCTCGTACTCGATGGTCGTGATCGCGCCGGTCGCGCCGGGAGCGAACACGGTGACGGTGCCGTCGCGCACGCCGCTCGCGGCGATGTGCTCGCGCACCTCGTCGGTGATGCGGACGATGTCGGCGTTGCCGCGGCTCGAGAACTCGACGGAGCCGGTGATCACGCGCACGAGGCCCTCGCGCACGTGGTCCTGCTGTCGGCCGTTGACGAAGACGGTCGCCATGGTGGTCCTTCCTTTCATGCGGTCGCGTCCTTGGCGGGGTACGCGCTGATGGGGTATGACGATGGGGTGGTGAGGTCGCCGCCGACGGGGACCGCGACGGAGACGTTGTCGATGAGGCGGGTGGAGCCGAGGCGGGCCGCGGCGACGAGCCTGGATCGCGGTCCGAGCGTGCCCTCGGGGACGAACGTGTCCTCGTCCACGACGGCGAGGTAGTCGAGCTCGAACCGCGGGCGCGCCGGCGCGTCGTCCACCGCGTCGGGGTCCAGCGGCCCGGCCGGCAGCAGCAGGGCGGCCGTCGCCGCGACCACCACGTCCTTGGCGGCGGCGCCCGGGGCGTCCGCGGCGGCGGCGCCGGCGAGGAGCGCGCGGTAGAGGTCGGGCGCCACCGCGCGCTGTTCCGGCGTGAGACGGACGTTGCGCGAGCTCATCGCCAGACCGTCGGGCTCGCGCACCGTCGGCACGCCGGCGACCTCGACCGGCAGGTCGAGGTCGCGCACGCAGCGGCGGACGACGGCCAGCTGCTGCGCGTCCTTCTCGCCGAGGAACAGCACATCCGGCTGCACCACGCCGAGCAGCTTGGTGACGATGACGGCCACGCCGTCGAAGTGGTCGGGCCGCGAGGCGCCCTCGAAGCTCTCGGTGAGGGCGCCGCCGACGTGCACGCTGGTGGCGAAGCCCTCCGGGTACATCTCGTCGGCCGTCGGGGCGAACACGATCGCGACGCCCGCCTCCTCCAGGAGGCGCAGGTCGCGGGCCTCGTCGCGCGGGTACGTGTGGTAGTCCTCGCTACGCCCGAACTGCGCGGGATTCACGAAGACGGAGGCGGCGACCTGAGCGCAGCGCGCTCTCGCCGCCTCCACCAGGCTCAGGTGACCGGCGTGCAGGGCGCCCATGGTGGGCACGAAGCCGAGAGGGCGCGGGAGGTCGCGCAGCGCCTCCTGCGCCTCGGCGATGGTCTGGGCGACTATCACGGCTGGCCTCCCGCCCAGTGCCCGGCGGCGGGCTGCGCGCCGTCGGCGCCGCCGGTCTCGCCGCCGGCGTCTTCGTCCCTCAGCAACTGCCGCAGTGTCGCCACCTGCTCGTCGTCGAGCCGCGGCGCGGCAAGGGTGAGCGCCTCGAGGCTCAACGCACGGTAGGTGCGTGCGAGCCGCGGGCTCTCGCGGTCGAGCAGGCGGAGGTGAGCGCGCACGGTGCCGATGTCACCGCGCGCGACCGGACCCGTCAGCGCGAACGCAGGCTCCCCGCTCCGCAGCAGGTTGCGCATGGTCGTCTCGAGGAGCACGGAGAGGTGGTCAAGGCCGCGCGTCTCGCCGGTGGCCTCGTCCATGAGGCGCTTGGCCTCGCTCTCGAGGGCTACGAGCAGGTTGCAGCCCACCACGGCGGCCAGGTGATACAGCGTCTTCTGTTCGTCTGCCAGACGGAACGGGCGCATGCGGAGTCGGCCGGCGAGCTTCTCCCCGAGTCGCAGGTCGCGATCGTCGAGCACGGTGACGGCGCAGGGGACGTCCTGCAACAGCCCCGCGTTCGGCTCGCCGGTGAACGTCTGCAGAGGGTGCAGGCAGAGCACGCGCACACCCTGCTCGTACAGGGGCTTGAGCAGGTGCACCGAGCCGAGGCCGCTGGAGTGCAGGGCGATCGGCTGGGGCGCACCGGGGCGGCGGATGGCCGGGAGCGCCTCTGCCAGCCGGCCGGCCACCGCGTAGATCTCGTCGTCCGGCACCGCGAGCCAGAAGGCGTCGGCCTCGAGCGCGGCGTCGCGCACGCGCACACGGGGGATGCCGCCGAAGAGGCTGGTGTCGTCGTCGGCGTGCACGCCGACTGCGCTGACGGTGAGCTCGGCCTCCTGCAGGCCCGCGAGGACGGCCGATCCCAGGCGTCCGGGACCGATCACGCAGAAACGATACGCGTCGAGGGTCAAGCCTCCGACCTCTCCGGCTGCAGTCCGCCCGGTGGGGGTGGTACCGTGCCTGCCGTAGGCCTGTGATGCACAGGCGGTGTCCCGGTGGCCTGCCGAGGCTCGGCGCCGGGCCACCTGAAAGCGTAGGGTCTCGCGCGTGCGCGTGTCAATCAGGACGGTCGTTGTGACGGCGAGGACGGTGGCGCCGCTGCGCGTGCGCGCCGCGCCGTCCGGCGTCTGCCCGGCGGCCTCCGGTGGTACACTACCGCCATGCCGATCTACGAATTCTGCTGCAACCAGTGCGGAACCGCCTTCGAGGAGCTGGTCCGCAACGGCGTGAAGCCCGAGTGTCCGTCCTGTCACTCAGGCGACGTCTGCCGGCTGCTGTCCACGTTCGCCGTCCACTCATCGTCGTCCAACCTCGGCGGCAAGGGAGCGACCAAGAGCTGCTCCTCCTGCGCCAGCTCCTCCTGTGCCACCTGCCACTGACGACGTCATCGCCGCTCTGGACTCCCTTCGCGAGGAGGTCGAGCGCTGCTCCAGCTGCGTGCTCGCCGAGACGCGCACGAGGGCCGTCTTCGGGGAGGGTGATCCCGGCGCCGACCTCATGTTCGTCGGAGAGGCGCCCGGCTATCACGAGGACCAGCAGGGCCGGCCGTTCGTAGGCCAGGCCGGCAAGCTCCTCGAACAGCTGCTCGCGTCCATCGGCATGAGCCGCGAGCAGGTCTTCATCGCCAACGTCCTCAAGAGCCGCCCGCCCAACAACCGCGACCCGCGCCCGGAGGAGATCGACGCCTGCCGCCCGTATCTGTGGCGGCAGATCGAGATCATCAAGCCCAAGGTTATCTGCACGCTGGGCAACTTCGCGACCAAGCTCCTCAGCGGGGACCAGGCCGGCATCACCAAGGTGCACGGGCGTCCACGCGCGACCGAGATCGCCGGGCACCCTCTCTACCTGTATCCGATCTTCCATCCTGCCGCGGCGCTCTACACCCCGGCGATGCTGACGACGCTCAAGGAGGACTTCTCCCGGCTCCCGCAGCTGCTGGCGCACGCGGCGCCGCAGCCCGGCGAGGAGGCCGCACAGCCGCCGGCCGCGGAGCGGCCGGCCTGGACGCCGCCCGGGCACCTCGTGCGAGGGCGTGGCGACGGCGACGGACCGCGCGCGGACTCACTCTCGCTTGACGACGTCGGGGCGGCGGCCGGCACCTCCGGCGCGCCCCTCACGGACCCGCCGCCCGTCTCCGCGGAGCCGGCCCTCACGCACTCGCCGGCCAGCGCGGACCCGCCGCCTGCAGCGGCGGAGCCGGCGGCCACGGGCGATTCTCCGCCGGTCGTCTCCGAGCCGGCGCCACCCGAGCCGGCGCGTCCCGACGCCCGCCCGCCCGCCGAACCGGAGCAGCAGCTCGGCCTCTTCTAGATGATCGCGCTCACCCTCGCCTCGGCTGCCCAGACGCGGAAGCTCGCACGTGCGCTGGCCTCCCGGTTGCGCCCGCCGGCGCTGATCACGGTGGAGGGCGACCTCGGCACCGGCAAGACGACGCTCGTCCGCGAGGTACTGCGCGCCCGCGGCGTGCGTGGCGCGATCACCAGTCCCTCGTTCACGCTCGCGCAGAGCTACCATGGGCGCGACGGGGAGCTCCTGCACCACCTCGATCTGTACCGCCTCAGCCGCGGCGCCGACGCGGAGCTGTTCGCTTGGGACGACTACCTGGGGCCGGACGCGATCACCTTCGTCGAGTGGCCTGCGGCCGGCAGCGACGCGCTGCCGCCGGCGAGCCTCCGCATCGAGCTGGAGCACCGGACGCCCGGCAGCCGCACGGCGCAGCTGTCGGGGGAGCCGGCGCTCGAGGCGGGTGTCGCGGCCGCGATGACCGCCGCCGGCGTCAGAGTGCACGCGGGGTCCGCGTCGTGATCCTCGCGCTGGAGACGGCGACGACGGCATGCTCGGCGGCGCTGTGCGCCGCCGACGGCTCCGTCGTCGCCGAGCGCCTGGCCCTCGACGGTCCCGCGCATTCACAGCTGCTGCTGCCGTTCGTGGACGAGGTCCTTCGCGAGGCCGGCGCCGGTTGGGACGACGTCGAGACCGTCGCCGTCGGTCTTGGCCCGGGAGCGTTCACCGGGCTCCGCATCGGCATCGCGACCGCGCGGGCGCTGGCGCAGGCGGACGGGCACGCCGGCTTGGCCGGGGTGCCCACGCTCGCGGCGCTGGCGCTCGCTCTGGCGGACGCGCTCGAGGCGGCGCCCGGACGGCGGCTGGTTCCGCTGGTCGACGGCCGCCGCCGCGAGGTGTTCGCGGCCGTCTTCGAGGCCGCCGCCGGCGGCCTGCGGCAGCTCGAGGACGTCAGCGTCGTCCCGGCAGACGGCCTGGCCGAATGGCTCGCCGCTCGCGGCGACGCGCTCGTGGGCGGCGACGGCGCCGCCTTGTACGGCGAACTGCTGCCCGCGTCGGCGCGGCCGGCCGCGGGCATCGTCGCGCCGACGGCCGCGATGGTGGGCCGGGCGGTCGCCTGCGGCGCGCCCGGCGTCGTGCGCGGCCCCGACGCGGTGCTGCCCGTCTACGGTCGCGCCCCCGACGCCACGCCGCGTCCGGGCGCGGCGCCGGGCGCCGGAGCGACGTCGTGAACCTCAGGGTCGTCCCCGATACGCCACGCCACGAGCGCATCGTGCGCCCGATGCAGTTCCCCGACCTCGAGGCGGTGGCGGCCCTGGAGGCGCGCACGTTCACGCTGCCGTGGTCGGTCGCCATCTTCAGCGGGCAGCTCGCGCGCGAGAGCGGCATCTGCCTCGTCTGCGAAGCCGGCGGCCGCATCATCGCCTACCTCATCGCCGACATGTTCGTCGACGTGTGGCACCTCATGAACCTCTGCGTCGCCGAGGAGGCGCGACGCGGGCACGTCGCCTCGCTCCTGCTGGAGGCATACTTCGCCATCACCGAGCGCAAAGGGCACCGCGGGCACACGCTGGAAGTCCGCGTCTCCAACGCTCCCGCCATCGAGCTGTACCGCAGCTTCGGGTTCGTCTCCACGGGCGTCCGCCCCGGGTACTACAGCGACGACCGCGAGGACGCGGTCATCATGTGGAAGGACTGGGAGGGGGACTCGGCGTGAATAGCCGACGCAGTCCCGCCATCGAGCGGGGCGCCGCAGGAGCACCGCTCAATAGCCGACGCAGTCCCGCCATCGAGCGGGGCGCCGCAGGAGCACCGCTCAATAGCCGACGCAGTCCCGCCATCGAGCGGGGCGCCGCAGGAGCACCGCTCAGCGCGGACACCGGACAGGCTTCGCCCGCCGGCCTCACCCTCGCCGTCGAGACGTCGTGCGACGACACCAGCGCGGCGGTCGTGCGCGGCCGTGAGGTCCTCTCGTCTATCGTCTCGTCCCAGAACGAGCTGCACGCGCGGTTCGGCGGCGTGGTGCCGGAGGTGGCCTCGCGCCGCCATACGGAACTGGTCAACGAGGTCGTCGCCGAGGCGATGAGTCAGGCCGGCGCCGGCTGGGACGACCTCGGCGCCGTGGCCGTGACGCAGGGCCCGGGGCTCATCGGCGCCCTGCTCGTCGGGTTGGCCACCGGCAAGTCGCTGGCCTACCGGCGCGGGCTGCCGCTGATCCCCGTGAACCACCTGCAGGGACACATCGCCGCCAACTACGCCCTCGGGGTCGAGGCGCCGTTCGTCTGCCTGGTCGCCAGCGGCGGGCACACGCTGCTCGCCGTCGTCGAGGAGGGCGTGAGCTACCGCGTCGCCGCCAAGACCATGGACGACGCGGCCGGCGAGGCCTTCGACAAGGGCGCCCGGCTGCTGGGGCTCGGCTACCCCGGCGGCAAGGAGCTCGACGAGCTGGCGGCGCACGGCGACCCGGGGTTCGCCCGCTTCCCGCGCGCCGTACCCAGGGGTCGTGGCTTCAGCTTCAGCGGCCTCAAGACGGCGCTGCTCTACGACCTCAGGGGCAGAGAGGCGGCCGAGGTCGCCGCCCACCGCGCCGACATCGCGGCCTCGTACCAGGCCGCCATCGTCCGCCAGTTGGTGGACAAGACGCTGGCCGGCGCCGCCGCCGAGGGACTGCGCACCGTCGCCGTCGCCGGCGGCGTGGCCGCCAATTCGGGCCTGCGCCGGGCCTTGACCGAGGCCTGCGAGGCCGAGGGCCTGCGGCTGTCGTTGCCGCCCTTCAGCCTGTGCACCGACAACGCCGGCATGATCGGCCTTGCGGCCGGGTTCCTGCCGGCGCTTCGCTGGCCGGACTACCTCGGCCTGGACGCGTTCGCCAGCGACGCCGAGGCCAAGGCGGCGCGTCCGGTGCGCAAGAGCTCCGCGCGCCGCCCATCAGGTCGCTAGCCAGGTCCCGCTCACTCGACGAGCTGTCCGTCCGAACAGCTCGGACTCGACCGGCCGGTCGCCTCGGGGCTCGATGCCGGAATGCTAGACTCGGGCTCAGCATGACGCACCGGCCCGAATCCGTGTTCCCACCGGCACCCCTCAGCGAGGCGCCGCGCACGGCGGCGAACCTCTTCGTCGACTGCCTCGAGAACGAGGGCGTGGAGTTCGTCTTCGGCATCCCGGGCGAGGAGACCCTGGACCTCAGCGAGGCGCTCGACCGCTCGCAGCTCATCACCTTCGTCCCCACCCGCCACGAGCAGGGGGCGGCGTTCATGGCTGACGCCTACGGCCGCCTCACCGGCCGCCCCGGCGTCTGTCTCGCGACCCTCGGCCCCGGCGCCAGCAACCTTGCCACGGGCGTGGGCGACGCGACGCTCGACCACGCGCCTCTGGTGGCGCTCACGGGCCAGACCGGTCTCGCGGGGATGCACAAGGAGACCACCCACCAGTTCATCGACACCGTCGAGATGCTGCATCCCATGACGAAGTGGAACACCCGCATCCACCACCCGCGCATGGTGCCCGAGGCGGTACGCAAGGCGTTCAGCATCGCCGCCGCCGAGAAGCCAGGCGCCACGCATCTCGAGCTGCCCGAGGACGTGATGGAGATGGCGGTCACCGGCTCGCCGCTGCCGCGCGGCCCGGAGCCGATGGTCGAGGCCGACCCCGTGGGCCTGCTACGCGCCGCCGAGGTCATCCAGGGGGCGAAGCGGCCGGTGCTGCTCGTGGGCAACGGCGTCGTGCGCCAGCACGCGGCCGCGGCCCTGCGCGCTTTCTGCGAGCAGACGGGCCTGCACGCGGTCACGACCTTCATGGGCAAGGGCGTCCTCGACGCCGCCGACCCGCACTTCCTCTTCACCGCGGGGCTGCGCCGGCAGGACTATCCGCAGGGCCTCCTCGGCCGGGCGGATCTCGTGGTCAGCGTCGGGTACGACATGATCGAGTGGCCGCCCTCGGCCTGGAACCCCGACGGGGGGCAGCGCATCATCTGCATCGACACGGTGCCGCCCGAGATCGACGCCCACTTCATCCCCGAGGTGGAGCTCATCGGCGACCTCTCGCGCATCATCTTCCAGCTCACTGGAGCTTCTGGAGGGGAAGAAGGTGGCGAGCATGGAGGTCCGGCCGTACCGGCGCGCGCTCCGCCGCGTGCTCGACGCGGGCACCGACGAGGACTTCCCGGTCAAGCCGCAGCGCGTGCTGCGCGACCTGCGCGAGCTGCTCGCGCCGGAGGACGTGCTCGTCAGCGACGTCGGCGCGCACAAGCTCTGGGTGGCGCGCTTCTGGGAGGCGCGCGAGCCCAACACCGTGCTCATCAGCAACGGGTTCGCCGCCATGGGCTTCGGCCTCCCTGCGACGATCGCCGCGGCCCTGGCGCGCCGTGGCCGCGGCAAGGTCGTCTGCATCAGCGGCGACGGCGGCTTCCTGATGAACGTCCAGGAACTGGAGACGGCCCGCCGTCTCGGCCTGCCGTTCGTGATCCTCGTGTGGACCGACGGCGGCTACGGCCTCATCGAGATGCACCAGCGGCGCAAGTACGGCCGCATCGCCGGCACCCGCTTCGACAACCCCGACCTGGTATCGCTCGCCCGCTCGTTCGGCGTGGAGGGGCTCCGCGCCGAGAAGGCGGGCGACGTCAAGCCCCTCCTCGCCCGCGCCCTCAGGCACCCCGGACCCGTTGTCATCGACGTCCCGATAGACTACGGTGAGAACGACAAGCTGGCGGTCGACCTCTGGCAACTCGCTCCCGAGGCACTGTCCTAGAACTTGTACAAACGTACTCTGGGGGGGTCCGGATGACGGAACTGCTTCGTAACGAGGGGCTGAAGCGCGTACGGATGCGGCTGATCACCGCGGTCGTCTTCGTCTTCACGCTTACATGCTCCGGCTCGTTCGGCATGGAGGACGTCGTCTCGTCCTCCGGTCCGGGCCTCACGCTCCTGATGATCCTCATCCTGCCGCTCGTGTGGAGCGTCCCGATGGCGTTCGTCGCGTCGGAGCTCGGCTCGATGGTCCCCGAGGCGGGCGGTCTGTATCGGTGGATCCGGCGCGGGATGGGCGAGTACTGGAGCTTCCAGGCCGGCTGGTGGTGGACGCTCTCGCTCTACGTCGACTCGGCCGTCTACGTGGCTCTGGCGCTCGACTACATGCAGAACCAGTGGGGGTTCGACGCCACGACACGGGCCTTGATCGGCGTCGGCATCGTGGCTGTGTTCACGTTCATCAACATCAGGGGCCTCGAGCTCACCGGCTGGACGCTGACGATCATCCAGGTCGGCGTCATGGTGCCTCTGCTCATCTTCACCGTCTACGGCATCACCAAGGGCACCGGCAGCGGCTTCAGCCCGATGATGAACGAGGGCGAGAGCCTCCTCACCTCCCTGAACCTGGGGCTCGCGATCATGATGTGGATGTACTCGGGCTGGGAGTCGATGTCCACGCTCGCCGGTGAGATCCAGAACCCGCAGCGGGTCATTCCGCGTGCCCTGATGATCGGCACGCCGCTGGTCATCGCCACCTACTTCGTCACGGTCTGGGCTTCCATCCGTATCGCCAACCTCGGCGGCCCGGAGAACTACCTCAACATGTGGACGGGCGGCGGCGGCGAGGACTTCGTCGAGCTCGCCAAGGTCGTCGGCGGCGCCTTCATGGGCTACCTGATGCTGATGTCGGCGATCCTCTCCAACATCGGCCTGTACGCCGGCTACCTCGCCACCGGGGCGCGACCGCAGTTCCAGATGTCGCGCGACCGCCTGCTGCCCAGGTTCATCGGCATCACGCACAAGAGCTGGGGCACGCCGTGGGTCGCGATCCTGATGATGGGCTTCGTCAACGCGGTGCTCATCAACTTCGAGTTCGACGCGCTCATCACCATCGACGTGTTCCTGCTCATGTTCCCCTACGTGCTCATCTTCCTGACGGTCATGATCATGCGGGTCAGGGAGCCGAACACCCCGCGGTCGTTCAGCGTGCCGCTCCCGACCTGGGCGCTCGGCGTGTGGGTCGCGTTCCCGATCGCCATCGCCATCATCGCCCTGTTCGTCAACGGTATGGACTGGATGATCGGCGGTCTCGCGGGCATCCTCACCGGGCCGATCGCCTACCTCATCTTCAAGAACATCTACAAGGGCACCACCGACGAGGCGCTCGAGGGTTCCACGATCACGCCGACCGGCGAGCTCACGGAGTTCGGCGCCACGGTCGAAGGGGTGGCAGGCATGAAGGGTCAGCGGTACGCCAACCTGACAGCGATCGCCGGCATCATCGCCGGGGCGTTCGCGATCGGCGGCGCGTTCTATGCCCGCTCGATCGACCCGGTCTTCGGCATCCCCCAGTTCTTCGGCATCTACGCCGACTTCCTCTCCGCCGTGCACGTCCTGGTCGGGCTCGGGATCGTCATGGTCATCGGCGGGCTGCTCAGCTTCAAGTGGCCGAGCGTCGGCGGCGTCATCGTCTGCGTCGCCGCGATGATCGGCCTCATCTACACGTACAACCGCGGCCAGTACCGCTGGACCCCGTACCTGTACTACTGGTGGGGCCCGTGGCTGTTCGCCTGGATCTGCGGCATCTTCGCCGGCTACGCGGCCTACAGGAACGTGCCGCAGAGCGGCGAGAAGCTCGCTGACGCGCGCCATGCGGAGGGCTACGGCGCCTAGGCAGGCGCCGCCGCAGCAATGCGAGCGCCCGGGGCGCCGCGAGGCGCCCCGGCGCTTCTGGTCTCTGCATCCAGGATGGGGGAGACGTGCCCCATGAGGCGCGCCGTGGCCCTGCGTCAGGGTCTGATGACCGGGGTGAGCACCACCGACGGAGCCGAGCGCGTCACGGATCCGTGGCACACGGCCTCCACGTTGTAGCCGTCGGGGTCGAGCACGTAGGCGGCGAAGTAGCCTGGATGATAGGGGCGCTCGCCGGGTGCGCCGTTGTCGGTGCCGCCGGCGGCGAGCCCTGCCTCGTGGAAGCGGTGCACCGCTTCGTGGTCCTCCGCCTGGAACGCGAGGTGCATGGGTGTCGCCGGGCCGTCGTCGCTGAGGAACAACTCGTCGGCGGCCACCCAACCGTTGCCGCGCTGGACGACGATGGCGCGGTCGAGCGCGCGCAGGACGGCCTCGTAGAAGCGCCCGCTGCGCTCCAGGTCAGTCACGCGCAGGTGGACGTGGTCGATGAGTCTGCCCACGTGGTATTCGGCCATGGTCATGCCTCCAGGAGGATCGTCACCGGCCCGTCGTTGACGAGTTCGACCTGCATGTGCGCGCCGAACACGCCGGTCTCGACCGGCACGCCTTCGGCGCGCAGCGCCTCGACGTAGGCTTCGTAGACGGCCTCGCCCTCAGCCGGCGGCGCAGCGTCCGTGAAGCTCGGCCGGTTGCCGCGGCGCGTGTCCGCGTAGAGCGTGAACTGCGACACGGCGAGCACGGCGCCGCCGACGTCGCCGAGCGCCAGGTTCATGAGGCCGGCGTCGTCGGCGAAGACGCGCAGCCGCGCCGTCTTGGCGGCGAGTCTGCGGGCCGCGGCCACGTCGTCCTCGTGGGTGACGCCCACGAGGGCGAGGAAGCCGCGGCCGACTGCGCCGGCCTCCGCGCCGTCCACGGCGACCGCGGCGCGGCTCACCCGCTGCAGCAGTACCCTCATCTGGCGGCCCGTCCGTCCATCGAGCGCAATCCTACCGGGGCGGTCCGGCTGAGGCCAGGTGCGACGCGGGTGAAGCCCGGCAGCACTCGGGCGTCCTGACTGACTGGCTCGTCATCCTCATCGGGGACATCACAATCCCTGCAAAACCACCATTTCGTACGGCATCGCCAGAGGACCGGCCTCTCCGGCGCCGAGGGTTTGACATCTCCGAGGACCGGTCATACCATACTGAGCTGCGTGGATTAGCACTCTCTCCCCGAGAGTGCCAGTACCAAGTCGAGACAAACCACGGTGTACACACCAAGGAGGGTTGCTGCATGAAGCTCAAGCCGCTCGAAGACCGCGTGATCATCAAGGCCGTCGCTGAAGAAGAGAAGACGGCCAGCGGCATCGTGCTGCCCGACACGGCGAAGGAGAAGCCGATGATGGGCGAGGTCGTCGCAGTGGGCGACGGCAAGTGGGACGAAGACGGCAAGAAGCGTGTCCCCGTCGACGTCAAGAAGGGCGACAAGGTCATCTACGGCAAGTACTCGGGCACCGAGTACAAGACGTCCGATGGTGATGAGCTCCTGATCCTGCGCGCCAGCGAGATCCTGGCCGTAGTAACCAAGTAGAGAGGAGGCTGAAGTAGCGTGGCTAAAGAACTGAAGTATCACGACGAGGCCCGGCGCTCGCTCGAGCGTGGCGTCAACGCGCTTGCCGACGCCGTCAAGATCACCCTCGGCCCCAAGGGTCGGTATGTGGTGCTCGACAAGAAGTACGGCGCGCCCACCATCACCAACGACGGTGTGACCATCGCCCGTGAGATCGAGCTCGAGGACGTCTTCGAGAACCAGGGCGCCCAGCTCGTCAAGGAAGTCGCCACCAAGACCAACGACATCGCCGGTGACGGCACCACCACCGCGACCCTGCTCGCCCAGGCGATCGTGCGCGAAGGCCTGCGCATGGTGGCCGCCGGCGCCAACCCGATGGCCATCAAGCATGGCATCGAGGAGGCCGTCGACGAGGCCGTGGCCTCCTTCAAGAAGCAGAGCAAGGAGATCTCCGGCAAGGAGGAGATCGCCCGCGTGGCCACCATCTCCGCCCGCGACCGTGCCGTCGGCGACGTCATCGCCGACGCCATCGAGAAGGTCGGCAAGGACGGCGTGGTCAACGTCGAGGAGTCCAACACCTTCGGCCTCGACCTCGAGTTCACGGAGGGCATGCAGTTCGACAAGGGCTACCTCAGCCCATACATGGTCACCGACCCCGATCGCATGGAAGCCGTGCTCGAGGACCCCTACATCCTCATCGCCAACCAGAAGATCGGCGCCGTCCAGGATCTGCTCCCCGTGCTGGAGAAGGTCATCCAGGCCGGCAAGCAGATCCTCATCGTGTCCGAGGACGTCGAGGGTGAGGCTCTCGCGACGCTCGTCGTGAACAAGCTCCGCGGCACGTTCACCAGCGTGGCCGTCAAGGCCCCCGGCTTCGGCGACCGCCGCAAGCGCATGCTCGAGGACATCGCCATCCTCACCGGCGGCGAGGTCATCACCGAGGAGATGGGTCTCAAGCTCGACAACACCCAGATCGCTCAGCTCGGCCGCGCCCGCAAGGTCGTCGTGACGAAGGACAACACCACCATCGTCGACGGCGCCGGCGACACCGACGCCATCAAGGGTCGCATCAAGCAGATCAAGGCGGAGATCGAGAACACCGACTCCGATTTCGACCGGGAGAAGCTCCAGGAGCGTCTCGCCAAGCTGGCCGGCGGCGTCGCCGTCATCAAGGTCGGCGCGGCCACCGAGGTCGAGATGAAGGAGACCAAGCACCGCGTCGAGGACGCTCTCAACGCCACGCGCGCCGCCCTTGAAGAGGGCATCGTGCCGGGCGGCGGCGTCGTGCTCGTCAACGCCATCCCCGCGATCAAGGTCGACAAGAAGTCCGACGACGTCGACTTCCGCGCCGGCAAGCAGATCATCGCCCGCGCGCTCGAGGAGCCTCTCCGCCAGATCGCCGAGAACGCCGGCCTCGAGGGTTCGGTCGTGGTGAACAAGGTGAAGACGCTCAAGGCCGGCGAAGGCCTCAACGCCGACACCGACAAGTACGAGGACCTGGTCAAGGCCGGCATCATCGACCCCGCCATGGTCACCCGTTCGGCGCTCCAGAACGCCGCGTCGATCGCCAAGAACATCCTCACCACCGAGTGCATCGTCGCCGACAAGCCCGAAGAGGGTGGCGGCATGGGCGGCGGTATGCCGGGCGGCGGAATGCCTCCGGGCATGATGTGAGATAGGGCGTCTCCAGCGAGACACCTCCGAAAGAGCGAGCCTCTTTCGCGTCGGCGGCGGGCGGGCCTCAGGGCCCGCCCGCCGCTTCTTCGTGGGCCGGCGGTGCGTATGCACCGCCGGCCTTCGCCGTTCTCGGGGCTTGCGGCGAGGCCTGCGGTCAGTGGGCGGTGGGCAGGGCGGCGTACAGATGCCACTTCTCCGGCACACCCTTCAGTTCGTGCTCGCCGCGGTCCGCGAAGACGAGGCCCGAACCGGCGACGAGGTCCTTCACGGTAGAGCTGACGAGGACCTCGGATGGCCCGGCGAGGGCACCCACCCTGGCGCCGATGTGCACGGCGATGCCGCCGACGTCGGCGCCCAGCAGCTCGATCTCGCCGGTGTGGCAGCCGGCCCTGATCTCGAGGCCGAGTGGCTTCACCGCCTCGCAGATGCCTTGCGCGCACTTCACAGCCCGGGCCGGCCCGTCGAAGGTGGCGAGGAAGCCGTCGCCGGCGGTGTCGACCTCGGCGCCGCGATAGCGCGCGAGCATCGCGCGCACCACCTCGCGGTGTCGTTCCAGCAACTCGGTCCATCGCCGGTCACCGAGCTCGCAGGCCTTGTCCGTCGAGCCGACGATGTCGGTGAAGAGCACGGTCGCGAGCATGCGGTCCAGGGTGGCTTCCTCGTGCTGGACGGACTGGAGGAAGGCGATCATCGCGTCGGCGTAGGCCTCCTCTTGGTCGAAGAAGGGGATCACGGCCGCTCCGGGCACGGTGACGAGGCGGGCGCCCGGGATAAGCGCGGCATTGTACTCAGCCACGCCGCGATAGGACAAGTCGGCCTGCGAGACGTTCGTCGCCGTATCCTTCGCCGGCCGCCCGAGAGCGGCGCCGCTGCCCAGCCAGGAAGGCCCGGAGCGCTCTCTCACCAGTACGGCGGCCGGGACGTGGATCGTGCGAGCGACCTCTCGGGCATCGGTCTCATACTCCGTGCGCGTGAAGGCAAGAAACCCACCGGGGGTGGTGGCGAAGCGCGCCAACCTGGCGTGTACGCGCACGAAATCCTCATCGTGCCAGGGACCATCCTCCGGACGGTCGCCGCAGGTGAGCTGGCCGATCTCAAGGGAGTGCTCGTCCTGGCCCCAGATCTCGTAGAGTCGGCTTACGAACTCCTCCTCCTCTTCGGGCTTCGTGCCCCAAGGGTAGTCCGGGGCCCACTTGACCCTCAGCTCGCCGTCGAGCAGCACGGCCAGCGTCTTCTCCGGATACGTCGCAGCGAACATCGCCGCCAGCGTTGCCGCTTCTCCCCAACCGTAGATCGCGGCTCGCTCGACGCCGGCTGCCGCGAGCACCGCGTTGACATCGTCCAGGCTCCGTTCAAGTGAGGGGTCGTCCGTGACGCGGTCGGACATGCCCGTGCCTCGGCGGTCGAAGTGAAGCACCCGGAGGCTCGTCGCGAGACGCTCGACGAAGCGAGAGAACTGGGACCACTCCCAGTAGACCTCGATGTGCGAGTACATGCCGTTCACAAGAACGAGAGCCGGCCCGCTGCCGATGTCCTGGTAGGCGATGTACAGGCCGTCGGGGGTCTTCGCGTAGTGGATCGGTGGCGCCTCGGTCATCGGTAGCTCCCGGGTCTTAGCCAGCCCCTGGCGACGCGAGGTACGGCCGCCACCTCTCCGGCACACCCTTCAGCTCATGCTCGCCGCGGTCCTCGAAGACGAGGCCGAAGCCGAGGGGGATGCCGTTCATTTCGCGTCAGCCACGTCCTGGTCCTCAGGCGACCGGCGCTGCCGCCCGTTGCAGGTCGCGCAGGATCTCCACCATGCCGTCGAGCAGGCCGATGGCCATCGCGGGCTCGGCCTTGAGCAGCTTCTGGAAGTCGGCGCGCGTGATCCTCGCTGTGGTGAGCTCGCCGATCGCCGAGACGGTCGCGGCTCGCGGGGCGCCGTCGATGAGCGCGAGCTCGCCGAAGCAGTCATCCGTGCCGAGCTCGCGCGAGTGCCCGCTCGGGGTGCGCGCGCGAGCGCGGCCGTTCAGGATGACGTGCATGGAGTCGCCGCGCCCGCCCGCCGCCACGACAGTATCGCCGTCGGCGAAGCGCTCTACGGTGACGTACTTGCCGAGCTTGTGGAGGTGCTGTTCCGAGAGCGCCGCGAAGACTTCGACGTGGCGCAGGATCATCAGCCAGCTGAGAGCGTCGATACCTTCAAGAGGCTTGCCCTCGGCTTCTGTCGACGTCGCCTCTTCGGGTTCTGGCCGCTTGCCGACGCGCCCGTGGTCGGGAATGCGCTGCGCGTCCACTCGCAGCAGGTCGCGCGCGATCACAGCGACGCCGGGCAGGAGGCCGACGGCCAGGGCGGGCTCGTCGCCGAGGAGCGTGCGGAACTCGGTGCGGTCGATGCAGGCCGCCGTCACCGGACCGGCGGCGTTGACCGTCGCCGCTCGAGGCGCACCGTCGATGAGGGAGAGCTCACCGAAGTACTCGTGCGAGACGAGGAGACGCTCGTTCCCGACGGCGGGCGCGATGAGGACGTCACCGCTCAGTATCACGATGAACGAATCACCCGGCTCGCCCTCGCGCACGATCACCTCGCCGTTGCCGTAGCGCTGCACTCTGGCGAGCTCCGCGATCCTCTTCCGGTGCCGCCGCGGCAGCGTCTGGAACAGCGGGGTGCGCTCCAGCGTCTTCAGATCAGCGGGTGTCATCTCGCTCATCGTCCCTCCCTTCGCGATCGCCGGATGGGTCCGGCGACCGGTTGGACTCCGTGGCCGGCGCGCAGAGGTGCCACGCCTCCGGGATGCCTTTGAAGTGGGCGCCGCGGTCCTTGAACGCATACCGCCGCCCAACAAGAGGCCTCATGTCGACGTGACCAGAGACCTCCGATGGTCCGGCCAGCGCTCCGACGCGGGCGCCGATGTGCACGGCGACGCCGCCGACGTCGGCGTCCAGCAGCTCGATCTCGCCGGTGTGGCAGCCGGCACGCACCTCGAGGCCGAGCTGCCTCACCGCGGTGCAGATGCCCTCAGCGCACTTGACCGCTCGCGCCGGCCCGTCGAAGGTCGCAAGGAAGCCGTCACCTGTCGTCTTGACTACGTTGCCGCGGTATCTGGCAAGGAACGCGCGCACCGTCTGGTTGTGCTTCTCCAGGAGCTCCGTCCAGCAGGCGTCACCGACTTGGCATGCCTTGTGCGTCGAGCCGACGACGTCCGTGAACAGCACCGTCGCCAGCATGCGGTCGAGTCCGGCCTCTTCGTGCCGGACGGATTCGACGAACCGTTCGATCGCCGAGACGATCGCCTCCGGCTCGTTCACCCAGATCACGGCATGGGGTGTCGCGACACCGATCAGCCGGGCTACCGGGATCAGGCTCGCCTCGAATCGAGCCAGCTCCTCTTCCCGGCGGTCAAGTGAGCTGTAGAGGACGGCCGTGGGCGTCGAGATCGAGCCCAGAAGCGGCCGGATGTCCGTCTCGGTCCACATGCGGTCGAAGGCCTCGTAGCTCGCTGGGGTCGCAGCGAAGCGGGCCAGCTTCGCGTTCCAGGCGATGAAGTCCGGCTCGTTGTACGGCCTGCATGTGGCTTCGCCGCCGTCGAGGTAGCCGTCGCTGATGAACGCCCGTGCCTGCTCCTCGCTGCCCCATCCCCTGAGGAGGGCGGCGAGATCGGCCTCGTACTCGTCCTCCGGCTCTCCCCAGGGGTAGTCGGGCTCCCGCCGGTTGTGGAGCGACCCCCAGTGCACCCAGCACAGCGTGCGCTCGGGGTGTGTGGCGGCAAAGAAGGCCGCGAGCTCGGGACCGGGCCCGCCCCAGCCGAGAAGCGCGGCTCTCTCCGTGCCGGCTGCGTCCATGACCGCGCGCACGTCATCTGCGAGGACGCCGATGTCGGGGGTGCCGGCCGCGCGGTCCGACATGCCGATGCCGCGCTTGTCGAAGACGAGGACGCGCAGGTTGCGTGACAGCCGGCGGAGAAAGCGCACGTAGCGTGGCTGCTCCCAGTACACTTCGAGGTGCGAGACCCAGCCATGTACCACGAGGAGAGTGACGGAGCCTTCGCCCAGGTCCTGGTAGGCGATGCAGGCGCCGTCGACCGTCCTGGCCCAGTGAGTCTGTGGGACGTTCGTCACGGCGCGCTCCGGCGCGGCACGGTCTGCATCGGCTGGCCCCTTCGGCGAGTGCAGGGTGGCCTGTGAACTCACAATAGTGACGTGAGGCACACGGGACAACGGGAGTCCCCGTTGCCGCGCGACAGTCACCACGCTCGCAGCCGCCCCTTGACGGAGAGTCGTACGCTCGATAGCGTCCCGGCCATCTGAGGAGCGCCGCTCCGGTCTCGCCCGGCGGCGCGACACGACAGACCGGGGGGTCTCACATGGCTCGAGCGGACTGCCGGCGCGGGCGGCGGCGAGCCGTTCCTCGCCCTCATCTTCTTGGTCCACTGCTGGGCCGCGTGCGTGGGCGCGTCTCGGCGCCGGCACCTCGCCCTCGCACCCCGGCCGCCGACAAGGTCACGCTGCGCCTCGGCTGGACCGAGAGCCCCCTCAACCTCAATCCCTTCATCGGCTACAGCAACTCCTACGAGATCTGGCTGCTCAACTACGACACGCTGGTCGCCGTCGGCGCCGACGGGCTGCCGTCAAAGGAGACCGGTCTGGCCGAGGACTGGACGCTCTCGGAGGACGAGAAGGAGTGGACCTTCAAGATCCGCGAGGGCGTCACGTGGCAGGACGGCGAGCCGCTCACCGCGCGCGACGTCGCCTGGACCTTCAACACCATCATCGAGGAAGAGCTCAGCCTTGCGGTCTACCTCAAGGACGTGGAGAAGGCGGTCGCCGTCGACGACACCACGCTCAAGGTGTACTGCAGCGCGCCCAAGGCGAACATGCTGCTCACGCAGGTCTACATCTACATCCTGCCGGAGCACATCTGGGGCAAGCTCAGCGCCGACGAGATGAGCAACACCTTCCGCAACCCGCTGCCGATCGTAGGGTCGGGCCCGTTCCAGACGGTGGAGTTCAAGAAGGATGGGTACGTCAAGATGGTCCGCAATCCGACGTACTGGGGCCAGCAGCCGACGATCGACGAGGTCATCTTCCAGTACTACACCAACTCGGACACGATGGTGCAGGACCTCAAGAGCGGGGCCATCGACGGCGCCCAGGTCATCCCAGCTACGCAGTTCAAGCAGTTGCAGAGCGAGCCCGGGATCGAGGCGATCCCATACCCGCTGTACAACTGGGAGTACATCGACATCAACTGCTACGACAGCCCGGACTCGCTTGGCAATCCGGTGCTGCGCGACCCCACGTTCCGCGTGGCCATGGCGTGGGCGATCGACCGCGAGAAGTGCGCGAGCCTCGCCTGGAACGGTCTCGCCGACCCCGGGTACGGCATCTTCCCGAAGAAGGGCTGGCCCGAGACGGCGAACCCCTACTACCAGCCGGACGCGGCGAACACCATCGGCTTCGACCTCGAGAAGGCGAAGGGGCTCATGGACGAAGCCGGCTACAGGGACGCTGACGGCGACGGCGTCCGTGAGGACAAGAAGGGCGAGCCCATCAAGCTCCGCCTGTGGGCGCGCGACATCTCGCCCGAGAGCCAGGTGCAGGGCAAGCTCATCGCCGGCTGGCTGCAGGACATCGGCCTGGAGATCGACTACTCGGTCGTGGACGAGGGCGCGCTCGGCGACGACATCTGGAACTACAAGGGTGACACCTACGCGCCCGACTACGACCTCGCGCTCTGGGACTTCATGGGCTACATCGACCCCGGCGACTCCGCCGCCTGCTTCACCACCGACCAGATCGAGAACTACAACGAGATGAACTGGTCCAACGCGGAGTACGACAGGCTCACCGTGGAGCAGTACCGCGAGATGGACACGGCGGCGCGCATGGAACTGCTCAAGCAGGCGCAGGGCGTGATGTACGCCGAGCAGCCGATGATCGTCATCGACTACCCGTCGGTGCTGCAGGCCGTGGACACCTCGCGGTGGGAGGGCTGGCAGCCGTACGTCGGTGGCAGCGTGTGGAACAACTTCCTCGACCGTCAGAGCTACCTGGAGCTGAAGCCGAAAGCGGCGACAGCGGCGAGTGACGAGGGCGGGTCGTCGGTCCTGGCGTGGGTCCTCGTCGGCGTCGCCGCGTTCGTCGGCGCCGCGATCGTGGTCTGGCTGAAGCGTCGCGGCTCCGGGCGCGCGGTCGAAGAGTGACCGCGCCCGGCGACTACCACGTCCACACCACGTGGTCTGACGGCACCGGCAGCGTCGAGGAGTGTGTGCTGCGCGCCGTCGAGCTCGGGCTGCCCGAGATCGGCATCGCCGACCACGTCTCGACGGCGGCCAGACCCGGCGAGGAGTGGTGTGTCCCGCTCGACCGGCTGGACGCGTACTGCGAGGACGTCCGCGCCGCGGCGGCGCGGCATCCGGGGATCAAGGTGCTGCTCGGCCTCGAGGCGGAGTACCTGGACGGCGGCGAGGCCGAGCTGGACGCGCTGCTCGACGCCTGGCCGTTCGACTTCGTCGTCCTCGGGGTGCATGTGGTGGACGGGTTCGACTTCGACGACCCTTCCCTGCGCGCGGATCCGCGCTGGGACGACCCCGATGCATTGCTCAAGGCCTACTACCGCATCGTGCGGCGGGCGTCCGAGCACGGCCGGTTCGACATCCTCGCGCACGTGGATTACATCGGCCTCTGGGGACACCGGCCGGGACCCTCCGTCCTGCCGGAGATCGACGCGGCGCTGGACGCGCTGGCCGCGTCGGGACGCGCGCTGGAGCTGAACACCGACCGCGTCAGCGACCCGGCCGGCGTCATGTACCCGTCGCTCGAGATCCTGCGTGCCGCACGCGTGCGCGGCATCCCGCTGACGATCGACTCGGACGCGCACGAGGCGGCGCACGTCGGCCGTCTGTGGGGCGAGGCCATCGCCCTAGCGCGCGCGGCCGGCTACCGCGAGACGCTGCGCGTGTCCGACCACACGCTGGTGCCGCTCCCGGACCGGGCCTGAGCTCGAGGGGGTGGGGAACGCCTGCGCCGTCCCCGCCTCAGCATGACGGCGGTCCGCGCCGCCGTCCGTAGTATCGTTGGTGTCGCTGCGGCCGGATGAGCTCAAGCATCGCGACGTCGGGGTGGACAATGGAGAGTTGCAGGAACCTGATCGGCGGCGAGTGGATCGGTGCCAGTGACCACGCGAGCTTGGAGACGAGGAACCCGGCGCGAGCCGACGAGGTCCTCGCCGTGTTCCCCAGCGCGACCGCCGAGGACGCGGCGCAGGCGGCGGCCGCCGCGGCCGAGGCCTTCCCGGCCTGGGCGGCCACGCCGGCTCCCGCGCGCGGCGCCATCCTCTTCAGGGCCGCCGAGCTGCTCACCGAGCGCCTCGACGAGGTCGCGCGCACGCTCACGCGCGAGGAGGGCAAGACACTCGCCGAGGCGACCGGCGAGGTCGTCCGCGCCCGCGACATCCTGCGCTACTTCGGCGGAGAGGGCTGGCGGCCCGGCGGCGACGTCCTGCCGCCCAACACGGCGAACGCCATGTTGTTCAGCCGCCGTGAGCCGCTCGGCGTGGTGGCCGCGATCACGCCCTGGAACTTCCCCATCGCCATCCCGGCGTGGAAGATCGCGCCGGCACTCGTCTACGGCAACGCCGTCGTCTTCAAGCCGGCGTCGGCCACCCCGCTCACGGCGCTCCGCCTGGTCGAGTGCCTCGTCGACGCCGGCCTGCCGGCCGGCGTCCTCAACCTCGTCACCGGTCAAGGGTCCGTGGTCGGCGGCGCCCTGGCCGGCGACCCGGTGGTGAGCGGCCTCACCTTCACCGGGTCGCACGCCACGGGCGTGCGCATCTACGGGCGCGCGACGGGTCACTTCGCGCGCGTCCAGCTCGAGATGGGCGGCAAGAACCCGATGATCGTGCTCGACGACGCCGACCTCGGCCTCGCCGTCAAGCTGGCCATCATGGGCGGCTTCGCGCTCACCGGACAGAGCTGCACGGCCACCAGCCGGGTGATCGTCGAGGACGGCATCGCCGACCGGTTCGCGGCGGCGCTCGCGGAGGCCGCCAACGCGCTCCACGTCGGCGATGGACTCGAGGAAGGCGTGCAGATGGGCCCGGCCGTGAGCGAGGACCAGCTGGCGACCGACCTCGAGTACGTACGCATCGGCCGCGAGGAGGGCGCTGAGCTCCTCGCCGGCGGCGGCCGGGCCGGCGAGGACGGCCACTTCCTGCGGCCGACGGTGTTCGACGGCGTGGATGTCCACAGCCGGCTCGGCCAGGAGGAGATCTTCGGCCCGGTGGTCGGGATCTTGCGCGCCCGGGACCTCGATGACGCCATCTTCAAGGCCAACGCTGTCGGCTACGGGCTCGCCGCGAGTGTCGTGACCAGCGACCTGCGCCGGGCGATGGCGTTCGTCGATCGCATCGAGGCCGGCGTGGTCAAGGTCAACGAGCCGACGACGGGCCTGGCCCTGCAGGCACCCTTCGGCGGCTTCAAGCAGTCGAGCGCCAACACGTTCAAGGAGCAGGGCCCCGCGGCCCTCGACTTCTACACCCGCACCAAGACCGTGTACGTGACCTACGCCTGAGCGGCGCCCTGCCGTGCCGTGGCCAACCCCGGCTGCGCAGGTGCTGTTGCCGACGTCGCCGCGACGGGTAGACTCTCCGTATGGCAGGGGATGTCATTGAGTCGACGCACGTGCTGTTCGTCACCGGCCCGATGAGGGAGCGGCTGTACCGGCGCTTCTGCGCGCTCTTCGACGGGCGTGACGACGTGGAGGTCAGGATCGACCGCCGCGTTGCCGAGCGACGCCGCCGCATGGGCAGCCCGCTGGACCGCGAGCGGCGGTCCGGCGACCGCCGCCGCCGGCGCCCGGAGTGGATCGTCCCCCGCCCGAGGGCGTGTGACCAACCCGTGACCCCGCTCCCGCGGGCGCTCACGCATCCAGCGCCGAACCAGGTTCCCGGGCCCCGCGCATTGACGGACGCAGCCGAGTCAACCGCCGGTGCGCCGCAAGTACGCCGACTATATACTCTGCAGACGTCCGTCCCGGGTAATCGTCGTGGAGGTTGTTCAATGCTGTTGATGGGTGAATCGATCAACGGGACGCGCAAGCAGGTCGCCGAGGCGATCCAGGCGCGTGACGCGGAGTTCATCAAGACACTGGCGCAGGACCAGATCGACGCCGGCGCCGGCCTTCTCGACGTCAACGGCGGCGTCGCCGGCGGAAACGAGGTCGAGGACCTGCTCTGGCTCATCGAGATCGTCATGGGCGTCACCGACATGCAGCTCATGGTCGACTCCGCCAATCCCAAGGCGCTCGACGCGGGCGTCCAGGCGATCATCGACAAGGGCGGCAAAGTGCCGTTCATCAACTCGATCTCCGGCGAGCAGCCGCGCATCGACGCCGTCATGCCGCTCGTCGAGAAGCATAAGTGCCCCGTCGTCGGCCTCTGCCTCAGCGATGAGGGCATCCCGCCGACCGCCGAGGACCGCTTCGCCGTCGCCAAGCAGATCTTCGACCTGTGCACCGGCGCCGGCCTGCCGGCCGAGGATCTGTGGATCGACCCGCTGGTCATGGCCGTCTCCGCCGACCCGTCGGCGCCCGGCGTCACCATGGAGACGCTCAGACTGGTCAAGGACCGCCTGCCGTCCCGCACCACCGGCGGCCTCAGCAACGTGAGCTTCGGTCTGCCCAACCGCGGTCTGCTCAACCGCACCTTCGTGGCCATGTGCGCGGGTCTCGGCCTCGACGGCCTGATCGTCGACGTCCGCAACAAGCAGATGATGGCGACCATCAAGTCGATCGAAGCCCTTCGCGGCGAGGACAACTTCTGCGGCTCGTACCTCAAGGCTCACCGCGCCGGCATCCTGGAATAGCAGCCGCATGACCGCGCCGGAGCGCTGCCGCCTGCGCGACCTCGGCGTCGCCGTGGGCAGACTGCCGGCCGGACCGCTCAACGCGATCACCGACGTGTCCGGCGTGCGCGTCGGTCACTGCACCGTCTCGTGGGGCGGGCCCGAGCTGCCGCACGGCAGCGGGCCCGCCCGCACGGGCGTGACCGCGGTCTTCCCGCACGCCGGCGACCTCTGGCACGAGCGTGTCGTCGCCGGCGCCCACGCCGCCAACGGCGTCGGCGAGATCATCGGCATCAGCGCCGTCCGCGAGTGGGGGCTCGTCGAGACGCCGGTCCTGCTCACCAACTCGCAGAGCGCCGGCGCCGTCTACGACGCGACCATCCGCTGGCTCATGGAGCGCGAGCCGCTCGCCGGCGTGGAGGACGCCGTCATGCCGGTGGTCGGTGAGTGCGACGACGGGTTCCTCAACGACCTGCGCGGCCTGCACGTGCACGAAGAGCACGTCCGCGCCGCGCTGGACACAGCGGCGGCCGGTCCTGTGGCCGAGGGCTGCGTGGGGGCAGGCGCCGGCATGTCGTGCTACGACTTCAAGGCGGGGATCGGTACATCGTCCCGCCTCGTCACCGCTCACGGCCGCCCGTGGACAGTCGGCGTGCTGGCGCTCACCAACTTCGGCCTGCGCCACCGGCTGAGCATGGACGGCGTGCCGGTGGGGCGTGAGATCGCCGACCTCATGCCGCGCGAGAACCGCGAGGGCTCGTGCATCGTCGTGCTGGCGACCGACGCACCGCTCAGCGCGCGGCAGTGCGGCCGGCTGGCCAAGCGCTGCGCGCTCGGACTCGCCGCCACCGGGTCGTACGCGTCGGACGGCAGCGGGGAGATCATGCTGGCCTTCACCACGGCGCATCGCGTACCACGCACGTCCCCCGAGCCGCTCGTTCTCGCGTCGATAGCCAACGACCAGATGACGGAGCTCTTCGAAGCGGCCGTGGACGCAACGGCCGAGAGCGTGTGCAACGCGCTCACTGCGGCGACCACCACCGTGGGGCGCGACGGCAACACCGCCTACGCGCTGCCGCTCGACCGTCTCGTCGGCGTCCTGCGGCGCGCAGGGCGCGAGGCGCGGCTGCCCGGGGCGTAGCCCGCCTTGCCGCGCCGCGCCGCGCCGACTATCCTGACCTCGAAGCGCCCGGCGCAGCGTTCCACGCACCGCCGGGCCGTCAGGGGGGTAGCACACGGCGAGACGCCCGTCATGTCGGCATGTCCTCATCGCCGCAGCCGCGGATCTTCCGCGCTGCCGACGGAAGGCCGGATCTACGCCGTCCAATCTCTTCGAGGTCCCCCCGGGGTCATCCTCGCCGGCGTCGGTGCCGCAAACGCCGGGGGTCCGGCAACCACGGATGTGAGAAGGGGGTAAGGGTCCGTCCGCGTTCGGGGCCGGACGCGCGTGACCCGAGAGTGCAGTGGACAAACGACGCTACTTCATACGGAAGCTGATGAACGCGCTCCTCACCATCATCCTCGTCGCCTCGTTCAACTTCGCGCTCTTCCGCATCCTCCCGGGCGACCCGGCCCGGCTGCTTCTCCCCAAGGGCAAGACCGACCCGTCGGTCATCGAGAAGCAGCGCAAGACCTTCAACCTCGACAAGCCTATGTGGCAGCAGTTCATCTACTACTGGCGCGACACCGTGCAGGGCGAGTTCGGCATGTCGTTCTCGGAGAAGCGCCCGGTGACCGAGGTGGTCGCCGAGCGCATCTGGCCCACCGTCCTGCTCGTGGGGGTGGGCACCGTCTTCGCTACCGTCGTCGGCATGATCATGGGCGTCTTCGCCGGGTGGAGACGCAACGGCACCTACGACGTCGTGTCCACGAACTTAGGGATGGTGCTCTACGCCATGCCCACCTTCTGGTTCGGCCTCCTGATGATCATGCTGTTCGCCACCAAGCTCCGCTGGTTCCCCACGGGGCGCATGGAGGAGCCCGGCGTGGAGCTCAGCGGCTTCGCCGCCTTCCAGTCGCTGACGAGGCACCTGTTCCTGCCGGCGTTCACGTTCGCCATCGCCTACGTGGGTGAGTACCACCTCATCATGCGCAGCTCCATCACAGGCGTGATGAAGGAGGACTTCACCCTCACGGCCCGGGCCAAGGGCCTCAGTGAGAACGCCGTGCTGTGGAGGCACGTGGTGCCCAACGCGATGCTGCCGACGGTCACCATCGTGATGATGAACCTCGGGTTCGTGATGTCCGGCGCGATCCTCGCGGAGAGCGTGTTCAACTGGCCCGGGCTGGGGCTGCTCTCCTTCGACTCGATGCAGAAGCGCGACTACCCCGTGATGCAGGCCGTGTTCCTCATCGCCAGTATCGCCGTGATCGTCGCCAACCTCATCGCCGACATCATGTACTACTACCTCGACCCAAGGGTGCAGGCATGATCCCCCGTCGCTTCAGGAACTGGGTCATCTTCTGGACGATCACCACCTGGATCGTCCTTGAGCTGCTCACGTATCCCAAGGACGTCCCCATCACCAGCGGCCTCGGCGCGGTGATCAAGGGCTTCTTCTCGGCCAGCGTCGGCGCCTACCCGGCGTGGGTCATGCTGCTGCTCGCGGTCATCTGCTTCGTCGCCGGCATCATCGGCCTCGCGCGCAAGAGCAAGGCGAAGGTCATGAACGTGCTGCTCCTGGTCGAGGGCGCGGTGTTCCTGATCTGGGGCGTGCTCGCCGGCGGCGGCCTCGGCGGCTTCTCCGGCAGCTCCAACGAGATCTCGTACAACTGGGTCATCCAGTCGGTCGTGGTCGTGCTCGGCGGGGCCTGCGTCTGGGCCTGGGCCGCCGGCAACCCCGAGCGCGCGGAGCTGACCACCTGGAACACCCACCAGGTGTGGACGCTCTACCGGGCCAACTGGCAGGGGATGGTCGGCCTCGGCATCCTCGTGGTGTTCATCTTCATGGCGCTGCTCGCGCCGTTCCTCGCCGACCACGCGCTGCTCGACCCCAACGCGCAGATCGCGGACCCCGACACGGGCGAGCTCTACGGCCCGTACCATCCGCCGACCACGTACTACTACAACTGGTTCGGGACCGACCAGGTGGGCCAGAGCGTGCTCGCCCAGTTCATCTGGAGTTCGCGTATCTCGCTCATGGTCGGTCTGCTCGCCGCCTTCATGTCCACCGTGCTCGGCGCCGGCATCGGCATCGCCGCAGGCTTCTACGGCGGGTGGCAGGGCGAAGGCTGGATGCGATTGACGGACGCGTTCCTCGTGATCCCCTGGCTGCCCTTGGCGATGGTGCTCGCCGCCGCCTGGGGCCAGAACTACTGGATGATCATCCTGATCATCGGCATCACCAGCTGGCCGGGGACGGCGCGCGTCATCCGCTCAGACACGCTGCGCGTGCGCGAGCTGAGCTTCATCGAGCGCGCCAAGGCGATCGGCTCCAAGAACGGCCACATCATGACCAAGCACGTACTGCCCAATGTGATGCCGCTCATCTTCGCCAACCTGGTGCTGGTCGTCGCCATCGCCATCCTCTCCGAGACGACGTTGTCGTTCCTCGGCCTCGGCGACCCGCTCAACTTCAGCTGGGGCACCATGCTGCACTACGCCTGGGTCAACGGCGCTGCCGGGCTGCCCGCGTGGTGGTACCTGCTCCCGCCGGGCATCGCCATCATCCTCGTGGTGCTCGCCTTCACGTTCATCGGCACCGCCTACGACGAAGTGCTCGATCCCAAGCTGCGCAAGCGCGAGGACAGCACCGGGGAGAGCCGCTTCACCGCCCGTGGCGAGCCCTCGGTGGCCGTGGCCGGCGGTGCCGGCGTCGGGGGCGGCGCCGGCATCTTCACCCCGGGTCAGCAGACCGACGACGCCATGCCCGACTTCAACCGGCCCGCCGGCGGCTCCATCCGCCCGGAGGGCGGCGGCGGCTGGGTCGGCGGCCACATCGCCGACGACGAGAAGGGGGAGGAGTGATGGCTACGACCGCCCCCAAGGCCAAGGGTAAGGGCAAGGCCGCAGGCGAGAAGCAACCCGTCGAGCGTATCGAGCACGAGGGCCTGCTCGACGTCCGCAACCTCACCACCTACTTCAAGCTCGGCGTCGGCGACGTCAAGGCCGTGCAGGACGTCTCCTTCGTGCTCAAGCCCGGCGAGAGCCTCGGCCTCGCCGGCGAGTCCGGCTGCGGCAAGACGACTGCCGCACTGAGCCTGCTCAAGCTGCTGCCGGAGAACGGCCGCATCGTCAGCGGCGACGTGCTCTTCGACGGGCGCAACCTCGCCAAGCGCACCGAGTACGGCATGAGCAAGATCCGCTGGAAGGAGATCAGCATCATCTTCCAGGGGGCGATGAACGCGCTGAACCCGGTCACGGAGACCGGCAAGCAGATCGCCGAGCCCATCCAGCTGCACGAGGGTCTCAGCGAGAAGCAGGCCATGGTGCGCGCCCGCGAGCTGTTCGACCTCGTGGGCATCAACCCCAAACGGGTCATGGACTTCCCGCACCAGCTCTCGGGCGGCATGCGCCAGCGCGCCATGATCGCCATGGCGCTGGCCTGCAACCCCAAGCTGGTCATCGGCGACGAGCCCACCACCGCGCTCGACGTGATGGTGCAGGCGCAGATCCTCGAGCTCATCCACCGGCTGCGCACGGAGCTCGACCTCTCCTTCATCCTCATCAGCCACGACCTCTCGGTGATGGCCGAGACCTGCGACAAGGGCGTGATCATGTACGCCGGCGAGGTCGTGGAGAGCGGCACCACTGCGGACATCTTCAACAACGCCACGCACCCCTACACGCGGCAGCTGATCAAGGCGTTCCCCAACATCCACGAGAAGCGCGAGATGGTCAGCTCGATCAAGGGCGACCCGCCCGACCTGATTAACCCGCCCGCGGGCTGCGGCTTCTGCCCGCGCTGCGACGAGAAGATCGCCAGCTGCGAGACGGAGCACCCGAGCCTCGTCGAGGTCGAGCGCGGGCACTTCGTGCGCTGCGTCCACGCGAAGAGCCAGCGCAGTGACGCCTTCGTCCGGGGCGACGAAGCAGCATCGGACCAGGAAGGGGTGTGACGATGGCCACGGAGCAGACCGACCGCCCGGACCTCAAGCTCGCCCCGGAGACCGGCGACGTCCTGTTCGACATCAGGGACCTCGAGGTCTACTTCCCGATCCAGCAGAGCTTCTTCAAGAGCATGGTCGCCACGGAGAAGAAGTACGTCAAGGCGGTCGACCACATCAGCTTCCAGATCAAGAAGGGCGAGATCCTGGCGCTGGTCGGGGAGTCGGGGTGCGGCAAGACGACGACCGGCCGCACCCTCCTCAGACTCGAAGACGCCACCGGCGGCGAGATCCTCTACAAGGGCCAGCCGGTGCAGGAGTACTCGAGCAAGCAGCTGCGCGACTACCGCAAGAAGGCGCAGATCATCTTCCAGGACCCCTACAACTCCATCAATCCCAAGCAGACGATCTTCGACATCGTCGCCGAGCCGCTCGAGGTCAACAACATCTGCTCGAGCGAGCGTGAGAAGGAGGAGCGCGTCATCACCGCCATCAGCGAGGCGGGACTCCGGCCGGCGACCGAGTACCTGTACCGCTACCCGCACGAGCTCTCGGGCGGGCAGCGGCAGCGCGTCTGTATCGCCGGCGCCACCGTTCTCGACCCGGACGTGATCGTCGCCGACGAGCCGGTCGCCTCCCTCGACGTCTCCATCCGCAACGACATCCTTAAGCTGATGGTCGAGGAGAAGGAGAAGCTCGGCGTCACCTACATCTTCATCACCCACGACCTTTCGCTCGCCTGGGTGATCAGCGACCGCATCGCCGTCATGTACCTGGGGCGCATCGTCGAGATCGGCGACACCGAGGACGTCGTCGCCAACCCCAAGCACCCGTACACCAAGGCGCTGATCAGCGTCATCCCCGTGCCGGACCCGCTGGCCAAGCGCGAGCACGTCATCCTCAAGGGGGAGACCCCGAACCCGGTCGACATCCCCTCGGGCTGCCGCTTCCACCCGCGCTGCCCGGAGGCGATCGACGCCTGCAAGGAGATCGATCCCGAGGACGTCCACATCGGCGGCGACCACTACGCCGCCTGTATCAGGATCACGTAGCGGAGAAGCGCCGGCCGGGGCGGTGGGCCGCGAGGCACGCACCGCCCCGGCCGGGCTGCGCATGAGCAGACGGAGGAGCCGGCAGATGAGACGCAGCCACGCCGCGCAGGGGCAGACGGCCGCGCCGCGCCGGCTTCTCGCCGCTCTTGCCTGCGCGGTGGCGGTGCTCGCCGGCTTGGCCGCACCTTCCGCACCGCTCCCCGCGGCGGCCGCTGCCACGTCGACCGAGCCGCTCGCGTACCGGATCGGGACCACCGTGGAGTGCGACGGCGTGAACCCGTTCGTCTCGTCGAGCCCGATCTCCCGCGAGTGCCTGCAGCTCGGGTACGACTTCCTCACCCGGTACGACGCCGACTACCGGCCCGTGCCGGACATCGCGGAGAGCTGGGTGGTCTCGAGCGACGGGACCACCTGGACCTTCCGCGTACGCGAGGGCATGACCTGGCACGACGGGGTCCCGCTCACCGCCCACGACGTGGCGTTCACCTACGGTCTGATCCTCGAGACGCGGGCGCCGGCCTACGCTCACCACCTCGCCGGCGTGAAGAGCGTCACGGCGCCGGACGACCGCACGGTGGTGATCGTCACCCGCCGGCCGAGGGCGGACCTGCTCGGCCTGGCCGTGCCCATCCTCCCCGAGCACCTGTGGAAGAGCGTCGATCCCGACGCGCTCGACGTCTCCGGGAGCCCGCCGTTCGTCGGCTCCGGACCGTTCCGCATCGAGGAGGTGCAGAGCGGCGGGGTCCGGCTCGCGGCCAACGACGCGTATCCCGACGCGCTCGGCGGGCGTCCGTCACTCGACGTGCTCGAGTTCGTCGTCGAGCGCGATGCGGGCGCGCTGGTCGCGGCGTACCAGGCCGGGTCACTCGACGCCGTCGCGGGTTACCCGCCCGCCTACGCGGCAGCCCTCGACGACGCGCCGGGGACGACTGCTGTCGCCGCCCCGGCCATCGGTCTGCGTGAACTGGTCTTCAACTGCTGGGACGACCGCCGAAGCGGCGGAGACCCTCGGCTGCTCGACCCCTCGATCCGCCGCGCCGTGCACTGGGCCATCGACAAGGAGAAGCTCGTCCAGGCGGCGACCGCCGGCCTCGCCGTCCCCGGCACCTCACTGCTCTCACCGGCGCAGCCCGGCTGGCGCTGGGAGGTCCCCGATGCCGGGCTGTACAGGTACGACCCCCTGCGCGCCAAGCGAATCCTGGAAGATGCCGGGTACGCCGACCGCGACGGGGACGGCGTGCGCGAGGACGCGGCGGACCGCCCGCTCTCCTTCCGTCTCGTGGCCTTCGCAGAGCACCCGGAAGACCAGGCGGCGGCGCGGATGATCGCGCGCTGGTGCCGTGACGTCGGGATCGACCTCGCGATCGAGGTCCGGGAAGAGGCTGGCTTCAGCGACGACCTGCACCGCCACGCGGATTTCGATGCCTTCCTCTCGACCCGGTCGGCGACGTCGACCCGGGCTTCCTCCTCGACGGCTTCACCACCGCGCGGATCGGCGAAGGGAGCGAGTCGCGCTACTCGGATCCGTTGTACGACAGCCTCTACGCCGCCCAGAGGGAGGCCATCGACCCCGCCGACCCGGGCGACACGACGCGCCGCAAGAACATCACCGACGCCATGCAGAAGGTCCTGTATCGCGACGACCCCTCGATCGTCCTCTGGTACGAGATGGACCTGCAGGCCTTCCGCACCGACCGCTGGACGGGCTACGCGCCCGCCCCTACGGATGCGGGCGCCCCCTTCTGGAACCAGCTTCACGCCACCTACCTGGCGCTGCGGCCGCTGCGCGTGGTGGAGCCGGAGCCGCCGGCGCCGGCGGTCCTGCCGTGGCTGGCGGCTGGGGCACTCGCCGCTGCCGGCGCCGGCGTCGCCCTGTGGCTGCGCCGGCGGCGGAGAACGGGGGGTGCGGGATGACCGCCCTCCGCATCGACACACCTACACGAGAGGATGCCGCATGACCGAGCTCGCCGCCCTCTGGCCCGACGAAGCGATCGAGGCGATGCACCTCGCGGCGCTCGGCCTGCTCGAACGGGCAGGCGTGCGTGTGGAGTCGGCCAACGCGAGAGATCTCCTGCTCGCCTCCGGCTGCGTCCCTCTCGGCGAGGACCGGCTCACCATCCCGCGGCGAGCCGTCGAGGATGCTCTCGCCGCCTGCCCGCGCGCGTACACGCTCGCGGCGCGCGACCCCGAGCGCGCGCTCCTCATGGACCCGGACCCGGGGGAGACCTACGTGCACAACCTCGGGGGAGCCCGCGACGTGAGCGACGCGCGCACGGGCGCCGGCCGCCGCGCGACGTTGCGGGATCAGGTGCTGGCCACGCGCGTCATGCACCACCTCGTCCACCAGCAGCAGGTCACATCGCTCTGGCAGCCGGAGGACGTGCCCGACCTGCTCGAACCGCTGTACTCGTACCTGATCCTCGCGTACGAGACCGACAAGGCGATCGGTGGGCCCGGCATCTCCCATCCGTTCCAGGCGTTGTACCTGCAGGAGATGGCCCGCGCGGTGACCGGCGCGGACGGCGAGGGCGGGGTGTACCCCATCGACCTCGCCTTCTCGCCGGTCAGCCCGCTGATTCTCGGCGGCGATGTCTCCGACGCCCTCGTCGAGCAGGTACGCCGGGGCGGCGTCGCGGTCGAGATCCTGCCCTGCCCGGCCGCCGCCACGACGGCGCCCGGCGCGCTCTCCGCGGCGCTGACGCAGCAGCACGCCGAAGTGCTCGCCGGGGTGGTGCTCGCGCAGGTGGCTGCGCCCGGCACGCCGGTGTACTACGGGCCGCGACTCAGTGCCGTGGACCCACGCAGCGGCGTGGTGGTCAGCGGCACGCCGGAGACAGGCGTCGCGTCGGTCGCGGCCGTCCTGCTGGCGCGCCGTTGCGGCCTCGCCTGCGACTGCTACGGTCCCTGCAGCGACAGCAAGGTCGTCGACGCGCAGTTCGGCTACGAGCGCTCGGTCAACGCGCTCCTCGGCCTGGCGCCCAGACCGCGCCTGCTCTCCGGCGTCGGCGAGATCCAGGCCGGCGTCGCCAGCTGCCTGGAGGTGCTTGTCATCGACGACGAGGTACTCAACAACGCGCGCTACGCCCTCACGCCGCGGCCCTGGGACGTGGACGCGCTGAACCTGGACGCGATGGTCGACGGCGTGCTCTCCGGCCGTGGGTTCCTCGGCGCCAAGCACACCCGCCGGTACATCCGCAGCGAGTTCGTCAGCCCGCTGCTCAGCTACCGCGGCGGTCTCGGCGACTGGCTCGCCTCGGGCCGTACCGGGCTCGTGGACCTCGCCTCCGACAGAGCGGCCGAGCTCGCCGGCCGCGATCCTCTCGGCCTGCCGGCCGACATCCTGGACGAGCTCATCGCGCTGATCGACCGGTGTGCCGCCGGCCTCGGCATCAGCGGCCACCCCGACCCGCGCCGCGTGCTCGGCCTGTAGACTGCCGTCATGGCCATCCCGTTCATCCACGTCCAGGCGCGCGGCTCGTACCGCGAACTCGGCCGCGCCGTCGGCGAGGCCGCCCGCGACCAGGTGCAGGCGTCGGTCGACTTCTTCCGCGCGAACTTCGCCACCATGACGGGCGGGCGCCTCACCTTCTCCGCGGCGGAGGAGCTGGCTCCGGCCTACGCCGCCGCGGCGCGCCGCTGGCTGCCTCGCCACGTCGAGGAACTCGAGGGACTCGCCGAGGGCGCGCGCGTGCCCTTCACTCGCCTGCTCGTGCTCAACTGCGGCGAGGAGTTCACCTCCGACGAGCCCGTCGCCGGCGGTCGTGCGCTCTCTCCGGGCGCGCCGCGTTCCGGCGATCACTGCACTGCGGTCGCCGTGGTCGCCGGCGGCCGCCACATCGTGGGCCACAACATGGACTGGTACGTCATCGACGCGGACAACAACGTCCTCTTCGACCTCACCGGCCCCGACGGCACGCGGATCATGGGGCTGGCCGGCGCGCCGTACCTGCTCATGCTCGGCATGAACAGCCGCGGCATCGCCAATGTGAGCAACTCGGTGCACTCCAACGACAACAGGGTCGGCGTCCCCAACGCGTTCGTCCGGAGGGCGACCCTGGAGGCGCGGACGCTCGAGGAGGCGCGGGACCGCGGCCTGCTGGCCGCCCGCGCCCGAGGCACCAACCAGTTCTTCGCCGACACGGACGGGCGGCTCTGGGACCTGGAGACGTCGGCCACCGCCCACGTCCTCATGGATCACACGAGCGCCGGCTTCATGGCCCACACCAACCACTACGTCTCGCCCGACATGCGGCCCTTCGAGGGCTACGCCGGCGGCGAGTCCGAGGTCAGGCTCTCCACGGCCGAGCGCCTGCTTGGGGAGGGCGTCTCCGCCGGGAAGGATCCGGTAGAGCTCGTGGCACGGGTCCTGCGCACCCACGAGCCTTCTCCCGCCGAGGCGATCTGTGGCCACCCCGATGCTGATGAGGCACCGGCCGAACGGGGCATGACGGTCGGCAGCATCATCTGTGACCTGGACGAGCGTCGCCTCTACGCTTGCGCGGGCACGCCGTGCGAGAACGAGTACCAGGCCTTCGAGATGGGCGACGCATGACGGTCCACGACCTGGTCGTCGCCGGCGCCCGCGTCGTCGACGGCTGCGGCAACCCCTGGTACCTCGGCGACGTCGGCGTCCGCGGCGACCGGATCGCGGCGATCGGGGCGCCGGGGTCGCTGCGCGGCCGGCGCGTCGTCGACGCCGCCGGCCGCTACGTGGCCCCCGGCTTCATCGATCCGCACACGCACTCCGATCTCTCCATCCTGCTGTACCCGCGCGCCGAGACGGCGGTGCGCCAGGGCGTGACCACGCACGTCACCGGCAACTGCGGCATGTCTGCGGCGCCGCTCACCGAGGCGCGCCGCGACGCCGCCGTCCAGAACTGGGCGCACTACGGCTGGGGCCTGGACGACGTGGCCTGGGACTGGCGCACCTTCGGCCAGTACCTGACGGCGGTGCGCCGCGGCGGCCATGCGATCAACATCGCGCCGCTCGTCGGCCACGGCGCCCTGCGACTGGCGGTCGTCGGCTTCGCCGAGCGCGCCGTGACGGAGCGCGAGCTCGCGCGCATGGAGCGGCTCCTGGACGCCAGCATGCGCGCCGGCGCGCACGGCATGTCCAGCGGCCTCGTGTACCCGCCGGGCTGCTTCGCGAGCACCGACGAGCTGCTCGCGCTGTGCCGGGTGGTGGCGCGTCACCAGGGCATCTACACCTCGCACGTGCGCGGCGAGCGTGAGACGATCCTCACCGCCGTCGCCGAGGCGCTGGCGTTGGCGCGCGCCGCCGGCTGTCCCGTCGAGGTCTCGCACAACGCGCCCAAGTGGGGCGCGCCCGACGACGCCTCAGCCAACCTCGCCTTGATCGAGGAGGCGCGGCGCGGCGGCCTCGACGCGACCACGGACAACGACGTGCACACCGACCTCGCGCCGCGCTTCTCGCGGGCGCTGCCGCAGCCGGTGCTCGACCTCACCCACGACGCGCTCATGGCGCTGCTCACGGACCCCGAGGCCCGCACGGCGCTCAGGCGCGAGGTGCTCGAGGACGCCCTGCCGGGCGCCGGATACGCCGGCGTTGTCCGGCACGGCCGCTTCGACAGGGTCGTCGTGTTCCACGCCGGCCGCACCCCGGAGCAGCGCGGCCGCTCTGTGGCCGACATCGCCGCCGAGCGCGGCGCCGATGCGTTCGACACCTTCCTCGACCTCATCGTCGAGAACGACGACGACATCGTCGGGCTCTTCGACTACATCGAGGAGAAGAACATCCGGGCGCTGCTGCAGAGCCCGCTCGCGATGATCTCGTCCGACGGCCTCGTGATGCCGCCGCCGGACGAACTGGACGACCCGTCGCTCTACTGGCCCTGCAGCTACGGGGAGTACCCGGGCGTGCTCGAGCGCTACGTGCGCGACGAGCCGGTGCTGCGCCTCGAGGAGGCCATCCGCAAGATGACCTCCTTCCCGGCGCAGCGCTTCCGCCTCTTCGACCGGGGCGCCCTGCGCCCCGGCCTCAAGGCCGACCTCGTCGTCTTTGACCTCGAAACGGTGCGCGATCGGGCGACGAACCTCTACCCGCACGCGTACCCCTTCGAGAACATCCCGCACGCCTCGCCCGAGGGGATCGACTGGGTGCTGGTCAACGGTGTGCCCGTGCTCGCGGAGGGTGAGCATACGGGGGAGCTTCCCGGCCGCGTGCTGAAGCGGACGTAGGACCGCTGCCGCCGGGAAGGATCAGGGGGCGTCCCGGCCCTGTTCCAGAACGTACAAGGCTTGGCCGGTCTCGACCGCCCAGGACCCTCGCGTTGTACGTGGACACGATGTAGAATCCCGGCGATGATCACCGTCCAGGACATCCTCGAGATCCCCGAGCTCAACCTGCGACTCCTGGCCGGTCACAAGTCCACCAGCAACCCCGTTCGCTGGGTCCACATCTCCGAGGTCCCCGACCCGACCAAGTGGCTCAAGGGCGGCGAGCTCCTGCTCACCACCGGTTACAGCTTCGTCGGCGACGAGGGGCAGCAGGTGGCGCAGATCAAACGTCTCATCGACCACAACATCTCCGGCCTCGGCTTCGGCACCGGCTTCAGCTTCGACAAGGTGCCGCCCGCGCTGGTCAAGGTCGCCGAGGAGTACGGCTTCCCGCTGTTCGAGGTGCCGTACCACGTGCCGTTCCTGGCCATCACCGAGGCGGTGGCGTCCAAGATCGTCAACGAGCAGTACTCGCTCCTGCAGCGCAGCCTGGCCGTCCACGAGAAGCTCACCAAGATCGTGCTGGAGGAGAAGGGCCTCGAGGCCATCCTGTCCACGCTCTCGGCCCTGGTCGGCTGCTCCGCCGTCCTGTTCGACTTCCACGGCGTCGTGCTCTGCGAGGCGGCGTACCGCCGTCACCTGGGCGCCGAGCTGGTCGCCGACCTGTGGCGGCTCATCGGCGACCGCCGCGCCGACCGCCAGAACTTCGCCCTCAGCATGGACGGCGTGGGCTCGGGCGTGCAGGTCTATCCGGTGGTCGCGTCGCACCGCATCGGCGCGTTCCTCGCCGCGGTCAAGGACAGCGGCGACTTCAGCGAGTACGACCGCATCATTCTGCACAACGTGGTCACCGTCACAGCGCTGGAGCTGGTCAAGAAGAAGGCCGTCGCCGAGACCGAGAAGCGGCTCGCCGGCGACTTCTTCGACGAGCTCATCGCCAGCGACCTGTACGAGGAGGAGATCGCCCGGCGGCTCGCCTTCTTCGGGCTCGACCCGCAGTCGCCGCACCTCATCGTGCTCGTCGGCATCGACGACGCGCCGGAAGGCGCGGCGGACGAGCGCAGCGAGGCCGCCGCGCTCGACGTCAAGGAGCGGCTGCACTGGGCCGTGGACGAGTTCATGGCCAGGCGCGACGTGCTGTGCATCAGCGCGTCGCGCAGCGACTCCGTCGTCGTCCTCGTACAACCCGGCAAGATCGACGCCCGCGAGATCATCGGGCTCGCAGGGGAGCTGCAGGCCGTCATCGCGGAGATGCTGCCGGAGATCTCGGTGTCCGTCGGCATCGGCCGGCCGCACCGCCAGCTCATCGACCTGCGCCAGAGCTACTACGAGGCGAGCTACGCCATCAAGATCCGCAAGCTCAAGGGCGAGCCGCGCGTTATCGCGAGCTTCGACGACCTGGGCTCGTACGGGCTGCTGCTCGGCCTGCAGGACACGCTGTCGCTCGAGGTCTTCTACGACAGCGTGCTCGGCAAGCTCCAGGAGTACGACGAGCAGAACTCGAGCGACCTGGTCAAGAGCCTCGCCTGCTTCCTCGAGGCCAACGGCCACTGGGGCGACGCCGCCGAGAAGCTGTATGTGCACCGGCACACGTTGCGCTACCGCATGAAGCGCGTGGAGGAGATCACCGGCCGCGACCTCAACCAGTCGCAGGACCGCATGGAGTTCTGGCTGGCCCTCAAGGCCAAGGAGCTCATCGACCAGTCGAAGAGGGGCAAGCCCGCCTCCGCGTGAACCCGCCGGCCGCCGGCGCGGGTCCGGACGGCTCCCTCAGGACATGACCAGCGAGCCGTTGTCGACGGCGATGTTGACGCCGGTCAGGCCTTCCGTCTCCAGGCAGAAGCGAACGGCGGCGCCGATATCGGCGGGCGCGACCAGCCGCTCCGCGGCGACGCGCGCCCCCGCGCGCAGGGTCGCCTCGCGGTGCTCGTCATCGACCAGGTCCACCGGGCCCGGCGCCACGCCACAGACGCGCACGTGCGCGGGCGCCCAAGCGCGCGCGAGCTGCTTCACCAGGTGGATCTCCGCAGCCTTGGCCGCCCCGTGCGCGGCGAAGGTGGCCCACGGCTGCAGGCCGAGGTAGTCGGTGAGGGCGACGATCACGCCGCCGGGGGCGAACCGCTCCTTGGCGGCGCAGGCGCTGAAGAAGAACCCCTTCGCGATGATGTCCAGCGAGGCGTCCCACATCTGCTCGTCGATCTGCTCCGGCTGCCGAGGCACGAAGGGACCGCTGGCCGCGTAGACGAGCGCATCGAGCCCGCCCAGTGCGGCCTCTGCTCGGGCGACGAGGTCCGCCGCTCCGGAGGCGCGGCTCGCGTCGCCCTCCACGACATGCGCCGCAGGCGCTCCAGCCGCGAGCAGTGCTGCCGTCTTCTCTCCGGCATCGCCGCCGCGCGTGCGCGTCGAGATCGCCGTGGCGGCACCGTGCCCAGCCAGGTCGAGCGCGACGGCGCGTCCCAGCCGGCGAACGCCGCCGACGATCAGGATGCGGGCTCCTGCGACCTTCACGCCGGCTCTCCAAGGTGCGCATACACCACGTCGGCGACCGCGGCGATCGCGCCGTCGGCCTGCGCCTTGGCCTCGTGACTCAGGCCCTTCCAGAAGACGACCATGATCAATGGTGCCCCGGTGGGCGTCAAGACGATCGCCGCGTCGTTGCTCGTACCGCTCACGCTCCCGGTCTTGTTGGCCACGAGCAGCCCGTCCGGAAGCCCGGCCGGGATCCTCTCGCGCCACTCCTGCCGGCTCATGACCTCGACCATGAGACGGCAGGACGGCGCCGAGGCACAGGTGCCCTGCGCGATCATTGCCAGCAGGGCCGCCATGTCCCGCGGCGTGCCCTGGTTGTCGAGGGCCTGGTCGACGGCGAAGGAATCGCCGTAGCCGCACGACTCGTCACGGCCCCAGCGGCGGTCGTACAGGTGCAGGAAGCCGGCGCCGCTGAGGCGCGCGTTCTCCTCGAGGACGCGGCGGAACGCGTCTTCGCAGTCCCCTCGCACCTCGATCCTCCGCCAGCAGGCGACGATCTCGGAGCCGCTGAGACCCGCCCATTCCTCGCCCGCGCCCGACTCGATCAGGAAGTACTCGCGATTGGGCATGGAGCAGTCGATGGACTCGAGGCCGAGGCGTCGCATCGTCTCGTTGACGGATCCGAGGCCGACCAGCCGCCAGAGCATGTCCGTGGCCGTGTTGTCGCTCAGCGTGATCATGAGGTAGAGCAGGTCGCGGACACTGGGGCGCAGTCCCTCGTGCAGGTGGATCAGCGCGCTGCCCGGGCTCTTGTCCTGCTCCGTGAGCGTGAGGCGGTCGTCGAGTCTCACGAGCCCGGCGTCGACCTGACGCATGACCTCGACCATCACCGGGATCTTGAAGCAGCTGGCCATGGGGAAGAGCTCCCCGGCGTCGATGTGGACCTCGGCGCCGCTCGCGAGGTTGCGGGCGGCCACCCCCACGGTGCCGCCCAGCGGCGCGGCGATCGCCGCGACACTCTCGTGGACGCCCCTCGGATCGGACATGCGCCGGCCCCCTCCCGTGACTCGCGACCCTACGATAGCGGAGCGAGCCTGGTATGGTCCAGAGGCTCGTGTGTTCAGTAGTGGGCGGTTCTTTTGTGTTTTGGGCTTTTCTGCGCGCAACGTTGTTGGTAGACTGCCGAATCGTGCACGAGATGTGCACAACCGAGTCTTGAGCCCACTGTACGGGATGGAGCGAGGAGGAGTCACATGATCGTCGGTTGCCCCAAGGAGATCAAGAACGAGGAGTACCGTGTCGGCATGACGCCGAACGGCGTCAAGGACTTCGTGGCCGCCGGCCACACGGTGGTCGTCGAGGCCGGCGCCGGTGTGGGCTCCGGATTCAGCGACAAGGAGTACAAGGCCGCGGGCGCGACGCTCGCGCCGGTGAAGGACGTCTTCGCCAAGGCCGACATGATCTACAAGGTCAAGGAGCCGCTGCCCGAAGAGTGGCCGATGTTCAAGCCCGGCCAGATCCTCTACACGTACCTCCACCTGGCCGCCGCCTACGCCAAGGACCTCACCAAGGGCATGCTCAAGGCCGACATCCGCGGCATCGCGTTCGAGACGGTCGAGCTCCCCAGCGGCGCGCATCCGCTCCTCTTCCCGATGAGCGAGGTCGCCGGCAAGCTGGCCATCCAGGCCGGCGCCACGCACCTGCAGAAGAACAACGGCGGCCGCGGCGTGCTGCTCGGCGGCGTGACCGGCGTACCCAAGGCCAAGGTCGTCATCATCGGCGGCGGCACCGTGGGCACCAACGCCGCCAAGGTCGCGGTCGGCATGGGCGCGCGCACCGTCATCATGGACAGCTACGCGCCGCGCCTCACCTACCTTGACGACGTCTTCGGCGGCGCCGTCGAGACCGTGCTCTCCACCTCGGCCGCGATCGAGGAGCAGATCCAGGACGCCGACATCGTCGTCGGCGGCGTGCTTCTCCCCGGCGGCGCCCAGGCTCCGCACCTGGTCAGGAAGAGCCAGCTCAAGAAGATGATGCCCGGTTCGGTGCTCGTCGACGTCGCCATCGACCAGGGCGGTTGCTTCGAGACCTCCAAGCCCACCACGCACACCGAGCCCACGTACGTGATCGACGGCGTGATCCACTACTGCGTCGCCAACATGCCGGGCGCCGTGGCCCGCACCTCGACGATGGCGCTGGCCGGCGCGACGCTGCCCTACGGCCTCGCGATCGCCAACAAGGGCTTCGAGCAGGCCGTCAAGGACGACGCCGCCCTCGCTCTCGGCGTCAACGTGTACCGTGGCAAGCTCACCATCCCGTCGGTGGCCGAGGCCCACAAGATGAAGTACACGCCGCTGGACAAAGTGCTCGCCTGAGGGGGCATTCGGCGACGCGGCGGCCATTGGCCGTGGCTGAGCCAAGCTGATTGAATGGGGCCGTGTCCGGACGTCCAGTCCGGGCGCGGCTCCTTCCGTTCGGGGCGCGCGCATACCCGCCACGGCAGGCTCCGCCGACCAGGCGTGACCGCGGCGCAGCGGAGGAGAGCCGGGGTGCGGCTTTCACGGCACAAAGGAGCACGAATGGGCGACCTTCTACGCATCGACCTCACCACCCGGACGACCTCCGAAGACGTCATCCCGCCTCAGCTCGTCAAGGATCTGATCGGGGCCAAGGGCATCGGCACGCACTACTTGTGCGAGGAGGTCGGCCCCGAGGTCGATCCGCTGAGCCCGGGCAACAAGCTCATCTTCGTCGTCGGCCCCATGGGCGGCACCACGATGCTGGGCGGCAACCGGTACGCCGTGTACTTCGCCTCGCCGCTCACCGGCGGCTACGGCGAGTGCTACTCGGGCGGCAATCTCACCCCGCAGTTCGCGCGCACGGGGTACAAGGTCGTGATCGTCGAGGGCAAGGCCGACGGCCCGGTCTACCTCGAGATCAGCGAAGAGGGAGCGCAGTTCCACGACGCTTCCGACCTGTGGGGCATGGACGCCTTCAAGGCGGAGGACGAGATCCTGGCGCGCACGCCGCACAAGAAGGCCCAGGCGTGCGTCATCGGCCAGGCCGGCGAGAGACTCGTGCGGTTCGCCTGCGTCAACAACAACTACTGGCATCAGCTCGGCCGCGGCGGCCCTGGCGCCGTCTACGGCTCCAAGAACCTCAAGGGCATCGTCTGGCACGGGGAGAAGAAGGTCGACGTCGCGCGGCCCGACGACTTCAAGGCCGTGGTCCGTGACCTCATCGAACGCGCCAAGGACGACCCCGGAGCGGCTGCGTACCAGCGCGGGGGCACCCTCAACATGGTGCGCATCATGAACGGCGTCAACGCGTTCCCGACGCGCTACTGGCGCAAGGGCACGCTGGAGAACTTCGAGCGCATCACCGTCGAGACCATGCTCGCCGAGCACGGGACCGTCAACCAGACCTGCCCGCCCTGCGTGTTCAAGTGCGTCAAGCGCAACACCGTGTTCAAAGGCCGCCACGAGGGGCTCGTGGTGGAGGGTCCCGAGTACGAGACTGCCTACGTCTTCGGCGGCCTCTGCGAGATCGACGACTTCGCCGAGATCATGTGGCTCAACGACATCTGCGACCGCCTCGGCGTCGACACCATGGACGCCGGCAACCTCTGCGCCCTCGCGATCGAGTGCGCCGAGCGCGGCCTCATCGACGAGAAGCTCACGTGGAACGATCCCGTCGGCGTCGGCGCCTTCCTGGAGAAGCTCTGCCTGCGCGAAGGCATCGGCGACCTTTGGGCGGAGGGCCTCGCGGCCGTGGCCGAGGAGTACGGGCTCGAGGACGTGGCCGTGCACGCCAAGGGCATGGCCCCGGCCGGCTACGAGCCCCGCAAGATGAAGGGCATGGGCCTCGGCTTCGCGACCACGCCACGTGGCGCCTGCCATCTGCGCGCCACCATGTACAAGCCCGAGCTCCTCGGCGTCACCCCGTACGGTGAGATCGAGGGCAAGGCGGCCATCTACTGCGACTGGGAAGACCGCCTCACCATCATGGACACGCTCATCTACTGCCGCTTCTACCGCGACATGGTGCAGTGGCCGTACATCACGGCGGTCGTCAACGCCGCCATCGGCACGGACTACGGCGAGGAGGACCTGCACCGCATCGCCAACCGCATCATCACGATGACCCACGACTTCAACGCCGCGCGCGGGATAGGGCGTGAGTCGGAGAAGCTGCCGGACTGGGTCACCGAGAAGCCCATGGAGGACGAGGAGGGGCTCACCTTCCCGCAGGCCGAGATGGCGTCCATGCTCCAGGACTACTACACGATCCGTGGCTGGGGGGAGCTGCCGCCGCTCGCCGGCTGAGGCGAAGCGGCGGACGCGGACGGGCCCGGGACCCTCGCTGTGAGGATCCCGGGCCCGTCCGTGCTCGGGGCGTGAGCGGCTGCGCCGCCCGCCCCGGTCTCCGGCATCTAGATGCCCAGGTCGCTCCACTCCTTCTCGCCGGAGAGCCAGCCGGCGATGAGCCAGTACGGGCGCATGGCATCGTTGACGCTCTGCGCGATGACCTGCAAACGCGTGGTGGAGCGCTGCATCCTGGCGAGGTTGGCGCTGAGCTGTTCCGCGTCGACGGAGAGGCGCTCCGCGGCGGCGGTGATCTCGTCGCCCCTGCGCGCCAGGCCCTCGGCGAGGGGCGTGATGCGCTGCGAGACGGCGGCTCCGTGCTTGGCCAGCCGCCAGCCTTTGAGGGCGAGCCAGACGAGCACTGCGATGACGAGAGTCAGGCTCGCGAGCGCGATGATCAGAAGGACATACCAAGGCATGACGGCAGTGTACCGCTTCGCGCCGGGCGGCGACAGTGCCCCCGGCCGCCGCGGTCAGGGCAGGCTGATGGAGTAACGACAGATGAGCGAGCAGCCGCGGCCCGCCAGACGGCTCACCTTGACCACGTCGCCGGTGTGCGGCGCCTCGATGAACAGGCCGTCGCCGATGTAGATGCCCACGTGGTGGTAGAAGGCCGGCGTGCCGAAGAAGACCAGGTCGGCCGGCTGGGCCTGCGCCAGCGACACGGGCTTGCCCATGTGCGCCTGCATCGTGGCCCCGTGAGGGAAGACCACGCCGAACTTGGCGTACACGTACAGCACGAGGCCGGAGCAGTCGAATCCGCCGGAGGGCGTGGCCCCGGCCCACACGTAGGGGATGCCGAGGTACTTCATCGTCTCCCTGACCACGGCGACCTGCGCCGGCGTGCCGTGGATGGTGGCCAGGTCGACGCCGGCGGCCCGGGCCAGGCGCGCGGACGCCGCCGCGTCGAGCCTGGCCTGCTGCGCCAGCAGCTTCTTGACGCGCGCGTCAAGGTCCGCGAGGAGCGTCTCGCGCGCGGCCAGCTGGTCCTCGATCGAGGCCTGCTGCTCGCGCAGGGCCATCTCCTTCTCGAGCGCCTCCGCGCGGTCGACGTCGATCTGCTTCGCGAGCCTTTGGATCCGGGCCTCCATGGCGGCGATGCGGGTGACCGTCGCCTGGTCCGCTTCGTCGATGGAGCGGAAGTAGCCGAGCTGCGTGTCCGCCTCACCGAGGTCGTTCAGGCTGAAGAGCACGTCGAGCACGCTGTAGCCGTCGCTCTTGTACATGGCCGTGAGGCGCGCGCCGCGCAGCGCCTGGGCCGTCTCGAGCTCGACCTGCGCGCGCTCGAGGTCGCGGCGCGCCTCCAGGAGGCGGACGTTGATCACGTCGAGCGCGGAGCGAGCGAGGTTGTACTTCTCCGTCAGGACCTCCGCGCGGTGGTCCAGACGCGACACCTCACGCCGCACGCTGCGCGCCTGCGCCTCGAGGCCCTCGACTGAGGGCGTGGCCGGGGCGGCCGGAGGGAGCAGGGCGGCGCCGACCAGGATGAGCCCCAGCAGGCCCGCGAAGAACGCCGCGGCCAATGTCGCCGCGGTCCGTCGGTCCCACCTGCCTGTCGCCCCAAGGCCGATCATCATCTTCCTTTCAGTGTATCGGAACATCCCGGCTCCCCTTTACGCCGCGCGTGAGGGACGTGCCTGCCGGATGCTTTACAATCGCCGGCCGCTGCGTGTACAATCTATCGTCCAACGTCGCGGGGTGGAGCAGTCCGGTAGCTCGTCGGGCTCATAACCCGAAGGTCGCAGGTTCGAATCCTGCCCCCGCTACCATCACCTTCCTGGGCGCCCGTTCGGGCGCCTTTCTTGTGGGCGGCGTGAGAACGCCGCTCGCCGGGTAACCACCACCTTGATAGTAGAAAAGCTGGCACAGCTGACGGTGGGGTGGGCGAATGAATACTGGCAAAGCCGCGGTCGCGGAGTTCTTCGGGACCTTCTGGCTCGTCTTCGGCGGCACGGGCGCGGCCGTCCTGGCCGCCTCGGTCGGAGACAACGGCATCGGGTGGCTGGGTGTGTCCCTCGCCTTCGGCCTGACGGTCGTGACCATGGCCTACGCGGTGGGCCATATCTCGGGCGGGCACTTCAACCCCGCCGTCACCGTCGGGCTGTGGGCCGGCGGGCGATTCCCGGGCGGCAAGGTGGCCGTCTACATCGTCGCGCAGGTCGTGGGCGCGATCGCCGCGTCCGCCGTTCTGTACGTGATCGCCTCCGGGAGGGCGGGCTTCTCGCTCGCCGACGGCTTCGCCGCCAACGGCTACGGCGACCACTCCCCGGCCGGCTACTCGCTCGCTGCCGCGATCGTGATCGAACTGCTGCTCACCTTCGCCTTCCTGCTCGTCATCCACGGGGTGACGGATAGGCGCGCGCCCGCGGGCCTCGCGCCGCTGGCGATCGGCCTCACCCTGACCCTGATCCACCTGATCAGCATCCCGGTGACCAACACCTCCGTGAACCCGGCGCGCAGCCTCGCGCCGGCGCTGTTCGTCGGCGACTGGGCGCTCGCCCAGCTCTGGGTGTTCATCATCTTCCCGACGATCGGCGGCATCATCGGCGGGCTCGCTTACCGCTACCTCCTTGAGGTGCCGGCCGGCGAGCGCGACAAGGTGGAGGGGCCGGGCGAGGCGACGGAGTAGCCCTCGCCTCACGCTCCGGGCCATCCTGGGCCGGGGCACGGGCGTGGCCGCACTCACAAGCGGCGGCTCCCGCGCCCCGGCCTCTGCTATGCTCGCCGCATCCTCGCACCCGGAGTCCGCGGAGGAGGTCTCATGGCGGTGCTGCCGGTCGTCAACACCCCTGCCTGCGGGAGTGAAGGGCCGTCGCTCGAACAGATGCTGACGGGCCTCCTGGAGAGGGGAGTAGGGGTGAGCTGCTGTGGCACCTGCCGCGCGACGAGTGGCCTCAGCAGAGGTCAGCTCATCCAGGAAGCCCGGATGGCCACCATCCACGACCTGGCCGAGGCGACGGTGCGCAGCGACCGGGTCGTCTCGTTCTGAGGCGGGTCGTGACGCGCCTGCCCGCAGTCTGCCTCCCGCTCCAGCGGCGGGTTGCGGACGCGATCGCCGCGACTCGGTCACTGCGACCGGGGGAGCACGCGCTGCTCCTGCTCTCCGGCGGCGCCGACTCCATGGCGCTGCTCGCGCTCGTGCAGGCGGCGGATCGCCGTCTCGTGCTCGGTCTGCGCCTCGCTGCACTGCATGTGGACTACGGCCTGCGCGGCGCCGACTCGGACCGCGACCGCCTGATCGTCGAGCGCGCCTGCGCGGAGGCCGGGCTGCCGCTGCACGTGGAACGGCTTCACGGCAGCCTCACCGGGCGGGACTTCCAGGCGCGCGCCCGCGCGCAGCGGTACGGGCGGGCGCGTGAACTGGCCGCGGAGCACGGCTACGATGTGATCGTCACGGCGCACAACCGCGACGACCAGGCCGAGACCGTGCTGTACCGGCTGGTCAAGTACGCGTCGCCGCGCGGGCTGGCCGGCATGCGGCCGCGGCACGGCGACCTCGCACGGCCGTTGCTCGGCGCCGGTGCCGTCGAGCTCCGGGAGTACTGCCGGGCGGCCGGCATCGACTTCGGCGAGGACGTGACGAACTCCGAGCCGCGCTACGCTCGCAACCTGCTGCGCCTCGAGGCGCTGCCGCTGCTCGAGGTGCTGAACCCACGACTCGCGGAGACGCTGGCGGCCGGCGCGGAGCAGGCCGCGGCCGAGGCGCAGGTGCTCGGCGAGGTGGCGGCCGAGGCACGCGCCCGGGTGGAGCGCCCGTGCGGCCGCGGTGACCACGCTGCCGTCGACCTCGCCGGGTTGGCGGCGGAGCCGGCGGCGCTCAGGGCGCTACTGCTGCACGAGCTGCTGCGCGAGGCGATGGGCGGCGACGCCCTCGTGGAGCGGCGCCTCGTCGAGGCGGTCCTGAGCCTAGCCGAACGCGCCGACGACGCCGGCCGCGTGAGCCTCGGCCGCGGCCTCGAGGCGGTGCGCGGTCGCGGCGTGCTGCACATCCGTCCCATCGTCGCCGGTCACGCCTGCGTGCCGGTCGCCCTCAGGGGTACGGGCCTTGCGGCCGCCGGGGAGGCGGGCGTCACCGCCTGGTTCTGCGGCGGCCTCTGGCGCGTCCGCCTGCTCCCCGGCGCGGCGCTCGACCGTGAGGCTGCGCTCGCCGGCGAGGGGTTCGCCGGCCTGGCCGGGCCGCCGCGGCGGGTGACGCTGCGCCATCCGCGTCGCGGAGAGCGGTTCGCGCCGCTCGGGCTCGGTGGCGAGACCACGGTCGCTCGCCACCTCGCCGCCGCCCGCGTCCCGGCCGAGCGGCGCCCGCTCGCGGTAGTGCTCGACGTCGACGGGCGCGCCGCCTGGGTGGGCGGCCCCGCGCCCGCGAGGGTTGCGCAGCCCTTCCGGGTGGCACAGAGTAGTGTCGTGACACTGCACGTCGTCCAGGAGGGAACGTGAACGTGCCGATCGCTGAGGTACTCGTCGACCGCGAGGCGCTGGCCGCGCGAGTGGACGAGCTCGCTGCCCAGATCACCGCCGACTACGCCGGCAAGGAGCTCCTCCTCGTGGGGGTGCTCAAGGGCGCCGTGTTCTTCATGGCCGACCTCGCGCGGCGCATCGACCTGCCCGTCGCACTCGACTTCATGGCGGTCTCCAGCTACGGCTCGTCGACCGACTCCTCGGGCGTCGTCCGCATCCTCAAGGACCTCGACCTCGAGATCGCGGACCGGCACGTCCTCATCGTCGAGGACATCATCGACTCGGGCCTCACGCTCAGCTACCTGCTCAAGAACCTGCGCAGCCGCAAGCCCGCATCGTTGGAGATCTGCGCCCTGCTGACCAAGCCGTCCCGGCGGCGCACCGAGATCCCGTGCCGCTACGTCGGCTTCGAGATCCCCGACAAGTTCGTGGTCGGGTACGGCCTCGACCTCGCCGACCACTTCCGCACGCTCGACTACATCGGCGTCCTGACCCCCGAGGCAGCCGCAGGGATAGTCGACCAGGCTGGTTCTTTGCTGTAGTCGGACGGGTATGTTACGGTCACCGGACGGTCGATTTGCAGGCAGATCGAGGTACCCTGTCGGCCCCGGAGTCCGCCCCCGTCCAGAAGGGTCACCGTGAGCAGATTCATCCGTAGCGCGCTGTTTCCCATCCTCATCGTCATCATCGTGGCGATGTTCATCGAGTGGGTCATCTCCGGCAACAGGGCCAACGAGACGCCGAAGGCCATCTACTCGGCGCCGTTCGTCACCACGCAGACGGTGCTCACCAGTGACCTGCAGAACGGCCTCGTCAAGAACGTGATCCTCGACCCGGCCTCCGGCGCCGCCAAGATCACCCAGACCGGCGGGCTGCAGTACTACGTCGAGGACATCACCGACGCGCAGGAGCTCGAGGAGCAGATCGGCTCCGAACAGCCCGACGTCGTGGTCATCCAGGGCACGGTCGCCCCACCGGCCGCCAAGGACATCCAGCCCAGCTTCACCAACGACGTGGTCAACGGCAGGGTCGACTCCGTCGTCATGAACGTCAAGGACCAGACGATGGAGGTCACCCTCCAGCCCGTCGACGGCAAGGCGCAGCAGTACACCGTCGCCTACACCGATCCTGCCGCGACCACCGCCTTCCTCGACCAGAACAACGTGCCCTACGACGCCACGAGCCCGAAGTCGGCCTGGTGGACCAGCGCCCTGTTCACCATCCTGCCGATCCTGCTGATCCTCGGCTTCTGGTTCTTCATGATGAACCAGATGCAGGGGGGCGGCTCCAAGGTCATGAGCTTCGGCAAGAGCCGCGCCAAGCGCGTCAGCGTCGACTCGCCCAAGGTGACGTTCAAGGACGTCGCCGGCGCTGAAGAGGCGGTCGAGGAGCTCCACGAGATCAAGGAGTTCCTGGAGAACCCCAAGAAGTTCCAGCAGCTCGGCGCCCGCATCCCCAAGGGCGTGCTGCTGTACGGCCCGCCCGGCACCGGCAAGACGCTGCTCGCGCGTGCCGTCGCCGGCGAGGCGGGCGTCCCGTTCTTCAGCATCAGCGGCTCCGACTTCGTCGAGATGTTCGTCGGCGTCGGCGCCTCGCGCGTGCGTGACCTGTTCGACCAGGCCAAGCAGAACGCGCCCTGCATCATCTTCGTCGACGAGATCGACGCCGTCGGCCGCCACCGCGGCGCCGGCATGGGCGGCGGCCACGACGAGCGCGAGCAGACGCTCAACCAGCTGCTCGTCGAGATGGACGGCTTCGAGATGAAGGACAACATCATCCTCATCGCCGCCACCAACCGGCCCGACATCCTCGACCCGGCGCTGCTGCGCCCGGGCCGCTTCGACCGGCAGATCGTCGTCGACCGCCCGGACCGCCCGGGCCGCAAGCAGATCCTCGACGTGCACTCGCGCGGCAAGCCGATCGACAAGGACATCGACATCGACGCGCTCGCGGCGCAGACGCCGGGCTTCACCGGCGCCGACCTGGCCAACCTGGTCAACGAGGCGGCGCTCCTCGCGGCCCGTCACGGCAAGAAGCTCATCGGAATGACCGAGCTCGAAGAGGGCATCATGCGCGTGCTGGCCGGCCCCGAGAAGAAGACGCGCATCATCAGCGAGAAAGAGAAGGCCATCACCGCCTACCACGAGATGGGTCACGCGCTCGTCGGCCACTTCCTCGAGTTCACCGACCCGGTGCACAAGATCTCCGTGGTCAGCCGCGGTCAGGCGCTCGGCTACACCATCTCGCTGCCGAGCGAGGACAAGTTCCTGACCACCAAGCAGGAGCTCATGGACACGTTGTCCATGACTCTCGGCGGCCGCGCCGCGGAAGAGGTCGTCTTCGGCGAGATTACCACCGGTGCGGCCAACGACCTGGAGAAGGCCACGGCCACGGCCAAACAGATGATCATGCGCTACGGCATGAGCGAGGAGCTCGGCCCGCGCACGCTCGGGCACGACCAGTCGATGCCGTTCCTCGGCCGCGAGTTCCAGCAGCAGGCCGACTACTCCGAGGAGATCGCAAAGCAGATCGACGACGAGATCCGGCGCATCATCGAGGAGGCGCACCAGCGCGCCAAGGACCTGCTCGCCGAGAAGCGCGATCTGCTCGACCGCATCAGCAAGATCCTCATCACGCGCGAGACCATCGAGGCTCATGAGTTCCAGGCGCTGGTCGACGGGGTGCCGGAGGACGAGGTCTTCCGCGAGCGGGACGAGAAGGAGGCCCGGCGCCGCGCCGAGCCTCCGGAGGCCGAGAAGCGCCAGCGCGCCAAGCAGCCGCCGGTCCCCAAGCCCGCGCACGTGAACCCGGTCAACCCTGAGGCCACCTGACCCGCCGGCGACGGCGGCGACGCACGACGTGGACTCCGACAAGATCAAGACGGGCGTACGCCTGATCCTCGAGGGTATCGGCGAGGACCCGGAGCGGCCGGGGCTGCGGAAGACGCCGCAGCGCGTCGCCGACATGTACGCCGACATCTTCTCCGGCATCGGCGCCCCCGACCCGGCTGAGCTGCTCACGGCCATCCCCGGCGACCACCACCGCGAGATGGTGCTCATCAAGGACATCGACTTCTACTCGATCTGCGAGCACCACCTGCTGCCGTTCCACGGCCGGGCGCACGTGGCCTACATCCCCAGCGACCACGGTCACATCGCGGGGCTGAGCAAGCTGGCGCGCGTGGTGCGCCAGGTGGCGGCGCGCCCGCAGCTCCAGGAGCGGATCACGAGCGAGGTCGCCGATGCCATCGAGACGTCCCTGCAGCCGACCGGCGCGCTCGTGCTCATCGAAGCCGAGCACCTGTGCATGAGCATGCGCGGCGTGCGCACGCCGGGCTCCAAGACGGTCACCAGCGCCGTGCGCGGGCTCATCCAGACCAGTGAGGCCACGCGCGCCGAGGTGTTCGCCCTGATCAACGCGCCGCACTGACGCGGCCCCCATGCTGCCGGCCGCGCCGACGTTCTCGCTCGACCTCCAGTTCCCGGCCATCATGGGCGTCGTCAACGTCACGCCCGACTCCTTCTCCGACGGCGGCCGGTTCCTCGCCGCCGACGCCGCGCTCGAGCAGGCCCTCACGCTGGTGCGCGAAGGGGCCTCCATCGTCGACATCGGCGGCGAGTCCACACGGCCGGGCTCGGAGCTGGTGCCCGAGGACGAGGAGCTGCGCCGCGTGCTGCCGGTCGTCGAGGCGCTCGCCGGCAGCGTCGGCGTGCCCATCTCCGTCGACACGATGAAGGCCGCGGTCGCTCGGCGTGCACTCGCCGCAGGCGCAGCCATCATCAACGACGTGAGCGCCCTGCGGTTCGACGACGAGATGGTCGACGTCGTGATCGAGTCCGGTTGCCCGGTGTGCCTGATGCACATGAAGGGACAGCCCAAGACGATGCAGGACGACCCGCGGTACGACGACGTGGTCGACGAGGTACTGCGCTTTCTCGAGGAACGCCTCGCCTTCGCCCTGGCGCGGGGCGTGCGCGAGGAGCAGATCATGGTCGACCCCGGCATCGGGTTCGGCAAGACCGTCGCCCACAATCTCGCCCTGCTCGACGGCCTGGGCCGCTTCGGCGCGCTCGGTCGTCCGGTCCTGTTGGGCGCCTCGCGCAAGCGGTTCCTCGGGGCGATCCTCGGCAACGAGCCTACAGGCCGCACCATCGGCACCGTGGCGACGACGGTGATCGGCTACCTGGCCGGCGCGCACGTCTTCCGCGTGCACGACGTCAAACCCAACTTCGAGGCGTTGCGGGTCGCGCTCGCCGTGCGCGAGGGCGTCACCGCCCCCTGACCTGACCACCGGCCATCGGCCGCACGAGGAGGCGCACGATGACGCGAAGCCTGTCCATCATCCTCGAGGGGATCGAGCTGCGCGGCCGCTGCGGGGTCACCGCCGAGGAGAGGGCGATCGGCCAGACGCTGGTCGTGGACGTCCGTCTCGACCCACAGTCACGGCGCTCAGGCCAGAGCGACGACCTCGACGATACGGTCAACTACAGCCGCGTCGTCGACTACGTGCGCGGCGTGGTCGAGGGCGACGAGTTCCACCTGCTCGAGCGGCTTGCCACCGTGATCTGCGACGGGCTCTGGGATACGTTCGACCCGGTGCTCGTGGAGGTCGCCGTGAGCAAGATCGCGCCGCCCACCAAGCTGCCCATCCACGCGGCGCGCGTCGAGGTCGTGCGCACCGCGTGAGTAGCCGGCGCAGCAAAGCTACCGAGGGGTGCGCCGAAGGAGCACCGCTCAACAGCCGCCGCAGAAAGGCCGCCGAAGGCGAGCCTTCGTGCGGGGCGGGGCAGCAACACCGCACCAACGCTGTCGAGCGGGGCGCCGGAGGGGCACCGCTCAGTACCCCGGCGCCACTTCGCCCGCCGGGCAGGCGCGTGTTCGTGTCGCTCGGCTCCAACCTCGGCGACCGGGCGGGGTACCTGCGCGCCGCGCGCGAGGCGCTCTCGGCGCTGCCCGCCACCGCCCTCGTCGCCGCGTCGCGCGTCTATGAGACCGCTCCGCAGGAGCGCAACGACCAGGACGCGTTTCTCAACCAGGTGGTCTGCCTGGAGACCGGCCTGCAGCCGCTGGACCTGTTGGCCGAGTGCCAGCGCATCGAGCGCGAGCACGGTCGAGTGCGCTCCCTGCGCTTTGGCCCGCGCACGCTCGATGTCGATATACTGCTCTTCCAGGACGTCGCGTCCGACGATCCCGAGCTCACGCTCCCGCACCCGCGCATGGTCAATCGAGCGTTCGTGCTCGTTCCTCTCGCCGAGGTGTGGGAGCATGCGCGGGGCATGCCGGACATGGACGTCGCTGGGCTGGGACGGGCGACCGCGCGGGACCAGCGGGTGAGGTTGTACGACACCACGGAAGGGTGAGCGGTGACCGATGATGAGCCGGCGATGAGACGCGCTCCATGACGCGCCCGTACGTCGCGAGCCACTCCGGAGAACCGCTGCACCGGCGGAGCTTCGACGTGCTCGTGCTCGGCGGCGGTATCGCCGGGCTGACCGCCGCCATCGGCGCCGCCCGCCGCTGGCGCGTCGGGCTGCTCACCAAGTCGACCTTCGAAGAGACGACGACGTTCCTGGCCCAGGGCGGCATCGCCGCGGCCATCGGCGAGGAGGACTCGCCCGAGCTGCACTTCGAGGACACCGTCCAGGCCGGCGCCGGCCTCTGCGACGGGGAGGCAGTCCGCGTCCTCGTCAACGAGGGCCCGGACCGCGTGCGCGAGCTCATGGAGATCTGCCCGCGGTTCGACAAGGTGGACGGGCAGATCGTGCTGGGGCGCGAGGGCGCGCACTCGCTGCCGCGCATCGTCCACGCGGGAGGTGACGCCACCGGCAGCGAGGTCTCCAGCGCCCTCGCCGAGGCCGCGCGCCTGGGCAGCCGCGTGCAACTCTACGAGGACGAGTTCGTCATCGACCTGCTCACCGTCGACGGCCGTTGCGTGGGCGCGCTCACCCTCAATCTGGCCGACGGTGGGCTCACGCTGAACGTCGCGATGGTGACGGTGCTCGCGACCGGCGGCGCCGGGCAGGTGTACGGGCGGACCACCAACCCGTCGGTGGCCACCGGCGACGGGGTCGCCATGGCCTACCGCGCCGGCGCTGCCATCCGCGACCTCGAGTTCGTGCAGTTCCACCCCACGGGCCTCGCGGTACCCGGCCAGCAGACCGTGCAACTCATCACCGAGGCGCTGCGCGGCGAGGGTGCCTACCTGCGCAACGCCGCCGGCGAGCGCTTCATGACCGAGGTCGACCCGCGCGGCGAGCTCGCCTCGCGCGACATCGTCGTGCGCGGCATGGTCGCCGAGATGCGTCGCGACGGCGCGGACCACGTGTATCTCGACGCGACCCATCTGGACGCTGCCTGGTTGCAGGAGCGGTTCCCGCGCGTGACCGCCGGTCTGCGTGACCACGGCCTCGACCTGGCGACGGAGCTCGTCCCGGTGGCACCGGTGTGCCACTACTTCATCGGCGGTGTCGTGACGGACGTGTGGGGCCGCACCACGGTGCCCGGCCTGTACGCCAGCGGCGAGGTGGCGAGCACGGGGGTCCACGGCGCCAACCGGCTGGCGAGCAACTCGCTGCTCGAGGGGCTCGTGTTCTCCGACCGCGTCGTGCGCGACCTGGACCGCTACATCGGGCGGCTTGGTGAGGACGTGCGCCGTCTGAGCTTCGACATCCCGGAGGCGACGGCGGACGTGGGCGGCAGCGATGCCGTCGCCGCCCGCCGCCGCCTCACCGGCGTGATGCAGGACAAGGTCGGCGTGCTGCGACGGGAAGACGACCTGCAGGCGGCGCTCGACGAGCTCGGTGGTCTCACGTCGGAGCTGCGCTTCGGCATCATGGGTGAGGCCGAGTACGAGGTGCTCAACATGCTCACGCTCGGGACGCAGATCGCCAAGTGTGCGCTGCTGCGCGAGGAGTCGCGCGGGGTGCATCTGCGTGACGACTTCCCGGGACTGGACGACGAGCGCTGGCGCATGCACATCACCCTGCGGCTGCCGGAGCACGAGCGCACGGAAGGTGTGGGCCGGGTGGGGCCGTCGTGAAGAGCAGGCAGGCTGACGAGCAGGACGCCGGAGGAGGGCCGCTCCGCGCGCGCGGCTACCGTCAGGCCGCGCGCATGGCTGCGCGCCGCGCCCTGCGCGAGGACCTCGCCGGCTACGGCGACCTCACCGGGTCGGCCTTCGGCGGCGACGGCGCCGCGCGCGTGGTGGCGCGTGAGGGAGGCGTCCTCTCCGGCGTCGCGGCGCTCGAGGAGACGGCCACGCTGGTGGACCCGACGCTCGCCGTCGAGGTCTTCGTCCGCGACGGCGAGCGCTTTGCCGCCGGCGACGTCGTCGCGGAGTTGCGCGGCCCGCTGTCGGCGATCCTGGCCGCCGAGCGGACGGCGCTCAACTTCCTCTGCCGGCTGAGCGGCGTCGCCACCCTGACCGCGACCTACGTCGCCGAGACGGCCGGCACCGGGGCACGCATCGCCGCGACGCGCAAGACCACGCCGGGCCTCCGTGCGCTCGAGAAGCAGGCGGTGGTGCACGGCGGCGGCACGCCGCACCGGTTCGGCCTCTTCGACGGCGCCATGATCAAGGACAACCACATCGCCGCGGCCGGCGGCGTCGCCGCCGCTGTGGAGCGCGTGCGCGCCGGCGCGGCGCACCTGCACGCGCTCGAGGTCGAGGTGGACACGCTCGAGCAGCTGGACGAAGCGCTTGCCGCCGGCGCCACCATCGTGCTGCTCGACAACATGGACACGGCGACAGTCTGCGCCGCCGTCGCGCGGGTGGCCGGCCGCGCCGTCGTGGAGGTGTCCGGCGGCGTGCGGCTCGAGCGCGTGCGCGAGCTCGCTGGGGCCGGCGCGGACATCATCTCCGTCGGCGCGCTCACCACGCGCGCGCCGTGGATCGACCTGGCCCTCGACCTGGAGACCTGAACGTGCTGCTGGTCGTCGACGTCGGCAACACGCAGACCCATCTGGGGGTCATCGACGGCGGCGCGGTGGTCGATGAGTGGCGCATCGCCACGGTCCGTCACCGCACCAGCGACGAGATCGCCGGCCTCCTGCAGGGCTTCTTCTCCCTGCAGAGCCGCCGGCTCAAGGAGGTCGTCGGCGAGGTCGGCATCGCCTCCGTGGTCCCGCGTCTCACGCAGCAGTGGGAGGAGATGTGCGAGAAGTACCTCGGCATCCCGGCGTTCGTCGTCGGCCCCGGGGCGCGTACGGGCATGCGCATCAGGACGCGCAACCCTGCCGAGGTCGGCGCCGACCGCATCGTCAACGCCGTCGCCGCCTTCGAGATGTACGGAGGGCCGTGCATCGTCGCCGACTACGGCACGGCCACCACGTTCGACGTGATCTCCGCAGAGGGCGACTACCTCGGCGGCGTCATCGCCCCCGGCATCGAGGTCTCGCTCGAGGCGCTCACCTCGCGCGCGGCCAAGCTCATCAAGGTGGAGCTCATCGAGCCCGAGCACGCCATCGGCAAGACGACCACCGAGGCGCTGCAGTCCGGCGCCGTCTACGGGTTCGCCGGCGAGGTGGAGGGTGTGGTGCACGCCATCTGGGCGGAGATGGGGGAGAAGTGCCCGGTGATCGCCACCGGCGGTCTTGCCGAGATGATCGCCCGGCACACCGACGTCATCGAGAAGGTAGACCCCTTCCTCACGCTGCGCGGCATAGAGATCGTGATGCGGCGCCAGCAGCGGGGCTGAGGCGGCGGGCGTGACGGGCGTGGCGACGCCCGGCCCGTCGCCCTCCGAGACGGGCCCGGCCCGTTCCGGCCGGTCCGGTGGCTCCTCCGCCGCTGATCCACTGCTCCGGCCGCTCGCCGTCGGCGGCCTCCGGCTCGAGCGCCGCCTCTTCATGGCTCCCATGGCCGGTCTGACGACGTCGGCGTTCCGGCGCAGCGTCCGCCGCTGGGGCGCGGGCCTCGTGTTCACGGAGATGATCTCCGCCTACGGGGTGCACTACGACAACCGTCGCACGCTCGACTACTTCGCGCACGGGGAGGACGAGCACCCGCTCGGCTTCCAGCTGTTCGGGGCCGACGCGGATGTGCTCGCCGCCGCGGCGGAGCGGGCCGTCGCGGCCGAAGCCGACGTGGTCGATCTCAACATGGCGTGTCCGGTCCGCAAGGTCGTCAAGACCGGCGCCGGCGCGGCACTGCTCGCGGAGCCGGACCGCGCCGCCGGCATCGTCGCCGCGGTCGTGGCGGCGGTCGAGCACGCTGCGCCGGGGCGCGGCGTCCCGGTCACCGTCAAGATCCGGTCGGGCCTCCGCGACGGCGACAGGCTGGGGAGTCTCGCCGCGCCGCGCATCGCCGCCGCCGGCGCCGCCGCCGTCTGCATCCACCCACGGACGGCGGCGCAGCTCTACCGCGGCCGCGCCGACCATGCGGTGACGTTCGCACTCGCCGCGGCCCTGCCGGTGCCGGTGATCGCCTCCGGCGACGTGGACGGGCGGGCGGCGGCGCTGGCGCTCCTGGACGGCGGCGCCGCGGCGGTCATGCTGGCCCGCGGCGCCGTCGGCGCGCCCTGGCTCTTCGCGCAGGTGCTCGGGAAGGCCGAGCCCCCGGCCGCCGACAAGCGCGAGGAGATGCGCCGCTTCGCGGCTGAGGTGCTCGAGGAGTCCGGCGGCCGCGGCGTCGGCCACCTGCGCCAGTTCTGGCCCAGGTTCCGTCGCCACGGCGCCCTCGACAAGACCCTCTCACTCCAGCTCATGCAGGCGCGGGACGAGGCCGGGCTGCGCACGCTCCTCGGCCTCTGAGAGCCCGGCCGGGAGCCGCCGCCGCGCCTCCGCTCAGGCTCGCGGCGGAGGCCCCCGCGCCGCGTTTGCGCAAAGACCGGGCATGTCCTATACTTGCTCGCCACTTCGGCACGCGGCTCCGAACGGGGCCGCGTTGCCGCGTTGAAGAGGAGGAATCAGTGGTCGACCGCGAGATCATCCTCACGCCCGAGGGCTTCCAGCGGCTCAAGGAGGAGATCGAGTACCTCTCGTCCGTCAAGCGCGACGAGGTAGCCGAGCGCATCCGGGCCTCCCGCGACTTCGGCGACATCTCGGAGAACTCGGAGTACGACGACGCCAAGAACGAGCAGGCGATGCTCGAGGCCCGCATCTACGCGCTCGAGGAGCGCCTGCGCAGCGCCATCGTCATCGACTCAGACTCCATCACGACCGACAAGGTCGGCGTGGGCACCAAAGTCACCCTGCAGGACATGCAGCGCGGCGACGTCGTCCAGTACGCCATCGTCGGTTCGGCCGAGGCCGATCCGGGCGCGCACAAGCTGTCCAACGAGTCCCCGGTGGGGAGCGCGATCATGGGCCACAAGCCCGGCGACAAGGTGACGGTGAGCGTCCCCCAGGGCTCCAAGAAGTTCAAGGTCCTGGCCATCGAGAAAGCCTGACGGACCACGCCGTGGACGAGCAGCACGCCGACCACGGCGACGCCCTCGCCGAGCGGCGTGACAAGCTCACCGCATGGCGCGGCACCGGCGCCGCCTACCCCACGCGGTATCAGCCGCGCGACGAGATCGCGCGGCTGCAGGCCGCCTACGAGTCGCTGGAGCCCGGACAGGACTCCCCGGACGTGCGCCGGGTCGCCGGCCGCGTCGTCGCGCGACGCGTGCACGGCAAGCTGACGTTCGTCGTCGTCAAGGACACGAGCGGCGAGCTCCAGCTCTTCTGCCAGCTCGACGCCCTCGGCGAGGAGCGCTACACCGCGCTGGAGCACGTCGACCTCGGCGACTTCGTCGGCGCCGAGGGCACCATGATGCGCACCCGGCGCGGCGAGCTCAGCCTGCGCATCACCTCCTGGCAGCTCCTCAGCAAGGCGCTGCGCGGCATGCCGGAGAAGTACCACGGGCTCACCAGCGTCGAGACGCGCTACCGCAAGCGGTACCTCGACCTCGCCGCGAACGACGACTCGCGCGACGTCTTCATCAAGCGCGCGCGCATCATCGCCGCCATTCGCAGGTTCCTGGACGACCGCGGCTTCGTCGAAGTGGAGACGCCGGTGCTGCAGCCGCTCTACGGCGGCGCCCTGGCGCGCCCGTTCATCACGCACCACAACGAGCTGGAGCGCGACCTCTACCTGCGCATCGCCACCGAGCTGTACCTCAAGCGCTGCATCATCGGCGGGATAGACCGCGTCTACGAGATGGGCAAGGACTTCCGCAACGAGGGCGTGAGCTTCAAGCACAACCCCGAGTTCACCATGCTCGAGACCTATGAGGCCTACGTCGACTACAACCACGTGATGACGATGGTCGAAGAGATGACCGCCGAGGCGGCTCGCGCCGTCGGCAGCCTGCAGGTCACCTTCCGCGAGCACGTGATCGACCTCACGCCGCCGTGGCCGCGGCTCACCATGCGCGAGGCCATCGAGCAGGAGACCGGCATCGACATCGGCGCCGAGGACGCGCGCACGGTGACCGACCTTCAGGCGCGCATCAAGGAGAAGGGGCTCGACGACATCGTGCCGCTCGCCCCGGCCTGGGGCGCTCAGGTCGACGACCTGTTCAGCGAGTGCGTCGAGCCCAAGCTCGTCCAGCCGGTGTTCATCACCGAGCACCCGCTGGAGACCAGCCCGTTCGCCAAGAAGACGCCGCACGACCCGCGCTTCGTCGAGCGCTTCGAGGGCTTCATCGCCGGCATGGAGCTGAGCAACGCCTTCAGCGAGCTCAACGACCCCGACGACCAGCGCGAGCGCTTCCTGCAGCAGATGCAGGACCTCGCCGACGGCGACGAGACCGCGCACCGCCTCGACGAGGACTTCCTCGAGGCCATGGAGCACGGCATGCCGCCCACAGGCGGCCTCGGCATGGGCATCGACCGTCTGGTGATGGTCCTCACCGGCGCGCCCAGCATCCGCGACGTCATCCTCTTCCCGGCGCTGCGCAGCTAGAGGCCGGGCACCGGGCGTCGCCCCTGCTGATGGGCACCGTCTCCATCCTCGCCGTGGCCGCGTGTGCCGTCTTCGTGAGCGGGCTGCTCCTCGCCGAGCGCCGGCGGGCGCGCGTCGCGAGAGCGGTGTGCAAGCTGGGCGCTAGCTCGGCCTTCGTGGCATTCGCGCTCTCGCTCGGAGCCTCCGCGACGACCTACGGCACGCTCGTCCTGGCCGCGCTCCTCCTGAGCTGGGTGGGGGACGCACTGCTGCTCTCGAGCGCCGAGCGGGTGTTCTTCGGAGGGCTCGCCGCCTTTCTCCTGGTCCACATCGCGTACACGGTCGGCTTCTGGGTGACCGGCCTGCCGCAGTCCGTGTTCCTGACGGCGCTGCTGTGCTTCGGAGCCGCCGGCGTGATCACGCTGCGCTGGCTCCGGCCGCACCTGTCCGCCGATGACCGTCCGCCGGTCGTCGCCTACGTCCTCGCCATCGTCGTGATGTGCGCCGCGGCTACCGGCTCCTCGCGCGCCCTCGGCTCTCTGGTCCCGGTGGTCGGCGCCGCGTGCTTCATGGCGTCCGACGTGGCGGTCGCCCGGGACCAGTTCGTGGTGCGGAGCGTCGCCAACAGGCTGTGGGGCCTGCCGCTGTACTACTTCGCCCAGCTACTCCTGGCCTGGACAGTCACGCTGGCCCGGTAGCCTTCAGCGTGACTGGGCCGGTGTCGCTTGCGTTCGCCGCCCACCAGGCATTTGCCGGCGTCAAGCCTCGTCCCCGACCGGCTCGCCGCCGGCGAGCCGCTGCTCTCCGGAGGTCCTCTCCGCGGCCTGGTCGGCCGCCGCGTCCGTCTTCGTCCACAGGGGCCCCGGCCAGCCGGCCTTCGGCCCCACCCACAGCGTGAGCCCGGGTACGAGCGCGGTGCGCACCAAGAACGTGTCGATGAGCACGCCGAGCGCCACGCCGATACTGATCTCGGCGAGGTCCTTGACCGGTTGTGAGAGCAGGATCAGGAACGTGCCGGCGAGGATGATACCGGCGCTGGTGAGCACGCCGCCGGTGGCCGACAGCGCCTTCACCGTGCCGTCGCGCAGGCCGCGCGCCATCGCTTCGCCGCGAATGCGCGTCGTGATGAAGATGTTGTAGTCGCTGCCGAGCGCGACCAGGAAGATGAACATGTACAGCGGGATGCGGTAGCTGATGCGGTCCCAGCCGAGGATCTTCTCGGTGATGACGATGGTCGCACCCAGCGCCGCAAGGTAGGAGAGCACGTTCGTCGCCAGCAGGTAGAGCGGCGCGACGATAGCGCGCAGCAGGATCATGAGGATCGCGCCCACCACCACGAGGGCGACCGCCGCGACCACGAGCGTGTCACGGTTGCTCTGTGCCCAGGTGTCGGCCTGGGTGGCGGTGGGGCCGCCGACGAGAGCCTGACCACCGCCGGTCGCCGCCGCCTCGCGCGCCGTCGCGCGCAGCTCGCGAACCTGTTCGAGAGTCTCACTGGAGTACGGGTCGCCCTCGAAGATGACCTGGAAACCGAGCACTGTGCTGCCCGAGTGCGACCCAGTGCCGGTGGGGAAGGCGGCGGCCACACCGGGGCTCTGGTTGAGTGCGCCGGTGATCATGCCGGTGACGAACTCCGGCGGCTCCTCCGGCACCACGAAGAGGACGGTGGTCGGCGCCAGTGCCCCCTTGGGGAAGTGCCGCTCGAGCAGCGAGTAGCCCTCGCTCGAGGGCATGCTCGTGAGGAAGTCCTCGGTGAAGCTGAAGCGCGGGCTGTAGAAGAGGCAGCCGAGGGCCAGCACGACGAGGATGAGCGTCACCAGGCTCGCGGCCCGCTTCGGCCCGGCGGCCACCCACTCCGCGACGCGCTCCCAGGTGCGGTGCGTCGTGGCTTCGCCCCGCTGCGGCACGCGCGGCCAGAAGGCGCGGCGGCCGAGCAGGGCGAGCAGCGCCGGCATGAGGGTGAGCCCGGCGATGAGCGTCACGAACACGCCGATCCCGAGCACCGGCGCGAACGAGCGGTAGTCGCCGTACTGGGCGAAGAGCAGGGTGAGCACGGCGAGCGTCACGGTGAGGCCGCTGGCGGCGATGGCCTCCCACGTCTCGCCCAGCGCGGTCGCCAGGGCCACGCGGGGATCCGGCTCGCGGCGCAGGTCCTCGCGGTAGCGGGAGATCAGCAGCAGGCCGTAGTCGGTCCCGGCGCCGAACAGCAGGATCACCATGAGCGAGGTCGCCTGTCCGGACAGCGTGACGTCGAAGGCCGTGGCGAGCAGGGCGAGGATGCCGCCGGCCACGAAGTACCCGAACCCGACGGCGACCAGCGGCACGAAGGGCAGAACCGGCGAGCGGTAGATGAGGAGGAGCAGCACCAGCACCAGGACGACCGTACCCACGAGGAGTTTGACGTCTGCGTTCAGGAAGATCTGGTAGACGTCGGTGATCAGGCCGCCGGGTCCGGTGACGCGCACCTGCATGTCCTCCACGGTCTCGCCGAAGTGGTCGCGGATGGCCTGTACGGAGTCGCGGAAGGACTCGTCGCCGGGGTTGCCGTCGAGACTCGCGAAGATGAGCGCGCCCTTGCCGTCCGGCGAGTACTCGATGCGCGCGCTGTTGACGGGCTCGGCACCGCTCGTGAGCCATTGCTCACCGGCGCCGATCGCCGCCCTGTCGGCGGCGGTGAGCGGCTCGTCCGAGCTGTAGACGACGATCACCGGCGTGCCCCTGGCGTCGGGGAACGCGGCCTGCTGCAGCGCGTCCGCACGCTTGCTCTCTACGGTCGCCGCAAGGGACCTGGAGGCGTCGTTGCTGGTCACGCTGGCCAGGCTGGGGCCCATGGAGAGGAGGCCGGCGACCACGATCCAGGCGACGATCACGATCCAGGGGTGCCGGCCGCGTACCGACCAGGTGATGATGCGCCGCATCTGCAGGCTCCTCTCCTCGTTGGACGACCTCTCCGTGGCCCACATCATACCGGCCGGGCGAGCGCCCCGGCGGGGTCGCGTCGCGCAGGGAATCGGGTACCATAGACCCACGTCGTGTCTCCGGTGGGGCGAGAGCGGGTATCTCGGAGACTGAGAGCAAGCACCGGAAGCCGTCCCTGTCCCCCGAGGATCCTGACGGTTCCCGTATCGTGAAGGAGTGGCTGCATGTTCGAACGCTTCACCGAACGCGCCAGACAGGTCGTGGTCCTCGCCCAGGAAGAGGCCCGGTCCCTCAAGCACAACTACATCGGCACCGAGCACCTGCTGCTCGGCCTTCTGCGTGAGGAGGAGGGTGTCGCCGCGCGTGTGCTCGACGGCCTCGAAGTGTCGGTCGAGGAGGTCCGCGCGGCGGTCGTACGCATCGTGGGCTCGGGTGAAGAGTCGCCGCAGGGCCAGATCCCCTTCACTCCGCGCGCCAAGAAGGTCCTCGAGCTGGCGCTTCGTGAGGCCCTCAGTCTCGGCCACAACTACATCGGCACGGAGCACATCCTCCTCGGCCTCGTGCGTGAGGACGAGGGTGTCGCCGCGCGCATCCTGCTCGACCTGGACGCCGAGCCCGAGAAGATCCGTGGCGAGGTCATGCGCGCGCTCAGCGGGCCGGGTCGCCGCAGCTCGCAGGGCGGCGGCGCGTCCGAGGGCAAGCGCGCGGCCAAGGTCCTCGACCAGTTCGGCCGCAACCTCACCAAGCTCGCCGAGGAGGGCAAGCTCGACCCTTGCATCGGCCGCCAGACCGAGATCGAGCGCGTCATGCAGATCCTCAGCCGGCGCACCAAGAACAACCCCGTGCTCATCGGCGAGCCGGGTGTCGGCAAGACGGCCATCGTCGAGGGCTTTGCCCAGCGCATCGCCAACCACGAGGTCCCCGAGCTGCTCAAGGGCAAGCAGGTGTGGACGCTCGACCTCGCCGCGCTCGTTGCCGGTAGCAAGTACCGCGGAGAGTTCGAGGAGCGCCTCAAGAAGGTCATGAAGGAGATCCGCGAGACGGGTGACATCATCCTGTTCATCGACGAGCTCCACAACCTCGTCGGCGCGGGCGCCGCGGAGGGCGCCATCGACGCCGCCAGCATCCTCAAGCCGGCGCTGGCGCGCGGCGAGCTGCAGACCGTCGGCGCCACGACCCTGGACGAGTACCGCAAGTACCTCGAGCGCGACGCCGCTTTGGAGCGGCGCTTCATGCAGATCAAGGTGGCCGAGCCGTCGGTCGAGGAGACCGTCGAGATCCTCAAGGGCCTCCGCGACCGCTACGAGGCCCACCACCGCATCCGCATCACCGACGAGGCCCTCACCTCGGCGGCCGAGCTCGCCGACCGCTACATCAGCGACCGCTTCCTGCCGGACAAGGCCATCGACCTCATCGACGAGGCCGCCAGCCGCATGCGCATCCGCACGATGACGGCGCCGCCCAGCTACCGTGAGCTCGAGGAGGAGATCTCCTCTGTGCGCAAGGAGAAGGAGGCGGCGATCGAGGCCCAGGAGTTCGAGAAGGCGGCCAACCTGCGCGACAAGGAGCGCAAGCTGAGCCACAGGAAGCTCGAGCTCGAGGACGCCTGGAAGACGAGCGACGAGGGCATGCGCGCCAGCATCGGCGAGGACGAGATCGCCGAGATCGTGAGCATGTGGACCGGCATCCCCGTCGTCAAGATCACCGAGGCCGAGACCAAGAAGCTCCTTCGCATGGAGGACGAGCTGCACACGAGGCTCATCGGCCAGGATCCGGCGGTGCGCGCCGTCAGCAAGGCGATCCGCCGGGCGAGAGCCGGGCTCAAGGATCGCCGGCGTCCCACCGGCTCCTTCATCTTCCTCGGCCCCTCCGGCGTGGGGAAGACGGAGCTGGCCCGCACGTTGGCGAACTTCCTCTTCGGCGACGAGGACCACCTCGTGCAGATCGACATGAGCGAGTACATGGAGAAGCACTCCGTGTCGCGTCTGGTCGGGTCGCCTCCCGGGTACGTCGGGCACGACGAGGGCGGCCAGCTCACCGAGATCGTGCGTCGCAAGCCGTACAGCGTCATCCTGTTCGACGAGATCGAGAAGGCGCACCCGGACGTGTTCAACATCCTCCTGCAGATCCTCGAGGACGGGCGCCTCACCGACGCGCAGGGTCGCACCGTCGACTTCCGCAACGCGATCCTGATCATGACCAGCAACATCGGCGCGGAGATGATCACCAAGGACACGCCGCTGGGCTTCACGCAGACCGCCAACAAGGGCATGACGTACGACGACATGAAGGGCCGCATCACCGGCGAGCTCAAGCGCGTCTTCAAGCCCGAGTTCCTCAACCGCGTCGACGAGGTCATCGTGTTCCACAAGCTGGAACGCGCGGAGATCGCCAGGATCGTCGACCTGATGATCTCGCGGCTGCGGCAGCAGCTCGCCGTCAGCGGTGTGGACATCCAGCTCACCGACGCCGGCCGCGACGTGCTCGTCGAGAAGGGGTACGACCCCATGCTCGGCGCTCGTCCGCTGCGCCGCGCCATCCAGCGGTACATCGAGGACAAGCTCAGCGACGCGATGCTCGAGCGGGCGTTCCCAGAGGGCACCGTGGTGATCGTCGACGGCCAGAACGAAGACACCGTGCTCACCGTGAACGGCGAGGTCGTCGGCGGCAGCGTCGAGCTGCCGATGGTCGGCCTCGACGAGCCGGTGTCGCAGGGCGTCGGCCCTGTCGGCCCGCCGTCGGGCGAGAGCGACGGACCCGACGCCGGCGGCGCGTCCGCGGGCGCCTGAGACCGCGGTGACGGCGCCCGCGCCTGCGCACGGCGGGAGCCGCTGAGAGCGATGGCGAAGATCACGACCGTCTTCACCTGCGGCGAGTGCGGGCGCCGGGAGGCCAAGTGGCTGGGCCACTGCCCCGACTGCGGCGCGTGGGACTCGTTCGTCGAAGAAGTGGTCGCGGCGGCGCCCAAGGGGCGCGGCCGCGGCAAGAAGACCGGAGACGGGGCCGGCGGCGGCAGTGCCACCGGCCCCGTCCGTCTGTCCGAGGTCGTCTCCTCGGCCGCCGAGCGGTTCTCGAGCGGGATCGACGAGCTCGACCGCGTGCTCGGCGGCGGCATCGTCCCGGGCTCGCTCGTGCTGGTCGGCGGCGAGCCCGGCATCGGCAAGTCGACGCTGCTGCTGCAGGTGCTCGACAACGTCGCATCCGGCCGCCCGGCACTGCTGGTCTGCGGCGAGGAGTCGGCGGCGCAGGTCAAGATGCGTGCCGAGCGCATCTGCAGGGGTGTCGCCAACATCGACGTCCTCGCCGAGACCGAGCTGGAACTCGTGCTCGAGGTCGTCGCCGCCGCTCGCCCGGCGCTCGTCGTCGTCGACTCCGTCCAGACGCTGTACAGCGACGCGTTCACGTCGGCGCCGGGCAGCGTGAGCCAGGTCAGGGAGGCGGCGGGCCGCTTCCTCCGCCTGGCCAAGGACACCGGCGCCGCCGTCTTCCTCGTCGGGCACGTCACCAAGGACGGCGCGATCGCCGGCCCCAGGGTGCTGGAGCACATGGTCGACACGGTGCTCCAGTTCGAGGGCGACCGCTACCGGTTCTACCGCACGCTGCGCGCCGCCAAGAACCGGTTCGGTTCCACCAACGAGCTGGGGATCTTCGAGATGACCGGGTCGGGCCTCAAGACGGTGCCCGACCCGTCCGCGCTCTTCCTCAGCGAGGCGGCGCCGGCCGCCGGTTCCGCCGTCCACGTCGCCGTCGAGGGCTCGCGCTGCTTCCTCGTCGAGGTGCAGGCGCTCGTCAACCAGAGCGAACTGGCGATGCCGCGACGGGTCGCGGTCGGCTTCGACCGCAACCGCCTCGCCATGCTCGTCGCCGTGCTCGGGAGGCATGCCGGGCTGAAGTTGTCTAGTTCCGACATTTTTGTTACAATTGCAGGCGGAATTCGTATCGACGAGCCTGCTGCGGACCTCGCGGTCGCACTCGCTGTCGCCTCAGCGCAGAGCGATCTTCCGCTCCCCACGGGAGCGGCGATGTTCGGGGAGATCAGCCTTACGGGCGGACTTCGATCCTGCAGCCAGAGCGAGCGACGTATCGCCGAAGCCGGCCGAGCCGGCTTCGACCGTATCGTCGTTCCGGCCGCCGATGCACGCCGGGCCGGCGGCCGTGTCGTCGGCGCGGTCGACCTGCGTGGGGCGTTCGCCGCTCTGCTCAGCGAGAGCGCGGACAGGCAGGCCTCCGGGGCCACGAACGACGAGTGGGGGGTTTGATGTATTCAGTCGGAGACAAGGTGGTCTACCCGCACCACGGCGCTGGCAAGATCATGAAGATCGAGCAGAAGGACGTGCTCGGCCAGCAGCGCGACTACCTCACCATCCAGATCCTGCACAACGACATGACCGTCATGGTCCCCGTCGAGAACGCCGACCGCGCCGGCCTGCGCAAGGTCATCGAATCCGACGTTGTCGACAGGGTCCTCGAGGTCCTGCGCGGCGACCCCACCAAGATGCCCAAGAACTGGAGCCGTCGCTACAAGCACAACCGCGACAAGCTCAAGACCGGCGACATCTTCGAGGTCGCCGAAGTGGTCCGCAATCTGGCCATCCGCCACGCCGACAAGGGGCTGTCGACGGGCGAGAAGCAGATGTTCAGCAAGGCCAAGAAGATCCTCGCCAGCGAGCTCATGTACGCGCGTGACTTCGATGAAGACGAGGCCAACGCGTTCCTGGAGACCGTGCTCGAGGACATCCACGTCGACGGACCAGCTCTTGCCGACGACTCCCGAGAGCCCGCTCCCGTCGTCTGAGCCCGGCCAGCCGGGTCGTACGCGCCAGCCGCGCGGCGTCCTGCAGCCGGCCATCCGCGTGCTGCTTGCCCTGCTGGGCGCGCTCGCGGGGTACCAGCTTGCCGTCCGCATCCGCGAGTCGTCGTTCGCGCCGGGGCTTGACCAGTCCGGCAAGATCATCTGGCTGGTCGCCTTCACCCTCGCCGGCCTCGGCCTCGGGTACCTGCTCGGGGTCGTGCTGTCGCGCCTCATGCGCCGGGGCCTCGACCACGTGGACGAGGTCATGGCGAGAGCCACCGGCGCCGAGGTCGTGGTCGGCATCGGCGGCGTGGTGGTCGGTCTCTTCATCGCCACGCTCATCAGCATCGCGCTGGTGCGCATCCCCATCGTGGGACCGTACCTCACGGTGCCCATCTACCTGCTGGCTGGCTACTTCACCGCGTATCTCGCCGCCAAGAAGCACATCGAGATCCTCCGTCTGCTGGGGGTGCGCGGCGCGTTCGAGGTCATCCCGGGGCTCACACCGGCCAAGTTGCTCGACACCAGCGCCATCATCGACGGGCGCATCCTGGAGATCATCGACACCGGATTCGTCGAGGGCGAGCTCCTCGTGCCGCGCTTCGTCGTGGAGGAACTCCAGCGGCTCGCCGACTCGTCGGACGCCGAGAAGCGCGTGCGCGGCCGCCGCGGCCTCGACTTCGTCAAGCGCCTGCAGAACAGCTCCGGCGCGGTGACCATCGACAGTACGGACTACCCGGACATCGAAGCGGTCGACGCCAAGCTCGTGCGCTACGCCAAGGACTCGGGCGCGGCGATCATCAGCACCGACTACACGCTCAAGAAGGTCGCCGAGATCCAGGGCGTCAAGCTGCTCAACGTCAACGACCTCGCCAACTCGGTCAAGCCGGCCGTGCTGCCCGGTGAGGTCATCGAAGTCAAGATCCTGCGTGAAGGGCGCGAGCACGACCAGGGCGTGGGCTACCTCGACGACGGCACCATGATCGTCGTCGAGGCCGGCCGCGCACTGGTGGGCTCGCGCGTCAAAGCCGAGGTGACGAGCGTCCTGCAGAGCCCCTCGGGCAAGATGATCTTCAGCCGCGTGAGCGCTCCGCCGCCGGCCGACCAGTGACTTGGAGGGGATGGCCATGGAGGATCAGCTAGCCGGGGAGACCTGGGTCATCGTCGCCGCCGCCGGCGAAAGCCAGCGGATGGGACTGCCCGACGGTGAATCGAAGCAGTTCCTGCTCCTCGGCGGCGAGACGATCCTTTCACACTCAGTGCACCGCCTGCTCGACATGAGCTGCGTCTACGGCATCGTCGTCGTGCTGCACCCGTCACACACAGTGCGCTTCGCCAACGAGCTCTCGATGTTCGACGACTCCAAGCCGGTGCTGATCGCCGAGGGCGGCAGGGCGCGTTCGGACTCCGTGCGCGCCGGCCTCGTCATGGTGCCGGACAGCGCGGCCGTCATCGCCGTCCACGACGGCGCGCGGCCGCTGTTCTCCAAGCACGTGTTCGAGGCCTGCGTAGGCGCGCTCCGCGGCGCCGACGGCGCCGTCCCGGCCGTCGAGGTCAGCGACACGCTCAAGCGCCGGGGCGAGAGCGGCGCGGTGGCCGGCACCGTGGACCGCTCAGGGTTGTGGGCGGCGCAGACGCCGCAGGTCTTCCGCGCCGCCGCCCTCCGCGACGTCTACGCGCGGACCGACCTGAACGGCGCGACCGACGACGCGATGCTCCTGGAGCGCGGCGGCTACTCCGTGTGCCTCGTGCCATCCACTCCCGCGAACGTCAAGATCACCACACCGCAGGACATCCCGCTCGCCGGGGCGCTCCTTTCGTGGGAGGTCGAGACCGACGTTTAGGGTCGGCGGCGGCTACGACGCGCATCGCTTCGCCGACGGGCGCGACCTCGTCCTCGGGGGGGTGCCCATCGATCACTCCCATGGGCTCGCCGGGCACTCCGACGCCGACGTCGCTGTGCACGCACTGATGGACGCGCTGCTCGGCGCCGCCGGCCTCGGCGACATCGGCGAGCTGTTCCCGGACACGGACCCCGCATTCGAGGGCGCCTCCAGCATGGCGCTGCTCGAGCGGGTCATCGCGTGGCTCACCACGAACGGGTGGCAGGTCGAGAACGCCGACGTGACGATCGTCTGCGAGCGCCCCCGGCTCTCCGGCTACCGGCTCGAGATGCGCGAGCGCCTGGCCGCGGTCCTCGGCGTCGCCAGCGACGCGGTGAGCGTCAAGGCGACGACCACCGAGGGCATGGGGTTCGAGGGGCGTGGGGAGGGCATCGCCGCCCACGCCGTCTGCCTGCTCAGCCGCTGACGGCAGGCGGCCCGTTCGCCCACATACGCTCCGCCCGCGGCGCTGACCGCGCTCGCTTAACGACGACGGCCCGCCATCGGCGGGCCGTCGGAGCGTTCTCTCGGGGCCGGTCAGGAAGCCTTGACGTCCTTGTCCTCGGCCGTCGCGTCGCGCTTCACGTCCACGATCTCGTCGTCGTCGCTGTCGTCGTTGAGGCCCTGCTTGAAGCCCTTGATGCTCTGGCCCATGGACCTGCCGAGCTTCGGCAGCCGCGTCGCGCCGAAGAGCAGCAGGATGACCAGAGCGATGATGATGAGTTCTGGCGCACCGAGGTTTGGCATGTCCTAGTCTCCCGTCTCTCCACGCGCCGCGACTGCGGTACGCGCAGCCGTTGACGCTGTCGCACACATCACTGTAGAGCCTGCCCCGGCGGCAAGCAAGTGCGTACGCATCAGGCGTTGCCGCCATGGGCTGCGAGAGGGTCTGATTCGCCGCCACCTGACCGCCGCGGCGTCGTGCCTGCGCAGCCGCTCGCGCGGCTGTTGGGGCACTCCTCAGTGGATGAAGAAGGGGCCGGGCCTTGCGGCCCGGCCCCTCCGATTTACCCCGCTGAAGCGCCGTTCGGCGCACGGCAGTCAGGCCTGGTTCACGCCTTCCAGACCGCGATGTCGCCGACGTTGATGTCGGCGGTCGCGTCCACCGGGCCCATCTTCTGCGGCAGGTAGCCTTCCTTCTCGACGAGCACCGTGTATTCGCCGGGCTCGACGTCCCTGAGCCAGAAGTCGCCGTAGCTGTCGGTGACGGCCTCATACACCCTGCCGTTGCCGACCTTCATGGCGGTGACCTTGGCGCCCTCGGTGCACTCGTCCACCTCGGGCTCGAACACGGCGCCGGCGATGAACGGCTTCGGCAGGCCGATGTAGAAGACCCGCGGCTTGACGTCGAGCTCCGGCTTCAGCGGCTCGGCCCTGGCGACGAGCGCCTGGATCTCCGGGTCGTCCTCGTCGCCGAACCGGAACGCCCCGGTCGGGCAGGCGTCGACGCAGCGCGGCTCGGTCCAGCCGTCGTCCAGAAGGTGCGCGCAGAAGGTGCACTTCTGGGCGATGTTCAGCGAGTCGTTGAAGTAGATGACGTCCTCGTAGGGGCACGCCTCGAGGCACAGCTGGTTGCCGCGGCAGCGGTCCGGGTCGATGATCACGGCCCCGTCGTCGCGGCGGTAGATCGCCTCGACGTTGCAGGCTGGGATGCACGGCGCGTCGTCGCAGTGCTGGCAGATGCTGTGCAGGTAGGTGACCTTGACCTTCGGCACCTGGCCGCGCTCGAGGTCGGTGATCTTGTTCCAGAACTGGCCCGTGTCGGGCTGTGGCTTGGCGATGGGCGACCAGTCGTTGCCCACGTGCTCGTCCTTGCAGGCCACCTGGCAGTTGTAGCAGCCGTTGCAGATGTTCAGATCGATGACGAGGACCTTGCCCATCACGCCCTCCCCCAGATGCAGGCTTCCAAGCCGGGTCCCGCACACGGGTGGAACGGCTTCTCGAACGCTTCCGGATACTTGGCCTTGAGCTCCTCCATGTCGGTCTTCTCGACGTCGGCGAGGAAGCCGCTCACGGCGTGGCCGACGGCGTTCTTGGAGGTGGTGCCGCGCGGCACGATGGTGTTGATGGCGCCGCCACGGTCGATCTCGCCGGGCACGATGGGGTCCCACTTGGCGCCGTGGTCGATGTAGATGACGCCGGGCATGATGCGCTCGGTGATGTAGGCGCCGCCGAGCACGGTGCCGCGGTCGTTGCTGATGCTGACCACGTCGCCGTCCTTGATGCCGCGCTTCTCGGCCTCGGACGGATGCAGCCACACGGGGTGGTACTGGTAGCCGTCGGGACCCGTCACCTTGCAGGTCTTGATCTCGCGCAGCCAGGTGATGTCCTCGTGCTGGCTGTGCACGCTCCAGCGCGGGTGGTTGGAGCACACGAGCAGCGGATACTTCTTCGAGCGCTCCGTACCCACCGTCTCCTCGTGCGTGACGCCCTGGGCGACCCACTTGGGCACCGGCGGCCGCTCGAGATCGTTCGGGAAGTTCTCGACGAGGCCCTGCGCCTCGAACTCGAGCTTGCCCGTCGGCGTGGTGAGCGGGTACTTCTCGGGATCCTTGTAGAAGTTGTAGAAGCCGGCCGGCACGTCCTCCCAGCCGTCGTCCGTCGGGACCGCGTAGTAGCCCTTCTCGTTGAGCTCCTCCCACGTGATGAGGTCCTCGCAGCGCGAGGTCTCGTACCCGTACTTGATGAGCTCGGGGATGGTCTTGCCGCCGGTGTACTCCTCCTTGAGGCCGAGGCGCTCGGAGAGCATCACGGCGATCTCGTAGTCGCTGAAGCTCTCGCCGAGCGGCTCGATGCACTTGTGCTCGGGGAAGAGCAGGTTGTACTGACCGCTGAAGATGTCGCCGGCGATGTCGTCCTCTTCCAGCTTGGTGTTGACCGGGAGGATGACGTCGGCCATCAGGCAGTCGTTCTCGAGCCAGGGGTGCTGCGCGAACATGAACTCGATGTCCGGGTGGCGCATGGCCTTGACGTAGTCGTTGCCCGAGTTCCAGCAGGTGATCCAGCTCGGCGAGTCGGTCCACACCATGTGGATCTTGGAGCAGCCGTCGGCCGGGTACTTGTAGTGCTCGAACTGGTTGACGCGGTCGGCGGTCTCGGACTCGCAGCCCCACCAGTCGCACTCACCCTCGAGGATCGCCTTGGGGATGTACGTCTTGGGGATGAACGACGGATGGTTGCTCTCGTCCGGGTGGCCGCCCGTGTACGCCTTGCGCAGGTACGGCACACGCAGCGGCTTGGGTTGGGCGTACTGGTCGGGCTTGTCGAACAGGCCCCACTCGATCATCTTGGCCTGGTTCTGGCCCGGTTTGCCCAGGCCCTGCATAGCGAGGCAGATGCCCTGCAGGCGCGCCGGCTCGGTGGCGTAAGGGCCGCGGATGCCGGGCCCGCCGTTGCCGATGACGACGGTGGTGCGCTTGCTCGCCCATTCGTCGGCGAGGGCCTTTGTGACGCGCGCCTTGACGCCGCAGATAGGCTCCGCCCACTCCGGCGACTTCTCGACGCCGTCCTCCTCGCCCATCACGTAGGCCTCGTACTTGTCGACGCCCACGGCGTGCGTGGCGAGGTACTCCTTGTCGTACGTGCCCTTGCTGAACCAGCGGTGCGTGATCGCCAGGTAGAGCGCGGCGTCCGTGTTGGGGAGCACCGGGATCCAGCGGTCGGCGTGCACGGCGGCGGCGTAGTTGAGGTCGGGGCACACGTAGATCTGCTTGATGCCGATCTCGCTCCACCAGTAGCTCAGGCGGCTCGGGAGCTGGCCCTGCCAGCCCCACGGGGTGGTCTCCTGGTCGCAGCCCCAGAACAGCAGCAGCTCGGCGTTCTTGGAGATGTCCCAGAGGAGGTTGCTCTGCTGGCCCTGGCCGACGGGCTCGCAGCCCCAGAAGTGCTTGTTGCCCCACCACCAGCCTTCCCAGCTGTCGGGCTGGCGGATCTGGAGGGTGAAGCCGCCCCAGGCGCGCAGCAGCTTGCGCCCCGCGCCGTGACAGGCCTGGACGACCTTGTTCTCGCCGTGCTGGTCGCACTGGTAGAGCAGGGCGGTCGGCCCGTACTTCTCCTTGATGCGGTTCATCTCGCTGGTGATGACGTCCAGCGCCTCGTCCCAGGAGATGCGCTTGTACTTGCTCACGCCGCGGTTCTGCGGGTTGCGCTCGCCGTTGGGGTCGAAGTCGACGCGCATCATGGGGTAGCGGATGCGGGCGGGGGAGTAGACGCGCTTCTTGTAGGCGATGCTGTACGGCGGGATCAGGGTCTTCATGCTGGGCTCGAAGGTGCTGCCGCGCACCTCGAACTTCCAGGGGTTGAGATCCGCCTTCTTGTACTTCCAGTCGTAGTGCATCGGGCGGATGCGGACGATCTTGCCGTCCTTGACGTCCACCATCGACGCGTTGGAGCCGTTCTCCGGGACGCCGCAGAAACTGATGTCTCTGATGAGCGTCGTCTCGCCGGAGGCGCCGGTCTTGCTCATGTCCTCCGCCATACCTTTACCTCCCCATGGTCGCTGGTGCGGACCCGAGGCGTTGGCCGGCGCGCGGGGTCCGACAGGTCGTCCGCAATGCGGATTAGCTCGACCGCATCACGGGCATCGTCTATCCGGCCGGGGGCATTGTCAAGCGGTATACGCCGTGGCCCGTAGCCTCAGTACACCCGCAGCGCGTCCAGGCGCACGGCGAGGAAGCGCGCCAGCCCGGCGGCGTCCTCGAGGCCGAAGCGGTGCGCGTGCGCGAGGCCGGCGTCGGTGACCAGGGCGAGCGCCTCGCCGGGCGCGCACAGCGGCTCGGCGTGCCCGGCGCCCCGGCGGAAGAGCTCGACGCGGTGCGGGGCGGTGCGCTTGTAGCCCTCGGCGACGACGAGGTCGAAGCCGCCGTAGAAGCGGGCGACGATCTCGGTGAGGGGCAGCTCGCCCTCGAGGCGGGTGATGAAGGCGAGGCGCTGCGGCGAGGCGATCACGTAGGCCTCGGCGCCCGCCCGCCCGTGCCGCCAGGAGTCCTTGCCCGGGTGGTCGATCTCGAAGGAGTGCGCGTCGTGCTTGACGGTGCCGACGCGCAGCCCCAGCCGCACCAGCTCGGGCACGAGCTTCTCGATCAGGGTGGTCTTGCCGGAGTCGCTCTTGCCGACGATGGCGACGAGGGCGGGCCGTGCGCCCGTGGGCGAGCGCCCGGCGCTCTCACGCCGGGCGCTCTCGAAGTCGGCGATCGTGTTGATGTTGCGGAAGAGGGCCTCGTCGAAGCCGCCCACCTCGGCCACGGAGACGCTGGGGAAGATGTCGACGATGCGATGGCGACCCGATTCGAGGAGCCTCGCCATGGGCGGGAGGCAGCGCGGCCCGTAGACGGCGAACAGCGGCTGGCGGTAGTCGTTTGCGCCGGCGGGCATCGCGACGTCGTGGTTCCGGAAGGCCGCGATGACGGCATCCGCGGCCTCCCGCTGAGGGAAGGCGATGTCCGCCGCGAGCACGAACACGGGCCGCCCGAAGTGCTGCAGCGCCGTGGCGACGCCGACGAGCGGCGACGAGCCCGGCCACGCGTCTCTGAGGAGACGGACGCCGGGCTCGTCGCCGAGGTCGAGGCTCTGCTCGCGGCCGATCACCACGGCCACCTCAGGGAAGAGGCTGCGGAGGAAGGCGAGGTTGCGGACGAGCAGCGTGCGTCCCTCGAGGACGAGGAAGCGCTTGTCCATGCCGGCCCGGCGGCTTCCGCCGCCGGCGATGAGCACGCCGACCTCGACGACGGATCCACGTGGGGCATCCGCGACGGTCAAGGCGCCTCCCGATTCGCCGGGCGCGGCAGGTCGGAGTCCTCCTCGAGCGCCAGCAGGTAGTCGCCCGGACGGCTGCCCACCACGAGGCGCAGCGCCTCATGACCATCGCTCCAGACCTCGTTCTCGAGCGCGCCGTACGCGCGGATCCGATGACCGACGCGTGCCTGCTCGGCAAAGCGTCCCCGGTACGAGATCACCTCGCCCAGGTCGTCGACGCGGGCGCCGTCGAGGGACTTCACCTCGCCGAGCGCGTACCTGCAGGGGGTGAACAGCGCGTCGCGGTCGTCGATCACCCGGGCCTCCACCAGGGCCGTCCCTGCCGGGGCGAAGCGTGGATCCCCGTAGCGCTCGCGCCCCTCGGCCGGCAGCTTGACGAAGCGGATGAAGAAGGGCCGGCCGGCGAACCGGCCTTCGTTCACCTTGCGTGACTGCAGGCGGGCGAAGTCGTCGGCGGACAGCGGCGTGTCCGCGCGGTGCACCGCATGGATCGCCGCGAGTTCCGCGCCCCGAGGACGCGCGACCGCCGAGGATGGATCGTCCAGCAGGCGCGAAAGCGCCGCGTGAACACGGCGACACTCCTGGTCGCCGTAGACCACGAGGTCGATGTCCGACGCCGGCGTGTGGAGGCCGAGCAACAGGGAGCCGGTCAGCCCGAGCGCGGTCCGAGGTGCGCCGGAGGCCTCGGAGAGCAGCACGGCGAGGGCGAGCGCGTCCGTCTCGAGCTGGTCGGATGGTCCTCGGGAGTGAAGCTCGCGCAGGCGCTCGCGCGGGTCGTAGACACGCACCACTTCCGCCCACGGCACGGCGTCCACGGGCACGCCGAGCGCTGGGTCATCGATCCGGTAGGAGATGCGCCGCGCGCGTAGCGCATCCTCCTGGTCGGCGACGCTGTAGACCCTGCGGTAGCGGTCCCGTCCGCGCTCTCGCTCGCCCTGCGGATCGGGCACGTAGCGCAGATAGGCGACGATCCGGCCGGGAGGATGCACGACCCCCTTGACGGTGAACAGCATGCCGTCGCGGGTCTCGACGGCGGCGCCCTCGAGTGCCGATCCGCGCCGCCGCCGCTCGCTCGCCGGCATCCTCAGCACCCCGCTTGCGTGCCCGTCGGCAGCGCATGTACGCTGGCGGGCGTCGAGGAGAGGCGAGGGCCGACCGTCATGGACCTACTCATCAGCGTGGTGGGGGAGGCTGAAGTCCATCCCGCTGTGGCCGGCGGCGCGGACATCATCGACGTCAAGAACCCGCGAGAGGGCTCTCTCGGCGCCAACTTCCCCCACGTGATCCGGCGCGTGCGCGAGCTCACGCCGGCCGCCGTTCCCGTGAGTGTCGCCATCGGCGATGTCCCCAACCTGCCCGGCACGGCCGCCCTGGCCGCGGCGGGAGCAGCGGGCTGCGGCGTGCAGTTCGTCAAGGTCGGGCTGCTCGGACCGCGCGACCACGACGAGGCCTTCGCCGTGCTCGCGGCGGTCTGCCGCGCGGCGCGCGACGAGGCTCCTCGCGTGCGGGTCATGGCGACCGCCTACGCCGACGCTCGCGCGACCGGTTCTCTGCCGCCGGCGGAGTTGCCCGCCGTCGCCGCGGAGGCCGGCGCGGATGGCTGCATGATCGACACGGCCGCCAAGGGGACGGGGACGCTGTTCACCGTGCTGGCAGCGCCCGAGCTCGAGCGCTTCGTGTCCCGCTGTAGAGAGGCCGGACTGCTGTGTGCACTGGCCGGGTCGCTGAGCGCCTCGGACGTGCCCCGGCTGCGTGAGCTCGCTCCGGACATCGTCGGCTTTCGTGGCGCCGCCTGTGGCGACGGGCGCCGGGAGGGCACGCTGGATCGCGACGCCGTCCAGCGCCTCAAGGAGCTTGTCGCACAAGCTTGACCCCCTCTGTGCTTCCGTCGTCGAGCAGGCGCGCGAGACGCTGTGGGTGCTCGCCGTCGATCATCCAGAGATCGAACGCGGCCTCGCTGAACAGTCCGGCCAGGTGACCGTCGACGCTGCCGGAGGCCGCGACCTCGGCGACGTCCACGAGGCGCCGGGTCCCGCTCGCGGTCGCGGGTGTGAGCCTCGCCATGCCGTGGTGGTCCTTGAGCAGCACCAGCAGGCGTCCGTCCAGCTCCTGCGTCAGCCACGCCGCGATGGCGTCGGAGGTCACCGACCAGCTGTGCGGCAGCACGTCCGCGCGCCGCAGTGGCTCCGAGGGGAGGAGGACGACGACGCCGCCCTCCTCCGCGAGGCGCGTGCGCGCCCGGTCGAGGGTGCGGACGGGCTCCGCGCCGGGCGTGAGGTCGGCCAGGAGCAGCCCGTACTGGTCCATCGCGAGGACCGCCATCCAGTGGGCCGTGGACGGCCGCAGCCCGAAGCGCGCGTCCTGCTCTCTCACGACATCGGCCGCGGCACCGCCGCCCGGGACGACCAGGAGACGATGGCGACGGCCCGCCTCGGCGAGGCAGGCGCACACCTCGCGCAGACACTCGCCGCGGCCCAGGCTGCCACCCACTTTGACGACCGCGTCGATCACGGCTGCGCGTCTCGCGGGCTCGCCCCGCCGACGGGGTCAGTCAGGCGCCCAAGGTGGTTCGCCAGAAGGCACGCGGCGGCGGCGGCCGGCAGGGTCACGCTTGCGTCTCCCCACAGCTCGGTCGCTGGGAGGACCTCGAGGCCGAGCCGGGCGGCGACCGCGGACGCCAGAAAGGCGCCGGCGCCACAGGGGGCCACCGTGATCGCGGAGAGCCCCTCCCACCGCGACAGGACCTGGAGGAGCCCTTCGCCGATCACCTGCAGGTGCCGTTCGCGCAGGTAGCGTGCGATCCCGACGATCTCGCTTTCGCTCAGCATCTCGCGGTCGGCGCACACGAGGCGCGCCAGTCGTTCGCGCGACGCCGTGGGTGAGGCGGCCCTTCCGTCGGGCGTGGGGCAGGCGTAGTCCTCGGCCTCGATCAGCCCCAGGATGAGATAGACGTCGGCCATCACCGCGAACTGCTCGGCTGCGAGCCGGCAGGGGCGGCCGCGGACCGGCACCGTGCTCGTCAGGGTGTTGGGATTGGTGCGCAGGACGCCGCTGTACACCAACTCTCCGGCGACGAGTCGGTCGAGATCCGTGCGTCCTTCACAGGCGAGGCGTCCCTCGCGGATGGGGATGATATCGGTGGTCGTGCTCCCCACGTCCACGAGGATGCCATCGCCGATGCGCGGGGCGGCGTACAGAGCGGAGGCGATCCAGTTCGTGGCCGCGAACCCGAGAGGCCGTGTCCGCGCGGCGGTCAGGGGCACGAACACGCCGTCGCTGTCGAGGGCGAAGGCGGCGCTTCGTGGAAAGGCCTCGTCAAGGCCGTCCATCACGAACAACACGCCTTCGCGCTTGTCCCGGAACGCATCTGAGAGTTCCGCCGTCATGGTGAGGGCGTGCACTGCGGTGACCTCGACGGAGAGCTCGCCCGCGAGTCCCTTGAGAATGACCGGGAGCTGGTCCCTATGGCGCCAGATCTCGAGAGCACGCACAGCGGTCCGGGTCACGCGAGGGTGGCCGGCCCGTGACTCGACCCGGGCGGCCTTGACCTGCACTCCGCCCACGTCCCAGCCGATGGTCACGATGGGATCAGGCTTCATCGGCCCACTCCGCTCCGAACGTCGCCGGCGCCGGGGGCGCGACCTCGTTCGGCAGGACGCCGTCGCGGCAGGCGTCCCACACCGCGGCGGTCATGTTGAGACCGATCACGCGGCGCAGGCCGACGTACGACGTCGTCGGCCTCGGATTGATCTCGATCAGCCAGCATCTCTCCCCACCCAGTACGAGGTCGACGCCCACGTACCCGCACAGATCGGGCACCAGGGCGACTGCTCTTCGTGCGAGCTGCCGCGCCTCCGCGCTCCTTGGGTGCGGCAGAGACGCGACCCCGCCATCGTAGGCGAACGGCGCCCCCGCTCGCACCTGCTGCTCGTTCAGGCTCAGGGCGATCGAACGCCCCCGGGCGACCAGCAGAGAGACGCTGGCGGCCTGGCCCTCGACGTAGCGCTGCACGAGCACCCGCGGCGCTCGGCTCAGGGCTGGGCAGCGCAGGGCTGCCCTCAGCAGCCGGGCATCCTTGGCCAAGCTGACCCCTTCGCATCCGGCGCCGTCGAACGGCTTCACCACGACCGGGTAGCCTAGTCTCGCCGCGGCCGCCTCAGCGCCGGCCGGCGTGACACAGAAGGTGGGCGGCGTCGGCAGCCCGGCGCGCACGAAGCGACGGTGGCACTCCCACTTGTCCGCGGCGACGGCGACCGCGCGCGGCGGGCTGCCCAGGAGCAGGACGCCGGCGTCGGCCAGCAGCGCGCTCACGCGCTCGAGAGCCCCTCCGCTCTCGGGGGCCACGACCAGGGCTGCTCCGCATGCCCGGCCGAGGTCGAGGAGCGATCCGGGGTAGACTGCGTGGTCGAGATCGACGATGCGATCCGCGTCCAGCCCCGGCGTCGGCAGACGCCGGTCGCGCGTCGTCACGACGGTGAATCTGCCCCAGGTGCGCAGGTCCGCAAGCAGGGCTTGGAGGATGGCCAGCGCCTCCCCCGCGAGCCTTGAGGGGATGCTTGGTCCCTGCCATCCGCCGCCGGTGACATACTCGTGCACGAGGATCGCTGAAGGGAGAGCCGACGTGGACGTCATCCCCGTCCTAGACCTCATGGCGGGTCGAGTGGTGCAGGGCTTCCGCGGTGAGCGGCAGGCCTATCAGGCCGTGCGCAGCGTGCTCGTCGCCGGCTGCGATCCCGTGGTGATCGCGCGAGCGCTGTGCCGCGAGTGCGGCGGGCCGGCGGTGTACGTCGCCGACCTCGACGCTATCGCCGGCAGCGGCGACCACCTCGCGACCGTCGGTGAGCTGGCCGACCGTCTCGAAGCCGAGCCGTGGGTGGACGCGGGCGTGAACTCCGAAGACGCCGCCGCGCGGCTCCTCGGCGCGGGTGCCGCGCGCGTCATCGCCGGCACCGAGACCCTCTCCGAGATCGGTGCGGTGAGGGCGCTCTGCGATGCCCTCTCCGCCAGCCGGCTGGTCGTCAGCCTCGACATGAACGAGCGTGGCGTCCTCAGCAGATGCCCCGCGCTGAACGGACGGGCGCCCATGGAGGCGCTGGAGGTCCTCGCCGCCGAAGGCGTGAGCGACGTCATCCTGCTCGCACTCGCCAGCGTGGGTACCGGCGCCGGGCCGGACGTCGGCACGCTGCGGGCCGCGCGGGCGGCGTTCCCGCAGCTGCGCCTGATCGCGGCCGGCGGCGTGCGCGACTCCGAGGATCTGCGCCGGCTGGCCGCGGCCGGCGCAGACGGCGCGCTCCTCGCCACCGCGCTTCATCGGGGCTGGATCACCGCGCCAGACATACGCGCTGTGCGCTCGGACGGCCACCCGTTCACCAGCGGTCCGTGAGCGCGGACACCTCGCCGAGCAGGCCGCCCTCCGTCAGGGCGATGAACAGCGACGCCGCGACGAGGTCGGCGGTCGTGCCGGGGTTGAGCGCGTGAGCGTCGTCCCGGAGCTCGCGCGTCAGGGCGCGGATCCTGGCGCGTCCCTTGCTGTTCATAGCTCCCCCGGCGGCCAGCACCTCGGCGGCGCGTCGCGACACGTCCTCCGCAACGGCGGCGCCGTTCTTGCGCGCGATGAGTGTGTCCGGGGTCTCCGCGAGGAGGGTCAGGAAGGCCGTCAGGACCGCCTGGGAGAACCGGGCGCCGTCGCGCCAGCAGCGGAGGATCGTGTCCGCGCCGAGCGAGAAGGAGAGGCGGAAGCCGGTGACGTACTCCCGGGCGATGGCGTCGCGCCGGCGTGCCTCGCTCATCGCCTCGAGCAGCGTCACTGTGACCTGGCGCTCGCTGACGTCGTGGCGCTCACTCGCGCCCATCCCGGCAGGGCCGGCGGCGCGGATGGCCTCGTACGCCAGGACCGCATCCCGCACCGTCAGGGCGCTCAGGACGGTGGCCAGCTCCGCGTGCAGGTCGCCGCCGCTCGCGGGCACGCGCGCGGCGGCCGTCGCCAAGGGTGCCAGCAGCAGGATCAGCCCAAGGTTGGTGTTGACGGCGACGAGACGGCGCGTGTCGGTGACTGCTCTGCCGATCGTCTCGCCCACCGTGGCTCGCCCCGCGTCGCGGAGCGCGGGACCGATGGCCACCGCGCTGGTCAGGAAGTCCTCGAAGCGCATGTCGGCGAAGGAGACGCCTGGCGACACGTTGCCCGGCTTCTCGATGCTCGCCTCATACAGGCACGCCAGTTGCGCCGCCCATGCGATCTCATCGCCCGTCAGCTGCTCCACGCCTGCCCCTCGATCACGTAGTCGACCAGACACTGCGCGGCGTCGACGCCTGTGGCCGCGCGCAGCGCGCGCCATCCCGGGATGGTGTTCACTTCGATGACGCTGTACTCGCCGTCGTCGCCCGGCAGGATGTCGACGCCGGCGTGCTCCGCGCCCACCAAGCGCGTCGCTCCCAGGGCCAGGTCGACCACCCGGTCGTCAGGTGCGAACGGCTCGCCCTTGGCGCCCTGCGCGGCGTTGGTCTTCCATCCGTCGCCGCGTCGCAGCATGGCCCCGACGACCCGCTCCCCCACGACGAAGACACGGATGTCCTCGTGGCCGTGAGGCACGAACTTCTGGACGCAGTACACGTAGCGGCCCAGTTCGAGGGCCCGGAAGGCGCGATACGCCGTGTCGGCGTCCGTGACCCGGACGATGCCTCGGCCCTCGGATCCGAACAAGGGCTTGACGACTACATCGCCGCCCAGCTCCTCGAAGGCCGCCATGGCATCTTCGAAGCGTTCGGCGACCACGGTGCGCGGCGTCGGCAGTCCGGCGTCCTCGAGCCGCGCCGAGGTGTAGTACTTGTCCACGCCGTGCTCGATGGCCATCGCCGAGTTGACCACCCTCACCCCGGCGTGCTCGAGCACGCGCAGGGCGTCCATGCGGAAGATGACCTGCTCGAGCGAGCCGGTAGGGATGGCGCGCACGAACACGACGTCGCACGCATCGAGCGGGAGGCCGCCGGTCGCGAGGCACGGGCGGCGGCCGACCCTCGCGGTCAGCTGCGTGACCGGGTAGCAGTCCGCCTCGACGTCCCGGCGCGCCAGCGCCGAGAGGAGGCTCTCCGTGTGCCAGCCCCCCTTCTGCCCCAGGATGGCGACCCTCACGCGAAGAACGACTGCCGGATGATCTCCGGGTCCACCCCGCCGGCGCTGAACGTGCGCCCGCTGGTCAGGTTGGTGATCGTGACCTCCGCAGGGCTGAACAGCAGTGGATCGATCTTGTAGAAGTCGTGGTCATACCGCCGGAACAGCTCGCCGAACGTGGCGCCGTGGTCCTTCGACGAGCCGGAAGGGAGCTGCTCGATGACGTTCTTCACCTGATCGTCGTCGGTCTGCACCGTGTACCAGGCGCGCCCGCCGTAGAGCACGCCGTCGTTCGTGCGACCGATGGCCGTGAGATCGTCGCCGGCGACCGGCGCCAGCGGACAGGAGCCGAACCCCGAACGCACCGTGTTGATGTCGAAGCCGACCTCGTGCATCTTGTGGATCCCGGTCTCGACGATGCGCGCCGCCACCTGCACCGAGCCTACGGTGCAGGCGGTGGGCGCCATCAGCAGGTGCAGCTTGTCCGGGCTCACGCCGCACTTCCCGGCGATCATGTCGGTCACGGCCGGCGGCGGCAGCGTCCTCGACTCCAGGGTGAGCACGGCCACGTCCGCCGGGTCGCGGTAGTCGATGCTGGAGAAGATGGGATCGCCCCGGTACAGCGCCCGCGCCGGACCCGAGCCCATCGCGAAGTACGACGCCGAGTCCTCGGTCTTCGGCGCCTTCACCGCCCACCCGGCGTACTGTGAGGCCATGCAGGCCACGACGGGGTGGCTCACGCTGACTTCGACACCAGGCATCGCGAGGCCGTCCAGATGAAGCTCTCGCAGCTGGACGCTGCCGAGGCCGCCGAGGCAGACCTCGGAGAAGAGGCGCCCGGCCTCGAGTGAGCCCCACGTCTCGATGCCGCAGTCGACGACGGTGACGCCGTCCTCGTAGTCCAGGACGGCCACACCGTACGCTTCCGCGGCGCCGGCGAGTCGCCGGGAGATGGCGAGCGCCCGGTCATTCACGCTAAGCACGGATCAGGACCTCCCCCCGCCCGCCGGCGTTCATGTCGCCGACGTAGCGCCTGAAGGTTGCAGCCGCGAGCGCCGTGTCCTCCAGAGGGCCGCAATCCCGCAAGGAGCGCAGGTAGGTCTGCAGGAACACCGGTCTGTACGTGCAGGCATAGTGGAACGTGGGCAGCGGCGGCGGCGCGTCTCCGAACGCGACGATGGTCCCGCGTTTCATGCCGGCTCCCGGGCGTCCGCCGAGCCGGCCACCGACGAAGACAGAGCCGGCCAGCATGCCGGCGCCGGCGAACTCGCCGGAGTCGCCGAGTACGACGATGAGCCCACGGCGCATGCGGCCGCCGACCTCGCGGCCACACGAGCCGCGCACGATGATCGTCCCGCCGCGCATGCCTTTCGGCTCGCCCGAGTAGGCGGCGCCGGTGAAGTGGCCGGCGTTCCCCTCGACGACCAGGCGCCCGCCCGCCATGTGGGCGCCGGCCCAGTCGCCGGCGTTGCCCTCCACGACGATCTCGCCGCCCTTCATGAACGCGCCGACGTGGGGGCCGGCGTCGCTCATCACGGTGATGCGACCGAACGTCATGCCGTAGCCGATCTTCTTGACGGCCTTGAGGTCGCCGCGGACGGTGATGTTGTCGGCGCCGGCGCCTTCGACCGTGAAGAGGTCGCCGAGTCTCACCTGCCGACGCCCGTAGAACACCGGCAGCGCCTCGATCTGCGTCTGCCCGAGGCCGGCGAAGCGATCCGCGCTGATGCTGTCCGCCTCGACCGGGATCGTGCTGGACTCCTTGCGCTCCAGCGTGATGCCCTCTCCCTCGAGCACGAGTGCCGCACAAGCTATGCATCCCATGGCTGCTGCCTCCTCCTCATCGCGGGAGCGTCCCTCCACGCGGCGATCACGCGGTCACCAGCTCCCGCAGGGCGAAGTGGAACTGCCCCAGTGAGCCTCCGTAGTTGCCGGCGGAGATGCGCGTCACGCCGGGCAGGCAGGCCGCGGCGATCCCGACCCGCATCGCCTCGCGCACGGCCTGCTCATCCAGCCCGTCGATCACGATCTCGAGGACGGCGTTCTCGCCCTCGCGCAGCGCCGTCTGTTCCTGGGCGCGCAGTGTGGGGCAGTACGGCGTGTTGCTCGACACGTTCTGGCCCTTGTAGCGGGACGAGACCTTGCTGCCGGAGCGCACCACCCCTCCGGGGAACGGCATGATGGCGCCGCGCACGGAGCGCATCGCTGCGACCGCCGCCTCCGCGGCGGTGAGCGCGGCCTCGAGGTCCTCCGCCATCATGAAGAAGTTGCCGCCGCCGACGCCCTTGGCCACGCCGAAGCTCTCCTCGACGACGAACTCCCCATCCATGACCGGGACGCGCCACAGGCGGCGACCCTCGAGCAGCTTGCTGCGCTGGAAGCCGTCACCGAAGTAGCGCAGCTTGCCGCCCACCTTGAGCCTCTCTTCTCCGCCCAGCCCGTCGTAGCAGGCCGAGGTCGGCGACGTCATGATGGCCTGCCCCACACGGGCCAGCAGCACCGCTTCCATGTTCGAGCGCGAGGTCGCGAACACGAGCACCGCGATTCCGGGTCGACCGTCCGGGGTCTCCTCGTCCGGGCCGAGCTCGTTGACGCCCGCCTCGCAGCCGCAGCCGATGATCGACGTGGCGAAGCCCGTCGCCGCCGCGGCCGCCGTCCGCGCCCACTCCAGCGTCTCCGCGGTCACGATGAGGCGTGAGCCCCACATGCCGAAGGCTTCCGCGAACGTATCCTCTATCTCCACTCCGTTGAGATGCATGAGAGGCTAGCTCCTTTCCCAGAAGGGTGCCGGCGCCCGCCCGGCCGACGGGTGGCGGCGCCGGAGAGACTCGGTCTCACTGACGTAGAGATGGTCCAGCACAGAGCCGGCCGCCGAGCGCACCTGCAGCGCGTCGACGAGGTCCTGCAGGCCGGCATGCCCGGCCAGTCCCTGTCCGAGCAGCGCGGCGCCCTGCGCCGCCTCGCTGGCGACGGCGGCGAAACCGCCGACGTCGCTCACGGGGGCGAACCGGGAGAGCCGTTCCGCAAGGAGCCGCCGGATCGCGGGGACGCGGCTGAGGCGCCCCGAGAGGAGGATCTCGCGCGACGTCCTCAGGATGGTCATCTGCGCCGCCACCTGCTTCTCGACACCCTCGAGCAGGGCGTCGAGGGCGACGGCCGCCCTTCCGCCCGCGGCGGCGGCCGTGACGAGGTCGCCCGGCGCGCAGGCCGGGTCGCCGCAGACCCAGGCGGCGCCGCCGGTCGCCAGGACGTCCTTCGAGAAGTCGCGCAGCAGGTAGGCGAGTTCACCGTCCATGGCGCCCATGGCGCGAAAGCCGGGTGCGCCGCTGGTGCCGCCGGCCCCGTCCACGACGGCGCCTCCGTCGACGCTGACGACCGCCGTGAAGGCCCCGCCGACTTCGACGAAGACGAACGAAGTGGCGTCGCAGGGCAGGTGGAGCCGGCGCGCCTGGTCCCACACGCCGAGCGCCACCGCACAGAGCTTGTCGGCGGTCCCCATGTCGATGCGGTTGACCTTGCGATGAGCGGGGACCGTGGGCAGGTGAGCGACCGAGGGCGAGAAGCACACCGGCAGGCCGCTCGCCCGGAGCGCCTCCACGAGGCGTCCCATGCCGCCCAGGATGGTCCCGCGCGGGCCGTCGGCGGCATCGGCGAGGAAGAGCAGTTCGAGCTCCCCCGCGCCGACGTCGCGGACGTCGGTCCAGGGCAGGCCGTAGCCGGACGGCCCGACGACGAGGTCCAGCGGCCCGGCGCGCTGAAGGAGTCCGACGAGGACCTCCGGGTCGGCGCCGATGGCGGCAGTCGGGAAGCTCTCGTCGAGGAAGACCGCGTCGCCATCGCGTCCGCAGACGTCCAGGCTCACGGTCCCCGGATCGATGCCGACGACGCGCGTCACGCCTGCCCCGTCGCCGTGTCGGCGCTGTCGTCGGCCGCGCTCAGGTAGCCCCAGCGCAGCGGCGACTCCTGCACGTACTTCTTGCCGAGACGCACGGCGAGGGAGGCACGCTCCAGCTCCCGGCCGAGATAGAAGGCGTGGCCGGCCTCGTCGACGCCAAGCGCCGCGAACAGCTCGTGAGGATCGGTGCCTCGCACGAAGAGAGCACGGTTGAAGACGGTGACCGCCTCGTCGTCGGCGAAGATGCGGAAGTTGCGATCGCGCACCTGACCCTGCATGTCGCGAAGCTCCGCCTCGGTGTAGCTCTCGAAGGGAGGATCCTTGAGCGCTACCAGACCATCGTCGAGGTTCTTGGGGAGCGTGCGGTTGCCGACGGCGTAGTGCATCAGCTTGCGCGCGCGGTCGAGCTCGCGCACGGCGCCGCGCGCCCAGCGGATCACCTCCGTGGTGAGCACGTAGTCGATGCCGAGCTCCTCGATGATCGCCGCCATGACCGCGTTGATGCCCACGCTGTCGGCGTCCGTGAGCTCGGTCAGGTTGCCGAGCCCCATGAGCATCTCCGCCTCGGGGTGGCGGCGGCGGACCTCGCAGTAGCGCTCGATCGAGGAGGTGAACCCGAAGCTGATCGGGTCGAGGATGGGGTCGATGACGTACGCCGCGCCGAGCTCGGCGACGCGGTCCACGTTGCGCTCGAGCGAGTCCAGCCCTTCGCCGAAGTCCGGGATCACGACCACCTTGCAGCCGAGGTCGGGCACGACGTCCAGGTTCTGCCCGTTCACGCTCAGGAGCAGGTCGACGCCGGCCTCGTCGGCCTCGCGGATGGTCGCCGTGTGGAACGTGTCGATGCTCACCGTGAGGTCGCGCTCCTTGAGGGCGCGGACCGCGTCACCGGCGCGCGGGAACTCCTCCATGGGTGGGCAGCCGAGGTCGATGACGTCGGCGCCGCTCGCGCGGTAGTACTCCGCCTGCGCGAGGATCTCGGGGAGGGGCAAGCGCCACGCCTCGACGATCTCGGCGATGATGCGCACGTGGTACTCGCCGTAGCCCTCGAGGACGCGCTCCTGCCCGAAGTGCTGCGGCAGGTCCTTGAGGTCCTTGGGGCCGCGCACGACGGGCACCCCCACACGCTCCTCGATCAGACGCAGGTCGCCGCGGCTCAGGCCGGGGATCATCACCCTGGCACAGCCGCAGTCCGCGGGCAGGCGACGGGCGATCCATTCCGTGCGCATGAGCGCGGCCACCGACCCCGGCAGCTCGGTCACCTCGTAGTCGAGGTCGAGGTCGAGCCGCGCCAGTGTCGCGCGCAGGGCGTCGGCCGCCAGTCGGCCGGTGACGAACAGCGTGTCGACCACGTCAGGCGTCCTCGCCCTCTCAGGAGTAGAGCCACTCACTCTGCGACGTGTGCTGCTCGGCGAAGGCGCGCCCCGCGATCTCCGGGCGGATCTCCGCCAGCGTGCCGAAGCGCTCGGCGAACGCGTTGTGCTCGTGGATCCCCTCGTAGTTCTCCTGCCGCGCCAGCACGAACGTATCGTCGTCGAGCTGCTCGTACTCCTTGCACACGCTGGCCAGCATCTGGCGTACCACGTCCTCGACGAAGCGGGGGTTGCGGTGCGCCTTCTCGACGACGGCGAGCTCGTCCGGGCGCTTGAGCAACTCGTAGATCTCCGAGCTCATGGACTGCTCCGCGATGCGCAGAAGATCCTCGGCACGCAGTCGCTGATCCGAGCCCATGAGGAGCGTGCCCCTGCCGCGCTGGTTGTGCGACGCCATCGGCAGGAGCCCGACGATGCGTTCGGCCTCTTCCTCTGCGTACCCCTCCGCTACGAGCGTCTCGACCGAGTGCTCGCGGACCATGTCCTGGGCGCACGGGCACACGGTCAGGCCATTGACCTCGACGCCGACGAGCAGCCGCGTGCGCGAGCGCGTCGCGGCGGCGATGCCCACGAGGGTGTACAGCTGCTCGGTGGGCCGCCGCGTGACCGGCGTGACCTTGGTGATCGGCGACTGCGCCCTGATGTGCACCTCCGCGCGCAGCGCTCCCTGGGTCTCGACCACGTCCTCGGCCATCCGCCGGGCCAGCGACTCGATGTCGGAGAACGGCTTGCGCGTGAGTCCCTCCGCGAGATCCTCGACGACTTCGCTGAACCGCGACATGTGCACGCCGGCCTGATCGGGACTGAGGTCGGCGTACAGGTCGAGCACGGCGTAGAACAGCTCGGCCTTGCCGCCGTCCGTCATGGCGATGATGCGGCGCAGGTTGGTCACCCCGGCGCGGCTCAGCGCGACGGCGACGGCGGGACGAGCCTGTTGGGTGTCTCGCCTCGGGCGGCACGCGCGGTCCACATCCATCACGTCTCCCCTCAGCCGCAGGCGACGGTCTCGGTGCGGGCACCGTCGCCGGACAGCATGGCGTAGTTGTCGTAGGAGACCGTGTAGGCCGCCTTGAAGTGGGCACGCAGGTCGTCTTCGATGCCGGCGTCGTAGTCGGGGGCCACCGAGTAGGTGTGACCCGCCACCTGCTTGATGACGGCGCCGTCGCGGGCCACGAGCTCGCCCCCCTTGTACACGTACCGAGGACGGGCGAACATGGCCTCCTTGTCGGCCTGCTCCTCGTACACGGCGATGTCGGCGTCGGCGCCGACGCCGAGGTGCCCCTTGTTCTTGAGGCCCAGCGCGCGCGCGGGTCCGGAGCGGGTGATGACGGCGATGTCGCTGAGCGAGTACTCGCGGTCCAGCTCGGCGAGCGTTGCCCCCTTGCGGGCACGCGGATGCACCGTGGCGAGCATCGCCTCGCGATAGCCTCGGTCCATCAGCAGCCGGATGATCTGCGGGTAGTTGCTGAAGGTGCCGGCGTTGGGGTGGTCGGTGGTCAGGAACACCCTCCAGGGGTCGTCGATGAGGAGGAAGAGCTCCAGGCCGGTGAGCCACATCGTCGCGTTGATGGGGTTGCCGGGCTTGTACTCGATCGGCACGATGCCGCCTCCAGACTCGCCCTCGACGTCGTCGTTCATCCAGCGGCCTCCGGCCGTGTTGTGCAGGGTGTGCTGCAGCGGGCCGTCGCAGGTCATGGTGGTCGCCCGCCCGAAGACGACCTGGCCGACGTCGACGGTGAGCTTGGGGCTCGCGTTGACGGCCTCCGCGACGGCGACCGCCTCCGACTTGTGGACGTGGCCCTTGCCGCTGCCGTAGCTGAGGAACTGCAGGTGGCAGAGGTGCGCCCGGTGGCCGTCCAGCGCTTTGATCGTCTCGATGCTGGTGCGGGCGCTCGTGTGCCGCCCGAGGTTGATCCCGTGGATGTGGGCGGCGTGCGGGAGCCCGAGGTCGTCGGCGATCGTCGTAAGCGTCTCCATGATCTGGCGTGGGGTCACGCCGTAGCCGATCACCTCGTCGTCGAGTTCGGCCACGTTGCGGCCCCACTTCCAGTTCTCGACCCCGCCCGGGTTCACGAGCTTGATCGCGTAGCCTTGGCTCGCCCTGAGCAGCCAGGCGACGTAGTCCCTGGCGCGGTCGTACTGCTTGTCGGCGATGCTCTGCATCACGATGTGGTTGTTGCCCATCACCATGAAGGCGCCGTTGTCGACGTTCGGTGTGTCCTCCAGCTCCTCGTGCGTGTGGCGCGCCATCAGCGGTGCGGTGGACGCCTGCATCACGGTCGTGTAGCCGAGCTCGGAGTACAGCTGCCCGGTGGTGTACGTGGACGGCACCGTGCCGCCCGCGCCCGCCCGCAGCGATCCGGAATGCGCGCGTTCCTTCCCGCGATGGTCCTCCGGCCGCAGCTTGCGGCCGGCGTTGACCTCGCCGCCGACGATGTGCGCGTGGATGTCCACGCCGCCGGCCATGACCACGAGCCCGGCGGCGTCGACGATCTCCGCCCGGTCGCGATCGACCTTCTCGGCCGGGACGATGCGGCCGTCCTTCACCCAGATGTCGCCGATCTCTCCGGCCCTGTCGTTCTGCGGGTCGTAGACCCGTCCACCGATGATGCCCAGCATCAGTCCACCGCCTCGATGATCAGGTCGAGGATTTCCTCGTCGGTCGGACGATCCGTCACGATCACCTGCGTAAGAGGGATCGGCACGTTGTCCATGCGGTACGCCGTGCCGCCGGCGTCGACGCCGTAGGCCGCCGTCGGGAAGAGTACGTCGGCCGCCGCGGCCACCACACTCGGCCCGTGATCGAACACGATCGTCGGGATGCGCTCCAGGTGCGCCGCGGCGGCGGCCGGGAAGTGCGCCCCGGGGTCGGAGGCGATGATCACCGCCGCGTCGGCCGCGTTACGTGCGAGCATGTCGACGGCGGTGAACTCCCCGGGCATGAACTGGGGGTAGCCGCGCGCGAAACTCACGGCGAACGGATAGCCCGTGGTCCACGTGAGCACCTGGTCGGCGCCGGTCACGTTGCCGTGCCCGCGCATTGGTATGACCGAGAACTTGGCGTGGTCGTTCAGCTCGGCCACGAGGGTGAACAGCTCCGCGACGTTGAGCTGTCGCGCCGGCGCCATAGTGAGGCCCATGCCCATGAAGGCGACACCGTAGCGACACGACTTCATGCGCTCGGCCAGCTCCTTGAGCTCCGCCACGGGCACGCCGCCGACCACGTCGGACGACGGCTCGCCGCCGCGCACGAGCAGGCGCAGGGTGGTGAGCACCTCGTAGTCGCTGCCGACCTCGATCTGCAGGAAGTGGTCGGCCTTCTTGGAGCTGCCCGTGGGCCGCACGTCGATCACGTACATCGTGCGGTCCGTCCGCCCGTTGGGAGTGAGCGTTCCCTTCGCGGTCAGCGAGAAGCGAGGGAAGTGGCGCAGGTGCGATGCATCCGGGTTGCAGCCCCAGAACACGACGAGATCGGCGCGGTCGCGAACTTCGCCCAGCGTGCAGGTGGGCTCACCGACCGCCTGCATGGCGAGACCGGTGGGGCCGTGACAGACGGACGATGTGGAATCGATGACGGCGCCGATCTTGTCGGCGAGTGCGACGGCCTTGCGCTGCGCCTCGCTCGCCGACGAGCTGAGCCCGTAGATGAGGGGGCTGTCGGCCGCCGAGAGGATGCGCCCCGCCTCGGCGACGGCTTCACTCCACTCCACCTCGCGGCCGTCGACCAGCGGCCGGCGCGGTCGTGGATCGTAGTCCATGAAGATGCCCTGACCGCTGGAGCAGGCGAGCTTGACCTTGAGGATCTCGGTGCCCTCCGTCTCCACGATCAGGTCGTCGCACAGACACCCGCAGAACGGGCAGGCGACGTTCTCTACCGTCGTGCTCACGACGACACCCCCTCGTCGGCGAGGGGCGTCACGTCGACCTGGAGGCCCTTGAAGCAGGGCATGCCCGTGCCCAGGGTCTCGGTGCCGACAAGCTTGTTGGCCGAGGTCCCCATGGGCACGAAGACGAGGCCGGCCGGCACGGTGCCGGCGCGGGCCGTCAGCTCCACTTCACCATCATCCGTGCGCAGCAGGACCTGCCCGCCGTCGCTCACGGCGAGGCGGGTCATGTCGTCCGGGTTCATCTCCACGAGCGCGGTCGCCTCGACGTACTCGGCCGAGGCCTTGCCCTTGTGCATGCCGATGGCCTGCTTACGCGTACGCCCGGTGATCAAGGTGAGTCGGTCGCTCACGGCGCTCCTCCCTTCTCCCTTCGCTCTCCGCATACACTTCTGCCGCGCGCGCGAGAAGGCCGGCAAGGCACTCCCGTCGGTCGCGACCCTTCGCTGCGACGGTACAGATCGGGTGGCCCGTGGCGATCGTCTCGCGGCTGCGCGGCACGTCCCTCACGCCGCGAGCCAGCCAGGCGCCGGTGTCGGGTGTCGTCACCCGGCGGCGCGCGTAGACGATGGCCTTGCCGAAGGATCCGGGGCCGAGGGATCCGGGGGCGGTGCACCGTGCGGCGCCGGCGTCCGGCAGCCTCCCGGCGCAGGCGTTCACGTGGGCGCTGAAGACGTTGACCCAGCCGGCGTCGTCGAGCAGCTCCATCGAGCCGCTGTAGCGAGGATTGACCTCGACGACGTGCGGCCGCACGTCGCCTCTCAGGTCTCTGCCGATCACAACGTCCATACCGTTGACGCCTCTCAGTCCAAAGCGCCGCGTGAGCGCGCTCGCCGCGTGGCGGACCTCAGCGTTCGCGGCCGCCGACTCCTCGGGGGGGAGGTCGAGAGGAAGGATGTTGCCGCACCACCCGAACCCTGAGCTCCCCAAGGCGGCACGCCCGATGAGCTGTTCGCTGAGACCGAGGATGCGGCAGTCACGACCGTCGGCCACGAACGCCACCGACGCGGGTACGCCGTCCACCTCGGATTGTAGCACGTGGTCCTCGTCGAGCGGCTTGCCGTCCCAGGGGCCCACGCCGTGTCCTCCGCCGCTGCGGACGCGCTTGCGCAGCCAGCGGCCGGTGACCGCGCCCGCCTCCTCGCCGGGCAGCAGGGTGACGGGGTGGGCGATGCCCGACTCCCGGCACGCGCGGCGCAGGAGCGCCCAGTCCCTGACCTCGCGCAGCACCCCCGGCGGGTTGCCGAGCACCTCGTGCTCGCCCGCCAGCCGCTCTACGACCGCGGCGTGGTTCTCGAGGTTGGCGCCGTAGACGACGGCCTCGGCGCCGAGCCTCCGCGCCGCCTCGCCCAGCCCCTCAGCCGTCAGCGGCAGGCCGAGGTCGCGCCCGAGGGCGTAGCTCTCCGCCAGGAGCGCCTGGTCGCGGTCGCCGAAGAAGTCGACGGCGACCACATCATCGTGCCCGCCACGCACGGCGGACTCGGCCATCGCCCTCGTGCTCACCCCGAGGAGCAGGATGCGCACTAGCCGGCCAGCTCCTTGGCGCTCTCCATGATGCCCTCGGCGTCGAGGACGAGGTCGTTGCGCTCGAAGAGGCGGGCGATGGAACGCTTGTGCACCTTCATCTTGAGGTCGCCGATGCCGAGCGCACCGAAGAGCACCTTGTCGCCGACCTCCTTGCCGTTCCACGTGGCCTTCGTGCCCTCGACGCCGAGCGGCGGCACCGCGTTGACGTCGGCGAGCACCCGCACCGTCGGGTGCTCGCGCCAGAGGGATTCGGGCACCAGCTGGACGCCCTCGACGCCGGTGCATAGCACGGCGCACGCGCCCTCGAGCGCGGCCGCGGTCGCGGCTTCGTCGGCGGCGACGCCCGGCGTCACGTCGGCCCCGAAACGATCCTTGACGGTGGCGCACGCGGCCTGGGCGCGCTCGATGGTGCGCGAGGTGAGGGTCACCTGTGCCCCCTCGGCGGCGAGCAGCCCGGCGGCCCGCTGGCCCACGGGGCCGGTCCCCGCCAGCACGACCACCTTCTGCCCGCTGACCGGCACCGTCGATATCACCTTGACGACGGCCGCCGCCGCGGTCGTGTTGCAGCCGTTGGAGTCGAGCATCACCGAGACCCGCAGGGGGTCGAAGAACGAGCCGACCGCCTCGCGCAGGATGGCTTCGCCCTTGGCGACGTCGATGCCGCCGATGAACACCGCTGTGTTCTTGAGGTCGGCGGGGCCGCGCGTGAACATGGCGCCGTACACGAGGTCGCGCACCTCGCCGGGTTCGATCCCGCCGTACTGCAGAAGCGCGTCGATGCCGGCGTCGTAGGCGGTCACCGCGTCGAACACGGCGGCGACGCGATCGCTGTCGAACTGGATGAGGATCTTCTGCATTGGCCTCTACCTCCTGATTCCGTTCAGTCGTCGATCGAGAGCCGGTGCCGCGATGGAAGATATACTCGTCCGGCGTTCTTCGACCTCGTCAACGCGACACGCCCGCCGGAGGCCCTGCCGCATGAGTCCGCTCCGACAGCTCGCCCTGACGCCCGGATGGATCTACGAGACCGTCGTATGCACGGATGTGGAGGGCTCACCTCACGCGTCCCCGGTGGGTGTGTGGACCACCGATCTGCGCACGCTCAGCATGGAGCTGTACGGCACGTCGCGCAGCCTGCCGGCCCTGCTCGCGGCCGGCGAGTTCGTCGTGGACCTGCCGACCGATGCGGGGGCGTTCTTCCTGGCGCTGTACGATCCGTCTGCTCTGAGCTTCGGGCGCGCCTCCGTGGTCTCCGCACCCTGCCTGACCGACGCGACCGCGACCGTCGAGCTCACGGTCGCGGAGGCGACGCCGCACGACGGCAAGACGCTCGTCACCGGCGCCGTGCGCCACGTGACGACGCGCGGCGGGGTGCGCCTCATCAACCGCGCCGAAGGGCTGCTGGTCGAGAGCCTCATCGCGGCCACCCGCGCCGGCCTGGGCTCGCGGGAGAGCACGCTCGCGCTGGTGACCGAGAACGCCCGCGTCGCGGAGAAGGTCGCTCCCGGCTCGCGTTTCGCGACGACGCTGACCAGGCTGAGGGACGCGCTGGCGCAGGATTCATAGGGCGTCACTGCGGACCTCGACCTTGGCCGGGGTGTTGCGCCCGTGGGCGATGGTCACGGAATCTCCGAGCCCGTTCTTCCGCAGGTGCTCTCGTATGCGCGACTCGAGCCGCGAGGCCTGGTCCTCGCGCACGAGCCCGTAGACGGCCGGCCCCCAGGAACTCTGGCCGGCCCCGAACGCCCCTTCTCTCAGCATCGCGGCGACGGTCTCGTTGGTGGCCTCGTGAGAGTACAGCCCACCCTGGACATCCGAGAAATACGCACCCGTCTTGCGGTCGATCGCGGTCAGGGCGCGCCCGAACGACTCGATGTCGCGTTCGACCAGCGCCGGCATGAGCAGCAGCTGGGTGAGGCGGCACACCTCCTCCGAGATGTGCACGGACGGCGTCAGCGACGCGAACACGCCCTCTTCGCCGTGGCTGCTCAGCCCCTCACCCCCGGCCGGGACGGCGATCACGAAGCACCAGTCCGCAGGGAAGTCGTGCCGCCACACGACGGTGGGCACGCCGCCGCGATCACCGCCCGTCCTCCTGCCGCCGGCGTCGATGACGAACCCCCCCGCACGGAAGGCGGCGATCCCTATGCCGGACCGCCGTCCTCGCTGCAGCGCCAGGGCGATCTCGCGCACGTCGGCGTCGATCCCGCACACGGCGGCGAGGCCGACGCCGACGGCCAGCGCGAGCTGGGTGCCGGAGCCGAGTCCCACGTGCTCCGGGATGTGCTCCTTGACCGTGATCGACACCCTCGGCGCCACGCCATAGGTGTCGCAGAACCTGCGGACCGCCGCGCGCACGGGCTCCCGGTCCTCGCCGGCGATCGCCAGCTCGTCGTGCGCGTCGAACACGATGGACGTGCCGGGCCGGTCGATCGCAACTCCGATGCTGCCGAAGCAGCGGCCGATGTCCTCGCTCAGATTGGTGAACCCGAGGTGCAGGCGACAGCCGGTCTCGACCGAGACCCTCATGGGGCGGCGTCCCGCCGTTCCGCGCAGGCGCGCAGGATCCCCTCGATCTCCGACGGCGATTCGAACACGGTGATCCCCTCCATGGTGCGCAGCCGGTCGGAGTTCGCCACGTCGATCTCGCGGATCTTGAGTTCCAGGCGTTCCCCGCCCGGGCGCATCGTCACCGTGGTCCCGGGGTGAAGGTCGACGGGCATGATGTAGATGGGCGTCGTCGACTTCGCCGTCTGGCCCACGGCGTTGGTGAGCATCGTGTCCTCGATGCCGTGGACGATCTTGGCCACCGAGTTCGCCGTGGCGGGCGCCACCAGCAGGCAGTCGTAGTGGCCGATCTGGAGAGGGCCGGTGATGAACGGCGAGTTGGCGTGCTTCTCGACCTTCACCGACTTCGCGAGCTCATCGACCGTCTCACGGAGCTTGTACCAGCGCAGCACCACCTCGCCGGCTATCGACACGGCGGCCGTGATCTCCACGTCGAGCCGCCCCCGCAGGTCCGCCATGGCCGCAACGGTCTCGGGCATCTTGTCGCCCGAGCCGGTGATGCCCCACACGACTTTGAGCGTCATCCTTGTGACCTCCTTGCGTCCTCGCCCGCGCGCATCGTGCGCGTGACGTCGATCAGCCTGTCCACCACGTGACGCACCGCGCGCATGCCTTCTTCATCGTCCCGGGCGCCATCGGCCCCCTTGTCGCGGGACCAGACGGCCGCACCGAGGTTGGCGCCGAAGGCGCCGCCGCCCACAGGGATCATCTCGTTGATGAGATAGAACCCCGCGATCGCGAGGAGCGTCGGCTCCTGCCCGCCGCTGCGGTCGCCGCCGACGGCGATCGCAGCTCCCACCTTGCCGCGGAAGACCTGGGGATCGCCGGCGACGACCGCTCGCGAGCGGTCCATCATCGCTTTGAGCTGGGCGCTGATCTGACCCTGATACACGGGCGTGCCGAGGACCCAGGCGTCGGCGCGCACGAGCCTGGGATACAGGTCCTCCATGTCGTCCTTGAAGGCGCACCCCTGCTTCTTGCGCACGCAGGCGTCGCAGTGGACGCAGAAACCGATGGTCTTGCGATGGGCGCTGAAGTAGTCGACGGTCGCGCCGTACTGCTCGTGCGCGTACCGGAGCGCCTCGTTCACGGCGAAGTGGGTGGCCTTGAGGCGAGAGCTTCCCGAGATGCCGAGAAGTGTGATGCCCTTGTCGTTCATCCGTACTCCGCACTTCTCGCTCGAGGATGCCGCCTGACGGGCGGAGAGGGCAAGGGTGCCGCTGCCTGCGGCAGGGCACCCTTGCCCCGTCCCCTTCGTCCCTGCTATCGGCCTCGCCGGCAGACGGGGCGGAAGGCCTGTCACTCTGCGGCCTTGTTCTTGGTCCCGGAGACGTAGTCGTACACGAATGCGGCGATGAGGCCGCCGACAATCGGGCCGATGATGTAGATGGGGAACTTGGCCCAGTCTGCGATGGCCGCCCCGTCGGCGTTCTTGGCGCCGAGGATGGTGTCGGCAAGGAACGGGCCGAACGAGCGCGCGGTGTTCATCGAGGCGCCGGCGATGGGGCCGGTGACCATGATGTCGGCGGCGACCACGATGCCGATGGCGACGCCGGCGAAGCCGCTCGGCGCCCGGCTGTCGACCGCGGAGCCCCAGATGGCGAGCACGAGGAAGGCGGTCGTCACGAGTTCGACCAGGATGGCGACCGCCGTAGCTGATATCGGTGCCGGGCAGGGTGATGCCGAGACCTGCATCGATTGGCGCGCTGACCCCAGATGGCCGTAACCACGAGTGAGCCGAGCGAAAGTAGCGCCGATGAGCTGCATGACGACGTACGTGACCATGTCTTTGGCCGGGAAGCGGCCGGTGGCCCACAGGCAGATACTGACCACAGGGTTGATATGCGTGCCGGAGATGTGCCCGAAGGCGTAGATCATGACGAGCACGGCAAAGCCGAAGGCGAGGCCGATGAGGAGCAGGCCGGCCTGGATGAGCCCGGTCCCTTCGCCGCCGGTCGGACGAAGAATCCGAGGCGCGTGACGACGGTCATGACGGCGCCGGTACCCAAGAACACGAGCACGAAGGTGCCGATCAGCTCCGTGATGGCCCGCTTCGCGAGTGTGGGTTGTGGCACTGTGATGCCTCCTTGAACGAGATGGACAAGGTCGGTCCGCGCGGGGGCCGGGTCGTTGTCCCGACCCCCGCCCGTTCCGGTGTGCGCGAAGTCAGCGCGCCGCGAAGTCTGGATGCGATCAGACGGCCAGGTGCCACTGGCAGTAGCCCTTGTCGCCGGTGCCGAGACCGGTCGCCATCGGCACGTTCCTCTTGATCAGGGCGCAGGTGGCGCAGTCCTTGCAGCCACGCACGGGCGCGCCCGGCTTGTCGGGGTAGCACGCCACGGCGTTGGTCATCAGCGTCGCGGTGGTGCACTCCGGCGTCAGGAAGCAGGGGAAGTCGGACAGCGTCATCAGAGCCGCGAAGCGCTGGGTGATGGCGCAGGCCGGATAGGTGTAGCGCTGCGGGTTGCTGATCACGTCGTTGCTGTCGACGGTGCTCAGGTCGACCGCGACGCCCTTGACCTTGCCGCCGGCGCCGATCGGCTTGATGTCGAGGATGGCCTCGCCGCGCTTGAGGATATCCATGAAGTCGACGTTGTGCAGCTCGTCGGCCTCGCCGCGATCGGGATGCATGGCGGCGTAGTTGTGGAAGCGCTTGTTGAGCAGGTCGATCACCATCGGGACGGTGAAGCTGTCCTTCCACAGGATGTACGCGGTGGCACAGGCGGTCGAGCCGGTGGCCACCGAGAGGACGTCGTAGGGGCTCTTGAAGGCGTCGGCCTTGAGGGCGGCCTGGAGCGTGTTGTCGAGCACGCCGGTGACGGCCTCGTAGATGGCGAACACCATGTCGTCGTTGAACATGTTGTAGGCCGACTGCGCGATGTGGTGGGCGACGTCGCCGACGCAGTAGGCGGGCACGGCCGTGATGTTGGCGTAGTGCACGCCGGCCTTCATGGCGGCGACGATCGTCGGACGCATCTTCTCCTTGTAGCCCGCCATGTACTTGCGCGTGTCGAAGGAGGTGTGCGGGCCGTGGCCACCGAGGTTGTGGGTGTCCATGAGCTGCGCCTGGGCGGCGGAGGGCTCGCGGTACACGAACTGCAGCATCTCGACCTCGGCCTGCTCGGCCTCGGCCATGGTCTTGCCCGACTCGACGGCGCCGCGGAACGCGCCGGCGAGGCCGTAGGAGGTGTTCATGCCCCACGACTTGCAGGCGAGGATGGTCTGCTTGTGCGCGGCCGGGATGTCCATCGGCGCCAGGATCTGGTTGACGACGTTCGGCACCGAGCCGACCGACATCGCGAAGTCGACGACGCAGGTGGGGCCGTACATGCCACCGTAGCGACGCACGGCCTCACGGCCGATGAGCGCCTTGTTGGCGGCGATGGCGTCGATGAACTTCCACATGGACGCCTTGAACGCGGGATCCTCCTCGTACATGATCTCGAGGATCGGCGGCGTCTGGTAGTGCTCGACGAACGGGTCGTCCTCGGGGCGCACCGTGTCGGTGAGCGAGGTCATGACGTCGAAGTGGGCGTTGACCGACTTCACGTGGAGGTCGATGACCTCCTGCGACTGACCCTCGTAGGCCGTCATCTGGTTGACGGCGTCGACGTACGGCTTGGCATCCGTGACCTTGAAGGTACCGCCGCGGTTGGCCTTGTTGACGCCGAAGACAGCCTTTGTGGCGCCCACGGCCTCCGTGATCATCTTCTCGTACAGCGACATCTCTACCTCCGTGCTCGTTTGACCGTTTTCCTACTGGGGATCGACCGTCGAGAAGGCCGTCCGGAGTCCTCGGTACGCGCTGGTAGGGAGACCGGCTCAGCCCTCGTCGGTCTACCTCAGCCGACCACTTCCTTGCACTCCGCGCAGAGGATGCGCGGCAGCTTCTTCCTGGACTTCTTGTTGGGGAACGGGTAGCCGCCCTCCCAGAAGTCGACATCCTCCCGGAGCGCGTGATCCATGCAGAGCCCCATGCCGCACACGATGCAGATGCCGACCGCCTCGGTCTGTTTGCCGGCCTGCGCGCACACATAACACTGCATACCTGACCTCCTTCGCTTTGGTGAGAACGATGTGGTGAGGATTACTGTCTAGCATGAGATCGACGAGAAGTCGCCGTTAGATTTGCGCGGTGACGGCGACGGGACGCGATTTCGCGTGCGGAAGACCTCGAGAGTGCGCGTCACCTCCTCGCGTTGCCCTGCCGGAGCGCCGATAGAACGCACGACGGCCGGGCAGCCGAATTTACTCGGCAGCCCGGCCGTCGGTGTACGCGGCGACGATGACGGCGGGACCATCCCTTCCGCGGGGTAGCCTCCTACTGGCGCCGGTTCACTCTATGAACGGAGTAGTCGACTGTCAAGAGTATGTATGGATGAATCGGGAAATCGCGGCAGCGCGCGCCCGAGGCTTCCGCCCGTTCAGTACACCCGCAGCGCGTCCAGGCGCACGGCGAGGAAGCGCGCCAGCCCGGCGGCGTCCTCGAGGCCGAAGCGGTGCGCGTGTGCGAGGTCGGCGTCGGTGACCAGGGCGAGCGCCTCGCCGGGCGCGCACAGCGGCTCGGCGTGCCCGGCGCCCCGGCGGAAGAGCTCGACGCGGTGCGGGGCGGTGCGCTTGTAGCCCTCGGCGACGACGAGGTCGAAGCCGCCGTAGAAGCGGGCGACGATCTCGGTGAGGGGCAGCTCGCCCTCGAGGCGGGTGATGAAGGCGAGGCGCTGCGGCGAGGCGATCACGTAGGCCTCGGCGCCCGCCCGCCCGTGCCGCCAGGAGTCCTTGCCCGGGTGGTCGATCTCGAAGGAGTGCGCGTCGTGCTTGACGGTGCCGACGCGCAGCCCCAGCCGCACCAGCTCGGGCACGAGCTTCTCGATCAGGGTGGTCTTGCCGGAGTCGCTCTTGCCGACGATGGCGACGAGGGCGGGCTTGCCTGTCGTCGCGCCGCTCTGCCGCTGCCCGGTCATGCGTCGCAGCGTAGCGAAGAACCCGGCGGGGGGAAACCCGGGCTCACGCCTCGTAGACCTGCACCTCGACCGCCTTGACGGCGACGAACACCGGCCCGCCGTCGTCCAGGCGCATGGAGGCGACGGCTCCCGGCGTGACCTCGGCGATGATCGGCAGCTCCCCGCTGACGTGCGCGCGCACGTGGTTGCCGACGACGTCGAGGTCCTCGACGACGCCCTTCCAGACGTTGCGCGGCGACCCCTCCGGCAGCACACGGTGCAGCGCCACGGCGCGCGGCGGGATGACGGCGAACACCTCGCCGCGCGCCGGCACCGGATCGGCCGCGATCAGGCGCCGGCCGCCGGTGAGCACGATCGAGCGCTCGTCGGCCCGGCCGCGATACAGGTTCAGCCCGAGGAGGTCGGCCACGTAGCGGGAGCGGGGGCGCGACGAGAGCTCCTCCGGCGTGCCGGACTGCACCACGCGCCCAGCTTCGAGGACGACCAACTGGTCGCCCAGTGTCATGGCTTCGATGGGGTCGTGCGTGATCACGAGGCACGTGCCGGGGAACGCGGCGAGGTGCCGGGAGAGGCCGCGTCGCAGCTCGGCGCGAGCGCCGGCGTCCATCGCCGAGAGCGGTTCGTCCAGAAGGAGCAGGCGCGGGTCGGTGGCGAGCGCCCGCGCCAGGGCGACGCGCTGTGCCTGCCCTCCGGACAGCGCTCTGGGCTTCGCCGACGCTCTGTCGGTCAGCCCGACGCGGTCGAGCATCTCGAGCGCGCGTGCGCGCGCGAGGGCGCGGCCGGTCTTGCGTGAGCGGAGGCCGAAGGCGACGTTCTCGAGCACCGTCATGTGCGGGAACAGCAGGTAGTCCTGGAAGACCACACCGATCGGCCGCTGCTCCGTCGGAATGCGCACGCCGGCCGCGATGTCCTCCAGGACGACCCCGTCGAGCGCCACCCGCCCCCGCTCCAGCGGCACGAGCCCGGCCAGCGCGCGCAGCAGCGTGGTCTTGCCGGCGGCGTTGGGGCCAAGCAGTACGACGACGCCGCTGGTCCGCACCTCGAGCCGCACGTCGAGGTCGAGCGTGCCTTTGCGCAGCCCGACGGCCGCTTCGAGACTCACCCTCGCCTCGCCGGTCCTGCCGGGTCCGCGCCGGTCATCGCGACGGGAACCAGTGGCTGCGCAGGCCGACGAGCACGGCCAGCGAGATCGCCAGCATGACGAGGCTCAGGGTGATCGCCGCGTCGGGGTTGTTCTGCAGCGCCAGGTACACGGCGAGGGGCATCGTCTGCGTCGTGCCCGGGAGGTTGCCGGCGAAGGTGATGGTGGCCCCGAACTCGCCCAGGGCGCGCGCCCAGCAGAGGGCGCCACCGGCGGCGAGCGCCGGCGCGATGAGCGGCAGGGTCACGAGCCGGAACGTCCGCCAGCGCCCGGCCCCCAGGGTCGCGGCCGCGTCCTCGTAGCGCCGGTCCATGGCGCGGATGCCCGCCTCGACCGTGATGACCAGGAAGGGCATGGCGACGAAGGTCTCGGCGAGCATCGCTCCCAGGGTCGTGAAGGGCAGCGTGACGCCGAGCAGGCGGTCGAGCCACTGCCCGGCGATGCCGTTACGCCCGAAGGCGAGCAGCAGCGCGACGCCGCCGACGACCGGCGGCAGCACCATGGGCAGCAGCACCAGGGCGCGGACGAGGTTGCGGCCGCGGAAGGGGACGCGCGCGAGCAGCCAGGCGAGCGGCACGCCGAAGAGGAGCGAGAGTCCGAGCGCGCCCACCGAGCAGATCAGCGACAGGCGCAGGGCGGCGAGGACGCCGGGCGCCGTGAGGTCCCCCGGCAGGCTTCCCCACGGCGCCCGCACGAGCAGGGCGATCAGCGGCAGGGTCAGGAAGGCGACCGCCACCGCGGCGAGCGGTACGAAGCCGAGCGGCGCCCTGTCGCCGCCCGGACGCACGGCTCGTCGGGTCTCGGCGGCGGGCGCGGACCAGGGCGGAGGCCCGGGCCGAGGCGCCGGCGCGATGGCGTCGCCCGCGACGACGGCGAGGCCTCCCGTCGCCCCCCCGCCGCGCCCGCCGGCCGGGCCGCCCGTATTCTCTCCGTCGCGGAGCGGTGTTCCTCCGGTGCCCCGCTCGATAGCCTGTCTACGGCGGCTATTCACGGCGCCGGCAGGAACCCGTAGTCGGTGAGGACCTGTTGGCCTTGGGGCGAGAGGACGAGGTCGACGAACGCCTTCGCGTCATCTGGATGAGCGCTCGCGGGGAGGGCGGCGATCGGGTACGTCGCCAGCACGTTCTGGCCGTCCGGGATCGCGATCCCGTCGATCTTCCCCACGGCGGCCGCGACGTCGGTGACGTACACGATCCCGGCGTCCGCCTCGCCCAGCGAGACCTTGGTGACGACGCCCTTGACGGACACTTCGAGTGAGACCGGCTCGACCGTGACGCCGGCCTTGGCGAGAGCCTCCTGCGCGTACTTGCCCGCCGGCACCTCCGGCGCCGCCAGCACTACCTTGAGGTCCGTGCGCGCGAGGTCGGCGAGCTCGGTGACGCCCTCGGGGTTCCCGGGGGCGACGGCGATGACCAGCTTGTTGCCGGCGAAGGCGTGCGGCGCGCCCGCGAGGTCGCCGGCTGCATCCATGTTCTTCGTGTCGGCCGTCGCGAGCACGTCCGCCGGCGCGCCCTGCTGTACCTGCGTCACCAGGTCGTTGCTGCCGGCGAAGTTGAAGGTGACCTTCACGTCCGGGTGGAGCGCCGTGAAGTCGCCGCCAAGCTGGGTGAAGGCGTCGGTCAGCGACGCCGCCGCGAAGACGCCGAGCTCGCGCGCCTGCCCGCCTCCGGTGTCCGCCGTCGCCCCGCAGGCGCCGACGGCGAAGGCCAGGGCGGCGAGGAGTGCGACGACCGCCGCGAGCGACCGGCAGGCCGAAGGGCGACTCGTGACGACGGCGCGGGCGCCGGGCTGAGGGTGGTGGGGTGGAGGGGCCGTCGCCTGCACCTCGCCACTCGGCTCAGCTGCGACGGCCCGGCCCTCATGGGTCGGGTGGCTCATGTCCCTGGCTCCTTTCCAAGCACGGGGAGGTCCGGGCGTTTCCACCCGGGCCCACGGCGGCGACCCCACGTCGCCGCCCCACGGTCTGTCCGTGGTACGGCCCAGCGCCCGTAGCGGGATGCCGTAGGGCGAAGGGCTTGGAGATGGACGGGCAGAGGGTACCACCGGCGGCCGGGACGGCGCCAGCCCGGCGGTCCCTGGACGTCCGCGGGGCTGGGGTATGATGGCGCCGCGGACCGGCCAAGGGGAGGCGGCACATGGCGCTGTTGATCATCGAGCACACCGTCGGCGACTACGAGACCTTCAAGGAGGTGTTCCTGGACGACCAGGAGCGCCGCCGCCGGTCCGGGTCGAAGGGCGCTCGCGTCCATCGCAACGCCGACGATCCCAACAACGTCTACGTCGTCCTCGAGTTCGAGACCGCACAGCAGGCGCGCACACACGCCGAGGGGCTGGAACTGCACGAGGCGATCAAGTGGGCGACAGGCAACGTGTCCATGCCGAGTTTCGTCGTGCTCGAGCCGGCGATGGAGACCGACGCCTAGGGCGAAGGGACCGCTCTGACGCTACGCCCGGGCGGCGAGTCCGAGGCGCCCGGCGAGGAACCGCCCGAGCGCCTCGGCCTCGTCGAGTCCGAAGCGGTGCGCGTGGGCGAGCTCCGTGTCGGTGACGAGCGCCAGCGCCTCGGCCGGCTCGCACACCGGCGACTCGTAGCCGGCGCCCGACCGGAAGACCTCCACGACGTCGGGCGCCTCGCGCCGGTATCCCTCGCAGATCACCACGTCGTAGCCGCCGAAGTACCCGGTGACGATCTCATCCAGGCTCGCCTCCCCGTCGCGCTGCGCGACGAAGGCGAGCTTGGACGCCGAAGCCACGGCGTACGCGGCGGCCCCCGCCTGGGAGTGCCGCCACGAGTCCTTGCCCGGCACGTCGATGTCGAAGCGCGCCACCCGCTTGACGGCGCCGACGCGGAGCCCGCGACGCGTGAACTGCGCGATGAGCTGCTCGATGAGGGTCGTCTTGCCGCTGTTCGGCCGGCCGACGACGCCGAGGACCGCGGGCGCCCCGGGGCCACGCTCCGGCCGCTCCGGCTTCACCTCCGCGCCGCGCGCCGGCCCGACGCCCAGCCGGCGCTGCGCCTCGACCCAGTCCGCCGGCGTGTTGACGTTGAAGAAGGGCGCCGTGTCGGCGAACGACACGCGCGCGACGCGCACGAGAGGGAAGAGGTCGAGGATGCTGTGCGCGCCGGCCGCGAGCAGCCGCCGCATGTGCGGCAGGCAGCCGGGACCATAGACGGCGTGGAGCGGTTCCAGATGGTCCTCGGCGACGGGCAGGGCTACGTCCGCGTCGCGGAACGCCTCGAGCACCCGCCCGACCGCGCCGGGATCGGGCGCGATCAGGTCGGCCGCCATGGCGAAGACCGGCTCGCCGAGGCGGCCGAGCACCGACGCCAGCCCGGCCAGCGGAGAGCCCGGCACCTCGTCCGGGATCACGACCACTTCGGCCGGCAGGTCCGCCGGCGCCTGCCCGGCGCTGCGCACGGACAGGCCGACCACGGGGAAGATGCCGCCGAGAAAGGCGAGGTTGCGCTGCAGCAGCGTGTCGCCGTCGAGGCGCAGGCCGCGCTTGTCCAGCCCCATGCGCCGCGACTCACCGCCGGCGAGCAGGACCCCGACGCGTACCGTGTCCAGGTGTGTCGGCGGAGGGGTCATGGCGAGGATGGAGTGTAGCTCATGTGGCGCGGCGGGGCGGAAGCGGCGGCCGCGCTTGACACCGGGTCCTGCGACGATACGATGCCCGTGATGCGGGCGAGCGTGTCCGCATCGCGGATGAATCCGGCGTTCGGGGGAACGCGGGCGGTCGCGGTCGGCCGCCGGTGTCGCATCTGGGAAGCGAGGTCTTACGAGTATGGGTGAAGTCCAGCGACTCACAAACTGCACGACCGGTGGTCCGGTCTTCGTGGACGTTGAGGACGGCAGGATCGTCCGCATGTTCCCGATCGACCTCGCCGACGACGACAAGGGCGACTGGGTGATCGAGGCGCGGGGCAGGAGGTTCACGCCGCCGCGCCGCACGACCCTCTCGCCGCACGCGCAGGCGCAGCGCTCCATGGTGTACTCGCCGACGCGCATCCTGACGCCCCTGAAGCGCGTTGACTGGGACCCTGAGGGCGAGCGCAACACCCAGAACCGCGGCGTCTCCGGCTACGAGGAGATCAGCTGGGACGAGGCTCTCGACCTGGTGACCACCGAGCTGATCCGCGAGAAGCGCGAGAACGGCCCGGGCTCCATCCTCACGACCTGCAGCTCGCACCACCTGTGGGGCAATCTCGGCTATCGCCACAGCGCCTACTACCGCTTCCTCAACCTCATGGGCATGGTCCACTCGGCGCACAATCCGGACAGCTGGGAGGGCTGGCACTGGGGCGCCATGCCGATGTGGGGCAACAGCCACCGGCTCGGCATCCCCGAGCAGTACGACCTGCTCGAGGACGCGCTCAAGCACACCGAGATGGTCGTCTTCTGGTCGTCCGACCCCGAGAGCACCGGCGGCGGCATCTACTCCGCCTTCGAGAGCACCTCACGCCGCTACTGGATGAAGGAGCTCGGGATCAAGATGGTGTTCGTCGATCCCTACTACAACCCGACCGCCGAGCTCTTCTCCGACAAGTGGTTCGCGCCGCGACTCGGCACCGACGTCGCCTTCGGACTCGGCATCGCCCACGTGTGGCTGGCCGAGGGCCTCTACGACAAGGAATACGTCGCCGAGCGCACCACCGGCTTCGGCGAGTGGAGGGACTACGTCGTCGGCAAGACGGACAACGTGCCCAAGACGCCGGAGTGGGCCGAGAGCGAGTGCGGCGTCCCCGCTCGCCAGATCCGCGCCCTGGCGCGCGAGTGGGGCAGCAAGAGGACCATGCTCGCCGCCGGCGGCCTCGGCGGCTGGGGCGGCGCCTGCCGCTCGGCCACCGGCAACGAGTGGGCGCGCACCATGGTCGCCCTCTGCGCCATGCAGGGCTACGGCAAGCCGGGCGTCAACATCTGGGGCACGTCACAGGGCGCGCCGTCAGACTGCTCGTTCGTGTTCCCCGGCTACGCCGAGGGCGGCATGTCCGGCGACACCGAGAAGTCTGCCGCGGGCTTCCGTATGCTCTACCGGATCTTCAAGCCCGAGACCGGGCTGCACCCGACCGTCAACGCGCACGACTCACCCGAGGGCATCGCGATCCCGCGCCTGCGCATCCCCGAGGCGATGATGCACGAGAAGTTCGAGTGGCGCGGCAAGGGCTTCTGCGGCCCGTCCATCCAGAGCCAGATGCAGAAGTACCAGTACCCGGCGCCGGGCTACCCGTTCGTGACCATGTACTGGCGCTACGGGGGATCGTTCTTCGGCACCATGCAGCAGACCAACCGCTACGTGAAGGCGTACCGCGAGGGCGGCGTGCGCACCGTCGTCAACCAGTCTATCTGGATGGAGGGCGAGGCGAAGTTCGCCGACATCATCCTCCCGGCGTGCACCAACTTCGAGCGCTGGGACATGAGCGAGTTCGGCAACTGCTCGGGCTACATCCCGGACAACCACACCCAGACCAACCACCGGGTGATCGTGTTCCAGAAGAAGTGCATCGAGCCGCTCGGCGAGAGCAGATCGGACTACGACATCTTCGCCGCCGTCGCCGGGCGTATGGGCATGGGCGACGTCTTCACCGAAGGCGGCATGGACGAGTACGACTGGTGCAAGGCGTACTTCGACGCCACGGACCTGCCGCAGATCACGACCTGGGAGAAGTTCGAGCAGAAGGGCTATGCCGTCGTGCCGATCCCGGACGACTACAAGAGCACGCCCGCCATGCGCTGGTTCGCTGAGGGGCGCAAGCGCGACACGCCGGACTGGGGCCCGAGGCCCGGCGACACCGTCGGCTTCGAGGGCCTGCAGACGCCGTCCGGCAAGATCGAGTTCGTGAGCCGGACGCTCCAGCACCTCGAGCTTGACGTCGTCGACCCCGAGCGCCCGGCGATGGGCCCGCAGTTCATCCCCAGCTGGGAAGGCCACCACACGACGGAGCTGTACGGCACGTACCCGCTGCAGATGGTGAGCCCGCACCCGCGCTTCAGCTTCCACACCATGGGCGACGCGAAGGGCACGTGGCTGAACGAGGTGGAGGAGCACCGCATCCTGCACGAGGACGGCCACCGTTACTGGATCATGCGCCTGAACAGCGTGGACGCGGCGGCGCGGGGCATCGCCGAGGGCGACCTCATCCGCGCCTACAACGACCGCGGCTCCGTCATCCTCTCCGCGCAGATCACCGAGCGCGTGGCGCCCGGCACCGTGCACTCCTACGAGAGCTGCGCCGACTACCTGCCGACCGGCGAGCCCGGCGAGTCCACCGACATCGCCGGCTGTGTCAACATCCTCACCAACAAACGGTTCATCACCCCGACGTCCATCGCGATGTCCAACAACTCCTGCCTGATCCAGGTCGAGAAGTGGGAGGGGGAGGCCTCATGAAGAGCTGGCACCTGATCGTCGACGTCGCCCGCTGCCACGACTGCAACGACTGCTTCCTGGCCGACAAGGACGAGTTCGTCGACAACGACTTCCCGCCCTACTCGGCGGCCCAGCCCTGGCACGGCCACCGCTGGATGAACATCAAGCGCAAGGAGCGCGGCCAGTACCCGCTGGTCGAGACCGCCTACCTGCCGATGCCGTGCATGCACTGCGACGAGGCGCCCTGCCTCACCACGGACGGCGCCGTCTTCAAGCGCCCCGACGGCCTCGTCATCATCGACCCGGTGAAGGCCAAGGGCCGCAAGGAGATCGTCGCCAGCTGCCCCTACTCGGCGATCTACTGGAACGAGGAGAAGCAGCTGGCGCAGAAGTGCACCGGCTGCGCCCACCTCCTCGACGACGGCTGGACCGAGACCCGCTGCAGCCAGGTCTGCCCCACCGAGGCGATCACGCTCGTGCTCGCCGAGGAGGACGACGTGGAGCGGCAGGTCGAGGAGGATGGCCTCGCGCGCTACCGCGACTCGCTGGGCACCAAGCCGCGCGTGTACTACAAGAACCTGCACCGCTGGGAGAAGGCGTTCGTGGGCGTGAGCGTCGTCTTCGGCGACAGCGACGAGTGCGCCGAGGGCGCCACGGTCTCGGTGTCGCGCGAAGGCTCCGCGACGCTCCAGGGCACGACCGACATCTTCGGCGAGGTCAAGGTCGACCACCTCTCGCCGGGACACGAGTACGTGGTCAGGATCGAGGCCGACGGCTACCAGCCGGCCGAGATGACACTCCAGGTCGACGAGAGCCTGAACGCCGGTACGGTGGTCCTGGAGAAGGCTTAGGGAGAGGGCCGGCGCCGCTCAACGCGGCGGCGCCGGCCAGAAGTCGCTGCGGCCCCCCGGAGGGCGGACCCCCCGCCCGGCCTCCATCCCCGCAGCAGCCCGCGGCGTTCCAAGGTCGCGAGGCGCGTGAGGGGCGCCGTCCCGCGTGTGCGGGACGGCGCCCCGTTCTCGTATGGCGAGTCTCGACCTCCGCTCTCCCCGTCCATCGATTGACCCGGCCGTTGGCGTTCGCTATCGTACCGTAAAACGGAATGACTATTCCGCTAAACGGAACGACGAGCGCCCGTAGGCGGCGCTCCCTGGGACGCGGAGGAACGCATGGCTGGCACGGACGGGCGCCGGGGGGCACGGGCGGTCGGGCAGGCGAAGCACGCGGCAGGCCGGGCGAAGAAGACGGCCGCCGAGGCGCAGTTCACGGCGACGCTGGCCGGCCTCGAGGTCGCGCTGCGCGTGACGGCCAGGCGGTACCCGGAGTTCGCCGCCAGGCTGCGCGAGCGCGACCTGGTCGCCCAGATCCGCCTCGCGGGCAGGGCACGGGGGCGCGCCTACAGCATCAAGGGCGGCAAGGTGCGCTCGCGCGCGGGGCTGCACCCTGCGCCGGACCTCACCATGACGTTCGACTCGGCGGAGGTCGCGGCCCGCATCATGCGGCCGGGCCGCGACTACCTCGAGTTCATCGACGCGCTCAAGAACTTCCAGATGGTGGTCGAGGGTCCGGACGAGCTGGCCGTCTGGTTCTCCGAGACGCTGCAGATGATGCTCACCGCCGGCCTCGAATTCGGCGTCGACGCGGGCGCCGGCGTCCGCCGCTTCACCAGCAACACCAACGGCGGGCCCGTCTTCGTCTACGTGCGGGACGGGCGCATCCTCCGCATCACCCCCATCGAGTTCGACGAGGACGACGCCGAGGCGTGGACGATCGAGGCGCGAGGGCGGTCGTTCACGCCCCCCCGCAAGACTACGGTCAGTTCGCACACGCTCGCCTGGAAGTCGCTCATCTACTCTCCGGACAGGCTGCTCCACCCGATGAAGCGCGTGGACTTCGACCCGGACGGCGAGCGCAACCCGCAGAACCGCGGCACGTCCGGCTATGAGCGCATCAGCTGGGACGAAGCGCTCGACCTGGTGGCCTCCGAGGTCAGGCGGGTCAAGCGCGACCACGGCCCGGGCGCGATCATGAACGGGAGCGGCTCACACCACACCTGGGGCGTGCTGGGGTACTGGCTGAGCGCCCGCATACGCTTCTTCAACATGCTCGGCTGGTCGCCGGTGATGCACAACCCGGACAGCTGGGAGGGCTGGTACTGGGGCGCCGCGCACCACTGGGGCCAGAGCGCGCGCAACGGCGGCGGCGAGACCTACGGCACCGTGGAGGACCTGCTCAAGCACGCCGAGATGGTCGTCTTCTGGTCGGCGGACCCGGAGGCCACCAGCGGCGTCTACGGCGCGCACGACGGCACTATCCGCCGGCAGTGGCTCAAGGACCTCGGCATCCCCTGCGTGCACATCGACCCGTTCCACAACCACACGGCGCAGCTGCTCGGCGGCAAGTGGATCGCCCCGCGCCCGGGCACGGACAGCGCCCTGGTCCTCGCCATCGCGCACGTCTGGATCGCCGAGGGGCTGTACGACGCCGAGTACGTCGCCGCGCGCACCGTGGGCTTCGAGAAGTGGAAGGCCTACATCCTCGGCGAGGAAGACGGGACGGCGAAGTCGCCCGAGTGGCAGGAGGACGAGACCGGCGTGCCGGCGCGCGAGGTCCGCGCGCTCGCGCGCGCGTGGGGCAAGAAGAAGACGTACCTCGCCGCCGGCGGCCTGATCGGCTTCGGCGGCGCCTGCCGCACGGCGACCGGCAGCGACTGGGCGCGCGGCGTCGTCTGCCTCATGGCCATGCAGGGCCTGGGCAAGCCCGGCGTCAACATGGGCTGCCTGCAGCAGGGCACGCCGCTGGACACGCACTTCTTCTTTCCGGGCTACGCGGAGGGCGGCTACTCGGGCGACCTGTACGGCACCGCCCTGAGCATCAACATGTACCAGCGCATGCCGCAGCTCGCCACCGTGAACACCGTCTCCCAGGTCGTGCCGCGGCTCAAGATCCCGGAGGCCGTCATGGACGGCCACTGTGAGGCCTATCCCACCGATCCCAAGTCCATCGAGGGCCAGTTCCAGCGCTACGAGTACCCGGCGCCGGGCCACAGCCGGATCAAGATGTACTACAAGTACGGCGGCTCCCATTTCGGCACCATGACCGACACCAACCGGTTCGCGCGCATGTACCGCTCGGACGAGCTGGAGTTCGTGGTCAACCAGGGCATCTGGATGGAGGGGGAGACGAAGTTCGCCGACGTCATCCTGCCGGCCTGCACCAACTTCGAGCGCTGGGACATCAGTGAGTTCGCGAACTGCGGCGGCTACATCCAGCACGCCTACACGCAGTGCAACCACCGCGTGGCGGTGATGCAGCACAAGTGCATCGAGCCGCTCGGCGAGTCGCGCTCCGACCACCAGATCTTCCTCGACCTCGCGACACGCCTCGGGCTCGGCTCGATGTACTCGGAGGGCGTCACCGAGCTGGACTGGTGCAAGCGGCTGTTCGACGCCACCGATCTGCCGCGCTCTGTGTCGTGGAAGGACTTCCTGAAGAAGGGCTACTACGTGATCCCGCCGCCGCCGGAGGAACGGCGCGACCCGGTGTCGTACCGCTGGTTCGCCGAGGGCCGCGCCAAGGACACTCCCGAGCTGACTCCTCTGCCGGCCGACTACACCGAGGAGTTCGGGATGGGCCTGCAGACGCAGTCGGGCAAGCTCGAGTTCGAGGCGTCGAGCCTCAAGCGCTTCGACCCTGACGACCCGGAGCGGGCGCCCATCATGCGCTACGTCCCGGCGTGGGAGGGCCCGCACGCGACGGAGCTCTACGAGCAGTACCCGCTGCAGCTCATCACGCCGCACCCGCGGCACAGCTTCCACACGCAGAGCGACGGCAAGGACGCGGTGGTGAACGACGTCCGCGACCACCGCGTCCTGGTCGACGGCCGCTACTACTGGATCGTGCGCGTGAACCCCATGGACGCGGCTGCTCGCGGCCTCGGGCAGCACGACCTGGTCCGCGTCTTCAACGATCGTGGCGCCGTGATCTGCGCGGTCCGGCTGACGGAACGCGTCCCGGCAGGTACAGTGCACTCGTACGAGTCGTCCGCCGTCTACGATCCCGTGGGCGAGCCGGGGAGCTCTCCCGACCGGGGCGGCTGCATGAACCTGCTCACGCCGAGCCGCATGATGATCCGCAAGGCGCACGCCCTGGCGGCGAACTCGTGTCTCGTGCAGATCGAGGCGTGGGACGAGCGGGCGTGACGCGAGAGGGGACACATGCCGAGGCGGCGGGCAGACGACGAGGGCGCGGACGGCGGGATGCAGGTGATCACGCGGGCGGCGGCGATCCTGGGCGCGCTCGCCGAGCCTGAAGGCAGCGGTCGCAGCCTCGCGCAGCTGGCAGCCCAGACCGGGCTGCCCAAGACGACGGTGCACCGCATCTGCGCGGCGCTCGAGCAGGTCGGCTACGTGCACACCGACGCAGCCACGGGGCGGCGGGAGCTCGGCTCCGGCCTGCTGCGTCTGGCGGTGGTGGGTCGTCGCGACCTGATCGCCCTGCTCGAGCCCTCGCTGGAGCGGCTCTCGATGGACCTGAACGAGACGGTGGACCTGGGCGTGCTCGACGGCGGCCAGGTCCTGTTCGTGGCCCAGCATCCCGCGCCGGAGCGGGCGCTCATGGCGATCGCGCGCGTCGGCGCCCAGTTCCCCGCCTACACCTTGGCGAGCGGCAAGGCGCTGCTGGCGCAGTTGCCGCGCGAGGACGTACTGCGGCGCCTGCCGCGCCGGCTGGAGCCCACCCTCGGGGGGCACCCGCGCACCCGCGAGACCCTCCTGGCCGAGCTGGCCGAGGTGCGGGCGACCGGGGTCGCGTACGAGCGCGAGGAGATGCGCCACGGCATCTGTGCCGTGGCCGTGGCGGTCACCGACGTCGACGGCCGCGCGGTTTCTGTCGCGGTGCCGATGCCGGCGGCCCGGTTCGCGGAGAGCGAGCAGCACGTGGCGGCGCGGTTGCTGGCGCTGCGCGACCAGACCGAAGCCCGGCTCGGCGGAGCCTGAGGAGGCCGTGATGGACGAGTTCGACTTCTCGGGCCGGCGCGTGCTCGTGGTGGGCGCCGGCGGCCTCGGCGCCGCGATCGCCGCCGGGTTCGCGGCGCACGGCGCCGCGGTCGCCGCCGCCGACGTCGACGGCGAGCGGGCCGCCGGCCTCGCGCGAGAGCTCGCGGCGGCCCACGGCGTCACCGCCGACGGTCTCGCCGTCGACGTCACCGACGAGACCTCGGTACGGGCGATGGTCGCCGCCGCCGTGCGCGAGCTCGGCGGCCTGGACGTCCTCGTCAATGCCGCCGGCGCCACGGTGCGCACGCGCGCCGAGGATCTCGCGGCGGACGACTGGCGGCGGATCCTCGACATCAACGCCACCGGCACCTTCCTCTGCTGCCAGGCCGCCGGCGCCCACATGGCGCGGGCCGGCGGCGGCGTGATCGTCAACCTCTCCTCGGTGCGCGGCCGCTACGGCGCCACCTTCGGCCAGGCGGAGTACTCCGCCAGCAAGGGCGCCGTGGACGCGCTCACGCGGTCGCTCGCCGCCCAGTGGGCGGAGCTGGGCATCCGCGTCAATGCGGTGGCTCCGACCTTCGTCGAGACCGACCTGACGCGCGCGGTCCTCGCCGACGAGCGGTTCGCCGCCGGGCTCAGGGCCAGCATCCCGATGGGGCGCTGGGGCGAGGCGTCGGACGTGGTCGGGCCGGTACTGTTCTTCGCGTCTCCGGCCGCGGGCTTCGTCACCGGCCAGATCCTCTACGTCGACGGTGGTCTCACGGCGCGCGTCTGAGCTCCGCACGGGCTCCCTGATCCGGCCGTTCCCGGGCCGACGCAGGCTCGACCCCGCCTTTCGCGGCAGTGCTTGACCTGCCCCGACCCCTGCACTAGTGTTCGCATCATGGACTAGTTGTTCCGCATCGTGGGCACTCACCCGCGGCAGGAACAGGCGTGAGGGGGGCCCGGTGGAGGGCCGGTCCGGCAGCGGCAGGGCGTCAGATCCGACCGCCAGACCAGCGCATGACCAGACCGGGCCGGACACAAGGTGAGAGGAGCACTGCGATGGCTGAGCGTGAGATCTGGGGTGTCGACAAGATCCGCAATCTGTTCGACCTGACGGGCAAGACGGCGATCGTCACCGGCGGCTCCGGCGCGTTCGGCCACGACGCCGCCAAGGGTCTCGCGGCCTTCGGGGCCAACGTGGTCGTCACGAGTCGTCGCGCAGAGACCCTCGAGGCGGCGGCCAAGGACATCGGCGACGCCACCGGCGCCAAGGTCAAGGCAGTCTCGTGCGACGCCGTGGACCCCGAGAGCGTCGAGGCCATGGTCAAGGCGGCCGTCGATGAGTTCGGCGCCGTCGACATCCTCGTCACGGCCGCCGGCCAGGCCGATCGTCACGCTGCCGAGGAGTTCCCGATCGACGCGTGGCAGATGGTCATGGACTCCCTGGTCAAGGGCACCTACCTGTGCTGCCAGTCCGCCGGCCGGCAGATGATCAAGCAGGGCGGTGGCAAGATCATCACCGTCGGCTCCGTGCGCGGCGAGTTCGGTCACCCGGGCGGCTACTCCGCCTACGGCACGGCCAAGGGCGCCGTGCACCTGCTCACCAAGCAGCTCTCCACCGAGTGGGCCAAGTACCACATCAACGTGAACAGCATCGCGCCGTGCATCTTCTGGACCCCACTCACGCAGCAGGTCATCGAGGACCCGGAGCTCAAGAAGATCTTCCTCTCGCGCATCCCGTGGGGCCGCGTCGCCGACCCTCAGGACTTCATCGGCGCCGTCGTCTACCTCGCCTCCGCCGCCTCCGACTTCGTCACCGGCGAGATCATGGCCGTGGACGGCGGCAGCACGGCCGGCTGAGCGCCGGCCGCTGAGGAGGTTGGTCGCGTGACAACCGAGCACAGCCAACGTAGCGAAGTCGTCGAGCGGGTCGCCGGGGATGCACCGCTCTTCGCAGAGCGCATCGCCGTTATCGGCGGCGGCATGATGGGCGTTGGCGTGGCCCAGGTCTTCGCCGCCGCCGGGCACGAGGTCGCGCTTCAGGACGTGTCCCCAGAGGCCTTGGAGCGCGCCCCGGGCGCGCTCACGGCGAACCTGTCCTTCCTTGCGGAGCATGGTCTGTTCCCGGCCGACGGCGTCGAGGACGCCGTCGGCCGGGTCCGCACCGCGACCGACCTGCCGGACGCCTGTGAGAACGCCGACTTCGTGGTGGAGTGCGTCTTCGAGGACCTCGCGCTCAAGCAGGACGTCTTCGAACGGCTCGACGCGGCCTGCCCGCCTGAGGCGGTCCTCTGCACCAACACGTCGGTCATGAGCATCACCGAGATAGGCAAGAAGGCGCGGCACAGGGAACGCGTGGTGGGCACCCACTTCTGGAACCCGCCGTACCTCATCCCTCTCGTCGAGGTCGTGCGCACCGAGTACGTGGACGCCGGCGTCGTGGACCGCACCATCGACCTGCTGCGCCGCGTGGGCAAACGGCCCATCGACTGCAAGAAGGACGTGCCCGGGTTCGTCGCCAACCGCCTGCAGCACGCGCTGTGGCGGGAGGCGATCTCCATCGTCGAGCACGGGATCGCCGACGCCGCCACGGTTGACGAAAGCATCCGCTTCGGTCCCGGCCTGCGCCTGCCGGTCCTGGCGCCGATGGAGAACGCCGACATGGTCGGCCTGGACCTCGTCTACGCGATCCACGATTACATCCTGCCCCACCTCGAGGCGTCGGGAGAGCCGTCGGCGCTCCTGCGCGAGAAGGTCGACGCCGGTGATCTGGGGTTCAAGTCGGGGCAGGGGTTCTTCGCGTGGCCACCGGAGGCGGCGGACGCCTCGCGCCAGCGCCTGGTCGCGTACCTCGTGCACGTGCTGGGCGACGCGGAGCGAGGCTTCTGACCGCCCGCCGAGGATGGAAGGCTGGGAGGCGAGATGACTGAGCGGCGCGAGGGTGTGCAGGTACTCTCGCGCGCGGCGCTGCTGCTGCGCGAGCTCTCGGTCGTGCCCGAGGGCCTCACGCCCATCGCCCTGGCAGACCGCGTGGGCCTGCCGCGCTCGACCTGCTACCGCATCGTCGGGGCGCTGTGCCAGGAGGGGTTCATGCGCTTGGCGCCGTCCGGCCGGCTGCATATCGGGGCCGGCCTCATCAGCATCGCCGCGGCCGGGCGCCGCGAGCTGCGCCACGAGGCGGCGCCCTACCTCAAGCGGCTCTCGCTCGAGCTGCACGAGACCGTGGAGCTCGTGGTGCTCGACGGCGACGAGGCGCTCTTCACAGACCAGTACGTCCCGCAGCGCTCGCTGCGGGTGGTGGCGGAGGTCGGCGACAGGTTCCCCCTCTACTGCACGGCGTGCGGCAAGGCCATCCTCGCGGAGTTGCCCCAGGAGGACGCGAAGCGGCTCATCCCGAGCCCCGTGCCGCCGCTCACCAGCCGCACCATCGTCGACCGCCGGGCGCTACTGCGGGAGATCGAGGAGGCGCGCGCCGCCGGCGTGGCCTTCGACCACCAGGAGCACACGCTCGGCGTCTCGGCCGTCGGCGCGGCCGTCCAGGACGCGGGCGGCGCGATGGCCGCCATCACGGTGGCCATGCCGGCCGCCCGCCTCGAGGGTCAGGAGGCCCGCATCGCGGCAGCGCTCCTGCGCACGCGCGACGACATCCAGAAGGCCGTCGCGCACGCGGGCTGAGACGCGGCCCCGGTTGGCGGACGAAGCCGTCCTCGTGCAACGGCGGCGGCGTATTGACAGCGGATTCCGAAGACCGGTACCGTATCCACGATACGGCATCAAGTGTCCGCTATGCGGACAGTAGCGAGGAGAAGAAGGTCTATGGGCAAGAAGGTATTCGTTGACCTCACACATCCGTTCAGCGCGGAGATCCCTCGGTGGCCGTACTTCGTGAAGCCTGTCATCGACTCGATGCACACCCTGGCGAAGGGCGGCGTCCTTACGCAGCGCATCGACTGCGTGCAGCACACCGGCACCCACGCCGACGCTCCTCGTCACGTCATGGAGCGCGAGTTCAACGGCAAGCGTGCCCGCTACACGCACGAGATGCCGGTCGACGCCTACACCGGCGACGCCGTCTGCCTCGACATCCAGATCGAGAAGTGGGGCCTCATCCTGCCCGCGCACATCGAGGACGCCTGCGAGCGCGCCGGCATCAAGCCTGAGGAACTCAAGGGTATGGTCGTGTGCCTCAACACCGGCATGCACCGCAAGTTCGACGACTCCATGGACTACTACCAGTACTCCTGCGGCACCGGCGTCGAGGCCGGCCGCTGGTTCGTCGAGAAGCAGGTCAAGGTCGTGGCCATGGACATGCAGGCCCTCGACCATCCGCTCCACACCGCGATGGGCAAGAACGGTCCGCCGCAGATGAACCTCCCGGGCGCCTCCGGCCGCCCGATCACCGAGGAGTACATCGAGAAGTACGGCATCGAGGCCTATGCCGAGTTCGAGAAGGCCGTCTACATCGAGGTGCACGGCCGGGACGCCTACGACGCCAAGTTCGGCGACCTCGAGGCGATCGGTTGCGAGGGGACCTGGGAGCCCTGCCACAAGCAGATGCTCGGTCACGGCATCGTCGGCGTCGAGAACCTCGGCGGCGACCTGGACAAGGTCAAGGGCAAGCGCTTCCGTTTCTTCTGCTTCCCGATCCGCTGGTACATGGGCGACGGCTCCATGGTGCGCTGCGCCGCCGAGATCGACGAGGACGACTTGAACGACGTGCCGGATCGCACGTACACCTACGCCGGCACCGGCTACGGTCCCGGAGCCGGCTACTGAGAAGGAGTGAGGCATGGAGGTCACCAGGTACGACGAGGCGCCGTCTTACGAGGCCCCCGGACATTTCGACGTGTACGGCCTGCGCCTGCAGGGCTTCGAAGTCAGCAAGACCCGCAACTTCTGGATGAGCATCTCGCATTTCCTGCCCAAGGGCGGGTGCACGTACGACGCCACCCCGCTTGAGAAGGTGTACTTCGTGCTCGAGGGCGAGGTGACGATCAAGACCGAAGAGGGCGAGGTCGTGCTGAAGAAGTGGGACTCGATCTACCTCGCGCCGAACGAGACCCGCTCGATCGAGAACCGCACCAATTCGCCGGCGTCCATGCTGGTCGCCATGCCGTACCCGGAGCCCCGCGAGTTTTGAGGCGGGTCCGGGGAACGTCTCCCGGCCCCCGATGGGGAAGATGAACGCGAACGCGACCCAGGGACGCGTGGGGGACGGACGGCACGGCCGTCCGTCCCCGCGCGTCCTCGCGACCGGCGCGCCGCCCCGCGCCGCAGGCTGAGGAGCCGCGCGCCGCTCGCGGCGCTCACCGGCTCGCGCGCGCACGCGCGTCAGGGACCACGACCACGCGACCTCCAGGGAGGCCACATGCCCAGACCGATCATCACCGCCGCCCTCACGGGGCCGGTGGCCACCAAGGCGGACAACCCCGGCATGCCGGGCAATGTGGCCGAGATCGCCGCCGACGCCAAGGCGTGCTTCGAGGCCGGGGCGTCGGTCATCCACATCCACCTGCGCGACGACCAGGGCAACATGACGGCCGACCTCGACGTGGCGAAGCGGACGGTCGAGGCCGTGCGCGAGGTGTGCCCCGGCATCACCCAACTCTCCACCGGCGGCCTGCAGTTCACCTACGAGCAGCGCATGGCGCTCGTCGAGGCCAGGCCGGCCATGGCGACGCTCAACCCGTGCACCATGACGTTCGGCGCGGCCGAGTTCAGGAACCCTCCCAAACAGATGATGGAACTCGCCGCCAGGATGATCGAGCTGGGCGTCAAGCCCGAGATCGAGATCTACGACACCGGCCACCTCGACATGATGCTGTACCTGCTCCACAAGGAGCTGCTCGTCGAACCGCTCCAGGTGTCGTTCGTCATGGGCGTCCGCGGGGGCATGCGCGGCGATCCGCAGATCCTGTCCTGGCTCGTCAAGGGACTGCCCGCCGGCACCAGCTGGCAGGTCATCGCCGTGGCCAAGGCCAACCTGCCGATGACCACCATCGGCCTGGCCATGGGAGGGAACGCACGTACGGGCATGGAGGACACCCTCACGCTCAGCAAGGATGTGCCGGCCGAATCCAACCTGCAGCTGGTCGAGCGCCTCGTGGGGATCGCCAGGTCGATGCAGTTGGAGCCGGCTACCGTGCCCGAGGTCATCGAGCGGCTACAGCTGCATCCGGAACTCGTCAACGGCTCGTGACGCCGGCGCTTGGGCTGAGCGGCGGACATGCCGGTCCGCTCACCGGACCGGTCCCGCCCGCCTTGACACCAAATGGCCCGGCTATATGATGCCCGTATCGTGGGAGGAAGCGTCCGTATGGTGGATAGCCATGGAGGTGCAGCGCACCGTACAAGCTGACTCGTCGGGTTCCCGTGCGACTGGGGGAGCAGCAGCGCGAACAGTCGTCCGAGAGGATCCGGAACCAGAAGGCCATCGGGGGGGTCCCGGCTGTCTGCGTCGCTCATGGTGAGCGGGGAGGCGGCGGGACCACGTAAGGAGGCGGTATGAGTTCTGAGGACAAGACCAGCAAGGGCACGGAGTCTGTGATCCGCACACCACTCTCGCGTCGCGACTTCCTCAAGACGGCCGGCGTCGCCGGACTCGCGCTTGGCGCCACCGGCGGGCTCGGCGCCGTCGCGGCGGCCTGCGGCGGCGGCGAGACCAGCGACAGCGCCAGTGAGGGCGAGGGCCGCGAGATCAAGATCGGCTTCGTCTCGCCGCTCACCGGCCCGCTCGCGGCGTTCGGCGAGGCGGACCAGTTCTGCGTCGACCAGTGGAACGCTGCCGTGAAGGACGGCATCGCCACGGCCGACGGCGCGGTGCACCCGGTCAACATCATCATCAAGGACTCGCAGTCGGACTCGAACCGCGCCGCGACGGTCGCCGGCGACCTCATCAACAACGACGGCGTCGACATCATGATGGTCGCCTCCACGCCCGACACCGTGCCGCCCGTGGCGGACCAGTGCGAGGCCTTCGGTGTCCCCTGTGTGTCCAACGACTGCCCGTGGCAGGCCTACTTCTTCGGCCGCGGCGGCGACCCTGAGAACCCCTTCAAGTGGACGTACCACTCCTTCTGGGGCTCCGAGTCGGCGGCGGCCGTCTTCATGTCCATGTGGGACAGCTTCCCGACCAACAAGAAGATCGGCGTGATGTGGCCGAACGACGCCGACGGCAACGCCTGGGCCGACCCGAAGACCGGCATGCCCAGCTTCTGGGGACCTGCCGGCTACAAGTTCATCGATCCCGGCCGGTACCAGAACGGCACGGAGGACTTCACGTCCCAGATCTCCAAGTTCAAGGCGGCCGACGTCGACATCCTCAACGGTGTCATGATCCCGCCTGACTTCACGAACTTCTGGAAGCAGGCCTATCAGCAGGGCCTCAAGCCGCCACTCGTGACGATCGCCAAAGCCCTGCTCTTCCCGTCGGCGCTCGAGGCCCTCGGCGACATCGGCTACGGCCTCACGACCGAGGTGTGGTGGACGCCGCAGCACCCGTTCTCGTCGTCGCTCACGGGCCAGACCAGCCAGCAGGTCGGCGACGCCTACGAGTCGGAGACCGGCAAGCAGTGGACACAGCCGATCATGCACTATGCGGTGTTCGAAGTCGTCGCCGATGCCATCAAGCGCACCGAGAACATCGACGACAAGGAGCAGATCATTGCCGCGGTCAAGGCCACTGAGATCGAGACGATAAGCGGCCCGATCGCCTGGAACGGTGGCCCCAAGAACCCGGTTGCGAACGTCTGCATCACGCCGCTCGTGGGCGGCCAGTGGGTCAAGGGTGAGAAGTATCCGTACGACCTCAAGATCGTCGAGAACTCCATCGCTCCGGAGGTGCCGACCAACGCCGAGATCACGCAGATGGAGTACTGAGTGACCGACCTGACCCGAGTGCCCAGTCACCCGTCTCCGCTTGATTCGGAGGCAGCAGCGATGCAGGGTGGTCGATCCTCATGACCGTCGTGCTGCAGACCATCGGTCTCAACAAGTCCTTCGGCGGCGTGAAGGTCATCGACGACCTGAGCGTGCAACTCAACGAAGGCGAAGCGCTGGGCATCGTCGGGCCGAACGGCGCCGGGAAGACGACCTTCTTCAACCTCGTCTCCGGCGTGTATCGGCCCGACTCGGGTCGGGTCGAGTTCAAGAGCAAGGACGTGACGCACACGGCGCGGCAGGACATCTGCCGGCTGGGTCTGGGCCGCACCTATCAGATCCCCAAGCCGTTCTCGGATATGAACGTGTTCGAGAACGTGCTCGTGTGCTCCGCGTACACCCGCGGGATGAGCGAACGCGCGAGCTACGAGCGCTGCGTCGAGGTGCTCGAGCAGACGCGGCTGTCACACAAGGCGAATCACCGGGCGGGCGCCCTGCCCCTGCTCGACCGCAAGCGACTCGAGCTGGCCAGGGCGCTCGCCGGGGATCCCAGCGTGCTGTTGCTCGACGAGATCGCCGGCGGTCTCACAGAGAGCGAGGTGGAGGTCCTCATCGGCACCATCAAGGACCTCCGCCTGGGCGGCATCTCGATCATCTGGATCGAGCACATCGTCCACGCTCTGCTGGCGGTCGTCGACCGCATCTGCGCCATCAGCTTCGGCGCCCTGCTCATCGAGGGCGACCCCAACGAGGTCATGTGCAGCGACGAGGTGCAGGCCTGCTACATGGGGGGGACGCCGGTATGAGCGGTGTACCTGCGGAGCCCCGCTCGACGAGCCCGCTGCGGCGCAGTACGAGCATCCTCGAGCTCAAGGACGTCGACGTCTTCTACGGCGACTTCCAGGCCCTCTTCTCGGTCAACTTCACTGTCGATGAGGGGCAGACGTTCGCGTTCATCGGCGCCAACGGCGGCGGCAAGTCGACCCTGCTCAGGACGCTCGCCGGCCTGCTCAAGCCGCACTCCGGCGAGGTGCTGTTCCAGGGCGAGCCGATCAACGACGTTCCCGCGCACTCGCGTGTCGGCATGGGCATCGCCCTCGTCCCCGAGGGGCGCCGTGTGTTCCCGAGCCTCACCGTCAACGAGAACCTCCTCATCGGCGCCTACGGCGGCCGCAAGGGCGAGTGGAACGTCGAGTCAGTGCTCGAGCTCTTCCCGCTCCTCCAGCCTCTCATGAAGCGCCAGGCCTCCAGCCTGTCGGGCGGCGAGCAGCAGGCGCTCGCCATCGGGCGGGCGCTGATGTCGAACCCGCACCTCCTCCTTCTGGATGAGGTCTCGCTGGGTCTCGCCCCCGTCGTCATCAAGCGCATCTACGAGGCGATGGGTCATCTGGTCGAGAAGGGCACGACCATCCTCGTGGTCGAGCAGGACGTGCAGCACGTCCTCACGGTAGCGGACTACGTCGCCTGCTTCCTCGAGGGCAGGATATCGCTGGAGGGCAAGCCCAGTGACCTGAGCTCCGAACAAATCACCGCGGCCTACTTCGGGATGTGATCGCATGGATTGGGTGAACGTCGCCCTGCAAGGCGTGCTCCTGGGTGGGCTCTTCGCACTGTTCGCGACCGGGCTCGCCCTCGTCTTCGGCGTGATGCGGCTGGTCAACCTCGCGCACGGCGACCTCGGCATCCTCGCCGCGTTCGTCGCCCTGTTCCTGCTGGACAGCTTCGACATCGGCGTGTTCTGGGCGTCCTTCGCGTCCATCGTCATCATGTTCGGCATCGGCTACGTGCTCCAGCGCGGGCTGCTCAACTTCACCATCGGCACCGACGACACGCGGCCGATCCTGGTCACCTTCGGCCTGTCGATCATCATCCAGAACGGGCTGGTGATGTGGTTCTCGGCCGACTCGCAGGGTCTCGACGCAGGCCGCCTCGAGAACGCCAGCGTCCGGCTGACGGACCAGCTCGCGGTCGGCTGGTACCCGCTGATCGTGTTCGTCATCGCCATCGTGGTCATCGCGGCGCTGCAGCTCTTCCTCAACCGGACGACGCTCGGCCGCGCCTTCCGAGCGACCTCGGACGACCAGGAAGCGGCGGAGCTCATGGGCATCAACAACCGCCACATCTACGGCCTGGCCATGGCCATCGCCCTGGCCATCGTCGCGCTCGCCGGCATCCTGCTCGCGATCCGTACCACGTTCGACCCGAGCCAGGGTCCGTTCCGCCTCATCTTCGCCTTCGAGGCGGTCATCATGGGCGGCATGGGCTCCATCTGGGGGACGCTCATCGGAGGGATCGTCCTCGGCGTCTCACAGACGCTTGGGGCACAGGCCTTCGGCGCCGGCTGGGGCATCTTCGTCGGGCACGTCGTGTTTCTCACCGTCCTGGCCTTCAAGCCGAGCGGCTTCTTCGCGAAGACGGTGACGGCATGAGCAGTCCCGCCGAGACCCCTCAGGCGACGACCATCCCGGCGTTCCGTGTCGCGCGTTCGGCGCGGATGCACCGCTACGTGCTCATCGTGTTCGTGGCCATCATCGTCGCGCTGGCCACCGTCCCGTTCTGGGCGGAGACCGCCACGACCCGCACCCTGGTGACGTTCTTCACACTGCTGGCCCTCGCTCAGATGTGGAACCTGCTCGGCGGCTACGCCGGCCTCATCTCGGTGGGCCAGCAGGCCTACGTGGGCGTCGGCGCCTACGGCGTCTGGCTCATCGGCGACGTCCTCGGCATACACCCCTTCGTCTCGGTGCTGCTGGCCGGCGTGCTGGCGGCGCTCATCGCCCTGCCGGTCGGGCCGCTGATCTTCCGCCTCAAGGGCGGCTACTTCGCCATCGGCACGTGGGTCGTGGCGGAGGTCGTGCGGCTGGTCGTGGCCAATATCCAGGCGACGGGCGGCGGCTCCGGAAAGACCATCCTGTCCGCCGCCCGGCTCCCTATGGAGACGCGCATCCCGGGCACGTACTACCTGGCGCTCGGCGTCGCCGTCGGCTCCATCCTGCTCGTGTACTTCCTTCTGCGCTCGCGTCTCGGCCTGGCCCTCACGGCCATCCGGGACAACGACCTGGCGGCACAGAGCTCGGGCGTCAACGTGTTCCGCGCCAAGCTGCTCGTGTACGTCGTGGCTGCCTTCGGCTGCGGGGCCATGGGCGCCGTCGTCGCCATGAACCTGCTGCGCATCCAGCCCACGGCCGCGTTCAGCATCAACTGGACGGCCTACGCGATCTTCATCGTGGTCATCGGCGGCTTCGGCAGCATCGAGGGACCGCTGATCGGCTCCGTCATCTACTTCGCGCTCCTGCAGACGCTGAGCCAGTACGGCACGTCGTACATGCTCCTGCTGGGCGTCATCGCCGTCATCATGGCGGCGAAGGCGCCGCGGGGTATCTGGGGCTTCGTGGAGAAGCGCTGGGACATCCACCTGTTCCCGGTGAGGCGCGCGCTGGTGCTGGAATCGCCGCCACCTGAGGAGCACGGGCCGGCCGACAGGCCGGATGCCGCCGCGGCGGAGTCCGTCTGAGGCGGGCGCGAGCGGCGGCAAGACGATGCGATCCGAATGGACCGCCGACACAGCTCGCGGGCGTCGCCCCGGCGTGGGCATGGCCGTGAGGATGGAGGGAACGTGATCGAGACCGATCGCGACGCGGAGACAGAACAGCGCAACGGAGTCCAGGTGCTGGCGCGCGCCGCCACGATCCTGCGGCTGCTGGCGGCCGACTCCTCTGGGGGGCTCACGTTCAGTGAACTGGTGGCGCGCTCGGGTCTGCCGCGGACGACCGTCCATCGCATCCGCGGCGCCCTGGAGCACGAGGACTTCATCTACACCGACGCCGCTACGGGCCGCCTGCACCTCGGCCCCGGCATCATGCGTCTGGCGATGGCCAAACGGGACCTGCCCACGGTCGTTGGGCCCTACCTCGAGCGGCTTTCGCGAGAGCTCAACGAGACCGTGGACCTGGGTGTGCTCGACGGCATGCACGTGCTGTTCATCGCGCAGCATCCCGCGCCCCAGCGGTCGCTGATGGTCGTCTCGCGCGTCGGCGCGCGGTTCCCGGCCTTCTGCACGGCCAACGGCAAGGCGCTCCTCGCGCAGCTTCCCGAGGACGAGATCAAGCGCCGCCTTCCGAAGAGGCTCGAGACGCCGGCCCAGCACACGCCGGTCAGTCGCAAGGCGCTCCTGGCGGAGCTCGACGAGGTGCGCGCGACAGGGCTGGGCTTCGACCGCGAGGAGCACCGCGCCGGCATCTGTGGCGTGGGCGTGGTCATCACCGACATCGACGGGAGCTCGGCGTCCATCTCGGTCCCGATGCCCGCGGCGCGCTTCCACGAGGATCCGGACACCGTTGCGGCGGCTCTGCTGCGCGTGCGCGACGAGGTCCAGATCGCGCTGCACAACAGCTGAGCGCCGAGGGGAGCGGGTCGCGCAGAGCATGAGCACCCGCCCCTCCGTCGTCGCCGTCACCGCCAGTCCGCGCCGCGGCAACACCGCCGCGCTCGTCGGCGCCGCGGTGGCCGAGCTCGAGGCTCACGGCGCCGCCTGCGAGACCATCGCGCTCAGCGACCTCTCCATCGCGCCGTGCCTCGCGCACGACGGGTGCGGCGACTTCGCCGCCTGCCTCCTGCGCGACGACGCGCCGGGGGTGCTGGACCGCGTCTACGCCGCCGACTGCCTGATCCTCGGCAGCCCGGTCTACTACGAGAACGTCTCTGCCCAGATGAAGGCGTTCATCGACCGCAACGTCTTCCGCTACGCGCACGACGAGTGGCTGCGAGCCACAGCCGTCGGGCTGGTCGCGGTCACCGCGGAGACAGGGCTGCAGGAGACGCTCGACGCGCTTCGCCGGTACGTCACCCTCTCCACGGAGCACGACGTGCCGGTGTTCACCTGCGGGGCGTACGCCGACACCGCCGGCGCGGCCGCCGCTGACGAGGCGCTCCTGGGTGAGGCCCGGCGGCTCGGCTCCGAGCTCGCCGCGGCGCTCGGCCTCAGCCGGGCCTGATCACTCGCCGCTCGGTGACGATGGCCGTCACCGGCAGGTCGTGTGCCTCGCAGGCGATCTTCGGCACGAGCTGCGCCTCGAAGGCGAGCGCGACGCGTGGCGTGCCCGGCCGCGTGAGCGGCAGGTAGGTGTCGTAGAAGCCGCCGCCCCAGCCGCAACGGCCGCCCCCCTCGTCGAACGCCGAGCCGGGGACGAACACCAGGTCGATCGCCTCCGGTGGGACCTCCGGCAGACCCTCGCGCGGCTCGGGGATGTCCCAGCTGCCGGGTGCGAGGTCGGCGGCCTGGTCCGTCACCCGGAAGGCGGCCATGCGCCGCGGTCCGAGGATGCGGGGCAGGCAGAGCGTCTTGCCCGTGCGGAGCACCCACTCGGCGATGGGCGCCGTGTCCAGCTCGCTGCGGAACGAGGCGAAGAGCATCACGGTGCCGGCCGCCGCGAGCTCGGGAAGCTCGAGCACGCGAGTGCGGACCGCGCCGGCGAGGCGCTCGCGCGAGGTCTCGGGCAGGGCGTCGCGTGCGTCCAGCGCCCTGCGGCGCGCCTCCGTCTTGGGGAGGGAGCGATCGTCTCCGCTGGACTGGTCTCGAGGCTGTCTCACGCTCAACAGGGCCTTTCGTCGTACACTGCGCTGGCAACGCTTGGGGCTTTACCCGAGACTGGCTGTCGGCTCCGTCGCCTATAGTATAGGCAGAGCGGTCCTGCGGGCATGCGGGCTGCTCTTCGGAGGGGCGAGTGGCCGGCGCGGGCGAGAGACCCGTCGTCTGGCTGCCGAGAGGACGAGGATGGCACTGCGTTCCCAGGAAGAGGTGTCGCTGGCGACCGTGTTCGCGCGTACGCTGCGCAGCGTCATCGCGCTCACCGCCGCCGAGGAACGCCGCGTCTACCCGGACGCCGGCGAGGTGCTGCGCGGATCGCGCCCCGACGAGACGGCGCCGGTGGCCCTGGTGCGCCTGCTGCAGTACGCGATCCTGCCGGAGATCCTCGGGGAGAGCGCCGGACCGGCCATCTATCTCGCCGCCAAGCGTTCGAGCCGCGACCTCGGCATCTCCTCCATCCAGGGGCTGAAGGACTGGTTCGCGCAGATGAAGCTCGGCGACCTCGAGGTGGAGCTGGACGAGGAGCGTGTCCTCGTCAAGCTCAACCGCTCTCTTGGCTCAGACCGTATGGCCACCACGGGCACCCCCGTCTGCGATGTCGAGCGCGGCATCATCGACGGTGTGCTCGAGGACATCGCCGGCACCGAGGTCCTCACCAAGGAGACGATGTGCTGGAGCCTCGGCGACACGGTGTGCCAGTTCGAGGGCTACGCCGGCAAGCAGGCGGGCTACCTGTACAACGAGAACGGCTTCCACCCCGTCGAGCAGCGGCGCCTGCTCACGCAGCTCGCCGACCAGGCCGACACCGCCCTCGACAACCTGCGCCTCCTCAACGAGCGCAAGGAGCACGAGACGCACGACCCGCTCACGGGTCTGCTGAACTTCCGCTCGTTGCGCGAGCGCGCCGCCTACGAGCTCGCGCGGGCCGAGCGGCACGGGCGCCACGTCGCCTTCGTCATGCTCGACCTCGACGGCTTCGGCGACGTCAACAAGACGGCGGGCCGGGCGGCCGGCGACGAGGTCCTGCGGCATTGGGCCGCGGCACTCACCGCGCAGCTCCGGAGCTGCGACCTGGTCTGCCGGTACGGCGCCGACGAATTCCTGCTCGTCATGCCCGAGACGGCCGACCAGGAGGCCGACGCGGCGCTCGCCCGTGTGCTCGGCGCGATGCGCCAGCTGGCCGTGGAGACCGAGGACCGTCCTATCGCGCTCACCGCATCCGCCGGTGTCGCGAGCTTCCCGGCGGACGGTCGCAGCGCGGAGGAGCTCGTGGCCAAGGCGGCGACCACCGTCTACACGGCGCAGGCCTCCGGGCCCGGCCGGGTCGCGTTCTACTCCGGGCCGCCGCGCGCCTGACCTGACGTGGCGGCGCGCGTCGAGCTCCTCGTCGTCGGGTCGCCGCACCGCGACCTCGCGCCCGCCGCGCAGCACTACCTCGACCTCTTGCGTCCGCTCATGACCGTGAGCGTGCGTGAGGTCAAGGAGGTGCCGCTGCGCGGCCGCAGCGAGGGCGAGGTCCTGCGCGAGGAGGGCAGGCGCCTGCTCGCGGCGTGGCCGCAGGCGCCCGTTGTCGCGGCGCTCGCCGTGGAGGGGAGGGCTCTCGACACGCACGGGTTCGCCGAGGCGCTGCAGCGCGCCTTCGAGCGCGGCGGCGCCGGGTTCGTGATCGGTGGCTCGCTCGGACTCGCCGCGGAAGTGCGCGAGCGGGCCGGCGACCTCGTGTCGCTCTCGGCCCTGACGCTGCCGCATCAGCTCGTGCGCGTGGTGCTCCTCGAGCAGCTCTTCCGCGCCGGCAAGATCCTGCGCGGCGAGCCGTACCACCACTGATGCCCGCAGGCGCCGAAGGCGCCGTCGTGCTGTTGAGCGGGCGCCGGCCCGAAGGGCCCAGCGGCGCACGGACTAATCCCCGTAGGCGCCGAAGGCGCCGTAGTGCTCTTGAGCGGGCGCCGGCCCGAAGGGCCCCGCGGCGCACGGACTAATCCCCGTAGGCGCCGAAGGCGCCGTAGCGCTATTGAGCGGGCGCCGGCCCGAAGGGCCCAGCGGCGCACGGACTAATCCCCGTAGGCGCCGAAGGCGCCGTAGTGCTATTGAGCGGGCGCCGGCCCGAAGGGCCCAGCGGCGCACGGACTGAGCGCCTCACCCCGCCTCATCGCGCCGCGCCCCCCGGGCGGATAGAATCGGCGTGCGCCCGCCGCCCGGCGGGCGCACGACACGGATGACGGAGACCATGAGCGACGACCTCTACGACCTGAACGGACTCGCGGCCTCCCTGCAGGCCGCGCTCGAGCAAGAACTGGCGGCCGGCGGGGCCACCGAGGTGGCCGCTCCGGCCGTGGAACTCTCGTTGCCGGCGCGCCCCGAGCACGGCGACGTCACGACCAACGCGGCGCTGGTCACGGCCAAGCGCGCAGGGCGTGCGCCGCGCGAGCTCGCCGAGGCCGTGGGCGCCCGCTGGAAGGCCGGCGCCGGCGCGGGCGTCTGCGACCGCCTCGAGGTCGCCGGGCCCGGCTTCCTCAACCTCTTCCTGAACGACGCCTGGTATCGCGGCGCTCTCGATGCGCTCCTCGCCGAAGGCGGCGACTACGGCCGCGGCGCGCTGCCGGAGGACCGGCGCCAGAGGATGAACGTCGAGTTCGTCAGCGTCAACCCCACAGGGCCGCTGCACGTCGGCCACGCGCGCTACGCGTCGTACGGCGACGCGCTCTGCCGCGTCCTCGCCTTCGTCGGCCACGACGTCACCCGCGAGTTCTACGTCAACGACTACGGCACCCAGATGACCCGCTTCGGCCAGTCCCTCGCCGCCCGCTACGGGCAGCGGCTCGGCCTCGACACGCCGGTGCCCGAAGAGGGCTACCAGGGCGAGTACCTCCTCGACCTCGCCGACGAGCTCATCGCCGGCGTCGGCGACCGCTACCGCGAGGCGCTCGCGGCGGTCGCACCCGACGTCGAGGCGTTGCCGGCGGAGGTGGTGGGCGAGATCAGGGTCTGGGGCCGCGACGCCATCCTCGCCCAGTTCCGTGTCACCCTCGAGCGCCTCCGCGTCCCCTTCGACGTGTGGACGCCGGAGAGCAGCCTCTACGCCGGCGACGGCGACCATCGCGGGTTCGGCGGCGAGGTGGGCAAGTCACTCGCCGACCTCGACGGCGAGAGCCTCCTCTACGAGGAGGGAGGCGCCTGCTGGCTCGCGACGACCCGGTTCGGCGACGACAAGGACCGGGTCCTCATCCGCCAGACCGGCGATCCGACCTACTTCCTCAGCGACATCGCCTACCACCGCGACAAGATGGACCGCGGGTTCGAGCACATGATCGACATCTGGGGCGCCGACCACCACGGCTACGTCCCGCGGATGAAGGCGGCCTTCACGGCTCTGCCGCCGCACGACCCGGACAAGCTGGAGCTCATCATCGGGCAGTTGGTGAACCTGCTCGAGAGCGGTGAGTCGCGGCGGATGAGCAAGCGCCGCGGGGACATCGTCACGGTGGACGACCTGACCGACGCGATCGGCGTGGACGCGGCCCGGTTCCTGCTCGTCGGGCGCTCTCACGACACGACGCTCGATCTGGACATCGACCTCGCGGTGCAGCAGACCAACCAGAACCCCGTGTACTACGTGCAGTACGCGCACGCGCGCATCTGCAGCATCCTGCGCAACCTGCCCGACGGGGGGGAGCGGCCGGCGGGCGAAACCGTCCCGGCCGTGACGGTGGGGCCGCACGAACGCGCGCTGCTGCAAGCTCTCGCGCGCTTCCCGGACGTGCTGCTGAGCGCCGCGGACACCCGCTCGCCGCACCGCGTCCACGGGTATCTGGGGGAGCTCGCGGCGGAGTTCCACGTGTTCTACCGCCACTGCCGCGTCCTCAGCGATGACGCGGCCGTGACCGCGTTCCGCGCCGGGTTGTGCACCGCCGTGCGGTCCACGCTCGCCGCAGGACTCGGCCTGCTCGGCGTCGGCGCGCCGGAATCGATGTGAGCACGGCGTCGGGGACAGCCGCGCGCGGCCGTCTCCCCGCCCTCAGCCGCCGTACTGTTCGCGCACCCAGGCGCGGAGCTCGTCGAGCTGCCCGGGCGTGAGGTCCGTGTCCAGTCCGAGCAGCATGGAGACCGCGGCGCCCGTCTGATCGCCGATCAGCTTGTGCACCACGCTCTCGAGCACCGTCTGCGCCACCTCTCGGCCGGGGATGGCGGGCTTGTAGACGTAGGCGATCGCGGACTTGTCCTGCTCGAGCAGGTGCTTCTTCACGAGGTTGTTCATCACCGTCATGACGGTCGTGTAGGCGATCGTCCGCCGCTCGCGCAGCGTCTCGTAGACGGCGCGCACCGTCGTGACCTGCTTCTCCCAGACGACCGCAAGGATGTCCGCCTCGAGAGAACCGATGCCGGTGAAGGGCGCGCCTTTGGTGCTGCGCAGCCACTTCGGTCTTGCCTCCTCCATCACGACTCCCTTGCCGTGCGGTTGTGCGTACGCGGCGCTGCCCCCCGGCGCTGTGCCGTACGTATGACAGGGTACGTATTCCCATTCAGCACAAACTCACGCCCGTGGCATAGACTGGTGTCCACCTGAGACAGCGGACGATCGTCGGGCCGGGGGGACAGTGACGGAACACATCGATTTGCTGCGAGATCTCTGTCTCGCTCCCGGCCCCACGGGGTTCGAGGCGGCCGCCCAGGAGGTCTTTCGCCGCCGTCTCGCGCCACTCGGCGAGGCCTCGGGCGACCCGCTGGGCAACGTCTGGCTGAGCGTGGGTCCCGACGACGGCCCGCTGGTCGCCGTCGTCGCGCACGCCGACCAGATCGGCCTGATCGTCACCTGCGTGGACGAGCACGGGTACCTTTCGGTGGAGCGGATCGGCGGCGTGGCGCCGCTGCTCGTGCCCGGGCGGCACTTCGTGGTCCACGGCCACGGCGGACCTGTCCAGGCGGTGGGCGGCCGCAAGCCCAGTCACATCATCCCGGAGGCGGAGCGCCGCACGGCTCCGGAGCTGCACGAGCAGTTCCTCGACATCGGCGCCGCCGATCGCGAGGCCGCGCTCGCGCGCGTGGCGATCGGCGACCCCGTGACCTTCACGCCGGACTTCGTCGAGCTGTCCCCGGGCGTGGTCGCCACGCAGGCGCTCGACGACCGCGCCGGCATGTACGCCGTCGCCCGTGCGCTCGAGTCGTACGCGGCGGAGCCCGGCTCCGCTCTGCTCACGGGCTTCGCCACCGTCCACGAGGAGACGACGTTCATGGGTGCCAGGGCGCTCGCCTTGCGGCTGCGGCCGGATGTGCTCATCGTGCTCGACGGCGACTTCTGCAGCGACACGCCGGCGGCGGACGCAAAGCAGCTTGCCGGCGAAGTCCGGCTCGGGCGCGGGCCGGTGCTCGGCCGCGGCGCCGGAAGCAGCGAGCGCCTGGTGGCGCTCGCGCGCGAGGTGGCCGCCGCCGAGGGCATCCCGGTGCAGGTCAAGGCGTTTCCCGGAGAGACCGAGACCGATGCCGACGAGTTGATGGCTGCCGGCACGGGGGCCACGCTCAGCGTCGGCCTGCCCCTGCGCTACATGCACTCGCCGTTCGAGGTCGCGTGCGTGGACGACCTGGAGGCGGCGGCGCGCCTGGTCGCAGCGCTGGCGCGCCGGGCCGGAGAAGCCGGCTTCGCTGCCGGGCACGGCAGCGACGACTCGGGAGGAGGGTGCATGAAGCTGTTCATCGCCGTCGATCTCGAGGGCATCTCCGGCGTCGTCTCCGAGGCGGACACGGCGCGGGAGGGCGCGGCGGCGCGGCGCGCCCGCGACCACATGCGCGGCGACCTCGACGCCGTCCTCGACGGCTGCGCCGCGGCGGGGGCGGCTGAGGTCGTCGTCTGCGACGCGCACGACGACGGCCGCAACCTCGACGCGGCCGGGCTGCCGGACCACGTGACGCTCATCGGCGGCTCGCCGGTGCCCCGCAGCATGCTGCAGGGGCTGGCTCCCGGCTGCGACGGCGCCCTCTTCGTCGGCTACCACGCCATGGCGGGGACGGCCGCGGCCGTGCTCGAGCACACCTGGAACTACAAGGTGTTCTCTGCCTCGGTAGGTGAGCTCGAGGTGGGCGAGTTCGGCGTCGCCGCCCTGTTCGCCGGCCACGTCGGCGTGCCGGCGCTGTATCTCTCCGGAGACGACAAGGCCGCTGCCGAGGCCCGGGCGCTCGTGCCGGGGATCGCCACGACGGTGGTCAAGACGGGTGTGCGTCGCGAGGCGGCGGCGTTCGTCACGCCGGAGGAGGCGCGCGCCCGCCTGCGTGCCGACGTGGAGGCGGCGCTGCGCCCGGGGTCGTGGCCGGCGCCGCTCGTCTGGAGCGGTGATCCGCTCCGGCTGACCTTCACGCGGGTCACCTTCTGCGACCTCGCCGAGGCGTGCCCGGGCACCCGGCGGCTGGACGGTCGCACGCTCGAGATCGGCGGCTCGTCGTTCGCCGATCTCTACGCCGGGTTCCTCGCCTGTCTGCGGCTCTCGGAGGCGGAAGGATAGACGCCGCCGCCGGCGCGGGCGCGGCTTGCGGGCCCGCCGCCGCTATGGTCAGATAGTGCCCTCGAGCGGATGTGGTGCAGCTGGTAGCACGTCAGCTTCCCAAGCTGAAGATCGCGGGTTCGAGCCCCGTCATCCGCTCCAGTCCCCCTCCTGTGTGCCCGGTCGTCGCCCGGCGGCCGCCGTTCGCCATGAGGAGCGTCCAGGGTCGAATCCGGACGTCCTCATGACCAAAGTCAGGATACCCTGATGCCGATGCATAGGGTATCCTAATGACCAGCCTGGGGCGTGCCTCTGGAGAAGGCCCGCCTCGCAGACCGTCACAGACTGAGTTGTACCGTGGCCACACGCACGCAGAGCGTTGAGGAGTACCTCGAGGCCATCTTCAAGCTGCAGCGCGGGCGGGATCCGGTCACCGTCAAGCGGCTCGCGTCCGAGCTCGCCGTAGCCCCCCCGTCCGTCTCCGAGATGATCGGCCGTCTGAGGGCCGCAGGCCTCGTGGAGGAGCCAGGCGAGGAGCGCAGCATCGTGCTGACCGAGGCCGGGTCGGCCGAGGGCGCGTCGCTCGTGCGCCGGCACCGGCTCAGCGAACGCTTCCTGGTCGACTATCTCGACATGCCGTGGGACACGGTGCACGAGGAGGCCTGCAAGTTCGAGCACGTGCTGAGCCCCGAGGTGGAGGCACGCCTCGCCGAGCAACTCGGCAACCCGCTGACCTGCCCTCACGGTCACGCCATCCCCGGCGAGGACGGCTCGCTGGCCGACGAGGAACTGCGACCGCTCTCGGGACTCGAGCCGGGGGAGGCGGCGGTCATCGGCTGCATCGCCGAGGAGAAGAGTGACCTGCTGCGCTATCTCGCCTCGCTCGGGCTGCTCCCGGACACGCCGGTCGCCGTCGAGAGCGTCGCGCCGTTCAACGGGCCGCTGCTCGTGCGCGTCGGCGGTTCTCAGTACGCCCTCGGCCGCGAGGTGACCGACAAGATCATGGTCCGCGGCTGACGCCCGTGGCCACCGCGTACCACCCCAGGCGCCACGAGGTGGTCGAGGCGCGAGGCGCGGACCGGCCGGCGGTCGTCTGCCTCGCCGGCAATCCGAACGTCGGCAAGTCCTCCCTGTTCAACTCGCTCACCGGTGAGTCGCACGAGACCGCGCACTGCGCCGGCGTGACCGTCGAAGCCTGCTCCGTCTGCGCGCGGTGGGACGACCGGCGCATCGAAGTCGTCGACCTGCCGGGGAGCTACGCGCTCGACGGGCTGGGTGAGGACCAGCTGGCGGCGCGGCGGGCGGTGCTCGACTGGCGCCCGGACGTCGTCGTCGCGGTGGCCGACGCGACCAACCTGGCGCGCAGCCTCTACCTTCCGTTGCAGCTGCTCGATCTGGGGTACCGGGTCGTCGTGGCGCTCAACCTCTCCGACGAGGCGCGGCGGCGCGGACGGATGCCGGACGCCGAGGTGCTCTCGAGGGACCTCGGCGTCCCCGTGGTGCCCACCGTGGCGCCGCGCGGCGAAGGCCTCGCCGACCTCGAGGCCGCCGTGCTGCGGGTCCTGGCCGGCGGCGGCCTCGGCGAGACCGCCGGCACGCCCCTGCCGCCCGACGTCGAGCGGCGCGTCGAGGAGGTGGCCCTGCACATCGCCGCGCAGTCCGACGATGGGCTGCACGCCCCCGGCGGCCTCGGCGCGCGCGCGGCCGCCCTTGCCGTCCTCGAGGGCGACGAGGACGTGATCCGCGCCGTCGGCCTCTCCGAGGGCGGCTTCCTCACCAACGCCGACGAGGGCCTCGCGCTGGAGATCTCAAAGGCGCGGCACGCGGAGGCACGGGCGCTGGCGGCGGCGTCCCAGGACCCTCGCGCCGCCGCCGACCGCTGGTGGCGACTCACCACTGCTCCGCGCACCGGCATCCCCATCCTGCTCGGCGTCATCACCGCCGTGTTCGCCACGCTCTTCGTCGTCGGCGACCTGCTCGCCCGGGCGCTCACCGCGCTCTGGACGGCGTGGATCTCTCCGGCCGTCATCGACGTCGTGACCGCCATCTTCGGCGACGGCACGCTCGGCAGGGTCGTGCTCTGGGGCGTGGACGGCGGCATTCTCGCGATACTCGCCGTCGGCATCCCCTACATCCTCACCTTCTACTTCATCCTCGCGCTGGTGGAGGACACCGGGTACATGAACGCCGCCGCGTTCTTGAGCGACCGCGTCATGCACCGCATCGGTCTGCACGGCCGCGCCATCATCCCGCTCATCGCCGCCGGGGGGTGCAACGTGCCGGCGATCATCGCGACGCGCTCCCTGGGCAGCAAGCGCGAGCGCACGATCGCCGCCGTGCTCGCCACGCTCACGCCCTGCAGCGCGCGCACCGCCGTCATCATCGGCGCCGTCGCCGGCGTCGCCGGCTGGCAGTACGCGCTGCTCACCTACGCCGTGCTCATCGTGGTCATCATCCTCGCCGGGCTCGGCATGAACCGGCTCATGCCCGGCGACAAGGGCGTGCTGGTCATGGAGATGTTCCCCTTCCGCCGTCCGGTGCTCCGTCAGGTGGCGCGCAAGACGTGGCGGCGCTTCCGCGAGTTCGTCTGGGACGCGGCCCCCATCATCCTGCTGGGCAGCATGGCGCTCGGGCTGCTGTACGAGACCGGCTGGGTGTGGGAGCTCGGGACCGTCCTGGGGCCTATCGTCGAGGGGTGGCTCCTGTTGCCGATGGTCGCCGGGCTCACGCTCGTGTTCGCGGTGCTGCGCAAGGAGCTCGCCCTGCAACTGCTCCTCGTCTTCGCGGCCGTCGAGGCGGGCGGAGCGGTCGTCAGCATCTCCTCGTTCATGACCACCTCGCAGATCGTCACCTACGCGATCGTCAACGCGCTCTACATCCCGTGCGTGGCGACGATCGCGGTGCTGGGGCGCGAGCTGGGGTGGCGGCGCACGGCGCTCATCTGCACAGGCACCGTCGTGATCGCGCTGCTCGTGGGCGGCATCGTCGCCCGCGTCCTGCCGCTGTTCGCCTGACGGCGCCCTCAGTCACTCTCAGCCGCCGTTCACGAGCACCCAGTCGATCGTCGCCCGCGCCACCTCGGCCGAGCGCCCCGGCCCGTGATGGCCGCCCTCGTCCAGCCGCATGAACCGCGTGGGCGGCGCCAGGACGGCGGCGAGCCGCTCGCTGTGTGCGAACGGCACGGCGTCGTCGTCGCGCGCGTGCGCGAGCAGCACGCGCGGCAGCCCGCGCGCCGCGGCGACCAGGTCGAGGCCCTCGAGGAACGGCCGCAGGGCGCGGGCGTCGAAGCGGCCCGAGTACTCGCGGCCCGGCGGGCCGCCCGGCGCTGCGTTCGAGTCCCCCTCGAGCTCGTCCAGCCCGGTGAGGAGCGACGCGCCATCCGCCGGGCAGAGCAGCACCAGCGAGCGGAAGAGACCGGGACGGGCGCGCGCCGCCAGCAGCAGCATGCAGCCGCCCATGCTGGCCCCGCGCGCCGCCAGCCACGGCGCGCCGGACTCGGCGAGCAGCCGTTCGCCTGCGGCGACTGCGTCCCGCCAGCCGTCCGGCGTCATCTCGCCATCACTCTGGCCGTGGCCGCGGAAGTCGAACGTGAGCGCCGCCAGCCCCGCGGCCGCCGCCTGCTCGCCCATGAGCTCGTGGTTCTCCTTGCGGCTGCCGGCGCCGTGGCACACGAGCAGTGCTCCCTTCGGCGGGCCGGCGGGCCGGAAGAGACGGCCGGCCAGCGTGAGGCCGTCCGACGCGATCGCCATGGGTTCAGGCGGTGGGGGTGCGGCTGGGGTGGATGGCGCCATCGCGCCCGAGTTTAGCGAACGGGAGCGGTGTGATGTACTACCCTCCACCCCTTTGACGGAGGTCTCATGCACGAAGTGAACGTCGGTCACAAGACGCTGGCCGACTACAGAAGTATCGTCCCCAAGGACCTGATGGCCGAGATCGACGAGCTTGCCGGGCGGCTCAAGGGCCGTCAGGTGCTGCACGTCAACGCCACCGCCTTCGGCGGCGGCGTGGCCGAGATCCTGTACACCCTTGTGCCGCTGGTCAGCGACGTCGGGCTGGAGGCGCACTGGCAGATCCTGACGGCGCCTCCGGAGTTCTTCAACGTCACCAAGAGCTTCCACAACGGGCTGCAGGGGCACGCGGTCGACTTCCCCCCGGCCTCGCGCGCCCTCTACGAGGACGTCTGCCGCGCCAACGCCGCCGAGCTCACTCGGCCGTACGACTTCGTCGTCATCCACGACCCGCAGCCGCTCGCGATCCGCGACTTCGTCACGCTGAGCCAGGACCGCTCCACCTGGTGGATCTGGCGCTGCCACATCGACACCTCGACGCCCGACCAGGCCCTCTACGACTATCTGCTGCCGTCGATCAACCGCTACGACGCGGCCGTCTACACCCTGGCCGACTACGTGCCCCCGGGCCTGATCGTCCCCGTGCGCGAGATCGCCCCCACCATCGATCCGCTCGCGCCGAAGAACATGCAGCTCTCGGCCGAGGACGCCACGTACATCGTGCGCCAGTTCGGCATCGACGTGGAGCGCCCGCTCCTGCTGCAGGTCTCCCGCTTCGACCCGTGGAAGGACCCACTGGGGGTGGTCGACGTCTACCGCACCGTCAAAGCGAAGCACCCGGACGTGCAGCTCGCGCTGATCGGCTCCATGGCCAGCGACGACCCGGAGGGCTGGGACTACCTCGAGCGCGTCATCGCCTATGTGGGCGGCGACCCGGACGTCTTCATCCTCTCCAACCTCGACAACGTCGGCTCCGTGGAGATCAACGCGTTCCAGAGCCACGCCGACGTGATCATGCAGAAGTCCACGCGCGAGGGCTTCGGGCTCACCGTGACCGAGGGCCTGTGGAAGGGGCGCCCCGTGATCGGCGGCGCCGTCGGCGGCATCCCGCTGCAGATCGAGGACGGCGTGAGCGGGTACCTGGTCCACTCCGCCGCAGAGTGCGCCGAGCGCTGCCTGCAGGTCATGGCCGACCCGGCGAAGCATCGCGAGATGGCACTGCGCGGCAAGGAGAAGGTCCGCCGCGAGTTCCTCACGCCGCGCCTGCTGCGCGACGATCTGCGCCTCTTCGCCGATCTCGCGGAGCGGGGTACGATAGGGGCCTGACCAAGCGATCGAGGGGGCCCGCGTGGAGGGTGTCGATCTCGCACAGCGCCGTCTCGTGGTGGCGGCTAACCGCGGCCCCGTCTCGTTCCACGACGACCCGTCGGGCGAGCCCGTGGTCACGCGCGGGCCCGGCGGGCTCGTCACCGTGCTCACCGAGGTGCTCCGCCACCACCCCGGCACGTGGGTGGCGGCGGCGCTGAGCGACGCCGAGCGGCGCCTGGCTGCCGAGAGCAGCGCCGTCGAGGTGGCGCTCGACGGCGAGGAGTACCGGGTCCGCTACGTCGCCCCGTCGCCGGACGCCTACCACAAGTACTACAACGTGGTCAGCAACCCGATGCTGTGGTTCATCCAGCACTACCTCTGGGACCTCGGCCGTCATCCGGACATCCGCGCGGAGGAGATGGACGCCTGGCACAACGGCTACCTCGTGGTCAACGAGCAGTTCGCCAGAGCCGTGGTCGACGAGGTGCGCCGGGGGCGGGACGGGCGCCGGCGCCGCGGCCCGGCCGGCGACGGGGGCGACGCGCTGGTGCTGCTGCACGACTACCAGCTCTACTGCGTCGCCCCGGACGTCCGCGCCGCCTGTCCCGACGCCTTCCTGCACCAGTTCGTCCACATCCCGTGGCCGCAGAGCGACCACTGGCGCGTGCTCCCCACCCACATCCGCGAGGCCGTGTTCAGCGGTCTGCTGGGGAACGACGTGGTGGCCTTCCACACGCGCCACTACGTGCAGAACTTCCTGCGCTGCTGCGCCGATCTGCTCGACCTCGAGGTAGACGAGACGCGCTGCGTCGTCCGCCACGATGGCCGCGAGGTCTGGGTGCGCGCCTACCCGGTGAGCATCGACCCCGCGTCTCTGCGTGCCGCGGCCGGGTCGCGGCGGGCGCGGACCGCCGAGCGCAAGCTGCGCGGCAGGCGGCGGGAGTTCCTCCTGCTGCGCGTCGACCGGCTCGACCTGAGCAAGAACATCATCCGCGGCTTCGTGGCTCTCGACCGCTTCCTCGAGCTGCACCCGGAGTACAAGGAGCGGTTCACGTTTCTCGCCCTGCTCCAGCCCTCCCGCGAGGACGTCGAGGAGTACGTGACGTACCGGGAGCGGGTGGAGCGCGTGGTCGCCGACGTGAACACGCGCCACGGCACGACCGACTGGATGCCGATCGACCTGCGCATCCAGGACGACTTCCCCGCCACGCTGGCCGCCTACGCGCAGTACGACGTCCTACTCGTCAACGCCATCGCCGACGGGATGAACCTGGTCGCCAAGGAGGGCCCCATCCTCAACCGCCACGACGGCGTGCTCGTCCTGAGCGAGTACGCGGGGGCCTACGAGGAGCTGGGCGCCTTCGCCCTCGGCGTGAACCCGTTCAACATCGAGGCCCAGGCCGAGGCGATCCATCGGGCGCTCGCCATGCCGCCCGACGAGCGCGCTTCGCGGGCGGCCATGCTGCGGCGCGTCGTCGAGGAGAACAGCGTCGAGAAGTGGGTGCAGGCGCAGTTCGCCGACATCGCCGCCAAGCTCGCAGTGGGCTGACTACCGCGCGACCGGCTGCCGCTTGACGGAGGTCATTCCGGCGCCGCCCGCGCCCCGCTACCCTCACAGCATGGTCATCGACGTCCTGGGCCTGCCCGGTCGCGCAACCTCCGAGCTCGAGGCCGTCCTCGCGGAGGCGCTGGGTTCACGCGGCCTCAAGGGGATCGTCACCCTGCGCAGGGTGGAGGATCCCGGCCAGATGATCGCACGCGGGGTCCGCAAGCCGCCGGCGCTGGCCGTCGACGGCAGGGTCGTCTGTCGCGGACGCGTGCCTGCCGTCGATGAGATCCTCACATACTTGGACGCAGCCCTGGGGCAGGCACCGCACGCGGACGCTGGCGGACGGTGATCCGGTCTCGAATGCCGGCCGGACCAGTCCTTCTCAGCCGCCGGCCCAGATGTGCGGGTAGATCGCGAAGAGGTAGAGGGCGTAGACGAGCAGGACTCCCGCCACTATGTTGACCGCGTAGCGCACGCCCCTGATCTTGAACCGCTGACCGATGGCGATCAGGAACAGGACGGCGGCCAGGAGCACGGTCACACGCACGTAGTGCTCGCCCGTCTTGCGATACTCCACGCCCAGGTCGAAGGCGTGTGATGCCTCGGCGTCGAGCTCTTCCGCCTCCGCAAGCACGGGGTCCTCGTACTGAGGCATGAAGCGCGGACCCGGCGGGGCGATCGTGTCGTTGAACGGGTCCAGGGCGATCCAGGCCTGGAAAGCCTCCTCGTACTCCGGGGTGAAGCGCTTCTCGAAGACCCTCTTGAGTTCCTCGTCCCCTGCGACGTCTGCCTCGAGCCAGGCGTTGAGTGTGTCGGCGTTGTAGGCGGCGATCTGGGTGGACTCCAGATGCTGCTGGACGCTCTCCGAGCGCAGCCGCGAGGAGGTGGCGTACTCCTTGGCGCTCTCGCCGTCCCATATGGCCGCCTGATAGCCGCTGAGCGCGGTCGCGACCGCCACGATGGCGAGCAGGATCGCCTCGAGGATCTCGAGGGTCTCGATGCGCCGCTTGCTGGGCTGATGCTCCGCGTCCTCGCCGTGGTCGCCGTGCTCGCGCAGATGCTCTGCGACCTCGGCGTTGATATTGCCTTCGGGCATGAGCCGGCGCCTCCTCGTTGGACCAGCAGGTCGTCCTCCGGCGGGAATACTACACGACGTGACCGACCGGTCAGACGTCGGCCCCCGGGACTCAGAGCCCTCCGGCTCGCTCCCGTGCCAGCGCCAGGTACTCCTCGGCGAGGTCGATGCCCACGGAGCGGCGGCCGAGCTGCTGCGCCACGAGCATCGTCGTCCCCGTACCGCAGAACGGGTCGAGCACCACACCGTCCTGTGGGCAGGTGGCGAGGATGGGGATGCGGCAGAGGTCGGCCGGGAACGGGGCGAAGTGCAGGCCGCGGCCCTGGGTGTCCTCGGGCAGGATGTCCCACACGTCGCCGGGCTTGGCGCCCGCAGGGTGATAGCGGAGGAAGTAGAAGCCGCGCTCCTCGAGCTCGCGAGCGCGGCCCGAGACAGCACCCACATCCGAGTGGGTCGTGCGCTGGCGGCCGCGGATGACCATGCGGAAGTCGCCGAGGCGGCCGGCGGCCACCTCGCCGAGCGTCTCGTCGAGCGCGGCGAGGGCAGCCGCCTTCTCGAGCGCGTCCAGCGACGTCGAGAGCTCGATCTGGCGGCGGTAGCGTACGCCGCGCACGCCGGTGGCCGAGACGACGGCGCCGTCCTCCACGCGCGCCGCGCGCGGCGCGCGTCTGACGGCGTCGGCGTCGTAGTAGTACCTCTTCGGGCGGGGCACGAAGTGGAACAGCAGCTCGTGCACGTTGCGCAGCCTGTCGCGGCTCGTGTCCGGCCCGCCCTTCACCTTGTGCCACACCACGCTGTTGCGGAGCGTCCAGCCCTGGACGTCCGTCAGGTGGAAGGCCACGCGCCACGGGATGCCGAGCTGGCGCTTGCCGCGGTAGGTGTCGCCGAGGTTGAGCCACAGCGAGCCCGTCGGTCTGAGCACGCGAAGCAGCTCCGCGGTGACGGCGCCGAGGGCGGCGACGTAGTCCTGCCAGCCGCCCTCGGCGCCGATGCCGCCGCCGGCGTAGCGGCGATGGCCGAAGTAGGGTGGGCTGGTGACGACGCAGTCGACGGAGGCGGCGGGGAAGAGGCGCAGCGTCCGGACGGCGTCGCCCAGCACGAAGAGCGGCTCGGGATGGTCCTCAGGCTCGCCGCCGGCCGTGAGGTATGCGGCGAGCGCCTCGGCCGCGCCGGCGAGGCCGCCGGGCCCCTCGCCGGCGGTCCTCACCTGCCCAGATAGCGCCGGTAGATCGCCTCGTAGTCGGCGACCATGCGCGCGACGGTGAACCGTTGCTCCACGGTGCGGCGGCAGACCGCCGGGTCGATCTCGCCGACCCGTCCTACCGCCGTCACGAAATCCTCGAAGTCGTCCACGACGAAGCCGGTCACGCCGTCGTCCACGACCTCCGGCACCGAGCCCTGGCGCAGCGCCACCACGGGGGTGCCGCACGCCATGGCCTCGATCATCACCAGGCCGAACGGCTCGGGCCAGGTGATGGGGAAGAGGAACGCGTGCGCGCGGGCGAAGAGCTCGCGTTTGCGCTGGTCGCTGACCTCGCCCTCGTAGACGATCTGCTCGCCGTCGATGTGCGGCGCGACCTTCTCCTCGAAATACTCGCGGTACGGCTCCTGCAGCACGCCGGCCATGATGAGCCTGCGGTCCAGCCGCTTGGCCGCCTCGATGCTGTGGTGGAAGCCTTTGGCCTCGCAGACGCGGCCGAAGGCCAGCAGGTAGTCGTCCTTCTCCGGTGTGCAGGGCCATTGCTCCACGGCGATGGCGTTGTAGGCGCGGCCGGCCCAGTCCATGCCGGGCGGCGCCATGGAGCGCTGATACTCGCTGATGCAGATGTAGCCGACCTCGCCGGCGAACTGCTCGTAGAAGCCGAAGGCCGCCTCGTCGAAGGCGCAATGGATGGTGTGGACCATCGGCGTGGCCAGGTAGCGGCTGAAGGCGACGCCGAGGAAGCCCGAGTGGTCGTGGACGAGGTCGAACTCGCCCTCTTCGATGTCGGTGAACGCGAACGAGACCTGGCGCGCGTCGTAGGGCGTCACGCCGATCCTGTCGGGCATCTGCTCCGGGAACAGGGCGCACAACTCCGCCGCGGTGTGCGAGTCACCGGTGGCGTACAGGCGGACCTCGTGTCCGGATGCGATGAGGCCGTCGCAGAGCTGCTGCACGACCCACTCCGTGCCGCCGTAGCCGGCGGGTGGGACGGTGATCCAGGGCGGTGCGAGCTGGGCGATGCGCATGGCGGCATTCTACAGGAGCTGCGCCCTCCGGCCAGGATGTCACGCGCCGTTGGGGCCGGCCTCGTCCGGGGCTCATGCATCGCCGCCCACGTGCCGATGGGAGGCGCACACCCGGTGTCCGGCTGCGCCGACCCGGGCAGAGTCACCCTCAGACGTGTCGACGAGATAGAGTGACGGCGATGATCCTGTTCCTGGACTGCTCGAGCGGCATCAGCGGCGACATGCTCGTGGGCGCGTTGCTGTCACTGGCCGGGACGCGCGAGGCGGACCCCGGCCCGCTGGATGACGTGCTGCGTCCGGCTCTCGCCGCGGCGGGCATCGACCCCCGGCTGGTGCAGATCGAGGACGTGCGCCGCGGCAGCCTCGCGGCCCTCGCGTTCAGGGTCGCCGACCAGCCGGGCTTCGCCACCTTCGACGAGATGATCGTGTCGCTGTACGCGTCGGACCTCGAGCAGCCGGTCGCCGACGCCGTCGCCTCCATCGCCGAGCGCATGGCCGCGGCCGAGGCCGAGGTACACGGGCGCGACGAGGCTGAGCACCTCCACGAGCTGAGCGATGTCGATACCGCCGTCGACCTGATCTGCGCCGTGACCCTGCTGGCGAAGCTCGCGCCCGAGCGCGTCGTCGCCTCGCCTCCGGCGCTCGGCGACGGCGAGGTCGAGACGGCGCACGGTGTGCTGAGCGTGCCGGCGCCGGCCGTGCTCTCGCTGCTGGCGGGCCTGCCCACGGCCGGCGGCGCCCCGCCGGTGACGGCGGGGGAGACGCCGGCCGCGCCGCTCGGCGAGCTGACGACACCCACCGGCGCCGCGCTGCTCGCGCACTTCGCCGGGGAGTACGGCGGGGTGCCCGCCGGGCGGATCGAGCGGATCGGCTACGGCGCCGGCCGCCGCGAGGTGCCCGGCCGGCCCAACGTGCTGCGGGCCGTCCTCGTCGACCCGGCCGGCCTGCCGGACGGGACCGCCGTCGGCACGGGCCTCGACGCGACGGCCGCGGCTCTCACCGCCCAGGGCGGCCACGGCCCCGGCGACCACGTCGTCCTCGAGGCCAACATCGACGACATGACGCCCGAGCTGCTCGCTCACGCCGCGAACGCGCTGCGCGAAGCCGGCGCGCTCGACGTGTGGATGAGCCAGGCGCTCATGAAGAAGGGCCGGCCCGGCGTGGTCCTCCACGTGCTCGCCCCGGTGGCCGACGGCGAGCGCCTGGCTGAGGCCGTCTTCTCCGAGACCACCACCTTCGGCCTGCGCGTCGTCCCGTGTTCCCGCGAGTACGTCGAGGAGCGTCGCGAGAGCGTCAGGATCGGCAAGCTCAGGGTGAACGTCCGCCTGAGCTTCGTGCGCGGACGCCTCGCCACAGTGTCGCCGGAGTACGAGGACGTGCGTCGCGTCGCCACGGCCGTGGGGCGGCCGGCCCGCGTCGTCTACGAGGCCGTCCAGTCGGCCGCTCGCAGCCGCTTCAGCGGGCCCTGACGGCGGCCGTCCCGCCGCTTTCGGCAGGGCGATGCGGCCCCGCCTCCATCCTCACCAGCGTCTTCACCGTCCACCCCTCCGGACTGCCCGTGTTTGAAATTGACCGTTTTTGTGCCGCGCTAGTAGAATCGAGCACAAGCTGCCGGGCTTTTGCCCCCGCGGGCGCTCCGGCCCT